>NZ_PDJQ01000001.1:0-1371668 GCF_002563855.1 Tepidiforma thermophila
GGTGGCAGGCGAAGCCGGCTGCGCGGAGCGCGTCGAGGAGGATGGCGCGCTTGGCGGCGTACATCTCGCGGAGTTCGGGGTAGTACGCATCGCCTGTTCGATGGCGACGGCGGCAGCTTCCTGGAGCGGAGCGGGGCGCCGACAGTGAGGAGTCGTGCACCTTGCGGAGCGCGTCGGTGAGGTGCGGCGGGGCTATGAGGTAGCCGAGCCGCCAGCCGGTGACAGAGAAGGTCTTGGAGAGGCCGCTAATGGTGATGGTCCGCTGGTACATGCCCGGCAGCGTGGCGATGGGGATGTGCTCGCGGCCGTCGTAGAGATGTGCTCGTAGATTTCGTCGGTGATGCAGAGGGTGTCGAATTCCTGGCAGAGGGGGCGATCTGCTCGAGTTCGGCGCGGGAGAAGACCTTGCCGCTGGGGTTGTTCGGCGTGTGACGATGAAGAAGGCCCGGCGGAGCTCGCCGGTCGAAGGAGAAGTTTTCGCCGCGGAGGGTGACGAAGACGAGGCGCGCGCCGGACATGGCGGCATCGGGCACGTAGTTCTCGTAGAAGGGCTCGAAGACGATGACCTCGTCGCCGTCCTCGACGACGGCGAGCATGGCGCACATCATCGCCTCGGTGGCGCCGCAGGTGACGGTGACCTCGCGGTCGGGTCGATGTCGAGGCCGTAGAATCGGCGGGTTTTTTCGGCGATGGCGCGGCGGAGGCGGGGTGAGCCCCAGGTGATGGCGTACTGGTTGATGTCGGCGTTGATGGCGTCGACGGCGGCCTGTTTGATGAACGCGGGTGCCGGGAAATCGGGGTAGCCCTGGGCGAGGTTCATGGCGCCGTGGAGCATGGCGAGGCGGGTCATCTCGCGGATGACCGATTCGCTGAAGACGCTCGTGCGGCGCGCGATGTGGGCGCGGGGCATCGACCGGAAAGATTACACCACCACGTGCTCCGGTATTCGCCGAAGACGCGGCGCCACATGTTGCAGACCTCGCCGACGGTTGCCCCGGCGTTCACGGCATCGAGGATGTAGGGCATGGTGTTCGCCCTGGGTCGCGGCTGGCGTTTTCGAGGGCCTGCATGGCGGCGGCCCAGCGGTCGGGGTCTCGCTCGGCGCGGTGCTTCTTGAGGCGGGCGAGGTGGCGCTTCTCGCCCTCGGGGTCCATGCGGAGGATGGGGATCTCTTTCGGTTCGTCGAGGACGTACTCGTTGACCCCGACGATGATGCGGTCGCGGGTGTCGACTTCGCGCTGGAAGCGGGCGGAGGCGTCAGCGATTTCCTTCTGGAGGTAGCCGGATTCGATGGCAGGGATGACGCCGCCGAGCGCTTCGATCTTTTCGATGTAGTCGAGGGCGTCGCGTTCGATATCGGCGGTGAGCCGTTCGACGAACCAGGAGCCGCCGAGCGGGTCGACGGTGTTGATGACGCCGGTCTCGTGGAGGATGACCTGCTGGGTGCGGACGGCGAGGCGGGCGGCTTTGTCGGAGGGGAGGGCGATCGCTTCGTCCATGGCGTCGGTGTGGAGCGACTGGGTGCCGCCGAGGACGGCTGCGAGCGCCTGGATGGCGACGCGGATGAGGTTGACCTCGGGCTGCTGTTCAGTGAGGGAGACTCCGGCGGTCTGGGTATGGAAGCGGAGGACCCAGGAGCGCGGGTTCTTCGCGCCGAAGCGTTCGCGCATCTGGCGGGCCCAGATGCGGCGTGCGGCGCGGTACTTGGCGATTTCTTCGAAGAAGTCGTTGTGGGCGTTGAAGAAGAAGGAGATCCGGGGTGCGAAGCTATCGATATCGAGGCCGCGGGCGAGGGCCCACTTCACGTACTCGATACCGTCGGCGAGGGTGAAGGCGAGCTCCTGGGCTGCCGTGGCGCCGGCTTCGCGGATGTGGTAGCCGGAGACGGAGATGGGGTTCCAGAGGGGCATCTCCTTCGATGCGAACTCGATGGTGTCGGTAACGAGACGCATCGATTCGGCCGGCGGGTAGATGAACTCGTTCTGGGCGATGTACTCCTTGAGGATGTCGTTCTGGAGGGTGCCGGCGAGCTTCGCGCGGGGGATGCCGCGCTTTTCGGCGGCAGCGATGAAGAGGGCCCAGACGACGGGCGCCGGGCTGTTGATGGTCATGGAGGTGGTGATTTTGTCGAGGGGGATGCCCTCGAGGAGGATCTCCATGTCGCCGAGGTGGTCGACGGCGACGCCGCAGGCGCCGAATTCGCCTTCGGCCCAGGGGTCATCGTGGTCGTAGCCCATGAGGGTGGGCATATCGAAGGCGATGGAGAGGCCGTTGTTGCCGGCAGCGAGGAGGTCCTTGTACCGCTGGTTGGTCTCTTCGACGGAGCCGAAGCCGCTGAACATGCGGATGGTCCAGGGCTTGCCGCGGTAGCCGGTGCGGTGGATGCCGCGGGTGAAGGGGTAGTTGCCGGGGAGGTTGATGTCGCGTTCGTAGTCGAGATCCGCGGTGTCGGTCGGGTCGTAGACGCGGTTGATAGGGCGGCCGGAGACGGTCATGAAGGGGCCGGCGAGCTCTTTGCCTTCGCGCAGGACGGCCTCGTCGTACTCGGCGCGAAGCTGGCGGGCGCGGTCGGGGTCGACGTGCATGGCGGGCTCCGGTAAGGGCGAGTTTTGGCCGGCTGGCCAAACGGTATTGGACGTACTCTACACGAATCCGGCGGGAGGGAGGGAGGGGGTGGGGTGCGCGTTGGCGGGGGGCGGGGGTACGCTCGTGGGCATGGCGAAGGACGAGAGTTTCGACATCACGACGGGCGCGGACCTCCAGGAAGTAGCGAACGCGATCAACCAGGCGCGGAAGGAGATTGGGACGCGGTTCGACTTCAAGGGGGTGGTCGCCGAGATCGACTACGAGCACGGGACGAACCGGTTCGTGCTGCACGCGCAGGACGACTACAAGCTGGAGGCGATGTGGCAGGTGGTGGCGCAGCGGATGGTGGCGCGGAACGTACCGCTGAAGAACCTGGTGCGGGGGACGCCGCAGAAGGCCTCGGGCGGGACGCTGCGGCAGGAGGTGACGATCGTGCAGGGGATTGAGCAGGAGATTGCGCGGAAGATTGTGAAGTTCATCAAGGAGCAGAAGTACAAGAAGGCGCAGGCGCAGATCCAGGGGGATGCGGTGCGGGTGAGTTCGCCGAGCCGGGACGAACTGCAGCAGGTGATCCGGGACGTGAAGGCGCAGGACTGGGGGATTGAGCTGAAGTTCGGGAACTTCCGGTAGCGCGGCCCGGTCAGATGGGGCGGTGGAAAACCTGTTCGAGGGCGGCGCGGCGGCGGCGTTCGACTTCACGCTGGAGCGCGAGGCGGCGGTCGATGCGGCGCTGGTTGCGCGCTTCGTAGCGGATCCAGCCGACGACGATGGCGGCCAGGGCAGCCACGAAGATGATGTTGCCGGCGAGCCAGAGGATCATGATGGCGATGCGCTGGTCGGTGATCGGGTCGGGGGCCCAACCGGGGGCGCGGGCGGCGAAGCCGCTGTGCATGGCGGTGTTCATGCTGAGGAACATGCCGCCGAAGAGGGCCTTATGGGTCATTTCGACGAAGACGTAGAGGGCGCGGAGGGGGTAGGGGAGGCGCCAGCGAGCGGGGTCGATGGCGAGTGCGGGCATCCAAAAGAGGAGGCCGGTGAGGAGGAGCGAGGCGAGCTGGAAATCGCGGAGGAGCCCGTGCTCGGCAGCGAGGTCGGTGAGGCGCGTGAACTGCCAGAGGTAGGTGAGGACGGCGAAGAGGAGCCAGGTGAAGACGGGGAAGGTGAGGACGGCGGCGAGGCGGCTCCGGTAGAGGGCGCGGAGGCGGCGACGGCCGGCGGGGGAGGCGACGCGGAAGGCGAGGGTGAGGGGCGCGCCGAGGAGCAGGAGGGGCGGCGCGACCATGGTGAGCAGGAGGAACCCGAGGAAGTTGATCCAGAGGACCCGGTTGCCGAGGTGCTCGATGGGGGTCACGGCGACGGCCAGGACGACCGCGACACCGGCGGCAAAGGCGGCAGCGCGCCATGGGGAGTGGGCGCCGGCGGCGGCCCGCCATGCGCGGGCGTAGGCCGCGAGGACGAGGATGGCGGCCGGGAGCCAGAGGGGGTCGAGCGTCCAGCCGGCGAAGGTCACAGGTCAGCGCACTCCGAAGGCTTCGAAGGTGAGGATGGTGTAGGTTTCGCGGACGTGGGGGATGGCGTGGATGTCGCGTTCGATGACGCGGCCGATGCTGTCGATGTCGTCGACGTAGAGCTTTGCCAGGAGGTCGTACTGGCCGGTGATGCTGTAGCACTCGGAGAAGGAGGGCACTTCGGCGACACGGTTGGCGACGGCCGTGGTGTGCCCCGGGTCGGTCTTGATCATCACGAAGACTGCGCGCATGGATGGAGTGTACGGCATGGCCGCCAGGGCCCTGCGGTGGCCATGGTCACCGCGGGCGGCGTTGCGGGGAGGGGTCGAAGGGCGGGAGAGCCTGGGACCGAACGTCAATAGTCGGTGCCGGGCCGGCCGGCGAGGGCATCGCGGAGCTGGGCAAGGCGGCTGCGCTCGGCGAGGAGTTCGAGGATGCGGAGCGCCTGGGCGGGGGTTGGCTGCTCGCCGGCCTGGAGCAGGAGCCGCTGCACTTCGCGGTCGATGGCCTCGATCTGGCGGTTGAGCTGGGCGATGGTCGGGCCGGGCGTGCCGCCGGAGCCGGGCACTGGAGTCCCGTCCTGGCCCGGGGTGGGCTGGGGCGTGGCGCCGGGCTGCGGGGTTTGGCCGCCCTGGCCGGGCAGGGGGGTGCCCTGGCCGGGACCGGGTGTGCCCCGGCACCCGGGGAGGGTGTCCCGGGCGGCCCATTGGGTGTGGGTGACTGCCCGGGGGCGGGTGAGGGGGTCGCCGGGGGTGTCGGCGTCGGCGCCGGCTCGGGCGGGTAGAGGAGGCGGAGTACGACCTCGAAGTCATGGCGGGAGGCGTCGTCGGAGGGGTCGATGATGAGGGCGTCGCGGAAAGCGGAGAGGGCCTCGGGCAGACGGCCGGCTTCGAACTGGTGGTGGCCGATACTGGCGAAGGCGCGCCGGCGGATTTCCGGGTCGTTGGATTCGAGGGCGCGCCGGGCGTTGCGGATGGCGTCTTCGTAGCGGCCGGCGGCGTGGTAGGCGGCGGCGAGGTTGAGGGCGATATCGGGGTCACTCGGGCGCTCGACCTGTGCTTCAAGGAAGGCCTCGATGGCGGTTTCGGGGTCGCCGGCCTCGAGGGCCGCGCGGCCGCGTTCGTTCGCCTGGTAGGCCGGGGAAGCGCAGCCTGCGAGGAGCAGGGCCAGCGCGGCAGCGGCAGGGAGGAGATGGGCGGGACGGCGGGGGCGGAAGCGTTCGACCAAGGTGCCCAGGAGGACGGCGGCGAGGGCAGCGCCGGCGAAGAGCTGGAACCGCTCGACGGGGAGGGTAGTGGTGCGCTCGTCGAGGCGGGTGCGCTCGAGTGCGCGGATGCGGCCTTCGACGACGCCGGGAACGACGACGAGGTTGGTGCCCAGGTAGCGGCCGCCCGCGGCGGCAGCGAGGGCGCGGAGGAACGGCTCATCGAGGCGGGAGACGATCGGCTGGCCGGCGGCATCGAGGCGGGGGCTGACGCGGCCGGTCAGCGGGTCAACGGCGGGGACGATGCCGCCATCCGGGGTGCCGACGCCGGCAACGAGGAGCTCGACGCCGGAGGCGCGGATGCTCTCGGCGACTGCGGCGACGTCGCCGCCGAGGTTGTCGCCATCGGTCAGGAGGAGGATGAGCCGGCCTGCGGAGGAGTCGTCGGCGAGGAGGTCGAGGGCGAGCTCGAGGCCGCGGGCAACATCGGTGCCGCCTTCGACGAGCACGACGCCGGTTTCGAGCGATTCGACGACGCGGGCGGCAGCGGCGGCGTCGGTGGTGAGGGGAAAGCGGATGCGGGCGCTGCCGGCGAAGATCACGAGTCCCACGCGGTCACCGGCGAGGCGGTCGATGGATTGCACGGCGGCGGCTTTGGCGGCGGCGAGGCGGGAGGGCTGGACATCGGGGACATCCATGCTGCGGGAGATGTCCATGACGATGACGAGGTCGGCGCCGGTGCGGGGGACCTGGGAGACGCGGGTGCCCCAGCGGGGCTGGGCGGCGGCGACGATGGCGAGGCAAGCGGCGAGGGTGTACAGCAGGGCGGCGGTGGCGGATGGGGGTGCGGGCAGGAAGCGGGAGAGGCGGCGGGCGCGGCGCCGTCCGCGCGCCATGCCGACGCCCCAGGCGGCGAGCGCGAGGAGCGGCAGCGGAAGGATGAGGAGGACCCACTCGTGGGCGAAGGTGATGCCGCTCATGCGGGGAGCCTCCGGAGGAGGGTGCCGGCGAGGAGAAGTTCGAGGGCGAGGAGCGCGGCCCCGGCGCCTGCGAACCAGGGGGCGAAGTAGTCGTAGTCGTCGAACGCTTCGCGGGTGATCCGGGAGCGCTCGAGGGAGGAGATTTCGTCATAGACGTCGGCGAGCTGGCCGGGGTCGCTGGCGGCGAAGTAGCGGCCGCCGGTCTGGGCGGCGATCTCCCGGAGGAGGTCTTCATCGATTTCGCGGGCGCGTTCGCCGGGGGATTCGCTGACGATGCCGATGGTGTAGACGCGGATTTTGAGGGCAGCGGCGAGGGCGGCGGCATCCTCGGGGCGGATGGAGGGGGCGTTGTGTTCGCCGTCGGTGAGAAGGATGACGATGCGGCTGGCGGCGGTGGACTCCTGGAGCATAGAGAGGGCGGCTGCGAGGCCGACGCCGATGCCGGTTCCATCGGGGAGGAGGCCGGAGTCGAGGTCGGCGACCATTCGGTCGAGGGCGGCGTAGTCGGTGGACGGCGGGGAGAGGGGGAGGGCGTCCTGCTGGAAGACGACGAGCCCGACGCGGTCGTTTTCGCGGGAGCGGATGAACTCGCGGACCACGTCTTTGGTTACGGTGAGGCGGTTGGAGTCGCCGAAGCGGGCAAGCATGGAGCTGGAGAGGTCGAGGGAGATGACGATGTCGATGCCCTCCCCGGGGACGAGGGTGCGGGCATCGCCCCGGCGCGGGCCTGCAACGGCGATGGCGAGGAGGACGACGGCGAGGATGCGGAGGGCGGGGAGTGCGCGGCTGAACCGGAGGCGCCAGCCGGGGCGGGCCCCGGCGAGCGGAGCGAGGGTTGAGACGGGCAGCGGTACAGGCCGGCGGCGGGCGGCAACCGCGAGGGGGATCGCGAGGAGGACGAGGGCGAGGGCGGCCGGTGCGGCGAAATCGAGGCCGTTCACTGCGGTTCACCGATGAGTTCGTAGGCCATGGCGAGGTCGGCGCGGCGGCGTTCGGGAGCCGGGCGATAGCCGGCGTAGACGACGGCGTCGCACTCCTCGAGGAGGCCGCCGGCGAGCCGGGCGACCCAGCGGTCGGCGCCGGAGGCTTCGAGGCGGGCGCGGAGTTCGGCGGCGGTGAGGGCGGTCGCGGGGATGGCGAAGCGGCGGGCAAGTTCGGCGCGGACCGTGGCGGCGAGGGCGCGGTAGGCGGCGACGGGGTCGGTATCGATGGCTGATTCGGCGAGCAGCAGGCCGGGGAGGGCGGGTTCGGCGGCGGCTGGCGGGGCCGGGGGCGCGGGACTGGGTCGGCGGCTACGGCGCCTGGCGAGGGAAACGAGGGCGAGGATGAGGAGAGCCACGACGACCGCAGTGCCGGCGACGAGCGCGGGGCGGAGGAGCGGCGATTCGGCGCCGGCGATGGCGACCGGCGGCGGGAGCGGGGTGAGCTCGAGGGGGGCATCGGGCAGGAGGGTTGGGAGCACCGCGATAGTGACCGGGGGCGGCTCGAGCGTCGCGACCGCGGAGCCGGTGGTGACGGCGAGCGTCGGCGAGAAGGCGAGGTCGCCGAGAGCGAAGGGGGCAACGACCGCTTCGAGGAGCCACTCGGTGCCGGCGGACGTGGTGCGGAGCTGGCGCGGCGGTTCGAGGCGGACAAGTTCGACTGCGCCCCAGCCTGCGGTGCCGGGCGCGAATTCGGGCTGCTGCCCCGGCGGCAGGGCGAGGCGGACCGTCAGCTGAAGGTGGTCGCCGATGCGCGCACTGGCGGGCTGGACCGTCACCTCGGGGGCAGGGGCGGGCTGGGCCCGGGCCGCGGGTCCGGCGACGATGGCTGCGAGCGCCATGAGGGCAGCGACCAGAAGCATGCGCCGGTTCATGCGGCGGCCCCCCGGCGGCGGAAGAAGCGGAGGAGGGCGGGGACGTAGTCCTCGCCGGTGACGGCGCGGATGTCGTCGATGCCGAGCTGGCCGAAGAGGGCAGCGAGGTCGGCATCCAGCTGGCGGATGCGCCGGGCGTAGGCATCGCGGACGGCGGGACTGGAGGTATCGAGTTCGAGGGCGGCGCCGGTTTCGGCGTCGGCGACGGTGATGATGCCGGCATCGGGGAGCGCTTCGTCGACCGGGTCGCGGATGGTGACGGCGATCAGGTCGTGGCGGCTCGCGGCGGCGCGCAGGCGGGCCGGCTCGATGGGGGCGAGGAAGTCGGAGATGAGGAAGACGGTGGCGCGGCGGCGCTGGACGCCGACGAGGTACTGGAGGGCAGCTGCGAGGTCGGTGCCGGGATGTGCCGGGCGCGCGCGGAGGATTTCGCGGATGACGCGGAGGACGTGGGTGGCGCCGCCGGCGGGGCGGACGTAGCGCTGGGGGCGCCCGGCGAAGAGGAGGAGGCCGACGCGGTCCTTGTTGCGGATGGCGGCAAGGGCGAGGACAGCAGCGATTTCGGCGGCGAGGGCGCTCTTGGGGACGGGCGCGGCGCCGGCGAACTGCGATGCGGAGACGTCGACGGCGAAGATGACGGTGAGGTCGCGGTCTTCGCGGTAGCGGCGGATGAACGGCTCGCCGGTGCGGGCGTAGGCATTCCAGTCGAGGGCGCGGACGTCGTCGCCGGGGACGTAGGGGCGAAGTTCATCGAATTCGAGGCCGCGGCCGCGGAAGACGGCGTGATATTCGCCAAGGAAGAGGGTGTTGACGAGGCGGCGGGCGCGCAGCTCGATGGCGCGGACGCGGGCGAGCAGCTCCGGCGTGAGGGGGTCATCGAAGGCGGAGGCGGGCCGGGGGGCGGCGGCGGTGCGGCGGAAGGGGATGCGGAGACGAACCATGCGACCCCCGGCGGGAAACGGTTCAGGGCAGGTCGACGCCTTCGAGGAGGCGGTCGATGAGGTCGTCGGGCGTGAGTTCGCGGGCGTCGGCTTCGTAGGTGGTGATGATGCGGTGGCGGAGTGCCTCATGGGCGACGGCCTTCACATCGTCGGGGGTGGTGTAGCTGCGGCCGTGCAGGAAGGCGTGGGCGCGGGCGGCGAGTGCGAGGCTGATCGAGGCACGCGGGGAGGCGCCGAAGGCGATGAGGGGCTGGAGGTCGGGGAGGCGGTAGTCGGCGGGACGGCGGGTGGCGGCGACGAGCTGCGTGATGTAGTCGCGGATGGCGTCATCAAGGGCGACGCCGTGGACGGCAGCGCGGGCATCGAGGATGGCCTGGCGGGAGGCGACCACGCCGACGCGCGGCGGCTCCGGGGCGAGGCTCAGCTCGAGGACCTGCCGCTCCTCGGCGCGGGAGGGGTAGTCGACCCGGACCTTGAGGAGGAAGCGGTCGAGCTGGGCCTCGGGCAGGGGATAGGTGCCCTCCTGCTCGATGGGGTTCTGGGTCGCGATGACGAGGAAGGGGTCATCGAGTGGGAAGGTCTGGCCGCCGATTGAGACCTGCCGCTCCTGCATCGCTTCGAGGAGGGCGGATTGGACCTTGGCCGGGGCGCGGTTGATTTCGTCGGCGAGGACGAAGTTCGCGAAGATGGGCCCCTTGCGGATGGTGAACTGGCCATCACGGGCGTTGAAGATTTCGGTGCCGACGAGGTCGGCCGGGAGGAGGTCGGGCGTGAACTGAATACGGACGGACTGGAGGTCGAGGGCGCGGGCGAGGGTCGAGACGGTGAGGGACTTGGCGAGGCCGGGGACGCCCTCGACGAGGATGTGGCCGTTGCAGAGGAGGCCGATGAGGAGGCGGTCGATGAGGCGGTCCTGGCCGATGATGACGCGGTGGACCTCGGCGCGGACGCGGGCGAGGGTGTCGGCGGCGAGAGCGGCGGCGGGCGAGAGTGGGGGTGCGCCGGGCGGCACGGCAGGCTCCGGGGCTACAGGGTGCCCGTATTGTAGGCGGGCCGAGGGTAAAGCCGGCGAGAGGCTGGACGAAGGACGACGGCCGGGGGAAGGGTCAGTCGTCGATTGGCGCCGACAGGGCGGCGAGGTCGAGGCTGGCGCGGGTGAAGCTGACGGCCCAGACGGCGCGGGCGCCGTGGTCGAGGAGGGCGCGGGCGCATTCGCGGGCGGTGGCGCCGGAGGTAATGACGTCATCGATGAGGCCGATGACGAGGCCATCGAGCGGCGGACCTTCGGCGGCAAAGGCGCCGGCCAGGGCGGCGGCGCGGGCGGCGGCCGTGCGGCGCACCTGAGTGCCGGTGTTGCGGACGCGGCGCAGGCGGGCGGGGGCGGGCGGGAGGCCGGCATGGCGAAGGAGGAGCTCGGCCTGGTTGAAGCCGCGGTCGCGTTCGCGGCTGCGGTGGAGGGGGACGGCGACCCAGCCATCGACGGGCAGGTCTGACGCGACCCGGGCGAGCCGCTCGGCCATGAGCGGGGCGAGCGCCCGGTACCGCTGATACTTGAGGCGGTGGACGAGGGCGCGGGCGGCACCGACGTGTTCGTAGACGGAGCGGATGCCGGCGAGTTCGCGCCAGCCGAAGCAGCGGGGGCAGAAATCGGCGCCGTCCCAGGCGGCGGAGCAGTTGCCGCAGCGGCCGGGGCCAACGGCGGGCTGGAGACGGGCTTCGCAGGCGGGGCAGAGGGCGGTATCGAAGGCGCCGCAACCGGCGCAGCGGAGCGGGAAGAGGAGGTCGACGGCGCGTTCGAGCAGGGCGCGGGGGCGCATCGCGGGGAGGATAGCAACCGCCGGCACCGGGCGGGGCTACAATGGGGGCATGGGTTCGGTCACGGTGCTGCTCTTCGCTTCGCTGGCGGAACGGGCCGGGACCCGGCGGCTCGAGGTCGAGGTCGGCGAGGGGGAAGTGGTGCGGGACGTGCGCGACCGGGTGGTGGCGCGGTATCCGCAGCTGGCCGCGGCCGTGCCGACGCTGATGTATGCGCTGGATGAGGAGTACGCGCGGGAGGACGCACCGGTGCGAGCCGGGGCGACGCTCGCGCTGATCCCGCCGGTTTCGGGAGGTTGACGATGCTGATCCGGGTGACGGAGGAGCCGCTTTCGGCGGACGAGGCGGCGCGGGCAGTGGCCTCGCCGGCGGCCGGGGCGATCAACGTCTTCCTCGGGGTGGTGCGGAACACCAACCTGGGGCGCGCGGTCTCGCACCTGGTGTACGACGCCTACCCGACGATGGCGGAGAAGGAGATGCGGGCGATTGCGGAGGAAGCGAAGGCGCGGTTCGGGCTCGAGGACTGCGCGATCCTGCACCGGACCGGGAGGCTGGAGATCGGCGAGACGAGCCTGGTGGTGGCGGTGAGCTGCGGCCACCGGCGGGAGTCGTACGAGGCGGGGCTGTGGATTGTGAACGAGGTGAAGAAGCGGGTGCCGGTGTGGAAGAAGGAAGTCTGGGAGGACGGGGAGGAATGGATCGAGGGGCCGGAATCGCTCGGGATGCAGCAGGCGCCGGCGAGCATGCGCCCATGACCAGCCACCCGCACGCGTTCAGCCGGTACTGCATGCACTGCGGGCAGCGGCTGACGACGGCGATCCCGGAGGGGGACACCAAGCGGCGGATGGTCTGCCTCGATTGCGGGTTTGTGCACTACCTGAACCCGCGGCCGGTGGCGGGCATCATCCCGGTGCGGGAGGACGGCCGGCTGCTGCTGGTGCGGCGGACGGTCGAGCCGCGGAGCGGGACCTGGGTGTTCCCCGGCGGGTACATGGACCTCGGGGAGACGGCCGAGGAGGCGGCGATGCGGGAGACGCTGGAGGAGGCGCACCTGGAGGTGGCGGACCTGCGGCTGGTGGGGGTGTTCACGCGGACCGGGCCGGGGATTGTGGTGATTGTGTACGAGGGGCGGGCGCTGGGCGAGGGGGCGCCGGGGCACGAGACGAGCGAGGTCCGGTGGTTCGCGCCGGAGGCGATCCCGTGGGACGAGCTGGCGTTCGACAGCACGGAGGCGGCGCTGCGGGCGTGGGCGCGGCAGCGCGGGCTGGACATCCCGGAGATCAGGGCAGGGTGAGGAACGGCTCGGCGCGGGCGGCGGTGCCGTACTCAAGGGCGGCCGGGCGGACGCCGGGAGGGAGGTCGTAGGCGACCCAGCCTGCGACGCTGTCGCCCGCGGCGAGGGTGCCGATGCGCAGGGCGGGCTCCTGGCTGGCGAGGGCCCAGCCGTAGCGGACGCCGTCGCTCCCGCGGAGGCGGATGGAGGCGAAGTTGCAGGCGGCGCCTGCCTCGACAGGTTCGAGCCGGAGGAGGATGCCGATGCGGCGAAGGCCGGGCTTGACGGGGTAGATGCCCGCGGGTTCGGGGTCGGCGATTTGGAGGACGGTGTAGCGGATGCCCTGGTGGATGGCGGTGAGCCCTGGAGCGGCGGCGATAGGCGATGCGGTTTCGCCCCCGGCGGACCCGGTGAGCGGGCCGGCGGAGGGGGGTGTGGTGACGGCGATACGCTCGGCTTCGCGGGCGAGGAAGACGGCGAGGCCGACGAGGAGCAGGAGGGTGCCGGCGGCGAAGAACAGGAGCCCGCGCTTCCAGGTCACGCCGGCATCGTACCGGGCGGCGGGTTAGCGTGCGCGGCGGGGCGTGCGGGCCGGTCCGGAGGCGCCGCGCCCGAGGTGGTAGTGGGGTGCGAGGATGACGATGATGGCGCCGGCGCGGGGGTCGGCGATGCGGGCGACGATACGGGAATTGACGGCCTGCAGCTCCTCGAGGGAGCGGTCGGAGGTGACGACGGTTGGCAGGCCGGCGACGTGGCGGTAGTTGACGACCTGGTAGAGCTTCTCCTGCGCCCAGGGGGTGGCGGCCTGTGCGCCGAAGTCGTCGAGGACGAGGAGGTCGGCGGTGCGGACGCGTTCGAACAGTTCGTCGTAGGGGAGTTCGCGGCCGGGTGCGAAGGAGGCGCGGAGGTAGTCGAGGAGGTCGGGGACGACGGCGAAGACGACCGACTGGCCGCGTTCGAGGGCGCGGTTGGCGATGGCACCGGCGAGGTGGGTCTTGCCGCAGCCATTCGTGCCGCAGAAGACGAGCCAGCCCTGGGGGGCCTCGGCGTACTGACGAGCGGCTTCGAAGGCGGCTTCGAGGGAGGCGCGCTCTTCGTCGCGGAGGCCGGGGGCGCGAACATCAAAGGTGCGGAACTGGAATGCGGCGAGTCGCTCGCGGGTCATGCCGCCGATTTCGAAGTAGCCGGCGGCGGGGCCCCCGCCGAGGGTGACAAGGCGCGCCAGGGCGGGGTCGAGGAGGCGGGTGGCGAGGCGGGGGTCGAGGGTGGATGGCGGGGTGCTCGTGGTGATGACCGTGGGGAGGGCGAGGTTGAAGCGGTGATTGATGACCTGGAGGAGCTTTTCACGGGCCCACGGGGTGCCGGAGGCGCCATCGAGGTCGTCGAGGATGAGGAGCGGGGCGTTGCGGACCTGTTCGAAGACGCGGTTGAAGGAGAGGTCTTCGTCGTCGGTGTCGTAGCCGGCGCGGAGGTGGTCGAGGAGGTCGGCGACGACCATGAAGAGGACGGGATGGCCGAGTTCGATGCGGCGGTTGGCGAGGGCGGCAGCGAGGTGGGTCTTGCCGGTGCCGGAGGGGCCGCTGAGGACGAGCCAGCCTTCGGGGCGCTCGGCGAAGGCGCGGGCGGCGGCCACGGCGTCTTCGAAGGCGTCATCGGCACCGGTGCGGCCGCGGGGGTTGAGGGTGGCGAAGGTGAAGCGGGCGAGGGCGCCGATGTTGCTGAGGCGGGTCAGCCGTTCGCGGCGCTGGTCTTCGGCTTCATCGAGGACGCAGTCGCAGGGTTCGGCGCGGCCGAAGCGGGGGTGGCCGACGGGGTAGGGGCGGCGGACGAAGCCGGCGCCGCGGCAGATGGGGCAGGCGGTCTCCTCTTCGGGGTCGGGGGCGTCAGCGGTAGCGGGCGATGTTGCCGAAGGGTCCGCCGAGGAAGCGGCGTTTCGCATCTTCGAGAGCATCTCGTCCAGTCGTTTCATCGGGGCGGCCCTCCAGAGCCCAGGTCTCGAGCATGCGCTGGATGTAGCGCCAGTTGCGGATGTTGCGTTCGGCGGCTTCGCGGAAGGCGTCTTCGATCCAATCTGGGGGATAGGCGGCTTCGGCCTCAACGAGCTTTTCGGCGACGAGGGGGGTGATGGTGCCGATGTGCTCTTCGTAGAGGCGGAAGATGCCGGGGCGCTCTTCGCGGGCGCGGAGCGGGGCGACGGCTGCGCCGGGCCGGAGTTCGAGTTCGCCGGCGAGGGCGCGGGCGATCGAGCGGCGGGCAGCGGGGGTGTTGACGAAGTAGAGGGCTTCGGGGCCGCCGGGGCCGCGCACTTCGAGGGCGAGGAGGGCGCGGAGTTCGAGGCAGCGCTGGAGGCCGGCATCGAGGCCGGGGCGGCCGCCGGCGAGGCGTTCGAAGGAGCGGCGGGCCGGCTCGTGGGCCCAGATGGCGTCGGCGGAGACGCAGCGGGGCTCGGCCTTCAGCTCCTGTGTGAGGCGTGCGACCCAGAGGAAGGCAAGGAGGTCGCCGGGGGCGTCCATGCGGGGGAGGACGGTAGCGAAGAAGAGGTTGGGGATGGCGGTGGCCTTGCCGATGCCCGGGAAGCCGGCGAAGGCGTCGTGGTTAGAGGAGGTCGTCATCGGTCTTCAGGACCCAGTCTTCGAAGCGTGCGAAGGGTGCGCGGAAGCGGAGTTCGATGGTGCCGATGGGGCCGTGGCGGTTCTTGGCGACGATGACCTGTGCGACGCCGCGGGGGTAAGCGGACTCGGGGAGGTCGGGGTGCTGCTGGGCCCACTGCTCGGGGGTGACGTAGAGCTCCTCTCGGCTGAGGAAGATGACGATATCGGCGTCCTGTTCGATGGAGCCGGAGTCGCGGAGGTCGGAGAGCATCGGGATGCGGGGGTGGCGGTTTTCGATGGCGCGGGAGAGCTGGGCGAGGGCGATGATGGGGACATCGAGTTCGCGGGCGAGGCTCTTGAGGGTGCGGGAGATGTAGGAGATCTCCTGCACGCGGTTTTCGCGGGAGCCGGTGGATTCGCCCTGCATGAGCTGGAGGTAGTCGATGATGATGAGGTCGAGGCCGCCGGCCTGCCCGGCGAGGCGGCGGGCGCGTGCGCGGAGCTCGGCGACGGTGAGGAAGGGGGAGTCATCGAACCAGATGTTGGCCTCGGAGAGGCGGGAGGCGGCGTTGATGACCTTCCGCTCTTCGAATTCGGTGTTCTGGCCGAGGCGGAGGCGGTTGCTTTCGACGCCGGCCTCTGCGCTGAGGAGGCGGACGGCGAGCTGCTCGGCGGACATTTCGAGGGAGAAGACGGCGACGTTCGCTTTCTGGAGGATGGCGGCGTTGCGGGCGATGCCGAGGGCGAAGCTGGATTTTCCGACGCTGGGGCGGGCGCCGATGATGACGAGGTCGGAGCGCTTGAAGCCGCCGAGGAGAGTATCGAGGTCGGTGAAGCCGGAGCGGATGGCGGAGATCTGGAGGCGCTCGGCCTCGGCGGGGTCCTGTTCGAGGTAGGCATCGAGGACCTGCCGGATGTGGACGAAATCGCGGAAGGATTCGCCGCCGCGGAGGCGCTGGATGAGGGATTCGGCGCGGGTGAAGACGGTCTCGATTTCGGCGGGGGCCTCGTAGGCCATCTGCATGATGGCGGCGGCGGCGTGGATGAGACCGCGGTAGGTGGCGTCGCGCTTGACGATGCGGGCGTAGAACTCGACGCCGATGGAGGTGGGCAGGCGGCGGATGATGTCGGCGAGGAAGGTTTGGCCGCCGACATCTTCGAGCTGGTCGCGGACGGCGAGTTCGTGGGCGACGGTGATCTGGTTGATGACTTCGTCGCGGTTCCAGAGGGCGAGGCAGGCGTCGTAGATCCAGCCGTGCTTTTCGCGGAAGAAGTCGGAGGGCTTGAGGATGTTGACGACGGCGAGCATGGCATCGGGGTCGACCATGAGGGAGGCGATGACGGCCTCCTCGGCCTCGATGTCATGCGGAGGGAGGCGTTCGAGGGGTGCGAGGGTCATGGGTGAAGGAGGGACGCAGGAGACGCTGGCGTGCGCGGCGGGGGTGCGAGTCCTGTCCCTACGGCCCTCCTTTCGCGGTTATTCGGCGGACTCGGTGGCGGGCGCTTCAGCAGCGCGGGCGGCCTCCAGCTTTTCGACCACGGGCTTCGAGGCAGCGTCGGGGACGACGTCGACGGTGACGGTGACGCTGACGTTGCGGGTGAACTTGATATCGACGGGCCGCTGACCGAGTTCGCGGATCGGCTCGGGGAGGAGCACCTGCTGGTGCTCGAGCTCGACGCCGGTGGCGGCGTGGATGGCCGCGGCGACATCGCGGTTGGTCACGGAGCCGAAGAGGCGGCCGGTTTCGCCGACGCGCGCTTCGATGCTGACGACGAGGTTTTCGAGTTTGGCGGCGATGGCGCGGGCCTCGGCGTCGAGTTTCTCCTGGCGGCGGGCTTCGCGCTGGGCGATGGCGTTCGCGCGGCGGAGGTTCTCTTTGGTGGTGGGGCCGGCGATGCCGCGGGGCAGGAGGTAGTTGCGGGCGAAGCCGTTCTTGACTTCTTTGACTTCGCCGGCCTGTGCGGTGCCTTCAACGTCTTCGAAAAAGACGACCTTCATGGTGACCTCGGGGTTTGCGGGATGGCCCGGCGGGTCCCGGCGGGGTGGAAGCCCGCCCGGGGCGATCCCGGGGGCAGGGTAGGGAAGTTAGCATACCGGTTCCAGCGGTTATGGTCAGGTGTGCAGGGTTTTGACGGGACGTTCACGTTCGCGCTGGCTTATGGCTAGCGAGGGGCGGCGACAGGTGCTGTCGCGGGCTGGCGGAGGGGGCGGGATTCGCGGCGAAACGGTGCGCGTCCTACGCTGTGCGCCATGGGCTACGAGCAGCCGGTGCTGGTGATTTTTCACGGGGGCACGGGCACGGGCGACGCGGAGCGGCTGATGGCCCGGGCGCGGGTGGCCGCGGCCAGGGAGACGGCGCGGGCGGCGCTGGCGGCCGGCTTCGAGGCGGTTATCGTGGCGACGGACGAGCCGGGGGCGTTCGAACCGCCGGAGCCGGGCGTGCTGGTCGACCCGGACCCGGCCGGGGAGCCGTTCGTGTACCAGGAGCGGCTGGTGCGGCTGATCGAGCGGTACGGCCTGATGCGCCCGGCGGTGATGGGGTCGGGGTCGGTGCCGCTGCTGGGGGCGGATGAGTTCGCGCTGGTGGTGGAGCAGCTCCAGGCGCGCGACGGCCGGTTTGTGACGAACAACTTCTACTCGGCGGACCTGACGGGGTGGACGCCGGGGGATGCGGTGCGGCGGCTGGGGCCGTTCGGGAGGGACAACCTGCTGCCGCGAAGGCTCCGGGACGAGGCGGAACTTGCGCCGGTGATCCTGCCGCGGACGACGGCGACACAGTTCGACCTCGACACGCCGACGGACCTGGCGGTGCTTGGGCTGGCGCCGGGGGTCCCGCCGGCGCTGCGGGCTGCTGCGGCCCCTGCGGCAGCGCTGACGGAGCGGCTGCGGGCGGTAATGCCGGTGCTGTGCGACCGCTCGGCACAGCTGGTAGTCGCGGGGCGGGTGGGGAGCCAGGCGTGGCAGTACCTGGAGCGGGAGACGGCATGCCGGGTGCGGGTGATCAGCGAGGAGCGGGGGCTGGCGACGGCGCCGGAGGGGTACCGGGCGCGGAGCGTGCTCGGCTTTCTGCTGGAGGAAATTGGGCCGGAGCGGTTCTTTCAGCGGATGGCGGAGCTGGGTGACGCGGTGGTGATCGATACACGGGTGATCGAGGCGCACCTGGGGATTACGCCCTCGCGGGAGGACCGGTTCCAGAGCGACCTGGGGGCGTGGGAGCGGGTGGCGGAGCCGGAGCTGCGGCGGTTCACGAAGGCAGCGCTGGAGGCGCCGGTGCCCGTCGTGCTCGGCGGGCACTCGCTCGTCTCGGGCGGGCTGATGGCGCTCAACGACGCGGCCTGGGAGGGGCGGTAGGCCCGGGCGCGGCGGCGACGCCTGGGGCTCAGCGCGACTGGGCTTCGTAGACGGAGGCCATGCCCTCGAGCATCACGTCGGCGAGGGAGAGGACGTTCTCGACGGCGTCGACGGCCTCTTCGGCGGAGAGGCCGGCCTCCGTGGCGATCTGGGCGGCCGTTTCTTCGAGAGAGCGGCGGAGCGCGTTGAAGGTGGCGACGGCGGTGGTGAGGCTGATGTGCTCGCTCACGAGGGTGCGGCCGTACTCGCGGCCGATGGAGCGGGCATCCTCGAGGGCGCGTTCTCGGCGGGCCTCGCCGGCGATGATGCGCGAGAAGAGGTCGACGACCTGGCGGCCGAGGAGGCGGAGGCGGTCGATGGCATCGGGGCTGAGCTGGTCGAAGGCGGGCGCGGCGTGGGCAGCGCGCCCGCGGGGGTGGAGGCGGCGGCGGACGCGGGCGGTGGCGAGGTCGCTGATGCGGGAGGGGTCTCGCGCAGCCTGCCGGGGGGCGATGCTGGCGACGATGTGCTTGAGGTCTTCGGCGAGGATGCGGCGGTGGCCGCCGCTGGTGCGGTAGGAGCGGATTTCGCCGGCATCGGCCCAGCGGCGGATGGTGGATTCGCTGACGCCGAGGAGTTTGCTGGCGGCGCCGAGGGTGAGCCAGCGGCTGCCGCCGGCATCAAGCTCGGGCAAGGGGTCGTCAAACTTCTCCAAAGCGTGCCAATTCTTTCGCCTGTCGGCGGAGGGTGTCAATGCGGCGCGCGGCCGGGGCTCTCGCGGGGCGGCGGCTGTTCGAGCTCTGCGGCACGCCGGATGACGGTATCGCCGAAGCGGTCGCGGAGGTCGATGAGGGCGTGCTGGAGAGCAGCCGGTGCGGTGCTCTCGCCGAGGGCGAGCTGGCGGGCGCGTTCGGTGAGGCCGGTGACGCCGAGGCCGACCAGGCGGACGGGCCGGCGGGCGTGCTCGTCCCAGGCGGCTTCGAAGAGGCGGAGAGCTTCGCGGTACAGCTCTTCGGTGTAGAGGAGCTGCCGGCCGGGCGTGTGGGAGCGTGTGAGGGTTTCGAAGGGCGGGAAGCGGAGCTTGAGCACGACGGTGCGGGCGGCGCGCTGCTCACGGGCGAGGTCGTCGGCGACGCGCTCGGCCTGGCGGAGCAGGGTGGCGCGGAGGACGTCGGCGGAGGGCTCGTCGCGGGCGAAGGTGTGTTCGCGGGAGATGGAGCGGCGGTCGGGGCGGAGGGCGACGACGCGGTCATCGGCGATGCCAAGGGCGCGCCGGCGGAGGTCGGCGCCGTGGCGGCCGAACTTCGCGACGAGGACCGACTCGGGCAGGGCGGCGAGGTCGCCGATGGTGGTCACGCCGAGGCGTTCGAGGATCTCTGCCGTCCGGCGGCCGATGCCGGGGAGGTCGCGGACGGGCCGGGGCGCGAGGAAGGCTGACTCTTCGCCGGGCGGGACGCGGAGGAGGCCGTCCGGCTTCGCGGCGTCGCTGGCCACCTTGGCGACGAGGCGGTTCGCGGCGATGCCGACGGATGCGGTGATGCCGATTTCGTCGCGGACGCGGCGACGGATGGCCTCGGCGATGGCGACGGGGGTGCCGAAGAGCTGCTCGGAGCCGGCGACATCGAGGTACGCTTCGTCGACGCTGACTGATTCGACGACGGGGGTGTAGCTGCGGAGGATGGCGTGGAAGGTCTTCGAGGCGGGTGCGTACCACGAGAAGTCGGGAGGGAGGAAGACGGCTGAGGAGCAGAGTTCGCGCGCGCGGAGGGTCGGCATGGCGGAGCGGATGCCGTAGCGGCGGGCCTCGTAGCTGGCGGTGCTGACGACGCCGCGGGGCCCGAGGTAGCCGACCACGACCGGTTTTCCCCGGAGCTCGGGGCGGCGGAGGAGCTCCATGGCGACGAAGAAGGCATCGAGGTCGACGTGGAGGACGGTGGCGGAATCGACCATGTGTTCGGATGGTAGCAGGCGGGACGAGCTGCAGGTGACCGGCCGGGGTGTATGCTGAGGGCATGGAGCATCTGCGGCTGGAGAACCTCCCGGAGCTGCGCTCGCCGGTGTTCATCTGCGCCTTTGCGGGGTGGAACGACGCAGCTTCGGCGGCGACGAACGCGGCGCGATTCGTGGTGCGGCGGTTCGGGGCGCGGAAGTTCGGGAGCTTCGACCCGGAGCCGTTTTACGACTTCCGGGAGGTGCGCCCGCACGTTCGGCTGACGGTGCGGGGGGAGCGGGAGGTGATCTGGCCGGCGAACGACGCGTTTTACGCCCGGAACCCGACGGGGCCGCACGATGTGCTGGTGTTCATCGGCACGGAGCCGAACCTGAAGTGGCGGACGTATACCGGGGAGCTGGTGGAGCTGGCGACGTGGATGCGGGCCGAGCTGGTGGTGTCGCTTGGGGCGCTGCTGGCGGATGTGCCGCATACGCGGCCGGTGCGGGTGACGGGGAGCGCGTTCGACCCGGCGGTGGGTGAGCGGCTCGGGCTGCAGCCGTCGCGGTACGAAGGGCCGACCGGGATCGTGGGGGTGCTGCACACGGCGCTGCGGGATGCGGGGCTGCCGGGCGCGAGCCTCTGGGCGAACGTGCCGCACTACCTGACGGCCAGCCAGAACCCGGCGGCGACGGCGGCGCTGCTGCGGCGGATTTCGGGGCTGCTCGAGGTGACCTTCGACCTTGCGGAGCTCGACGCAGCGGCTCAGCGGTTCCTGGCCGAGGTGGAGGGTGCGCTCCAGGCGAATCCCGAGGCGCAGGAGTACGTACGCCGGCTCGAGGCGAGCTACGAAGAAGCGGGGCCGGAGGCGCCGCAGCTGCCGCGCGGCGAGGACCTCGTGCTTGATATCGAGCGGTTCCTGCGGGAGCAGCGCGAGGGCCGGGGCGAGGACTAAGGCTCAGGCGGACCGGCGGCCGCTTGGCTCGCCGGGGAGCAGGAGCGCATCGAGGACGGCGTAGAGGCCAACGAGGACGAGCGTCACGACGGCGATGCGGACGAGGCGGCGAACCAGGCGGAGCGGCGCGGCGGCGAGTGTGCGCATACGGCTTACTCCCTGCTGACGCGGGTGATGACCTGCTCGTTGAACCGGTCGAGCGTGGCGAGCTTCTCTTCGAGGGTGCGGCCGATGCTGAATCCGGGAATGATGAGCTCGTTGACGCCGGCCTCGGCGTACTGTTCGACGAGCGCGCGGAGCTCGGGACCTGTCCCGCCGAGAACGGGGCGCCCTGAGGCGCGGACGCGTTCGATGAGGGAGCGGTCGTCGGTCATAACAAGGAGCGCCTGTGCGGAGCGGCGGATGGTGCGGGGGTCGCGGCCGAGCTCTTCGCAGTAGCGATCGAGGATTTGGCCTTTTCGGGCGAGGACTTCGGGGGTGCCCCAGACGTTCCACTCGTTTGCGTAGCGTGCCGCGATGCGAAGGGTGCGCTGTTCGCCGCCCCCGCCGATGAGGAGCGGAACCGGCGACTGGACCGGTTTCGGCTCGAGGGGGGCATCGGTGAGCTGGTAATAGCGGCCGGCGAAGGTGGTGCGGCGATTGGCGAAGAGGCTGGTGATGATGTGGCAGGCTTCTTCGAGACGGGAGAGGCGGCCGCCGACGGTGGAGAATTCGATGCCGTAGGCGCGGTGTTCGTTTTCCTGCCAGCCGGCGCCGAGGCCGAGGACGAGGCGGCCGCCGCTGATGATGTCGACGGTGGCGGCCATCTTGGCGAGGACGGCGGGGTGGCGGTAGGTGTTGCCGGTGACGAGGGGGCCGATGCGGATGCGTGGGACGGCGGCGGCGAGGGCGGCAAGGGTCGTCCAGCATTCGCCGACGGGGGCGGAGAGGTCGGTATCGTTGGGCATGAAGTGGTCGGCGTAGTAGACGCCGTCCCAGCCGGTGGCTTCGGCGTGGCGGGCGATGGCGAGGGTTTCGGCCCAGGGGTCGTTCATGCTGGGCCAGACGGCGAATTTCACAGGCGGCGCTCCGGGTGGGATGTGGCGAGCATCGTACGCCGCACGGGCGGCAGCGTCAGGCGCGGCGCACGAGGGTGCGGTAGAGCGGGCTGCCGCCGCGAAGGCGAACGAGGAGCTTGTGGAGTTCGACGACGACGATGACGGAGGCTGCCACCGGGATCATCCGGAGCCAGGCTTCGAGGGGGAGCGGCTCGACGCGGAGGACGTACTGGGTCGGCGGGAGGTAGAGCGAAGCGATGTGGAGGGCGAGGGCCGCGACGGTTGCATAAAAGAGGAACGGGTTTTTGAGGGGGCTGCGGGCGAAGGCGGACTGGCGTTCGACGCGGGCGTTGCCGAGGTGGAAGGCCTGGAAGAGGACCATGGTGGTGAGGGCGACGGTGCGGGCGGCTTCGAGGCTGGCACCCTGGTCGAGCTCCCAGCGGAAGAGGGCGAGGGTGCCGATGCACATGATGATGCCGGCGACGGCCGTGCGCTCCCAGAGGAGGGGCGAGATGATGCCCTCGGAGCGCCTGCGCGGCGGGTAGCGCAGGACATCTTTCTCGCCGGGTTCGAAGGCGAGGGCGACGTCCTGGAGGCCGTTGGTGACCAGGTTGAGCCAGAGGAACTGGGCAGCGACCATCGGCACGGGCCACTGGAGTGCGACGGAAGCGAGGATGGCGATGAGGAGGGCGGCGCCGGTGGAGACGAGGAAGAAGGTGACCTTGCGGACGTTTTCAAACGTGACGCGGCCTTCTTCGACGGCGGCGTAGATGGTGACGAAGTTGTCGTCGGCGAGGACCATGTCGGCGGCCTCGCGGGCGACATCGGTGCCGGAGCGGCCCATGGCGATGCCGATATCGGCTGCGCGAAGGGCGGGGGCGTCATTGACACCGTCGCCGGTGACGGCGACAACGTGGCCGTCGGCGCGGAGGGCACGGACGGCGCGGAGCTTGTGCTCGGGTGCTGCACGGGCGATGACGGAGGTTTCGCGGAGGCGTGCGCGGAGCGCGTCGTCGTCCAGTGTATCGACCTCGGGGCCGGGGAGGACGGGGGCGCCCGGGGGTGCAATCCCGAGCTCGGCAGCGATGGCGCTGGCGGTGGTGGCGTGGTCGCCGGTGATCATGATGACGCGCATGCCGGCCTGCTGGCAGCCGCGGATCGCTTCGCGGACGCCGGGCCGCGGCGGGTCCATCATCGCCTGGAGGCCGAGGAAGACCAGGTCGCGGGGGTGGTCGTCGGGGTCGGGCGGGGCGTCGAGGGGGCGCCAGGCCATGGCGAGGACGCGGTAACCGCGGCTGGCGAGGTCGTGGGCGGCTGCGAGGATAGCGGCGCGGTCCACCGGCGCTTCGCCGGCGGGCGTGAGCATGCTGGCGGAGCGCTCGGCGATGCGCTCGGGGGCGCCCTTGACGAACCAGGCGGGGCGGCCCTCCCAGGTGCGGCAGCTGGCCGAGTACTGGCGTTCTGACTCGAAGGGGACATCGGCAAGGACGGGGGCGGCGCGGAGGTCGGCCGGTTCGAGGCCGACAGCGATGGCGGCGAGGAGGAGGGCGGCCTCGGTGGGGTCGCCGCTGGTTTCATAACCGTCATCGGTGAGGAAGGCGTCAGCTTCGTTGGTCATGACGCCGGTGACGAAGAGGAGGCGCTCCAGTTCGGAGATGTCCGGCGCCGTGCTGGAGCCGGGCGGGGGCACGGCGCGGGTGCCGGCTGCCGTCCAGGCTTCGCGGACGGTCATGCGGTTTTCGGTGAGGGTGCCGGTTTTATCGGAGCCGATGACGGTGGTGCTGCCGAGGGTTTCGACGGCGGGGAGCTTGCGGATGATGGCGTTGCGGCGGGCCATGCGGCGGACGCCGAGGGCGAGGGCGATGGTGAAGGCGACGGGCAGCCCTTCAGGGACGACGGCGACCGAGAGGGCGACCGCGACGAGGAACATCTGCGAGGGGGATTCGCCGACGATGACGCCGAGGACAAATGAGACGAGGGCCCCGGCCGCGACGAGAATTCCGATTGCGCGGGCAAAGCGCTCCATCCGCTCCTGGAGGGGAGTTGTGGGGATATCCTGGGTCCGCATGCTGCCGGCGATGGCGCCGAGTTCGGTCTGCATGCCGGTGGCGACGACGTAGCCGCGGCCCCGCCCGCGGACGACGATGGTGCCGGAATAGGCCATGCAGGAGCGCTCGGCGATGGGCGTCGCGGGGTCGGGGTTGGGGTCGGCGGATTTCGCGACCCCTTCGGATTCGCCGGTGAGGAGCGACTGGTCGACGACGAGGTCGTTGACGGCGATGAGGCGGATATCGGCGGGGACGCGCATGCCGGATTCGAGCAGGACGAGGTCGCCGGGGACGAGGTCGCGGCTGTCGATGTCGCGTTCGTGGCCGTCGCGGATGACGCGGGCGCGCGGCGCAACGAGGCCCATGAGGGCGCGGACGGACCGTTCGGCGCGGCGCTCCTGGGTGAAGCCGATGGTGGCGTTGAGGGCGAGAACGGCCGCGATGACGCCCGCATCGATCCATTCCTCGAGGGCGAGGGTGACGAGCGCGGCGACGAGGAGGATGTAGATGACGGGAGAGGTGAACTGGTGGAGGAGGGTGGCGTACCAGGGCGGCGGCGGGACGGGGTCGATGACGTTGGGACCGGAGCTGGCGAGGCGGTCGGCGGCCTCCCGGCTGGTGAGCCCGTGGGGTCCTGCGCCGAGTGCCGTTGCGACCTCGTCGGCGGCGAGGGTGTGCCAGGCCGGCACGGGTCGGGCTTCAGACACCGGAGTGTTCCCCCGGGGGCGCGACAAGGAGGAGCGGCAGGGGGCTGGAGCGGACGAGGGCATCGGCAACCGAGCCGAGGAGGAAGCGGAGGGCGCGGCCGCGGCCGTGGGTAGAGAGGGCGATGTGGGTGGCCGCGGATTCGCGAGCGACGCGGATGGCGGCAGCGGCAACCGATTCGAACGAGCGCGCGGGCTCGACGCGGCGGTGGACGACCTGGACGCCGGGCATCGCGGCCTCGAGCTCTTCGAGGGCATTCGCGAGTTCGAGTTCGCGCTCCCGCGGGGCTTCGCCGAGGGCGGGGACGGCGACGGCAAGCAGCTCGACCGGGACCGCGGCGCCCTGGAGCAGGCCGGCGAGGCCGGGACCGACAGCGGCGGCCGTGGGGCTTCCATCGGTGAGGGCCAGGACGCGGACAGGCGCCTCATCGGCGGGGCTGTAGCGCGGGCCGATGGCGAGGACGGGCACCGGTGCGGCCCGCACGGTTTCGCCGAGGCTGCTGAGGCCGGGGCCTTCGCGGGAGTCAACGGCGAGGAGGCGGGCATCGAGTTCGATGGCCCGGCGGACGGGCGGGGCCCACTCGGGTTCGCCGTAGAGGCGGAGCGCGAGGCCGACGGATGCGACACCGGCGGGGAGCATGGCTTCGAGGTCTTCGGCGGCGGCGCGGATGGCGGCGACGAGTGCGGCCGGGCGGGCCGGGTCGGCGCTCGCGGCGGGGTCGAAGACGGCGGTGCCGAGGAGCGGCAGGCCGAGGGCAGTGGCGAGCGGCCGGGCGGCTGCGGGGAGGGCGTGGAGGTCGGGGAGGGGGAGCGCGCAGAGGATGGTCATGCGGTCAGTATTGCGCAGGGCGGTTGACGCCGGGAGGGGCCGAATGGCCGTGGCGATTGGGGACGTGGCGGGCATCTGTTGCGGAACGTGGGGCCTGTTCGGGCGGCTCCGGGGCGGGCGGGTCGCGGAATTTCGGTGATTTCCCCTACGCGAAGGGGAGGCACCCTGGGCTAGTATCCGCGCTGAGATGCGGAGGGACGGGTGAGGGTTCGGCTTATTGCCGCCGCGGGCGGAGCAGAGGAGCTGGCAAAGGGGCTCCAGGCGGCGGGGCATGTGCTGGCGGCGGACGAGGGCGACGGCAGGCCGGCGGAGGCCGCGGTTGTGGATGGCATATCCGGCGCGGAGGCATCGCGGTGGGCCGCGGAGGCGGAAACGGGGGCGCTGCCGGTCATCGCCGGGCTCACGGACATCCCCGGCGGCGTTGAGGCTGCGCTCGAGGCCGGGGTTGGCGACGTCTACCCGGCGGGCGACGTGGCTGCCCTGCTGGCGCGGCTGGCGGTGCTGGAGCGGCTGGGGCCGCAGGAGGCCGGCGCACGCCTGGCTGCGGCGGCGGTGAACGATGCCATGTTCACGCTGGGGTTCGACGGCCGGCTGCGGTGGGTGAACCCGGCGGCGGAGCGGCTGACGGGCTACGGTCAGGATCAGCTGGTGGGCATGCATATGCTGCAGCTCGTCCGCGACCCGGCGGAGGCTGCGCGGGCCGCCGAGGAGCTGGAGCAAAAGCGCGACGGGCTCCTCGATGCGTCGCTGCTCCAACTGCATATCACCACGGCAACGGGCGAGGTTGTGCCGGTGGAGGTGAACAGCCGGGTCGTGACGCGGGAAGGCCGGCCTTGGGCGGTGGAGGGGGTGGCGCGGGACCTGCGCCCGCGGCGAGCGATGGAGGAGCGGCTGCGGCGGGAGGCGGAGCTGTTTGCGCACCTGGGGGTTGCGGCGGTCGCGACGGACCGCAAGGGCAGGATCCTGACGTGGAACCGGGAGGCGGAGCGGCTCTTCGGACGCAGTGAAGCGGAGATGCGCGGGTTGAACGCCCTGGACCTGGTGGCGGGGTCCGCCGGGGAGGCGGCGATGCGCGAAGTGGCGAAGCTGGCCGCGGGGGCAGATATCTCGGTCGAGCTGAAGCTGCGGCGGGCCGATGGGGCGACCTTCCCGGCGCTGGTGCGGGGGACGCCGCTGCGGGACGAGTCGGGCGCCGTCGTCGGGTCGGTGGGGGCGATTGTCGACCTGAGCGAGGAGCGGGCGCGGCAGGCGGAGCTGGCGCGGCTGGCGGCGATTGTGGAGTCGGCGGAGGACGCGGTCATCGGCCGTGACCTGGAGGGGCGGATTACGAGCTGGAACCGGGCAGCGGAGCGGCTGTTCGGGTACACGGCGGCGGAGATGGTCGGCGGGCTGGGCCTCGAGACGGTCCCGGAGCACCGCCGGGAGGAGTACCTGGAGCGGCTGTCTGGCATCGCAGCGGCGGCAGAACGCCCCCACGACCCGGGCGCGGCGCCGGAGGTGGTGGAGGTGGAGCGGATGGACCGGTGGGGGCGGGTGTTCCCGGCGCAGGCATCGACGTTCCTGGTGTACGACCGGGACGGCCGGCCGACGGGTGCGGCTTCGTTCGTCCGGGACATCAGCCGGGAGCGGGCGATGACCGCGGCGCTGCGCGAGCGCGAGGCAACGCTCCGGGGCGTGTTCGAGAGCACGCAGGACCACCTCTGGCTGCTGGACCGGGACGGGAAGCTGGTGATGTGCAACGGCCCGGCGCGCGCCTTCGCCCGGGCCGTTTTCGGGCGCGAGCCGCAGCCGGGCGACTCCATGGTGATGTTCGCGGACGGGGAACACCGGGGCCTGCTGGCGGGGGTCATCCGCAAGGCGCTGGCGGGGGAGGCGGTGCAGGGCGAGCTGGCCGCGCGTGACGCAGCCGGGAGACGGGTGTACTTCGACATCCAGGTGAACCCGGTCCGGGATGGCGAGGGCGGCGTGACGGGTGTGCTGGTGTCGGCCCGGGACGTGACGGAGCAGGCCCGCACCCGGCGGGAGCTGCAGCGTGCGCGGGAGGAGCTGGCGGCCGAGTACGCAAAGCTGGCAACGATCCTCGAGAACTCCGATGAAGGGGTGGCACTGCTCGACCGCGACCTCCGGCTGATCGCCTTCAACTCGACCTTCGCCGAAGGGACGCGGCTCCGGCGGGGGGTTTCGCCGGAGCCGGGGATGCCGTTCGAGGCGTGCGTTTCGCCGGAGAGCGCGCCCTACCTCGTGGCGCGCGTGCGGGAGGCGCTGGCGGGCCGGTGGGTCGCCTTCGAGGTGCAGTCTCGGACGCCGGGTCAGCAGCGCTGGTTCGAGGTGCGCATCCGGCCCGTAGTCGGCCGGGACGGCGAGGTGACCGGGGTGGTGTACACCGGGAGGGACGTGACCGGGCGGCGCCTGCTCGAACTGGAGCGCGAGGCAGCGCTGGCTGAGGCCCGGCGGCTGGCCACGGTGGTGGAGAGCTCGACCGAGGCGGTGATCGCCATCGGGCGGGATGGGCGGATTGAAAGCTGGAACCGGGCGGCGGAAGAGCTCTACGGGTGGACGGCAGCGGAGGCGCTCGGTCAGCCGTTTACGATGATCCTGCCGCCGGAGGAAGCCGAGCGGGGCGCTGCGCTGTTCGCCCGGCTGCTCTCGGGCGAGGCGCTGCGCGGCGAGATGCCGCGGGTGACGAAAGATGGGCGGCGGCTGGTCGTTGAATCGGCCTACTTCCCGCTGCGCGACGCCGAGGGGAGGGTGACCGGGGTGGGGTGCACCTCGCACGACGTGACCCGGCAGCGGGAGATGGAGCGGCAGATTGCCGAGCAGGCGGCAGACCTCGAGGGCACGCTCCGGGCGATCCACGAGGGGCTGGCGCTGCTGGACCCGGACGGGCGCGTGCTGCTGGTGAACCCGGCGATGCAGGAGACCATCGGCGCCGTCTTCGGGGTCGTTCCCGGGCCGGGGATGCACTGGCGGGAGGTGGTGCCCCCGGAACACGAGGCCGGCTTCGGCGAGGTCATCGCGGAGACGCTGGCGGGGGGGACGCCCTCGTTCGAGCAGGCGGTAACGGACCGGGAGGGGAACCAGCGGGTGCTGGAGCTCTCGTTCGGGCGGGTGCTGCTGCCCGACGGGGGCGTGCGCGGGGTTGCCGTGACGCTGCGGGATGTGACGGAGCGGAAGCGTACGGAGCAGCGGCTGCTGCAGGCGCAGAAGGCGGAGTCGCTGGCGGTGCTGGCCGGCGGGATCGCACACGATTTCAATAACCTGCTGGTCGGCATTCTCGGGAATGCGGGGCTTGCGCTGGCCGAACTGCCGCCGGAATCGCCGGTGCGGGCGACGATTGCCGACATTGAGACGGCCGGGCAGCGGGCTGCCGACCTCGCCCGGCAGATGCTGGCGTACTCGGGACGCGGGAAGTTTGTGGTCGGGCCGCTGCAGCTGAACGCCCTGGTGGAGGAGATGGCGCACCTGCTGCGGGTGTCGGTGGGGGCGGGCGTGCGGCTGGTGCTGGACCTTGCGCCGGGGCTGCCCCCGGTGGTGGGCGATGCCACGCAGCTGCGGCAGGTGGTGATGAACCTCGTCATCAATGCCTCCGACGCGATTGGCGCGGGGGAGGGAACGGTCCGCGTGACGACGGCGGCAGCGCCGGGCCGCCCGGAGCTGTTCGCGGGAGCGGTCGTGACGCCGGGCGAACTGGCCGCGCGGTACGTGGTGCTGGAGGTGGCGGACACGGGGTCGGGGATGGATGCGGCGACGCTGACGCGGATTTTCGACCCGTTCTTCACGACGAAGTTCACGGGGCGCGGGCTGGGGCTGGCCGCAGTGCTGGGGATTGTGCGGGGCCACCAGGGCGGGATCTCGGTGACGAGCGCGCCGGGCGAAGGCACACGGTTCCGGGTGATGCTCCCGGCTGCGGGTGAGCTGCCGCCAGCCGAGGAAGGCACCCGTTCGACTGCGGCGTGGCGGGGTTCGGGGCTGGTGATCGTGGCGGATGACGAGCCGGGCGTGCGGAAGGTGACGGCGCGGGCGCTGAGCGGGATGGGGTTCGAGGTGCTTGAGGCCGAAGACGGGCAGGCGGCCGTCGAGCTGTTTGCGCAGCACCGGGAGCGGGTGGTGCTGGTGCTGCTGGATATGACGATGCCGCGGATGAACGGGCAGGCCGCCTTCCGTGCGATCCGGGCGCTGGACCCCGGGGCGAAGGTTGTGCTGATGAGCGGCTATACCGAGCAGGACGCCGCTGAGCAATTTGCAGAGGGCGGGCTGGCCGGGTTCCTGCAGAAGCCGTATGAGCTGGGGGGGCTGCAGGAGCTGGTCCGGCGGGTGGCGGGGGATTCGACGCCCTAGAACATCTGTACGTTATACTGCCGGCGTGACCGAGGAACGGGTGGTGGCGCCGCAGGCACAGGCCGAGGACGCGGAGCTGGAGCGTTCGCTGCGGCCGCGGCGGCTCGCGGAGTTCCCCGGGCAGGAGCGGACGAAGCGGAACCTTGCGATTGCGATCGCGGCGGCGAAGCAGCGGGGGGAGCCGCTCGACCACGTGCTGCTGTACGGTCCGCCGGGGCTGGGGAAAACGACGCTGGCGAACATCATCGCGCACGAGATGGGGGTGTCGATCCGGACGACGAGCGGGCCGGCGTTCGAGCGGCCGGGCGACCTTGCGGCGGTGCTGACGAACCTGAAAGAGGGGGACATCCTCTTCGTCGACGAAATTCACCGGCTTTCGAGCGCGGTGGAGGAGATCCTCTACCCGGCGATGGAGGATTTCGCGCTCGACCTCGTCATCGGGAAAGGGGCCGGGGCACGGTCGGTGCGGCTGGCGCTGCCGCGGTTCACGCTGATCGGTGCGACGACGCGGTATGCGATGGTGAGCGCGCCGCTGCGGGACCGGTTCGGCTCGGTGTACCGGCTGGATTTCTATGAGCCGGAGACGCTGGCGCTGATCCTGCGGCGGTCGGCGGCGATCCTCGGGATGGCGCTGCCGGATGACGCGGCGATGGAGATTGCGCGAAGGTCGCGGGGAACGCCGCGGATTGCGAACCGGCTGCTGCGGCGGGTGCGGGACTTCGTGGCGGTACGCAACGGAGGGGTCGTGACGTTGGAGGCGGCGCGGGAGGCGCTGGCGATGCTGGAGGTGGATGAGCTCGGGCTGGATGAATCGGACCGGGCGGTGCTGCGGGCAGTGGTGGAGACGTTCAACGGCGGGCCCGTGGGGCTGGAGACGATTGCCGCGGCGATTTCGGAGGAGGCGGACACGATCATGGACGTGTACGAGCCGTTCCTCCTGAAGTGCGGGTTCCTGAACCGGACGCCGCGAGGGCGAGTGGCGACGGAGGCGGCGTACCGCCACCTGGGGCTGGAGCCGCCGCGGGAACGGCCGGCGCAGGCGGCGCTGTGGGACGGTGCCGGGGCTCCCTAGGGGGTGCCGGTGCTGCCGCGGGCGGGGGCGGTGACAGAGAACATGGAGGCCCGGCACGATGTGCCGGGCCTCCGCAGCAGGGGGAGCGTGAGGGACAAACCCGCGGCTCAGGCGGGCGCCGGAGCCTCCTGGGTGAGAACGGCCTCGTAGACGGAAAGACGGGGCGGGGCGGCGAGGACGCCGCTCATGGGCGCCTGGCTGTGTGCGGCACGGAAGGCCTCGGAGCGGGTCCAGGCTTCGAAAGCTGCGCGGGATTCCCAGGTTGAATGGGAGATGTATTCGCCCGGTTCATCGCCCTTGAGCAGCGCGAAGCGGACAAAGCCGGGAACGGATGCGAGGTAGGACTCGCGAGTGCGCCAGGCGGCCTCGAAGTCGGCCTCGCGGCCGGGGTTAATGGAGAAGCGGTTCATTGCGACGAACATAGTGCCTCCAGGGCCTGATGGATGGGCGTTGCCGGTCATACAGGGCAAGCGACGTCAGTCGAGATGGTAATCCGATCACTTGTTATTAGTCAATCCTAATGCTAGATCTTTGGGACATCCCGTACTTGGGATGAGGAGGTGTGACATGATTCCACGGAACGGGCTCCGTTGGTTCGTCCTGGCCGGGCTTGCCAGCATCCTGGCGGCGACGGCCGCGACCGCCTGCGGGGGCGACGATGATGACGACGCGCAGGCAGGCGCGACTGCTCCTGCTGCGACGGCGACGACAGCTGCGGAAGAAAGTCCGACGGCGGCGCCGACCCCGACGCCGGCGATCACCGCGGAATCCCGGCCGGTGCTGCCGGCGACCGTGAAGGACAAGGACGGGGAGGAGATCACCGTCAGCGACATCAGCCGGGTTGTCGTGCTGAACGGCGACCTGACCGAGGTGGTGTACGCGCTGGGGCTCGGCGAGAACGTCGTGGGGGTGGACACCTCGGCGACGTACCCGCCAGAGGCGCGGGAAAAACCGAAGATTGGCTACCAGCGATCGCTCAACGCGGAGGGGATCCTGAGCCTGCAGCCGACGGTGATTATCGGGAGCGAGCTGGCGGGGCCGCCGGCGGTCATCGAGCAGATCCGATCGGCAGGGGTGCCGGTCGTGCTGTTCAAGACGGTGTCGTCGCTCGACGACATCCAGCGCAAGATTACGGACGTCGCGACAGCGCTGGGCGTGCCGAACCGCGGCAGGCTGCTGGCGCAGCAGACGAAGGCGGAGATTGATGAGGCGCTGGCGCTTGCAGCGAAGGCGACGAGCAAGCCGCGGGTGGCGTTCCTTTACCTGCGGGGTTCGACGGTTCAAACGATGGCCGGGAAGGGGTCGGGCGCCGACATGCTGATAACGGCGGCTGGCGGGATCGACGCGGGGTCGGAAGCGGGGATAGTCGGGAGCAAGCCGCTCACGCCGGAGTCGCTGGTGACGGCTGCGCCGGACGTCATTGTTGTGACGACGTCCGGTCTGCAGTCGGTTGGAGGGGTGGACGGCCTGCTGCAGATCCCGGGCATTGCCCAGACGCCCGCGGGCAAGGCGCGGCGGGTGGTGGATTTTGACGACCAGTACCTGCTTGGGATGGGCCCGCGGGCGGGGAAGGCGCTGATGGACCTGGTGAAGGCGCTGCACCCGGAACTCAAGGGGTAGCCCGGCCCAGGCGGTGGAGCTGCCGCGAGCGGCGGCGTCGCGGCCGGCCTGACTCGCGTCCTAAGCGCGGGCGGGCCGGCCAGGAATGCAAGGAGGCAGAGGTATGGCCCTGGCGGTGAGTGAGCTTGCACGACGTGCCGGGCACGCCCGTGCGCATTTCCGGCTGGCTGCGCTGCCAACCCTGGCAATTCTGCTGGGTTGTGCGGTCCTTCTGAACCTGGCGATTGGAGCTGTTCGGGTACCGCCTTCGGCGGTGCTCGGCATCCTGCTCGACCACGCCGGGTTCTCGACGGGACTGGAGTACACCCCGCAGCAGGAGGCGGTGGTGTGGAACATTCGGGTGCCGCGCGTGCTGCTGGCCCTGATGGTGGGGGCAGGACTGGGGACTGCCGGGTGCGCCCTCCAGGGTATTTTCCGGAATCCGCTGGCGGACCCGGGCATCATCGGCGTTTCGAGCGGGGCGGCGCTGGGTGCGGTGGGGCTCATCATCCTGGGAGTAAGTCCGCTCGGGATGTGGTCTGTTCCCGCGGCGGCGTTTGCGGGCGGGCTTCTGCTGACGCTGATGGTGTATGCACTGTCGCGCCGCGACGGCCGCACCGAGGTGGTCACCCTGGTCCTGACCGGGGTGGCGCTCAATGCGATTGCCGGCGGGCTGATCGGGTTCGCGCTGTTTTACGCGACGGATGCGCAATTGCGGAATGTGGTCTTCTGGCAGCTGGGGAGCGTTGGGGGAGCGACCTGGCCGAATGTGAGGCCGGCAGTACTTGCTGCGGTTGTCGCCGTCGTGCCGCTGATGCGGTACGGACACCGCCTCAACCTGTTGGCGCTTGGGGAGCGGGAAGCGTATCACCTCGGCGTCGACACTGAACGGCTGCGGCTGCAGGTGATTGCGCTGGCGGCACTGGCCACGGCGGCGGCGGTGTCGTTTGCGGGGGTCATCGGCTTTGTCGGGCTGGTGGTGCCGCATATGCTGCGGCTGATGCTCGGGCCCGACCACCGGCGGCTGCTGCCGGCATCGGCGCTGCTTGGCGCTGCCGTGATAGCGCTTGCGGACCTGGCGGCGCGGACGGTCGTGGCGCCGGCGGAGATGCCGCTGGGGGTTGTGACGGCGCTGGCGGGCGGTCCGTATTTCCTCTGGCTCATTCACCGGACGCGGCGGGCGCAAGGGGGTTGGGGATGAGGCTGGAAGCGCGCGGGGTGAGCTTCCGGGTCGGGCCGTTCGAGCTGGTCCGAAGGGTGGACCTGGCGGTTGAGCCTGGCGAGTTCGTGGCGGTCGTCGGTGCGAACGGGGCCGGGAAATCGACGCTGGTTCGGCTCCTGGCGGGCGACCTGCGGCCGAGCGGGGGCACCGTGCTGCTCGGCGGGAAGCCGCTGGATGCGTACGGTGCGGGCGGGCTGGCACGGCTGCGGTCGGTGCTGCCGCAGCAATCGCGAATTGAGTTCGCGTTCACGGTGCGGCAGGTCGTCGAGATGGGACGGAGCCCGTACATGAGGCGGGGGGCCCGGGGGAAGGACGAGGAGGGGCTGATCGAGCGGGCGATGGCCGCCGCGGATGTCGCGCGGCTGTCCGGGCGGGCGTACCCGGGGCTCTCCGGTGGCGAACAGGCGCGGACATGCCTGGCGCGCGTGCTGGCGCAGGACACGCCGGTGGTGCTGCTCGACGAACCGACGGCGGCGCTGGACATCCGCCATCAGCACCAGGTGCTGGGCGTCGTGCGGGGGCTGGCGGAGCATGGGAAGGCGGTACTGGCGGTGCTGCACGACCTGAATCTCGCAGCGGCGTATGCGACGCGCGTGGTTGCGATGCACCGGGGTGGCGTGGCTGCTGCGGGATGCCCTGAGGAGGTGCTGACGGGCGAAGTGCTGAGCCGCATCTACGAGCACCCGGTCGAGGTTGTGCGCGCGGGGGAGCCGCCCCGCCTGGTGGTGCTGCCGCGGGCGGGGGCGGTGACGGCAGGGTTCGGCCTGAGCGGGTAGAGTGACGGGGACATCACGCGTTTCGGAGGCGGTTCGATGCCCTGGGTTGTCAGTGTGTTCCTTGCTGTGCTGGTATGCGGGACGGTGTTCGTGGTCGGGCGGGCGGCACGCGGGGCGGCGGCGCCGGGCTCGCCCGAGCGGGTTCGCGGCGGGCTGGTTATGGGCGGCGCCATCGTTGTGTTCGTTGCCTGGGTCGGGGTGCACACGGCGCTCCGCTCGGTGAAGCCGATCGAGGCGGGCCACGTGGGTGTGGTGTACCAGTTCGGCGAGATTGTGGGGCAGAAGCCGGAGGGCCTGCAGTTTATCTGGCCGTGGCAGGACCTGCGGATTGAGAGCGTGCAGGTGCAGCGGTACCGGTTCGAGAACATTACGGCGTTTTCGCAGGAGACGCAGGACGTCTTCTTCATTGCAACGCTGAACTATTCGGTGTCGCCCTCGGCGGTGCAGACGCTCTACCGGACGGTGGGCCCCCGCTGGTTCGACCGGCTGATTGAGCCGCGGGTGTTGAACTTTTTCAAGGAAGAGACGGTGAAGTATTCGACGGTGGATGTTGGGCCGAACCGGGAGAACATACGGTCGGCGGTGCGGGCGCGGCTGAGCCAGGAGCTGGCGCCGTTTTCGATCGAGATTAACGACCTGCTGATCGACAACATCGAGTTCAGCGCGGAGTTCAAGGCGGCGATCGAGCAGAAGCAGATTGCGACGCAGGACGCGCTGCGGGAGCAGGAGCGGGTGCGGCAGCGGCAGTTCGAGGCGCAGCAGCAGATCGAGCTGGCGCGGGGCGAGGCGGAATCGATCCGGGTGCGGGCCGAGGGGCAGGCTGAGGCGAACCGGCTGCTGGCGCAGTCGCTGACGCCGGAGGTGATCCAGTTCCAGGCGCTGCAGAAGCTGGGGGACAACATCCAGATCGCGCTGCTGCCGGCAGGGCAGGGGATCATCATCGACCCGGCGACGCTGCTGGGGCAGCAGCAGCCGGGGAACCGGTAGGGCCGGGCGCGGGGGCGGCTCCCGCGCCGGGGAGCCGGCTGGTAGGCTGGCGGGATGCCCGAGGCGCGCATCGGCCGGAATCTCCGCCTGCTCGGTGCGTTCTGGTTTTTGCGCGACTTTCAGCTGTGGATCCCGGTGTGGATCGTCTACCTGACGATCGAGCGGGGGTTTTCGTTCACGCAGATCGCGGCTGCCGAGAGCCTGTACCTGGTCGGGGTGCTGGCGCTGGAGGTGCCGACGGGGGCGATTGCGGACCGGTTCGGGCGGCGGGTATCGCTGGGGCTGGGGGCAATCAGCCTGGCGTCCTCGGTGACCATCTTTGCGTTTACGACGTCGCCGGTGGTGCTGTTCGCGTCGTTCGCGTGGTGGGCCGTGGCGACGACGCTGATGTCGGGGGCCGACATGGCGCTGCTCTACGACACGCTGAAGGCGGGCGGGCAGGAGCATACCTACGAGCGGGCGGCGGGGCGCGGGCAGGCGGTGTCGTGGGCGGGTGTCGGGCTGGCGACGCTGTTCGGCGGGCCGGTGGCAGCGGTGCTGGACACCCGGGCGACGATCCTGATTGGGGCGGCCACCTGCCTGGCCGCGGCTGCGGTCGCTTTTGCGCTGTGGGAACCGCCACGGGCGACGGCGGCGCACGAGGGCGGCGTCCGCGGGTACCTGCTGACGATCGGGCGGGCGTTCCGGGAGGCGTGGCGGGTGCGGGCCATCCGCTACGTGCTGCTGCTGTTCGGCGTGGCCGTCGCCGGGATTGAGACGGTGCACTACCTGGTGCAGCCGTTCCTCGTGGAGAACGGGGTCGAGGTCGGCGCGGCGTTCTCGCTGCTGCAGGTCCCGCTGTTCGCGGCGGGGATGGCGGGCGCGCTGGTTGCGGGGCGGGTGGAGCGGCTGGCAGGGCCGACCGGGGGCCTGCTCGGGCTGGGAGCCGTGGGCGCGGTGCTGCTCGGGCTGCTGGCGGCCCGGCCCAGCCTGTGGCTGTACGGCGCCCTGCCGGCGCTGATGGCGCTGAATTCGTGCGCCTACCCGCTGATGACCGGGGCCATCAACCGGCAGGTGGGGTCGGAGCGGCGGGCCACGGTGCTTTCCATCGGGAGCATGAGCCTGAGCATCGCGATGGCGGTACTGGCGCCGGGAATCGGGTTTGCGGTGGATACCTGGGGCGTGGGCGCCGCCTTCGGCCTGGGGGCAGCTGCGGCGGCTGCCGGTGTCCTGGCGTTCGGCGGACCGGCGCTGGCGGCGTGGAGGTCGCGTGCGCCGGACGGCGGGCTGGCGGCGGAGCCGGGAGCGGCCGGCGGACCGTAAGGCCGGGCGGGGCGAGAATGGCGGCTGCCCCTCACCACGATGCTCGGCAGGAGAGACGTTGGCGATGACCGGATTGTTCGACATTGCGGGGAAGGTGGCGCTCGTCACGGGCGGGTCGCGCGGGATCGGCCTGATGATTGCGCGCGGGTTCGTGGAGGCGGGCGCGAAGACCTACATTTCGTCGCGGAAGGCGGACGTGTGCGCGGAGGTGGCCGCGGAGCTTTCGAAGACGGGGACGTGCATCGCCATCCCGGCGGACCTCGGGACGGAAGCCGGGTGCCGGTACCTCGCGGAGGAGATGGCGAAACGGGAGGAGCGGCTCCACATCCTGGTGAACAACGCCGGGGCGAACTGGAATGCGCCGCTTGCCGAGTTCCCGGATGATGCCTGGGACAAGGTGATGAACCTGAATGTGAAAGGCGTATTCCACCTGACGCGCTTCCTGGTGCCGCTGCTGGAGCGGGCTGCGACGGATGACGACCCGGCGCGGGTGATCAACATCGGCTCGATCGACGGGCTGCAGGCGCCGGGGTTCGACACCTATGCGTACTCTTCGAGCAAGGCGGCGGTGCACCACCTGACGCGGCACCTGGCGCAGAAGCTGGCGCCGAGCCGGATCACGGTGAACGCGATTGCGCCGGGGCCGTTCGAGAGCAAGATGATGGCGGAGACGCTGCGGCGGTTCGGCGACAGCATCCGGGCGAGCAATCCGCTGGGGCGGATCGGGCGTCCGGAGGATATGGCGGGGACGGCGATCTACCTGGCGTCGAAGGCGGGGGCGTACGTGACGGGGGTCGTCCTGCCAGTCGACGGGGGGATGTCGACCCGGCACGAGTAGCGGCGCGTCAGAAGGCGCGTCAGAAGGCGAAGGGGTCGGAGCGGGCACGCCGGGCCTGGCGGTCTGCGAAGAGGACGATAGCGACGAGGAGGAGGACGACGGCGAGGAGGATGCCGCCGGCGGTGGCGAATGCCCAGGCCGGCGGGCGGAAGTCGGCGGGGGTATCGCGGAAGGCGATGATGGCGCCAAGGACGATGGCGACAGCCCCCGCGGCGCCGAGGATGCCGCTGGTAACGAACAGTTCGGCAGCGACGAGGGCGAGGCCGAGGGCGATGAGGACGAGGCCGGCGGTATCGACGGGGAGGAGCCCGAAGCCGAGGAAGCCGAGGATGACGGCGATGGCGCCGGCGACGCCCGGGACGCCGAGGCCGGGTGAGAAGAGTTCGATCATGATGGCGAGGAAGCCGAGGGAGAGCAGGAGCGATGCGATGGCCGGGTCGGCGATGAAGGCGAGGAACCGCTCCCAGACGGTCATTTCGAGGTCGACGCGGGGCGCCCCGGGGAGCCCTGTGAGCGTGGCGGTGACGCCCGGGCGGAGGGTGATGGTGCGGCCCTCGGACTGGCGGAGGAGGTCATCGAGGTCGGCCGCGACGAAATCGACGACGTCGAGGCGGGCGGCTTCGTTTTCGTTGACGGCGACGGCCTCGCGGACGGCCTGCTCGGCCCAGTCGGCGTTGCGGCCGCGGAGCTCTGCGATGCCGCGGATGTAGGCGACGGCGTCGTTCTCGATCTTCTTTCCCAGCGTGCCCTCGATGTCGGAGCCATCGGCGTTGATGGCGGAGGCGGCGCCGATGGCGGTGTTGGGGGCCATGGCGGCGATGTGGCCGGCCATGGTGATGAAGGTGCCTGCGCTGGCGGCCCGGGCGCCGATTGGTGCGACGTAGACCGCGACGGGGACATCGGCGCGGCCGATGCGCTGGACGATATCGCGCATGGAGGTGTCGAGGCCGCCAGGGGTATCGAGCTCGAGAACGACGAGCCGGGCGTTCTGGTCTTCGGCATCGGAGATGATGCGGTCGATGTAGCGGGCCATGATGGGGCCGACGGTGCCATCGACGCGGGCGACGTGGACGGCGCCATCGGGGGGTTCGTCGCCGGCGCAGGCTGCGAGGAGGCCGAGGGCAATGCAGGCGGCGGTGAAGATTCGGCGCATCACACGTCGAGTATAGCCGGGATGGGCGGGCGCTTCTCCGACGGGTGTGGGCGGGCGATACTGGCGGCATGACGGCGATGGCGATGGCGCGGCCGGCGCCGCAGCGGAGCCTGCGGAACGCGCTCGAGCTGGTGGCGGCGCTGACAAGCCGCGACCTGAAACTGCGCTACCAGGGGAGTGTGCTGGGGTGGGCGTGGTCGCTGGCGCGGCCGCTGGCGCTGGGGGCGGTGCTGGCGTTTGCGCTGGGGCGCGTGCTGGGCACGGGGATTACGGCGGAGTTCCTGCTGGCGGGGCTGTTCCCATGGTTCTGGTTCCAGGGCGGGGTGCAGGGCGCGGCCGGGAGCTTCATCGGGAACGGAGGGCTGCTGAAGAAGGTGCGTTTTCCGCGGGCGGTGCTGCCGCTGAGCACGGTGCTGGGAGCCACGCTCCAGTTTGCGCTTTCGCTGCCGGTGCTGCTCGGGTTCGTGGTGGCGGCCGGCAACGAGCCATCGGCGGCCTGGCTGGGGCTGCCGCTGGTGTTCGTCCTGCAGCTGGGGTTGACGGCCGGGCTGGGGCTGTTCGTGGCAAGCGTGACCGTGTATTTCCGCGACCTGGAGCACATCACCGAGGTGCTCCTGACGCTGCTGTTCTACGCGACGCCGATCATCTACAGCGTGGACCGGGTGCCGGAGGGGTACCGCTGGCTGACCTATGTAAATCCGCTGGCGCCGATCATGGAGGGGTGGCGGAGCATCCTGCTCGACGGGGCGCTCCCGGCGTGGAGCCACCTCGGGGCATCGGCGGCGCTGACGGCGGCGGCGCTGGCGGCGGGCTGGATGACGTTCCGGCGGCTGGAGGACGGCTTTGCCGACGCCATCTGACGGCGAGGTGGTGCTGACGGCGCGCGGGGTATCGCGACGGTACCCGCTGGCCGTGCCGGGGCAGGCGCTGAAGACGACGCTCCTGCACCCGGGGCAGGCGCTGCGGGCCTGGCGGACCCGGCGACGGCGGGAGCTCTGGGCGGTGCGGGATGTGACCTTTGAGGTGCGGCGCGGGGAGTTCTTCTCGATTGTCGGGGCGAACGGCAGCGGGAAGAGCACGCTGCTGCGGCTGCTGGCCGGGCTTTCGAAGCCGACGCGGGGGTCGGTGGAGGTGCGAGGCCGGGTGAGCACGCTGCTCGAGCTGGGGAGCGGGTTCCACCCGCAGGTGAGCGGCAGGGAGAACGTGATCATGAACGGCCTGCTGATGGGCCGGACGAAGCGGGAGATGGAGGCGCTGCTGCCGGCGATTGTGGAGTTTGCGGGGCTGCAGGAGTTCATCGACCAGCCGATGCGGACGTACTCATCGGGGATGTACGTGCGGCTGGGTTTCGCCATCGCGGCGTTTATGGACCCGGAGATCCTGCTGGTGGACGAGGTGCTGGCAGTGGGGGATGCGAAGTTCCAGGAGAAGTGCTACGAGCACATCGCGGGGCTGCAGCGGAAGGGGGTGACGATGGTGATGGTGTCGCACGACCTCGCTGCGGTGGAGCGGTTCTCGGACCGGGCGGCGCTCATGGAGCGGGGGCGAATGGTGGCGATCGGGCCGCCGCGGAAGGTGATCGGTCTGCACCTTGAACGGCTGGCCGAAACGTCGCCGGAGATCCGGCAGGCGATCGATGAAGGGATCGCGGCAGATGAGGAGCGCGTGCGGCAGATGCTCGAGGAGGACCCGGAATGGGCCGCGGCGTTCGCAGCGGCGCTGGAACGGAACCCGGCGTTCCACGAGCGGCTGCGCGAGCAGGCGGAGCGGGAGGGCCGCGGATGATGGGCGGTCGGCTGCAGCGGATCCGGGCGAACTGGCGGGAGTTGCGGGCGCTGCTGCGGGAGGACATCGAGCTGCACGCGGCGTGGCCCCGGACCTTCGGGCTGATCCGGAGGGACCGGCCGACGTGGTTCACGTTCCTGTACCTGCTGTTTGCGATTCATATGTTCCCGGCGGTGGTGCTCTACCGGCTGCAGGTGTTTCTGTATGAGAGCGGCTTCCCGCGGGCGGCGACGGCGGTCTCGCGGCTGAACGCGTTCCTGTTCGACGTGACGATTGGGAACCACGTGCGGGCCGGCGGCGGGCTGCTGATCGCGCACGGGCACGTGGTGCTCGACGGCTGGACGCGGCTGGGGAAGCGGGTGGAGATCAACCCGTTCGTGACGCTGGGCATCGGCAACAGTTCACGGCGGCCGTTCGAACTGTGGGGCCCGGAGATCGGCGACGATGTGAACATCGGGACCGGGGCGAAGGTGATCGGGCGGGTGAAGGTCGGCGAGGGCGTGAAGATCGGCGCGAACGCGGTGGTTGTGAGCGATATCCCGCCGTTCCACACGGCGGTGGGCGTGCCGGCGCGGGCGATCCCGGGCGGGCGCAGGCGGGAGACGGAGACCTGGGAGCCGCCGAGGGGATGACGGCTCCGCGGGTCGCGATCCTGACGGTGACGACGAATGCCGGCGCGCACCTGCCGGCGTACCTTGCTGCGCTGGAGCGGGTGACCTACCCGGCGTGGGAGCTCTGGGTGGTCGACAACGGCTCGGCGGACGGTTCGGCGGCCTGCGTGCGGGAGCGGCTGCCCGCTGCAACGGTGCTGGAGAACGGGGCGAACCTCGGCTTTACGGGGGCGTGCAACCGGGCCCTGGCGCTGCTCCGGGAGCGGGAGGACCTGGAATATGTGCTCTTCCTGAACGACGACACGGAGGTGACGCCCGGCTTCCTCGAGCCGCTGGTGGCGCTGGCTGACGAACGGACGATGGTTGCGCCGAAGACGTACCTGGCGGGGCAGCCGGGCGTGCTCGACGATGCCGCGGGGACGTTCGACTGGCTGCGGGGGACGTGGAAGCGGCGGGTGCTCGGCCGGCCGGAGGGGCCGGGGGACCGGTACGCGCATGCGGTCGAGACGGTGAACCTCTCGTGCCTGCTGGTGCCCGTCGGGGCGTTCCGGGTGGTGGGGCTGCTCGACGATGCGTTCTTCGTCTACTACGACGACACGGACTTTTGCCGGCGGGCGCGGGCGGCAGGGTACCGGCTGTTCTACGAGCCGCGGTCGGTGGTGTACCACCGGAAGGGTGCGACGCTGGGCGGGCAGGCGAGCGCGTTCGGCTGCTACTACCTGGCGCGGAACCGGCCGTATCTCATCCGGAAACACCGCGGGCGGGCGGCGTTCGCGGCGTTCCTGGCGTACTACCTGGCCACGCGGGCGGCGCGGATGGCGCTCTGGGCGCGGGAGGGACGGTGGGACCTGGTCCGGGCGACGGCCGCCGGGATGCGGGACTTCGCGCTGGGGCGGATGGGGCCGCGGCGAGGGTAGCGCTCAGGCGTCGAGGAGTTCGGTTTCGAGGTCGACGAGTTCTGCGTCGAGCCGCCAGTCCTGGATGGCGGCGGCGATGGCCTGGAGCTGCTCATCGGCGTGGCGCGGGTCGTTGGAGATGACGGCGGCAGCGATGACGGCCAGGCCGACGGCATCGAGGGCATCGATTTCGGCGACGGAGGCGTTGAAGCGGCTGCGCAGCCGTTCGACCACAGGGCGGACGATGGCGCGCTTCTCTTTGAGGGTGCGGGAGGGGATGCGGAGCGAGACCCTGAGGACGCCGACGGTCATGGGCCCAGTGTAGGGGGCTGCACGGGACGGGCGAAGGTCAGCGGCGGGGCCGGTCGTTGCGGGGGCCGCCGAGGAGCAGCAAGAGGACGAGGAGGATGGCGCCGGCCGCGACGATGGCGGCGATCCAGAAGGGCGAGTCATCGGCGGGCGCGGCGGCGGGGGCGAGCGCTGCGAGGGCGAACCATGGGGTCATGCCATGGAAGACGCGAAACGTGGCCGCAAGAGTTCCCGGTCAGGGGCAGGCCGCTTCGATATCGAGCAGGAGGCGGGCGACCCGGGCCATATCGCCGGGGCGGTGGAGGAGGAACCACTCCTCACGGAGGAGGGCAGGCACGATCCCGGGCGGGAAGATGGCGGCCGGGTCGCCGCCGGGGAGCTGGGAGCGGTGAGCGGCGAGCGCTGCGCGTTTGCGGTCTGCGACGGCGGCGATGGGGATCCGGAAGTCGGGGCGTTCGACGCCGAGGTCGGCCGGTGCGACGGCGGGCGGGTTGCCGAGGATGGGCCTGCAGAGTTCGTACTGGGGGAGGAAGAGGCCGGAGGGGAAGGCGGCGAAGAGGAGTGCCGGCGGTGCGGGGGCTGCGTCGACGGCGGCGACGACGGCGCGGTGGAGGGCGAGGTGGTCGGGGTGGCCGTAGGCGCCGTCGGGGCCGAGGGTGAGGAGGAGGTCGGGGGCGGCGGCGGCGATGGCGGCGGCGACGGCATCGGCAAGGCGGGGGTCGCGTGCGAGGCCGCCATCGGGGAGGCGGGGCGAGGGGCCGGCTTCGGCGCCGAGGACGGCGCAGGAGCGGGCGAGTTCGGCGAGGCGGAGGTCAGCGAGAGCTGCCGGGTCAGCGGCGGCGCCGTTGTGGCACTGGCCGGCTTCGCCGGCGGAGATGGCGATGACGGTGCAGATCCAACCGGCGCGGGCGGCGAGGGCGAGGGTCCCGGCGACGCTGTAGGCCTCGTCGTCGGGGTGGGGGATAAGGGCGAGGATGCGGGGCACGGGGCAATGGTACGTGCCGGGGCGATGGTTCGTCAGGGGCGAAAGACAGTCGGCCGGTAAGGTGGTAGATTCTCGCCGGCCGACGGGGCGGAGAGTCCCGGGCGGCCGCGAAGACCCCTGCAGAGGAGTTCGAACAGCAGCATGGCCGGGAGATTGGAAGGCAAAGTTGCGATTGTGACGGGAGCTGGCCGGGGCATCGGCCGGGCCGAGGCGCTGGCGCTGGCGCGCGAGGGGTGCCGGGTCATCGTGAACGACGTCGGCGGGAGCGCGGCCGGCGAGGGTCGCGACACGACGCCTGCGGAAGAGGTGGTGGCGGAGATCAAGAAGATGGGCGGCGAGGCGGTCCCGAACTTCGGCGACGTGACCTCGATGGCGGACGGCGAGGCGATGGTGAAGCAGGCGCTCGATACGTGGGGCCGGCTCGACATCCTCGTGAACAACGCGGGCATCCTGCGGGACCGGATCATCTTCAACATGACGGAGGCGGAGTGGGATGCGGTCATCGCGGTGCACCTGAAGGGCCATTTCACCATCACCAAGCATGCGGCGATGGTGTTCCGGCAGCAGCGGAGCGGCCGAATCATCAACACGAGCTCGGAGTCGGGGCTCGGCAACCTCGGGCAGGCGAACTATTCGGCCGCGAAGGAGGGTATCGTCGGGCTGACGCGGACGCTGGCGCTCGACCTCGGGAAGTACGGGGTGACGGCGAACGCCATCCGGCCGCGGGCGGCGACGCGGCTGACGCTCAGCCCTGAGATGGAGGCGGCCCGGGCGCGGCGGGCGCAGCTCGCGGCGCAGGGGCAGGAGCCGGCGACGCCGCCCACCTCGGCGGAGGATGCGATCGCGCGGATCGCGTCGATGTCGCCGGAGCTGGTCGCGCCGCTGGTGGTGTACCTCTGCCTGCCGGAGGCGGCGAACGTCAACGGGCGAGACTTCATCGTGGGAGGCGATGAGATCAGCCTGATGAGCCTGCCGACGCGGGAGAAGACGATTTACAAGAAGGGCGGATGGGACCTCGAATCGCTCATCGAGGTGTTCCCGGGGACGCTGGGCGCCGGGCTGGTGAATCCGCGGCCGCCGGAGCAGAGCTGAGTGGCGGGGCGGCTCGCGGGGCGTGTCGCGTTCGTCACGGGCGCAGGGTCGGGGATCGGCGAAGCCTCGGCCCTGCGCTTTGCGGCGGAGGGGGCAGCCGTGGCGTGCGCGGATATCGACGGCGCGGCTGCGGAGGCGGTCGCGGCGCGGGTCGCGGAGCACGGAGGGCGCAGCCTCGCGCTTGAACTGGATGTGACCGATGAGGCAGCGTTCGTGGCTGCGCTGGACCGGACTGTCCGGGAACTGGGCGGGCTGCACGTGGTGTTCAACAACGCGGGGATCGGCGGGCGCGGCCACTCGTGGGAGCGGACGATCGCGGTGAACCTGACGGGGGTGTACTACGGCTGCTTCCACGGGTGCGCCCGGCTGGCCGAGCTGGGCGGGGGCGCGGTGGTGAACACGGCCTCGGTGGCGGGGCTGAACGGCCTCGTCGGGCCGCCGCTGCCGGGCGCCGAGCTTTCGCCGGTGCTGCCCGGCGCGGGCGCCTACACGGCGGCGAAGCACGGCGTGGTGGGGCTGACGCGGCAGTTTGCCATCATCTACGGGAGGCGCGGGGTGCGGGTGAACGCCGTGGCGCCGGGGTACATCGTCACGCCGATGACGGCGGAGATCCGTTCGCTGGAGATGGCGGAGGAGTTCCTGGTCGGCCTCCACCCGATGGGGCGGCTGGGGCGGCCGGAGGAGGTGGCCGCGGCGGCGGCGTTCCTCGCGAGCGACGACGCCTCGTTCATCACGGGGACGGTGCTGCCGGTCGACGGCGGCTACGACGCGCGCTGAAGGCCGGGCAGCGGGCGGGGCCGTACAATCCGGGGGATGGTGCCGCGCCCGGCCGACTTCGAACCGTGGCTGAACCGGCTGCCGGGCTTCGAGGATGCCCGGGTGGGTTCGATCACGGCGGTCGACGGCGGCGCCTCGAATGTGACCTGCCGGGTGGAGCTGCTCTCGGGGACGGTGCGGCGGGTGTGCCTGCGGCTGCAGCGGGAGCGGGGAATTTTCGAGCCGTACGATGTCATCCGCGAGGGGCGGGTCATCGCGGCGCTGGCTGCGACGGATGTGCCGGTGCCGCGGCTGCTGGGGATGGAGCCCTCGGCGGATCCGCTCGGCGCGCCGTTCATCGTGCTGGAGTGGGTCGATGCGCCGCACATGGGGCTGGCGCCGGATGCGGACTTCGATGCGTTCACGCGGATGGTGGCGCGGATCCATGCGGTCGACTGGCAGGCAGCCGGGCTGGCGTTCCTCGGCGTCCCGGCGAGCGTGCCGGAGGCGCTGGAGCGTGACCTTGCGGCGGTGGAGGCGCGGATGCCGGGGTTCGGCTGCGCGGGCGAGCCGCTGCTGGAGGACGCGCTGTCGCGCCTGCGTGCAACGGTCCCTGCGGAAGGGAGGCTGGCGCTCTGCCAGGGCGATATCAACGTGTTCAACTACCTGTTTCGCGGCGGCGAGGTGGTGAGGGTGGTCGACTGGGAGCAGGCGCGGATTTCGGACCCGCGGGTCGATGTCGGGCAGCTGCTGGCGCTCTCGCACCTGAAGGGTGCGCCATTCGGGCCGGCGGAGCGGATGCCCTTTGCGGTGCGCTACCGGGCGGCTGCGGGGGCGGACCCGGGCGACCTGCGCTGGTTCCGGGCGATGTGGCTCTGGCAGCTGGCGGTCATCCACTACGGGTGGCGGCGATACGGCAACGGCAGCACTCCCTGGTATTCGCTGGAGCAGGCTTCGGAGCTGCTCCTGATGGCGCTGGCAGAGCTGGACTGATGCACTGGACGGAGCGGCTGGCGGCGTACCTCAGGGAGCAGCTACCGGCGGCCGAGCGGGTGGAGGTGAGGAATCCCCGGGCGATGCCGGCCGGGGCGAGCAACGAGACGGTGGGGTTCGACCTGTGTGTGTGGGCCGATGGGTGCACCTGGGCGCTGCCGATGGTGCTGCGGCCGCAGCGGGAGGCAGGCATCCTCGCGCCGTACGACGTGAGCCGGCAGTACCGGGTGCTGCGGGCGCTGGCCGGCACGCATGTGCCCGTGCCGGCGGCGGCGTGGCTGGAACCGACCGGCGCGGTGCTTGGGGTGCCGTTCTACGTGATGAGCCGTGTGCGCGGGAAGACCCTGCCGCTCTTCTGGTACGGGCGGTCGGAGCGGCTGCCGGCGGCGGCAGCGGCGCTGGCGGCGGTGCACGCGGTGGACTGGCGGGCGGCGGGGCTCGAATTCCTGGCGGAAGGGCCGGCCGAGGATCCGCTGGAGGCAGAGCTGGGGCCGTGGCGGGCACGGGCGGAGCGGCTGCGGATTGCGCGGGCGCCGCTCCTCATCGCGCTGGGGGAGTGGCTGCGGGCGAACCAGCCCGCGGATGCGCGGGTGGCGCTGCTCCACGGCGACCCGAACCCGGGCAACTACCTGTTCGCGGGCAGGCAGGTAGTGGCGGTGCTGGACTGGGAGCTGGCGGCGCTGGGCGACCCGCGCTCCGACCTGGGGTTCTATGCGGCGCTGCAGACGGTATTCGGCGGGATGGGCGGGCCGCGGGGCGAAACGCTGCTCTCGGAGGCGTACGCGGCGGTGACCGGGCAGCAGCTGACCGCGCTGGAGTACTACGAGGCGCTCGGACTGTACCGGATGGCGATCGTGATGGCGGGCTGGGCGGGCCGGTTCGGGGCGATGTCGGCGGGGCACACGCTGGAAGTCATCGCGCGGCGGCTCGCGGTGCTGCTCGGCCCGCGATGGGAAGGGTGAAGACGAAGGTGGTGCCGCGGCCGAGTTCGCTGGTGGCCCAGATTTCGCCGCCGTGGGCCCGGACGATTTCGCGGGCGATGGCGAGGCCGAGGCCATAGCCTTTGCGGCCGTTGGCAGGCTCGCGGGTGGTGCGGCTGCGGTAGAACCGTTCGAACAGGTGCGGGAGGTCTTCTGAGGGGATGCCGGGCCCGGTATCGGAGACGGCGACCTGGATGGTGCCGGGCTGGAGGTCGCGGCAGGTGACGCGGACGGTACCGCCGGGCGGGGTGTAGCGGAGGGCGTTGTCGATGAGGTTGTTCATGACCTGCTCGAGGCGGTCGAAGTCGCCGCGGACGCGAGCGGTGCCGGAGGGTGCAAATTCGAGGCGAATGCCGTGCTCTTCGGCGCGCAGGCTAAAGACGTCGGCGAGGTGGGCGAAGAGCTCGTTGAGGTCGACGTCGTTCTGCTCCATGGAGACCTGGCCGGATTCGATGCGGGAGAGGTCGAGGAGCTCCTGGACGAGGCGGAGGACGCGAGCGGATTCGTCGCTGATGACGCGGGCGGAGCGCTGGATGCCCTCGGGGTCGTCGATGGTGCCGTCGAGGATCGCTTCGCTGAAGCCGCGGATGGAGGTGAGCGGGGTTTTGAGTTCGTGGGAGATGTTGGCGAGGAAGTCGCGGAGGGTTTGCTGGGAGCGCTGGACTTCTTCGGTCATGCGGTTGAAGTTGGCGGCGAGGTCGCGGACTTCGCGGGGGCCGGTGGCCGGCACGCGCTGGCGGTAGTTGCCGCGGGCGACGGAGCGTGCGGCGCGGGCGATGTTGCGGAGGGGGGCGGCGACGCTCTGGCTGAAGGCGAAGCCGAGGACGAGGGCGGCGGCGACGCCGATGAGGCCGGAGAAGAGGAGGCGCGGCATGAGGTCGCCGACGATTTCGCCGAGGGAGGCGGCCGGGCGTGCGACGATGATGGCGGCGGCGCCGGTTTCGCTGAGGGCCTGGAGGACTTCGGGCTCGAGGGCCATGGAGACGCAAAGGAGCGGCTGGCGGCCGGGGACTTCGAGGCGGCAGCGGCGCGGCTCGAGGGCGGCTGGGGAGCCGGGCGGGGGGAGCGGCTGGCTGGCAAGGTCGCGGACGACGGCGTTATCGAGGGAGAGGTCGGCGGGGGATGACGTGAGGCCGGGGATAACGCGGCCGTTGGCGTCGACGAGGGCGAGGGCGGTTTCGGCGGAGACGCGGTTGGGCCGGCCGAGGAAGCTGCGGAGGGTGAGGAGGAGGTCGTTGGTGGTCGGGACGGGGTCGCCGGGGGCGGTTTCGAGGCGGGCCTGCAGCTCGGCGTTGGCCTGGGCGTTGATGAGGCGGCCGAGGTCTTCGAGGTTGCCGTAGGAGATGTCGTCGCGGTAGCCACCAATCTGGAGGAAGAGGGAGAGTGCGGCGAGGAAGAGGGTGACCGCGATGATGAAGAGGTAGGTGAAGAGCAGGCGGACCTGGAGGCTACCCATGGGGCTGACGGGGGTTGCGGGGCAGCCGGCGGGTCACGGCGGGCGGGCTCCGGGGGAAAGGATGGGCGACCGGCGGTTCAGGCCTCGGGTTCGACGAGCTTGTAGCCGACTCCGCGCAGGGTTTCGATCTGGACGGTCGCGTTGACCAGTTTAGAGCGGAGGTGCTGGACGTGGACATCGACGGTGCGGGTTTCGCCGGCGAAGTCGTAGCCCCAGACGGAGCCGAGGAGCTGGTCGCGGGTGAGGGCGATGCCGGGGTTTTCGACGAAGGCGACGAGAAGGTCGAACTCCTTGGTGCGGAGGTCGAGGAGCTGGCCATCGACGCGGGCTTCGCGGCGGGCCTTATCGACGCTGAGGTTGCCGATGGTGATGGCGGTTTGCGGCTTCCGGCCGCCTTCGACGCGGTGGAGGATGCGCTTGACGCGGGCGACGAGCTCGCGGGGGTTGAACGGCTTGGCCATGTAGTCGTCGGCGCCGAGTTCGAGGCCGACGATCTTGTCGATGTCGTCGGAGCGGGCGGTGAGCATGATGACGGGGACGTCGCTTTCGCGCCGGAGTTCGCGGAGGACTTCGAAGCCATCGAGGCCGGGCATCATGACGTCGAGGACGACGAGGGCCGGGGGCGACTGGGCGAAGCGTGCGAGGGCATCGCGGCCGTCGGCGGCGTGTTCGACGGTGAACCCTTCCTTTTCGAGGTAGAGGGCGTTGAGGTCGCGGATGTTGGCTTCGTCGTCGACGAGGAGGATTTTCTGGGCCATGGGCGCCTTGTGGCCGTGGAGGTAGGTGGTTCGAGTATGCGCCGGGGGCTCATGGTCCGCCACCGGGCGGAAGCCCGGACGGGGGAGCTGGCGGACCAGGAGCCCCGGGCGACCTGGCCAGGCAGACGGGCGGGGCCGTCGTCCGCCTGCTGCCTGAAGGTATGTTCGCGGGCGGAGCCGGGGGAATCAGCGGCGAGCTGCAAAGCGGGTGTAAAACCTTGACGAAGCGCCGGGGTGACGGGCCGCTGCCGTTAAACCCGGGTTAAAGGGGCGGGGGGAGCATGCGGCACGAAGCACCAACCATACTGACTTCAGGGGGAATAGCTTGATGCTTCGCAACGTACGTGGAGGGAAGTGGGCGATCCTGCTTGGAGCGCTCGTGTCCCTCATCGCACTGGTCGCGGTCGCGTGCGGCGGCGACGACGATGACGAAGGCGGCGAGACGCCGGCTGCGGGTCCGACGGCCACGCAGCCGTCGGGCGGCCAGGCGGGGTCTCCGACTGCGCAGCCGACGCCCACGGTTGCGGCCGGGAAGCCGGTGCCGCCGGCGAACAAGGATGAGCTCGCCAAGCTGAAGGGCGAGATCATTATCGACGGGTCGTCGACGGTGTACCCGGTGACGGCGGCGGCGGCGGAAGAGTTCCGCAAGTACGCGAAGGACGTCCGCATTTCGGTCGGCATTTCGGGCACGGGCGGCGGCTTCAAGAAGTTCTGCAACGGCGAGACGGACATCCAGGACGCCTCTCGGCCGATCGACCCGAAGGAAGTCGAGGCGTGCAAGGCGAAGGGGATCGAGTACATCGAGCTGCCGGTGGCGTATGACGGCCTGTCGGTCGTGGTGAGCCCGAAGAACACGTGGGCGCAGTGCCTCACGGTGGCCGAGCTGAAGAAGATCTGGGAGCCGGATGCCCAGGGGAAGATCACGAACTGGAAGCAGGTGCGGGATTCGTTCCCGGACAGGCCGCTGAAGCTGTACGGCGCGGGCGCGGACTCTGGGACGTTCGACTACTTCACCGAAGCGATCGTGGGCAAGGCGAAGTCGAGCCGCGGCGACTACCAGGCGTCGGAGGACGACAACATCCTCGTCCAGGGCGTGAGCGGTGACGAGAACTCGCTCGGCTACTTCGGCTATGCGTACTACGTAGAGAACCCGGGCAAGCTGAAGCTCGTCGCAATCGACGAGAAGGGTGACGGCAACTGCGTGCTGCCGAGCGAGGAGACGATCCGCACCGGCAAGTACCAGCCGCTGTCGCGGCCGATCTTCATCTATGTCCGAAAGGAGGCTGCGGAGCGGCCGGAGGTCCAGGCGTTCGTGAAGTTCTACCTGAGCAAGAGCTTCACGCCGATCATCCCGACCAAGGAAGTCGGCTACGTCCCCCTGACGGACGAGCTGTACGCCGCGATCACCAAGCGGTTCGAATCGAAGACGCTCGGGACGCTGTTCCCGAAGGGTGCTGAGGTCGGGGCGACGCTCGACCGGTACCTGAAGTAAGGTGCAGCCGGCCGGCGACAACCTGGCCGGCCAGGATGGAGGCTGGCAGGGGGCGCAGCCTGGCCCCCTGCCAGCCTAACGTTTCGGGAACGGGGTGCGAATCGTGGCGCAGGACATTTGGAAGGGAGCGTACCCGTCGCGGGTGAGCCTCGGTCACAAGCGGTCGCGGCAGCTGAGAGAGGGTGCCATCGCCGGGGTGTTCTTTGTGGCCGCCACCGTGGGCGCGTTCACAACGGCGGGCATCATCCTTTCGCTGGCGGGCGAGACGATCGCGTTTTTCCGGGTGGTCTCGTTCATCGAGTTCATTACCGAGACGCAGTGGACGCCGCTGTTTTCGATTAAGAAGTTCGGCATCTGGGCGCTGGTTTCGGCGACGGCGCTGACGTCGCTCATTGCGCTGCTGGTGGCGGTTCCGCTTGGGCTGATGTCGGCGATCTACCTCAGCGAGTTTGCGCACCCGAAGGCGCGGGCGGTGTTGAAGCCGGCGCTGGAGGTGCTGGCCGGGGTGCCGACGGTGGTGTACGGCTTCTTCGCCCTGACGGTGATGACGCCGTTCCTGCAGCGGTTCATCGACATGACGCTCTTCAACTCGCTGAGCCCGGGGATTGTGATGGGCATCATGATCGTGCCGCTGGTCGCCTCGCTCAGCGAGGATGCGATGTCGTCGGTGCCGCAGGCGCTGCGCGAAGGGGCGTACGGGCTTGGGGCGACGCGGATGGAGGTGGCGACCCGGGTTGTGGTGCCGGCGGCCCTTTCGGGGATTGTGGCGTCGATCATCCTGGCCCTTTCGCGGGCGGTCGGCGAGACGATGATCGTGGCCATCGCGGCCGGGCAGAATCCGACGTTCACGTTCGACCCGACGGTGCCGGTGATGACGATGACGACCTACATCGTGCAGGTGAGCCTTGGCGACACGCCGTACGGGTCGCTTGAGTACCGCACGCTGTTCGCGGTCGGGACGACGCTGTTCGTGCTGACGTTCGTGATGAACATCTTCAGCTTCTGGTTCGTGCGGAAATTCCGTGAGGTGTACGACTGATGGCGGTAACGACTGCGGAGCAATTCCCGGCGCGGGAGCAGTTCCGGCCACGGCTGGGCTTCCGGAAGGTGACGGGGGCCATTTTCACGGGCATTGGGCTGGTTGCCATTGCGGTCGGCCTGGGGATGCTGCTGTGGCTGCTGGTCGATACGTTCGTGTCCGGCCTGCCGTGGCTCGACTGGCAATTTCTGACGAGCTTCGACTCGCGGTTCCCGGACCGGGCAGGGGCGAAGGCGGCGATTTACGGCACGGCGTACATGATGTTCTTTACCATCGTGCTGGCGCTGCCGATCGGGGTGATGTCGGCGATCTACCTGGAGGAGTACGCACGGGAGGGGAAGCTGAAGAGCTTTATCCAGATCAACATCTCGAACCTGGCGGCGGTGCCGTCGATCATTTACGGGCTGCTCGGGCTGCAGGTCTTCGTCCGCTGGATGGAGCTGGGACGGAGCGTGCTTGCGGGTTCACTGACGATGGCGCTGCTCATCCTCCCGATCATCGTGGTGGCCACCCAGGAGGCGCTGCGGGCGGTACCGCCGAGCATCCGGGATGCGTCGTACGGGGTGGGAGCGACGCGGTGGGAGACGATCCGGTACCACGTGCTGCCGTACGCGCTGCCGGGCATCCTGACCGGGAACATCCTTGCCGCCTCCCGGGCGATTGGCGAAAGCGCGCCGCTGATTACGATCGGCGCACTGACGTACGTCCCCTTCACGCCCGATAATCCGCTGGACCGGTTTACGGTGCTGCCGATCCAGATTTTCAACTGGGTGTCGCGGCCGCAGCAGGATTTCCAGGGGGTCGCCGCGGCGGGCATTATTGTGCTGCTGGTGGTGTTGTTGTTGATGAATTCCGTGGCAATTTTCCTGCGGCAGAAGCTGCAGCGGCGGTTCTAGGCGCCGAGGAGGTAGGACGTGATGACTGAACAGCAGACGCAGCCGACGACGCTGACGCGGGTGCCGGCTCTCGGCCGGGATGGGGCCGAGCAGCATCTCCGGCCGCAGGGCGCGACCCAGGGCGCGATCCTGGAGGACATTCCGAACCCGACGATCGAGGTGCGGGGGCTTTCGCTCTGGTACGGGCACAAGCAGGCGCTGACCGACGTTTCGTTCAAGATCCCGCGCAACAAGGTGACGGCGTTGATTGGGCCTTCCGGCTGCGGGAAGAGCACGCTCCTGCGCTGTTTCAACCGGATGAACGACCTCATCCCGGGGGTGCGGATCGAGGGGAAGGTCTACCTCGACGGACAGGACATCTACGACAGGTCGGTGGACCCGGTGGAGGTTCGCCGGCGGGTCGGCATGGTGTTCCAGAAGCCGAACCCGTTCCCGCGGTCGATCAAGGAGAACATCCTGTTCGGGGCGAAGGTGAACGGGTTCAAGGGGGATAAGGACCGGCTGGTGGAGGAGTCGCTCCGGCGGGCGGCGCTGTGGGACGAGGTGAAGGACGACCTGAACAAGTCGGGGCTGGCGCTTTCGGGCGGGCAGCAGCAGCGGCTGTGCATTGCGCGGGCGATTGCGACGGCGCCGGACATCATCCTGATGGACGAGCCGTGTTCGGCGCTGGACCCGATCGCGACGCTGAAGATCGAGGACCTGATGCGGGAGCTCGCGAAGGACTACACGATCATCATCGTGACGCACAATATGCAGCAGGCGGCGCGCGTCTCCGATTACACGGCGTTCATGCTGACGGACGAACGGGTCTCGGGCCAGCTGATAGAATACGGCCCCACTGAGGAACTCTTTACGACTCCGAAGGACCGGCGGACCGAGGATTACATCAGCGGCCGATTCGGCTAAGGCATCGAGGAAGGGGCGCGGGGATGACACGGGACCTGTTCAAGTCGGAGCTCCGGCAGCTCCAGGACGATGTGCTGACGCTCGGCTCGATGACCGAGAAGGCCATCCTCGACGCCATGGAGTCGCTGCGCGATGGCGATGTCGAGTGGTCGCGCCAGATCATCGCGGACGACGACCGGATCAACCGGAAGCGGTTCGAGATCGAGGAGCGGACGATTTCGGTGATCGCGACGCAGCAGCCGATGGCGACCGACCTGCGGGCGCTGGTGAGCGTGCTGTATATCATCACCGACCTGGAGCGGATGGCCGACCACGCGGAGGGCATCGCGCGGATTAACACGATGATGGAGCCGGAGCCGCTGCCGCGAAAGCTTGGGTACATCCCCGCGATGGCCGACCGTGCGGTGGCGATGCTCCGCGATTCGCTGAAGGCGTACATTGACCAGGATGTTGAGGCGGCGCGGCAGATCTGCCACGCGGACGACGAGGTGGACCGACTGCAGGATAGCGTGTACGAGGAGGCGTTCCGGGCGATGGTTGCCGACCCTTCGACCATCCAGCGGTATACCTACCTGCTGTGGACCGCCCACAACCTGGAGCGGATCGCAGACCGGTGCACGAACGTCTGCGAGCGGGTGATCTACACGGTCACCGGGCACATGGACGAGCTGAACGTTTCGAATTACTGACCATGGTGGGCTCAGGACGATTGGCGCGACGCGGCCCGGGGCTGGTAGGATTAAGGTGCGCCATGGCGGGCGTAGCGTAGTGGTTAACGCGTCTGATTGTGGCTCAGAAGATCGTGGGTTCGAATCCCACCGCTCGCCCCATTGCTTTCTCCCTTCCCTCTCGACCCGGGCACGGACTGCGGCGGGCCGCTGCGAGGCCCCGGAATGACCGCGACGGTGACGCTCAGGCCAACGCCTGAGGACGCACTGGCGGCGTACGCCGCGCAGGTCGCCGCCAACCGGGCGTACATCCAGTCGATCGAAGGCCCTGAGCGGCCGGGGCAGGACTACTGGGCCGCCCGCGCGGCAGCGTTTCGGCCGGGGCGGATGCCGGTCCCGGAGCTGGAGCCGCTGCTGGCGCTGGCTGAGCCCGATGATACCTGGCTCGATATCGGTGCTGGCGGCGGGCGGTTTGCGGTGCCGCTGGCGGCGAAGGTGGCGCGGGTGATTGCGGTCGAGCCGTCGCGCGCGATGCGGGCGCAGCTGGCTGAGGCGGCACAGGAGGCGGGGCGGACGAATATCGAGATCGTGGAGATGGCCTGGCCGCCGGGCCCTGGTGCCGCAGCGCCGGAAGGCGATGTGGCGCTGGCGGCGAACGTGCTGTACGCCATCGAGGATGTCGGGGGGTTCCTGGCGGCGATGGAGCGGAACGCGCGGCGGACCTGCGCGGTGGTGGCGTTCGATCGTGCGCCGAACACCCCGGTCGCAGCGCTGTGGGAGGAGCTGTGGGGCAGCCCCTTTTGCGAGCTGCCGGCGCTGCGGGAGCTGGTGGCGGTGCTGCTGGCGATGGGCCGTCGGGTGCGGGTGGAGCCGCTGCCGCCGCAGCCGCGGGAGCCGCGGCCGCTCGACGATGTGGCTGCGGAGTATGCATGGATGTACCACGTGCGGCCGGGCATGGAGGGGTACGAGGCGAAGCTGGCGCGCTTCCGGGAGCTGGTGGCCCGGCACTGCGGGGCCGGAGAGGGGCTGGCCTGGCCGCCGGTGGTGCGGCAGTACTCGTCGGTAATTTCGTGGCCGGCGGCGGGGCACGCCTGACGGGGGCCCGGCAGGCCAGATTCCGGCCCGGGATGGGACGTCACTGACTGGAACGGGCGGGGCCGCAGCCTCTCCCACTGGCTGCGGCCCCGGGCATCGCGACGGCGAAAGGACTCAGTTGGTGCCGTCGGTCGCGAGCAGCGGCAGGTAGCGGTAGTACCTGTCCTGGCCGCCGCCGGGGAGGAACCCGGACGCCACGGTGAAGCTCCCGCCGGTCGAGGTGCCGGCAAGGGGCTGGCCGATGGCGGCCCGGAGTTCGTAGGGGCCGCCGGTCGAGCGGCCGCCGCCGGAGGTGGTGCGCCACCAGAGTTCGTAGGAGCCGAAGGAGACCTGCGCAAGGACGGCTGCGAGGGTTGCGAAGCTGACGCAGGCGGCGGCAGCGAGGGCGAGCGTGCGGCGGGCGTGGCGGGCGTTCACTGGCTGATCACCAGGACGTTGAAGGTGGCGCCGTCAACGAAGTCGATGGCGGTCGTGTAGATAACCCACTGGTTTGAGACGCCTGTGCACGGGGCGGACGCGGCTGCGCGGTAGCTCACGCCGATGTCCACCGGGCCGGTGGTACCGCCAGGGACGTCGGCGCGGGGCGTAATGAGGACGATAGCGTCCGGCTTGCCGTTGAGGAGCGGATGGTCGAGGACGGTGACCTTGTCGGAGCCGGCGCAGGTGTTCTTGCTGGCGCCCGCTGTAGTGACGGTGTGGACGAAGGCGGCGGGGGCGCTGCCGGAGACTTTGAGGGCGCCATCGAGGTCGAGGGCCGTTTGGCCGACGAACTTACCGGCGGTGCCCTGGGTGGCGAAGGCCTGGACGCCGATGCCGTTGGTTGCGGTCGTTTCGCCCTGGATGGCGGCGCCGCCGCCGGCGTTGTAGCCGTAGACGGCGGGGTAGGCCGCGGAGTCGGTCGTTGTGCGGAGGCCGGCGATGGCGATGCCGGTGCCCTCCTGGTTGACGGTGACGAGGCCGAGGTTCTCGGTGGTGAACGGGACGCCTGCGGAGGTGCCGGTGACCGTGAGGGGGACCTTTAGGCTGCCCGCGGCCGCGGCGAAGAGAGCGTAGGGCGCCGGGCTGACCGGCTGCCGCGGCGAGAGGACGGTGTAGGTGCCGGTCGAGGTGCCGGGCCGGACGGCGATCTCCATCCAGCGGGCGTCGCCACGGAAGGCGTTGGGGCCGAAATCGAGGTCGACGGTGAAGAGGCCGTTGGCGACGGGGACGTCGTCCTTCGTGACGGTAGCGCCGACCTGGGCGCCGCCGGATTCGGCGTCGTAAAGGATGAAGCGGAGGTCGTAGGGGCCGTTGGCGGGGCTGCCGCCGTCGGCGAGGCGGCCCTGGTAGGTAAATGTGGTGGTCAGGGCGGTGGCGGATTCGATGCGGGAATCCCCGGGGGCGTCGTCGCCGATGGCGGTGGCGATGGGGACGAGGGCAGCAAGGCCGAGCGCCGCTGCTGCGAGGGTGAGGATGCGGTTGCGGGCCACGGGCGCCTCCTCGGATCGCAATCGGCGGGATTATAGCTCACCTGCGTAGGCAGATGAGCAAACTGCGGGCAAACGGGGTGTTAACGGATGCAGTTTGACCCTTCGGGAGGCGGGGCGTACGTTCGGCACGTGCGCACACCCGCGTGCCTCGAACCTCCGCAACGCAGGACACCTCCGTGGCCGATGACGTGGCTGTCCGGGAGCTTTTCGATGATGCACGCGCGCTGGCGGCGAACGGCGAGTGGGCGAAACTCGTCGCGCTTGTAACGTCCCTTCACCCTGCTGACCTTGCCGAACTGGTACTCGAGCTCCCGGAAGAGGAGCGCGTGGCGCTGCTCGACCACCTGCCGACGGACGTGGTGGCCGACCTCTTCGAGTACGTCGAGGACGACGACCTGAAGGAGCTGATCCGGGGGGTCGGCGTGAAGGACCTGCCGGCCGTCCTGGAGGAGGTGGAGGACGACGTCGCGGCGGATGTCATCCAGCAGCTGGAGCCGGAGGAGCAGGCGGAGACGCTGGCGCAGATGGACCGCGGCGAGGAAGTCGCGGAGCTGCTGCAGTACGGGGACGAGTCGGCCGGCGGCATTATGTCGCGCGGCTTCGTGGCCCTGAACGAAGGGATCACGGTGCAGCAGGCGATCGACTACCTGCGGGTGCTGCGGCCGCCTGCGGACCGGGCGTACTACCTGTACGTGGTCGATGACAACCGTGTGCTGCAGGGCGTGGTGTCGATCCGGGACCTGCTGGTGTCGTCGCCGAAGACGCTGCTGAAGGAGATCACCCAGCGGGACGTGCACGCGGTGACGACGGACGCCGACCAGGAGGAGGCGGCCCGGATTTTGCAGAAGTACAACCTGCTGGCCGTGCCGGTGGTGGATGCGGAGGGGCGGCTCGAAGGCGTGATGACTGCCGACGACCTGATCGACGTGCTCCAGGAAGAGGCGACCGAGGACATGTACCGGATGGTCGGCCTCGACGAGGCGGAGACGGTGCTGGCGCCGGTGTGGCGGTCGGTGCGGCGGCGGGTGCCGTGGCTGCTGGTGAACCTTGCGACGGCGTTTTTCGCCGCGCTGGTCGTGCGGCCGTTCGAGGAGACGATCGCGCGGGCGGCGACGCTTGCGGTGTTCATGCCGGTGATCGCCGGGCATGCGGGCAATACGGGCACACAGGCGGTGACGCTGGTCGTGCGCGGGATTGCGCTGGGCGACGTGAAGCTATCGGACTGGCTGCTGGTGCTGCGGAAGGAGCTGGCGTTCGGGGTTGTGCACGGCATCCTGGCGGGGGCACTGACGGCAGTGCTGGCGCTCATCCTCTCGTTTAACCCGTGGCTGGGACTGGTCGTCTTTGTCGCGCTGCTCCTGAACGTCCTGATCGCGGGCGTCATGGGCGCTATCATCCCGCTCACGATCAAGCGGCTGGGCGGAGACCCGGCGGTGGCGAGTTCGATCTGGCTGACCACGTTTACCGACGTGATGGGGTTCCTGATGCTGCTCGGGCTGGGGACGGTCCTCATCGACCGGCTGGCGAGCTAGCGGCGCGGCGGGCGGCTTCGAAGACGGCGAGGGCGCGCGCGCGGGCGGCGTGGTGGTCGATGATTGGCGCGGGGTAGTCGCGGCCGATGATGCAGCCGGCCGCGTGCTGGACATCGGCGGGCATGGTCCACGGCTCGTGGAGGTAGCGGTCGGGAACGCGGCGGAGCTCGGGGAGCCAGCGGCGGATGAAGGCGCCCTCGGGGTCGAACTTCTTCGACTGGGCGACCGGGTTGAAGATGCGGAAGTAGGGCTGGGCATCGGTGCCGACGGAGGCGGCCCACTGCCAGCCGCCATCGTTGTTGGCGACGTCGCCATCGACCAGGTGGCGCATGAAGTGGGCTTCGCCGAGCCGCCAGTCGAGCAGCAGGTCCTTGGTGAGGAAGGAAGCGACGATCATGCGGGCGCGGTTGTGCATGTAGCCGGTGGCGAGGAGTTCGCGCATGGCGGCATCGACGATGGGGTAGCCGGTGCGGCCGGCGGCCCAGGCTTCGAAGTCGGCCGGGGCGTCGCGCCAGGGGATAGCGGCGAAGGCCGGCTGGAAGGGTTCGCGGAGGACGCGGGGGTGGTGCCAGAGGATGTGGTGGTAGAACTCTCGCCAGGCGACTTCGGCGATGAACTTGCCGGCATCGCAGGGGGCGGCGCGGGCGCGGGTTACGACCTCGAGCGGGGAGAGGAGGCCGAGGTGGAGGTCCTGGCTGATGCGGGACGTGCCGGCCAGGTCGAGGCGGTCGCGGGTTGCGGCGTAGGCGCAGACCGGGCCGGCGAGGAACCGTTCGAGGCGGCCGCGGGCAGCGGCCTCGCCGGCGGGCGGCAGGGCATCGACCGCCGGGGGCAGGCCGAGGTCTGAGAGGCCCGGGATATGGCCCGGTTCGGCGGCGGCGCAGGGGATGCGGCCGGGGGCGGGGAGCACGGCGCGGAGCGGGAGCGCGGACCAGGCGCGGAAGAAGGGGGTGAACACCGAGAGGGGCTGCCCTGCTGCGCCGCGCACGTCTTCGGGCTCGTGGACGAGGGTGCCGCGGCGGGCGTGGAAGCGGATGCCGGCGGCCTCGAGGGCGCGGGCGACGGCGGCATCGCGGCGGCGGGCGTACGGGCTGTAGTCACGTGAGACGAAGACGTCCGAGGCGCCGATTTCGGCGGCGAAGCGAGGCACGACATCGGCCGGGCGGCCGAAACGGACGTGGAGGCGGGCGCCGCGCTCGCTGAGGGCCGCGTCGAGCTCACGCAGCGAGGCGAGGAGGAAGGCGGTGCGGTTCGAGGAGGACCAGCGCCCGCGGAGAAGCGGCTGGTCGAGGACGAAGAGGGGCGCGACGGGGCCGGCTTCGATGGCGGCATGAAGGGCGGGGTGGTCGTGGAGGCGGAGGTCGCGGCGGAACCAGAGGACGCCGGGCATGTGGTACAAGTGTGGCAGGAATGGACGAACGGCTGGCGTGATCGCGCCCGCATGGGGGTTGCGCCGTTCACGTGATGTGGGAGAGGCTGGGCGCCATGCGCATTGTGGGACTGGACGAAGCGGTCGGCGTGGTGCAGCACGGCGACCGGGTGTACGTGCACGGCGGGGTATGTACGCCGCGCGTGCTGGTCGAAGGGCTGGTGGCGATCCGGCAGGACCTGCGGGACGTGGAGATTGTCCACCTGCACACCGACGCTCCGGCGCCGTACGCGGAGCCCGGCATGGAGGAGCGGTTCCGGCACAATGCCCTCTTCATCGGCCCGAACGTGCGGCAGGCGGTGCAGGAGGGCCGGGCGGACTACACGCCGATTTTTCTCTCGGACATCCCGCGGCAGTTCGAGCCCGGCGGGGCGCTGCCGCTGGACGTGGCGTTTATCCAGGTGAGCCCGCCGGACCGGGAGGGCCGGTGCACGCTGGGGGTGTCGGTCGACTGCGCGATGGCGGCAGCGATCCATGCGCGGACGGTGGTGGCACAGGTGAACCCGCGGATGCCGCGGACGTTCGGGCACAGCCTGGACGCGAGTTTCATCGACCTGGCGATCGAGGTGGACGAGCAGCTGCCGCAGGTGGTGCTCGAAGAGCCGGGGCCGGAAGCGATGGACATCGGCCGGCACGTTGCGGAGCTGGTGGCGGACGGGTCGACGCTGCAGATGGGTATCGGGACGATCCCGAGCGCGGTGCTGCGGCACCTGACCGGGCACCGCGACCTTGGCGTGCACACGGAGATGTTCACCCAGGCGCTCCTGCCGCTCATCCGGGCGGGGGTGGTCAACGGGGCGCGGAAGACGCGCGACCGGGGGAAGGTGGTCTCGGCGTTCGCGGTCGGGAACCAGGAGCTGTACGACTTCGTGGACTGGAACCCGGAGGTGGAGTTCCACCCGGTGGACTACACGAACGATGTCGACGTGATTGCGTCGCAGGACCGGATGGTGGCCATCAACTCGGCGCTGAGCGTGGACCTGACGGGGCAGGTGGTGGCGGATTCGATCGGGCCGCGGTTCTACAGCGGCATCGGGGGGCAGGTGGACTTTATCCGCGGCGCTGCGCGCGCGAAGCACGGCGTGCCCATTATTGCGCTGCCCTCGACGGCGAAGGGCGGAACGGTGTCGCGCATCTGTCCTGAGCTGGCGGCGGGGAGCGGGGTGGTGACGACGCGGGGGGACGTGCACTGGGTGGTGACGGAGTACGGGGCGCGAAACCTGCACGGGCGGACGATCCGGGAGCGGGCGCGGATGCTGATCGAGATCGCGCACCCGAAGTTCCGGGAGGAGCTCGCGCGGCGGGCAACGGAGCTCGGCTACCTGGGGCGGCACGAGCATATCCCGGGGCTCTAGGGGGCCGGGGGCTCGTCGGCGAAGGCCGGGCCGGGGGCGCCGCGGAGCGCGGCGATGAGGTCGGCGGCTTCCTGGGGGGTGATGCGGCCCTGTTCGAGGAGCTGGAGGACGCGGAGCTCTTCGGCTTCGCGGCGGCGGTCGGCGGCGCGGGCAGGGGGCCGGGGCGGGCGGGCCGCGCGGGCGGGGGTTCGCCGGGGACGCGCCAGCGGACGGCGGCCTCGCCGATACCGCTGTTGACGCTGATGACGGCCGGCGCGCCCGGGACAGAGGGCACCTCAATGGCGGACTTGCCGAGGCCGGAGGCAGCGCGGATTTCGACCTCGGCACCCGGGGGGATGCGGACCTCGGCGCGGCCGAGGCCGACATCGACGCGGTAGCGGCCGGGGCGGACAGCTGCGAGGTCGAGGGTGATATCGCCGGTGCCGGACTGGGCGCTGGCGGTGCCCTCATGGGCAAGGATGCTGATGCGGCCGGCGCCGACGCTGACATCGAGGTCGCCCGTGAGCTGGACGGCGGTGACGGTCCCGGCGCCGGTGCTGAGCCGGATCGAATCGGCGGAGAGGCCGGCGACTTCGATTTCGCCGTAGCCGTTGGCGATGCGGAGCGCGCGGAAATTGTGGGCGGGGAGGCGGACGAGGGCGGTGGCGCCCTGGCGCCGGCGGAAGAGCCAGCCGCGGGCAACGCGGATGTGGATGCGGAGGGTATCGCCGTCGCGTTCGATGGCGACCTCAGGGGCGGAGCGGCTGGCTGCAGCGGCGACGGCTGGAGTTTCGCCCTCGATGCAGGTGCGGACGGTGAGCCTGCCGGCGGTGCTGTCGATTTCGAGGCGGCCGATGCCCTCGAGCGGCGGGAGGGGGCGCTCGACGCGGGCCGCGCCGGCGCCATCGGCGGGGTCGGCGGTGCCGCGGCGTTCGGCGCGCGCGGCGTCGCGCTGGCGGCGGGCCTCGTCGCGGGCGCGGCGGGCCTCGGCCTTCAGTCGCTCCGCCTCGGCCTTTGCTTCGCGGCGCAGGCGCTCGGCGGCCTCGCGGGCACGGCGGGCCTCTTCATGCAGGCGGCGGATTTCGGGGTCGGTGTCAGCCATCGCGGGCGGCCAGGGCGCGGAGCTGTTCGGCGGCCTCGGCGGCGGAGATGCGCCCGGCGGCGAGTTCGTCGAGGATGCGCTGGCGGCGCTCGGCGTCGCGGGGGTCTTCGCCGGTTTCGAAGCCGAGGGCGACGAGGACGTCGTTGAGCCGTGCGACGACGGTGGGGTAGGAGATGCCGAGCTCTTCTTCGACGTCCTTAATTTTGCCGCGTGCGCGGAGGAAGGTTTCGACGAAGGCGAGCTGTTCGCGGTTGAGGCGGGCGAGGGGGCCGGCATCGAAGTGGCCATCGACGCCTGTGCCGCATTCGGGGCATTCGAGGCGGCGGACGATCATGGGGCTGTCGCAGCTGGGGCAGGCGCCGATCAGTCGAGCCATGGGAATGTCCTAGGCAGGGGTTTTCAGCGGGCGCCGCGGCCGCCGAGCGGGAAGGGGTCGGGGAGCTCGGCGGGGCTGCCGGCTGCCCAGGCGTCGAGGGCGGCGGCAGCCCGGCGGAGTGCGGCGGCGCACCGGGCGATCATAGCGGGCAGGGGCCCCGGGCGCCCAAGGCGGTAGCGCGCCGCCGAGGCGCGGCGGCTGGCGACGAAGTGGTCGCTGAAGGCGGCGACGAACCAGGGGTTGAGGTCGAACATGGCGGGTCTCCCGGGGGCAGCGGCCCCAGGGTGCCATTCTTGCTTTCGCGAGGAGGAAAGTCAATACCTTACTTAAGAAAATTTATCTTTCACTTGACTTTGCACGCAAGAAGGATGGCACAGCGGCACTGCGGGCGCCGCGGGAGACCGGCGGCTGCGGGGCAGGTTCAGGGGAGAAGGGAGAGGAAGGCGGCGGCGAGGTCGCCGGCTGCGTCGAGGGCGGCCGGGCGGAGCGGGCGCCCGGCCAGCTCGGCCTCCAGGGCGGCAGGCAGCTGGGCGAGGGCGGCGTCGATCAGCGCCGGGGCGGCGGTGGCAGGGGCCGGGTGGCGGACGATGGCAACCGGGCCGCCGCCGGCACGTTCGAGGAGCGGTGCCGCGCAGCGGATAGCGACCAGCGTTGCGCCGAGCCGTTCGCGGGCGAGGGGGAGCCACTCGTCGATGGAGAACTCGTCGAAGGGGATGTCCGGGAGCGGGCCGGGGTCGACGGCGAGCGCTGCGAGCGGGCCGAAGCGGTCTTCGAGCTCGGCGAGGAACGCGCCGAGGGCGGCGGGGTCGGCGGCGTCGAGGACGCGGTGGAGGTGGTCGGCGCCGAGGGCCCAGAGTTCGTTGGCGATACTGGCGGTCGCGAATTCGTGGTCCCGGGCGGGCGCGAGGGTGGTGAGGCCGATGGGGCGGGCAGCTTCGGCCAGGGCAAGCGCGAGGCCGCGGAGCGGCGGGCCGCCGGGGCCGACGAGGGCGACCGGGCGGTTCACCGGAACACCACCAGGAGCATCGGCAGGACGAGGGCGAGGACGACGAGGATGGCGATGCCGAGGGCGATGGTGTTCCAGTCGCGGGTGCGGAGCTGGCCGCTGTAGTACTGCTGCTCCCAGGTGCCGTCCATCAGGTCGCGGTCGCGCTCGTCGGGGCCGAGGTCGCGGTCATCGGCGGGCGGGCCGAGGGGGATGCGGTCGTCATCGTCGTCGGGGTACACGGTGGGATGGTACCGCAGGGCGGCGTCGCGGTCAGACCAGGCGGCCGTGCTCGTCGCGGATTTCGGGGCCCTCGACGCGGGCGCGGCCGTCGCCGAACTTCGCGTCGCGCCAGTGGAGGGCAGCCTTGAGGCCCTGCTCGGCGGCGATGCGGCCGAATTCGCGGACGGAGGGTGCGAGGTGGGCGCGCGCGTCGTTCTCCGCGCCGAGGCGCTGCATGGTGCGGGCGCCCATGAGTTCGAGGGCAAGGTTGACGATCCGCTTGTTGGCGGAGAGGAGGTCGGTGTCGATCATGGCCATGCGGTCGACGAGGCCTTCAACCTCCTGGGCGAGGAGATTCGCGGGGACGGCCTTGAGGACGAGGCCGATCTTGGCGGCCTCCGCGCCGGTGATGGTGTCGCCGGTGAGGAAGAGGCGCTTCGTCCACTGGGGGCCGCAGTGGTAAACCCACATCTGGTTGGGGAGGGAGCCCATGGCGCGGGCGGGCGGGAAGCCGATGACGGCGTCTTCGGCGGCGATGACGATGTCGCAGAGGAAGGCGATATCGGTACCGCCGGCGAGGCAGTAGCCATGGACCTGGGCGACGACGGGCTTGTGCATGTCGAAGATCGCCATGCGGAGGCGCTGGGCGCGCTCGAGCTGCCAGGCGTCGTCGTCGAAGGTGCGTGCGCCGCGGTACACGGAGGTGTAGTGGTCGCCCTCGGGCGCAGGGCGGCGGTTGCCGAGGGGGGTGAGGTCGTAGCCGGCGGAGAAGGCGCGGCCGGCGCCGCGGATGATGACGGCGTGGACGCGGGTGTCGTTGTCGGCCTCCCAGAGGGCGTCGTGGAGCTCCTGCTGGAGTTCGAGGCTGAGGGCGTTGAGCTTTTCGGGGCGGTTGAGGGTGATGCGCGCCCGGCCGCGTTCGACTTCGTAGAGGATGGTGCGGTAGTCGTTCATGCTGCTGCCTCCGTGGGAGGCGAGTATAGCCCGGTGCGGCAGGGGCCTGCGGGAACGGGAAGCGCCCGCCGGCGGCGGGCACGGCGGGCGCTCAGGGGGCGGGAGGAGCTGCGGGCTGCTAGACGGTGATGCCGTAGAGGCGCTGGGCCTCCTTCTTGAGTTCGCCGCGGAAGTCGGGATGGGCGATGGAGATCATCTCGTTGATGCGTTCGCGGATGGACTTGCCGGTAAGCTTCGCGATGCCCTGTTCGGTGACGACGTAGTCGACGAAGCCGCGGTGGACGGTGACAACCGTTCCAGGCGGGTGGCCGCCGACGATGCGGGTGTGGCGGGTATCGCCGATGAGCGAGCTGGAGGGGAGGACGATGACGGAACCGTTGGCGGCGGTGGAGGCGCCGATGGCGAAGACGGCCTGGCCGCCAGTGCCGGAGTAGACGAGGTTGCCCTGGGTCTCGGAGGAGACGTTGCCGGTGAGGTCGACGGCGAGGGCGTTGTTGACGGCGATGAAGTTCTCGATCTGGAGGAGGAGGCGGATGTCGTCGGTATGGGTGAAGTCGTAGAGCTCGTAGGTGTCGTTGCCGTTGATGCGGGCGAGGTCCTCGGGCGGAACCTGGCCGAGGGCGCTGGCGACGACCTTGCCGACGTGGTGGGGCTTGTATTTGCCGGTGATGACGCCCTTTTCGACGAGGTCGGGGATGCCGCCGGGGAGGAGTTCGGTATGGACGCCGAGGTCGTGCTTCTCCTCAAGGAAGACGGGCAGGGCGGCCGAGACATCGCCGATGCCGAACTGGAGGGTGGCGCCGTCGTAGACGATTTCGTTGGCGACGAGGGTGCAGATGACGTTGGCGGCGAGCTCGGTTTCTTCGGTGCGCGGGGGAATGGGGGCTGCGGCGGGCGGGAGGGTGTACTCGCAGACGCGGGCGAAGCGGTCGATGTGGATGCGGTTGCCGCCGCCGGTGCGGATGAAGTTCTCGTGGATTTCGCCGATGAGGGTGGTTGCGATGCCGGAGACGGTGGGGCCGAAGAAAACGCCGGAGCCGAAGGAGCACCAGCCGTCTTCATCGGGCGGGGAGATGGGGATGAGGGCGACATCGAGGCGGTCGAGGCCGGGCGGCATTTTGCCTTCGCGGAAGCGGGAGACGGGGACGTATTCGATGCGGCCTTCGCGGGCGGCCTTGCGGTCGAAGGGGCTGCAGTAGCCGGTGATGACCTTCCAGTTTGCGAGGACTTCGGGCCTGTCCCAGTTGAAGGGGGAGAGGAAGTTGACGATGGTGAGGTTCTTGAGCTGGCCGGCGCGGGCGGCAAGGGCAGCGCAGAGCTGAGGCGGGACGGACGTCCAGCCGCCGGTCCAGACCCAGTCGCCATCTTTGACGACGGCGACGGCTTCTTCGGGGGAGACGAGTTTGTCGGCGACGAGTTCGCGCCAGTTGGGTGCCGTTGGCTTCACCGGTTTGACCTCCGGGGAGATTCGAACGGAGATGATACCGGAGGCGCGGCTGCGGACGAGTGACGTTTACCGGCCGGTCAGCCGGCGGCGGCGAGGACGGCGTCGTCCCAGCCGGGGATGAACTTGCGCCAGGCTTCTTCGCTTTCGAGGTAGGGGTAGAAGGCGTGGTAGATGCTGACGCGGGGCGCGGCGGGCTCGCGGAGGAGGGTCATGCGGGCTTCCTGGGGGGTGCGGCCGGCCTTGCGGTGGTTGCAGGTGCGGCAGGCGGCGACGAGGTTCTCCCAGGTGTGGGGACCTCCGCGGTGGCGGGGGATGACATGGTCGAGGGTGAGGTCGCGGGTCTGGCGGCCGCAGTAGACGCACTGCCAGCCGTCGCGCTGGAAGATTTCGCGGCGGGTAAGGCGGAGCTTCGGGCGCGGGCGGCGGACCATGTGAACGAGGCGGATGACGGAGGGGAGGGCGAGCGTGGTGCGGGCGGTGTGGAGGACGGCGCGGGCGGTTTCGATGATTTCTGCTTTGCCGCGGAGGACGAGGACGATGGCGCGCCGGACGGAGCACACGTTGAGCGGCTCGTAATTCTGGTTCAGCACCAGGACGGCTATGCCATCTACCCCCACGGGCGGAGCCTCCGGCCTGCCTTTGCGGGATCGTAGCAAACGGCGCGAAGGGTCAGCAATTGCGGGCCGTTAACCCGGCGCGGGTGCGTTATGTCGTTGTTACGCGGTGGACGTCGACGCCGGCCTCTGTATCGAGCCGGATATGGAGGGGGTTGCCGGGCTCGAAGTCGGCGGAGAGGGGGATGGTGACGTCGGTCCAGCGCCCGGGCGGGGCGTCGAAGCGGGTCGCGCCGAGGAGGACGAGGTTGCCGCCGTTATCGTGCCAGGCCTGTGCCTCGCCGCGGCCGCCGGCCAGGGTGACGGTGGCGGCGGTGCTGGGTTCGCGGACGAGGAGGTAGATATCGCCGACCTGCCCGGAGCGGCGATATTCGCGGCCGGAGGGGTCGCGCTGGAGGTCGCCCCAGCCCATGGCGATGTGCGGCACCTCATTGATGCCGAAGGTGACCTCGGGATCGCGCGGGGCCATGTAGAAGGCGAGGTGACCCATATCGAAGAGGGAGGACGGGAAGTACCAGCGGAAGGGGGCCTCGGTTTTGCGGGCGCGGACGAAGAGGTGGTAGCGGTAGTGGCCCTTCGTGATGCGGCTGACGACGTTGTTCATGAGCCAGCGGAAGATGCGGCGGTTGCGGCTGGCCGGGGGGTAGATGTCGATGTCGGCGGCGCGCTCGATGGTGTAGCCGCACCCCTCGAGGAGGCCAGTGAGCTCGGCGAGGGTGTACTCGCGGCTGTGGCGGGAGCCCTTGAGGGGGGCGCCGAGGTGGTAGGGGTCGTAGATGTTGCGGCCGGCGAGGAAGTTGGCGATGGAGTCGGCGCGGGAGGCGTTCGGGGTGGAGATGACGAGCGCGCCGCCCGGTTTGAGGACGCGGTGGATCTCGGCGAGCGTGTGGACGGGATTTTCGGTGAGGTGCTCGATGACTTCGCACCAGGTGACGAGGTCGAAGGTGTTGTCGGGGTAGGGGAAGGTATCGGCCTCGGCGTTGAAGCAGGTGCAGACGAATTCGTACGTTTCGCCGAATTCGGGGCTTTCGAGCTGCTGGCGGAGCTCCGGGCGGCCGTCGGCGGCGTAGCCGGTGAGGAAGAGGTCGTAGTTGCGGAAGCGCTGGAGGAGGAGGGTGATGTGGAAGGGCGGGCTGCCAAGCTCGAGGGCTTTGCCGCGCTCTTTCGGGTTTGGGACGAAGCGGAGGACCTGGCGCCAGAGGGGGAGGCCGCCCTGGACGAGGATGCGGTGGACCTCCTCGTTGCGGAAGGGCCAGCGGAAGGAGAGGAGGTACCGCTCGAGCGACCCGGGGTCGCGTTCGGAAACCGGGGGCGGCTGCATGGAATCTGGATTGTGCCGGAAAGCGGGCGCGACGTCGAACGGGGGCCGGGTCAGGCGGGCTTGCGGGCGCGGACGGCGTACATCTGGGGGATGGCGGGCACGCCGGCGGGGAGGTAGTAGCGGCGGCCTTCGCGCATTTCGGCGCAGGAGAAGAAGCGGCAGCCGTTGGCGTACTCGTACTCGCGGAAGACTTCGAGGACGAGGCCGGCCTCGATGAGGGCCGTGATGACGTCGGCGGTGCCGTGGGCAAATTCGGCGCCGCGGTGGGGGTTCTTGAAGCCGGTGACGCCTTCTTCGAAGCCCCAGGGGACGAGCCCCTCGCGGGAGGCGGCGACGTAATCGCCGACGCCGTCGCCGAGGACCGGTTCGGGGTCGCGGTAGGGCCAGGTCAGCCGGAGTTCGTCGTCGTACATGCAGACGACAGGGTGGAATTCGACGAGGACGAAGGCGCCGCCGGGCGCGAGGATGCCGGCGATGCCGCGGCCCCAGGCGGAGAGGTCGGAGAGCCAGCAGACGGCGCCGTAGGACGAGAAGGCGAGGTCGAACTGCTCGCCGGCCGCTGCGGCGGCGTCGAACCAGTCGTAGATATCGGCGCGGACGAAGTCGGCCGGGATGCCGGCGGCGCGGGAGAGTTCGGACGCGAAGGCGATGGCTTCGTCGGAGATATCGACGCCGGTGACGCGGGCGCCGAGCCGGGCGAGGGAGAGGGAATCCTGGCCGGCGTTGCACTGGAGGTGGACGAGCCGCTTCCCTTCGAGGGGGCCGAGGAGTTCCAGCTCCTCCGGGAAGAGGGTGGAGCCGCCCTCGCGAAAGAAGCGGGCCTGGTCGCCCTTGTGGCTGTTGTGTGCGCGGGTGGCTTCGTTCCAGGCGAGGCGGTTGAGCTCGTGGAGGTCGCGGCGCGGAGCGGGCATGGCTCCGTTGTACCACGACGCGCGGGCAGCGGCGCAGTCAGGGCGGGGGCTACCGGAGGCCGGCGCGCTGGAGGAGATCTTCGGCGAGCTGGCGCCCGAGGCCGGCGGCGGTTTCGGCGGGGCCGCCCATTTTCGAGCGGATGATCCGGCCGCCGGACGCGACCAGGGCGTGGAGCTTGAGGGTCGAGCCAAAATGCTCGGCGTAGGCGGCGGCGGGGAAGCTGCAGCCGCCCTCGATGGCGGCGAGGAAGCTGCGCTCGGCGGTGACGGCGAGGCGGACCGCGGGGTCGTCGACCCGGGCGAGCAGGTCGCGCGCGCGGGCATCGTCGGCACGGCATTCGACGGCGAGGGCGCCCTGGCCGGGCGCGGGGAGCATCTCCTCGAGGCCGAAGATTTCGGCGGCTTCGGTTTCGAGGCCGAGGCGGCGGAGCCCGGCGAGGGCGACGACGGCGGCATCGTACTCGCCATCGCGGACTTTGCGGATGCGGGTTTCGACGTTGCCGCGGATGGGGCGGATGTCGAGGTCGGGCCGGAGTTCGCGGAGCTGGGCCTCGCGGCGGGGGGAACCGGTGCCGACGACTGACCCGCGGGGGAGATCGCGGAGGGGGGCGCCGGTGCGGGAGACGAGGGCATCGCGGGGGTCTTCGCGGAGCGGGACGGCGGCGATGACGAGCCCCCCGGGGCGGCGGGTGGGCAGGTCTTTGAGGCTGTGGACGGCGATGTCGACCTCGCCGCGCTGGAGGGCCTCCTGGATGGCGGTGGTGAACCAGCCGGGGCGTTCGCCTTCGGCGAGGGGGGTGGACTGGTCGCGGTCGCCGGCGGTAGCGATGGTGACGAGCTCGACCGCCAGGCCGGGGGCAGCGGCTTCGAGACGGTCGGCCACGAGCCGCGCCTGGGCCAGGGCGAGCTGGCTGCCGCGCGTGCCGAGGCGGAGGACGGTCATGCCGGGCAGGCCTCGCGGAGGGCTTCGGCAGCAGCGCAGACGGTGGCATCGATCTCGGGCTCGTTGTGGGCGAGGGAGACGAACCAGGTTTCGAACTGGGAGGGCGGGATGAGGACACCACGCGCGCGCATGGCGCGGTGAAAGCGGGCGAAGGCGGCGGTATCGGCCTCGCGGGCCTGGGCGTAGTCACGCGGGGGTTCGGGGCGGAAGAAGAGGGAGAGCATGGAGCCGTAGCGGACGACGCTGGCCGGGGCCTCGGCGCGGCGGATGGCCGTGCGCAGGCCGTTTTCGAGGTGGCGGGCGACCTGTTCGAGCCGCTGGTAGGCGGCGGGTGTGAGCAGCTGCAGGGTGGCGAGCCCGGCAGCCATGACGGCGGGGTTGGCGCTGAAGGTGCCGGCCTGGTAAACGGGGCCTTCGGGCGCGAGGAGGCCGAGCAGGCGCGCGGGGCCGCCGATGGCGCCGATGGGGAGCCCGCCGCCGATGATCTTCCCGAGGGTCACGAGGTCGGCTGCGGGGAGGACCCCGGAGAGGCCGCGGGCGAGCCGGAAGCCGGTGATGATTTCGTCGGCGATGAGGAGGGCGCCGTGCGCGCGGGGGACGGCCTGGAGCACCTGGAGGAATTCGGGGTCCGGCGCGAGGATGCCGACGTTTGCCGGGATGCTCTCGACGATGACGGCGGCGGTATCGGCAGGGTGGGCATCGAACCAGCGGATGAGGGCGGCCGGATCGTTGTAGGGGAGGACGGCGGTGAGGCCAGCGACGGCCTGGGGGACGCCGGCGGAATCGCTCATGCCGAGGGTGGCGACGCCGCTCCCGGCCCGGACGAGGAGGCCGTCGCTGTGGCCGTGGTAGCAGCCGTCGAACTTGACCACCAGGTCGCGGCCGGTGGCGGCGCGGGCGATGCGGATGGCCGTCATGGTCGCCTCGGTGCCGGAGTTGAGGAAGCGGAGGCGTTCGAGGCCGGTGGCGTCGCGGATGACAGCGGCGAGCTCGACCTCCCGCGGGCCGAGCGCGCCGAAGGCGAGCCCATCGGCGGCGGCCTCGGCGATGGCGCGAGTCACTTCGGGGCGGGCGTGGCCGAGGATAGCGGGCCCGAAGCCGCCGACGTAGTCGATGTAGCGGGCGCCGTCGGCGTCGAAGACGTACGGGCCGGCGCCGCGGACGATGGGGAGGGGGTCGCCGCCGACGGAGCGGTAGGAGCGGACGGGGCTGTTGACGCCGCCGGGGAAGAGGCCGGCGGCGGCTTCACGGATCGACTGGTTGGTCATGCGGGGGCTCCGGGGTGTGCCGGTTCGAGGATAGCGGCGAGGACGGCTTCGCGGATTTCGTTGCCGGGCTCTTCGAAGGCGGCGAAGGGGATGGCGGGGTCGACGGGGGCGGGCTCGGCGCCGTCGCGCTCCCAGGCGGCGGCCTCGCGGGCGAGGGCGACGAAGACGCTGCAGGCCTCGGGGCAGGGCGGGGAGCCGGGAGCCGGGAGCGGGGAGCCGGGAGCGGGGAGGGAGGAGAGGGGCCAGGCGGGGGTGCGGATGCAGCGGCCGCAGAGGATGTCGCGGAGGACGCGGCGGCCGCGCCCGGAGAGGGAGCGGGCGCTCTCGTAGCGGCCGGACTGGCGTTCGAGGACCTCGTCGAGGGGGACGATGCGGAGTTCGCCGGCGCGGGCCTGCCGCTCGTGGACGGTGGCGAGGGGGTAGACGGCTTCGACGACGGCTTCCGCGGTGCAGTCCTCGCCGGTGCGGACGAACCAGCCGCCGGGGAGGCCGCGTGCGCCGGGGAGCGGCCGGTAGCGGCCATCTTCGCCGATGCGGACGTGGCGGCGGACCGCTTCGGGGTCGGGCGGGAGTTCGCGGACGGGTTCGCCGGGTCCGCAGACCCGGCCGTCCTCAATGCGGAGTTCGCCGATGACGCGGGGCAGCGGGGCGGGGGCAGGCCGGGCGGGGCGAGCGGAGGCGGCGGAAGGGGGGAAGGCGGTGAGGGCCTCGCGGGCGAGTTCGCGGACGACCGCGGCGAGGGCGGGGTGGGTGCCGACTGGCGGGGTGTAGTGGACGACGCGGCCGCCGCGGCGGGTCTCGGGGCCGTCGAGGGCGAGGTCGGCGGGGATAGTCTCGCCGACGTGCCAGCCTTCAGCGATGAAGAGCGGGACGACGAAGAGGCGGTCGGCGCGGAACCGTTCGAGCATGGTGAGCATGCCGGGCTCCTGGTCGATGAAGGCGACGCCGCACTCGGCGAAGAGGGCGCGCCGGGCGACGAGGTCGGCCATGGCGTAGACGTTCTTCTCGGACTGGGAGTCGCGGCGGGTGCCGTGGCCGAGGACGACGAGGGCGTCAGCCGGGCCGGCGCCGGCTTCGCGGGCGCGTTCGATGATGACGTCGGCGAGGCGCGGATGGGTGCCGACGGGCGGGGTATAGCGGATCCGCTGGCCGGCGCGGCGGGTCAGCGGACCGTCGAGGCGCATTTCGCGGGGCACGACCGTGCGGGTGAAGTAGCCGGTGGAGATGAAGATGGGGACGACGACGACCTCGGGGTCGGTGACGGCGTCGAGGGCGAGGGCGAGGGACGGCTCCTCCTTCCAGAGGGCGACGGAGACGGCATCGAAGTCGCCGGAGGTGCGGAGGGCGGCGGCGAGGCGGTGGAAGGGCTCGCTCGAATCTGCGTTGAGGTGGGAGCCGTGGCCGGCGAGGATGAGGTGGGTCATGCGTTGGGCTCCGTAGTGCGGCGGGCGGCGCGGGCGGCGCGGGCGGCGGCGACCTCCGCGGCGCGGCCGGGGCCGAGGGCTTCGGCGACCGAATCGCGGAGGCGGGCGGCAAGCGCCGGGTCGGCGCCCGAGGTGGAGACGCCGACGAGGAGGTCGCCGTCGCGGTGAAGGGCGGGGAAGGCGATGGTGCTCTCGGCGCGGGCGTCGGCGACAAGGACGGGGATGTGGCGGGCGCGGGCGAGCTCGCCGACGGTGCGGTTGACCTCGCGGTCCGCGGTACAGGCGAGGACGAGCGCCCACGGGCGGGCATCGACATCGACGTGAACGAAGGGCCGACGGATGCAGGTCACGGTGTCGAGTGCGGCGATGGCCGGGTCGACCTCGGGGGCGATGACGACGACGGTGAAGCCCCCGTCAACGAGGGCCTGGACCTTGCGCCGGGCGACGGTACCGCCGCCGATGACGAGGACGGGCCCGGCCCCGGGGAGGAGTTCGACCAGGATGCTCATGCAAGGACCTCCAGGACGGCGCCGACGAGGGCGGGGATGGAGGGCTCGGGGGCCTCGGCGTCGACGCGGCCGAAGGCGGCGCGGACGGCGGCAGAGGTGGCGGGGCCGATGCTCACGAGGCGGACTTCCGGGGCGAGGACGGTCTCGGCGAGGGCCTGGCGGAGGAAGCGGGCCGTGGAGGCGCTGGTGAAGGTGATGGCGTCGGCGGCCTGCACCCGGGCGATGGTGGCCGGGTCGAGCGTTTCGGGGATGGTGTCATAGGCGTCCACCCGTTCGACGTGAGCGCCGCGGGCACGGAGGGCGTCTTCGAGCTCGGGACCGGCGAGGGAGGAGATGGGGAGGAAGACCCGGGCGCCCCGCACGCGGGGGAGTTCGTCGGCGAGGGCGGCCGAGGTGGCGCGTGAGGGGAGGAAGTCGGGGCGGATGGCACGGGCGCGGAGGGCGGCAGCGGTGGCATCGCCGACGGCAGCGATGCGGGTGGTGCCGAAGGCGCGGGCATCGAGGCCGGCGGCGTCGAACGCGTCGAAGACGGCGGCGACAGCGTTCTGGCTGGTGAACACGACCCAGTCCCAGCGGCTGGCGCAGCGCTCATCGGCGAGGATGCGCTCGGGGTGGAGGCGGATGGCGATGGCGGGCGCTTCGATCACCGTGGCACCGAGGTTGCGAAGCGCCTCGCTGAGCGTTGACGACTGCGTGCGCGAGCGGGTGACCACGACGGAACGGCCGACAAGCGGTCCAAACCGGCCGGGGCCGAGCTGTTCGGCGAGGGCGGCCACCGGGCCGACGACGGTGATGAGGGGCGTGGGGAGGCACGACGCCGCGAGTGCGATGCCGGCGAGGGGCGCGGTGACGACCTGCTGCCCGGGGAGGGTGCCGTTCGCGATCGAGGCCGCGGGGGTATCCGGGTCCCAGCCGGCGGCGAGGAGGCGTTCGACGAGGGCGGGGAGAGCGGCCGCACCCATGAGGATGACGAGGGTGCCGGCGGCAGCGGGCCCGGGGAGGTCAGCGGGGACCGCGCCGGCGCGGTCGGCGGCGGTGATGACGGTAAAGCGAGTCGCGAGGCCGCGGTGGGTGACGGGGATGCCGGCGGCGGCGGGGACGGCGACGGCGGAGGTGACGCCGGGGATGACGGTAAAGGGGAGGCCGGCGGCACGGAGGGCGAGGGCTTCTTCGCCGCCGCGGCCGAAGACGAAGGGGTCGCCGCCCTTGAGGCGGACGACGCGGCGGCCTTCGCCGGTGCGGGCGACGAGGAGGCGGTTGATCTCCTCCTGGGGCATCGCGTGGGCGCCGGCGCGCTTACCGACGGGCACGAGCTCGGCCCCGGGGCGGGCGAAGCGGAGCACCTCGGGGCCGATGAGCGCGTCGTAGAGGACGACGTCGGCCTGCTGGAGGGCGTCGCGGGCGGCGAGGGTGAGGAGGCCGGGGTCGCCGGGGCCGGCGCCGACGAGCCAGGCGTGGCCTGTGAGGTTCGGCATGGTGTTCATTGTGACATGTCGAGTCGAAGGCGCTGGCGGAGGGACGCCGGGGTCAGGGGGTGAAGATGTTCTCGGGCGTGGTCTTGAGGCAGGTGAACATGGGCGTGTCGCGCTGGGTGTAGAGGGAGGCTTCGGTGAAGCGGAGGCGGCCGACGAGGTCGACGAACTCCTGGGGGTAGTCGGAATCGAAGGCGACGACGAACTCCTGGTCGTCGATGCCGTAGCTGTAGCTGGTGTTGAGGCGGACGCCTTTGAAGGGGGCGGAGACGTGGATGTGCTCGTCCATCATGCCCTGGCGGGCGTGGGGGCTGAGGGCGTACCAGGCGCGAGTTTTGACGAAAGGATAGACGAAGAGGAACTGGCCTTCGCCGGGGAGGAGCTCGACGCCCTGCCCGGAGCCTTCAATGCGGTTAACGTACTGGGAGCGCTTCTGGAGGGAGAGGAAGCTGTAGGCGGGGCTGAGCCAGCCGGCCATGCCGGTGGCGTTGAGGTCGCGCTGCATCTCGTTGAAGCGGCGGACGTCGTGGGCGATGCGCCAGAGCATGAAGTCGCAGTCGGCACGGAGGCCTTCGAGGGTGTAGGTGCGGAGGATGACATCGTCGCGGCCGGCCCAGCGGCGGAGGACCTCGACGTATTCGCGGTGGAGGGCGCAGCGCTCTTCGCGGGGGAGGCGGCGGAAGGCGGGGTCGATGCGGAAGAAGGCGTAGTTGAGGAACTGGCGGCGGGCGCGGTCGGGCTCCTTCGGGTTGACGCGGCCGGAGGGGTCGAGTTCGACCATGGGGCCGCGCGGGCGGGCGGGCTGGGCGGCGGGTTCGGCGGTCATGCGGGGGCTCCTTCGGGTTCGGGGTATCCGGCGGCGCGGAGGCGCTGGATGGCGTCGTACTCGGCGTCGGTGAGCGGCGGGGCTTCGCAGGCTGCGGCGAACTCGCGGAGGCCGGCCTCGTCGTAGATGTTGGGGATGACGGCGCCGATGGAGGGCTCGCGGAGGATGAACTGGATGGCGGCCTGGCCGAGGGTGCGGCCATCGCGGGCGAGGAAGGCGAGGGTGCCGGCGCGGCGGATGCCCTCTTCCCAAGCGGCGCGCTTTTCGGGGGTATCGATGCGCCAGCGGCGGTGGTCGCCAGGCGGGAATTCGGTGGTGCGGGTTGCGGTGCCATCGAGCAGGCCGGAGGCGTGGGGGACGCGGGCGAGCGTGCCGACGCCGCATTCGCGGGCGACGGGGAAGATCGCTTCGCCGAGCTCCTGCTCGAGGATGTTGTAGATGAGCTGGGCGGGCATGCCGCGACGGACGGCGGCGATGCCCTCATCGGCCTGGCGCATATCAATGGCGGGGCCGAGGGCGACGCCGTAGGCGCGGATGAGCCCCTCGCGGCGGGCGTCTTCGAGGGCGGCGAGGAGGTCGTCGCGCTGGATGGCGTCGATGCGGGGGTTGTGGAGCTGGTAGTAGTCGATCCAGCCGGTGCGGAGGCGGCGGAGGGAGTCTTCGAGGGAGCGGCGCATGTGGGCGGGTGACCAGTCGTGCGGGCGCTCCTGCTGGTTCGGGCGGGGCGGGACGGAGAGGTCGTACCCGAACTTGGTGGCGATGACGATGTCGGAGCGGCGATGGCCGAGGGCGTCGGCGAGGATGGTCTCGGCGGCGCCGTCGGCGTAGGTGTTGCCGGTATCGAAGAAGGTGATGCCGAGGTCGAAGGCGAGGCGGAGGAGGCGGATGCCCTCCTGGCGGTCGGTGACGCCCCACCAGGTGGTTCCGACGGTCCAGACGCCGAAGCCGACGGCGGAGAGGGTGAGGGGTGTGCCGTTGAGGGGTCGATACTGCATGGTCAGGCGTCCTCGCGCATGGTGTCGGGGTCGATGCCGCGTTCGCGGCAGAAGGTTTCGTAGGCAGAGGGGAGGATTTCGGAGGGCTTGATTTCGGAGCGGCCGCCCCAGAACTGGGTGGTGTAGGCGACGGGGATGCCGGCTTCGGCGAGGTGGGCGTCGATGGCGGCCTTGTGGGCGAGGAGGGCGGCCTTTTCGGTGCCGTGGGCGACGGCCATGATGTTGACGTTGCCGAATTCGGGGCCGGCCTCGCGCCAGTAGGCGTGGGTGATGATGTGGTGGCGGCCGACTTCGGCGCCGGCTTCGAGTTCGCGGCCGGGTTCGACGGCCCAGTGGAAGAGGGCGTTGTAGCGGGTGACCCGTTCGCCGGTGGGGAGTTCTTTGACGTGTTCGAGGAAGGTGGAGAAGCGGGCGATGAGGCCTTTCGCTTCGAGGCCGCGGACCGCTTCGAGGAAGGCTTCGTACGGGAGGCCGAACCGATCGGCGCGGGCGCGCCACGGCTCGGGGAGGAGTTCGCCGGGCTCGAGCGGCTCCTTGAGGGCGGCGAGGGCCTGCCATTCGGCGGCGGTGAGCCGGGTCAGTTGGGGGAACTGGGGCTGTGCGGGGGCATCGGCGCGGGCGCCCGGTTCGAGGCTGCGGCGGCGGACATGACCGACGCCGAGGGCGAAGAGGCAGCGCGCGGGCATGACCCGCCACGCTTCGGCGCCGATGACGCGGGCTATATACGCCACGTGGCGTTCAAGGGAGAAGCCCTGCGGCACCTTGACGGTGGTCCAGAGCCGGAAGGCGGCTCCGGGCAGGGAGGAGTCGGTGGAGCGGATGACGACGTGGCCGGAGAAGGGGTCGTCGCGGAAGAGGGTATCGAAGGCGTCGTGGAGCGCATCGGCGGGGACCTTCCACGCGACGAGGGCGCCGTGGGCGAGGCTGCCGGTATTGAGGGTCTGGCGGACGCGGCGGACGACGCCGGCTTCGAGGAGGTCGCGGATGCGTTCAATGACGAGCTGCTCGGGGAGGCCGGCGCGTTCGGCGATGGCGGCGAAGGGGCGTTCGTGGAAGCCGGCGAGGCCGTCTTCGGCGACGGCGAGGATGCGGGCGGTCTCGGGGTGGGCGGTGCTGAGGACGGATGTGGCGGTCATGGCTGCTCCGCGGGTTCGAAGATGGCGGCGACGATGCTGGCGGTGGCAGGGTCGAGGGCGCGGAGGCGCTCCGACGGCTCGTGGAGGATGTGGGCGACGAGGCTGCGGGTGATGGTTTCGAGAACGTGGCGGGGAATTTCGGGGTGGCGTCGGGCGATGCGTTCGAGGTCGGCGCGGCGGCGGAGCTCGACGGCGCGGCGGAAGCGGCCGACGGGGGAGGCGGCATCTTCGGACCAGTGGGCGAGGACGCGGTCGATGTCGTTGTCGAGTTCAGCGAAGAGGGGTGCGCGGCCTTCGAAGCCGGCGAGTTCGCGCAGGGCGCGGAGGTCGGTGACGCGGGGGTCGGCGGGGTCGGTGCGGCGGGGGGTGGAGAGGTCGAGGACGGCGGCAGCGGGGAGGTCGGCGGGCTGGAGGACGGGGGCATCGCCGCCGAGGGCGACGACGGCGAGGTCGTGCGGGGGGAGCGCGGGGAGGCGGTCGAGCGGCTGCCAGGCGGAGGCGCGGCCGCGGAGCCAGGCCGGGGCGGTGCGGGAAACCACGGTCACCTGCGGAATGGCGAGGTCGCGGGCGGTGCGGCAGACGGCGGCGGCGGTGGGCCCGGAGCCGACGATGAGGAGCGAGGCCGGGACCGGGAGGCGGCGGAGGGCGAGGCGGAGGAGGGAGCCGGAATCGGCATCGCTGGGGTGGCGCTTGCGGAAGGCGCGGGCGGCGGCGATGGCGCGGGCGAAGACAGCGGCAAGCGGCGGCGGGGCAGCATCGGCGGCGCGGCGGACCTGCCCGAGGATTTCGTGTTCGCCGAGGGCGATGGAGTGGAGGCCGGCGGCGAGGGCAGTGAGGTAGCGGAAGGCGTCGCGGCCGGTGCGGCTGGCGGCGCAGCCGAGAGGGCAGGGTGCGAGAGCGACGGCCTCGATGCGCTGGCAGGTGACGATGAGGGATGCGTCGTGGGCGAGGGCCTCAGCGCAGGCGAGGTCGAAGGCGGCTGCGTCGCAGGAGGTGGTGTCCCACGAGCAGACGACCAAACGATCCAAACCTTCCAAATGATCGGTCATCAGGCAGATCTACGAGGTTTTCGAGCTTTGCGATCTTCGCCCTTCTGCGGCTTCGGCGCAAGGAGCCGGGGCGTATACTTTCCGGTTCGATGAGGAACGAAATGACGAACGAGGTACCGGCGGGGATCCGCTACGAGGCGGTCTCGAAGTTCTTTGCGGAGCACGTGCCCGGGGGCGACGTGCCGCTGCGCTTTACGCTGATCAGCGGCGGGCGCTCGAACCTGACGTACCGGGTGGAGGGCGACGGCCATACCTGGGTGCTGCGGCGGCCGCCGCTGGGGCATGTGCTGCCGACGGCGCACGACATGGTGCGGGAGTTCCGGGTGCTGACAGCGATGCAGCGGGCGGGATTCCCGGCGCCGCCGCCAATCGCGCTGTGCGAGGACCCTTCGGTGAACGAATACCCGTTCTACGTGATGGAGTACCGGGAGGGCGTGGTCATCGGGGAGGATTTGCCGCCGGGGTATGCGGAGACGGCGGAGGAGCGGCAGAAGATTGCGCGGGCGCTGGTGGAGACGCTGGTGCAGCTGCACGCCATCGACTACGAGGCGGTGGGGCTCGGCGATTTCGGGCGGCCGCAGGGATACCTCGAGCGGCAGGTGCGGCGCTGGAGCGAGCAGTGGGAGCGCTCGAAGACGCGGGAGCTGCCGGCGATCGATGAGCTGATCCGGCGGCTGCGGGCGAGCATACCGGAATCGCCGGCGCCGACGATCGTGCACGGGGACTACCGGCTCGGGAATATGATGCTCGACCCGAAGGACCCGGGCCGGGTGGTGGCTGTGCTCGACTGGGAGATGGCGACGCTCGGGGACCCGCTCACGGACCTCGGGTACACCCTCGGGTACTGGGGCGAAGTGGGCGATTCGGAGCGGTTCCTGAACGCCCGGATTGCGGCGAAGGCAACGGCCTACCCGGGGTTCCCGACGCGCCGCGAGATTGTCGAGATGTATGGCCGGCTGAGCGGACGGGACGTTTCGCGGGTCGAATGGTACGAGGTGTTCGCGACCTACAAGCTGGCGGTCATTGTGGAGGGCATCCACGCGCGGTACCTGAAGGGGGAGACCGTGGGCGAGGGGTTCGAGGCTTTCGGGGAGCGGACAGTCGCGCTGGTGGAGGATGCGCTGGAGATGGCGAACCGCGCATCGGACCCGCGGCTGCGGGGGGAGGCGTAGGGCGGCTACCGCCGGTTCCCCCGCCGCGGTAGAGTGCGCGAAACGCGGCGAGGGGTGCGCCATGGAGTTCCGGTTCTCCGCGGAGGACGAGGCGTTCCGGCAGGAGGTCCGCGCGTTCATCCGCGCGGAGCTGCCGAAGGTGCGCGAGGGGGAGTCGTTCACGAAGAAGCTGGCGGCGAGGGGCTGGCTGACGATGTCGTGGCCGAAGGAGTACGGAGGACAGGGGGCGCCTCACCTGCGCCAGCTCGTGTACAACGAGGAGATGGCGTACCACCGGGCCCCGGGCCAGACGATGGGGGCCGACCGGGTGGGGCCGACGCTGATCCTGTTCGGGACGGAGGAGCAGAAGGCACAGTTTCTGCCGGCAATCGCCCGGGACGAGATGACCTGGTGCCAGGGGTTCAGTGAGCCGGGCTCGGGCTCGGACCTTGCCTCGCTCCAGACGCGGGCAGTGCGCGACGGCGACTGCTGGGTGATCAACGGGCAGAAGATCTGGACCTCGAACGCGCAGCGGGCGGACTACATGATTCTGCTGGCGCGGACGGACCCGGATGCGCCGAAGCACCGCGGCATCACCTACTTCCTCGTGGATATGAAGCTTCCCGGGATTACCGTTCGCCCGCTGGTGCAGATGACCGGGCAGGCGGGCTTCAACGAAGTGTTCTTCGACGACGTGCGGGTGCCGGCGAACATGGTGGTCGGGGAGGTGAACCGGGGCTGGTACGTGTCGACGGCGACGCTGGATTTTGAGCGGTCGGGCATCGGGCGGGTGATCGGCGGGCTGCGGACGTTTGAGGAGGTGGTGGCGTACGCGAAGGCGACGCCGGCGCGCGACAGCGGCGGCGGGACACTGTTCGACCGGGCGCCGGTGCGGCTGGCGCTGGCGGACGTGGCGCTCAGCTTCGAGGTGGGGCGGCTGATGTCGTACCGGGTGGCGTGGATGCAGAGCCGGGGGCTGGTGCCGAACTACGAGGCGTCGATGGCGAAGACGTTCGGTACGGAGCTCCACCAGCGGATGGCGCGGGTGGCGTACACGACGCTCGGGCTGCGGGGGCAGCTGCTGGACGGGGCGTGGGCGCCGCTCGCGGGGCAGATCCCGGCGACGGTGCTGCAGGCGGTTGCGTTGACGATTGCGGCCGGGACCTCGGAGATCAATCGCAACATCATTGCGACGCGCGGGCTGGGGCTGCCGCGCGGCTGACGGGAGCGAGGACGCGCAGGGGTGACGATGGAGACGATCCGGGGCGTGTTCGAAGGGGTGCGGGTGCTCGACCTGAGCGAGTACATCGCCGGGCCGCTGGCGGGAGAGATGCTGGCGGACCTCGGGGCCGACGTGGTCAAGGTCGAACCGCCGCTCGGGGATTTCTGGCGGCACACCGCGCCGGTTGCGCCGGGCGAGAGCCGCGGGTTCATGGGGGTGAACAAGGGGAAGCGGAGCATCTCGATCGACCTGAAGCGGCCGGAGGGGAAGGAGGTGTTCCTCCGGCTGGTGGAGACGGCGGACATCCTGCTGGCGAACTACCGGCCGGGGGTGGCGGAGCGGCTGGGGGTGGATTACGCGACGCTCTCGGCGGTCAATCCGCGGCTGATCTACTGCCAGAACACGGCGTTCGGGAGCGCGGGGCCGTACCGGGACCGGCCGGGGTTCGACCTCGTGTCGCAGGCGATGACGGGGATCATGGCGTTCGAGGGGGCCGGCGGACTGCCGCACCCGATCATCACGACCTCGCCGACGGACCTCGCGGCGGGGATGTGGCTCGCCTACGGGGCCGCGGCGGCGCTCTACCACCGGGAGCGGACCGGGAAGGGGCAGTTCATTGAGACAAGCCTGTTCGCGGCGGGGATCGCGGTGCAGTACCGCCCAATGTTCTCGATTGAGCGGCTGGACCGGGAGCAGCGGGAGCGGGTGCTGACCGCGATTGCGCAGGCGCGGGCGGAGGGGCGGCGGGTTGAGGAGGTGCTGCGGGAAATGCCGACGCGGCACGAGACGGGCCGGCGGAACAACCCGTACTACAAGGTGTACGAGACGAAGGATTCGTACATCGCGCTCGCCTGCCTGAACAACCGGCTGCGGCGGGCGGCGGTGCGGGTGCTCGGCGTGGAGGACCCGCGGGTGGAGGGCGACGAGTTCGATACGGAAGCGCTCTCGCCGGACGAGAACCTGGTGTTGAACGAACTGATCGCGGCGATCTTCAGCACGAAGACGACCGACGAGTGGGTGGCGGCGTTCGATGCGGCCGGGGTGCCGTGCGGGCCGGTGCGGTACACGGCGGAGCTGTTCGATGACCCGCAGGTGAAGGCGATGGAACTGCTGCGGACGTTCGACCACGCGGTGCTGGGGCCGGTGGTGATGGCGAACAGCCCGCTGCGGATGAGCGGCGGGGAGACCGGGACGCGGCTGCCGTCGCCGGCGCTGGGCCAGCACACGCGGGAGGTGCTGCGTGAGCTGGGCTTCGCGGATGACGAGATCGAGGGACTGATTGCGGCGGAGGCGGTGCGGGCGTGGGAGCCGCCCGCGGGGGTCGAGGGGCGCCGGGATTAGCGGATATCGAGCAGCTCGACTTCGAAGATGAGGTCGGTATCGGGCGGGATGGGGCCCTGTCCGCGGCTGCCGTAGGCGAGGTTCGCGGGGATGTAGAGCAGCCGCTTGCCGCCGACCTTCATGGTGGCGACGCCTTCGTCCCAGCCCTTGATGACCTGTCCGACGCCGAGGACGAAGGTGAACGGCTGCCCGCGGTCGAGCGAGCTGTCGAACTTGCGGCCGTCGGTGAAGTAGCCGGTGTAGTGGACGGTGACGCGCTGGCCGGGCTGGGGCGAGGGGCCATCGCCGATGGCGATGTCCTGGTAGCGGAGGCCGGAGGCGGTGACCGTCGGGTTCTCGAGGGTGATGGGGCCGGCGGTCGCTGTGGCGGCCGGGGTGCCGGTGCGGGCCGGAGTAGCCTGGGTCGCCGCAGGCGAGGGGGTGGAGGGCGTGGGGGCGGTGTCGTCATCATCGCCGCCGCATGCGCCGGCGGCGATGAGCCCGGCGGCGGCAATGGCGGCGAGGAGGGGGTGCAGTCTGCGGGTCATGGGGCGAGGGTAGCTTCGGCGGCGCTTAGGGATAATGCAGGCTGGGGGACTGGCAGACAGAAGGGGTAAAGGAGGGGAATGACGCGGGCCATCTCGGCGGCGACGGCCCCGGCGAGCTGGCGGGTGAGGGTTTCGAAGGCGAAGGTGCGGTGGAGCCGGCGCCAGGAGGGGGTCCACACTTCGAGCTCCCAGGCGGGGCCGAGCGCGGCGATGAGCGGGCCGGCGTGGGCGGCGACGAGAGCAGCGCGGGCGTCGTTCACCTCGACGGGACCTTCGAAGTGGAGGCCGAGTTCGACGATGCTGCGGGCGGGCTGGGGCTGGAGTTCGATGTGCGAGGCGGGGTCGCCCCAGGAGAGCTGGAGGATGGTCCACATGACCCTGCGGGAGGGCGCCGGGACGGCCGGCGGGAGGGCGCGGAGGGCGAGGTCCTCGGCGAGGAAGAGGAATTCTCGGGCCTTGAGCTGGTCGCGCGGCACGCTTCCCAGTGTACCGTTCACCGGGAGGCATGCCGGGCGCTGCTATAGTCGGGACATGAGCATGCTGCGCAGGACGAAGATCGTGGCGACGCTGGGGCCTGCCTCGCTGCCCCCGGCAACCCTGCGGGCGATGATGCGCGCGGGGATGGACGTGGCGCGGCTGAACACGAGCCACGGGACGCTGGAGAGCCACCGGGAGGCGGTGCGGCTGGTGCGGGAGGCAGCGAAGGAGGTGGGGCGGCCGGTGGCGGTGCTGCTCGACCTGGCGGGTCCGAAAATCCGGACGGGGGAGAACGCGGGCGGCCGTTCGCTGGAGCTGAAAGCGGGAGCGACGGTGCGGGTGACGGCGGAGCCGGTGGCGGGGACAGAGGAGCGGTTCACCATCAGCTATGAGCGGCTGGTGGAGGATGTGGAAGCCGGCGAGCGGATCCTGCTCGACGACGGGCGGATTGAGCTGCGCGTGCTGGACCGGGACGGTGACGACCTGGTCTGCGAGGTGGTGGCCGGCGGGGTGCTCCCGGCGCGGCGGGGCGTGCACTTTCCGGAGACGGCGCTGACAGCCCCGGCGCTGACCGACCGCGACCGCGAGGCGATGGCGATGGCGGTAGCGGAGTGCGTGGACTACGTGGCGGTGAGCTTCGTGCAGGATGCTGCCGACATCGAGGCGGCGCGAGCGGCGATTGCCGCGCTGGGGGGCGATATCCCGATCGTGGCAAAGATCGAGCGGAAAGTTGCAGTGGAACGGCTCGACGAGATCGTGGCCGTTGCGGACGGGGTGATGGTGGCGCGGGGGGACCTTGGGGTGGAGCTGCCGCCGGAGGAGGTGCCGGTGCAGCAGCGGCGGATCATCGCGGCGGCGGCGCGGGAGATGGTCCCGGTGATTACGGCGACGCAGATGCTGGAGTCGATGATCGAATCGCCGCGCCCGACCCGGGCGGAGGCATCGGACGTTGCGAATGCGACGTGGGAGTTTTCGGACGCGGTGATGCTGAGCGGGGAGACTGCGATTGGGAAGTATCCGGTGGCGGCGGTGACGATGATGGACCGGATTATCCGGCAGGCTGAGGCGGTGGCGGGGCCGGCGCCGGAGGGCACCGGACATGGCGAGCACGACGACCATTCGTACGTGGTGGCGGTAGCGGCACGGCGGATCGTGGAATCGGACCCGAATATGCGCGGCATCGCCTGCTTCACACGGAGCGGGTATTCGGCGCTGCTGATGAGCAAGGTGCATCCTGATGCGCCGATTTTCGGGGTGACGCACGCGGAGGCGGTCTACCGGCGGCTGGCGCTGGCGCGGGGCGTGGTGCCGATCCTGAGCCGGGCGGTGACGACGACCGACGAGCTGCTGCGGGTGCTCGACGAGGCGCTGCTGGGCGGCCGTTTTGTGGAGGAGGGTGACGAGGTGGTGGTGGTCGCGAGCCTGCCTGTCCGTGCGCAAGGGACGACGAACTTCCTCAAGCTGCACCGCGTGGGCGACGCGGCGGCCTACCAGTGGTAGCTGTCAGGCGGCGAGGGAATCGGGGCGCGGGGGTTCGCGACGGCGGAGAGGGAGTGTCTCTTCGAGGTCGCGGAGGACGTCGGTGGCGTAGAGGGCTTCGAGGTCGTACTGGAGGACGCGGGCCGTCACGGGCACATCGAGGACGTTATGGCCATCGGAGACGGCGATAGTGCCGGGGACGCGCTTGAGGTAGATGAACGACTGCTCAAGCGTGCATTCGACGAGCATGACGCAGAACTTTGCACCGCCGAGGTGGGCGAGGAAATCGGAGCTGCGGGTGAGGCGCTTGAGGACCTCGGCGAGGGCGTTGACGGCGCGGTTGGCGAAATCGTCGCCGCGGCGTTCGCGGATGTCGTTGATGTTTTCGATGGAGAGCTGGACGAGGACGAAGGGGGACTGGAGGGCGCGAGCGCGCGGCATTTCGCGGCGGAGCTCGGCGAGGACGTAGTTCCGGTTCGGCAGGTTGTGGAATTCGGAGAGGTAGGCTGCGCCCTGGAGGCGGGCGGCGACGCGGTGCCAGTGGCGCTTGCGGACGACCTGCATGAAGACGGCGTGGGCGAGGAAGAGGAGGAAAAGGGCGGCCAGGCCGACCGTGACGATGAAGTTCGCGGTGGTCGGCTGGCGGAGGTACTGGACGGCCTGCACGGCGAGGACGACACCCCAGCCGGCGAGGGCAGCCATGCGGAGGAGGTGCCGCTGGGGCGCTTCAGGCTCCTGTTCCGGGCTGGCAGGCACCGACGGTGCGGGATTCATCTGTGCTCCTTACAGGAGGATTCGACTGCCGGCAGGCGGATCATCAGGCTGCCGGGGTTTCCTCGGCCGGGAGTTCGGCTCCTTCGTCTTCTCCATGGTGGGGGCGGTACCAGCGCGGCGGACGTGAGGTGACATGGGTAAGGAAGGCGCGGGCCTTCTCCTCGAGGGTGGCGATGCCGCCGTGGACTTTTCCGACGGCGAGGTCGCAGGCGGGCGGCACGGCGGCGGCCGGCCGGCGCTCCGGCTCGTGGGTGTAATCGAAGCCGGCGGCGAGCCCCTCGCGGTTCGCCATGAGGTTGGCGGCAGCGACGATGTCGGACATGGATTCGATTGCGGCGACGGGCTGATGATGGGCCTGGATGGCCGAGACGAGCGGTTCGGGGAATTTCCAGCGGGCGGCGAGGCGGGAGCCGACGAGTTCGTGGCCAAAGCCGAAGACGGCGAACTCGGCGTCGCGGTACTTCATGCCTTCGGTTTCGACGAGGTCGATGACCTCGGCGAAGGCGGCGGGCTCGGCGAGCATCATGGCGAGCTTGCCGATGTCGTGGAGGACGCCGGCGGTGAAGGCGTCTTCGGAGCGGGCGACCCGGGTTTCGCGGGCGATGACCTCGGCGATGATGCCGACGGTGACGCTGTGGGCCCAGAAGAGGTCCTGGTCGAAGCGGGAGCCTTCGAGCTGGGGGAGGCGGAGGGCGTCGATGATGGCGGTGGAGATGGCGACGGAGCGGACGGTCCGCATGCCGAGGAGGATGACCGCTTCGCGGACATTGGAGATGCGGCGGGCGTAGCCGTAGTAGGCGGAGTTCGAGAGCTTGAGCAGGCGGGCGGTGAGGGCCTGGTCGGAGCTGATGACGGTTGCGAGGTCCATGGCGGCCGACCGTTCGTCCTCGGCGAGCTGGATCGCTTTGGTGGCGACGGCTTTGAGCGGGGCGAGGTCGGTGGTGGCCTGGACGATGGTGCGCAGGCGGTTGCGAAAGAAGGGGGACTCGGCGGTCGGGTCGGCGGTCATGCGGCGCTCCTCTGCTCGGAATCAGCGGCGACGACGCGATTGCGGCCGGCGCGTTTTGCGGCATAGAGGCGTTCATCCGCGATGCGGATGGCCTCTTCGAGGTTTTCGGCAGACTCGGGGATACTGGCGACCCCGGCGCTGACGGTGATTGCGATGGCGAGGGTCTCATCGATGGGGACGTGGCGGGCCTGGACGGCCTGGCGGATGCGCTCGGCGAAGGCGGCGGCATCGGCGAGGGAAGCGCCGGGGAGGAAGGCGACGAATTCTTCGCCGCCGAAGCGGCCGATGACATCGCCGTGGCGGGCGAGCTGGCGGAGGGTTTCGCCGAAGGCCTGGAGGACGGCATCGCCGGCGAGGTGGCCGTAGGAGTCGTTGACGGCCTTAAAGCGGTCGAGGTCGAAGATAACGACGCCGAGACGGGCGGCGCCGACCGGGAAGGCGAGGAGGATATCGCGGGCGGCATCCATAGCGGCGGCGCGGTTGAGGAGGCGGGTAAGGGAGTCGTGGCGGGCGAGATGGTCGAGCCGGGCGACGAGGTGGGTGAGCTGGGCGTTGTTCCTGCGGAGGGCGTCTTCGATTTCGCGGTAGGCGGAGTGGTCGCGGATGTAGTAGACGGTGGCGAGCAGCTCGCCGAGGCGGCCGGTCACGCGGGCGGCGGAGACGGCGGCGGGGAACGGCGGGGCGTCTTTGCGGGCAGCCGGGAGCTCGAAGGCGGCGACCCGGCCATCCCGGGCGAGGGCGGCGCGGAGTGCGCGGCGGCGGACGCGGTCGGGGAAGAGCACGTCGATGCGGCGGCCCATGACTTCGACGGGGGCGAAGCCGAACATGGCCTCGGCGGCGCCGGTGTAGAGCGCGATGCGGTTTTCGGGGGTCGTGACGATCACGGCGTCGGGGCAGGCGACGAGGAGGAGCTGGAGGAGGTCGGGGTCGGCGAGGACGGCGAGGAAGTCTCCCCGGCGGGCGAGGGCGGCGTTCGGGCGTACCATCAGTTGAGGTATCGGCAGACGGCGGCGGACCGTTCAGCGGGGAATGATCGTGGGGCCGGGCGGGGGTAAGCTTCGCGGCATGGACTTTCGCGATTCCCCGGAAGAGGCAGCGTTCCGGGCCGAGGTGCGGGCCTGGATCGCGGAGAACCTGCCGGACGCGCTGAAGGGCGATGCCGGCGAAGGTGAATGGGGCCAGCTTTCGAGCGGCCACGAGCGGGACAAGGAGGCGCTGGCGGAGTGGCGGCGGCGGCTGCAATCGCGGGGATGGGTGGCGCCGGCGTGGCCGAAGAAGTACGGTGGCGCGGAGCTGCCGGTGATGCAGCAGTTCATCCTGAAGGAGGAGATGGCCCGCGCCCGGGCGCCGCGATTCGGCGGGGTGGGGATCGGCTGGGTGGCGCCGACGCTGATGCAGTACGGCGAGGAGTGGATGAAGGAGCGGTTCATCGAGCCGATTCTTTCGGGGAAGGAGCGGTGGTGCCAGGGGTTCAGCGAGCCGGGCGCGGGCTCGGATCTGGCGAGCGTGCAGACGCGGGCGGTACGGGATGGCGACGATTATGTCATCAACGGCCAGAAGATCTGGACGAGCGGCGCGCACATTGCGGACTGGATGATCCTGCTGGCGCGGACCGACCCTTCGGCGCCGAAGCACAAGGGGCTCTCGTACTTCCTGGTGGATATGAAATCGCCGGGGATCACGCTCTCGCCGATTATCAACATGGTTGGGAACAGCGGGTTCAACCAGGTGTTCTTCGAGAATGTGCGGGTGCCGGCGCGGAACATGGTGGGGGAGGAGAACCGGGGCTGGTACGTGGCGGCGACGACGCTGGACTTCGAACGGAGCCTGGTGGACCTGTGCGTGGAGTACCGGGCGATCCTCGAGGAGGCGGTTGCCTGTGCGAAGGCGGAGGGGCTGACGAACCTGGCGTGGGCGCGGCACCGGCTGGCCGATTTGTTCATTGAGGTCGAGGTGGCCCGGAACCTGAGCCTGCGGGTGGTTTCGATGCAGGCGCGGGGGGTGCAGCCGAACTACGAGGCGAGCATTGTGAAGCTGTACGCGAGCGAAGTGGAGCAGCGGATGGCTGCGGTGATCTACCGGATGGCGGGGCTGCGGGGGCAGATTACGTCGCGGGGAGCCTCGCGCTGGGAGCTGCTGATGGGCCGGATCGGCCGGTTCCAGCTGCACTCGGTCGCGGCGACGATCGGCGGGGGCACGAGCGAGGTGCAGCGGAACATCATCGCGACGCGCGGGCTCGGGCTGCCGCGGGCGTAAGCGGGGAGAGGAGACCGGGGCGTGTGCCGAAGCATCCGGACCCTGCGGGGACAGGAGCCGCCGGCGACTGACGAGGAGGTGCGGGCGGCTGCGCTCCAGTACGTGCGCAAGGTGAGCGGCTACCGCCAGCCATCGCAGCGGAATGCGGCGGCGTTCGAGGACGCGGTGGCGGCGGTGGCGGCGGCGACGGCGCGGCTGCTCGCGGCGCTCGAGGCCGGGCGGGGAGACCGGGACGCCGGCAGCCGGTAGGCTGATTCAACACAAGCGTACGAACGGCCCGGCCCCGGAGCGGGGCAGGGGCGGGAGATGGAGGAACCATGACGGAGGCACGGGAAGCCCCCGGCGGGGCGATTCGTGAGTTTTTGCGGCAGATGACGCTGGAGCCCGCAGATTACGACCGGTTCCGCGGTGAACCGGGACAGGAAGAGGGGCGCCTGTTCGGCGGGCTGGTGCTGGCGCAGGCGATTGTGGCGGCCGGGCGAACGGCGAGCTTTGGGTCGATCCACTCGCTCCATGCCTACTTCCTGCGGGCGGGCAAGCCGCAGGACCCGATCGACTACACGGTGGAGCGGATTCGCGAGGGACGGAACTTCCTGACCCGGCGAGTGACGGCGGTGCAGGCCGGGCACACCATCTTCGAGGCGTCGGTGAGCTTCGCCGCGCCGGAGGAGGGGATTTCGCACCAGGCGCCGATGCCTGAAGCGCCGGACCCGGAGGGCTGCCCGCCCTGGTGGACGACGATCGCGCTGCCGCGCATGGCGGACATCCCGCCGGCGATGCCGGAGCGGATGCGGAGCCGGCTGGGCCGGCCGATCGACCTGCGATCAGCGGCTGCGCCCACACGCGCGGACGATGGGACGGGGCGGCTGCCGGCGCGGGCAGTGTGGGGCCGGATGGCTGAGCCGCTCCCGGAGGACCCGCTGCTGCATGCAGCGGCGCTGGCCTACTTCAGCGACAGCGGCCTGGTGGCGACCGTTGCGCACCATTACGGGCTGTGGCGGCCCGGCGGAAGCTCGGCGAGCCTGGACCACGCGATGTGGTTCCACCGGCCGCCGCGGTTCGATGACTGGGTGCTCTATGTGAGCGAGAGCCCGGCAGCGCACGCGGCGCGGGCGATCATGATCGCCGGGATGTACGACCGCTCAGGGACGCGGATTGCGACGGTCGCGCAGGAGGGGCTTTTCCGGGCGCCGCGCGAGGGGTAGGGCGCGCCGCGGCTCCTCCTCGGCGGGGGCGGAAGCGGGCGTACGGCGGTGCCGGGAGCCGCGCAGCTTGACGCGGATATTGCGAAGGCGTATGGATGAGGCACGCCGCGCTGAGCGTGGCGCAGCCGCTGGAGGGGCAGCATGAAGTTCCACTGGTTCCACCTGATGCCGTACCCGTACCTGCCGGACGACTTTAAGGAGCGGTACCGGAGCGTCTGGGTCGACGTTCCGTACTCGCTGTTCGATCCGGTGAAGGGGCACCACGTCTACAACGAGTACCTCGACGAGCTCGAGTACGCGGAGCGGTGCGGGTTCGACGGGATCTGCTGCAATGAGCACCACTCGAACGCATACGGGCTGATGCCGAGCCCGAACCTGATTGCGGCGGCGCTGGCGCGGCGCACCTCGCGGGCTGGGCTGGTGGTGCTGGGGAACTCGATTGCGCTGTACAACCCGCCGCTCCGGGTGGCGGAGGAGTTTGCGATGCTCGACGTCATCTCGGGCGGGCGGCTGGTAGCCGGCTTCCCGGTGGGGACGAGCATGGACACGAACTTCGCCTACGGGATGACGCCGGCGACGCTGCGGGAGCGATACTACGAGAACCACGACTTCATCCTGCAGGCGTGGACGAACACGGAGACGTTCCACTTCAACGGGAAGTACAACCAGGTGCGGTATGTGAATCCGTGGCCGCGGCCGCTGCAGCAGCCGCACCCGCCGATCTGGATCCCGGGCGGCGGCTCGCTGGAGACGTGGGACTGGACGACGGAGAAGGACTACCTCTACTGCTACCTTTCGTACTTCGGCTACCTGCGCGGCAAGAGCGTGATGGACCAGTACTGGGCGCGGGTGGATGAGCTGGGCGGGGAGTTCAATCCGTACCGGGCGGGTTTTTTGCAGCTGGTCTGCGTGGCGGAGAGCGACGCGGAGGCGGAGCGGCTGTACAGCGAGCACGTGGACTACTTCTACAACCGGTGCCTGCACGTCTACGCGGGGTTTGCGGATGCGCCGGGCTACCGGACGCTGCGGACGGTGAAGGCCGGGATCACGGCCCAGGTGGGCGCGCAGGCGAGCGCACAGCGTGCGGGGCTTACCTGGGCGGACTTCGTGAAGCAGGGGTACGTGATTGCGGGCAGCCCGGAGAGCGTTGCGCAGCAGATGGAGGAGGTTATCAGGGGGCTGAAGGTCGGTCACCTGATGTGCCTGATGCAGATCGGGAACATGCCGCGGGAGAAGGTGCTCTACAACACGAAGCTGTTCGCGGAGAAGGTGATGCCGAAGCTGCGCGGCATCTGGAGCGAGTACGAGGACCGCTGGTGGATCCGGCCGCTGCCGGAGGAGCAGCGGGCGAAGCCGGCGGAGTGGCGGGAGGCGGTGGGGGTGTAGCCCCGCCCGCGAAGGCCCGGACGAGCAGCGAGGCCGCCCCGGTACCGGGGCGGCCTGCTTTGTCGGCTGTGTTTCGACTGTGCGCGGTTGGGTGTCAGTCTTCGTTCATGCCGCCGCCGAAGTCACGGCGCGGGGGCGGGGGCGCGCCTTCAGCGGGCGGGGTGCGGCGGACCCAGCCGCGGGTGGCGCCGCCGACGGGGCCGGTGCTGGCGGGCGCGGGGCGCGAGGGCTGGGGCTGGCTGGCCCGCTGGGGCTGGGGACCGCCGCCTCGGCCGCCGCGGTCGCGGTCGGAGGGGCGGGAGCCGCCGCCGGGGCCGCCTGGACCGCCGCCGCGCGGGCCGCGATCGCGGTCGCGGCCGCCGTCGCGGCTGGCTGCGGCGGCCTGCTCCGGTGTTTCGCCGAGGAGGACGGCGCGGCGGGAGAGGTTGATGCGGCCGAGGTTGTCGATCTCGGAGACCATGACGGTGACTTCGTCGCCGACTTTGACCTCATCTTCGACGCTGCGGACGTGGTCGGCGCCGAGCTGGGAGATGTGGATAAGGCCTTCTTTGCCGGGGAGGATTTCGACGAAGGCGCCGAAGTTGAGGAGGCGGGTGACTTTGCCGGTGTAGATTTCGCCGACCTGGACCTCTTTGGTGAGGCCTTCGATCATGCGGATGGCTTTGCGGGCGACCTCTTCGTTCGGGGAACCGACGATGACGGTGCCGTCTTCCTGGATGTCGATGGTGGCGCCGCCGGATTCGTCCTGGATGCGGCGGACAGTCTTGCCGCCGGGCCCGATGAGGGTGCCGATCATGTCCTGCGGGATGGTGACCTTGTACATCTTGGGCGCGTAGGGCGAGAGCTCGGGCCTCGGCTCGGGGATGACTTCGAGCATGCGCTCGAGGATGTACTGGCGGGCTTCGCGGGCCTGTTCGAGGGCGGTGGCGAGGAGTTCGCGGGAGACGCCGGAGATTTTGATGTCCATCTGGAGGGCGGTGATGCCCTTTGCGGTGCCGGCGACCTTGAAGTCCATGTCGCCCATGAAGTCTTCCTGGCCGGCGATATCGGTGAGGACGCGGTAGTTGCCGTCTTCGCCCATGATGAGGCCCATGGCGATGCCGGCGACGGGTGCGGAGATGGGGACGCCGGCATCCATAAGGGCGAGGGTGCTGCCGCAGACGGAGGCCATGGAGGTGGAGCCGTTGGAGGACATGACCTCACTGACGAGGCGGAGGGCGTAGGGGAACTCTTCTTCGGAGGGGATGACGGGTTCGAGGGCGCGCTCGGCGAGGGCGCCGTGGCCGATTTCGCGGCGGCCGGCCCCGCGGAGGGGGCGCACTTCGCCGACGGAGTAGGGCGGGAAGTTGTAGTGGTGCATGTACCGCTTGTACTCGTCGGGCGAGAGGGTATCGAGCTTCTGCACCATGCTGAGCCCGCCGAGGGTGGCGATGGTGAGGACCTGCGTTTGGCCGCGCTGGAAGAGGCCGGAGCCGTGGGTGCGGGGGAGGACGCCGACGTGGATATCGAGCGGGCGGATGTCTTTGATCCCGCGGCCGTCGGCGCGGATGCCCTGCTCGAGGATCTGCTTGCGCATGGCCTTCTTGATGATGTTCCAGAGGGCATCGGCGATGTCGGCGGAGGTGAAGCGGTCGCCGAACCGCTCCTGGAGTTCCTGGCGGACAGCTTTATTGGCGTCGGAGCGCTCGGAGGCGGCGGTGGCGACGAGCTCGGGGATGCGGTCCTTGAGGTACTCGCTGATGACGGCGATGGCTTCTTCGTTCTCTTTGGCCGGGGTGAAGGGCTTCTTCACCGGGGCGACGTCGGCCGCGATCTGCTCCTGGAGGGCGATGATCTTGCGGTTCGCCTCCATGGCGACCTCGATGGCCTCGAGGACGACGTCTTCGGAGACCTGCTTGGCGCCGGCTTCGACCATGACGACGGCGTCCTTCGTGCCGGCGACGACGATGTCGAGGTCGCCGCGTTCGGTTTCATCGAAGGTGGGGTTGACGATGTACTGGCCGTCGAGGCGGGTGACGCGGACGGAGGAGACGGGGCCGTTGAAGGGGATATCGCTGATGCCGAGGGCGGCGGAGGCTCCGATGGTGATAAGGGTATCGGGCTGGTGTTCGCGGTCGGCGGAGAGGGTGGTGGCGATGACCTGGACTTCGTTGCGGAACCCCTTGGGGAAGAGGGGGCGAAGGGGGCGGTCGGTGAGGCGCATGGCGAGGATGGCCTCGGTGGAGGCGCGGCCTTCGCGGCGGGGGAAGCCGCCGGGGATTTTGCCGACGGCGTAGAGCCGCTCCTCGTAGTCGACCGTGAGTGGGAAGAAGTCGATGCCTTCGCGGGCTTCGGCCATGCAGACGGTGACGAGGACGACGGTATCGCCGAGGCGGACGGTGACGGCGCCGTTGGCCTGCTGGGCGAGGATGCCGTGCTGGATGGTGAGGGTTTTGCCCCCGATTTCGATTTCGTAGGTGCGTGGGTCGTTCATGGTGGTCACGTGGTGTGCTTCATCTCAGCTGCTGGGGTGGCCGTGGGATATGGGCCACGGTGCCCGTTTCGCGGTGGCTCCGCGATGGCGGGACGCAGGTGAGGAAGTGCGGGCGGGGCGGTTGCGGACCCCGCGAAAGCGAAAAGCCTCCGCTATCTGCGGAGGCCGAGGCGGGCGATGAGTTCGCGGTACCGGTTGACGTCGCGGCTGTTGAGGTACCGAAGCTGGCGGCGACGCTGGCCGACGAGCTTCAGGAGGCCGCGACGTGTGTGGTAGTCGTGCTTGTGCACCTTGAGGTGCTCGGTGAGGTACTTGATCCGCTCGGTGAGGATGGCAACCTGCACCTCAGGCGACCCGGTGTCGTTGGGGTGAGTGCCGAACTCCTTGATGAGGTCGGTCTTGCGCTCTTTCGTCAGCAACCTTGTTCTCTGTCTTCCTTTTCCTGTCGTCTCTACGGCTTCACGCTAGCATATGGGCATGGTTAGCGGCAATCGGGGAGGGGGCGAAGGGGTGCTCGTGCTGCTCTCGGGGCTGCCCGGTTCGGGGAAGACGACGCTGGCGCGGCAGCTGACGGAGCGGCTGGGGGCGGTGCACGTGGAGAGCGATGCGGTGCGGCGGCAGCTCTTTCCGGAGCCGGCCTACACGCCGGAGGAGCACGCGGCGGTGTTCGCGCGGGCGGAGGCGCTGGCAGCGGATGCGCTGGCCGAGGGGCAGACGGTGGTGGTGGATGCGACGAACCTGACGCGGCGGGACCGGCGGCGGTTCGTGCGGCTGGGGGAGCGGGCCGGGGGGCTGGTGCGGGTGCGGGTGACGGCGCCGGAGGCGGTGGTGCGGGAGCGGCTGCGCCGTCCGCGGGAGGGGTTTTCGCAGGCGGACGAAGCGGTCTATGAGCGGATGCTTCCGCGGGCGGAGGCGCTGGACGGCCCGAACGTGGTGGTCGACACGCGCTTCGAGACGGGGCCAAGCGTGGAGCTCATCGCCCGGCTGGTGGAGCGGCTGCGGTGAGGGAGCGGTTTCGGCCGCTGTTGGTGATGCGGGCGTGGCCGGCGCCGGAGCATTTCGAGGCATTCGCCCGGTGGGCGCGGGAGGTGCACGTCCGCGACACGGGGGCGGTGCCCGGCGTGCGGCGGGTGGAGGTGGGGCTGGCGCCGGAGGGGGTGGTGCTGGTGGTGTACGTGTTTGAAGATGCCGATTCGGTGCCGGTGGCGTTGCAAAGCCCGGAGGCGGCCTACGCCCGGGGCACGCTCCAGCAGTGGCTGGGGAAGGTGTACGAGGTGCGGTTCGAGATGCTGACGGCGGTGGCGCCGGAGCAGGCGTTCGCCTCGATCAACTGAGGCGCGGACAGCGGAACGGCTCCGGCCCGCAGCCGGGGCTGCGGGCCGGGCGAGTCGATAGAGCGGGGGCGGCGCTACTGGAGCTTGATCTGGATGGACTTGGTCTCCATGTACTCCTCGAGGCCGAGGTCGCCGAGTTCGCGGCCGAGGCCGCTCTGCTTGTAGCCGCCGTAGGGCATGTTGTAGAGGCCGGTGGAGTGGTAGGCGTTGACCCAGACGGTGCCGGCGCGGAGGCCTTTGGCGACTTTCAGGGCGACGTTGATGTCCTTCGTCCAGACGGCTGCGGCAAGGCCGTACATGGTGTCGTTGGCGATGCGGATGACATCGTCGAGGTTGTCGAAGGAGAGGACGGAGAGGACGGGACCGAAGATCTCTTCGCGGGCGATGGTGGCCTGCGCGGGGACCTCATCGAAGATGGTGGGTTTGACGAAGAGGCCTTTTTCGAGGCCGGGGTCGGTGGCGCGGGAGCCGCCGGTGAGCAGCTTCGCTTCCTGCCTGCCGCGTTCGAGGTAGCTCTCGATCTTTGCGAGCTGGTTTTCGTTGATGACCGGGCCCATGGTGGTGGCGGGGTCGAAGGGGTCGCCGAGCTTGAGCGTTTGGCTGAGGGCGGTGAGCTTCGCGACGAATTCGTCCTTGATCGGCTTCGCGACGAGGAGGCGGGAGCCGGCCTGGCAGACCTGGCCGCTGTTGAGGTAGATGCCGAAGAAGGCGCCGGCGACGGCGGCATCGAGGGCGGCATCGGGGAAGACGATGTTGGGGGACTTGCCGCCGAGTTCGAGGCTGACCTTTTTGACGTTGTTTGCGGCGGCGCGCATGACGGCCTTGCCGCTGGCGGTGGAGCCGGTGAAGGCGACCTTATCGACGAGCTCGGAGGCGGCGATGTGCTGGCCGACGAGAGCGCCGTTATCGGTTTCGCTGGTGACAACGTTGAAGACGCCGTCCGGCAGGCCGGCTTCGGCGAGGAGGCCGGCGAGCATGAGGGTGGAGCCGGGGGTGTAGTGGGAGGGCTTGGCCACCATGGTGCAGCCGGCGGCGATGGCGGGGCCGATCTTCCAGGAGATGAGAAGGAGCGGGAAGTTCCAGGGGGTGATGATGCCGACCACGCCGACGGGTTCATGGGCGACGATGCCGACGGCGTCGGGGATTTGCTGGGTGAAGGATTCGCCTTTGAGGTTGAGGGCCTTGGCGGCGAAGAGCTGGAAGACCTCGGCGGTGGCCATGACTTCGCCGAGGGCCATGGTCTTAGGCTTGCCGACTTCGGCGGCGATGCAGGTGGCGAAGGCATCGGCGCGCTCGGCGAGGAGGTCGGCGGCCCGGCGGAGGATGCGTGCGCGGTCGGCGGCGGGGGAGGTGGGCCAGGAGGTCTCGTCGAAGGCGCGGCGCGCGGCGCGGATGGCGCGCTCGGCGTCTTCGATGCCGCTGTTGGGGTAGACGCCGACGACGGAGCCGTCGTAGGGGCTGGTGCGGGTGAAGGTTGCGCCGCTGAGGGCGTCGACCCACTGGCCGTCGATGAACTGCTGGTAGGTGGTGACGCCGGGGCGTTCGGCGATGGACGTCATGGGGAGGGGCCTCCTTTCGTGCTGTCGGTGGGAGCATATCGAGAGGGGGGAAGGGATGCCAGCGGGCGGCTAAAAGACGATGATGGCCGCCACCGGCAGCAGCGCCAGGGCGGCGGCGCGGACGATGGTCCCGGTACCGATTGGCCCTGCAGTCCTCCCGAAGCACCCGCACGAGGGGTTGACACTTCGCTTGAGAATCACGGCCTGGCCTGCCGCAAGCAGCAAGAACAGCGGGGCGAGCAACGCAAGAGCCGCGACCTGGCGTCCCATCAACGTGAGACCAATCGCAGCCAGGCCCGTGGCGACCTCAGCCGCCGGCAGCCCGGTGGTGAACGGCTGAATCCCACGCGGGGGAAGGACCCCCCAGGCGACGATCGCGGAGGCGAATTCGCGGCGGAACCGAAGCTTGATGACGCCAGCGATGACAGCAACCGACGCCGGAATGCCAATGGCCAAGTACTGCATGCCCTGAATCATCATGCGGCTCCCAAGCTCAGCCTCATCGCGGTTAACGTTTGACGTCAGACGGTGGGTACACGACGGCGTCTCCGTTGGCCTCCCAGAAGGACACCAGACCCGGTGGAGACGCGCCGCAGCCGAAGTACACCCCAACTATTCCGCTCTCCTTGACCGAAACCGCGCGACCGGCGCCTGACTCGACCCCGTAGACGAGGACGTAGGCCCGTTCGGGCGATCCGAAAGACTCCCTCGCCCAGACCACAGCGTGCAACTCGGCGCCTTCGTCGCGGAGGCCAATGATGCGATCCACAACCCCTGCCCCCGCCGGCACGCTAAAGCCCTCGCAGTCGCCGATTACGATAAATTGCCCGACAAGCGTTCCGGGGCTCGATCCGGGTGGACACGTCGGGTTCGGCCCGGCACCAATTCCCGGCGTTGGAGTCTGGCCACACGGTTCAGGCTCACCGCCGAGCAGTTGGAGCAGTCTGGCAGCATCCCGATCCCGGATCGCTTCGGCGACCTCTACTACAACAGGTGGCAGTGGCGAGCGAGCCGGGTCCGCCGTGGCCGAGGGCGTCGCTGAAGACGCGGACGTGGCCTGCGTGCCGCCGGCCGTGGCGGAAGCAGCCGGCGTTTGAGTCTGGTCGTCGCCTGAACAGCCAACGGCCAGCCAGAGCAAGAGACTCAGTAGGAGTACCTGAAGACCCATGAGAGACTGCGGAGCATCGTATCGCCGCATGATATACTCGCATTCACGACAGAATTACCGCAACGCTCCCAATGGAGGTGTTGCCCTGTATAGCATCGCCCGCACGAACCAGATGGTACGGAGCCTATCACCTTGTAAGCGTGCCCTGTTCCAGGCTCAATTGATGTATTGTAATATCCGCTCGCAATGGCATTATTCACATGGACAAATATAACAACCCCTAGAAATGTGCCACTACCGTTCAGCCCAGAGTACATGTAGACGGTCATGACCCTCGTGTACGGAAGCGAGCTGCACCCAGATCCGCTCGAGCAGGCATTGCTGGCCAGTCCAACCCAGATCGAAGCGACGATTGGGTCAGCAGTGAACACGATGTCTGGGGTTCCACCACCAGTGCTGATATCCTGTGGCTCATTGCAAGATACTGAGGGGTGGCAGCACGGACCGCATGTGTATGCCCCGCCGCAGTACTTGCCTGTGGCTGCCATCTGACTACTGTTCCCGCAGCCGTTTGGGTCTGCCGGACAGGCGACGGGACCGGTCCAGCAGGAAGTCACTGTACCGGTTATGGGCGCATACCCATAGAAGCCAGGCACGAAACATTCCCCTTTCTATCGAAGGTTCATTGCGTTAAACCTGCTGGAATTCGAACGGAAATCTCTCCGCCGGCAAAGCGGGGGCGCGCATCGTGGCAGTCATTCTGTACAGTCCTTCGTCGGACGCCCAGATTGCCACGATTTCGAGAGGGGCAGTCCAATATATTCCCGCGACGGGCGTCGCCGAGGTCTTTGCCGGGAACACTGGTCGCTCCGGGATGCCTGCGACAGGGACGGGATATGGCCGAATATAGTGAGGCTGAGCGGTGATGACTATGGATGAGTACGGACCGTCTTCGGCCTCCGTGATCGTGGCTACCTCGAATACCCGGGAGCCAGAAAACGTGGCTCGGATCGATGAGACCGGTTGCCCTTTGACCTTCCAGAGGGGGACACCCAAGGATCGCGCTTCAGCGCCGGAAAGCGAACGCGCAAATCCGGTCGGTTCGGGCCCGTCCCCGATCTTCTCCAGTATCGGTGGAGCGAGCACCGGCACTCTCTCCGGCGCCGGGCGGGTTGCGCCGGGTGCGAGAAGCAGGAGCCCGTTGTAAAGCTCTCCCGCGTCCGAGCCGCGCCCATCAGCGGCACGGGCGGCATCGCGGCTTCGGAGGCCCAGCGGGTCAACCATGGCGCCGGCCACCGCCATGGGGCCGGCTGCCAGCTTGCGGAGGATCTGTCGGCGCGTCGCTTCGCGAAACATCTCTTTGTCTCCGATTGCCCGCCGGGGGACCGGAATAAGCCTACCCTCCGGCGCCGGGCCGATGTGAGAATATTTCTCAGAAGATGCGGTTTTCCCTGATCATTTTGAACGCTGGCGCGCAGCAGCAGGTTCCGTGCAGCTCGGCCCAAGTACGAAGGAAAGCCCGGGTTGGCTCGAATCCAACCGGGTCCAGAACGTGGCAGGCAAGCTCTCTTATGTGGCGATAGACGGCCTTCGAACTTTGGCCGCTGGCTGCGGCGATGTCCGGCGGAGCCCAGCCCACGCAGATGGCAGCTACCAGGCGCTGCTGGTAGCCGTTCAGCTCACGCACGTGGTGCCTGCCCAACACGCGGAGCACCTCGCTCGGCTGATACATGAGGCACTCCTGCCCCCGGCTCCAGGGTCCGCCACCGGGGCACCTGTCGTGTCTACCACAAGAAGTAATGGGCATTCAACGCTTGACGGGTCGACCAGTTGACCGGTCGGCGAACGGGCGGCCAGGCATGGGCTTCCAGCACGGCGGCTTACGGCGAAAGCGGACAGGCTTCACTTCACCGGCTCGCGGGCGGGGAGGCGGGCGGCGAGCGCCCGGGCGGCTGGATGCCAGAACCGTTCGATGAGGAGGGCGATGCCGAAGCCGGCGAAGGCGACGATGCCGCCGAAGACGGCATCGAGGATGAAGTGGTTCCCGGTCATGACGACAGCGAAGAACATCGCGACCGGCCAGGCGACGCCGAAAGCGACGGCGAGCGGATGCCGCCCGACCCAGGCGACGACGGCGCCGAGGAGGAGCGACCAGCCGAAGTGGAGGCTGGGGACGGCGGCGAAGGGGTTGACGAAGGCTTCGGTCTCCTGGGCGTTGTAGCCGAAGCGGTCGAAGGCGGCCATGGTATCGATGAAGCCGGAGAAGGGGACGAGCCGCGGCGGGGCGACGGGGAAGAGCCAGTAGATGACGACGCCGATGGCCCCTGAGGCGAGGAAGGCGTTCCGGGTGCTGTAGTAGGCGCGGCGGTGGAAGACGAAGAGCCAGACGGCGAGGAGGGCGACGAGGGGCATGTGGCCCCAGAAGTAGACCCAGTTGAGTGCCCGGATGGCCCAGTAGGAATCGAGAATCCAGCTCTGCATACGGAGCTCCCAGTAGATGCGGAGCTGCTGCTCGAGTTCGATGAGGTTGAAGGCGCGGACCATCGCCTCGCCGGCGCGGTCGACGACGAGGCCCCGGACGGTGAAGTAGATGAGGAAGGCGACGACGACCACGACGGCTTCGTAGATGCCGTACTGCCGGATGAGTGCCCAGGCCCGGGCGAGGCGGTGAGCGGTGCGGTCGAATCGGGGCGCCATGGGGATCCGCGAGTGGCCGCAGGCGGTTGCCGCGACGATAATGCTGATTTCAAGGTAGCACGCCGGCGGCATGCCGGGACTTCGACGGGGGAACGGAACGTGAAGGTACGTGTCGAGCAAGGCGATATCACCCGGGCAGCGGCGGATGCGGTCGTCGTGAACCTGTTCGAAGGTGTGACGGTGCCGGGGGGCGGGACCGGCGCGGTGGATATGGCGCTGGGCGGTGCAATTTCACAGGTGATCGCCGCGGGCGACCTGCGAGGCAAGGCCGGCGAGCTGGTGACGATCCACACGCTGGGGCGGATGCCTGCGCCGCGCGTGCTGGTGGCCGGGCTGGGGAACCGCGACGAGTTCGACATCGACGCGGTGCGGAACCTTGCGGCGAACGTGGTGCGGGCGCTGCGGAGGCCGGGCATCCGCCGGATTGCGACGATTGCGCACGGAGCGGGGATCGCCGGGCTCGACCCGGAGGCGTGCGCGCAGGCGATCGCGGAGGGGTCGATTCTCGGCGGGTACCAGTTCCTGAAGCACAAGTCGAGCGCAGGGGACGACCGGGCGGAGATCGAGGAGGTGGTGATCATCGAGCACGACGCGTCGAAGGTGGCGGGGATGGCGCGGGCGGCGGAGCGGGGGTCGATCCTGGCGGAGGCGACGAATATCGCGCGGGACTGGGCGAACGAGCCATCGAACCACCTGACGCCGACGGTGATGGCGGAGCGAGCTGCGGAGCTGGCGCGGGAGGCGGGGATGGAGTTCGAGGTGCTGGAGCGGGCGGACATGGAGCGGAAGGGGATGGGCTCGCTGCTCTCGGTTGCGAAGGGGAGCGTGGAGCCGCCGAAGCTCATCCGGCTCGGCTACCGGGGCCGCGGCGGCGAGGGGTGGGACCTCGCGCTGGTGGGGAAGGGGATTACGTTCGATACCGGCGGCATCAGCATCAAGCCGGCGGCGAACATGGAGGCGATGAAGGCGGACATGACCGGCGCCGCGAACGTGATAACGGCGGCGTGGGCCCTGGCGCGGCTGGGAGCGAAGCTGAACGTGCTGGCGATTGCTCCATGCACGGAGAACATGCCCTCAGGCAGCGCGACGAAGCCGGGCGACGTGGTCCGGGCGATGAACGGGCGGACGATCGAGGTGATCAACACGGATGCCGAGGGGCGGCTCGTGCTGGCGGACGCGATCTGCTGGGCGAACGAGCTGGGCGCGAAGCGGATTGTCGACGTGGCGACGCTGACCGGGGCGGTGACGACGGCGCTCGGGGACGTGTGCTACGCGCTGATGACGAACGACGATGCGCTCTGCCGGGAGGTGGAGGCGGCGGCTGCGGCGGCGGGGGAGAAGACCTGGCGGCTGCCGATGTGGAAGGAGTACGACGAGTACATCAAGAGCGATGTGGCCGACTGCCGGAACGTCGGCGCCGGGAACCGGGGTGCGGGGACGATTGTCGGGGCGAAGTTCCTGGAGCCGTTCGCGGGGAAGACGCCGTGGGTGCACCTCGACATCGCCGGGGTGGACAACATGTCGTCGGACCGGGGCTGGGTGACGAAGGGTGCGAGCGGCTACAGCGTGCGGGCGCTCATCAACCTGGGGCTGCGGCTGGCGCAGTAGGCCCCGCCAGGGAGAGCCGGCGGGGCGGGCGACCTCGGTGATGCGGCAGGTGCCGGCCGGGCCGCACACAAGGGTGACGCCGACCGCCTGGCCGGAAGCCCAGCGGCCGACGACCAGGCGCATCCGCTCGAGGGTGGAGCCTTCGAGCACGAGGTAGCAGTGCGCCGTCTGGCCGGGGTCGGCGGTGATGGCGAGGCAGGCGCCGGCGAGGGTGAGCTCCCTCCCCGCGAGGCAGGCGCGGAGCGCATCCTCGGCCGCTGGGGGCAGCTCACCGGGCAGGAGACTACTCGGGGGCAGCCAACAGGCGCGGTGCGGGCGCGAGGCCGCGGTGTGGGGCCTTCGGCAGGAGCGAGCGCTGGGCCGGCGCAGCGGCGGGCTCGGGCAGGACGGTGAGATCGAGCTTCACGAAGGCGCAGTCACCCTCGACGGAGACCTGCGGGCGGAATGGGGAGGCGCGGAAGACGGCGAGCATGGCGGTGTTCTCGTTGAGGACAGCGGCAGTGAAGCGGTCGATGCCCTGGCTGCGGGCGTGCTCGGCGAGACGGGCGAGGAGGGCGGGGCCGATGCCCTGGCCCTGGAGGGCGTCTTCGACGATGAAGGCGACCTCGGCGGAGCGGGGTGCGTCGCGCTCGTAGCGGCCGATGCCGTGGATGGTGTCGCTGTCGAGCGGGCTGGCGACGAAGGCGGCGCGGTCGCGGAAGTCGACGGTGCAGAGGTGGCGGGCGACCTCATTGGTGAGCCGGCGGCGAGGTGTGAAGTAGCGCATGCGGAGCGACTCGATGGAGAGGCGCTCGTGGAAGGCGAAGAGGTTGGGCACATCCTCCGGTCGGATCGGCCGGAGGCGCATGGTTGTGCCGGTGCGCGTGACGAAGGTGCGTTCCGGAGGATAGACGACGTCCACGGTTTGAGTATCGCAGACGGGGCGGAGGTATCGAGTTATCGGCCGGTGCAGATTTCAGGTTCCGATAGGGCCTCAGGAAGGAGTCTATCGGGTCAGTCGGCGCCGGAGGGAGAGCGGAGAGCGGGCCCGGGGGCGGCCTCGGCAGCGCGGGACTTCGCGGGGCGGGCGAAGAGGATGGCGACGGCGGCGAGGTAGGTGAGGGCCGCGGTGATGGTGAAGGGGACGGTGTAGCCGCCGGTGGCGTCGTGGATGATGCCGACGCCGATGGGACCGAGGCCGCTCCCGACCTGGCCGGCGAGACTGATGAGCCCGAAGACGGTTCCGAATGAGACCATGCCGAAAATTTCGCCGACGAGGAGGGACTGCATCATGTAGACGTTGCCGATGGTGAGGCCGAAGACGAGGGTGAGGGCCCAGGTGGCAGCGATGCTGTCGGTGTGAATGATGAGCAGGATGGCGGTGGCCTGGACGACGAAGAGGATGACGGTGAGGAGGCGGCGGTCGACGTTGTCGGCGAAGATGCCGACGGCGAGGCGGGCGACGATGGAGCCGAAGGCGGTGACGGAGATGGTGAAGGCGGCGGCGCTGCGGGAGCCGAGGCGGTCTTCGAGGAAGGTGACCTGGTGGACGACGTAGCCGGTCTGGGCGATGAGGACGAGGAGGAAGGCGACGAGGATGCCCCAGAATCCGACGGTGCGGACTGCCTCGGCGCGGGTCCAGGTGCGCATCTGGGCGGCGAGGACCGCCTGCTGTGCGGGCGGCGGTGCTGATTCCGCGGTGTCGCCGTCGGGGAGCATGCCGACGTCGCGGGGGTCGAAGACGATGACGCCGAGGATGACGGGGATGGACGTGAGGATGACGAGGGCGCCGAGGATCGGGGTCGCCAGTTCGAGTCCGCCGGCGTCGATGAGGCGGCTGGCGACCGGAGCAAGGATAACGCCGCCGAGGGAGACGCCGGTGAAGGAGATGCTCATGGCGAGGGCGCGGCGGCGGATAAACCAGCGGGTGAGGATGGCGTTAACGGCGATGTTGCTGGACATGCCGAAGGCGACGGCGAAGACGAAATAGACGAGGTAGAGCTGCCAGAGCTCATTGACGATCCCGATCATGGCGGCGCTGGCGCCGTTGATGAGGCTGCCGATGAGCATGAAGCGGCGAGGGCCGTATTTGTCGACGTAGGGGCCGACGATGGCGGCGGTGAGGCCGGAGACGCAGAAGTAGATGGCGGGGGCCCAGCTGACTTCGGCGGTTGACCAGCCGTGGGCCTCTTTGAGCGGCTTGAGGAAGATGGGGAGGCCGTAATAGCCGACCCCGACGCCGACCATCATCAGCAGGGAGCAGGCGACGGCCACGTACCAGCCGTAGAACCACCCGCCGGGGAGGAGACGTGCAGCGGGCGGCAGGGGGCGCGGGGGGTGCTGCGCGGTCATTCAGCGTACTCTAACGAAATCCGCGCCGGGCTGCGCGGGGCTCAGCGGCCGTGGAAGACGGGTTCGCGCTTTTCGACGAAGGCGCGGGCGGCGTTCCGGTGGTCTTCGGTTTGGCCGCTGGCGACCATGTTTTCGGCCTCGCGGGTGAGGGTATCGGCGAAGGTGTTGGTCTCGCCGTAGACGAAGTTGTCCTTCATGCGGGCGTAGGCAAGGGTGGGGCCGCTGGCGAGCCGCTTTGCGAGGGCCATGGTCTCGGCCCAGAACTGGTCGTGGGGGACGACGCGGGAGACGATGCCGAGCTCGAGGGCGCGGGCGGCATCGATGACGTCGGAGAGGAAGTAAAGCTCGCGGGCGCGCATGGGGCCCACGAGGCGCTGGAGGAGCCAGGTGCCGCCGAAGTCGCCGCTGAAGCCGACTTTGGCGAAGGCGGTGGTGAAGCGCGCCTGGTCGCTGGCGATGCGGAGGTCGGCGGCGAGGGCGACGCTGAGGCCCGCGCCGGCAGCGACGCCGTTGACCGCGGCGATGGTGGGCTTGGGCATCTCGTGGAGGAGGCGGGAGACCTCTTCCTGCTGGCGGAGGACATCGACGCGGGAGACGAGGCCACCGCCGCCGGAGGCAGCGGCTTCGTTGGCGGCAGCCATGGCTTTGACATCGCCGCCGGCGCAGAAGGCGCGCCCGGCGCCGGTGATCACCACGCAGCGGATGGCGGGGTCGGCGGCGGCCTTCGCGGCGACGTCGGCGAGGGTATCGAGCATCTCAGGGGTCATGGCGTTGAGGGATTCGGGGCGGTTCATGGTGATGACCATGACGGCATCTTCGACCGAGGTGAGGACAACGTCAGACATGCGGCAGGTCCTTTCGCGCAGGTTTATCGGATTGTAGGGGGCTGCCCGGGAGAGGCGGGAGGTTACTCGGCGGCGAGTTCTCCGAGGGCGGCGAGGGTGCGGGGCAGGGCCTCGCGGTCGCCGGGCGGCAGGATGGGCATGGCGAGGATTTCGCCGGCGCCGAAGGCTGGGGCTTCGCGGAGGCGGGCCTTGACGGCTTCGGCGGTGCCGTGGACGACGAGGGCATCGATCATCCGGTCGGAGAGCTGACCCTCGAGGGCCTCGGGGAAGCCGGCATCGGCGAACATCTGCTGGTAGAAGGGAACGCGGGGGTAGATGCCGATCTGGCGGCGGGCACCTTCGCGGACAGCCTCGGCGTCTTCGGAGACGACGACAGGGATGTGGGCGACGAGGGGCGGCGGGGTGCGCCCGGCTTTTTCGGCGCCCTGGCGGATGGCGGGGATGGCGACGTCGCGGAGGTAGGGGAGGGGGCAGACCCAGGAGATAGCGCCATCGGCGAGTTCGCCGCAGAGGCGGAAGCCGTTGGCGCGGAGGGCGGAGGCCATGACGGTGACGCCGGTCGGCCCGCCGATGGAGCCGCGGGCGATGAGGCGCTTGCCTTCGAAGGCGACGGAGCCGGTGCCGAGGATGGCTTTGAGGATGGTGAGGTATTCGCGGAGGTGTTCGAGGGGGCGCTCGAAGGGGATGCCCCAGGTGCCTTCGATGACGGGCTTGTGGCTGGGGCCGACGCCGAGGCGGAGACGGCCAGGTGCGAGGGTATCGACGGCGGCAGCGCCCTGGGCCATGGCGAGGGGATGGCGGGGGAAGGTAGGGACGATGCTGGTGCCGAACTTGATGCGCGAGGTGCGCATGGCGGCGGCGCCGAAGACGGCGAAGGGGTCGGGGGCGAGGCCGCCGACGGTGAGCCATGCGCATTCGATGCCGGCCTGTTCGGCGGCGACGATGCCGTCGACAAGTTCGGGGGCGGTGCGGGCAACGATATGGACACCGACGGTTATGCCGTGCATGGGCAGGGGCCTCCGGAGACTGCGGGTGTGGTGAGCCGAACTCTACCGGCCGCGAGGCTGCGGCGGAAGGCCGGCTTCAGGCCCGGGCGGGGGCCCGGCGGCGCCCGGCGAAGACCTCGGGCTCGCGGACGAGCATGGCTGCGGCGAGGGCAGCGAGGACGAGGATGACGCCGATGACGATGTAGACGGCGCCGATGCCGCCGACGCCGGAAGTGAAGCCGCCGCCGAGGGGGCCGAGGAGGAGCGCCATGGACTGCATGCTGGCGGCGAGACCGAAGGCGCTGCCCTGCTTGCCATCGGGGGTGCCGGCGGCGATGAGGGCGTTTGTGCCGGGGACCATGGCGCCCTGGAAGAGGCCGACCGCGCCGAAGAGGAGCAGGAAGGCGGTAAGGCCCTGGGCGAGGGCCACGAGCGGGTAGAGGAGGCCGGTGATGAGTGCGGCGGCGACAACGGTGTTGCGGTAGCCGAAGCGCTCGCCGAGGGGCGCGACGGAGAGGGCGGCGATGGTGGAGGTGAGCCCGATGACGGCGAAGACGATGCCGGTTGCGGCCTCTTTGCGGAGGTCCCAGGCGGCGCCGGGGAGTTCGAGGTGGACGCGCCCCTCGCCGGGGGCAGCAGCGGCGAACTTATCGATGCTGAGCGGCATCACGGGGCGGACGAAGGTGGTGGAGAGCCAGAGGACGAAGAGGAAGAGGAGGACGAGGACGACCTGGCGCTCGCCGATGACCACGCGGAGGTTTTCGAGGAGGGAGCCCTCGCTGCGGCGGGCGGCGGGACCGGGCTCGCTGCCGGCGACGGGGGTTTCGCTGACGAAGAAGAAGACGAGGATTGCGGCGATGCCGTAAAGGGCCGCGCAGAAGATGAAGGATTCGCGGATGCCGAGGCTGGAGGCGACGATGCCGCCGAGGACGGGGCCGAGCATGTTGGCGGCGAACTGCCCCGTCTGGAGGGTGCCGAGGGCGCGCCCGACCTGTTCTTTGGGGGTGGTGGCGGCGACGAGGGCAGCGGCGGCGCCCATGGTGCCGGCGAAGGCGCCCATGAGGAAGCGGAGGATGATGAGCTGCCAGACCGCCTGGGCGATGCCCATGATGCCGATGAGGAGGCCGGCGCCGACCAGGGCGCGGAGGAACATCGGTTTGCGGCCGAAGCGGTCGGCGAGGGAGCCCCAGAGCGGCGCGGTGAGCGTGAGCGAGAGCCCGGTGGCGCTGGCGGTGATGCCGGTGTAGAAGGCGACGCGGGATTCGTCGGTGACGCCGAGGTCCTGGATGAAGAAGGGGATGAATGGGAAGACGAAGTTGGCGCCCATGAGCCCGACGAAGACGCCGATCCAGATGAAGACGAGATTGCGGCGCCAGCCGGGCGCGGCGTGGGCGGCCGGGCGGGCCCCGGCCATCAGGGGCGGCCGCCGGGGAGCGGAGTTTGGGTGAGGGGAGCCACAGGGCGAAACCGGATGGTTAGGGTGGCGTTCATGATGCCACCGGGGGACAGTTACGTCACCAGACAGACGACCGTCAACTCACGACTCAAACGTCGTGTATCATGGGCAGAGTTTACCGCTGGAGGTGCCTGGATGGCGAAAATTCCGATTACGGTTGCGCGGGGTGACGGGATCGGCCCGGAGATTATGGATGCGACGCTGCGCATCCTGGAGGCTGCGGGGGCGGAGCTGGAGATCGAGGAGATCGAGATTGGCGAACAGGCGTACCTGAAGGGGTACAGCGCCGGTATTGCGCCGGAGGCGTGGGAATCGCTGCGGCGGACGAAGGTGTTCCTGAAGGCGCCGATCACGACGCCGCAGGGCGGGGGCTTCAAGAGCCTCAACGTGACGGTGCGGAAGACGCTGGGCCTGTATGCGAACGTGCGGCCCTGCACAGCCTATGCGCCGTTTGTCGAGACGAAGCACCCGGGGATGGACGTCGTCATCATCCGCGAGAACGAAGAGGACCTCTACGCGGGGATTGAGCATCGGCAGACCGACCAGGTGTACCAGTGCCTGAAGCTGATTACGCGGCCGGGCACAGAGAAGATCGTGCGGTACGCGTTCGAATACGCGCGGATGAACGGGCGGAAGAAGGTCACCTGCTTCACGAAAGATAACATCATGAAGATGACCGACGGCCTCTTCCACAAGGTGTTCGAGGAGGTCGCGGCGGAGTACCCGGGCATCGAGGCGGAGCACTGGATTGTCGACATCGGGGCCGCGAAGCTGGCGGACACGCCGGAGGCGTTCGATGTGGTGGTGCTGCCGAACCTGTACGGCGACATCCTGAGCGACGTGGCGGCACAGATTGCGGGGTCGGTGGGCCTGGCGGGCTCGGCGAACATCGGCGAGCACGGTGCGATGTTCGAGGCGATTCACGGTTCGGCGCCGCGGCGGGCCGGGCAGGACCTCGCGAATCCGTCGGGCCTGCTGCTGGGCGCGGTGATGATGCTGGTGCACATCGGGCAATCGGATGTAGCGACGCGGGTGCACAACGCGTGGCTGCGGACGATCGAGGACGGCATCCACACGTACGACATCTACGACCCGGGCGTGAGCAAGGAGAAGGTGGGTACGCGGGCCTTCGCCGATGCGGTGATTGCGCGGCTGGGGCAGGAGCCGCAGCACCTGAAGCCGGTGCGGTACACGGCGGAGGGGCGGTTCACGCCGCCGCCGCTGAAGCCGCAGCCGCGGGCGAAGAAGGAGACGATCGGGGTGGATGTCTTCGTGCACGACCCGGAGACGACGCCGGACGGGCTGGCGGCGCGGCTCCAGGCGCTGGAGGGCGACGGGCTGCACCTGGCGATGATCACGAACCGCGGGGTGAAGGTCTGGCCCGAGGGGCTCCCGGAGACGTTCTGCACGGACCACTGGCGGTGCCGGTTCAAGGCGGACGGGCCGATCAGCCACACGGCGATTGTGGGACTGCTGGGGCGGCTGGCGGGAGCCGGCATCGACTTCATCAAGACCGAGCACCTGTGCACCTTCGACGGCGAGGAGGCCTTCTCGAAGGGGCAGGGGGAGTGACGGGCGATGGCGTACCGGGTGCTCATGGCGACGCGGCGGGGCTGGGAGGAGGTGTGGTGCACCTGCCCGGCTGCGCGGGCGTGTTTCGCCGACCCGGCTGAGGCGGCGCGGGCCGCGGAGCTCCACCGCCGGAGCTGCCGGCTCCTCGGCTCGGCGCTCGCATACCGGGTGGCCGCAACGGAATTGCACGACTGAGGGCTCCAGCGGGCAGGCAGCCGCGGCGCGGGCCGTAGAATGGTGCGATGGCGCGGCTGCCCGCTGACCTGGAGGATGTCCTGGCGCGCTACGTGCGCGGCCCGGCCCTGGTGCGCGAGGCGGTGAACGGCGCCGGGCCGGGCGTCATCTCCCGGGCGGGGAGCGGCGGCTGGAGCGTGCGGGATGTGCTGGTGCACCTCGCGGATGCGGAGCTGGTCCGGGCGAGCCGGCTGCGGTTCATGCTCGCTGAGGAGGAGCCGCCGGCGCTCCCGGGGTTCGACGAAGGGCGATGGAAACGGCGGCTCCAGTACCTTTGGCGCAGCCCGGAAGCGGCGCTCGCGCTGTACGACGCCCTCGTGTATTCGAATGCGGAGCTGCTGCGGCAGTTCCCGGCGGAGGCGTTCGGGCGCGACGGGCTGGTCGATGGGGAGCGGGTGACGGTGGCGGAGCTCCTGCAGCGGGGTGCAGCGCACAGCGAGGAGCATGCGGACCAGATCCGTGCGCTGCGGGCGGAGCTGGGCGACCGGCCTGGCCGCTAGGGCTCAGCCCGGAGGAGTTCGAGCAGGCGGTCGATGGCCCGCAGGCCGAAGCCGGCGACGATGCCGCGGCAGGCGGCTGCGATAGGGTCGGGCGTTTCGCCGTCCCACGGGGTTGTCGCCACGGCGATGACGGGCCTGGGGTGGGCGCGGATGACGTCGGCGATCCGTTCTGCGTGGCTGGCCGGGATGCCATCGCGGACGAGGATGGCCGGCAGCGGGCAGCTGGCGAGGATGCCCGGGACATCGAGCGGGGAGGAGTAGCGGTGCACATCGGCGCCGGGCCAGGTGAGGCCGGGTGCGCAGGCCGCCGGGAGGAGGACAAGGACGGGCTCCATGGGGCCAGTGTACGCGACCGGGGTGGACGGCGGCCGCGCGGCACGGCAGGATGCGCGCATGGCGAAGGAGTCCCGGCCGCCGATGGGCTTCCAGCTGCTCGTTGGGTTCGACATGACGGAGCGGGGCGAAGGGTTCAGCCGGTGCGAGCTGGAGGTGGAGGAGAAACACCTGAACCCGCACGGCGTGGTGCACGGGGGTGTGGTGTACACGCTGGCCGATACGGGGATGGGGGCCGCGGTCTACAGCGTCCTTGAGCCGCACGAATCGTGCGCGACCATCGAGCTGAAGGTGGTGTACATCGCGCCGGTGCGTGCGGGGCGGCTGGTGTGCGAGTCGCGGGTGCTCCACCGCGGGCGACGGGTGATCGTGCTGGAATCCGAGGTTCGGAACGGCGACCGGCTGGCGGCGAAGGCACTGGGGACGTTCGCGGTGATCGCAAACAGCAACCAAGGAGGCGAAGATGGCCAGTGAGCTGGCCGGTAAAGGCACGGTCGTTTCGTTGAATGTGTCGCAGGGCGGGGTGCCGAAGCTGCCGGTGGCGGAGGCGCAGGTGACGCGGCTGGGGATGGAGGGCGACCGGCAGGCGAACCCGAACGTGCACGGGGGGCCGGAGCGGGCGCTCTGCCTGTTTTCGGCTGACCTGATCGCGGCGCTGCAGGCGGAAGGGCACCCGATCGCGCCCGGAACGACGGGGGAGAACGTGACAATCGCCGGGCTGGACTGGGCGGAGGTGGCGCCGGGCACGCGGTGGCGGCTGGGCGGGGAGGTGGAAATTGAGATCACGCAGCCAACAACGCCATGTAAGACGATTGCGGCGTCGTTTGCGGGCGGCGACTTCAACCGGATCCACCACGCGCGGTTCCCCGGGTGGAGCCGGGTGTACGCGCGGGTGCTGCGGGAGGGCGTGGTGCGGACCGGCGACCCGGTTACCCGGGTCGAGGCGGAGCGGGGTTAGCCGAGGAACTCCGTCACGACGCGGGTGAATTCGGGGGTATTTTCGAGCGGGACCATGTGGCCGGCTCCGGGGATCATGGCGACCTGGGCGTTGGGAATCTTGGAGCGGAAGAGCTCGGCGTAGGCGGGCGGGACGAGCCTGTCCTGGTCGCCCCAGACGATGAGGGTCGGCGCCTTGATCCGGTGGAGCCGCTTCTTCAGGCCCTTATCGGGGATGGGCCAGATGAACTTGCCGGTGGCGCTGAAGTTAGCGAGCTGGAAGTAGTAGGCCTCGGCCATCTCTTCCTCGTTGGCGGGCGGCGGGAAGAGCTTCGGGATGACGGGGTTGGAGAGGTCGCCGAAGATGACGCCGGGGATTTCGTTGGGCATGAGGATGAAGAGGTCGGTGACGGGCGCCTCGTCCATCCAGAGGCCGACGGGGCAGACGAGGACGAGCTTTTTGACCATATCGGGGCGGGCGGCGGCGAGTTCGGCAGCGAACATGCCGCCGATGGAGTGGCCGGCGAGGAAGAAGGAGGTGAGGCCGATGGCGTCGCAGAAGTCCTGGTAGTAGACGACCATGTCGTGGACGTCGTCGATGTGCTCGAGGCCGGGGGTTTCGTCCCAGCCGGGGTGGGTGGGGACGATGACGTCGTAGTGCTCGGCGAGGGCGAGCATTTCGGGGGTCATGCCTTTGCGGATGCCACCGGCGGCGTGGAGGTAGAGGAGCGGCTGACCGGTGCCCTTGCGGTAGACGGGGACCTGGAACATGCCGTTCCGGACGGAGACGACCTGGGGCTCGGGTGAGGTCATGGCATCGCCTTTCCTGGAGGTGAGCTGCTGCCTGCGGGCGCGGAGCCCGGTGGGAGGTGCGGCGGAACTGTACCCGAACGGCGGGCAGGGTGCCAGCCGGGCAGGCTCAGGCAGGGCGGGTGAAGGGCGGGCCGTCGTAGCGCTCGAGGGTGGCGAAGGCTTCGACGGGCTTGCGGCGGAGGCGGGTGAGCTGCCGGGCGGGGCGCCCGAGGGTGATGATGGTGGCGACGGCGACGTGCGGGGGCAGGTGGAGGAGGGCCTGGAGGTCGGGCTCGCGGGCGATGGGCATGGTGGTCAGGGTGCCGCCGAGCCCTTCGTTGCGGGCGGCGAGGAGGATATTCCAGGCGAAGGGGTAGATGGAGGCGCCGCTGGCGATGCCGACCCGCGGGAGCTCCTGGTCGATGGAGGCGACGACGGAGAGGTCGACGCAGACCGCGAGGAGGACGGGGGCATTGCGGTAGGGCTCGGTCAGGATCGGGGGGACGGGGGTGGCCGCGATCTGCTCGGGGGTGAGTTTGGTGGGGACGACCGTGTTCCAGGGGTTTTCGCCGGCGGCGACCTGGGCTGCGTAGCGACGGGCAGCGGGGATGGCAGCTTCGGCGATGGCGGCTTTCGTTGCGGGGTCGCGGATGATGATGACGCGCCAGCCCTGGCGGTTGCCGCCGCTTGGGGCGAAGCGGGCGTTTTCGAGGATGCGGTAGAGGGTGGCGTCCTCGACGGGGTCGGCGGTGAATTCGCGCGCGGAGAAGGCGGTGCGCATGACGTCGTAGAGGTCCATGCGCGGATTGTGCCGCCTCGCCGGCGTGGTGTCGCGCGATGTCCTAGATGGACTGCGCGATCATGGGGAGGAGCGCGGTGATGAGCGCGCCAAGGTGGACCCCGCGGGCGATGGGGGTGGCGACGGCGGCCTCGGTGTTGATCTGGTAGTGGTTGCGGCGGCCGTGGCGCTCACGCTGGAGGTACCCGGCGCGTTCGAGGTCGGCGACGATGCGCTTGACGGCGCGCTCGCTGATGCCGACTTCGGCGGCGAGTTCGCGGAGGCGGATATCCGGGTTGCGGGTGATGGCGAGGAGGACGTTTGCGTGATTGGTGAAGAGAGACCACTCAGCCATGGCTCGAGGCTACTTCTGTGCCACTGCTTGCACCAGTGACATCTGTGACGTGAATAAAGGTTCCCTTATCCGACGGCTGGAGGAGCCGGTCAGCGTTCGACGACGAAGGCGCCGAGGCGCTGGTCGAGGGGGAGCGAGGTGACCTCGATGCCGTCGATGCGGGCATCGGAGGGGCCGCGCTTGCAGGCGATGATGAACTGCTTAACGAGGTTGCGTTCGCCCTGGACGTGAACCTGGAGGGTGCCGTCGGGGAGGAGGCGGCAGGAGCCGAAGAGGTTGAGGGAGTTGGCGACGTTGCGGAGCCAGAGGCGGATGCCGATGCCCTGCACCTGGCCCCGGATGATGATTTGGCGGTGTTCGAGGATATAGAGGGCGTTGGGTGCGCGCTCCATACCGGGATGATCGGCAGGTTCAGGAGCGCGGTTGAGCCTCCCAGATGGCGGGCCAGGCGCGGGAGCCGCGGCAGGCTTCCTTCATCGCTTCGCGCTCGAGTTCGAGGGCCTGTTCGACGGCGTCGTCGAAGCGGCGGAGGGCATCGCCGTGGAGGCGGGAGCGGAGGATGCCGAGGGTGCCGCGCTCGACGAGGTTGCGGACCGTCTTGGGCCAGACGAAGAAGGCGAAGGCGCGGGGCGGGCCGAAGGAGCCGCGGTGTTTGCCGAGCCAGAGGTAGCGCTCCTGGACGGAGGCGACGGGCTCGACGATGCCGGCCCACTGGCCGTCGTGTTCGTTTTCGCGGGTATCGACGAGGAGGCGCAGGGGGAAGAGGGAGAAGCCGATGGTGATGAGGTCGCCTTCGGCGAGGATGCGCTCGATCGCCTGGATATCGACATCGATCCCGTTTTCGGTGCGCATGGGTGCCTCCGCTGGGGTGGTCGGGGATGGCGAGGGGGTGGTCCGGCTGGTGCCGTTCCACCCCCTCGGGGATTGCCGGGCGATTCCCGGGGAGCTGCCGCCGGTTAGTACATGGGCGGCGGGGTCGGGTTCTGCTCCTTTTCGGGCTTTTCGGTGACGAGGCAGTTCGTGGTCAGGACCATGGCGGCGATGGAGACGGCGTTTTCGATCGCGGAGCGGGTGACCTTGGCCGGGTCGATGATGCCCTTGGCGACCATATCGCCGAACTCATCCTTGGCGGCGTCGTAGCCGTGGCCCTTGGGGAGCTTCTTGACCTCTTCGACGATGACGGAGCCGTCCTTGCCGGCGTTGATGGCGATGCGGCGGAGCGGCTCTTCGAGGGCGCGGCGGAGGATGCGGACGCCGGTGGCCTCGTCGCCTTCGAGCTTCAGCTTATCGAGGGCGGGAGCGGCGTTCAGGAGGGCGACACCGCCGCCGGGCACGATGCCTTCCTCGACCGCGGCGCGGGTGGCGCTGAGGGCGTCTTCAACGCGGTGCTTTTTCTCCTTGAGCTCGACTTCGGTGGCAGCGCCGACCTTGATGACGGCGACGGAGCCGGCGAGCTTCCCGAGGCGCTCCTGGGCCTTCTCGCGGTCCCAGTCGCTCTTGGCTTCTTCGAGAATGGCGCGGATCTGGGCGATGCGGGCGTCGATGTCCTTCTTCTTGCCCTTGCCCTCGATGATGGTGGTCTCCTCCTTGGTGGAGACGACGCGGCGGGCGCGGCCGAGGTCGCTGATATCGACGCTTTCGAGGGTGCGGCCGATCTCTTCGGAGATGACCTGGCCGCCGGTCAGGACGGCGATGTCGCCGAGGTTATCCTTCTGGCGGTCGCCGAAGCCGGGGGCCTTGACGGCGAGGACGTTGAGGGTGCCGCGGAGCTTGTTGACGGCGAGGGTGGCCAGGGCTTCGCCTTCGAGGTCACCGCAGATGATGACGAGGTTCTTGGTGACCTGGAGGATGCGCTCGAGGACCGGGAGGATCTCCTGGACGGAGGAGAGCTTCTTATCGGTGATGAGGATGTAGGGGTCTTCGACGACGGCTTCCATCCGCTCGGGGTTGGTGACGAAGTAGGGGGAGATGTAGCCGCGGTCGAAGGCCATGCCGTCGACGTACTCGACTTCGGTCTGGATCGACTTGGACTCTTCGACGGTGATGACGCCGTCTTTGCCGACCTTCTCCATGCACTCGCCGATGAGTTCGCCGATGGCAGGGTCGTTGTTGGCGGAGATGGTGGCGACCTGCGCCATCTGGGCGCGTTCGGTGACCTTGATGCTGTTCTTCTTGATGGCTTCGACGAGGGCGGCGGCGCCGGCTTCGAGGCCGCGCTTGAGGGCCATGGGGTTGGCGCCGGCAGCGACGTTCTTCAGGCCTTCCTGGACGATCGCCTGGCCGAGGACGGTGGCGGTGGTGGTGCCGTCACCGGCGATGTCGTTGGTCTTGGAGGCGATCTCCTTGGCCAGCTGGGCGCCGATGTTCTCGAAGGGGTCTTCGAGTTCGATGTCCTTGGCGATGGTGACGCCGTCGTTGGTGATGGTGGGTGCGCCGAACTTTTTATCGAGGACGACGTTGCGGCCCTTGGGCCCGAGGGTGATTTTGACGGCATCGGCGAGGGCGTCGATGCCGCGCTTCAGGGAATGACGTGCTTCTTCGTCGAAGAGCAGCTGCTTTGCCATGGGTACCTCTTCGGAGGGGTGTGTGGTCTGCGAGGCGTATATTAGCACTCCCTGTCAATGAGTGCTAACGGTTGCCGCCGGGGCGCCCCGGAGGGAGACTGCCGGCGTGGCCGGAGGACCGCTGCTGATCGTGGGGGGAACGTTCGACCCGCCCCACCTGGGGCACCTGGTGCTGGCGGAGTGTGCGCGCTGGCAGTTCGGGTGCGGGCGGGTGCTGTTCATCCCGGCGGGGGACCCGTACCGGAAGACGGGGACGCCGACGCCGGAGAATGCGCGGGCGGGCGGCGTGGCAGGGCGGCGGGTGACCCCGGCGGCGCTCCGGCTGGAGATGACGCGGCTGGCGACGGCGGGCAATCCAGCCTTCGCGGTGGACGCGCGGGAGACGCGCCGCCCCGGGCCGAGCTATACGGTCGAGACGCTCGAGGAGCTGTATGCGGAGGGGTGGCGGGAGCTGGTGCTGGTGCTCGGGAGCGACGCGGCGGCCGACCTGCCGAACTGGCGGGCGCCGGAGCGGATCCGGGAGCTGGCGCGGGTGGTGGTGGCGGAGAAGGCGGGAGCGCCGGCGCCGGCAGGCTTCGAGCGGGTGGACATGCCGCGGCTGGAGGTGAGTTCGACGCTTATCCGTGAGCGGGTGCGGACCGGCAGGCCGATCCGCTACCTCGTGCCCGATGCGGTGGCGGCGTTCATCGAGGCGCGGGGGCTCTACCGGGACGGGGATTGAGGCGCAGAGTCGGCGAGCCAGTGGCCGCTCTTGCCGCCGCGCTTCTCGAGGAGGCGGACACCTTCGATGCGGATGCCTTTTTCGGCGGCCTTGCACATGTCGTAGATGGTGAGTGCGGCGACGGCGGCAGCGGTGAGGGCCTCCATTTCGACGCCGGTGCGCCCGGTGGTGCGAACGACAGCGCGGATGCGGAGGGTGCGGTCGTCGGCGGGTTCGATATCGACGGAGACGCCGGAGATGGGGAGGGGGTGGCAGAGGGGGATGAGGTCGGGGGTGCGCTTGGCGGCCATGATGCCGGCGATGCGGGCCGTTGCGATGACATCGCCCTTGGGGACGGCGCCTTCGAGGATGAGGCGGAGGGTGGCCGGCTGCATGAGGACGAGGGCTTCGGCCGCGGCTTCGCGGGCGGTTTCGGGCTTGCCGGAGACATCGACCATGCGGGCGGCGCCGCGTTCGTCGAGGTGGGAGAGCTCATCGGCCATGGCGGCGCCGCCACATGAGGGTGTCGTAGCCGTAGGTGACGGCGTAGGCGAACGCACCGACGGCGAGGCCGCCCGGCACGCCAAGCCAGTGGGAGAACCACGTGTCGGCGGCGATGATGCCGATGCCGGCGCCCGCGAGGAAGGAGAGGAAGGCCGTGCGGCGACGCTCGATTTCGAAGCGCTCGCGGAGCGGGTCGGGCATGGGGAGAGTGTACGCGATGGGGCGGTGCAGGGGTGTGGCCGGCGATGCCGGCAGCCGATGTTTGTGAGGGATGAGGGTTCGTGTCCGGCTGCCGATGCGGGTATCGCACGCGGCGCGGGTGATGCTGGCGGGCACGCTGGTGGCCAGTGTGGCGGCAGTGGTCACTGCGCAGCAGCCGCGCGGGACAGAGGCGGGCGGCGACGCTGGCTCCTCGGCGGCTGCGGGGGAGCCGGCCGCCCGGGCGGGCGCAGCCGCCGGATGGCTGCCTCTGCCCTCGCCGACGCCGACCCTGACGCCGGCGCTGCACACGGAGGAGGGAGCGGTGGAGGTGCCGGGTTCGAACGCGCTGCCGGGGGCGGAGGTGGCGCAGGCGGCGGTGAGCCGGTTCCAGCTGCCGCTGCGGGCGTGGAGCCGGGTCACCGACCGGTACGGGGCGACGAACCGGGGGCCGGGCCGCATTCACGGCGGGATCGACCTTGCGCTGGAAGGGCTGAGCCGGTCGCCGGTGTACAGCGCGTGCACGGGGACCGTGGCGACGACCGACTATTCGTCGGCGTACGGGTACCACGTGATTGTGGACTGCGGCGACGGGTGGTCGACGCTGTATGCGCACCTGAGCCAGGTGCTGGTGAAGCCGGGCGAGGCCGTGAACAACGACGTGGTGCTGGGAATCACGGGGAGTTCGGGATTCTCGACGGGGGAGCACCTGCATTTCGAGATTCGCTGGCAGGATACGCCGGTCAATCCCGAGGACTACCTCGACTTCAAGATCCCGCCAGGGACGCCACTCTCGGATGGGCCGCTGTGGTTCCCGGGGGCCGGCGGGGGCGCGAAACCAGCGCCGGCCGCACCGACGGCGACGCCGACGCCGACCGAGACGCCGACGCCGACGAACACGCCGACGGTCACGCCGACACCGACGATTACGCCGACGCCGACGTGGACGCCGACGCCCACGCCGACGCCCCGTCCGCCGACGCGGACGCCGACGCCGCTGCCCCGGGCGTACTAAGCGGGGAGGAGGGAGCCCCGCCCGGCCTCACTGCCCCGCCGGGGGAGGAAGGATAAGGGAGGAGGGAGCCCCGCCCGGCCTCACTGCCCCGCCGGGGGAGGAGGGATATGGGAACAGGGAGCCGGGAGCCGGGGGCGGGTGGTAGGCTGGGGGCGGCCGGCGGGATGGTGCGCCGGCGGAATCTGTTCTTGGGAGCAGGCCTGTGGCTGGAATTGAGCGGCAGTATGAGCTCGTTGTTATCGGCAACGGGGCGGCGGGCGACAACATCGCCCGGACGCTCGGGCGGCAGGGCCGGAAGGTGGCGCTGGTGGAGAAGGCGCACCTGGGCGGCGAATGCCTGAACGACGGCTGCGTGCCGAGCAAGGCGCTGATCGAGATTGCGCGGGAGGCGCGCCGCCACCCGATTTCCTGGACGGAGGCGCTGGCGCGGGTGCATGCGGTGCAGCTGCTGGTCCGCGGCAACGACCCCGGCGGCGGCTTCGACCGCGACGGGGTGGACCTGTACTGGGGCGAGGCGCGGTTCCTCGCGCCCGGCCGGGTGGCGGTCGGCGATGACGTGCTGGTTGCGCCGGACGTGGTCGTGGCGACGGGCACAGAGCCGGGGCTGCCGCCGATCCCGGGGCTGGCCGAAGCGCGCCCGCTGACGAACCGGACGATCTTCCGGGTTGCGCAGCTGCCGCGCCGGCTGGCGGTCATCGGCGGAGGGCCGATCGGGCTGGAGCTGGGGCAGGCGCTCCACCGGCTCGGGAGCGAGGTGACGCTGTTCGAAGCGCTGGACCGGATCGCCGCGACCGAGGAGCCAGAGGTGTCGCTGGAGCTGCAGCGGATCTTCGAGGCGGAGGGCATCCGGGTCGTCACCGGCGCGAAGCTGGCGCGGGCGGAGCGGCTCGCCGATGGCACGGTGGCACTCGAGACGGCCGACGGCCGGTTTGTGGTCGACGACGTGCTGGTCGCGGCAGGGCGGAAACCGGTCATCCCGGCGGGGCTGGCCGAGCTGGGGCTGGCGCGCGACAGCCGGGGGTTCATTGCCATCGAGCCGTGCGGGCGGACGAGCGTACCGGGGACGTGGGCGGCCGGCGACGTGACGGGCAAGTTCCAGTTCACGCACTACGCTGCGTACCAGGCGCACCACATTGCGAAGCACATCGCTGAGGGGGTGTGCGAACCGATCCCGGACGCGATTGTGCCGTGGGCGATTTTCACCGACCCGGAGATTGGGCACGCCGGGATGACGGAGGCGCAGGCGCGGGAGCGGGGGCTGGCGGTGGCGACGGGGATGCTCGCTGCACGGGAGCTGGACTGGTTCCGGACGACGGGGCAGGTGGAGGGCTTCGCGAAGGTGGTGGTCGACGCGGAGACGGGCGCGCTGCTGGGGGCGCACTTCCTCTGCGCGCGGGCGAGCACGCTGGCCGGCGAAGCCTGCCTTGCCATCCAGCACGGGCTGACGGACCGGCAGGTTGCGGGCACCATCCACCCCTACCCGACGGCGGGCGAACTGTTCCGGTGGGCCTGCGCGCGGGCGGTCTCGGGGCGGCAGCGGGGGTAATTGCGCGGAGCGGGCGTTCGCGGCTACGCTCGCACACATGTTCGAACGGGATGCGCAGGGGCTGCGGGAGCGGCTCCGGGCTGCGCTGCACCAGCCGGTCCGGCGGGATACCGGGGCGTTCGACCGGAGCGTGACGGAGCGGGCCGACCTTTCGCGGTTGGGGGGCCGGTGGTTCGAAACGCCGCTGGGGCCGGCGTACGTGATTGAAAGCGTGTACGATGCCGGGCATTACCACGGTGAGGTTCCGCTCCGGCGGGCGCTGGCGCTGCCGCTCGGGCGGCTGGCGCAGCAGGTGCGCGATGCTCGGCTGGCGGAGCTGGAGCCGGCGCGGCTGCGGTTCGTGGACACGGAGACGACCGGGCTGGGCGGGGCAGGGACGATGGTGTTCCTCTGCGGCGTGGCGCGATTCGAGGGGACGGAGCTGCGGCTGCGGCAGTACCTGCTGCCGGGGCCGGAGTACGAGGGCGGGCTGCTCGGCGGACTGGGGGAGGAGCTGGAGGAGGCGGGCGGGCTCGTGAGCTACAACGGCAAGGCGTTCGACATCCCAGCGCTGGAGACGCGGTACGTGCTCGCGCGGATGCGGCCGCGGCTGCGCGACCTGCCGCACCTCGACCTGCTGCACCCGAACCGGCGCCTCTTCAAGGGGGCGTTCAGCTCACACCGGCTGGCGGTGGTGGAGCGGGAGCTGCTGGGATTTGAGCGGGAGGACGACTGCCCGTCGGCGGAGGTGCCGGAGCGGTACCGGTGGTTCGCGCGGACGGGCGACCCGACGCACATTCTGCCGGTGCTGCGGCATAACGCGTGGGACGTGCTCTCGCTGGTGGCGCTGGCGGCGTATTTGGGGTCATCGTGCGATGACCCGGGCCGGCCGCTGCAGGCGGCGCGGGCAGCAGCGTACGCGGGCGACTGGCTGGAGGCCGCGAGGCGGTACGAGGCGGCGATTGCGCAGGGGCTTCCGCGGGCGGAGCGGCTGGAGGCGCTGGAGCGGGCGGCGCGGGCCTACCAGAAAGCGGGGGCGTGGGAGCAGGCGGCGGCGTGCTGGGAGCGGCTGCTGGCGGAGCCCAGGTCGCGGCGGGTGGCGCCGTACGTGGAGCTGGCGAAGCTGCGGGAGCGGCGGCTCGGGGACCGCGCTGGGGCGCTGGCGCTGATGGAGGAGGTGGTGGCGCTGGCGGAGCGAGGACTGGTGCGGCCGGGGAGCGGGGAGTACGGGATGGAGGCGCTGCGGCGGCGGCTGGAACGGCTTGGGGGATGAGGGAGGAGGGGGCCCCGCCCGAGCCCCTGCCCCGCCGAGGGAGGAGGGAGGAGGGATGAGGGAGCCCCGCACCGCCGCCCTGCCCCGCCGAGGGAGGAGGGATGAGGGAGCCCCGCACCGGCGCCCTGCCCCGCCGAGGGAGGAGGGAGGAGGGGGCCCCGCCCGAGCCCCCTGCCCCGCCGGGGGAGGAGGGAGGAGGGAGGAGGGAGGAGGGATGAGGGAGCGGGGAGCGGGGAGCGGGATAGCGTCGCTCCCGGCTCGCTGACGCGGCGGGCGGGTTATTCGAATTCGGGGGTTTTGTAGAAGGGGAAGAGGTCGGGCAGGTCCTTTGAGACGGACATGGTGAAGTTGGGTTTGCGCTTTTCGAGGAAGGCGGCGACGCCCTCTTTGACATCAGGGCTGGCGCCCATGATGAGGATGCCGCGGGAGTCGGCCATGTGCGCTTTCATCGGGTGGTCGGCGACGAGCCCGCGCCACAGGAGCTGGCGGCTGAGGGCGACGGAGACGGCGGAGGTGTTGTCGGCGATTTCGCGGGCGAGGGCATAGGCGGCGGGCAGCAGCTCTTCGGGCGGGTGGACGGAGCGGACGAGGCGGCCGCGGAGCGCCTCCTGGGCGTCGAAGACGCGGCCGGTGGCGACCCACTCCATCGCCTGCTGGATGCCGACGGCGCGGGGGAGGAACCAGGAGCTGGCGGCCTCTGGGACGATGCCGCGCCGGGCGAAGACGAAGCCGAAGCGGGCGTTTTCGCTGGCGAGGCGGACATCCATGGCGAGGGTCATGGTCACGCCAACGCCGACCGCCGGGCCGTTGATCGCGGCGATGATTGGCTTCTTCAGTTCGAAGATACGGAGGGTGACCATGCCGCCGCCGTCGCGGTACTCGCGGATGTCGGCGGGGCGGCCGCGGGCCCCGGCATCGAAGGTGGAGGGCCCGGCAGAGAGGTCGGCGCCGGCGCAGAACGCGCGGCCGCGGCCGGTGACGACGATGACGCGGACGGCGTCGTCGGCGTCGGCTTCGTCGAAGGCGGCGATGAGCTCGCGCTGCATGGTGGCCGTGAAGGCGTTGAGCTGCTCTGGGCGGTCGAGGGTGATGGTGAGGATACCGTCGGAGAGTTCGGTTGCGATGTGTTCGTAGGGCATGGAGGGGATTTTGGGGAGGCGGCGCACGAATGTCGAACGATATGACGTGCTACACTGGTGATACGTCACGTTGTGTGCGGCCCGCCGGGTGCGCCCGGGAGCTGGCAGGGGCCGCAGCGGATGTCTTCATTTTCTTGACGCGATGTATTCCGCCGGTTTCCCTGCGGGGAGAGAACGAGCCGGCGGCGAAGAACAGGACGTGAAACTGACCAGGCTGATCGACACGATTGCGCGCCCCTTCCGGCGGACTGCCGGCGAGGAGGGCGCCCCCTCTCCAACCATCCATTCCCTCCCATCTCCATCCATCAATGGCAATGCGGCCGAACCTGCCGCCCCGGCGGCCCGCGAACAGGCTGCGCGCGGGGCATCGCCGGGGGCGCGGCGCCCGAGCCGGCTGGCGAGCGCGAACGGCCGCTCAGGGGCAGGAGCGGCTGCAGCGCCGCGCCAGCAGGCGGCTTCGCCCGGGCCGGCAGGTCAGAGCGACGCGCAGGCCGGCGGCGCACCTTCGCGGCGGAAGCGCCGGCGGCGCGGTCGCGGCACGGGTGCGGCGCAGGCTGCTCCCGGCGAGGCGCGGCAGAGCCGCCCGCCGGCGCTGGCTCCGATTTCGGAGGCGTTCCGCGCGCTGGGGGTCGATGCGACCGGGCTGGAGGCGATTGCGGCGCTGGGCTTTACGGAGCCGACGCCGATCCAGCGCGAGGCGATGCCCCGGCTGTTCGCGGGCAGCGACGTTGTTGGGCTGGCGCAGACAGGGACCGGGAAGACGCTCGCGTTCGGGCTGCCGCTCGCGCGGACCATCGACCCGGAGGCCCGCGAGGTGCAGGCGATTGTGCTCGTGCCGACGCGCGAGCTGGCGAAGCAGGTGCGCGAGGTGATGGACCACCTCGCGCTTTTTTACGGGTTAACGGCGTGGGCCCTGACGGGCGGAAGCCGGGTGCAGACGGACATCGACCGGCTGTCGCAGGGCGTCCACGTGGTGGTCGGGACCCCGGGGCGGGTGATCGACCACATCAAGCGGGGGACGCTGTCGCTGGCGAAGGTGCGGTTCGTGGTGCTGGACGAGGCGGACCAGATGCTCGACATCGGGTTCGCGCGGGATATTGACTACATCCTGCGGCATGCGCCGAAGGAGCGGCAGACGGCGCTGTTCAGCGCGACGATGCCCGAGAGCATCGGGCGGCTGGTGTGGCGGTACATGCGGAACGCGGAGCGGGTGGCGGTCGACCCGGAGCAGCGGACGGCGGAGGGCGTCGAGCAGTACTACTGCGAGGTGGCGGAGCGGGACAAGCTGCGGGCGCTGCAGTACCTGTACGAAATGCGCGGGCTGGGGCGGACGCTGATTTTCTGCAACACGAAGATCGGCGTGGACCGGCTGACGGCGGCGCTGAACGCGGCCGGGGTGCCGGCCCAGGCGATCCACGGGGACCTGCGGCAGTCGCAGCGAGACCGGGTGATGGCCGATTTCCGGGCGGGCCGGCTGGAGTTCCTGGTGGCGACGAACGTTGCGGCGCGGGGGCTCGACATCCCGGACATTGAAGACGTGGTGAACTACGACGTGCCGCAGAACCCGGAGGAGTACATCCACCGGATCGGGCGGACGGCGCGGGCTGGCCGCCGGGGCTGCTCGTACACGTTCGTGAGCGAGTGGGACGTCCCCGCGTGGGATGCGATCGTGCGCGAGGTGGGCGAGGGCGTGGTGCAGTACCTGCCGGTGCCGGCGCGCTGGGACATCGAGGAGCCGGTCGCGGCCGGGTCGGGCGAGGCGGCGGGCGGGAGCTGAGCTGCCCGGGTGCAGCCGGACGCGTTGCGGCGCAGCGCCGGCACCCCGAGAATGCGGGCGTGTACCGGGCGCTGTTCGAACGGTTCGGCGCGGAATGCGTGGCGAAGATCTGGCGCGGCGAACTCCTCACCGACGAGGAGCTCGCCGCGTTTCGCATGCTGCTCGATGCGCGCGAGGCATCGGGGCGGCGTCTGCTCGGGAAATTCGCCGGGCCGGACCCGTGCTTCGACACGGTGACGGGGCGGTGCGGGGTGCGGCCGCTCTTCCGGTAGGCGCGACGGCCAGCGCCGGGGTCAGGCGGCGGGCGGCTCTTCGAGGATGGTGACGGTGCCGGCGATGCCGTCGATGGCGATGAGGTCGCCGGTGCGGATGCGGGTGGTGCCCTGGCGGACGTTGACGACGGCGGGGAGGCCGTATTCGCGGGCGACGGTGCTGCCGTGGCTGAGGGCGCTGCCCATATCGACGACCAGCCCTGCGGCGAGCGCGAAGAGCGGCGTCCAGCCGGCATCGGTGACGGGCGCGACGAGGATTTCGCCGGGCTGGAGCGGGCCATCGACCTGGGGGTCGAGGATGACGCGGGCACGCCCGGTGACGCGGCCGGGGCTGACGGGCGTGCCTTTCAGGACATCGCCGGCGTGGCCGGCTTCGGCGGGAGGCAGGGGCACCGGTCGGCCGCGGAACCGCTCGGGGAGGATGACGTGACGGTTGCGCTCGTATTCGCGGCGCCGGGCGAGGACGCGTGCGGAGAGGTCGACGCGGAGGCCGTTGGCGAGGACGTTTGAGAGCTCTTCGTGGGACAGGAAGAAGATGTCGTCGGGCTCGCGGATGACGCCGAGGTCGAGGAGGCGGGCCTGGATGGCGGCGAGGTGCCAGTCGCCGAGGCGTGCGGCGCGCACGAGGATGGACTTGGTTCGCTCGCGGAGGGCGACCCAGCCCTGTGCGCGGGGCAGGAGCCAGCGGAAGAGGCGGCGCCGGGCGAACCCAAGGCGGGCGTCGATTTCGCGGGTGAGGGCGAGGCGTTCGGCCTCCTGGCGGGCGAGGACGGCGGGCGGGGCGTGGCCGGGGTCGATGTCGAGGTAGGAGGCGACCATGTTGACGACGGGGGCGGGGTCCCACCGCCAGGTTTTCGCGGCGACCTCCATTTCGTGGAGACCGCGGTGGCCGTGGCGCTCGATGAAGGCGGTGAAGCGCTGCTGCCAGGGGGCCGGGAGGGCGGGGTCGCGGGGGTCGAAGCCGGGCTCACGGAGGCGGCCGGCGATGCCGGTCTCGATGGCGACGCGGGAGAGCTCCCAGAGGTCGAGGCTGATGCGGGCGCTTTCGACGCCGGGGAGGCCAGTGAAGAGGGTGGGCACGCGGCCTTCGGCTTCGTCGCCGAGGACGGGTCGGACGAGCGCGAGGACGTTGTCGTAGCCGGCGCCGGCGACGCCGGTGACGCGGAGATGGACGCGCGAGATGCGGGCGGCGAAGTCGAGGATCCGCTCGCGGTAGCGCTGGAGTTCGGCGGAGGAGAGGGCGTAGGGGTCGACGGCGCGGACCTTCTGTTCGGCGTCGAGGACGGCGCGCTCTGCGCGGTCGGCCTGTTTGTCGAGCGTGGCCATGAGGCGGAGCATGCGGGGCGCGGTGAGGAGGCGGCGGCGCCAGGTGGTGAAGCGCGGGAGGGGCGTCCGCCAGCCGTCTTCGATGGGGCCGCCGAGGTACTGCTGCTCGAGGGCGCCTTCGCGGAAGCCGAGGACGCGGGAGGCGACGAGGCGGGTGGCCTCCATATTGAGGAAGGCGCGGTTGTAGAAGCAGCCCATGAAGACGGGGTTTTCGTCGCGGGCGAGGAGGCCAAGCTCGTGGTAGTCCTCGGTATACGCGCGGGGGACGGTCTGGTTGAAGGTGGTGATGGTCAGCGGCGTGAGGAGCCCGGGGAGGATCTCCTGGACGTTGGCGCTGGTCCAGAGGTCGGCATCGGAGGTGGGGGTATCGAATTCGTTGTACCAGCCGCCGAGGCCATCGGGCTTCGGGGCCGTGGCAGCAGCGGTGGTGATGGGCCGGGACTGGAGGAGCCAGAGTTTCCCGCGGTCGTCGAGGGCGAATTCGATGTCCTGGGGGCCGCCGAAGAGGTCCTCGGCGCGGAGGGCGGCGCGGACGATGGCGGTGACCTGGTCGTCGCTGAGCACGGGGGCGTCGGCCGGGCGTTCGAGGATGGCGAGGGAATCCCGGTGGACGACGAACCGCTGGCCCTCGGCCTGGCCGGAGACGAGGGCATCGCCGAGGCCCCGGACGGCTTCGACGACGACATGGTCGCGGCTGCCGGTGACGGGGTCGATGGAAAAAGCGACGCCGGCGGCGACGGCGGGGACCATGCGCTGGACGACGACGGCCATCTGCGCTTCGGCGGCAGCCCCGGCGGCCTGGCGGTAGGCGCGGGCGGATTCGGAGTGGGCGGAGGCGAGACAGCGGGCGACGGCATCGAGGAAGGCATCGCCGCCGCGGACGCCGAGCACGGTTTCGTGCTGGCCGGCGAAGGAGGCAGCGGCGCCGTCTTCGTCCGGGGCGGAGGAGCGGACGGCGACGGGTTCGTAATCGGGGACGAGCGCTGCGAGGCGGGCGAGCAGCTCGCGCCGGAGCGCGGGCGGCCATTCCGCGGGGGCGCCCTGGAGCTGCCGGGCGACATCGACGGGGATGATGAAGCCGTCGGGGACATCGAAGGAGGCGCGGACGAGTGCGGCGAGGCTGGCCCCCTTGCCGCCGTAGCGGGCGCGGTTTGCGGGGTCGGCGTCGCGGAGCCAGGGGAGGTGGAGGGTCATGCGGGGATCGTAGCCGGTGGCGACCGGACGGTCAGCAAGATCGCCGGGTGAACGGGTTGCGCTGGAAAGAACATTTGTTCTATAGTCCCGGCAGTTCTGGTGCCAGCGGAGGGTTGGCGATGCGGATCCTGGTGATCGAGGCTCCCCGGCTTTCGGTGCAGCTGGCCCGGCGGGCGGAGCCGGGACTGCGGGGTAGGCCGGCGGCGACGGTGCAGGAGCCCGGGGGCGAGCCGCTGGTGGCGGCGGTCTCGCCCGAGGCAGAGGCGGCGGGCGTGCAGCCGGGGATGACCCTGGCGGAGGCGCGGAGCCGGTGCCCGGCGCTGGCCTGGGCGCCGGCGCGGCCCGGCGCCGAGCTCCATGCGCTCGAACGGCTGGCGGCAGTGTTGCGGAGGAAGGCGACACCCGCCGTCGCGGTGGTGTCGCGGGAGGCCGTGGCGGTCGACCTGGCGGGGCTGGAAGGCCGGTGTGCGGACGAGCGGGCCGCGGGGACGGCGCTGCTGGGGCTGGCGCGGGCGTGGCTGGGACTTGAGGTGCGCGGGGCGGTGGCGGACACGGTGGAGGAGGGGCTGGCGGCGGCGCGGGCGGCGCGGCGGTGCCTGGCGGTGTGCGAGGCGCGCGGGGCCCGGGGAACGCTGCCCCGGGCGGAGGGGCTGGCGGTGCGGCTCGCGGGCGGGGTGACGGCGGATCGGGCAGCGGCAGGGGCAGAGCGGCTGGGGCAGGTGCTGGCGGCGTGGGGGCTGAGCTGCCGGGGGCTGGATGTCACCGCCGAGGCCCAGGCCGGCGCCCGGCGGTGGCGGCTGCGGGCGGCGGGGCCGCTGCATTCCGGACGCGAGCTGGCGGCGCTGCTGCGGCCGCTCGCCGGGGAGCTTGACGGGTTGGCGGAGGTGACCATCGCGGCGGCGGGCGCGGGGCCGTCGTTCGAGGTGGCACCCTGGCGGCCGGCGGCGGCGCCGCGCGACCGGGCAGCCCTTCCGGCGAGGCCGGTGGAGCGGGGGCTGGCGCTGGCGAGCTGATGGCCTGCGCCGCCGGCAGGGCCGGAACGGGGTGCCCTGCTACACTTGAGGGCCAGGGCGCTGTTGCGCCGCCCAGTTTCGCCGCCGGGGTTGCCTCGATGACGACACAGACGCCGGGTCCCGTCCTGCCGCCTGCTTACGAGCCGGCGAACGTGGAAGAGCGGATCTACCGGATGTGGGAGGAGGCGGGCTACTTCAAGCCCCGGATCGACCCGAACCTGGAGCCGTACTGCATCATCATGCCGCCGCCGAATGTGACCGGTGAGCTGCACCTTGGGCACGGTCTGGAGGATGCGATCACGGATGCGCTGGTGCGGTGGCACCGGATGCAGGGCGAACCGACGCTCTGGCTGCCGGGTGAGGACCATGCGGGCATCGCGACGCAGAACGTCATTGAGAAGGAGCTGGCGAAGGAGGGGCTGACCCGCCACGACCTGGGGCGGGAGCGGTTCATCGAGCGGACGTGGGAGTGGGTGCGGAAGTACCGGAGCCGCATTGCGGACCAGCATCGGAAGCTCGGGGCGAGCGCGGACTGGTCGCGCGACGTGTTCACGCTGGACCCGCAGATCGTGAAGGCGGTGCGGACGACCTTCGTGAACCTGTACCGGGACGGGCTGATCTACCGCGGGCTGCGGATGATCAACTGGTGCCCGCGGTGCGAGACGGCGCTGAGCGACCTCGAAGTCGATTACCTCGAGGTGGCGTCGAAGCTGTACTACATCCGCTACCCGGTGGTGGGCGAAGGGGGGATGCCGCTGCCGGATTACGTGGTGGTGGCGACCACGCGGCCGGAGACGATGGTGGGCGACACGGGCGTAGCGGTAAACCCGGCGGATGAGCGGTACGAGGAGAAGATCGGGCGGATGCTGCTCCTGCCGATCATCGGGCGGGAGATCCCGGTTGTGGCCGACGAGCACGTGAAGATGGAGTTCGGGACCGGGGCCGTAAAGGTGACGCCGGGGCATGACCCGAACGACTGGGAGATCGGGCAGCGGCACGACCTGCCGGTGGTGGTGGCGATCGACCTGAAAGGGCGGATGAACGAGGAGGCGGGGCCGTACGCCGGGATGACGGTGGAGGAGGCGCGGGCCGCGATCCTGCGGGACCTCGAAGACGAGGGATTCCTCGACCACGTGGAGGAGTACACCCACAGCGTGGGACACTGCAGCCGGTGCAAGACGGTGGTGCAGCCGCTGCCGAGCGAGCAATGGTTCGTGGCGGTGACGAGGGAGTATGAGCCGGGGCACTCGCTGGCGGGCGACGCGATTGCGGCGGTGAAGGACGGGCGGATCCGGATGGTGCCGCAGCGGTTCGAGAAGGTGTACCTGAACTGGATGGAGAACATCCGGGACTGGTGCATCAGCCGGCAGCTCTGGTGGGGGCACCAGATCCCGGTGTGGTACTGCGAGAACGGCCACACCATCTGCCAGGTGGAGGACCCGGACGCCTGCCCGGAGTGCGGCGGTTCGCTGCGGCAGGACGAGGACGTGCTGGACACGTGGTTCAGCTCGGCGCTGGCGCCGCACGCGGACCTCGGCTGGCCGGATGACACCGAGGACCTGCGCTACTTCTACCCGACGACCGACATGCAGATGGGCTACGACATCATGTTCTTCTGGTGCGCCCGGATGATCATGTTCGGTCTCTATAACATGCGGCACCGGGGGCCGGAGGAGGCGGTGCCGTTCCGGACGGTGCTGTTCCACGGGCTGATCCGGGACCAGCACGGCGAGAAGATGACGAAGTCGCGCGGGAACGTGGTGGACCCGCTGGTGGCGGCAAAGACGTACGGCGCGGATGCGTTCCGGTTTGCGATCGTGACCGGGGCGACGCTGGGGCAGGACCAGCGGTACAGCGACGAGCGGATGGCGGCGGCGCGGAACTTCGCGAACAAGCTGTGGAACTCGGCGCGGTTTGTGCTGATGCGGGTGGGCGACCGGAAACTGAAGCGGCCGCACCCGCTGGACCGCGACCTGTACGCGCTCGAGGACCGCTGGATCCTTTCGCGGCTGGAGCGGCTGGAGCGGGAGGCGGATTCGCTGCTGCGGGCGTACCAGCTGGGCGAATGCGCGCGGCAAATCGAGGAGTTCCTCTGGGGCGAGTTCTGCGACTGGTACATCGAGATGGTGAAGCCGCGGCTGCAGGCGGGGGACGAGCGGCCGCTGAAGGTGCTGGTGCATGTGCTCGACCACGGGCTGCGGCTGCTGCACCCGTTCATGCCGTTTGTGACGGAGGAGCTGTGGCAGGCGCTGCGCGGGCACATCGACGACGAGATGGCGCCGCAGCTGATCGTGGCGTGGTACCCGAAGAGCGGCGGGAACTGGGGCGACGACGCGGCGGAGGCCGCGATGGCGCACGTCATCGAGGTGAACCGGACGATCCGGAACATCCGGGCGGAGAAGCGGCTGGAGGCGGGCGCGCGGCCGCAGGTGGTGGTTCGGGCGGAGAGCTATGCGGCGGCGCTGCGTGAGACGGCGGCAGCGACGAACTTCACCTCGCGCGTGGAGCTGACGGTGCTGGGGCCGGAGGCGCCGCTGCCGGAGGGCGAGTGGGGATTCGGCCGGGTGGCGGATACCGAGGTCGCGGTGGCGCTTCCGCAGGTGGACGTTGCCGCCGAGCGCGCCCGGCTGGAGAAGGAGCTCGCCGAGGCGGAGGCGCACCTCGAGCGGCTGGAGCGGCAGCTCGGAAATGCCGCGTTCCGGGCGAAGGCGCCGGCGCACGTCGTGCAGGGGATGGAGCAGACCGCGGCCGAGACGCGGGAGCGCGTGGAAGGGCTGCGGGAGCGGCTGGCGGCACTGGGCGGCCGGGCGGGCTGAAAAAATCCCCCGATGGGGGATTGCCGGCGGGGACCCACCCCGCTATCCTCGCCGCGAATACGTGCCGGCCGAGGGACCCGATATCTCCGATCGGGCGGCCTGGGCCGATGCGTACCGGCGGTCCGCTGGCGGCGGAAGACCTCCGGCAGCTGCCGCGGCAACTCCCGAACGAACGGAGCGGAGGTGCATATGAAGCTCTCAATCCCTGCAGGCGCGGCGATTCTCCTGGTGATCGCCGTCGGCGCGGCGGCCGGTATCGCGGCGCGTGCGGCATCGACCGATGCAGAGACGGCAGTCCAGGCGCCGGCTCCGGCGGCCGCCGCTGCCGTCCAGGCCGGGGCCGAAGCGGCGCCCGCTCCTGCGGCCGCGGCCCCTGCGGCCGAGCGGGCCGTCCCACCCGGGGCCCTCGAACGGCTGCGTGCGAGCGCCAGCCCGGACGAGTGGGCGCTCATCGGCGACGGCGTGGTGACGCGCGAGGAGGTCGCAGCGGCGTATGCGGCGGCTGACGCCTGCACCCGGGCGGCGGCTGCAACGATCGGCGGCGTGGAGCTCGCGCCGGCGCCGGCGTTCGACCCTGACGGGCCGGTCAGCTTCGCCGGCGGACAGTCGGCGTCGAAGGAGGCGCTGGACCGGGTCGGCGAAGCGCACCTGGGGTGCGTGGCGCGGCACTTCGACGACGTGCTCGACGCGTGGGATGCGGCGCGGGCCGAGGCCGTGTACCGGCCGACGTGGGACCGGCTGGCGGCGTGCCTGGCCGGGCGCGGGTATGGGACGGCGCCGGGCATGGACCTTCGGCAGATTGTGACCACGGCCGGGACGGGAGCGCAGGCCCAGGCCGACCTCGCTGCCTGCGACGCCGAGGCCCGCCAGGGGAGCTGACCCGGCGACGGCATGGGCGAGAGCGGACTGACGGCGCGCGAGCTGGAAGTCGCCCGGATGGTTGCCTGCGGCCTCTCGAACCGGGAGATAGCGGATGCGCTTGTCCTTTCGCCGGAGACAGTGAAGTCGCACGTGTCGCGCATCCTCCGGAAGCTCGGCCTGCGGAGCCGCCACCAGGTTGCGGGGCGGCTCCCGGGCGTGACGGCGACGCAGCGGAAGGTCCGCCGTGGGCTCGGGCGTGGCGCCGGCGCCGCGCAGCCAGCCGGGGACGGCGCGGGGCGCACGGGGAGCTGACGGCAGGCGCCGGCCTGCGCCCGGGCGCGCGGGAGCGGTAGAATCCGGCCCAGTCTCCGCGGAGGTTCGAGATGGCTGCATGGGCCGATGACGTGTACGTCGGGAAGTACCTCGGGCGGCACGAGTACGTCGCCGATGCGGAGATGATCGCGCGGTACATCGAAGCGACGCGGGATGCGAACCCGTGGTACACGGGGCCGTCGCCGCTGGGCGGGCCGGTGGCTCCGGCACTGCTGCTGCACAGCGAGCAGTACGCCTTCCGGCTGCGCGACTGGTACCTGCCGAACCTGTACGGGAACCTGCACATCCGGCAGGAGTGGGAGCTGTTCCGGGCGGTGCCGGTGGGCACGCGGCTGTGGACGCACGGGATGGTGGTGGACCGGTACGTCCGCAAGGACCGGGATGTGGTGGTGCTGGAGTTTTGCGTGTTCAACGGGGAGGACGTGATGGTGGCGCGGGGCCGGTGCCACCAGTCGTTCCTGCTGGACGTTCCGGAGGGGCGGGAGGTGGTCGGGCGGGACCAGGGCGCCCGGCGGAGTGCGCGCCGGGAGGAGCCTGCCGACGAGCCGCTGGAGGTGCTGGAGCCGGTGCGGAAGGTGGCCGACCTCGAGCTGTGCATGGCGTTCAGCGGGCCGAAGCGGAATTATCACAACGACCCGGAGGAGGCGCGCAAGCTTGGGTTCCCGGATGTGGTGGTGCAGGGCACGCTGAGCACGGTGTTCATTTCGGAGATGCTGACGAACCGGTTCGGGCTGGGGTGGCTGGCGGGCGGGCGGATGTCGCTGAACCTGGTGAACGTCCTCTGGGGCGGGGAGGCGGTGACGGCGCGGGGCGTCATCCGGGCAGTCACGCCGGAGGGCCGGCGGCGCCGGGCCCACCTCGACGTCTGGACGGAGAAGGACGACGGGACGAAGACGATCGCCGGGACGGCGAGTGCGCTGCTCGCCTGATTGGCCGGGGCCTGGGCGGGACCCGGGTGAGGGGTCCGGGGGTTGATCGCCGGCCGGGGGATCGTGCCTACTGGAACAATGACTGCCCGTGCCCAGCTGATCCTTGCGAACCGTGCATTTCTCGACCACGAGGCGCCGCGGTGGGCCGATTCGCCTTCGACGGCCTCGAGCGGGGGGCTGCTGGCGGCCGTGCGGCCGGTTATCGCGCCCTGGGACGGGCGGACGGGGACGACCTGGATCGGGGTGGGGATGGGCCGGTTCGACCGGGAGTGGGTCGACGAGCGGGGGTACGAGATTCTCGAGACGCCGCGGGGGCCGCTGCGGCACCGGAGGTTGTTCTTCGGTTCTGCGACGTGGCAGGGGCACTACGGCGAGGTTGCGAACAGCTTTACGTGGCCGCTCTTCCACCTGGTGCGGGTGGACCTCCCGAAGGCGACGCCGTACTACCCGGAGCCGCACCCGCCGTCGGAGGCGGGGTGGCAGTCGTTCGTGGTGGTGAACCAGGCGTTTGCGGCGGCGGCGTGCGAGGAGGACGGCGCACAGAGCTGCTGGGTGCAGGACTACCAGCTGGCGCTGGTGCCGGCGATGCTGCGGGAACGCGGCTACCGGGGGCCGATCGGGTTCTTCCTGCACATCCCGTTCCCGTCGATGGCGGTGATTCGGCCGTACCTGGCCGGGGAGGCGCGGGAACGGCTCAGGGCGATCGTGAGCGGCATCCTGGGGGCGGACCTGGCGGGATTTCAAACGCGGGATGATGTGGCGCGATTCATCGATGCTGCGGGCGAGCTGTGCGGGGCGCGGCCGGCACCGGGCGGGGTGGAGGTCGAGGGGCGGCTGGTACGGCTGGGGGCGTACCCGGTGGGGATCGACCCGCAGGAGGTGTTGGATGCGGCGCGGCGGGCGCGGCCGGTGACACGGGTGCGGCTGGCGCGGGAGCTGGGGCTGCCGGTCGTAGTGGGGCTCGAACGGGGCGATTTCACGAAGGGGATCCCGGAGCGGCTGCGGGCGATTGCCGAGGCGTACCGGCGAGGGCACCGGTTCGCGTACATCGGGATTGCGTCGCCGACGCGCGAAGGGGTGGAGGTGTACGGCACACTGGAGGCGGCGATCGAGCGGGAGGCTGCGCGGGCGCGGGAGGCCGCTTACTGGGTGGGATGCCCGTTCACGCAGGTGCGGGCGAGCGTCGGCTGGGACGACGTGGTGGCGCTCCAGCGAGACGCTGACGTGGTGTTCACGTCGTCGCTGGCGGACGGGATGAACCTGGTACCGCTGCAGGCGGCGATTGCGCAGTCGCTGCGGCCGGCGGAGGAGCGGGCGGTGGTGCTGGCGGGGGTCGATGCCGGTGTTGCAAAGGTGTACGGCGGCGACGGACGTGAGGGGCTGCGGGCTGTGGACCCGCTGGACCAGGCGTCGCTGCTGGAGGGGCTGGTGGAGGGGCTGGCGGGGCGGCCGGCGCGGGTGAGCGATGCTTTTATTGCGAAGGTTCGGGAGCATGACGCGAAATCGTGGGGCGAGCGGTTCCTCGCGGACCTGGAGGGGAGATGCTGACGATCGAGGCGATCGAACGGATTAAGGCGCTGGCGGCGGCCCGGGGGCCGCTGCTGGTGGCGTCGGACCTGGACGGGACGCTGGCGCCGATCGTGGCGAACGCATCGGAAGCGCGGGTGCCGCCGGGGACGCTGGCGGTGCTCGACCGGGTTGCGCAGAAGGCGAAGGTGGCCGTCATCACGGGGCGGGACCTGAACACGGCGCGGCGGATGGTGCCGGTGGAGGGCGTGGACGTGGTGGGAAGTCACGGGCTGGAGGCGTCGTTTGATGACCCGCTCATCCCCGGGGTGGACCGGGTGGCGCTGAGCGCGGCGCTGGAGCAGGTGGAGCAGCAGGTGATCACGGCGGTGCCGAGCTCGTTCCTGCACATCGAGCGGAAGGCGGTTTCGACGGCGTTCCACTTCCGGAAGGCTCCGGACCTCGAGGGTCCGCTGCGGCGCGCGCTGGCGACGCTGCCCGATGGGCTCCGGCTGCGCGAGGGGAAGATGGTGCTGGAGGTTCTGCCGAACGCGGACGCGGGGAAGGGGGTGGCGCTGACGGCGCTCATCCGGCGGTACCGGGCGAAGTCGATGCTGGTGCTGGGGGACGATGCGACGGACGTGGCGATGTTCGAGGCTGCGCTCGAGGCGTCGCGCAAGGATGGGCTGCATGTGCTGCTGGTTGGGGTTGCGGGCGGAAAGGAGACGCCGCCGCGGATCGTGGAGCTGGCGGACCTGGTGGTGAACTCGCCGGCCGAGGCGCTGGAGGTGCTGGAGACGCTGGCCCGGGCGCTGGGCGTCTAGGGGAAAACAAGCGGGGGAGGGCCGCGGCCCTCCCCCGTGGTGTGGGGGCGGAACCTCCGGGGAATTTCAGGCGACGAGCGTGCCGAGGATGCGCTCGACCTCGTTCAGAGTGCCCTGGGGCATGGTGATGACGGGGAGATCGACGCCGAGCTGGCGGCGCTCTTCGATGCCGGCGGCGACAGTTTCGAGGTCGCCGTAGACGGCGGTTTCGTCGAGCATCCGGTCGCCCATGGCGGCCATGATTTCGGGGGTTGTGCCGAAGGGCATGGGTTTGCTGGTTTCGGCGGCCTTGCGCATAGCGGCGACCTCTTCGGCGAAGCCGTTGCGGGCGAGCATTTCGTGGTAGAAGTCGCCCATGTTGGTGACGTACCAGGAGATGGGGCCGGCGGCCTGGACCTTCGCCTTTTCGATGTCGGGGTTGATGACGACGGTGAGCTGGGCGACGCATTCGACGGCGTCGGCGGGGCGGCCGGCGGCCACGGCGGCGCGGCTGATGAACTCTTTCGCCTCGCGGTACTTCGACTTCGGCCAGTAGATGGGCATCCAGCCGTCGGCGCAGGTGGCGAGGGACTCCATGCTCTTGGGGGAGATGGAGGCGACGTAGATGGGGATGTGCTTTCGTGGCGGTTCGAAGAGGAGTTTGAAGCCGCGCTGGAGTTTGAAGATTTCGCCGTCGTAGAAGAGCTTCTCGCCGCTGATGATCATGTTGATGATTTCGACGTACTCTTTCGTGCGGCGAATCGGTTTGGAGAATTTTTCGCCGTGCCAGTGTTCGATGACGCGGTTGCCGGAGGTGCCGAGGCCGATAATGACGCGGCCGCCGGAGAGTTCATCGAGGGTGGCGAAGGTCATGGCGAGGACGGCGGGGGAGCGGCCGTAGACGGGCGCGATGCCGGTGCCGAGCTTGATTTTGCTGGTGTTGAGAGCGATCTGGGTGAGGAGGGAGAACTGGTCTCGGCCCCAGGTCTCGGCCGTGAAGACGGCTTCGACGCCGACTTCTTCAGCGACCTTGATTTTCTCGATGGTCTGGCGGTTTTGTTCGGGGCTGCCGGTGAATCCGACACCGACGGCCAGGCGCCTTGGCATGGGAACCTCGCAGGTAGGGGGACGTGTCCGTTGCGAAAAAGGACCGACGGCCAGTATGGCAAACGGGCACGGGGGCAGCAATGCGCGGTAGGCTAGGTGGGCGATGGCGCACGTTCCGCGGCTGTACATCCGGGGGAAGCTGGAGCCGGGCCGGCTGCTGCTGGAGGGCGAGGCGGCGACCCGGCTGGGCGCCGTGCTGCGGGCGCAGCCGGGGGACGAAGTGCGGCTGTTCGCGGGCGAAGGGCGGGAGTGGCGGGCGGAGGTGCGGGAGACGGCGAGGGGCCGGGTGGCGGTTGAGGTGCTGGGCGTCGTGCGGCAGGAGCCGCCGCCGGAGCCGGTGGTGGAGGCGTGGCTGCCGATCATCCGGGCGCAGCGATTCGAGTGGGCGCTGGAGAAGTGCACGGAGGCGGGGGCCGACATCATCCGGCCGGTAGCGACGGCGTTCGGGCAGCGCGGCGAGGCGCCCTCGGACGGAAAGCGGGAGCGGTGGGAGCGGATCGCCGTCGAGGCGAGCGAGCAGTGCGGGCGGCTGTACGTGCCGGTCATCGAACCGGCTGCCGGGCTGGAGGCGCTGCTGGGAGTGTTCCGGGGTGTGCTGGTTGCGCTCGAGCGGGACGGGCTGCGGCCGGCGGAGCTGGCGCCGCTCCTGCCCGGGCGGGGGCGGCTGGCGGTGGTGTGCGGGCCTGAAGGCGGGTTTTCGCCGGGGGAGCTGGCGCTGCTGCGGGCGAAGGGGGCACTCTTCGCGCGGGCGGGCCCGTATGTGCTGCGGGCGGAGACGGCTGCCGTGGCCGGGGTGGTGCTGGTGCGTTCGCTGGCCTGCTGAGGGTGGCGCGGCCGGGTGGTATCCTCGGGACGATGGCGTGGACGAAGCCGGTTATGGGGATTGGGGCGACGGGGCTGGCGTTTGCCGCGGCGTTCGCGCTGCACGTGGTGGCGGGGGCGCTCGACTGGGCGTGGCTGTTCGGCATTGCGGTGGCGCTGATCTACCTGCTGGCGGCGGGCTTCCCGGCGATCGCGCTCTGGGCGGGCGGGATGCGCTACCGGGAGAGCCGGGAGGCGCGGGTGACGTACACGCTGGGGACGATCATCGGGATGGGGCTGACGCTGGGGGCGCTGTGGGCGACGAACGACCGTTCGTTTGGGGTGTGGACGTTCGTGCTGACGCCGGTGCTGGTGGCGGTAGTGAGCGCGCTGCTGCTGACGCTGCGGGCGTGGCGCGAGGGCGAGTTCGCGCGGGCACAGGCGCGGTAGCTGGGCTTCTACCGGCGGAGGCGGGGGTCCCAGATGTCGCGGAGGGAGTCGCCGAGGAGGTTGGCGCCGAGGACGACGAGGCTGATGGCGATGCCGGGGAAGACGACGACGTGCCAGTAGCCGGTCCGGGCGATGGAGAGGTTCTGGCCGCTCATGTCGCGGCCCCATGAGACGACGTCGGGCCCGAGGCCGAGGAAGGAGAGAGCGGATTCGGCGAGGATGGCGCCGCCGAGGGCGCCGCTCATGATGACGATGACGAGCGGGAGCACGTTGGGGACGACGTGGCGGATGAAGATGCGCCATTCGGAGCAGCCGATGGCGCGGGCGGCTTCGACGTAGGTTTGGCGGGCTTCGATGATGGTGGCGGAGCGGAGGACGCGGTTGCCGCCGAAGAGGGCGCCGATGGCGATGGCGGCGATGATGGCTTCGATGCCGGGGCCGAGTGCGGCGCGGAGCATGAAGTAGAGGACGAGGGAGGGGAAGGCGGCGAAGGCTTCGCCGGAGCGCTGGATGAGGTAATCGAGCCAGCGGCCGTAGTAGCCGCCGAGGATGCCAAGGAAAGCGCCGGAGGCGGCGCCGATGAAGATGGCGGCGGAGGAGATGATGAGCGAGACGCGGGCGCCGGCGATGACGCGGCTGAGCATATCCTGGCCGTTCTGGTTGAGGCCGAAGGGATGCTGCCAGGAGGGGCCTTCGAGGGGGCGGCCGACGCTCAGTGCGTCGGGGTTGTAAGGGGCGAGCTCAGGCCCGAAGAGGCCGGCCAGGACGAAGAGGAGGAGCACGAAGAAGCCGAAGACGCCGGCGGGGTGCTGCTTTGCCGTGCGGCCGAGGCGGCGGAGGGCGCCGGGGCGGCGGTAGACGGGGGAGAAATCGAGCGGGGCGGCAACGGTGGTGGCAGCCATCAGGTGTACTTCACGCGGGGGTCGATGAGGGCGTAGGAGATATCGACGAGCAGATTCATGACCATGACGACGAAGGCGGTGTAGAGGACGAGGGTCTGGATGACCGGGAAATCGCCGGTGACGGAGGAGACGAGGAAGAACTGGCCGAGGCCGTTGATGGAGAAGACCTGTTCGAGGATGAGGGAGCCGAAGAAGAGGGCGGTGATTTGGCTGCCGATGAGGGTGACGATGGGGATGAGGGCGTTGCGGAGGCCGTGGCGGAGGACGACAGCGCTGCCGCCCAGGCCCTTGGCGCGGGCGGTGCGCATGTAATCCTGGCGGAAGACTTCGAGGAGGGAGGAGCGGGTGAGGCGCATCATGGCGGCGGCGCCGCCGATACCGAGGAGGATGGTGGGGGGCAGGTAGAGGCGGAGGTTTTCGAGGGGGTCGCGGGTGATGGGGATGTGGCCGCCGACGGGCGGGGAGTAGTTCCACCAGATGGAGGGGAGGACGATCAGAAGGATGAGGAGGAAGAAGTCGGGAATGGATTGACCGAAGACGGCGAGGAAGCGGAAGGCGTAGTCGACGGGGGAGTTCTGCTTGACGGCAGTGATGACGCCGAAGGTGACGCCGAAGAGGGTGGAGAAGAAGATGGAAAAGACGAGGATCTGGAAGTTGACGGGGAAGCGGCGGACGATTTCGTCCCAGACGGGCTGGCGGGAGCGGAAGGTTTCGCCGAGGTCGCCGCGGGCGACCTGGCCGAGCCAGATGAAGAACTGCTGGACGGCGGGCTTATCGAGGCCGAGCTCGCGGCGGATCTCCTGCTCCTGCTCGAGGGTGGTGTTCTGGTTGACGTAGAGGGTGACCGGGTCGACGGCCCAGGGCATGCGGAGCGTGAAGAACGCCAGCACCGAGACAATCGCCATGATGAGCGGCACGTAGGCGAGCCGCCGCAGGATGTACTGGCGCATGCCGCTCCTCTATTTGTCGATCCAGATTTTTCCGTTGAAGAGGCCGTAGCTGCCGCGGCCGACGACGCGGCCTTTGACGAAGTTCCAGGTTGCGCTGTTGGTGATGGCGATGAAGGTGGGGATGAAGGGTGCGCCCCGTTCCCAGGCCTTGCGCTGGATGTCCTGGACGGCGGCCCTGCGCTGGGCATCGTCGAGGATGGTTTTCTGTTTTTTGACGAGCTCGTCCATTTCGTCGTTGCTGTAGCCGGCCCAGTTGGGGCGGCCGCCGATCTGCCTGGCGTAACCGCCGATGTAGGAGCTGGGGTCGTCGTAGGCGAGGCTGGCGTAGACCATGAAGCCGTCGTACTGGGAGCCGTAGAGGGACTGCTGGAGCCAGCGGCCGAGGTCTTCGCCGACGAGCTTGATTTTGAGGCCGAGGTTTTTCTCGAGCTGGGAGCGAATGATCTGGGCGAACTGCTGGTTGCGGTCGCCGGGGGTGATGTACTTGAGTTCGTACTCTTTGGCGGTATCGAAGGCGGTGGCGGCGAGGAGCTTCTTTGCCTCTGCTGGGTCGTATTTGCCCCAGGTGGCCTTGAGGTCGGCCTCGGGGAGGGCTTCACCGAAGGCTGGCGGGACGGGGCCGCTGATTTTGCCTTCGCCGAAGTTCATGAGGTTGATGAGTTCCTGGCGGTCGATGGCCATGGAGATGGCCTGGATGACGCGGGGGTCGGCCCACTGGCCATCGCCGCGGGGGAGGACGGTCCAGACGGAGCGGGAGTCCTCGGAGTCGATGACGATTTTGTCGCCGTGCTTTTTGACGAGGTCTTCGCGCTCGAGCTTGTTGTTGAGCCCCACGGTGTGGATTTCTTCGGCGGAGAAGGCGGCGAGGGCGGCGGCCTGTTCCTGGATGAGGCGGTATTCCTGTGCGGCGAGGTAGGGTTCGCCGGGGATGCGCCACTTTTCGAAGCGCTTGAGCTTGAAGTTGGCGCCGTTTTCGTGGCTGACGAACTCGAAGCGGCCGCTGCCGATGAGGTCCTTATCCATGAAGGAGGGCTCTTCGGCGATCTCCTCAGGGAGGATGGAGGAGCCGATGGGGCTGCCGCCGTTGGTGGAAGAGAAGGTCCAGGCGTCGACCTGCTTCAGGGTGAATTTGACGGTGGCGTCGTCGATGGCGACGACGTTATCGAGGACCTGGGTCCACCAGGAGGAGTTGGAGATGCGGGTTTGCTGGCGGGCGGACATGTAGGAGGCGGCGACGTCCTGGGCTTTGACGCGGCGGCCGTTGATGGGCGGTTTGTTGTGGAAGTAGGCCTCGCCGATTTTGACGGTGAACTGGAGCGGGTCGGGCTGTTCGATGCTGGTGGCGAGGAAGTTTTCGCGGATGCCGGTATCGAGGGGGGTGTACCAGAGGTGGTCGAAGATGGTGAAGCCCCAGAGGAGGCCGCTATCGAGGCCGCCGTAGGGGCTAATGGTGGCGAAGATGGCGCCCTGGCGGAGCTTGTAGGTGCCGCCCTTTTTGACGACTTCGCCCGGGGTGGTGGGCGTGGGCTGGGTTGGGGTGCCGGGGCGGACGCCGGCGGGCGTCGGCGTCGGTTTGCCGGCGCCGGAATCGTCGTCGTCGCCGCAGCCGGCGAGCGCCCAGGCGGTGGCGCCGAGGCCGGCGGCGGCGGTGGTGCCGAGGAAGCTGCGGCGGCGGAGTTTCCTGGTCCAGTAGTTGTCGCGGTGCATGGTGTCCCTTCCCCCGTGCGTGGCGCCGGCTGCGTCGGCCGGCTTGATGCGTGCCTTGTACTGCCCTTCATAGGCGCCGTCAATAGCGCCTATTTGCCAACGGTACGTGTTTGGGGGTGAGCGGGATTGCCGTCCGCTCGCCCGCGAGGGTGGTTCGGGGTGTTCCGGGGGGTGTGCAGGCGCCCCTACAAAGCCTGCACACCGCACCCGGGCCCGCTTCGGACCACGCGCCCAACCCGACAGCAAAGATTAGACGCGTGTGTTTATCCGAAGGCGCGCAAGATATCGCGGGAGTGGTAGAGTTGTCAACGGCCGCCGTGCGAGAATCTGGGCGACGCCGGGGACGTGATGGGCGACGAGTTTGGACTGCGAGGTTACCGGGTGCAGGACCCGGCGCGAGCTGAGGCCCGCCGCCGCGAGATCATGCGGGCGATGGCGGAGGTCGTGCTGGAGAAGGGACTGCCGGATGCGACGCTGGAGGACGTGGCGGCGAAGATGGGGACGAGCCGGGCCGTCATCTATTACCAGTTCCGGAGCAAGGAGGACCTCTGGGTGGAGGTGGCGGTGGAGGCGGTGCGGACCGCTGAGCGGCGGCTGCGGGCGATTATCGAGCGGGCGCCGGGGCCGGAAGCGGCGCTGTTCAATGCGCTGCGGGACCTGCTCATCATGGGCGAGCACCACACGATTGTGCGGGCGAGCTACGTCGGGGGGCGCTCGCGGAATCTTTCGCCGGAGGGGCGCGAGCGGGTGCGGGAGGCGGACCGGGATTACGAGCACGCGCTGATGGACGTGGTGACGTGGGGCATCAACGAGGGGGTGTTCATTCCGCGTGACGCGCGGCTGGTGGCCTACACGCTGATGTTCGCGACGAACAACAATTTCAGCTGGCGGCGGCCGGGCGGGCCGCTGACGTTCGAGTACATCCTGGCGGAGCTGCCGCCGATGCTGCTGAATACGGTGCTGCGGGAGCCGCGGGTGTTCGAACCGCACGGGGCGCACCCGCTGCCGCCGATTATCGAGCTGGGGGAGCTGTAGTCAGCGGCCGCGGGTTGCTTCTTCGAAGAGGAGGAGGCGGCTGCGGACGGCATCCTGGAGGCGGTCGAACTCGTCGCGGCCGAGTGCGAGGGCGGTTTCGCGGGCGGAGAGCCGCTCGAGGCGGGCGTACTGGAGGTCGCTCATCGCGGGCTCAGCCTCCCAGGCGCGCCAGTTGGAGCCGCGGACCTTGAGCCAGTCGTCGAGGAGCGGCTGGAGGCCTTTGAGGGCTTCGACGTAGCGGGCGCGGGCGTTGCGGGCGCCTTCGAGGACCTGGGGGTCAGCGGGGCTGGCGAAGGCGGCATCGATGGCGGCGAGGAGGTCGCGCATGAGGGGGATGAGCAGCTCTGCGGTGGATTCGAAGTACTCGAGCTCGCGGTCGTAGGCATCGAGCAGGGCGTCGATTTCGCGGGCGATGGCGTCGGCGGCCGGTTCCACGTTGACAGTATGGCAGAGGGGCTGGTGCCTGCGCTGCGAGGGCAGTCACCCGGGGGCTCAGGGGGCGGGGGCAGGGGTGGGGCCGGGGCGGTCGAGGGCGTCGGCGGCGTTGCGGAAGAGGTCGACGCCGGTTTCGAAGGTCTTCGGGAGGAAGGCGAGGGTCAGGGGGGCGCCGTCGAGCAGGGCGGTGGCCACGCGGGATTCCTGGATTTCGCTGCGGACGTCGGGGCTGGGGTAGCGGACGAGGACGATGAGGATGGCCTGGATGACGAGGGCGGCTTTGAGGAAGCCGAAAGCGGCGCCGGCGAGGCGGTCGAGGCCGCCGAGGTTGAGCATCTCGGCGGTGCGCCTGAGGAGATGGGCGACGACGTTCCCGCCTATGATGACGCCGGCCATGATGGAGAGGAAGGAGATGACGGCGGAGAGGTCTTCGTTATCGAGGATCGGGTCGACCTTGGGGAACATGCGGGAGTAGAGGGCGCCGGCGATGGGGATGGCGAGGATGACCGAGACGAGGACCACGAGTTCGCGGATGAAGCCGCTGGCGTAGGCGCGCCAGGCGGAGATGCCGACGACGCCGAGAATGAGGAGGTCGAGCCAGTTCACGGCGGGTATGGTGGGGGACTGCGGCGGAATGCGCCAAGGCGCACAGGGGCGTGCCGCGCTAGGATGATGGGGATGGAACCGGTTCTGCTTGAGATTTTGTGCTGTCCGCTGTGCAAGGGGGAGCTCGAACTGCGCGATGCCGAGGAGCGGGAGGGGGAGGTCGTGGCGGGGGCGCTGATTTGCACGTCGTGCGGGGAACGCTACCCAATCGAGGACGGCATTCCGAACATGCTTCCGCCGGATCAGCGGCATGGCGGCTGACCTGCCGGCCGGGCCGGCTGCCGGGGCGACGGATACGCACGGGCACGAGCGTGAGCCGTGGTTGACGCTGGGGCCGGCTCCGCTGCTCTGGCGGGGGGCCGGGCTGGCGCTGCTTGGCCTTGGCCTGGGGCTTGGTGCGGTGCAGCTCCTGCGCTGGTCGGTGCTGCTGCTGCCTGCGAGCCTTGTGCTCGGCGGGGGTGCGGTGCTGGCGGCGTGGGCGGCGGCGATCCACATCACGGGCGGCGAGCGGTTCGACGACGGCGGCTGTGACTGACCAGGCGGAGGAATAGCAGCGGCCCCGGTCAGGTAACCGGGGCCGCTGTGCTGGTTCCCCTCGAATCGCTGGCGGTCAGTTGTTGGAGACCGTCTGCCCTTCGACGACGCCCTGCGGGGTGATCTTGATCGAGCGAGCGCGGGCTTCAGGCTTCTTCGGGAGCACGAGGCGGAGCATGCCGTGCTCGAAGGAGGCGGAGGCCTTCTCGGCATCGACCGTGGGCGGGAGGCGGAGCTGCCGCTGGAAGCTGCCGTAGCGGATCTCGCGGCGGAGGTAATTCTCCTCGTTGGCCTCTTCCTTGTGGCTGAACTCGCCCTTGATGGTGAGGACGTCGTCCTCAACGGAGATGTCGACGTCCTTGGGGTCGACGCCGGGGATAGCGGCCTTGATGACGTAGCTATCGGGCTGCTCGATCACGTCGAGGGCGAGGGTGATGGGGCCGAGGTCTTCACTGCCGTTGCGGAAGGCCGGGAAGCGGCCGAAGGACTGCTCGAAGAGGCGGTCCATGAGGTTCCGCATGGCAGCGATTTCCGCGGCGGGGTCCCAGCGAGTGAGTGCGTTAGCCATCGGTGCACCTCCCTGGCTGTGGTGGTTTCGGCCTCATTGTGGCGAGGGCGCGAGACGTTGTCAAGTGGTCTGACAATGTCTTTGTAAGAATCTTCGCAAAGATGTTGCGCAGGGAAGTGCCGCCGGGGTATGCTACGGGCATGGCAAAGGACTTCTACGAGGTGCTTGGCGTCAGCCGGACGGCCAGCGAGAAGGAGATCAAGGCGGCCTACCGGAAGCTTGCCCGGAAGTACCACCCGGACGTGAACCCGGGCGACAAGGCGGCGGAGGCGCGCTTCAAGGAGATCAACCAGGCGTACGAGGTCCTTTCCGACCCGGAGAAGCGGAAGAAGTACGACCGCTGGGGCGACCAGTGGGAGCTGGCCGACCAGTTCGAGGCGGCGGGGGCGCGGCCGGGCGGGGGGAATCCCTTCGCGCGGGGCGGGAGCCCATTCGGCCGGGAGGACGGTGCTGGGGACCCGTTCAGCGATTTCGGGTCGATTTTCGAGACGCTGTTCCGGCGGGAGCGCGGTGGTCCGCGCGGGATGGGCGGGAGCCGCCGCGGACAGGATGTGGAAACCCCGGTGGAGATCACCCTCGAGGAGGCGTTCCACGGGACGACCCGGACGCTGAACCTGCAGACGCCGGACGTGTGCCGCACCTGCGGCGGCACCGGCGAGATTGCGGGTGCGCTCTGCCATGCCTGCGAGGGCATGGGCACGACGATGAAGGTGCGGCGGCTGGAGGTGCGGATTCCGCCGGGCGTGAAGACGGGGTCGCGGGTGCGGATTGCCGGCGAGGGCCGGCCCGGCATTGGGAATGGCGCGCCGGGCGACCTCTACCTGCTGGTGACCGTGCTGCCGCATGCGCGCTTCGAACGGAAGGGCGATGACCTGGTGACCGAGGTCGACGTGCCGGTGGTCGATGCGGTGCTCGGCGGCGAAGTGATGGTCCAGACGATCGACGGCCGGGTGGCGCTGCGCATTCCTGAGCTGACGCAGAACGGGCGGCAGTTCCGCCTTTCGGGAAAAGGGATGCCGGTGCTCGGGCAGGCGGGCAAACGGGGCGACCTGTACGTGAAGGTGCGGGTTCTGCTGCCGGACCACCTGACGGCCGAGGAGCGGAAGCACTGGGAGGCGCTCCGCGAGCTGCGCGGGGCGGCGGCCCGGCGCTGAGGAAAGGAGGTGACGGATGGCACAGTACGACGAGATGGACGGCCGGAATGCCCCGCTGGACGTCGATGACGACGAGCCGATGTACGTCATCTCCATCGCGGCGCGGCTGGTGGGAATGCACCAGCAGACGCTGCGGTATTACGAGAAGGTGGGGCTCATCCGTCCGAAGCGGACGGAGGGGAACATCCGCATGTATTCGAATGCCGACATCCAGCGGATCAAGACGGCGCAGCGGCTGATCGATGAGCTGGGCGTCAACCTTGCGGGGGTCGACATCATTTTGCGGATGAATGAGCAGATCCGGCGGCTGCAGGCGGAGCTGGAGGCGACACGGGCGGAGCTGAACCGCCTCCGGGCGACGCGGCTGCCGGCACCGTACCAGGGCGGCGGGATGTAACCGCCGTCGCAGGCATCGGCGGACGTGGGACCAGGGAACACGAACGAGCGGCGCCCCGGCACCCTGGGAATTCGAGCGAAACGTAAGGAGTAAGGAACGATGATGCGACAGGACAGATTCACGGAGCAGGCGCAGGAGGTGCTGGCGGCCTCGCAGGAGCTGGTGCGGCAGAAGCGAAACAGCCAGTGGTCGGTGCCGCATGTGCTGTGGGCGCTGGTGAACCACAAGGGCGGGCTTGCCGAGCAGGTGCTGCTCAAGCTGAACGTTGATATGCGCCGGCTGAAGGAGCGGGTAGCGAAGGCGCTCGACCAGCTGCCGACGCTGGCCTACGACGTGGTGCAGATTTACACGACGCCGGAAGTGGTGCGGATGCTGGAGGTGGCGAACGCCGAGGCGGAGCGGCTGAAGGACGAGTACGTCGGCGTGGAGCACCTGCTGATTGCGATCGCGGACAACGAAGAGAGCGGCGCCACGCGGCTGCTTGCGGAATTCGGCGTCACGAAGGAAGGCATCTACCGGGCGCTGCAGGAGATCCGGGGGAAGCAGCGGGTGACGAGCCAGACGGCGGAGAGCCGGTACCAGTCGCTGGAGAAGTACTCCATCGACCTGACGGAGCTGGCGCGGCAGGGGAAGCTCGACCCGGTGATCGGGCGCGAAGCGGAGATTCGCCGGGTGATGCAGATTTTGAACCGGCGGACGAAGAACAACCCGGTGCTCATCGGCGAGGCGGGCGTCGGGAAGACGGCGATCGTCGAAGGGCTGGCACAGAAGATTGTGGCCGGCGATGTGCCGGAGAACCTGCAGGGGAAGCGGCTGCTTTCGCTGGACATGGGCGCGCTGGTGGCCGGTTCGAAGTTCCGCGGGGAGTTCGAAGAGCGGCTGAAGGCGGTGATGGACGAGGTGAAGCAGGCCGAGGGGCAGGTGATCCTGTTCATCGACGAGCTGCACACCGTGATGGGCGCGGGCGGCGCGGAAGGCGCCATCGATGCTTCGAACCTGATGAAGCCGGCGCTGGCGCGGGGCGAGCTGCACGTGATCGGCGCAACGACGCTGGACGAGTACCGGGAGCGGATCGAGAAGGACCCGGCCCTGGAGCGGCGGTTTGCCCCGGTATTCGTGGAGGAGCCGAGCGTTGAGGACACGATCGCGATCTTGAAGGGGCTCCGGCCGAAGTACGAGGCGCACCACAAGGTGGAGATCACCGACGACGCGATCGAGGCAGCGGCGAAGCTCTCGGCGCGGTACCTGACGGAGCGGAAGCTGCCGGACAAGGCGATCGACCTGATCGACGAGGCGGCGAGCAAGCACGTGATCGAGGCGCAATCGCTCCCGGATGACCTGCGGCAGCTGCAGGAGGAGCTGGAGGAGCTTGCGATGGAGACCGAGGCGGCGGTGCAGCGGGAGGACTACGAGGCTGCGGCGCGGATCAAGCAGCGAATCCTGCAGCTGCAGGATGAGTACCAGCGCCGGAAGGCGGCGTGGGAGCGGGAGCACCCCGAGGTGGACCGCCGGGTGACGGCGGAGGATATCGCGAGGCTGATCTCCGACATCACGGGCATCCCGGTCTCGAAGCTGGGGGAGACCGAGCAGGAGAAGCTGCTGCACCTGGAGGAGCACCTGCACCAGCGGGTCATCGGGCAGGACCGGGCGATCAAGGCGGTTGCCGATGCGATCCGCCGGGCGCGGGCCGGGCTGAAGGACCCGAAGCGGCCGATTGGTTCGTTCATCTTCCTTGGGCCCACGGGCGTCGGGAAGACGGAGCTGGCGAAGGCGCTGGCCGAGTACCTGTTCGACAGCGAAGACGCGATGGTCCGGATCGACATGTCGGAGTACCAGGAGCGGCACTCCGTGAGCCGGCTGATCGGCGCCCCGCCGGGGTACGTGGGGTACGAGGAAGGCGGCGCGCTGACGGAGGCGGTCCGGCGGCGGCCGTACCGGGTGATCCTGTTCGACGAGATCGAGAAGGCGCACCCGGACGTCTTCAACACGCTGCTGCAGGTGCTCGATGACGGCCGGCTGACGGACGGCCAGGGCCGGACGGTGGACTTCCGGAACACGGTCATCATTATGACGAGCAACCTGGGCACGAGCGCCCAGGAGCGGGCGACGTTCGGGTTCACGGTGCGGACCGACGGGATGACCGAGCAGGAGATCCTGCAGGGTTCGGTGGAGAAGGCGCTGCGGGAGCACTTCCGACCGGAGTTCCTAAACCGGATCGACGAGATCATCGTGTTCGAGCCGCTCACCCAGGAGCAGCTGACGCAGATTGTTGACCTGCTGGCGAACGAGGTCCGCAAGCGGCTGGCGGAGCGGAAGATCGATTTCGAGCTGACGCCTGCGGCGAAGGCGGAGCTGGTGCGCGAGGGATACGACCCGGTCTACGGCGCGCGGCCGCTGCGGCGGACGGTGCAGCGCCGGATCGAGAACGAGCTGGCGCGGCGAATCCTCGCCGGCGAGTTCCACGAGGGCCAGAAGGTCACTGTCGACTTCGTCGACGGCGAGTTCCGGTTCTCGGCGGTGGACGCTGCCCCGGCGGGTGCCGGGGGCGGCCCCGACGGGGAGATCGTTGAGGGCGAGGTGATCGAAGCGGTCTGAGCGCCGCGACACACAGCGCAACCTTAAGGGCGGGGGTTCCCTTACCGGGAGCCCCCGCCCTGTGCTGCCGGTGCCAGCCCGGCCGGGCCTACTGGACGGGGAAGGGCGGCTCGAAGAGCTTGCTGTCGACCCTGCCGGAGTAGTCGGTGAGCGTGAATGACAGCCCGCTCGACGATTCTTCGAGCAGGGTCATCACCTTTTCTTTCTTGGCGATGCACAGCGTTACTGCGGTGCTGGCGTCGCTGGACTGCCAGCAGGAGGAGTCGAGACCGGCGATCTTGCGGTCGTCGAGCTTTTTGAAGCTGACGCTGTCCTCGGCCCCGAGGTCATCGAGGCGGCCGCGGAAGTCGAAATCGGCGAGGGAAGGGTCGGGCGCCTGGCGCTGGCAGAAGCCGGTCTGGCCGACCTTGAAGCAGGTGAAGCTGTCTTTCTCGGTGTTGATGATGATGAACTCGCCTTCGGCGGAGTTGAGGGCGATCCGGCTGTTCTTGCCATCCTGGGCGAGGGAGAACGTCCCCTTGATGCCGGGCTGGGCCAGTTCGTAGGTGGCGGTGAAGGTAGCCTTTGCGGCGTCGGCGGCGAGTTTCGCGAGGTCATCGGGGATGGCGCCGGAGGAGCCGGACGCGCTGGTAGGGGAGGCCGAGCCCCCGGGGGTCGCTGCGGGCGATGCCGCCGGCGAGCCGGCGGTTTCGGTGGGGGAGCCGGAGGAGGCTCCGGAGCCGGCGTCGCTGTCGGAGTCATTGCCGCCACAGGCCGCAAGGATTGCCCCGGCCGCAAGACCTGCGGCGGCCAGGAGGATGAGGCGCCTGTTCATGTTGGTGTCCCTGCCGGGCGGCGTGGATTGCGCTGGCGCGGAGCCGCCAGGGGCATTGTCGCGCGGGGCACGTAATGAGAAAGTTGGCACGGTGCAAACCTGCTGTTTTGGGCTGGTCGGTTGCGCCGTGGCAGTTTCGAAGCGCGTTCGCGGGGCGTAGAGTTCGCAGCATCGACTGACTCTGGAGACGGGAATGAACGAGGAGTTGAACGAGAAAGTCCGGGGGCTGCTGCTGGACCAGATTGCGCGGGGGACGCAGCTGGGGACGCAGGTCTGCGCGTACCTTGGCGGGGAGAAGATCGTGGATACGTGGGCGGGGCAGATGGGCCCGAACGACCCGCGGCCGGTGGGGCCAGACACGCTGTTCAGCAGCTTTTCGACGACGAAGGGGGTGGCGGCGACGGCGCTCCACATCCTCGCGGACCGGGGGATCATCGAGTACGAGCAGCCGGTCGCGCGCTACTGGGAGGAGTTCGGGCAGAAGGGGAAGGCGCGGGTGACGGTGGCGCAGGCGATGAGCCACCACGCCGGGCTGCACGCGATGCCGATGGACCCCGCAGCGGCCGCACCGCTGCTGGAATGGGAGAACGGGCTGCGCTACATCGCGGAGGGGGAACCGGCGTGGGAGCCGGGCACGGAGACGGGCTACCACGCGATTACGTTCAGCTGGATTGCGGGCGGGATCATCCAGCACGCGGACGGGCGGCACATCCAGCAGGTGCTGGAAGAGGAGATCGTGCGGCCGCTCGGGCTCGAGGGGGAGATGTACATCGGCATCCCGGAGGGTGTGGAAGAGCGGCTGGCGACGCTCCAGACGGCGCAGGAGCAGGCGGCGGAGCAGGGCCAGCGGGCGCAGACGCGGGCGGCGATGTTCCAGCTTCCGCCGGACCATGATTTCTTCAAGGCGATGCCGCCGAACCTGGGCTGGAACTTCAACGACATGCGGGTGCGGCGGGCCTGCCTGCCGGCGGCGAACGGGCATTTCACGGCGCGGGCGCTGGCGAAGATGTATGCGGCGCTGGCGAACGGCGGGGCAGTGGATGGGGTGCGGCTGGTTTCGAAGGAGCGGATCGGCCTGATGAGCGCGATCCAGACGGAAGCGCCGGACCGGGTGCTGGTGATGCCGATGGTGAAGAGCATCGGCTTCTTCAACGGGGGCGTGCTGATGGGCCAGCACGGTGCGATGGGGCCGCGGAAGACGGCGTTCGGGCACCCGGGCGCGGGCGGTTCGATTGCGTTTGCGGACCCGGAGGTTGGGCTGGCCGTTGCGGTCACGATCAACAAGATGCAGACGACGCTGCAGGCGGAGGGGCCGACGTTCGAGATCTGCGAGCTGATCCGCACGGAGCTGGGGCTCAACCGCTGAGGGGCAGCCGGGGAGCGGAGCTTCGTCGATGGGCACGCGGGCGCTGACGCCGGACGAGGTGGTGCTGGTGCTCGAGAAGGAGCGGGTCATCCGCGTGGCCTTCTTCGGGCAGGACGGGCACTTCCTGGTGCCGATGTTCTATGCGTGGCGGGACGGGGCCTTCTGCGGGCTGACGACCCCGGGCCGGAAGGTGGAGATGGCGCGGGCGAACGACCGGGTGGCGTTCCAGGTGGACAGCACGGCGACGACCGGGCCGTGGGAGTGGGCCTCGGTCTCGGGGCACGGGCGGTGGGTGGAAGTGCCCGACCCGCTAGAGTTCGGGGAGTTCGCGGGCCTGTTCTACCGGCGGCTGGCCGATGCCCCGGCGTGGGCGCTGGCGGCGCTGGAGGCGCGGTTCGGGGAGCGGGGCGTGGTGGGCTGGCGGCTCGAGCCGGAGGAGCTGAGCGGCCGGGCGCACGGGCCGGACGAGCCGGACGAGTGACGCTGCCGGCGGGTCAGACGGGGAGCCAGTAGAGCTTCCCGCTGCGCATGACCTTGGCGACGCGGCCGAGTTCGAAGAGGTATTCGAGGTGGGCGAGGGTCTCGCCGACGGCGGCGCGCTGCATCCAGGGCTCGAAGTCTTCGAGTTTGCCAGTGGCCCACTTCACCCGCCCGGCGACTTCCCAGGCGGTGGAGCCGCCGCGGTCGACGCAGGCGAGCATCTCCTCGAGGCGGAGTTCGTGGTGGTCTTTGATTTCGCGGATGCGCTTCTTGAGGTCGGTGATCTCGAACTCGTGGGCAGGGAGCACGAGCCGGACATCGAGGTCGACGAGGGCTTCGAGGGAGCGCATGTAGTCGCCGAGGGGGCTGCCGTGGGTCTGGGCGTGGATGGAGACGTTGGGGGTGATGGTGGGCAGGATGTGGTCGCCGGTGAGGAGGATTTTGCGGTTGGGCTCGTAGAGGCAGATGTGGCCGGGGGAGTGGCCGGGCGTCCAGATGACTTCGAAGTCGAAGTCGCCGACCTTGAAGGCTTCGCCACCCTTGAGCTCGGTATCGGGCGGGACAGCGGCGACGTTGCTGAGCATGCCGATGGAGCCCTGGGACATCTGGGGGGTTGAGGAGGGCGGGACGCCGTTCAGCTCCATGAAGCGCTGCATTTCTTCGGTGAGGGCGCGCGGGGCGAAGTAGCGGGTGGCGATGACTTCGGCGTCCTTTTCGTGGACGGCGACGTCGCAGGAGGAGAGCTGTTTGAGGCGGCCGGCCATGCCGTAGTGGTCGGGGTGGATGTGGGTGATGATGAGCCGCTGGATTTCGGAGGGGTGGGAGCCGTGCTCGCGCATGCCCTCTTCGAGGGCGCGGTAGGCGGAGTCGGTGTTCCAGCCGCAGTCGACGAGGACGACGTCACCGCCGTCTTTGATGAGGTAGGGAAGGACGTAGGGGAGGCCCTTGGTGACGCGGGGGTGCTCCTGGAGTTCGCGGCGAAGGGCTTTGGCGTCTTCGATGGTGAACTGGGGGAAGGGCGTGAGCAGCTGGTAGATGCCGTCGATGATGCGCATGGCGTGGTCCCGTGGGTGCTCGCCGCCCGGCGGGTCGGCGGCGAGGTCATCCTACGCAGATGGTTCACGGGAGGCAAAGGAACGGGGGCCGGGTCAGTCGAAGCGGCGTGCGAGGCGGCCGGGGTTGATGAAGCGGGTCAGGAGGAAGCTGACCAGGGAGATGAGGATGGCGCCGAAGAAGGCGCTCCAGAAGCCATCGATGGAGAAGGCGATGCCATCGAACTTGCCGGCGATCCAGGCGGCGAGGGCGAGGAGGGCGGTGTTGATGAGGATGAGGAGGAGGCCGAGGGAGAGGATGATGCCGGGAAATGCGCTGATGATGAGGAGGGGCTTCAGGTAGGCGTTGAGGAGGCCGAGGATGAGGGCGACGGCGAGCGTGCTGCCGAAGCCGTCGAGGTGGATGCCGGGGACGAGCGCCGCGGCGACCCAGACGGCCACGGCGGTGACGAGCCAGCGGATGACGAAGGCCGCGAGGCGGCCGGCGGTGGAGGGTTCGCGTTCGAAGCGGCCGACGATGACGGAGTAACCGGGCATGGTGCCCAGTGTGGCACAAACCGGCGATGACGTGACACTTTTGGCGGCCTGCTACCGATGTACGATGCGGGCCGGGGTCCGGCCCGCAGGGAGAGCATGCCGATGCAGCGAGGGATGGACGAGGCGATCCGGCTGGCCGAAGAGGTCGAGGCGGCGCTGGCCGGCGGCGGGGGAGCCCGGAGGCGGCGGCGCTGGCGCGGATTGCGCGCGGGGTAGCGGGGCTGCGGGTGCCGGGACCCGATGCAGCGGCATCGGCGCGGATGCGCGCGCGGTTTGCGGCGTACATGGAGGGTGAAGGGCGGAGCTGGCGGCCGTGGCTGCTCGGCTGGTTCGGGCTGGGGAGCGAGCGCCGGCCGCTGGCGCAGCGGCTTGCAGCGGGCGCGGTGCTGCTCGCGGCGGCCGCGGGCGGCGCACAGGCGACTGGGGCGGTGGATGCCGTTGGGGTCGTACGGTCGACGGGGGAGTTCGCCATCAATGCGGTGCGGAACCTGGACCCGGGCCGGGAGCGGGGAGGCGAGCCGCAATCGAGCGCGACACCTGGCGCTGCGGCGCCGGGAGGCGGCACGGCGACCGCGGAGCCCGGGGCGACGGCCAGCCCGACGCCGATCGGCACGAGCGGCGCCGGTGAGGGTGCCGGGACCCCGCCGGGAGCCGGGGAGACGCCAGGTGCCCCGACGCCGACACCTCCGACGAGGACGCCGGTCCCGGTGAACCCAGCGGTCCCGCCTGCTACGGCGACACCGGCGCCGGTTCCGCCCGGGGCGCCTTCACCGACAGCGACGCCATCGCCGGGGCTGGCACCGACGAACCCGGCAGGACCGCCGCCGATTGCGACACCGACAGCACCCTCGACCCCGCGGCCTGTCCCGACCGACCCGGGGACGCCGACGGCGACGCCGACGCCAGCACCGATGCCGACGAGCCCGCCCGGGCCGACACCAACGCCGACGCCGAACCCAGGGCTCGTTCCGGGAGCGGGCGGCACACCGGGGGCCTCCGCAGGCGCGGGCGGGTAAAGGAGGCGCGGGGTGGCGGGCCTGGCGTGGCCGATGGGAGCGATCGCACTGGCGCTGGCCGCCGACTTCGGGGGGATTGAGGCGGCGGACGGGCCGGGGAGGGCAGAACCAGGGCTGATCGAGCGGCTGCGGCGACGGGAGCCCGGCGCATGGCGCGAACTGTTCGAGCGGGAGATGCCGGCGATCTACCGGTACGCGTACTCGCGGGTAGCCTCGGCGAGCGACGCGGAGGACCTGGCAGCGCTGGTGTTCGAGCAGGCGTGGCGGAGTGCTGAGCACCTGCAGGACCGGGGGCTGCCGGCACGGGCGTGGCTGTTCGGGATTGCGCGGCATGTGGTGACGGAGCACCGGCGGCGGCTGTTCCGGGCTCCGCCGGTGGTTGCGCTGGAGGCGTTTGATGGGGCAGACCCCGGGCTGGAGGGGCATGACGAGCAGGTCGCGCTGGCGAAGGCGGTTGCGAGCCTGCCGCGGGCCGATGCGGAGGTGGTGACGCTGCGATTCCTCCACGGGCTTTCGCTGGCGGAAACGGCGGAGGCGATGGGGGCGACGGTCGACGCCGTGAAGTCGCGGCAGACGCGGGCGCTGCGGAAGCTGCGGGAGCTGCTGGGCGACCCTGGTGGCCGGCGGCAGGCGTGCTAGGCTGCCTGCTGGCCGCGGATCAGCGCGAGCATCGTCTGCTGGAATTTGACGCGCTTTTCGGGGTCGGTGATTTCGTTGCTGATCGCCTCAGCGAGGCGGGCGATGCCGTCGCGGGGGAAGTCCTGGCGGGTGTGGCCCATGGCGTCGAGGCAGTCGTCGATGATGATCTCGGCGAGGGGGCCGACGGCGGCGGCGACGGCGGTGTGGAGCGCCTGGAAGAAGGCCGGGCCGGCGAGCGCCCTGGCGGCGGGGGCGAGCTGCTGGGGCTTTTCGAATTCCACGAGACCGGCGAGCTTCAGGCGATAGATGCGGCGCATGGCTTCGAAGTCGTCGAGGCCGAGTTCGGCGGCGAGCGAGGCAGCGGTGCGGGAACCGTCGAGGAGGGTGATGAGCTCCCAGTCGGCGGCGTCGATGGTCAGCTGGGGACGGGGGGCCTTCCGGGCGAGGCGGGGGACGATGTCCATGGAGGGGACGACGCGGCGGATGGCCTCGCGTTCGGAGGCGATCCGGGCAGCCTCGGCGAGGAGCTGGTCGAGCGGCCTGGCGATGGTGCGCTCGGGGGGTTCTTCGCCGGGGATGAAGCGGAACTGGCCGTTGGGCCAGGTGACGAGGCGGGCGAAGGCGGCCTCGCCCCAGTCGCCGGATGCCTCGGCGTGGACGAGCTGGCCCCGGTGGAGGTAGAGGTCGCCGAGGTCGAGGCCTGAGGAGAGTTCGAGGCGGCCGGATTGCGCGCCGGCGGCGAGCATTTTCAGGAGGTCGATAAGGGGGAGCTGGGCGAGGCTGCCGGTGAGTCCTTCGGGCATTGGTGTCCTCCCTGGGGCGAAGGTGCGGTGGGCGCGCTAGCTGCCGCGCTGGGCGATGACGTTCCAGGAGAGCCAGGAACCGGGGTCGAGGGCGGTGCGATTGACGAGCTGGGCGCGCTCGGAGCGGTGCTTCTGGAGCCGTTTCCGGGCGGCCGGGTCTTTCTGCCAGGCAGCGACGACGACATCGGCGGTGAGGCGGACCATGGCCATATCGACGGCAGGCTGGGCGATGACGAAGAGGAGGGCATCGCCGAGGTCCTGTGCGAGGAGGCGCCAGGAATCGTAGGTGAGGTCGATGCGGTTGGCGGGGAAGCCGGCGGCCTGGAGGGCGACGAAGGCGCGGCCGATTTCGCGGCCGATGGTGTTCATGGTGACGGTCGCGAGGACTGCGGGGTCGGAGCTCACGATGACGTCGCCGCGGTTATCGCAGAGGAAGGCGCCTTCGACGGCGGGGAGCCGGGTGAGTTGCTCGATTTCGCGCTCCATGGCTGCACCCCTGGTGGTGCCTGTCAGGCAACGAACTCCTGGAATTCTTCGCGGAGACCGAACCGGTCGACGACGGCTGCGTGGCGTTCGCTGACGCCTTCGAGGGCGGCGCGGATGCGGGTCTCGAGGTCGGCGCGCTTGAGCTGGAAGGCGAGGCGGGAGATGGTATCGCCGAGGCAGTCTCCGAGGGCTTTGCTGAAATCGTCGGGCAGGGGCCCGTGGAATTCGATGGCGCCGTTGGTGTACGAGAACTCGGCGGCGAAGGGGTCGAGGAACGGGTAGGTGGCGGCGCGGTTGACGAGGACTTCTCGGAAGGCGAGGGCGAAGCGGCCGGGCTTGGAGACGCCATCGACGTACTGTTCGACGCGCTGGAGGACGTCGGCCCAGAAGGCGAGGAGGTCCTGCCGGTAGGATTCGGCCTGGGGCGCCTGGCGGGGGAGGCCGATGGCGGAGGGGGCGTTTGCTTCGATGAAGACGTTAAAGGTGCCGCCGGCGGCGTTGACGGCGGCGACGATGGCGTTGAGGGCGTCCTGGCCGGACATCATGGGGACGCGGGGTGCGGCGAAGACGGATTCGATCGGCTCGCCGTCCTGGAGGTAGATGACGCCGACGCCGGCATCGCCGGTGACCTGGACTTCTACGTAACCGGTGATGGCATCGGAGCGGAGCTTGGCGATGAGGCGGTCGAGGCTGGTGAAGGCGCTGGTGAGGTCTTTATAGAGGGGGCGGCTCTCGGTGAGGCGGTGGACGAGCAGGACGACATCGGGGAAGGCGGTGGAGACGGAGATGGTGCCGTCTTTCTGGGCTGCGCGCTCGGCGATGGCGCGGATGGCGGAGGGGCCGGTGACGTGGTCGGGGCCGGCTTCGACGACGCCGTTGAGGATTTCGCCTTCGGAGAGGATGAGGGTGCCAGTCCAGCCGGGGAAGGCGACCTCGATGTAGCCGGTGAGCCTGCGGCCGCGGCAATCGTCGACGAGCGCGTCGAAGGAGGTGAAGGAGGTGTTGAGGTTGGCGTAGAGGGTTCGGTCCTTGGGGAACATCATGGCGGTCAACTCCTCGCGGGCGGGGTGGCGCCGAACCGGCGGGCGATGGGCTGGAGGCCGGCGGCGATCGCCTGGGCGCGGCCAGGCGCGTGGGTGATGCAGAGGCAGGCGCCCTGGAGGGGGAGCAGGGTGGCCTCGACGGGGCCGCCGCTGATGGCGGCCTGCAGGAAGCGGCTGCCGGCGAGCTGTTTGCCCATGCCGCGGAGGTCGCCGTCAGTTGGGAGGGCTTCGGCACGGAGGGCAAGGAAGCTGGCGAGGGCGGCAGCACGGGCCGGGTCGGGCTCGTTGACGGCGGCGAGGGGCTGGCCTTCGGGCCCGCAGACGACGACGGAGCGGACGCCTTCGAGGTTACGCACGGCGCTGGCGATGCGGCTGGCGAGTTCGCGGCTCATCGGCTCGGCTGGCTGCATGGCCTGCTCTCCTCCGGCTGGTCAGGTGCGGGCGGCCGTCAGGCGGCCTGCTGGCGGCGCTGGCGCAGGCGTTCGATTGCGGCGCGCAGGCTGGTCTGCATACGGCGGAGCGATTCGGCGAGGCGGCCGATTTCGTCGTTGGACTCGACGTCGATCCGGGCGTCGAGTTCGCCGAGGCTGATGCGGTCGGCGACTTCGGCGAGGTGGCGGACCGGGCGGGTGATGCTGAGGGAGATGACGATGGCGAGGAGCAGGGCGAGCGCGACGCCACCGACGGCTGCGCCGCCGAAGAGGTAGAACTGCTGGCGGGCATCGGCTGCGCGCTGGTCGAAGGCGGCGTTGAGGGTCTCCTGTGCGGCGGCCAGGAGCTGGTTCGAGGTATCGATCGCGCTGCCGCCCATGTAGAAGAAGCCTTCGGCCGCGGTGCCGGAGAGGTTGCCGCTGACCAGGACCTGGCCGCGGGTCATGTCGAAGAAGGTGGTGCGGGTGGTTGCGGCGCGGCGGACGGCCGGGTCGAGGGTGGCGGCGAAATCGCTATTCTCGGCGATGGCGACCTGGAGCTGGCGGTCGAGGGCGGCAGCGTGCTCGGAAGCGATGGCGAGCTGGGCCGCGAGGAACGCCTTCTGCTGGTCGGTTGCGGTGAGGTTGGCCCGGGTGATCAGGGTTTCGGTGCCGGTGGCGCGGATGAGGGAGAGCGATTCGGTGAGGCGGGGGAGTGATTCGGTGAGGGCGGCGATGACGTTGCGGGTATCAAGGTCGGGGTCGAGGACGAGTTCGGAGCGGAGGGCGACGGTGGAGAGGAGGGGGAAGATGCCGTCCTGGATGAGGCGGGTGTGGGCAGCGTTGGCAGTCTCGGGGCTGCCGGTGGAGTTCTTGACGTTCGCCCACTCCTGGTTGAGGAAGGCGACGAGGTCGCGGGTGCCGAAGCGGCTGCCGTAGCGGGCATCCATCTCGTTGATGGCGGCGAGCGCGTTGTCGGCTGCGCGGGCGGACTGGTTCATCGTTTCGACGGAGTTGGCGTCGCCGGCGAGGACGCGGAGGACGAGGCCGCGGTGGAGCTGGACTTCGCGGAGGAAGGGGATGACGGTGGAGACGTATTCGAGGCCATCGCGCTCTTTGGCGGCCTGTTCCTGGGTGGCGCGCTGGTCGAGGAACTGGACGACGAGCAGGGCGACGATTGGGACCGCCATGACGGCCACGATGAGGCCGAGTTTGTTGGCGATGTTCAGGTTGCTGATGGCCGAGAGGCCGGGCAGGTGACGACGACGCATCGTGCTCTCCATCGGACCCCAACCCTGGGGGCGTGCTTGGGAAGTGCGATCGGGGAGACGGCCGCTCGCAGGGATGCGGCGATCCCTTCTCGTTTCCAATTTCGACCCGATGCGTCCACGGCAAAGGGGGCTGAGGTGACGCGGGCGTGGAAATCTGCAGAGGAATTCGGCGGAGGCTGCCCGAGGGCCCCGCACCGGCGCGTGCGCTACACTCCGGTGACACAGGACCGGGAGGGCTGCAGGAGGCGACGATGGAGTTCCGGCTTTCCCCGGAGACGGAGGCCTGGCGCCAGGAGCTGCGGGCGTTCCTCAAGGCCGAGCTGCCGCCGGAGTTCGAAGGCGACGACGACTTTTTCGATGCGAAGGAGCGGGTGCCGTTCGCCCGGGAGTTCATGCGGAAGCTGGGGGCGCGGCGGTGGCTGGCGCCGGCCTGGCCGGAGCAGTACGGCGGGATGGGGAAGACGGCGATCGAGCAGTTTATCCTGAACGAGGAGCTTGCCTACCACCGTGCGCCCTCGGGCGGGCGGCTGTTCACCATCGGAATCACGGGGCCGACGGTGCTGGTCCACGGGACGGAGGAGCAGAAGGCGCGCTATCTGCCGAAGATGGCCTCGGGCGAGGAGTGGTACTGCCAGGGCTTCAGCGAGCCGGGGAGCGGGTCGGACCTGGCGAGCATGCAGACGCGGGCGGTGCGGGACGGGGATGAGTACATCATCAACGGTCAGAAAATCTGGACCTCGAACGGGCACGTGGCGGACCGGATGATGCTCCTGGCGCGGACGGACCCGGACCGGCCGAAGCACAAGGGGATCAGCGCCTTCATTGTGGACATGCGGTCGCCGGGGATTACGGTGCAGCCGATTGAGAACCTCGCATACCGGCACGACTTCAACCAGGTGTTCTTCGAGGACGTCCGGGTGCCGGCGCGCGACCTGCTGGGCGGGGAGAATAACGGCTGGTACGTGGCGACGACGACGCTCGACTTCGAGCGGTCGAACATTGCGGCGATTTCCGGTGCGCGGCGGACGGTGCACGACCTGATCCGGTGGGCGAAGGAGCGGCACCCGGGCGGGCGGCCATGGGATAAGCCGGAGGTGCGGCTGAAGCTGGCGGACCTGGCGATCAAGGCGGAGGTGGGGCGGCTGGTGGCGTTCCGGACGGCATGGCTGCAGGCGAAGGGGGAGGTGCCGAACTACGAGGCGAGTATCGGCAAGGTGTGGATGGCGATGCTCGGCATCGAGGTGGCGAATGCCGGGGTGAACCTGCTGGGGCCGTACGGGGCGCTGCAGCCGGGTTCGAAATGGGCGCAGCTGCGGGGGCGTGTCCTGACGAGCTACCTGCTGTCGGTCTCCGGCCCGATCGGCGGCGGCACGAGCGAAATCCAGAAGAACATCATCGCGCAGCGCGGGCTGGGGCTGCCCCGGGGGTAGGGAGCGGGGAACGGGGAGCCGGGAACGGGGAGCTGGGAGCTTGGAGTTGGGAGCTGGGAGCTGGGAGTACTGTGGGCGAGTAGCAGAGGAGGGATGAGGTATGGCTCGCGTGCGGCGGTTGAATCATGCGGTGCTGTTCGTCCGCGACGCGGAGCGGGCGGCGGCGTTTTACGAGCGCGCGTTCGGGTTCGAGGTGATTGCGAACATGGGCGGCCGGGCCGTCTTTCTGCGGGCGGCGGGTTCGGACAACCACCACGACCTCGGGCTGTTTGCGCTGGGCGAGGGAGCGCCCGGGCCGTTCACCGGGCAGGCGGTGGGGCTGTACCACCTCGCGTGGCAGGTGGACACGATCGAGGAGCTGGCGGAGATGCGACGGGTGCTGGCGGAGCTTGGGGCGCTTACGGGGCAATCCGACCACGGTGCGACGAAGTCGCTCTACGGGCAGGACCCGGACGGCAACGAGTTCGAGGTGATGTGGCTGGTGCCGCGGGAGGCGTGGGGGCCGTATGACCGGGAAGCGGTGACGCGGCCGCTGAACCTCGCGCGGGAGCTGGAGCGGTTCGGGCGGAAGGGTGAGGCCGGCTCGCCGGATTGTTAACAGGGGCGTAGAGTTCGCCCGATGTCGGCGAACGCCCTCGAGTCGCGGGATTTCCGGCTGCTGTTCGCGGGGTCGGTGCTCGTCAGCTTCGTGATGCCGATGCAGTTCCTGACGCAAGTCTTCTGGGTGCAGGAGCGGTACCCGGAGCGTGAGGTGCTGTTCATTGGGCTGCTTGGGGCGTCGCGGGGCTCGGCGATGATCCTGTTCGGGCTGGTCGGGGGTGCGCTGGCGGACCGGATGGAGCGGCGGCGGCTGCTGATTGCGACACAGCTGGCGGCGCTGGCGATCAACGGGGCGATTGCGGCGCTGATGCTGGCGGAGCCGTTCGGCGCGGCGAACGTGGCGGTGCTGCTGGCACTGACGTTCGCGGCGGCGGCGAACATGGCGGTCGACCAGCCGGCACGGCAGGCGGCGACGCCGGCGATTGTGGGGATGGCGGCCGTGCCCTCGGCGATTGCGCTGCAGATGGTGGCGCAGCAGGTGACGTTCCCGCTGGCGCTGCCGCTGGTGGGCTTCCTGAATGGACGGCTGGAGGCCGGGCAGGTGTACGCGATGACGCTTTTGGCGTGGGCTGGGGTGCTGCCGCTGCTGTTCGCGCTGCGGTTCCGGTCGCGGGGGCAGGGGGCGGCGGGCGCGGGGGTGGTGCGGAACACCTGGGAGGGGCTGCGCTATACGCGGGGCGAGCCGACGATCTTCGCGGTCATTGTGCTGGTGCTGGCGATTCAGCTGCTGGGGATGCCGGGGCCGGCGTCGCTTGGTCCTTCGTGGATGCGGAATGTGCTGGGCCTTTCGGAGACGCAGTTCGGTTTTATGGCGATGACCTGGGGGTTGGGCACGATGGCGGCGTCGCTGGTTTTTTGGAAGCGGAGCGACCTGCCGGGGCGGGGGCTGACGCTTTGGGCGGGGGGCGCCGGGTTCGGGCTGTGCGCGCTGGTCTTCGCCTATTCGCGGCTGGTGCCGCTGACGGCGCTGGCGAACTTCGGGCTCGGGTTCATGCTCGTGACGACGATGGTGTCGTCGACGACGATTGCGCAGCAGCGGGTGGAGGAAGCGATGCGCGGGAGGGTGATGGGGCTGTTCCCGCTTGCGATGGGGCTGGCGATGCTGGCGGCGTTCCCCGTGGGGGCGGCGGCCCAGGCGACGAGCATGGAGGCGGTGTTCCCGGCGATGGCCTGGGCGACGCTGGCGGCGGTGGCCGGGGCGATCGCGCTCCAGCCCGGGCTGCGGCGTGAGGCGCCGCGGACGGCGTAAGGCGGCGCTTTCGCGTTCGGGCCGGGCGCGGTCTACTTGTGGCGTGCGTTACCGGCGGATTGTGGCGAAGTTCGGGACGAGCCTGCTGACGGCGGGTTCGGACCGGCTCGACCTGGAGGCGATGTCGCGGCTGGTGGGGCAGGTGGTGCGGCTCCGGCAGGCGGGGTGCCAGGTGGCGGTGGTCTCATCGGGGGCGCAGGCTGCAGGGCGGCACCGGCTGCGGGGACGGGCTGCGACGATGCGGGCGCTGAGCCGGCAGGCGATTGCGTCGGTGGGGCAGAGCCACCTGATGCAAAGCTGGGATGAGCTGTTTGACTGGCACGATACGGTGGTGGCGCAGGTGCTGCTGACGCGGCGCGACCTTTCGGACCGGCTGGCCTACCTGAACGCACGAAACACCCTGCGCGACCTGCTCGATGCGGGGACGGTGCCGATCATCAACGAGAACGATGCGGTGGCGCTCGACGAGGTGCTGGCAACGCGGATTGGGGAGAACGACAGCCTCTCGGCGTATGTGGCGAACCTCGTCGATGCGGACCTGCTGGTGATCCTGACGGACGTGGCAGGCCTGTACGATGCGGACCCGAGGACGAACCCGGGCGCGCAGCTGATCCGGCGGGTGGAGCGGATCGATGCGCGGATCGAGGCGCTGGGCGGGGGAGCGCACGGGCCTGGGACGGGCGGGATGGCGACGAAGCTGCGGGCGGCGCATATCGCGACGCAGGCCGGGGTCGATGTGGTGATCTGCTCGGGGCGGGAGCCGGAGGCGCTCATTGCGGCAGCGCGGGGCGAGACGACGGGGACCTACTTCCCGGCGCCGGGGGACCGGCTGGAGAGCCGGAAGCGGTGGATCCTGGGGAACATCACGCGGGGCGGGTGGATTACGGTTGATGCGGGCGCGGCGGAGGCGCTGCGGGCGCGGGGCCGGAGCCTGCTGCCGGCGGGGGTTGCTGCGGTCTCGGGGAGCTTCCAGCGGGGCGATTCGGTGGAAGTGCGCGACCTTGAGGGGAACCGGGTGGCGGCCGGGCTCGTGAACTATTCGTCGGAGGAGCTGGAGCGGATCCGCGGGGTGCGGTCGGACCGGATTGCGGAGGTGCTGGGGTACAGCTACGGGGAGGAAGTGGTGCACCGCGACAACCTGGTGCTGCTGTGAGAGGCGCTGACCGGCTGTAGCAGGAGGCCGTGCTACGCTCGAACCGTGAGCCACCGGAGGCACCTGCTCCCGCTTCGGTCGCCGGCCGTGCTGGTGCTCTGGGCGAATGCCGTGCTGGCGGGCGCTGCGGCGACGGCCTGGCTGGCGGCTGGAGAGAGCCTCGCGGGCTGGTTCGACGTGCCGCGGTGGGCGGCGTGGGCGGCGGGCGGGGTGCTGGCGGCGGCTGCGGCGGCGCTGGCGGTGCTGGCGTGGCAGCGCCGGATCGGCTGGCTGCCGCGGATTGCGGCGATCAATGCGGCACTCGGGGGGATGCTGTGGGCGGCGGCGGTGCTCGCGTGGGACGGGTTTACGGCTGAGGGACGGTGGCTCGCCCCGGCTGCGGCGAATGCCTGCCTGCTGCTGGCAGCGGCGCAGTGGCTGGCGTGGCGGCGGCCGTAGCGCTGGTTCAGGACCCCTTCGGGCAGGCCAGGGCTTCGCGGTAGACGGGGCTGTTCGGGGCGGGAACGGTGCCTTCGAGCCGGGGGGCGTTGCCGGTGACGCGGGCTTCACGGGCTGCGATTACCTGGCCGCCGAATTCGCGGAAGACGACGATGGCACGGTGCTCGCCGGAGCCGAGCGGCACGGCTTCGCCGTCGCGTGCGAGTTCGAGCTGGAAGCAGACGGTGCCGACGTAGCTGGTGGTGGCCCCGGCCGACCAGCGGGCGACCGCCTGGCCGGCTTCGTCGAGGAGCCAGAATTCGAAGCCTGCGCCCGGGTGGGTGCGGACCTGAAGGACGACCTGGAGGCTGGGCTGTTCGTTTTCGAGGCGGGAGAAGGTTGCCAGCGAGAAGTGCAGCTCCCAGTCGGCGGGCGGGGCGACCGGGGCGGGCGGGGGCTCAGGCGGGCGGAAGGCGACGTTGCCGGTGGTGGTGCCGATGAGTGCACGGAGCGAGGGGGAGGTGGCGTAGGACTTGTCCTTGAGGCCGCAGGCGGAGAGGAGCAGGAGCGCCAGGAGGCTCATCGCGGCGAGGCTGGTGAACTGTTTCACGAACGTATTGTGGCGCGGTGAGCGCTAGCGCGCTGCGGGCGCGGCGGAGGGCGCTGTGCTGGCGGCGGGAGCCGGGTCGCGGAGGAGGACCATGCAGGCGACGGCGACGCCATTGAGCAGGATGCCGAGGGTGATGGGGAGCGCGTAGCTTTCGCGGGCATCGTAGAGGGCGCCGGCGAGGGTGGGGCCGACGAGCGCGCCAACGGCGGCGCTGGTGTAGATGAGGCCGAGGACGGTGGAGAAGCGGCGGCCGGCGAAGTAGTCGGCGGCGAGGGCCGGCATGAGAGCGACGAACCCGCCGTAGGAGGCGCCGAAGGCCACGGCGAAGAGCACGAGGGCCCAGGCTTCGGTGGCGATCAGCCACCAGGCGAGGCAGATGGCCATCGCGGTGAAGGTGCCGGCGAGGGAGCGGCGGCGGCCGAGGCGGTCGGCGGAGCTGCCGAGGACGAGCCGGCCGGCGATCGAGCCGACGCCGATGAGCCCGACGAGGAGGGCGCCGAAGGCATCGGAGTAGCCGTGGTCGCGGGCGTAGGGGGTGAGGTGGGCGAAGGGGATGAAGATGCCGAGGCTGGTGGAGAGGCCGGCACCGAACATGAGCCAGAAGGCGCGGGTGCGGAGCACCTGGGCGACGGTGGGGCCGCCCGCGGGGCCGACCGCCGGGGGCGGAAAGCGGTCGCCGTCGGGGTAGAGGCCGCGGTCGGCGGGGTTGGGGACGATGGCGAGGACGGAGGGGATGCCGATGGCGAGGGCGACGACCGCGAGGAGGACGAACGAGGGGCGCCAGCCGAGGGTTTCAATGGCGGCTGCGGCGACGAGCGGCATGACAAGGGTGCCGGCGCCGATGCCGGCCACGGCGAAGCCGGAGGCCATGCCGCGCCGGCGGATGAACCAGCGCTGGACGACTCCGACGGCCGGGACGTAGGCCAGCCCGACGCCGAGGCCGACGCCGAGGGAGTAGGTGAGGTAGACCTGCCAGACAGCCTGGGCGAAAGCCGCGGCGGCCATGCCGGCTGCGATGCAGAGGATGCCGGCGCCGATGACCCGGCGGGGGCCGAGGCGGTCGGCGAGGAGGCCGGTGACGGCGCCGAGGCCGAAATAGAGGAACCCGGCCAGGGCGAAGACGAGGGAGATATCGCCGCGGGTGGCGCCGAAGTCGTCGCGGAGGGCGTTGAAGAAGGCTGCGAAGGAGTAGGCGGCGCCGAAGGCGACGAAGAGGATGCCGAAGACGGCGCCGACGACGACCCAGCCGTAGAACCGCGGCGCCCGGGAGGGGGATTCCAGCATGGCCGGTAATTGTACCCTCCCGGGCGCGGGTGTACGGGGCGGGGGGCTAGGGGTTGGCGCGGACCTCGGCGTTGCGCGCCTGGACGGAGAGCATCCGGTTGAGGGCGTTCATGTAGGCCCGGGCGCTGGCGACGATGATGTCGGTATCGGCGGCGCGGCCGGTGTAGGTGCGGCCTTTGTCGTCTTCGATGCGGATGGTGACTTCGCCCTGGGCGTCGATGCCTTCGGTCACGCTCTTGACGGAGAACTCCGTGAGACGCGGGGCGAGGCCGGTAATCCGGTTCATGGCGCGGTAGACGGCGTCGACGGGGCCGGTGCCGACGGCGGCATCGACCTTGATGTTGCCTTCGGGGTCGACGAGGCGGAGGGTGGCCGTCGGGGTGGCGTGGTCGCCTGCGGAGACCTGGACGAGGTCGAGCCGCCAGCCGGCGGTATCCATGGCGCGGACGTTTTCGTTGACGAGCGCCTCGAGGTCGCGGTCGTCGACTTCGATTTTCTTATCGGCGAGCTCTTTGAAGGCGGCGAAGACGCGGTTCAGTTCTTCGTCGGTGAGTTCGTAGCCGAGTTCGAGCATGTGCTCTTTGAAGGCGTGGCGGCCGGAGAGCTTGCCGAGGACGAGCTGGGTGCCCTGGGGGATGCCGATTTCGGCGGGGTCCATGATTTCCCAGGTTTCGCGGAGCTTGAGGATGCCGTCCTGGTGGATGCCGGAGCCGTGGCGGAAGGCGTTCTTGCCGACGATGGCCTTGTTCCACTGGACGGGCATGCCGGAGTAGCGTTCGACGAGCTTGGAGGTGCGGTAGATCTCGCGGGTGTTGATGTCGGTGTAGAAGGGGAGGAAGTCGCTGCGGGTCTTAATGGCCATGACGACTTCTTCGAGGGAGGTATTGCCGGCGCGTTCGCCGATGCCGTTGATGGTGACTTCGACCTGGCGGGCGCCGTTCTGGATGGCGGTGAGGGTGTTGGCGGTGCAGAGGCCGAGGTCGTTTTGGCCGTGGAAGGAGACGCGGGCCTTGTGGATGTTGGGGACGTTTTCGAAGAGAGCGCGGAAGAAGGCGCCGAGCTCTTCGGGGATGGCGTAGCCGACGGAGTCGGGGATGTTGATGGTGGTGGCGCCGGCATCGATGCAGCGGCGGACGATTTCGAAGATGAAGTGGGGGTCGGCCCGGGTGGCGTCCATCGGGCTGAATTCGACGTTGCTGGTGTAGCGGGCGGCGTGCTTCACCATCTCCTCGGCCTGGATGAGCACCTGCTCGCGGTCTTTGCGGAGCTGGTGGGCCATCTGGATGTCGCTGGAGTTGATGAAGACGTGGATGCGGGGCTCGGAGGCTTCTTTGACGGCCTCCCAGGCGGTATCGATGTCGGCGGGGACGGCGCGGGCGAGGGCGCAGATGGTCGGCGTGCGGACCTCGCGGGCGATGGTGCGGACGGCTTCGAGGTCGCCCGGCGTGGAACAGGGGAAACCGGCTTCGATGATGTCGACGCCGAGCTTTTCGAGCTGGCGGGCGATTTCGAGCTTTTCGCCGGGGGTGAAGGCGACGCCTGCGGACTGTTCGCCGTCACGGAGGGTGGTATCGAAGATGTAGATTTTTTCGGGCATTGGGGCAGCACTCCTGCGGGGATGGTGATAGCGGGGCCGGCGCAGCCGGCGCCGGGGTCGTTCTTACGAAATTCTTATGAAGAGTTTCGACGGCGCGCTGGGGGAGAACCAGAGGGGGCGTGAGGGCCGGGCTGCCGGCCGTGCGAGTCGCCCTGGTGGGCCGCGGTCCGCCGACGCGGCGCTAAAGCACGCGCCCCGGTGAGTCCGGGGCGTTCACAACCTCGCGAGGCAGTGCGTCGAACTGGCGCATCGGGAGTAAGGATAGCAGAACGGAGGCGGCTGCCAAGGCGGGGGCGCCGGGGCGAGGGCCGGCGAAGATTTCGCGTGCAGCGAACGTTCTATCCGTGCGATATACTCCGCCAATCAAGGGTCCTGGAGGTGCCCCGATGACGTCGCCTTCGTTTGTGGACGTTCCCGGGCTGAATTTCGACTGGTTGAACCTCGACACGGAGACCGGCGCGCGGCTGCAGGCGACGCGGCGCGGGCTGACGCTGGAGCAGATCAACACCCTGACGCGGTACGGGGTGGTGGACCTCGACGAGGCGGGCGCACCGGTGTTCAAGCCGCGCGGTGCCCTGGCCGACCCGCGGTCGCCGCGGCATGCGCGGCAGTACCGTTCGAAGGCGGACGTCTGGTCGGAGAGCGCGATGCTGCTCTACGAAGAGGCGAACCAGCGGCAGTGGTCGAGCGCGGTGGATATCCCGTGGGAGACGATCCAGCCGCTGCCGGATGACCTCGAATGGGCGATGTGCACGCTGTGCACGTTCCTGACGCAGGTGGAGTTCATTGCGGGCGACCTGCCGGGGCGGTTCATGGAGCAGGTGCACCCGGACCACTTCGAGTCGCAGCTGTTCCTGGGCACGCAGATTATGGACGAGAGCCGGCACCTCGACGTGTTCCGGAAGCGCGCGCTGGTCAACGGCGGCGGGATGGTGGATGCCGGGTTCGGCGCCATCAACCTGCTGTCGGTGGATGACTTCACCGAGATGACGGCGCTGCTGCACCTGGTGGGCGAGGGGTTCGTGCAGACGCTCTTCCGGATGGGCGAGCTGATTGCGCAGAACGAGGCGGAGAAGAAGATTTTCCGGCTTTCGGCGCAGGACGAGAGCCGCCACCTGGCGTTCGGTGTGACGCACATGAAGTACGTGATGGACACCGAACCGTGGCGGAAGGAAGAGATGCACCACTACCTGGACATCCAGGAGGGGGCGCTGGCGCAGAGCCAGCAGGCGAGCCTGACGACCAACCCGACGACGGGGGAGGCGCTGGCGATTCTTGCCGGCGGCGGCATCGAGCATATCGACGAGGGGTACGCGAAGCTGCTGCTGATGCGGAAGCGGCAGGTGAACGAGTACATGCACCGGCTCGAGGTCATCGGGCTGGGCGACCGGCGGGAGCGGATGGCGCCGGGCCTGCGCGAATTCCTCGACCCGGTGAACTGACTGGCGGCACCCCCACCAGCGACCTCGCAGCCGAAAGGATGGACCGATGCAGCTGAGCACCGCGACGAAGACACGCGCCCGCGAACTGGGCTGGAGCGAGGAGACGATCGCCCGCATCGAGGCGTCGCCGCTCAAAGACGTGACGGTGGCGAACATCGCGATGATGCGCATCCCGGAGGAGCGGGTGCGCGGCTTTCTCGACCTGGTGGACCGGGACCCGGAGCGGATACCGAACGTGACCTTCAACTTCATCCGGACCCGTTCGGAGCGCGGGGTGCGCGCGAAGCCGAGCGAGCGCGGGTTGCTGCTGAAGGACATCAACATCGGAACGTACGGGCAGGTGCCGGACCACTGGCCGTACGAGAACGACACGCCGCGGGGCGCGCACCCGTCGCCGGACAACTACGCGCCCGGGAGCTACTACATCTACGACAAGGTGGAAGTCTGGGCTGAGGGTGTCGACGAGCTGTACGAGGATGCCATCCGCGACCGGTGGGTGCCGGCGACGGACCTGGACTGGAACGAGGGGCTGGCGGAGCTGCCGGCGGAGATCGAAAAGGCGGTGTGCCAGCTGGCGACGCTCTACAGCGGGCACGGGCTGGTGGAGCAGAAGATCCTCGCGAAGTGGCTGGAGCCGATCAGCTACGGCTTCCACGACGTGAAGCTGTTCCTTGGGACGCAGATTTACGACGCCGGGCACAAGGTGGAGGCGCTCCGCAAGCGGGCGCTGGCGAACGGCGGCGGGCTGGGGCAGGCGCCGCTGGGTGCGCTCTACCGGGCGTGGTACGGGGCGCTGAAGTTCACCGAGATGATCACGGCGGTAGATGTGGTCTACAAGTCCTACGAGCTGACGCTCTTCGAGGCGTACGGCGACTTTGCGAAGACCGAGGTGGAGCGGAAGCTGTTCTCGCTGCTGGCGCGGGATTCGCGGCGGCACCTGGAGTACGGCAAGCGGCACCTGCTGTGGTACATCCAGCACCACCCGCGCGGGCGGGAGAACGTGCGGTTCTGGCTGGGCCGGGCGGAGGCGGCGCTGAGCATCGAGCTGCGCTACAGCCATGCCGAGCGCGAGGCGCTGGCGCTGCTGTTTGCGGGGGACATGGAGCGCCTCCAGGCGGGCATCGAACGGCTCGGGAAGCTGCGGGAGAAGCAGCTGCACGACTACCTCGGGGTGCTCGATGCGGTGGGGATTGACCGGCTGCCGCAGGTGAGCCCGCACCTGGTGGCGATCGCGGAGGACCCACTGGCGGTGTAGGCTCGGCCTGCGGCGGCTGCCGTGGGATTGAGCGGAGGTGCGGGTTCGAGCCGGTCCGAGCCCGGGCGCGCGGGGTGTCTGCCGGGGGCGGCGCGCCCGGGACAGCCACCACCGCCCCAGCGCCGGGCGCGAACGCGCGGACCGGATGCGGCGGGAGCGGGGCAGCGCCGGGCGGGTCAGGCGCCGGGCTTGGCGATCATGAGCCAGAGGAAGACGAGCCAGATGAGGACAAGGACGATGCCAGTCAGGCGGGCGATGCCGTCGTTCAGTTTGTCGCGGAGCTCGACCGTGACAGGGCCGTTGCCGAGCGAAACCGCGATGTCGCGGGCAGCTTTGACTCTGCGCAGGTAGACGCCGTGGTCGAGGGCGAGGGCGATGATGATGAGGGTGTAGGCGGTGGAGATCCAGGCGTCGCCGAAGGAGTAGCCGGCTTCGTTGACGAGGAGCGAGCCGAAGACGATGGCGAGGATGGCGCCGATGGAGGTGACGATGCGCTCGGAGCGGAGCTGGAGGTCGATGAGGGTGACGACGGTGTTGGCGGCGGCGGCGCGGCCTGCGGCGATGGCGGCGCCGGTCGTGAGCCCGGTGGCGGCGAGCAGGAAGAAGACGCCGAGCAGGTGACCGAAGAGATACCACTCCTGGGTGGACACACGTGCCTCCTCGTGGGGTTCCGGGCGAACGGTACCGCCTCGGGCGGGCAGTTGTCACGATCGCGGGGGCTGGTAGGCTGATCGGCGTGCGCATCCAGTTCCTCGGCAGCGGGGCAGGGACCGATACGCCGCACCGGGCGGGGTCGTCGATCCTGCTGACGGGCGGGGGCGAATCGGTGCTGCTCGACTGCGGGCCGCGGGCGTACGACCGGCTGGTGATGGCGGGGATTTCGCCGGCGAGCATCAGCCGGATCTTTCTCAGCCACCTGCACCCGGACCACGTGCTGGGGCTGGCGACGTTCATCCAGGCGATGACCTTCCCGTACGGGAAGCTCCCGCTCGAGATCCAGGGTCCGCCGGGGACGGCGGCGTACGCGCAGCAGGCGGTCGGAACAGCGGCGCTGGTGACGGGGATGCCGGGCCGGGCGTGGGGCGAGCCGCTCGAGGTGCCGGTGGTGGAAGTGATGCCGGGCGATGTGCGGGAGGCGGGGCCGTTTGTCGTGCGGACCGAGCAGGTGCCGCACGCGCCGAACCTCGTGTGCGAGGCGCGGCGGTTCGAGGCCGAGGGGAAGGCGGTGGTGTACAGCGGCGATACAACGGAGGCGGCGGAGGTGATGGTGCCGCTGGCGGAGGGCGCGGCGGCGCTCATTCACGAGTGCTACTCGCTGGCGGGACTGTCGCGCTGGGCGGCGGGTTTCGATGAGCGGCGGGCGGCGGCGATTCGGCGGGCGTTCGAACAGACGCATGCGGAGATTGCGTACGTGGCGCGGGTGGCGAAGGAGGCCGGCGCGAAGCTGCTGGTGTTGACGCACCTGAACCCGGGGGAGCGGGCGGAGGAGCTCTTGGATACGGCGGCGGCGTACTACGGCGGGCCGGTGGTGATTGCGAGCGACGGGCTGAGCCTTGCGGTTTAGCCGCCCTCGGGGCGGTGGGCGCCCCAGCGCTCCCACGAGACGAGTTCATCGAGGGGGAGCCGCTGGCGTCCCTGGCTGAGCGGGTGTTTGAGGTCGGGGTAGCCCATGGCGAGGACGGTGGCGATTGTGTGCTCGGGCGGGATGCCAAGGACGTTGCGGGCACACTCCTGGCGGTGCATGGCGATGGGGCAGCTGGTGATGCCGTCGGCCCAGGCCGCGACCATGAGGTTCTGGGCGGCGCGGCCGGCATCGAAGTGGCCGCCGCCGGGGAGGAGGACGACGGCGATTGCGAGGGGCGCCGACTTGAGGTGCTCGGCGTAGTCGCCGCAGGCGGCGAGGGCGGCGCGGCGTCCGGGGTCCTGCACGACGACCATGCGGACAGGCTGGCTGTTCTTGGAGCTGCCGGCCATGCGCCCGGCCTGGAGGATGCGCGTGAGGACGTCCGGCGGGATGGGGTCGGGGAGGAAGTGGCGGGTATCGCGCTTGGTGATGATGGCGCGGTAGGCGTCCACAGGCGGCCTCCGGCGGCGGGATGCGTCGAGGTGCGCGGATCCTACCCGATCGGGAGATGGGGTGCAGTGAACGCCGGGGTGCTCAGCGGGCGGTGCAGGGGCGTTCGACGGCCTCGTCGGCGCCGCTGCGGGCGGTGCAGGTGCGCCGGCTGGTATCGACGACGAGGTAGCCGTCCGCGTCGATCGAGGTGGGGTAGCGGTCGAGGTTGGGACCATCGGCATCGATGCGGATGCCGGTGAAGTCGTAGAGTGCGCCGTAGCAGTCTTCGCGGAAGAGGAGGGTGGAGCCGCGGGCTTCGGTGCTCAGGCGGCCGCGGTAACGGTCGAGGAGGGCAGGGAGGGCGGGGTCGGCGGCGGGGATGGGGTAGACGCGGCAGCGGCGGGCCGGGTTGGCGCGGTTGGCGGCGTCGAGGTCGGCGAGGGCGAGGAAGGCGCCGCCGGGCAGCCGCGCGATGTAGAGATTGTGGGCGCCGACGAACTGGACGGTGCCAGGTCCGTAGGCTTCGGCGAGTTCGAGGCGGACTTTCCCGGTATCGGCGCCGGATTCCCAGTAGACGACGAGGCAGGAGCCGACGCCGAAGAGGAAGACGAGGACGGCGAGGGCAGTGAAGCAGCCGAGGAAGACCGGCGGACGCGGTGAAGGGAGGTCGTCGTGCTCGATCACGGTGTTTAGGGTAGCGGCGGGCCGGCTTCGGCGGTGTCGGCGACGCCGAGGAGGCGGAGGCGGCGGGCGCGGGCGGCGGCCGGGTCGGCGAGGGCCGCGGCGAGGGCGGCTTCGACGGCGGCATCGAGGTCGCCGGGCGGGACGACGCGGTCAACGATGCCCCAGCGGAGGGCGGTCTCGGCATCGATCGGCTCGCCGGTGAGGATGAGGTGGGCGGCGACGCCGGGCGGTGCGATGCGGGGGAGCATCTGGGTGCCGCCGGCGGAAGGGATGTAGGCGAGGGAGACCTCGGGGAGGGCGAGGCGGGCGTCGGCGCTGGCGATGCGGAGGTCGCAGAAGAGGGGGAGTTCGAGGCCGGCGCCGTAGCAGTAGCCGTGCATGCGGGCGATGGTGACGCAGCGGTGAGTGAGGAGCTGCCACCAGATATCGCGGTCGTGGCGGGCGCGGCGTGCGGCCATGATGGAGGGCGCGGTGCCGAACTCGGAGATATCGGCGCCGGCGCTGAACGTGCGGCCTTCGCCGCGGAAGAGTATGGCGCGGACTTCGGGGATGGCGGCGGCGGCGGCGAGGTACTCCCAGAGGAGGTCGCGCATGCGGAGGTTGATGGCGTTCAGCCGTTCGGGGCGGTCGAGGGTGATGGTGGCGATGCCGCGGGGGTCGATCTCGAAGCGGACCGGGTCGGTCACGGGCGGGCGGGGGTTATTCGAGCCAGTCGGGCTTGCGAATCTGGCTGCGCTGGCGGCGGGCCATCTGCTGGGCGAAGTCTTCGTTGACCTTCTGGACGAGCTCTGTCATGTCGTCGCGGCCGGGGCGCATCTGTTTGGAGCGCCAGTTCTTGAGCATGGCGCGGTCGCGGTCGGAGAGGCCGGCTTCGTCGGCGATGCGGTTGACGATGACGGTGAGGAGCTCGTTGACCTCGTCTTCGTTGAATTTGATATCCATGGAGGTTACCTCCGCACCGTTTCGTACCAGCCTTTGTTCTTGACGCGGCGGGTGAACTGGGCATCGATGTAGGCGTTGAGGGCCCGGTTGAGTTCCTCGGTGAGGTCGGCTAGGAGCGGTGAGCCTTCGCCGCGCTCGGAGCGCCAGCGGCGGATGGCCTCCTTGCCTTCGTCGGAGAGGTCGGCGTTATCGACCGCGACGGCGCTGATGAGCATCATGAGGGACCAGGCTTCGGGCTCGTCGAGCAACACGATCATCGGTCATTCACCTGTGAAGGCTGGCGGGCGTTTTTCGAGGAAGGCGCGGACACCTTCTGCCCGATCTTTGGTGGTTTGGAGGAGCATGGTCAAATCGGTCTCGAACCGCAAGGCCTGTTCGAGTGGCTGGGGGAGACCGCGCCAGATGGCCTCCTTTGCGAGTTCGAGGGCGATGGGCCCGCGGGAGGCGACGACGGCGGCGAGCCGCCCGGCTTCGGCGGCGGCGCCGCCTGCCGGGAGGAGCGCGGAAACGAGGCCTGCGGCGTAGAGGTCGGGGGCGGCGAGGGTTTCGCCGCGGGCGAGCCGATCGGCGGCGGCCGGCGCGAGGAGTCGAAGGCGGCCGGGCCATCCGGAGGGGCCGGATATGGCCGCGGCGGCGCCGCAGATGCGGATGTCGGCGGCGAGGGCGAGATCGAGGGCTGCGCCGGCGAGGGTGCCTTCGAACCAGGCGATGACGGGGACGCGGCCGAGGACGAGGCGGAGGAGTTCCGCGCGGGACGGCGCGGGTGCTGCGGCGAGGGCATCGGCATCGACGAGGAGGCAGCGGGCGTCCTCAGGGAGGGCGTCGAGGGCGTCGGCGAGCCAGCCAGGCGGAGCACCGGGCGGGGGGAGGGGGAGCCGGGCGATGGCAGGCATGCAGGAAGTGTAGGGGAGGGGAGGAGGGAGAGGGAGGAGGGAGCCCCGCCCCGGCCGCACCCGCCCCGCCGAGGGAGGAGGGAGGAGGGAGGAGGGAGCCCCGCCCCGGCCGCACCGGCCCCACCGAGGGAGGAGGGAGGAGGGAGGAGGGAGCCCCGCCCCGGCCGTACCGGCCCCGCCGAGGGAGCAGGGAGGAGGGAGCCCCGCCCCGGCCGCACCGGCCCCGCCGAGGGAGCAGGGAGGAGGGAGCCCCGCCCCGGCCGCACCGGCCCCGCCGAGGGAGCAGGGAGGAGGGAGCCCCGCCCCGGCCGTACCGGCCCCGCCGAGGGAGGAGGGAGGAGGGAGCCCCGCCCCGGCCGCACCGGCCCCGCCGAGGGAGCAGGGAGCAGGGAGCGGGGAGCAGGGAGGGGGCTCACGTGGGGCGGGGTGCGGATTGCAGGTAGACTGGAGGGGGGCCCGGACTTCGGGCGCAGGAGGTTTTTGCGGTGCAGCTTTCTGAATCGCTGACGCGCGCGTACAACGCGCAGATCAAGCTAGAGTTTGAATCGTCGTTCGTGTACCTGCAGATGGGTGCGGACTTCGAGCTGCGAAGCCTGCCGGGGTTCAGCCACTGGATGCGGCTGCAGTCGTCGGAGGAGTACACGCACGCGATGAAGTTCATCAACTTCGTGCTGGAGCGCGGGGGGAAGCTGGAGCTGCTGGCGCTGGACAAGCCGGCGCCGACGCCGGGGACGGTGGTGGAGGCGTTCGAGGCGGCACTCCGGCATGAGCAGCGGGTGACGAAGGCGATCCACGACCTGTATGCGCAGGCGCTGGAGGAGCGGGATTATGCGTCGCTGCCGTTGCTGCAGTGGTTCGTGAACGAGCAGACGGAGGAGGAGGCGACGGTGAGCACGATCCTCGAGCGGCTGCGGATGGTCGGCGATGACCGGACGGGCATCCTTTTCATGGACCGGGAGCTCGGGCAGCGCGCGGCGGGCGCGGCCGCGGCCTCCCAGGCGAAGGCCGAGGAGGGCGCCGAGTAAGCGCTGTCCGGGGAGCGCAAGAAGCGGGGGCCGGCAGCTATCCCGGCCCCTGCCGGCGTCCGGGCGGGGACGCGCCTCAGCCGCCGGCGCGCTGGATGGGGCCGACGGGTGTCACCGCGGGGGCCACGAGCGGAAGGTACTGGCGGGCGTAGGCGTCCTGGCGGGCGGTGAGGTTCCGGACGACCATGATGAGGAGCACCTGGCTGACGGTGACGAGGGTGCCGCCGATGAACCCGGCGTAGCCGCTGGCGGTGGAGGTATCGCTTTCGGAGGGGACGCCGACAGTTGCGAGGACGACGCCGATGTGGAAGGTCACCCAGGCGAGGATGTGGGTCACCGGCACGGGGAGGCCCTTCCACTGCCAGCCGATGGGAGGGGCGATGGTGGGGGTGGTGGCGCGCCAGGCCTGGTTCCAGATGCGGAGCGGGAACCAGTAGTTGATGATGGGGACGAACCAGCTGCCGACGGCCCAGCCGGTGCCGAGTTCGAGGACTGGCTGGAATGGGAGGAGGTTCCCGGTGATCCGGCGGGTCCAGACGATGAGCAGGATGAAGAGTACGAGGAGCGCCAGGGCACCGAACCCGATGAACCCGCCGGAGACATCCAGTGTCTCCCAGTCGGCGGCGAGGGCGCCGGCAAGGCCGAGCGCGGCGCCGATGCCGTAGAGCACAGCGGTGATTGCGGCAAAGACGGTGATGGCGGTGGCCAGCCCGGAGGCGGAGAGGTAGAACCAGTTTCCCGGCAGGGCCCCGGCGGGCGGCGGGTAGGAGGCGTAGGGGGCTTGGGGCCAGGCCGGCGGCGGTGGGGGCGCCTGTTGCGGCCAGGGGCCGGCTGCGGGGGGTGTCCCCGGGGAGCTCGCAGCCGCGGGGGACGGGCCGGGGGAGGCAGGCCCGGCAGCAGGGGCGGGGGGCTGCTGGGTCAGTGCTCCGCCGCACTTCCAGCAGAAAGCGGCGCCCTGTGCCGACCAGGCACCGCAGCGGGGGCAGTACATGGGCGGAATCCTCCTTTCTTCCGGGGCAAGCGTAGCTGCCGCGCGCGGCAGCGGTCAGGGGGGTGCCCGGGTTGGCCGTCCGAGGGGCCCCGATCGACCCACGAGAACGCCCCGGGGGAGGGTAACCGGGGGAGGCGTCAAAGGGTGTCGCGGAGGGGGGCGCCGGCGGGGGCTACCACCAGATTTTGCTTTCGATGTCCTCGGGGAGGTCTTCCCAGTCGGTGGTCCAGAGGTTGGAGGAAAGGTACTTCCAGCCGCCGTCGGCGAGGAGGCAGACGATGTGCTGTTCGCCTTCGAGCCGCTCGGCGGCCTTGAGCGCGGCCTTCACGACGGCCCCGCAGCTGATGCCGACGAAGAGGCCCTCTTTCTGGGTGATCTCCTTGGCCATGGCGAAGCTGGAGCGGCTGTCGACGACGATTTTTCCGTCGAGGACGGTTTCGTCGAAGACGGGCGGGATGAAGCCTTCTTCGAGGGCGCGGAGGCCCTGGACGAGGTCGCCGGGGTGGGGCGCGGCGGCGATGACTTTGACGCCGGGCTTGTGCTCTTTGAGGAAGCGGCCGGTGCCGGTGAGGGTGCCGCCGGTGCCGAGGCCGGCGACGAAGACGGTGACCTCGGGGAGGTCGCGCAGGATCTCCGGGCCGGTGGTTTCGTAGTGGGCGCGGGGGTTGGCTTCGTTGCCGTACTGGTAGGGGAAGTAGTACTTGCCGGGGTTCGCCTCGACGATCTCTTTCGCCTTTGCGATGGCGCCGTTGGAGCCAAGTTCGCCGGGGGTGTAGATGATTTCGGCGCCGTAAGCGCGGAGGAGGAAGGTGCGCTCCTCGCTGACGCTTTCGGGCATGACGCAGACGACGCGGTAGCCCTTGACGCGGCCGATCATGGCGAGGCCGATGCCGGTGTTGCCGGACGTGGGTTCGAGGATGGTATCGCCGGGTTTGAGTTCGCCGCGGGCCTCGGCGGCCTCGATCATGTACTTGGCGATGCGGTCTTTAACGGAGCCGGTGGGGTTTTGGCCCTCGAGCTTGGCGTAGAGGTGGATGCCCGGCCGCGGCGAGAGCTTCTGCATCTCGACGAGCGGGGTGTTGCCGATGAGGTCGAGGACGGAGCGGTAGAGGGCCATCGGGGCTGGGGCTACTGGCCGCCGGCGAGCGCGGGGAGGATATCGAGGACATCGCCGGGCTTGAGGGCGGTATCGATGCCGCCGGTGTAGCGGATGTCCTCGTCGTTCAGGTAGATGTTGACGAAGCGGTGGGGCTTGCCGTCGGGTCCGTAGACCTGGGCTTTGAAGCCGGGGTAGCGGGCTTCGATGTCGTCGAAGACTTCGGCGACGGTGCGGCCGGAGGCTTCGATGGTCTTCTGGCCGCCGGTGAGCTTCTGGAGGACGGCGGTGAGGCGGACGCTGACGGTAGGCGTGGCCGTGCTGGTCATGTCGGGTGGTTCTCCGGGAGGTGGGGTATACGGCGGGCTAGCCGCCGAACGGCGCGGCGGCGTGGGGGATGGGCGCACCGCAGAAGGCTTCGTAGTCGATCAGCTCGTGGATGGTGGGGTTGTCGCCGCAGAGCGGGCAGTTGGGGTCGCGGCGGATTTTGACGATGCGGAACTCGAGGGTGAGGGCATCGTAGAGGAGGAGGCGGTTCACGAGGGGTTCGCCGATTTCGAGGATGAGCTTGAGGACTTCGGTGGCCTGGATGCTGCCGATGGTGGCGCACATGGCGCCGAGGACGCCGGCTTCGGCGCAGCTGGGGACCATGCCGGGCGGCGGCGGGGCCGGGTAGAGGCAGCGGTAGCATCCCTTGCCGGGGAGGTAGGTGGTGGCCTGCCCGTCGAACATGAGGATGGAGCCATCGACGAGCGGCTTCTTGAGCAGGTAGCAGGCATCGTTGACGAGGTAGCGGGTGGCGAAGTTGTCGGCGCCGTTCACCACGATGTCGTACTGGCTGATGATCTCCATGGCGTTGTCGCTGGTGATCGGCGTTTCGTGGGTGACGACCTCGATGTTCGGGTTGTGGGCGAGGAGGGTTTCGCGGGCCGACTGGACTTTCGGCTTCCCGATGTCGTCGGTCTGGTGGAGGATTTGGCGCTGGAGGTTGGAGCGGTCGACGACGTCAAAGTCGACGATGCCGATGGTGCCGACGCCGGCGAGGGCGAGGTAGAGGGCGACGGGGGAGCCGAGGCCGCCGGCGCCGATGATGAGGACCCGCGACTCGATGATTTTGCGCTGACCGGCGCTGCCGACCTGGGGCATGATGATGTGGCGGCTGTACCGCTCGACCATCTCGGGGGTGAGGGCGGTGGGTGCGCCGCCGGCAAGGGCGGGGATGACGGCGACCTCATCGCCTTCATGGAGCTCGGTGGCTTCGTCGGCGAGGTTTTCGATTTCGACCTGGTTGACGTAGATGTTGATGTGGCGGGCGCGCTTGCCGGAGCTATCGACGAGCTGGGCGCGGAAGCCGGGGTACTGGCGGTCGAGGTCGTCGATGATGTCGCGGACGGTGACGCCGGTAGCACGCACGTTCGCGCGGTTGCCGACGAGGTGGCGAAACGGCGTGGGGATGTAGACGTTGACTGACACGGGGGTCCTCCTTCGGCTGCGGTCGGCTGGATTATCGTTGCACATTGCAACTCTCCCTGCGCGTGGGCGCGGGCGGCGGCTGGGGTTACATGTTGACGCTGAGGTAGCGCTCTCCAGTGTCGCAGATGACGGTGACGACCGTCTTGCCGGCGCCGAGGCGCTCGGCGATTTTGCGGGCGGCGAAGACGTTGGCGCCAGCGGAGATGCCGGCGAGGATGCCTTCTTCGCGGGCGAGCTTCTTCGACCACTGGACGGCGTCGCGGTCTTCGACGCGGATGATTTCGTTGTAGACCTGGCGGTCGAGGACGCCGGGGATGAAGCTGGCGCCGATGCCCTGGATGGCGTGCATGCCGGCGCGGCCGCCGGAGAGGACGGGCGAGCGGGCCGGTTCGACGGCGACGATGTGGACGCGGTCGCCGAGTTCGGCGCGGAGGACGTGGCCGACGCCGGTAATGGTGCCGCCGGTGCCGACGCCGGCGACGAAGGCGTCGATGCGGCCGCCGGTGGCTTCGAGGATTTCACGTGCGGTGGTCTGCTCGTGGATGGCAGGGTTGGCGGGGTTTTCGAACTGCTGGGGCATGAAGTAGTCGGGGTGTTCGCGGCAGAGTTCCTGGGCGGCGAAGACGGCGCCGGTCATGCCTTCGATGGCCGGGGTGAGAACGAGTTCAGCGCCGTACCGTTCGAGGAGGCGGCGGCGCTCGACGGACATGTCTTCGGGCATGGTGAGGATGAGCCGGTAGCCTTTGACGGCGGCGACGAGGGCGAGGCCGATGCCGGTGTTGCCGGAGGTGGGCTCGACGATGGTGGAGCCGGGGGCGAGGCGGCCGGAGCGCTCTGCTTCCTCGATCATGGCGAGGGCGATGCGGTCTTTGACGCTGCCGCCGGGGTTGAGGCTTTCCATTTTGCCGAGGACGGTGGCGGCGTCCTGGGGAATGACGCGCTTGAGGCGGACGAGGGGGGTTCCCCCGATGAGGTCGAGGACGGAATCGGCGACCAGTGGGCGCCCGGTTGGCACGGTCATATCACCCATCTCCCGGCGACAGCGGTGGGCTCGCGTTCGAGCAGGTCGGCGACGGTGTAGGCGGAGAGGATCTCCTCAGTGGCTTTGCGGATGCGCTCCCAGATTTCGCGCTGGCCGCACTGGTGGGGGTGGTCGGTCATTTCGGGGGGTTCATCGAGCCAGGCGACGGGGGAGAGGGAGCCTTCGAGGGCCTCGATGACTTCCTTGACGGTAATCTGGTCGGGCGGGCGGACGAGTTCGTGGCCGCCGGAGGGCCCGCGGACGCTGCGGATGAAGCCGGCCTTGCGGAGGGTGGCGAGGAGCTGGTCGAGGTACTGCTCAGGGATGTGGCGGCGGAGGGCGATTTCGGAGGACTGGAGTGGGCCGCCGCCGTAGTTGGCGGCGAGTTCGATGAGGGCGCGGAGCCCGTAATCGCCGCGGGTGGAGACGCGCATGGGGCGGGTGGGGTTCCTCTCGTCAAAAGTCGAGTGATTTGCTCAACAATGGTACGAGGTAGCGGAGGGGAATGCAAGGGAGGAGGGAGCCCAACCGCCGGTGCCGCCGCCCCGCCGAGGGAGGAGGGAGGAGGGAGCCCCGCCGCCCGCGCCGCTGCCCCGCCGGGGGAGGAGGGAGGAGGGAACCCCGCCGCCCGCGCCGCTGCCCCGCCGGGGGAGGAGGGAGGAGGGAGCCCCGCCACGCCCGCCCCGGCCCCGCCGGGGGAGGAGGGAGGAGGGAGGTGGGAGGTGGGAGCTGAGAGAGCATCTCATCCCTCATCCCTCATCCCTCATCCCTCATCCCTCATCCCTCATCCCTCATCCCTCATCCCTCATCCCTCATCCCTCATCCCTCATCCCTCATCCCTCATCCCTCATCCCTCATCCCTCATCCCTCATCCCTCATCCCTCATCCCTCATCCCTCATCCCTCATCCCTCATCCCTCATCCGATCGGTGTTCTCTTTGGGTGCGGGGGCGGTCTGCTAGGCTGTGGGTGCCCGCGCTGGCAAGGCGTTGCGGGCGGAGGGTTCGAGCATGGGTGATGAATCGACGATGGGGACGCCCGGTAGCGCCGGGGCGCCGGGGGCTCCCGGGGGCCGGGGCCGCAGCCCCAGGAGGCGCGGCCGCAGGCGGGGACGCCCGTCGTGGGCTACGGGCCGGGGCTGCAGGCCTGGTACAGCGGGCCGTATCCGCCGCCGGGGGCGCGCGAGGGGACCTGGACGATGATCTGGCGGACCGGCGTGAAGGCGGTCGTGGCGGCGGGGTGCTTCGGCGTGACGCTGGGGTTTGCGTTCTTCCTGCCGGTCATCATCCTCGCGGTCATCATCGCTGCGGTCTCGGATTCGGGCGGGAACGGCGAGGATGTGGTGTACGGCGAGGCCGATGCCCCGGGGAAACTGCTCTCCATCCCGGTGACGGGGGTGATCCTCGGGGAGGAGCTGGAGCCTTCGGGGTTTTTCGGGCTGCCGGGCGTGGTGTACGGGTATGAGGTGCGTGAGAAGCTGCGGAAGGCGGCCGAGGACAAGGACGTCGCCGGGGTGATTCTCGAGTTCGAAACGCCGGGCGGGACGATCTTCGGGGCGCGGGCGATTGCGGCCGGGATCGAGGAGTACCGGTCGAAGACCGGGAAGCCGGTAGTGGCGTTCGTGGCGGGGCTGAGCGCCTCGGGCGGGATGTACGCGATGGCGCCGGCGGACCTGATCGTGGCGGACTACGGCAGCCTCGTCGGGAGCATCGGGGTGACGATGGGAGCGGTGGAGTACTGGGACGGGATCTTCGCGACCGAGGGCGGCATTTTCGGCGGCGGGGTGACCACGCGGAACGGCATTATCTTCCAGCCGATCACGGCGGGCCGTTCGAAGGACGTGGGGGCGCCGTACCGGCCGCTGACGGAGCAGGAGAAGGCCGAGCTGCAGCGGGGCGTGGACAACGAGTACGCGGAGTTCGTGCGGTATGTGGCGGCCAAGCGGGAGATCCCGGAGGCGACGATCCGGGACCGGATCGGGGCGATGGTGTACGACAACCGGACAGCGGAGGAGCTCGGGCTGATCGACGGGACGGCGGACCGGCCTGAGGCGTACGCGCGGGCCGCGGCGCTGGCGGGGCTGGAGGCCGGGAAGTTCCGGGTGGTGCGGGAGTCCGGGGGGGTGTCGTTCTGGTCGGGCGTGCTGGGGAGGCTCGGGCTGCGCAGGGAGGATCGTTCGCCGGCAGCGGCTGAGGGGCCGACGCGCATCTGCTTCCCGGCGCACGCGATCCTGGCCTACTACGGTGACCCGGTGGCGCTCTGCGCGCGGGGGCGATAGCGGGCGCGCCGGGGGGCGCATGCCGGACAACGCGGACGGGGGCCGGAGTACCCGGCCCCCGTCGCACGAGGGGAAAAGACAGGAGGAGCGCCCGGCTACTTTTCGGGCGTGAACTTCACCGGCAGATGCTTGATGCCGCCGATGAAGGTGGAGCGGAGGCGCTGGGGCGGCCCGGCGAGGTCGATGTCGGGGAAGCGGCGGAAGAGCTCCTGGAAGAGGACCTTGAGCTCGAGGCGGGCGAAGCCGGCGCCGAGGCAGAAGTGCTCGCCGATGCCGAAGGCGAGGTGGTCGTTCGGGGTGCGGGTGATATCGAAGACGTCGGCGTTCGGGAAGACGTCTTCGTCGCGGTTGACGGAGGGGTACCACATGACGACGCGCTCACCGGCCTTAATCGGCTGGTGGCGGATAGCGGTGTCCTCCTTCGCGACGCGGGCCATGTGGGTGACCGGCGAGACCCAGCGGAGGATCTCCTCAACGGCGGAGTCGATGAGCGACATGTCGTTGAGGAGCTTCTTCTTCTGGTCGGGGTGTTCGCAGAGGGCGAGGAGGCCGCCGGACATGGCATTCCGGGTGGTTTCGTTGCCGGCGAGGATGAGGAGGAAGCAGAACCAGAGGATGTCCTCATCGGTGAGCTTTTCGCCGTCGACTTCGGAGTCGATGAGGAGGGAGATGATGTCCTCGGTGCGGGCGGTCTTGCGCTGCATGAGGGCCTGGGCGAAGTAGCCGAACATCTGCATGGTGCCCATGTTGCCCGTGATGCGGGCGGCCTCGGGGGTGCCGCGCTGGTCCTCGGGGACGTCGGTCTGGTATTCGGGGTCGCCGGAGCCGAGGACCTTGTTGGTGAGGGCGAACATCAGCTCCCAGTCTTTTTCGGGGACGCCGAGCATCTGGCAGATGACGGCGAGGGGGATGTTGCAGGCGACGTCGAGGACGAAGTCGGACTCGCCCTTCTTGGCGATGCGGTCGAGGAGGATGTTGGTGGTTTCGCGGATTTTGGGTTCCCAGAGGGCGACGGCGCGTGGGGTGAAGCCCTTGTTGACGAGGCGCCGCATTTTGACGTGGCGCGGCGGGTCCATCGTGATGATCATCTTGCCGTTGCCCTGGGCGGCGAGGAGGGCCTCGCTCTCATCGATGGGCTCGTACTCGGTGATGCCTTTTTCGGAGCTGAAGATCTCCGGGTGGCGGGAGACGAAGAGGACGTCCTCGTATTTGACGAGGTTCCAGTGGCCCTTGACGTCCTGGGTCGGGGGCGTCCAGGAGATTGGGTCCTCTTTGCGGAGGAGCTTGAACGCCTGGTGGGAGAGGCCCTGCTCGAAGAGGAGGCCATCGTTGAGGTCGATATCGGCGAGGGTGAGGGTCTGGGCTTCGGTGGTCACGTTGTGCTCCGCTGTGCTGTCTGGCTGGGTTCTGTCCCGGGTGATTTACCGTCCGGTCGATAGGGTACGACACTGGCGCCCGGGCCGGAAGACGTGGGGGGCGCCAGGCCGCGGGGTCAGCGTTCCGGGGTAAACCGGACGGGCATGTGCTTGATGCCGTTGATGAAGGTGGAGCGGAGGCGCTCCGGGGGGCCGACGACTTCGATATCGGGGAAGCGGCGGAAGAGTTCTTCGAACATGACCTTCAGCTCTTTGCGGGCGAAGCCGGCGCCGAGGCAGAAGTGCTCGCCGATGCCGAAGGCGAGGTGGTCGTTCGGGGTGCGGCGGATGTCGAAGCGGTAGGGGTCTTCGAAGATGTCTTCGTCGCGGTTGGCGGAGGGGTACCACATGAGGATGCGGTCACCGGCCCGGATCTGCTTGCCGCGGAGTTCGACGTCGACGGTGGCGGTGCGGGCCATGTGGTGGAGGGGGGAGGTCCAGCGGAGGATCTCCTCGACGGCGGAGTCCATTAGGGAGGGGTCCTCGATGAGCTGGCGCTTCTGGTCGGGGTGCTGGCAGAGGACCTGGAGGCCGCCGGAGATGGCGTTCCGGGTGGTTTCGTTGCCGGCGACGATGAGGAGGAAGCAGAACTGGAGGATGTCGCCTTCCGTCAGCTTTTCGCCGTCGACCTCGGCTTCGAGGAGGATGGTGACGAGGTCGTTTTGGCGGGGGCGCTGGCGGCGGTCTTCGAGGACGCCGCGGAAGTATTCGAGCATGGTCTGGAGGCCCTTGAGGGCGGTGGCGCGGGCGGCGGCGCCGGTGCCGCGCTCTTCTTCGGGGACATCGGTCTGGTACTCGGGGTCGCCGGAGCCGAGGACCTTGTTGGTGAGCTCAAACATGAGGGGCCAGTCTTTCTGCTCGACGCCCATCATGCCGCAGATGACGGCGAGGGGGAGCTGGCTGGCGACCTCGAGGACGAAGTCGCATTCGCCCTTGTGGGCGACGCGGTCGAGGATTTCGTTGGTGATGCGGCGGATTTCGGGCTCCATGGCGTTGACGGCGCGGGGGGTGAAGCCCTTGTTGACGAGGCGCCGCATCTTGACGTGGCGGGGCGGGTCCATCGTGATGATGGAGGCGTTGCCGCCGGCGTTCTGCTGCTGGGCGGCGAAGTCGAGCTCGGCGAGCTTTTCGGGCTTGATGCCGGGGCCGGCGATGCCCTTGCTGGAGATGAAGCGCTCCGGGTTGCGGGAGATGAAGAGGATGTCTTCGTACTTGGTGATGGACCAGAAGCCGTTGGAGACTTCGCCCGGCGGGTTCCAGTGGACCGGGTCGTGCTGGCGGAGGATGCGGAGGAGTTCGTGGAACTCCCCGCTCTGGAAGCGCTCAGGGTCGTTGAGGTTGATGTCTGAGGGTTGGATGGCAGGTGCGGTCAACTGGCTCCTCCGGGGGCATGGCCCGGGTCTATGGGGGATATTGGTGGCGCGATGGTACCGTATGGGCGCCCGAAAGTGAACCGGCGTTTACGTTTCGGGGCAGGCCGGTGCTAGGGGAGGAGTTCGATCGCCTGGCGGGGGCAGAGGCGGTAGGCGCGCTCGGCCTTTTCCTCGAGCTCCTTCGGGATGTCGCCTTCGATGAGGACGATGGAGACGTCGTCGTCGCCGACCTTGAAGAGTTCGGGGGCGGCTTTTTCGCACTTGCCGTGGCCTTCGCACATGTCCGTCTTGACGCGTACTTTCACGTTCGGGTTCTCCAGGGCTGGGTTTGGGTGGCGGCGATGGCCGCCTGTGGGCGAAGCATAGCGGTTTACCAATCGGTAAGCTACGGCGGCGGGGGAACATTTGGGGGGAGGCCAGCGTCTTCAGTGGCATGAAGACGTTTGTGCATCGGTTTCTGCTGGTCCTGGCGGCTATGCCGGTTCTCGCCGTTGCGGCGGCGTGCATTGACGATGATGGTTCGACCGGGTCGCGGCCGAACGAGAGCTACCCGACGAAGGTGGTCGATGCGCCGATCGATGCGATTGACATCGTCGTCCGGGAGACGATGCCGCCGCAGTACGCGGTGGTGATCACGAGCGGGCTGCCGAACGGGTGTGCGCGGTTCGCGGGGTGGGAGATGGTGGCGCGGACCGAGGCGGAGATTGTCATCCGGGTCACGAACCGGGTGCCGGACAGCGACGAGGTGGCGTGCACGATGGTGTACGGCACGCACGAGTCGACGGTGGAGCTGGGGTCGGACTTTGTGAGCGGCCGGGAGTACACGGTGGTGGTGAACGGCGTACGGAAGACGTTCACGGCGCAGTAGGCGGCAGCATCCCGGGCGACAGGCGGTGTCGGCGCTCCCTGCGACAATGAGCAGGTGAGCGCCGATTTCGCGATCGATGCGTGGCTGGCCGAGGAGGGGCTGGTGGATGCTGCCGGGCTGGCGGCGGCGCGGGGGGTGCTGGTGGCGGCCGGGCTGACGAACGGGAAGAAGGCGCGGATGGCGGTGACGAAGAAGGAGCGGGCGCGGGAGGCGCTCTGGGCGGGCGTTGCGGGGTGGTGCGGAGCGGCGGCGTGTGAGGCTGCGGCGCGGGGGACGGGCCGGGCGGTGGTGCGGACCACGCGGGAGCGGTGCGCCGGGTGCGGGGGATCGAACTCGCTGCAGGCGGCGCGGCTGGCGGCGGAGGCGTGCCGGGCGGCAGGAGTGCGCGAGGTGCTGGTGCTGGGCGGCGCGCCGCCGGCGCGGCAGGAGGCGGCGCGGCTGATGCGGGAAGCGGGCGGACCGCGGCTGCAGTTCGTAGAGGGGGATGTGCGGGTGACGGAGCAGGATGCGAGGGCGGACAAAGCGCGGGCGGATGTGGTGCTGGCGTGGGCAGGGACGCCGCTGCCGCACAAGGTGAGCGACCTCTACCGGCGGCGGGAGGCGGGTGATCCGCCGTTCATCACGGTGCCGACGACGGGGGTGGCGGCCCTCTTCGCGGCGCTGGCCGAACACGCGCGGAACCGCCGCCCGTAGCGCCGGGCGGCCGTACAATGCGGGCATGGCCGGGGAGGCGCCGCTGGTGGGCATCATCATGGGGAGTTCGAGCGACTGGCCGACGATGCGGCTGGCGGCGGAGGTGCTCGAGCGGTTCGGGGTGCCCTACGAGGCGCGGGTCGTTTCGGCGCACCGGACGCCCGGGCTGGTGACGGAGTACGCCTCGACGGCGGCGGCGCGCGGGCTGAAGGTGATCATCGCGGGGGCCGGGGGCGCGGCTCATCTGCCGGGGATGACCGCGGCGCAGACCCCGCTCCCCGTCATCGGCGTGCCGATCCAGACGAAGGCGCTTCAGGGGCTCGACTCGCTGCTCTCGATTGTTCAGATGCCGCGCGGCACGCCGGTGGCGACGATGGCGATCGGCGAGGCGGGTGCGGTGAACGCGGCGCATTTCGCGGTGCGGCTGCTCGGCGCGGAGGACGCCGCGCTCCGGGAGCGGGTGGCGGCGTTCATGGCGGAGGAGCGGGACCGCGTGCTGGGCGAACAGCTGGCATGACGGCGCTGCCCCCGGGTTCGACCATCGGCGTCATCGGCGGGGGGCAGCTCGGGCTGATGCTGACCGAGGCGGCGCACGCGCTGGGTTACCGGGTGGCGGCCTTCACCGACACGGCTGATTGCCCGGCCGCCGCGGTGGCCGACGAGCTGGTCGTCGGGGGGTATACGGACGGGGCGGCGATTGCGCGGTTTGCGGAGCTGGCGGCAGTCGCAACGGTGGAGACGGAGACGCTGCCGGCAGCGACGCTGACGGCGGTGGGGGAGCGGATGGAGCTGCTGCCGCGGGCGGAGATCATCCTGACGACGCAGGACCGGGCGAAGCAGCGGACGTTCACGGCCGGGCTGGGCATCGCGGTGCCGCGGCACCGGATCGTGGCGAGTGCGGCGGAGGCGGAGGCGGCGGGGCGGGAGCTGGCGATGCCGGCGGTCGTCAAGCGGGCGACGGGCGGCTACGACGGCCGGGGGCAGGCATGGGTGACGGCACCGGGCGAACTGGGGGAGGCGTGGGCGTCGCTCGGGGGCGGCACGTGCGTGGTCGAGGAGCGGGTGCCGTTCGCGGCGGAGTTCTCGGTCATCGTCTGCCGGAGCCGGGCGGGTGAGCTGGCGTTCTTCGACCCGATCCGGAACGTGCACCGGGGCGGGATTCTGCGGATTTCGCGCGCGCCGGCGGAAATCCCGGAGGCGTCGGCGGCGACGGCGCGGGAGTTCGCGCGGCGGTTCGCGGAGGGCGCCGGGCTCGTTGGCATTGCGTGCCTCGAGTGCTACCTGCTGCCGGACGGCGGGGTGCTGGTGAACGAGGTGGCGGCCCGGCCGCACAACTCGGGGCACCTGACGATCGAGGCGTGCGCGACGAGCCAGTTCGCGCAGCTGGTGCGGATCGTGGCGGGGCTGCCGCCCGGGGACACGACGCTGCGGGAGCCGGCGACGATGCTCAACCTGATCGGCGACATCGACGAGGAGGCGCTGGCAGCGCTGGAGGCGGCGTACCCGGGGCGGACGTTCGTGCACCGGTACGGGAAGGCGCCGCGCCCGGGGCGGAAGCTGGGCCATGTGACGGTGCTTGGTTCGAACGCGGTTGTTCCGCCGGCTGCTCGACCGGGGTGTGAGATCGGCTAGAATCCGCGCGCATCTTTTGAACGCGGGGGACCGGCCGATGGAAGTACCGCTGCTGCTGAACGATTTCCTGCGCCGCGCGGCGAAGCTCTACCCGAACAAGGAGGCGATCGTCGACGGCGACCTGCGGATGACGTACCGCGACTACCAGGAGCGTTGCAACCAGCTGGGGCATGCGCTGCTTTCGCTGGGGGTAAGGAAGGGCGACCGGGTGTGCATCCTCAGCCCGAACAGCCACTACTTCCTCGAGAGCTACTACGGGGTGACGCAGATCGGGGCGATCCTCGTGCCGCTCAACTACCGGCTGGTGGCTGCGGACCACGAGTACATCATCAACCACGCGGGCGTGAAGGTGGTGCTCGTCGACTACGACTACACGAAGGTAATCGATGACATCCGCCCGAACCTGAAGACGGTTGAGCATTACATTGTGGCCGACCCGCGGACGCCGAAGCAGACGCCGCCGGGCTGGGTGGACTGGGACGGGCTGGTCGGCAGCCAGCCGAAGACGGCGACGCCGTTCGTGGAGCAGGACGAGAACGATGTGACGTCGATCAACTACACGTCGGGGACGACGGCGCGTCCGAAGGGCGTGATGCTGACCCACCGGAACGTGTACATCAACGCGTACAACTTCATCGCCCACCTGCGGGTGCGCCACGAGGACCGGGAGCTGTGGACGCTGCCGATGTTCCATGCGAACGGCTGGGGCGGGCCGTTTGCGATTACGGCGATGGGCGGCACGCACGTGGTGCTGCGGGCGGTGGTGGGGGCGGATATCTTCCGGCTGATCCAGGACGAGAAGATTACGTTCGCGTGCATGGCGCCGGCGGTGCTGAACACGATCCTGACGTTCCCGGACCGGGACAAGTACACGATCACGACGCGGCCGCGGTTCGTGGTGGCAGGCGCGCCGCCGCCGGCGGCGTTCATTGAGCGGCTGGAGAAGGAGCTGGGCTGGGAGTTCATCCAGATTTACGGGCTGACGGAGACATCGCCGATCCTGACGGTGAGCATGCCGGATTACCACAACCCGGACGGGCAGAACTACCAGCGGCGGGCGCGGGCCGGGGTGGAGGCGATCGGGGTGGAGATCCAGGTGCTCGACGACAACGGCAACCCGGTGCCGAAGGACGACAGGACCATCGGCGAGGTGTGCGCGCGCTCGAACGTGGTGCTGAAGGGGTACTGGGAGCAGCCGGAGGAGACCGCGAAGGCGATCTACGACGGGTACTTCCACACGGGCGACCTGGCGACGTGGGACGAGTTCGGGAACATCAACATCGTCGACCGGAAGAAGGACGTGATTATCTCGGGCGGCGAGAACATCTCGTCGGCGGAGGTGGAGGATGCGCTCTACAAGCACCCGGCGGTGCTGGAGTGCGCGGTGATCGGCGTGCCGAGCGAGAAGTGGGGCGAGACGCCGCGGGCGCTGGTGGTGCTACGGCCGGGGATGACGGCGACGGAGGAGGAGCTCATCCAGTTCTGCCGGGAGCACCTGGCGCACTTCAAGTGCCCGACGGGCGTGGACTTTGTGGAGAGCCTGCCGCGGACGGCGACCGGGAAGCTGCAGAAGTTCCTCATCCGGGAGAGGTACTGGGCCGGAAAGGAGCGCCGGGTGAACTGACCCTGCCCGGGAGATCCGCTGCCATCGCGGGGCCGCGGCGCGCTGCCGCGGCCCCTGGCGTTTCAGCTGCCGGTGAAGCGCGGCGGGCGCTTTTCGATGAAGGCCTGGCGCTGCTCACGGGCGTCGTTCACAGCACGGCGGCAGATTGCGATGGCGTGGATTTCCTCGCGGAGCTGGGCGTCGAAATCGTTCTCCCAGGCGCGCTGCACGACGCGGCGGGACATGATGGCGGCGATCGGCGGGTGTGCGGCGATCTGCTGCGCCACGGCGCGGGCTTCGTCGAGCAGGCGCTCGTGGGGGACGAGCCGCTGGAGGAGACCGATGCGGAGGGCTTCGTCGGCGTCGACGGTGCGGCTGGTGAGGATAAGGTCCAAGGCGTTGCCCTGGCCGACGATGCGCGGCAGGAGGTAGCTCATGCCGGAATCGGGCGAGAGGTTCCGCTCGATGAAGACGGTCTTGAAACGGGCCTGTTCGCTGCCGATGCGGATATCGCAGGCGAGGGCGAGAGAGAAGCCCGCCCCGGCGGCGATGCCGTTGATGGCGGCGATGGTGGGCTTGTCGATGGTGTAGACGGCGCGGGCCTGGCGGCCGACCCAGCTGTCCTCATCGGTGAGCTGCTGCCAGGGCACGCGGTCGGGCGTTTCGGGCAGGGGCCCGGAGAGGTCGGCGCCGGAGCAGAAGCCGCGGCCGGCGCCGGTGAAGATGACGGCACGGACGCCGTCATCGTGTTTGAGCCGGTGGCAGACGTCGAGGATTTCCTGCTGGAGGGGACGGTTGAGGGCGTTGAGCTTTTCGGGCCGGTTGAGGGTGACGGTCGCGATCTCGTCGGCGATGTCGAGCGTGAGGTGTTCGAAGGTCATGCTTCACCCCCGGGTAAGCTGGTGCGGGGAGTGGAGCAGATTGCGGGGCAGGTGTCGAGCGGGGTATGGTGCCGGCGATGATGGACGACGGTGCGGGCAGGCCGCTGCAGGTTTTGGTGATTTCGGACTTCGTGTGTCCCTGGTGCTACCTGGGGCTGGTGGAGATTGAGCGGGTGGAGCGGGAGTACGAGGTGGAGGTGCGGCACGTGCCGTACCTGCTGGACCCTTCGACGCCGCCGGAGGGGAAGCCGCGGCGGCCGATGACGCGGCCGGGAGACCCGCCGACGGCGATGGAGCTGCGGGCGGAGGCTGCGGGAATCCGGTTCACCCGCGGGCGGGAGTGGACGTCGAATTCGGTGCTGGCGCACGAGGGGGCGGAGTTCGCACACGAGGCGGGGCGGGCGCGGGAGTATGCCCGGGAGATGTTCCGGGCGTATTTCACGGAGCTGGAGGACATCGGGAAGCTGGAGGTGGTGCTGGCCGTGGGCGAGCGGGCCGGGCTGGACGTGGAGGCGCTGCGGGCGGCGCTGGAGGCGCACACCTACCGGCCGCGGGTGCTGGAGGCGATCGGGTGGACGCGGGAGGCGGGGATCTCGGGGGTGCCGACGTTCGTGTTCGGCGACCGGTTTGTGCTGCCTGGGGCCCAGGATGCGGCGGTGTTCGATGCGGTGATGGAGCGGCTCGGGGTGCCGCGGCGGCGGCAGGGGTAGCAGGCGGTTTCCGCACGGGTGAGGGCGGACTGACAACCCTTTGCGATTCGGCTACGCTCGTGGAACACGGCGCGGGTTCCGCGCCCCGGGGAGGTTTGGACCGATGGCGATGCGCTACCGCTATTCGATGTGGGATGGGACGCAGGAGGTGCCGGCGCTCGACCCGGACCAGATCCTGGACAACATCACGGACGACCTGATGAATTTCGGGGACCTGCAGCACGCGCTGCGGAATTTGATGCAGCGCGGGATGCGGAACCCGATGGGCCAGCGGATGCAGGGCCTCCGGGACCTGCTGCAGCAACTCCGGCAGCAGCGGCGGCAGCAACTCGACCGGTTCGACCTTTCGTCGATTTTCGATGACCTGAAGCGGAAGCTGGACGAGATCCTTGAGCTGGAGCGGAACACGCTTGAGCGCCGGCTGGAGGAAGCGGACCGGGCCGGGGGCGAGCACCAGGACGGCGGTACGCAACCGGGGCAGCAGCGGAGCGAGGCAGGCCAGCAGCCGGCCGGGCAGCAGGGTGCGCAGGCGAGCCAGCAGCAGGGCCAGCGCGGCGAGCAGGGCGAACCGGGCGAGGGGAGCCAGCAGGGGCAGCAGGGCGGTCAGCCGACGCCGCCGCGCGAGTTCGCCGAGATGCTGCGGAACATCGCCAACCGGAAGAAGGAGTTCCTGGAGAACCTGCCGCAGGATGTGGCGGGGCAGGTGCGGCAGCTCCAGAACTACGAGTTCATGGACCCGGAGGCGCAGGCGAAGTTCAACGAGCTGCTGGAGTCCCTGAAGAAGGCGATGATGGATACCTTCTTTAAGGATCTCTACAACCAGATTGCGAACATGTCGCCCGAGGACCTGCAGCGGATGAAGGAGATGGTCCGCGAGCTGAACCAGATGCTGCAGGACCGGATGGCGGGGCGGGAGCCGAACTTCGAGGAGTTCATGCAGAAGTACGGCGACCTGTTCGGCGACAACCCGCCGCAGTCGCTGGACGAGCTGGTGCGGCAGATGCAGCACCAGATGGGGCAGATGCAGTCGCTGCTCGATTCGCTGCCGGGGGACCTGCGCCAGCAGCTGCAGGACCTGCTCTCGGACAAGATTGGGGACCCGGAGCTGCAGCAGGCGCTGAACGAGCTGGCGCAAAACCTGGAGTACCTCTACCCGATGCGGGACCTTCGGAACCAGTACCCGTTCCGGGGCGAGGAAGAGCTGGACCTGCAGTCGGCGATGCAGCTGATGGAGCAGATGCAGTCGATCGACGAGCTGGAGCGGCAGATCGAGCGGACGCAGTACGGCGGGGACATCGAGGACATCGATGCGGACAAGCTGGAGGAGCTGCTCGGGCCGGAGGCGCGGGAGGCGCTGGAGCAGCTGAAGCAGTTCCTGGAGATCCTCGAAGAGGCCGGGTACATCCGGAAGAAGGGGAACCAGTGGGAGCTGACGCCGCGCGGCACGCGGAAGATCGGCCAGCGGGCGCTGGCGGAGATCTACCAGCAGCTGAAGGCGGACACGTTCGGCAAGCACGAGGTGCGGGAGACGGGGACCGGCGGCGAGCGGACGGACACGACGAAGCCGTATGAGTTCGGGGACCCGTTCTACCTGGACATCCAGAAAACGATGATGAACTCGATGTACCGGGAGGGGCCGGGCACGCCGCTGAAACTGAAGCCGGACGACTTCGAGGTGGCGCGGACGGAGATGCTGACGCAGACGGCGACGGTGATCATGCTCGACCTGAGCTGGTCGATGGCGCTGCGCGGCTCATTCCAGGCGGCGAAGAAGGTGGCGATGGCCCTGAACAACCTGATTTCGTCGCAGTACCAGCGCGACAGCCTGTACATCATCGGGTTCAGCGCATATGCGCGGGAGCTGAAGACGGAGGAGCTGCCGTATGTGCGGTGGGATGAGTCGGTGCTGGGGACGAACATGCACCACGCGCTGATCATCGCGCAGCGGCTGCTGGCGAAGCATACGCAGGGGACGCGCCAGATCATCATGATTTCGGACGGGGAGCCGACGGCGCACCTGGAGCGGGGGCGCTCGTACTTCGCCTACCCGCCGAGCCCGATCACGATCCGGGAGACGCTGAAGGAGGTGAAGCGGTGCACGCAGAAGCGGATCACCATCAACACCTTCATGCTGGACCGGAACTACTACCTGAAGGAGTTCGTGAACCAGGTGGCCCGGATCAACAAGGGGCGGGTGTTCTACACGACGCCGGATAAGCTGGGCGAGTACATCCTGGTGGACTACGTGGCGCAGAAGCGGAAGCGGCTGGCGGGCATGGGATAGGGCAAGCTGGCGCCGCAGCGGGCGACGTTGACGTTGAACGAAGAGGGGGGCCCACGGTCATGGGCCCCCTCTTCGTTGTCCGCGACCGCGGGAGGTGCGGGGATTAGCCGGCGGCGGCTTCGGCGTCGTCGAGCATGGCCTGGGCTTCGTCGACGCTTTCGAGGCGGACGATGCCCTTGCGGATGGCGTAGCGGATGAGGTCGGTGCGGTTGCGGGCGTGGAGCTTGGCCATGATGTGGGCCTTGTGGGCTTCGACGGTTTTGACGGAGATGTAAAGTTCGTTGGCGATGCCCTGGTTGGTGTAGCCCTCGGCGATGAGCTGGAGGACTTCGCGTTCGCGGCTGGTGAGGGTATCCATGCCGTTGCGCTGGTCTGCGCGCTTGGCCTGGTAGAGGACTTCGGCGAGGTCGAAGCCTTCGGAGAGGGAGCTGGAGAAGTAGCTGTTGCCGCGGTGGACGGTCTGGATGGCGAGGACGAGTTCGGAGACGTCGGATTTTTTGACGATGTAGCCGGAGGCGCCGGAGCGGATGGCATCGAGGAGCTGGTCTTCGTCGACGAAACCGCTGAGCATGACCACGCGGGTGGAGGGTGCGATGCGGCGGATCTGGCGGGTGGCTTCGAGGCCGTTGAGGCCGGGCATGACGACGTCCATGAGGACGACATCAGGCTGGAGGCGTTCGACGGCCTGGACGGCTTCGCGGCCGTTTTCGACGTCGGCGACGACTTCGAGCTCGGGCTGGGCTTCGAGGAGCATCCGGAGGGCCTGGCGGATGACGGCGTGGTCGTCGACGAGGAGGATGCGGATGGGGCCGGCTCCGCGGGCGGCGCTGGCGGTGGAGCGGGCCGGGAGGGTCCTGGGCTGGGGGCGCATCTGGTTCACGGTCGAACTCCTCTGATGGTCTCCGGCGCTGGCTGGTGGGCCGTGCCGTGTCGGATTGCGCCAGGTGGCGGGGGTCCGGCGACAGGGAGGAGTCTAGGGCGTGCCTCGCGCGGGCGTATTGGCAAAAACCCTAATCGTGGCGCGCAAAGACCCGGGGATAGGGGCACCCGGGGGCAGGAATCGGTGGTTTCCCGGCCGGAGGCGGGCGGGACCGGAGCCCGTGTCAGATGGTGAAGAAGGCGCGCTCGATATGGCCGGGCTCGACGCAGAGGTGGATTTCGGAGCGGAGGGCCATGATGTGGGTATCGTTGGCGGCGTGCTCGGCGGCCTCTTCGGAGTCGTAGATGGCGAGGCGGGCGATTTCGCCGCTGTCGTCGTGGGGGCGCATCAGGTAGGTGACCTGGCAGCCGGGTGTGGCGGCGACCGCCTCATCGAGCTTGCGCAGGAGTTCTTCGACGCGGGCATCTTCACCGCGGCGGGGCTTCATGATGGACAGGCGAATGTACGGCATGGGTGTGCTCTGCTACCTCCGGAGGGCGAATTCTAGTGCGCGGTGGTGCTGGCGAAAAGACGGAACCCCCGCCTGCGCGGGGGTTCCGTTTCCAGGGCTGCCGGGGTGTGCCGCGGTGCGGTCAGAGCCGGAGCTTGCCGTGGGAGGGCTGGCGGCGGCGCTGCCGCTGGGGCAGGGCAGCCTCTTCGGCGGCGAGGTCGACGGGCGGGCTGGTGAGCACTTCGTGGACGTAGCCGCACATGATGCAGCTGCCGTAGGTGCCGTGCCAGTCGCGCTCGACGATCATGGAGCCGCGGCACTTGGGGCACGACTTTGGCGGTGCTTCCTGCAAAGCTGGCATGACGGTAGTTCCCTCCTCTTTCGATGCGGACGTTATGGTGCAGTTCGAGGACAGAAAAAAAGACCTCGAAACGAGCTACCTGCTCGCCAGGCCTTCCAGACTGCCGACGGGGTTAGCTGACGGGCTCGGGCGGAAGGCGCCCTTGCGGCGGGTGCCGCGTTCGCCCCGGGACGTTGGGTCCCCCGCTGCGCCGTGCGGCGCACTAGGCAGGTGGTGCGAAACACTGAACGCGCACGTGAACGACGCGAACGCCGTTCACCTGCCGCAAGCTACCAACCGGCCGGGAGGCTGTCAATAGGTCTTTGCGCTTTTCGTCACAATTTTCTGGCTGAGCCGGGGAATCCCGGCTGCGGGGGCGTCACGCGAGGAGGCCGGCGGTGACTGCGAGGGCGAGTCCCGCCGCGGCAAGACCACAGGCCGGGGCTGCTCCGGGAGTCTCGTCGCGGGCCATGAGCGCGGCGCCGGGGCCTGCGACCAGGGCGAGGGCGGCGACGAACGCAAGGGGGTCGGCCTCGCCGGGCCCGAAGAAGCGGAGGGCCGGGCCGACGACGAGCAGCAGCACCAGCAGTCCGAACGCTGCCGCGAGCGAGGCAGCTGCTGTGCCGGGCCGCCAGGAGAAGCCGGCTGCCGCGATGACGGCGAATCCAGTGAGGAGGCCGACGGCGGCACCGGCGGACGTGCCGGGGAGCGGGAGAAGCGCGGGCAGCGGACGGCGCGCGGCCGAGATGCGCGCGGCTTCGCCGGGGATGAGCTGCCCGGCGGCGAGGCGGGATTGCACGAAGGTGTCCCGGGCGGAGGCGTCGGCGGCGAGGAGCAGGCGGACATCGGCCGGGCCGAAGTCGGCGTCGTCCTGGATCTCCTGGCGGAGTTCCTCGAGGGCAGCGCGGCGCTGCTGGAGGTCGTTGGCGTAGGCGTAGCGGTCGGCTGCGCCGGTGGGAAGGAGCCCGAGGTCCTGGACGATGGCTGCCGTGCGGACGGGGTCGGCCTCGGCGGTGCGCAGGAGCTCGTGCCGGGCGTGGGGGCCGAGGGTGAGGGCGAGGACGACCGCGGCGAGGGCAGCGATGCCGGCGGCCGGGACGGCGTTCGCCGGACGGGGCCGGGCGGGGGCCGTGGCGAGGGCCACGGCGAAGCCGGCCTCGCCGGGGCGGGCCCAGGTCTCGACGTCGATGGCGGCGGCGGGAACGGGCGGGGCGAAGGGGACGAGGGCGAGCCTGGCGACGACCGGGCCTGCGGCCGCGCCGGCTGCGAGGGCCAGGCCGTAGAGGCCGGCAGCGGCGGGAGCGAACCCTTCGCCGGAGAGTTCGCGGCCGAGCGCCCAGGCGACTGCGAGGGCGAGGGCAGCGGCCGCCCAGGGGAGGAGGCGCCCGGGGAGGCGGTCAGCGCCGGTGGCGGGGAGGATGCCGCCATGGGCGAGCACGAGGCCGGCGGCCAGGCCGGCCCCGGCCGCGCCGGCGGCCCATCCGGCTCCGGCGGGAAGGAGCACGATGGCGGCACCGACCACGGCGAGGGCTGCGATAACGGCGGCGAGCCAGGCGGCCAGGAGCGGGGCGGATGACCGGCCCGACGCTGCGAGGACGGCGCCGGGGATGAGGGCGATGGCGGCGGCGGCGAGAACGCTGGCGGTGACGACAAGGGGGAAAGCGCTCCATGCCGCATCGCCGGAGAGGGCGGAGAGTTCGCCGGACGCGAGGAGGCCAGCCATGGCCGCCGCTGCGACTGCGCCGCCGGCCAGCGGCCCGGCGGCCGGGCGGGAGGCCCCGGGGGCGGGGCCGAGGGCCGCGACCAGGGCCGCGAGGCCGGCCCCACCGGCGAACGGCGCGATGAGCGATGCCGCGGCCCATGGGCCTTCGCCGGCGACGCGGCTGGCCAGACCGAAGAGCCCGGCGCCGGCCGCAAGCGCAAGGGCGGTGGACGCAAACGGAGTGACCACGGCGGGGCGGCCGTCATCGGCGTCGATGGGGGCGGCAAGGAGGCTGGCAAGGGCGAGCGCTGCGAAGCCGGCGAGGAAAGCTCCGCCGGCCCAGGCGGCGCGGTCGAGTTCGCCGGCGTAGCCGCCGACAAAGGCGGCAAGGGCGATGGTCCCGGCAAGGCCGGCGGCGACGTGAGCCAGGGCGAGTTCGACCAGGGCGGGGCCCCAGGCGGCGGGACGGGGGACCGCCGGGTCGCGGGCGGCGAGTGCGCAGACGACGGCTGCTGCGACGGCGACGACGGCGGAGATGGGGATGAGGGCCTGTGCGAGGAGCATGGCGGGAGGGCTCCGCGAGGAGGGTGGCGGAGGGCGCAGCATAGAGAAGCGGCCGCCGGAGCTCAACCGGCGGCCGCCGTTCGTGCGGGCGAAGGGGAACCGGCGTCAGCCCACGAAGAGGGGGCCGAAGACGACGGCGACGATGGACATGAGCTTGAGGAGGATGTTCATGGAGGGGCCGGCGGTGTCCTTGAAGGGGTCGCCGACGGTATCGCCGACAACGGCAGCTTTGTGCGCCTCGGAGCCCTTGCCGCCGAGGTGGCCCGCCTCGATGTACTTCTTGGCGTTGTCCCAGGCGCCGCCGGCGTTGGCCATCATGAGGGCGAGGACGGAGCCGCTGGCGATGGAGCCGATGAGGAGGCCGCCGAGGGCTTCGGCACCGATGACGGAGCCGACGAGGATGGGGACGACGACGGCGAGGAGGCCGGGAAGGACCATCTCGCGGATGGCGCCGTCGGTGGAGATGGCGACGGCGCGGGCGTAATCGGGCTTGCCGGTGCCTTCCATGATGCCGGGGATTTCGCGGAACTGGCGGCGCACTTCGTTGACCATGGCCATGGCGGCGCGGCCGACGGCGCCCATGGCGAGGGCGGCGAAGACGAACGGCATCAGGCCGCCGATGAGGAGGCCGAGCATGGTCTCGACGTCGAGGATGTCGATGGTTTCGAGGCCGACGACCTGCGAGTAGGTGACCATGAGGGCGAGTGCGGTGAGGACGGCGGAGCCGATGGCGAAGCCCTTGCCGGTGGCGGCAGTGGTGTTGCCGAGGCTGTCGAGGGCGTCGGTGCGCTGGCGGACGGCGGGGTCGAGGTGGGCCTGTTCGGCGATGCCGCCGGCGTTATCGGCGACGGGGCCGTAGGCGTCGGTGGCGAGGGTGATGCCGAGGGGGGAGAGCATGCCGACGGCGGCGAGGGCGATACCGTAGAGGCCGGCGATCTGGTAGGTGGCCCAGATGGCGACGACGATGGTGATGAGCGGAACAGCGGTGGAGAGCATGCCGAGGCCAAGGCCGCCGATGATGACGGTGGCCGGCCCGGTTTCGGCGGTTTTGGAGAGATTTTGCGTTGGGCGGAATTCGTAGGCGGTGTAGTACTCGGTGGCGGTGCCGATGACCTGCCCGGCCACGAGGCCGATGAGGACGGCCCAGAAGAGGTCGAACGGGAGGTCCATCACGACGAGGAGGGCGGCAGTGCCCGCGAGGACGAGGCCGCTCGCCGAGAAGACGCCGGTGCGGAGGGCCCAGAGGAGGCGGCCCATGGTGGCGTTTTCGCCGGTGCGGACGAGGAAGGTGCCGATGATGGCGGAGATGATGCCGACACCCATGATGAGGAGGGGGAGGGCGAAGGCCTTCGAGTCCCAGTTCGCGACGTCGGTGTTTTCGAAGACGCCCTTCTCAGCACCGACGACAGCGGCGGTGGTGAGGGCCATGGCAGCGACGATGGAGCCGGTGTAGGACTCGAAGAGGTCGGCGCCCATGCCGGCGACGTCGCCGACGTTGTCGCCGACGTTATCGGCGATGGTGGCGGGGTTGCGCGGGTCGTCCTCGGGGATGCCGGCTTCGACTTTGCCGACGAGGTCGGCGCCGACATCGGCGGCCTTGGTGTAGATGCCGCCGCCGACGCGGGCGAAGAGGGCGATGGAGGAGGCGCCGAAGGCGTACCCGGTGAGCGGCTGGGTGTCCTGCGTGACCAGGTAGACGATGACGAGGCCAATGACGCTGATGCCGGTGACGGTGATGCCCATGACGGCGCCGGAGCTGAAGGCGACGCGGAGGGCGGGGTTGAGGCCCTGGCGCGCCTTGGCGGCGGTGCGGACGTTGGCGCGGACGGCGATGTACATGCCGATGTAACCGGCGAGTGCGGAGGAGATTGCGCCAAGAATGTAGGCCGCGGCCGTGCGCGGGAGGTCGGTGAACTCGCCGCGCTGCTCCCCGAAGCGGTCCAGGGCGTCGTAATCGACGAAGACGGCGAGCGCGATGGCGACGATGACGACGAAGACGGAGAGGAAGGTGTATTCGCGGCGGAGGAATGCCGCTGCGCCTTCCTGGATGGCCGATGCGATGGTTTTCATCGTGTCGGTGCCTTCGTCTTCGGCGAGGACACGGCGGGCCGTCCACGCTGCGAAGAGCAGGGCGATGACGCCGGCTCCGGCCGCTACGAGCAGATTGTTCATCTCGTCCCCCGGTAAGCATGTTTGGCCGCGCGCCCCCACCGGTGCGCGGCCGTGCCAAAACCGGCCGAATCCTACCAATCGGCGGTGTTACGGGGAATTTCGTTTGTTCACGGGAAACGAACGGCGGTGCACACTCTGGGCGAGGACGTCGAGGGAGGTTCGTGATGGCGACGCGTGAGGTTGCGGAGCTGAATGGCGACGGGATTGCGGCGGAGCTGCGGGCGGCGGTCCATGCGGTGAACGAGGCGCTTGGTTCGCCGGTGGCGTTTCGGCCGATCGACTGGTCGCTGGAGCGGCGGGAGGCATCGCCGGCAGTGCTGGAGGAGGGGATCGAGGCGGTGCGAGCGCTGGGCGCTGCGATGAAATATCCGACGGTGACAGAGACGGTGAGTCCGAACCAGGTGCTGCGCGACCGGCTGGGACTGGCGGTGATCCACCGGCCGTGCCGGAGCTACCCGGGGGTGAGCCGGAACTACACGGGGAAGGTGGACCTGCACGTGGTGCGGATCGCGACGGGCGGAACGTACGAAGACGCGGGGATCCGGATCGGGTACTACTCGGCGGTGAGCGTGCGGGTGATGGAGCGGACGCCGGTGGAGCACGCGGCGCACTTTGCGTTCCGGCTGGCGGAGCAGCACCGCCAGGCGGTGACTTCGACGAGCAAGTACACGATTCAGCGGGCGACGGACGGGCTGTTCGAGGAGGTGGTGGCGGAGGTGGCGACGGAGTACCGGAATGTGACGCACAACCGCGAGCTGTTCGATGCGCTGCTGGCGAAGCTGATCATCAACCCGGAGCGGTACGACGTGGTGGTCTGCCCGAATGAGTACGGGGACTTCCTGAGCGACATGGTGTACGGGCTGGTGGGTTCGATCGGGCTGGGGGCGAGCGCGTCGTATGCGTTTTCGAAGAGCCACCAGCCGATCATTGGGGTGTTCGACCCGGCGGGCGGAACGGCGCCGGACATCGCGGGGAAGGGGATCGCAAATCCCTCGGGGGCGATCGAGGCGTTCGGCTACCTGCTGCAGTTCTGCGGGCACGGGGCGCTGGGGCGGCAGCTGGTGGATGCGGTGCACGACACGATTGCGGCCGGCGAGAAGACGCGCGACCTCGGGGGAACGCTGGACACGATGGCGTTCACGCAGGCGGTGATCCGGCGGGCGGTGCCGGCCTGAGGACGGCTAGACGGCCGGGCGGCGGGTGACGATGGCGAGGGTGAGGTCGCCGCGGGTCTTTTCGAGGATGCCGCGGACCTGGTCGGTGGTGCGGCGGAGGCCGCCGGTCATTGCGTCGGGGTAGTCGATGGTGACGAGGACGTTGTAGATGTCGTCCATGGCGGCGAGGAGGGCTTCGCAGCCGTCGAAACTGCCGGAGCGGAGGCGGTCGAGGATGACGCGGCGGAGTTCGCCGACGGCTTCGCCGATGCCGTTGAGGTAGGCGGGGTCTTCGACGCTGAGTTCGGCCGGGCCGGGGATGGCGCCGCCGGCGCAGAGTTCGAGGGTGGTGACGGCCTCGACGTATTCCTTCTGGGCGTCGTGGAGGAAGCCGGCGTGGTAGACGTCGGCGTGGCCTTCGAGGGCGCGGACGGCGGCTTCGTGGGTGGCGCGGGCCTCGGCGATGAGGCGGCGGGCGGCGTCGAATTCGCCGCGGTGGACGGCGCGGATGGCGTTGGCGCTGGTGCGGATGATGACGCGTGCGGCGGCGAGGGCCTGTTCGCGGGCGGCGTTCTTGGCGGCGAACCGCTCGAGGATTTCGGGGACGACGCGCTCGAGCGGCCCGGTACTCACAGGTCTTTGACGGGGTCGGGGAACTCGCCTTCGCGGGCGGCGTCGATCATGGTGCGGGCCTCTTCGGGGAGGTCCATGCCGTACTCTTCGAATTTCTTTTCGACCCAGGTGCCGATCTGGCGCGGGTCGCGGTAGTCTTCGGGGCCGCCGCGGCCGGCGGAGGGGTCGCCGTACTTTTCGAGGATGTCCTGGCGGGTGTAGGTGCGGCCGAACTTCGACATCATGCGGCTGGTGTTGGAGCTGCCGCAGTGTTCGCAGGGCGGCCGGACCTCGGTGTCGATCTTCCGGGTGAAGTAGTTCGTCACCTTTTTGCAGTCGGCGCAGCGGAACTCGTAGATCGGCATGGTTCTATTGTCGAAAGGGGCCGTGGCGGTGTCCACGGCCCCGGGCAGGGCGGTCAGGGCGCGGGGTCGAGGAGGTCCTTGAAGCCGGTGGGCGCGTGGGGGCCGAGGACGATGAGTTCGAAGACGCCGAGCCCTTCGCGGCTGCCGGCGCGGACGCGGGAGACCTGCTGGACATGGAGGTTCTGGAGCGGCTGCTCCTGGCTGAGGATGTACTCGGTGCCGTCGACGACGTCTTCGCCGACCCACATGCCGTGGCCCCAGGTGGGTTCGCCGTAGCCGAGGCCTTTCATGAGGAAGGGGTAGAGCGGTTCGACGGCGATTTCGAGCGGCTCGCCGTTCGCGGGGGCCAGGGTGATGACGGCGGACTGGAGCCAGCGGGTGCCGGACTTGAAGGTGAGCCGGTAGTCGACGGCGGCTTCGGTGAGTGTGGCGTCGGGGTAGGGGGTGAGGATGACCCCGGACTGGTGCCAGCGGGTGCCGTCGGCGGATTCGGAGACGGTGTAGAGGGTGCAAAGGTCGGGGAAGTTGAGCGGCGCCCAGTTCCAGAAGAACTGGGGGACCTGCTTCGGCGGGGCACCGCGGGGGTCGCGGCCGCCGACGGGGCGGATGCCCCAGGAATGGTCGCGGGAGCCCCACCAGGTGGCGGGGTCGAGGGTGAATTCGCGGCCGTCGACGCGGATGGTGCCGGACCAGCCGCCGTGCTGGGTCATGCGGGTGTAGTCCATGACGGGGACGTTGCCGGCCATGCGGAAGAAGTGGGGTTCTTCGACGGGGAGGGAGCGGGCATGGAAGACGAGGTCGGCTTCGATGCCGTAAGGGTTGGGGGCGACGGTGACGCGGAGGTCGTGTAGCGGGCGAAGGACTTCGACGGCGATGGGGCCGACGGCCGCGGCCATGCGGTCGGGGCCGAGCCGCTTCGAGGCGCGGACGACGCGCTGGCGGCCGTCCACGACGATGCTGAAGGCGGCGTCGGTGATGCCGAGGTTGGGGTACTGGCCCATGGCGACGCCGAAATAGACGGAGGCGTCGGGGCTGTATCCGTTGAAGAAGTAGCGGTCGTAGAAGTTGCGGTCGCTCGTGAAGACGCGGTCGATGGTGCAGGGGGTCTGGTGGATGAGGTAGTCGTCGGCGGGGGTAATCGCCATGGCCGTGCTCCGGTGAGGGGTCGGGGCGGAACATACGCGCCGGGATGTGAACGGGTCAAAGGCCGGGAATGCCGACGCCGCGGAAGTGGTGGATGGCGCGGGCGCGGCCGCCGGCGTCGAGGTCGACGGTGACGACGTCGATGCGGGTCGTGTCCGGGTCGAGGGCTTCGCGTTCGCAGTAGGCGAGCGCCGCGGCGAGGAGGCGTTCGAGCTTGGCGGCATCGATGGACTCGGCAGCGAGGCCGGGCGCGCCGCGACGGGTGCGGACCTCGACGAAGACGGTGGTGTCGCCGTCGCGGGCGAGGAGGTCGATTTCGTGGGGGCCGATGCGGAGGTTGCGGGCGAGGATGGTGAGGCCGGCGGCTTCGAGGCGGTGGGCGGCGACGCGTTCGCCGAAGTCGCCGAGCCGGCGGCGGGGAGTCACCATGGGAGGGCGAACTGGGCGACGGGGGCGTAGCTGCGGCGGTGGACCGGGCTGGGGCCGCGGGCGGCGAGGCGCTCGCGGTGCTCGGGGGTGGGGTAGCCCTTGTTTCGGCAGAAGCCGTAGCCGGGGTAGCGGGCGCAGAGTTCGACCATGACGGCGTCGCGGGCGACCTTTGCGAGGATGGAGGCAGCGGCAACGGCGACGGAGAGGGCGTCGCCATCGATGACGGGGCGGACGTTGGGGAGGGGGAGGTCGAGGGCGTCGCTGATGATGGCGCCGGGGCGGACGGCGAGCTGTTCGAAGGCGCGGAGCATGCAGAGGCGGCGTGCCGGGAGGGTGCCGATGCGGTCGATCTCCTCCACGGAGGCCCAGCCGATGGCCCAGGGGACGGATGCGCGGATGCGGGCGGCGAGGCGCTCGCGGGCGGGCTCGCTGAGGACTTTGGAATCGCGGACTTCGCGGTACCAGGCGAGGCGGCGGCCGCGGGGAAGGGCGACGACGGCGGCGGCCACGGGACCGGCGAGCGGCCCGACGCCGACTTCATCGACGCCGGCGACCCACTCGGCGCCGGCGTTCCAGGCTTCGCGCTCGAAGCGGAGGGACGGGACGGGGGCCGGCACGGGGGAAGTGTAGCCGACGCGGGCGGCAGCGGCCCGGGCCCCGGGGGCCTCCGCCGCGGAAGGCGGGGCTTTGGTAGGCTGTGGGGGTGACCGGGGAACGGAAGTACGCCGAGGCGGGGGTCGATATTGCGGCGCGGAGCCGCTTTGCGAAGTCGCTGCCGGGGATACTTGCCCGGGCGCGGCGGCCGGAGGTGCTGAGCGATGCCGGGCCGTTCTCGGGGCTGTTCCGGCTTGGCGACCGGTACCGGGACCCGGTGCTCGCGGCAAGCGCGGACGGGATCGGGACGAAGGTGAAGCTGCAGCTGGCAGCGGGGCGGCTCGACCTCTGCGGGCCGGACATCATCGGGCACAGCGTGAACGACATCCTCGTGTGCGGGGCGGAGCCGCTGTTCTTCCTCGACTACATTGCGGGGAACGGGCTTTCGAACGAGCAGAAGCAGGCGCTGGTGGAGGGGGTTGCGAACGCGTGCGCGGAGGTCGGGTGTGCGCTGCTGGGCGGGGAGACGGCGGATATGCCGGATGTGTACCTGCCGGGGGAGTTCGACCTTGCGGGGTTCATCGTTGGGGTGGTGGAGCGGGACGCGATCATCGACGGGACGAAGATCCGGCCGGGCGACGTGCTCATCGGGCTGCCGAGTTCGGGGCTGCACACGAACGGGTTTTCGCTGGCGCGGCGGGCGCTGGATGTGGCGAACGGTGAGCCGGCGGAGGAGACGCGGCGCCGGCTGGAGGAGCGGCCGCCGGAGCTGGGCGGGTTGACGCTCGGGGAGGCGCTGCTGGCGACGCACCGGCCGTATGCGCGGGAGGTGCGGCCGGTGATTGACCGGGTGCACGGGATGGCGCACATCACCGGGGGCGGCTACCGGGAGAACGTGCCGCGGGTGCTGCCCGAGGGGGTGACAGCGGTGATCGATACGCGGGCGTGGGAGGTGCCGGGGATCTTCCGGCTGATCGCCGAGCGGGGGCGGGTTTCGGCGGAGGAGATGTACGAGGTGTTCAACATGGGGATCGGGCTGGTGCTCATGGTCGGCGCGGAGGATGCGGAGGGGGTGCTGGCGGCGGTCCCGGGGGCGGTGCGGATTGGGGAGATACGGGAGTGGACGGGCCGGCCTGTGGAGCTAGTCGGGCTGGAGCAGGGGCAGCGGGGCTAGCCGGCGAAGGAGCGTGCGGCGCCGGCCGTTCGATTGTTTGCGTTGTGTTTACCGTTTGGCACCGCCTATCGGGGAATCTCCCGATAGCGGCCGGCGCAGCCCTTGAAGGACGATTGGTGTGCGCCCGGATGCCGGAAGGAGGTTGTGCGATGCGCGTGGTGTGTGCCTGGTGCGGCGCTGTGCTCAGCGAGGGGGAGGGTGCGGTTTCGCACGGGATTTGCCGGGAATGCGAGGTGCTGTTCGAGCGGGCGTACCTGCGAGGCCTCGCTGAGCGGCGCCGGCAGCCGCGACGTGTTCGGGTAACGCTGCGGGCGGGGGCCCCGCTCCCGGGCTTCGAACGCGAAGGGGCGCCGGCGGGCGGGCCGGTGTGCGCGGCGGGGGCTACCAGCGCAGCCGGTCGATAATCGCCGCGGGGAGGCGGCGGAGGCGGACGTCGCCGAGGCTGGCGACGAGCCACCAGGAGAGGATGACCACGACGCCGCCCATGACCATGTCGAAGAAGTAGTGGTTGCCGGTGACGGTGACGGCCCACCACATGACGGCGGACATGGCGACGGCAGCGGCGCGGATCAGCCGGCTGCGGGTGCTGGTCCAGATGGCCATGGAGGAGAGGAGGATCCAGCCGAAGTGGAAGCTGGGGAGGGCGGCGTAGTCGTTCACGAAGGGACCGGGCTGGAAGTAGTGCACACTGCTGGCGGCGCCGTGGACGGTATCGACGAAGCCGAAGTCGTAGCCGTGGAGCGCCATGAGCCGCGGCGGAGCGGCCGGCACGAGCCAGTAGGCGGCGATGCCGACCAGCGCGGAGACGACGAGGACGTTGCGGACGAAGCGGAAGCGGACGGGGTCCTGCCAGAGGAGCCAGAGGCCGATGGCGAGCATGACGGGGTAGTGGCCCCAGGCGTAGACCCAGTTGGCAACGGCCATGGCGGGGCCGATGTCGAGGAAGGCGGCCTGCAGGCGGGCTTCGAGGAAGAGGCCGAGCTGCTGTTCAAGGTGGATGAGGCGGAGGCTGCGCGCGACGGCGGCGTCGACATCATCGGGCCGGATGCCGCGGAGGAAGAAGTAGGCGAGCATGAAGGCCGCGGTGAAGGCGGCCTCGGCGGCGACAGCCCGCAGGCGTGCGGCGGGCCGGGAGGGAGGAGCGCAGGGAGCGGGAGCGGTGAGTGCCATGGTGTGCTGCGGCAACCCGTGTTACCAGTCCGTTAACGCTACCGTACGGTAAGTTAGGGTGGCAAGGGCCGAATGACAGCCCGGGAGGTGTAAGAGCGGCGTGTAAAGCGTGTGCCGGGGAGTAAGCGCGTTGCGGCGAGGTGCCGCATACTGTACATGAGGGGTATGCCGATGAACGCTACGGACGACCGCGAGACGACCATCCCGGCAGGCCGCGATGCGGAATTCACCGGGCTGATCCGGTGCAAGCGCTGCAACCTTTCGTACACGCCGTCGAAGTCGACGAGCGCGCTGCGGCTGACGTACTGCAGCTTCCTGTGCGAGCTGGGGGACCTCGGCTTCAGCATGCAGGGGCTGGAGCACATGGAGCGGGTGAAGAAGACGGACGAACAGCCGAAGGAGCCGGTTTCGGCGGGCACGGAGTAGCCTTGCCGCGACGGCAGCGCATTGAGGACGCGGACCCCGCGGGGAGCGGGGTCTTTTGTTTTGTGCGAAGGATTTGGGTAGGCTACGGCTCCCGGCAGCGCCGGAGACTGGCAGGGGCGTGATGATGGCCGCGATCACCCACCGGACGGTTTCGACGAACGGCATCGAGATGCACATCGCGGAGGCGGGGAGCGGGCCGCTGGTGGTGCTGTGCCACGGGTGGCCGGAGTCGTGGTATTCGTGGCGGCACCAGCTGGTTGCGCTGGCGGAGGCAGGTTTCCATGCGGTGGCGCCGGACCAGCGCGGATACGGGCAGACGACGGCGCCGCCGGAGATTGAGAAGTACACGCAGCTCCATCTCGTGGGCGACATCGTCGGGCTGCTCGATGCGCTGGGCGAGGAGACGGCGGTCATTGTGGGGCACGACTGGGGGGCGCCGGTGGCGTGGAACTCGGCGCTGCTGCGGCCGGACCGGTTCCCGGCGGTGGTGGGGATGAGTGTGCCGTATGCGCCCCGGGGAGACGTGCGCCCGACGGACGGGATGAAGGCCATCTTCGGGGACAATTTTTTCTACATCCTGTACTTCCAGGAGCCGGGGAAGGCCGAGGCGGAGCTGGAGGCCGACGTGCGGACGACGATGCGGAAGCTGCTGTACTCGGCCTCGGGGAACCTGGTGCCGACGCCGGAGATGGCGCGGCCGCGGCCGAAGACGGCGAAGTTCCTCGACAACATGGTGGACCCGGCGGAGCTGCCGCCGTGGCTGAGCGAGGCGGACCTGGAGTTCTTCGTGGGCGAATTCAGCCGGACGGGGTTCCGGGGCGGGCTGAACTGGTACCGGAACATCGACCGGAACTGGGAGCTGATGGCGGCATGGCGGAATGCGAAGGTGACGGTGCCGGCGCTCTTCATCACGGGGGAGCGGGACCCGGTGCGCGGCTTTGCGCCGGAGGCGAACATCCGGCAGCACGTGCCGAACCTGAAGGACCTGGTGCTGGTGCCCGGGGCGGGCCACTGGGTGCAGCAGGAGGCGCCCCAGGCGGTCAACGAGGCGCTGATCCGGTTCCTGCGGAGCCTCTGACCCGGGGTCAGCCGTAGCTGCGGGCGAGGCCGGCGCGGGCGTCGGCCTGGATGCCGTATTGGGGGATGGGGTAGCGGAGGCCGTTGGCGGCGAGGCGCTCCATGCCGGCGATGGCGCGGGGGAGGTACTTCGGCGGGAGAGCCATGAGCAGCTCGTCATCGAGAACGCCCCCGTAGCGGCGCTCGGCGTAGCAGGGGATGGCAAGGCTCGGTTCGCCGGTGACGAGGGCGCGGCCCCAGCTATCGGCGCAGGCGGATTCGCCGACGACGCCCCACTGGAATTTGCGGTAGCCGCTCCACTGGAGGCCGTTGATGAAGATGATGGCCTGGCCGGGGGTGAGGTAGATGAGGCAGATATCGGGCGGGTCGAGGCGGCCGGAGGTGAGGGGAGAGACGGCCATCGCGCGGTAGCGGCCGAAGGGAACGACGTCCATGGCGGCCTGGTGGGCGGCGGCATCCTCGGGCGTTTCGAACCAGACGCCGGCCATGCGGCGGCCGGAGCGCCATTCGTCGTCCTGGGGGTGGAGGCCGATGACGGCGCCGCACTGGGCGCCGACGAGGTCGTCGGCGGTGATGCCGACGGTCCAGCCGAGGCGTGCGGCCTGGGCGACGATTTGGTCTGTGGTATGAATGGCGTTCGGGCGGCGGATGCGCGGGATTTGCTCCATCTCTTCGACGGTTTCGAAGAGCTTCATGCCGATGGGGGTGGTGCGGAGTCGGAGCAGGCGGTTGAGCGCGTCGACGAGCGCGTTCCAGTCGTAGCGGGCGGGTTCTTCGAGGGGGACGCTGCCGGGTTCGATGACGGACACGGGGCACCTCCGGGGCGGGCGTGCCGGTATGGTAGCGCGGAGAGCGGGCGGCCGGGGGACCGCGGGAGGCTGTGCGCGACGCAGTTCAGGGCGCGGATGCGGGGGCTTCTGCCTGTTCGAGGGCGGCGAGGATGGCGTCGAGCGAGGTGAACTTGACGCGGGGGCGGCCTTCGCGGGCGCCGGCTTCGCGCTCGAGCCGGTCGATGCGCTGCCAATCGGCGCAGGTGAGCCAGCGGACGCCGCGGGCGGCGAGGAGGGCAGGGACGGTCTCGGCGCCGGGCTCAGGCGGGGCAGGGAGACGGCCGGCGGCGGCATCTTCGACGAGGCAGCGGACGGTCTCGGCGGCGTCGGGCTTGTTGGTGCCGATGACGCCAGTGGGGCCGCGTTTCAGCCAGCCGGCGACGTAGAGGCCCGGGAGGGGCGCGCCGGTGGCGGGGTCGATGACGCGGCCGGCGCGGTTTGGCACCACGCCGAGGCGGTCATCGAAGGGGAGGCCGGGGAGGGGGAGGGCGCGGTAGCCGACGCTGCGGAAGACGAGCCCGGCGGGGATGACTTCTTCTTCGCCGGTGGGCTCGGCGGCGATGCCGCCGGAGGGGGTGGCGACGAGCCGGGTGCGGGTGCAGCGGACGGCGGCGACGGTCCCGCCCGGGCCGGGCAGCAGTTCGAGCGGGGTGATGCAGAAGCGGAGGTGGAGGGTGCGGGGCCGGGGCGGCCCGGGGCTGGCGGCGATCTCCTGGATGAGCTGGACCTTCCGGGCAAGGGTGCGGTCGGCGGAACGTTCGACCTCTGCGGCGCTGAGGGGGTCGAGCGCGGCCTCATCGGGGCGGATGCGGAGCGCTGCGCCTTCGAGGGTGGTCAGCTCTTTGAGTTCAGGAGTTGTGAAGGCGGCCTGGGCGGGGCCGCGGCGGCCGAGGACGTGGACCTCGCGGATGCGGCTGGCTTCGAGGGCCTCGATGGCGTAGGCGGGCATGTCGGTGCGGCGGAGCTCACCAGGGGTGAGGCAGAGGATGCGGGCGACATCGATGGCGACGTTGCCCATGCCGACGATGACGGCGGCCTCCTGTGCGAGGTCGACGGCGAGGGTGCAGTAGTCGGGGTGGCCGTTGTACCAGGCGACGAAGGCGGTGGCGGGCAGGGAGCCGGGGAGGTCTTCGCCGGGGATGCCCATGCGGCGGTCGGACTGCGCGCCGGTGGCGAAGCAGGCGGCGTGGTAGAGGCGGCGGAGGTCATCGAGGGCGAGGTCGCGGCCGTATTCGACGCTGGCGAAGAGGCGGACGCGTGGGTCGTGGAGGAGGGGTTCGAAGGCGCGGGTGACGCCCTTGATTTTCTGGTGGTCGGGAGCGACGCCCGCGCGGACGAGGCCGTAGGGGGTGAACAGCCGCTCGAAGACGTCGACAGTTACGTCGAGTTCCGGCTCGGCGAGGAGGTGTTCGAGGGTGTACATGGCGGCCGGCCCGGAGCCGATGATGGCGACGCGGAGCGGGCTCGGGCTGCTCACCGGCCGACCCCGAACTGTTCGATTTCGGCTTCGAGGCGGAATTCGAGGGTTTCGACGCGGCCGGCGAGGCTCTGGAGGAGGGCCTGGGCGAGGTCGCCGGTGGTGACGAGGCCGACGAGCAGGCCGTTATCGACGACGGGCAGGTGGCGGAAGTGGCCGGAGGTCATGACGGCGAGGACGGTCTCGAGGTCGTCGTCGAGGGTGCCGCAGATGACATCGCGGGTCATGACGTCGGCGACGGGGAGGTCGAGGACGGGGCCGCCCGCGGCGAGGGCGCGGATAATGTCGCGCTCGGAGATGATGCCGGCGACGGCGCCGGCGCCATCGAGGACGACGAGGGCGCCGATGTTGCGGGCGGCGAGTTCAGCGACGGCTTCGGCGATGGGGGCGGAGGCGGCGATGGTGGCGACGTGGGTTCCGCGTGTGGCGAGGACGGCGGCGAGCTTCATCGGGCGCTCCCGGGGTAGTGTGCCGCTCGCGTGAGAGGGAACCACACGGCGTGATGGCGGTGCAATCGGGGAACTCCCCACCGGCGGGAGGGTAGCACGCGGAAGGCAGCGGGGCGGCGGTCGAACGGCCACGGGGAGAGGGACGGAGGTCCGCCAGGGGCCGGCGTCAGGCGGGGGTAGAGGTGAGTGCACCAACGGCGGCGGACACGAGGGCGAGCACTGCGAGCGCCAGAACGATGGTGCGAGGGTTCATTGCAGCGCCTCCCGGGCGATGGCGAGGAGGTCATCGACGTGGATATCCGTGCCGCGGACAGCGACCTGGAGGCTTCGCCGCTCATCCCAGACCACGACAGCGCTTTCGCCGAATTCGTCGCGGAGGATGGCGCGGCCGAGTGCGGCCGGGAGTCCGTTCACGGTGGCCGGCTCCCAGCGCTCCGCGGCGACCTGGGAGGCAAAACCGGGAGCGGCGACGAGCTGCTTGAGGATGACGACCTGGCCGCCGTGTTCGACCTCGAACCAGCTCTTGCCGGCCGCCATCTCGGCCCGGGCGTTCGGGGATGGCGGAATCTCGAGGGTGACTTCGGAGGAGACGATGTTGCCGCCGCAGCGGACGGCGCGGGCGTGCGCCGGAACGCCGTTGACGGGGAAGCGGTCGGGGAGCGAAAGCGGCGTCCCGGCGGCTTCGCCCGGGTCGACCCACTGCGCCTGACCTGGAGCGCACCACGCGCCAAGGTCGGGGGAAGCGGTCGGCCCCACCCTGATGCCGTTGATGACCTGGTCGTACCTGGGGAGCGCCCTGTCGGCCTCAATGTAGGGCATGCCCCAGCCGGGCCTGCTCGTATCGATTGCGTCGGCCGGCCGCGGCGTTGGGAGCGGCGTGACGTCGGCCGGGCCTGAGGGCGCTGCACGGGGCGACGCCACGGCGGCCTCGTCCGACCCGAAGAAGGCACGACCAGCCGTGAAGCCGCCGACGGCGACCGCGGCAGCGAGGGCAGTCCCGAGCGCCATCTGCTTCGGGCTGAGACGATTTCGCAGCATGGATGCAGTCCTTCCGCCAGAGGAATTATCCGGCGGATGGTAGCGGGCGTCTACGCCGCCAGACTGAGGAAGATTCTCAGTTGCGCGTGACGCCGACGCTGCGATGCGGGCGCAGACCCTGGCGGCGCAGAAGAGAGGCCTGGCCGTCTTCCGCGGTTGTCAGCCCGGCGCCAGCAGGCGGGCCGGGGGGCTACACTACGGCGGGCACCGACCGGGACACAAAGGAGGGAACGATGACGGAGCGCTGGATGCCGGCATGGGAGATCGCGGAGCGGGTGCGCGCAGGGGAGCTGCGGGCGCGCGAGGTGACGGAGCGGGCGCTGGGGCGGATCGCCGAGCTCAACCCGGCGTTGAACGCCTTCATCCAGGTCGACGCGGAGGGTGCGCTGCGGCAGGCGGCGGCGATCGATGCGCGGGTCGCGGCCGGCGAGGACCCGGGGCCGCTGGCGGGGGTCCCGCTGGGGGTGAAGGACCTGGAGCCGGCGAAGGGGCTGCTGTTCACGCTCGGCTCGCGGGCGTTCGCGGGGCAGGTCGCGGAGGAGGATTCGGTGCAGGTGGCCCGGCTGCGGGCTGCCGGGGCGGTGATCATCGGCAAGACGAACACGCCGGAGTTCGGCTACAAGGGATTCACGGAGAACCGGCTCTGGGGGCCGACGCGGAACCCGTGGAACCCGGCGAAGACGCCGGGGGGTTCGAGCGGGGGTTCGAGCGCGGCGGTGGCCGCGGGGATGGTGCCGCTGGCGACGGCCGGCGACGGGGGCGGGTCGATCCGCATCCCGGCGGCGATGACGGGGTGCTACGGGATCAAGCCGACGGCGCACCGGATTCCGCGGGCGGGCGAGCATGCGCCGACGTGGGGGTACTTTTCGACGCTGGGCCCGATGGCGCGGACGGTGCGGGATGCGGCGCGGTACCTCGACGTTGCGTCGGGGCCGCACCCGGACGACCCGGAGGTGCTGGACGGGCCGACGGGGTTCGAGGCGGCCGTGCTCGGGCCCGCGCCCCGGCTGCGGCGGGTGGCGTGGAGCGCGGACCTCGGCTACGCGGCGGTCGACCCGGAGGTGGCGCGGGTGGCCCGGGCGGCGGCGGAACGGCTGGCGGCCGCCGTCGGGGCGGAGCTGGAGGAGGCGCACCCCGGGTTCGGCGACACGATGGAGGCGTGGATGACGATCGCGGCGGCAGGGGATACGCGCCTCGTGGACGACATGACGGAGGAGCAGCGGGCGAAGCTGGAGCCGGGGTTCCTGCGGTTTGCGGAGGTGGGCCGGAAGTACACGGCGGTGGATGTGGCGCGGGCGCTGGAGGAGCGGCACCAGGTGAACCGGAAGATGACGCGGTTTTTCGAACGGTACGACCTGCTGCTGACGCCGACGACGGCAGCGACGGCGTTCGCGGCGGAGGGGCCGCCGCCATCGGAGATCGGGGGGAAGCAGGTGGGGCCGGCGGGATTCATCCCGTTCACGTATCCGTTCAACTTTCTCGGGCTGCCGGCGGCCTCGCTACCGGCGGGGCTGGCGCCCGACGGGCTGCCGGTAGGGCTGCAGGCCGTAGCGCCGCGCTTCGCTGACGCGCTCCTGCTGCGGGTGAGCGCGGCGTACGAGCTGGCGAGCCCGTGGCGGTACCCGGGCCAGGATTGACGGAAGCGCGCGGTCAAACGGCCCGAAAAGGCGGGCTCGTTCGGCCCGCCATCCGTTCAACTGAAGCTGGCATGCTGGGCCGGAAGAACCACGGGAGGTGAACCGACGATGGGACGACTCGACGGCAAGGTGGCGATTGTGACGGGCGCGGGCTCCGGCATTGGTAAGGCTGCGGCGAAGCTGTTCGCGGCCGAGGGGGCGAAGGTAGTGTGCGCGGACGTGACGGGCGCGGAGGCTGCGACGGCGACGGAGATTGGACCGGCGCAGGCCGCGGCGATGACGGTCGACGTCTCGAAGGCGGCCGACGTCAGGGAGATGATGGAGCGGACGAAGGCGCTCTACGGGCGGCTGGACGTGCTGTTCAACAACGCCGGCATCGAAGGAACGCCGGCGCCGACGCCGGACTACGAGGAAGAAGAGTTCCACCGGGTGATGCATGTCAATGCGTTCGGTGTGTTCCTGGGGATGAAGTACGGGATCCCGCTGATGCTGGAGACCGGGGGCGGGTCGATCATCAACACGGCGTCGGTCGCGGGGCTGGTGGGGTTCCCGGGCCTGGTCGCGTACACGGCATCGAAAGGCGCGGTCATCCAGATGACGAAGACGGCGGCCCTGGAGTTCGCGGCACAGGGGATCCGGGTGAACGCGATCTGCCCGGGGGTGATCCGGACGCCGATGGTCGAACGGTTCACTGCAGGGCAGCCGGACGCTGAGGCGCAGCTGACGATGGCCGAGCCGGTGGGGCGCATGGGGACGCCGGAGGAGGTGGCCGCGCTGGCGCTCTTCCTTGCGAGCGACGAGTCATCGTTTGTGACGGGCGCTGCGCTGCCGGTGGACGGCGGGTTCGTGGCGCGGTAGGCGGACCAGGAGCTGCGGGAGGCGCGCTGGCCCGGCGCCGGGGGCTTTAGCACTCGTTTTGGTACACTGCTAACTGATGGCGACGGGTCAGCGCGACTACTACGAGGTCCTCGGCGTGCCGCGGACCGCGAACCAGGCCGAGATCAAGCGGGCGTTCCGGAAGCTGGCGATGGAGTACCACCCGGACCGGAACCCTTCGCCGGATGCTGCCGAGAAGTTCAAGGAGATTAACCGGGCATACGAGGTGCTCGGCGACGAGCAGAAGCGGGCGATGTACGACCGGTTCGGGCACGCCGGGGTGGAAGGCACGGGCGCCGGAGCGGCCGGGTTCGACGGGTTCGCGCACTTCGAGGGCTTCGGGGACATCTTCGATGCGTTCTTCGGCGGGGCGGCGCGGCGGGGGCGGCGGCGCGGCCCGCAGCGCGGGAGCGACCTGCGGTACAACCTGCGGCTCACCTTCGAGGAGGCGGTCTTCGGCTGCGAGAAGGAGATCGAGTACCAGCGGCTGGAGCGGTGCAGCGTCTGCGGGGGCAGCGGTTCGGAGCCGGGGAGCATGCCGGCGGTCTGCCCGGAGTGCAACGGGATGGGGGAGATCCGGCGGGCGCAGCAGAGCTTCTTCGGGCAGTTCGTGAACGTGATGACCTGTCCGCGGTGCCAGGGCGAGGGCCGGGTGATTACCAGCCCGTGCGCGGCCTGCCGCGGGAGCGGGCGGGTGCGGGAGACGCGGCGGATTGTGGTAAAGGTGCCGGCGGGCGTCGACGACGGGGCGCAGATCCGGCTCTCGGGCGAGGGGGAGGCCGGGCCGCGGGGCGGCGAGCCGGGCAACCTGTACGTGGTGCTGAGCGTGGCGCCGCACGAGCGGTTCCACCGGGTGGAGGACCATATCGTGCTGGAGCTGCCGGTGAACATCGCCCAGGCGGCGCTCGGCGCGGCGGTGACCATCCCGACGCTGGACGGGGAGATGGAGCTGGAGATCCCGGCGGGGACGCAGAGCGGCGAGGAGTTCGTCATCCGCGGGAAAGGTGTGCCGCACCTCCGGGGGACGGGCCGGGGCGACATGATTGTCCGGGTGACGGTGGTGGTGCCGGAGGAGCTGACCGACCAGCAGCGGAAGCTGCTGGAGCAGCTCGCGGAGACGATGGGCACGCCGACGCTGCCGAAGCGGCACAAAGGGTTCTTCGAGCGGCTGCGCGATGCGATGGCGGGCTGAGCGGTGACGCATCTCTGGTTCGAGATCACGGCGAAGACGCCACCGGCGCTGGCGGAGGCGGTGGCGGATATCGTGCGCGGCGTTGCCCCGGGCGGCGTCAGCATCGAGGAGCCGGTGGAGATCCTGGGGCCGGAGCAGGGGTTCCGGGTGCGCGGCGGCGAGCCGGTGCTCATCCGGTGCTACCTGCCGTCGTCGGAGCTGGGGGCGATGCTGGTGGAGGAGCTGCGGCGGGCGATGGAGGCGTTCCCGGCGGTGGAGCTGAGCGCGCGGCCGATCTACGAACAGGACTGGGCGGTCTCGTGGCGGGAGTTCTTCGGGGTGGTGGAAACGGGCGGCCGGGTGGTGGTGGTGCCCTCGTGGGTGGAGCACGAACCGGCGCCGGGGCAGCTCGTGATCCGGCTCGACCCGGGACAGGCGTTCGGCACGGGGCACCATGAGACGACGCGGCTCTGCCTGGGGTTCCTCGACGGGCTGGTTGCGCCCGGGACGCGGGTGCTCGACGTGGGGACCGGCTCGGGGATCCTGGCGATTGCGGCGGTGCTGCTCGGGGCCGCGCAGGTGGACGCGATTGACATCGATCCCGTGGCCGCCGAGGTGGCGGAGCAGAACTGCGCGGCCAATGGTGTGGCGGGGCAGGTGCGCGTGCGCGCCGGGCGGCTGGCGCCCGGCGACATCGGCGAGCCGTACGACCTGGTGGTTTCGAACATCAGCCCCGACGCGAACATCGGGCTGGTGCCTGTGTTCGAGCGGGCGGTGCGCCCGGGTGGCGACCTGCTCCTCTCGGGGGTGCTGGAGCAGGACGTCGAGCGGGTGACGGGGGCGTGCGCGGCAGCCGGGTTCGTCCACCGGGAGACGCGGCTGGAGCGGGACTGGGCGGCCATCCACTTCCGGCGGGAGGGCTGAGCGGGGTGGACAGCGGCGCGCCGGGGGCGCAGGATCGCGGCGCAATGACGGAGGCCAGCGGCCAGGCCATGCGGGGGCCGGGGCGATGAGCGCGGACGGCGGGTCGCCGGGGCGCGGCTGCGGGCGCTGCTCGAGCGGGGGCTGGTGCTGGCGCCGTTTGTGTTCGATGGGGTGCAGGCGCGGCTGGCCGAGGCCGCGGGGTTCGACGCGGTGTACATGAGCGGGTTCGGGACGGCGGCATCGTGGGGGCTGCCGGACCGGGGGCTGATCGGGCTGGGAGAGATGGCGGCAAACGCGGCGCGGGTGGCGGGTGCGGTGCGGGTCCCGGTCATTGCGGATGCGGACACGGGCTACGGGAACGAGGCGAACGTGGCGCGGACGGTGGAGCTGTACGAGCGGGCCGGCGTGGCGGCGCTGCACATCGAGGACCAGGAGTGGCCGAAGCGGTGCGGGTTCCTCGAAGGGAAGCGGGTCATCCCGGCGGAGGAGATGGAGCTGAAGGTGCGGGCGGCGGTCCGGGCGCGGCGCGACCCGGCGACGGTGATTATCGCGCGGACGGATGCGCTGGCGCCGCTGGGGCGGGAGGCGGCGGCGGAGCGGGCGCGGCGGTACTTCGCCGCCGGTGCGGACCTCGTGTTCCTCGACGGGCTGAAGGACCGGGAGACGATCGCGTGGGCGGCGGAGGAGCTGCGGGGGATCCCGCTGGTGCTGAACACGTGGCTCCTGGCACCAGAGGAGGCAGAGGCGCTGGGCTTCCGGCTCTACCTGCAGCTGGGGGTAATGCTGCGGCACTTCGCGGACTTCCGGGCGGCGCTGGCGGAGCTGCGGGCGACGGGTCAGGTGCGGCTCGGTGAGGACGCCGGGGTGGAGTGGATCACGGAGCTGCTGGATCGGGGTCGGGAGGAATGACGGGCGCGGATAGGTGGGTTTCCGTTCGTCTACCGTTTAGGGGTGGAACCTGATACGTTCGCGGTACCCCCGCTGGGGCACGACGGCCTATGGGTGAACTCGGGAGCCTGTTGACTCGCGCCCGGGAGGCGCGCGGGTTGACGCTCGAAGACGCTGAACGCGATACGCGCATTTCGCGCCGGTACCTCGCGGCGCTCGAGGCGGAGCAGTTCGAGATCATTCCTGCTCCGGTGTATGCGCGCGGGTTCTTGCGGTCGTACTCGCAGTACCTGGGGCTGGACCCGCAGGAGATGCTGGCGATGTTCCCGCGGGAGGACGAGGACCCGTACGGGCGGGAGCAGGAGCCGGCGCGGCCGAGCATGGACCGGCCGGTGAGCCCGGTATCGGCATCGCGGCCGGCGTGGAGGTCACGGCCGACGGCTCCGGCGGGGCGGCCGGCGGCGGGACGGGGTGCACCGGAAGCCGAGGATGAGGGACCGGTCATCGGGAGGGGCGCACCTCCGCGCCGCCCTGCGCCGCTCCCGGCGCAGCCGGGCGCCAGCCGGGAGCCGATCATCGGCGTAGACATCGGGGTGCCGGCGCCGGCACGGCGGATTAACCCGGACCCGGCAGCGCAGACGCGCTCCGCCGTGCTTGCAATTGTGGCGATTGCGGCGATCCTCGGGGTCGTGTTTGTGGCGTACCTGCTGGCGAGCCTGGCAGGGGATGACGGGAGCGCACCGCCGGGGTCGCTCGGTTCGACGCCGACGGCCACGCCGGCTACCGGCACGACGCCCACGGGGCCGAGCGGGCTGCCGGTGACGCCGGGGCTGGTGCCTGATGTGCGCGGGGTGCCGGAGGCGACGGCGATAGCGGCGATTCGCGAGGCGGGGTACGAACCGCTGATTCAGCGAGTGAAGAGCAACCAGCCGGCGGGGACGGTCATCGACCAGTCGCCGGCGCCGGAGGTGGAGATGGCTGCGGGGTCGCGGGTGCAGATTGTCGTGAGCGAGGGGCCGTGATGGCCGTGCCGAGGCGGTACCACCTGGTGACGCTGGGCTGCCCGAAGAACGATGTGGACAGCGCGCACCTGGCGCGGCTGCTGGAGGGCGGTGAGCTCGTGCCGGTGGCGGACCCGGGCGAGGCAGACGCCATCATCGTGAATACGTGCGGGTTCATCGAGCAGAGCCAGGCGCAGTCGATGGCGGCGGTGCGGGAGCTGGCGGCGGCGAAGCGCGAGGGGCAGGTGCTGATCGTGGCGGGGTGCATGACCCAGCTGTACGGCCGGCAGGTGAGGGAGGAGACGCCGGGGATCGACCATGTGTTCGGGGTGGGGCAGTGGCACGAGGTGGCGCGGCTGCTGCAGGTGGATGTGGACGCGATCTACGACATCCCCGAGAGCAACGTGCGGGTGGAAGGGCCGAGCGCGTACCTGAAAATTTCGGACGGGTGCGATGCGCCGTGCACCTTCTGTGTTATCCCGAAGATCAAGGGCGGGCTGCGGTCAGCGCCGGCGGGGCTGCTGGTAAGGGAAGCGCGACGGCTGGTGGAGGCTGGGGCGAAGGAGCTGGTGCTGGTGGGGCAGGACACGACGGCGTGGGGCGAGGACCTCGGGATGCCGGTCGGGAGCGGGCTGCCGGGGCTTTTGCGGATGCTGAGCGAGGCTGCGGGGCCGGAGACGTGGCTGCGGCTGATGTATGCCTACCCGAGCCGGGTGACGCCGGAGCTGATCGGGACGATGGCGGAGCTGCCGAATGTGGTGCACTACCTCGATGTGCCGCTCCAGCACGGGAGCGAGGCGGTGCTGCGGCGGATGAAGCGGCCGCACAACCTCGAGCGGGTGTACCGGTTCATCGAGGAGCTGCGGCGGGCGATGCCGGACATTGTGCTGCGGACGTCGTTCATCGCGGGGTTCCCGGGGGAGACGGAGGCGGAGTTCGAGGAGCTGCTGGCGTTCGCCCGGGCGGTGGAGTTCGACCACGCGGGGTGCTTCACCTATTCGCGGCAGCAGTGGACGGGGGCCTACGAGATGGAAGGGCAGGTCCCGGACGAGGTGAAGGCGGAGCGGCGGGCGCGGTTCATGGAGCAGCAGCAGGCGATCTCGGCGCGGCGGGCGGCCCGGTTCATCGGGCGGACGCTGGAGATGCTGGTGGAGGGCGAAGGCGAGGACGAAGACGGGCTGCCGGTGGTGGCCGGGCGGACGTACCGGGAGGCGCCGGAGGTGGACGGGCTGGTGTTCGCGCGGGGGCGGGCGCGGCCGGGGGAGCGGGTGCGGGTGGCGATCGAGGATGCCTCGGAGTACGACCTCTTCGGGCGGGTGGTGCGCGAGCGGCCGGGGCGCGGCCGGGTGCGGGCAATCTCCCCGTAACACGTGCGGGGTACACTTTGGCGGGCGCGTCCTGCGCGCCGGGAGGGTGTGCTGATGAACGAATCTGCCGAGTATGTCCTCTCCGCTTGCCGCGAGCACGATGTGAAGTTCATCCGGCTCTGGTTCACGGACATCGTGGGGACGCTGAAGAGCTTTGCGATTACGGTGGAGGAGCTGGAGAAGGCGCTCGAGGAGGGGATGGGGTTCGACGGGAGCAGCATCGAAGGGTTTGCCCGCATCGATGAGTCGGACATGGTGGCGCGGCCGGACCCTTCGACCTTCCAGCTGGTGCCATGGCGGCCGAAAGAGGCGAGCGTGGCGCGGATGTTCTGCGATATCACCTACCCGGGCGGCGAGCCGTTCGAGGGGGACCCGCGCTACGTGCTAAAGCGGCAGCTGAAGCGGGCGGCGGACCTCGGGTACACGTTCTACGTGAGCCCGGAGATGGAGTACTTCTACTTCAAGTCGGAGACGGAGCCGGTGCCGCTGGACCGGGGCGGGTACTTCGACCAGATGAGCGATGCAGGGAGCGACCTGCGGCGGGAGACGGTGCTGACGCTGGAGGCGATGGGGATCGAGGTGGAGTACAGCCACCACGAGGTGGCGCCGAGCCAGCACGAGATCACGCTGCGGTACACGGACGCGCTCACGATGGCGGATGCGGCGATGACGTACCGGCTGGTGGTGAAGGAGATTGCGGCGGCGAACGGGGTGTACGCGACGTTCATGCCGAAACCGATCGAGGGCGTGAACGGGAGCGGGATGCACGTGCACCAGTCGCTCTTCAAGGGTGAGCGGAACGCCTTCTTCGATGAGAACGACCCCTACCACCTGAGCGCGGTGGCGAAGGGGTACATTGCCGGGCTGCTCTACCACGCGCGGGCGATCACGCTGGTGACGAACCAGTGGGTGAACAGCTATAAGCGGCTGCTGCCGGGGTTCGAGGCGCCGGTGTACCTGAGCTGGGCGCGGCGGAACCGGAGCGACCTGATCCGGATCCCGGAGTACAAGCCGGGGAAGGAGATCCACACGCGGATCGAGTACCGCTCGCCGGATGCGGCCTGCAACCCGTACCTGGCGTTCGCGGTGATGCTGGCGGCCGGGCTGGACGGGATCGAGAACGAGCGGCCGCTGCCGCCGCCGGTTGAAGAGAATGTGTTCGAGATGACGCCGGCGGAGCGCGCAGCGCGGGGCATTGAGATGCTGCCGGGGTCGCTGATTGAGGCGATCGAGGTGGCGGAGAAGTCGAGCTTCCTGCGCGAGGCGCTGGGCGACCACGTGTTCGAGAGCCTGATTGCGAACAAGCGGATCGAGTGGGAGCGGTACCGGCGGCACGTGACGGATTTCGAGCTGCGGGAGTACCTGCCGATCCTGTGAGTGCGCGGAAAAACTGCTCGCGCCGGTGATCGATTTCGCGTAGACTGGCGCGAGCGGGGGATGGAGGCGCACGTGAGCGAAACCGGGACGTACCGTTCGGAACTGACGGCGCGGCTGCGTTCGGCCACGGACGACATCGCGTGGGTGGTGCGGGGGCTGCTCGAGGAGCAGGCGCACTACCGGCCGGTGCCGGGAGAGTGGTCGGTGCATGAGCACCTGTCGCACCTGCGGGATATGGAGCAGGAGGTGTACCTGCCGCTCCTGCGGTGGGCGACGGTGCCGGAGATGCTGGACCCGCGGGATTACAGCCGGCGGGAGTGGCGGGAGCGGCGGTATGACCCGGCAGAGCCGCTGGCGGCGATCATGGCGGACCTCCAGCGGATGCGGGATGAGGAGCTGGCGATCTTCCGCGCGATGGGCGATGCGACCTGGACGCGCTACCGGACGGATACGCGCTGGGGGCCGCTGACCTGCCAGTGGATTGCGGAGGTGATGTACCGGCACACGCTGGACCACCTGCAGGGGATCTTGGGGCTGGTGCAGGACCTCCACCTGGCGGCGCTGGAGCCGCCGCCTATCATCGTGGGCGGGTATATTGGGGGCGGAGCCACCCGGTGATTCGTCTGCGCAGCATTGTCGAGGTTGGCAGCGGCGGGCTCGACGCCGCGCAGGATGCGATCGGTTCGCAGGCCGACGCGATTCTGCTGAGCGTGGCGGATGCGCGGGTGCCGCTGGCGGAGGCGCGCCAGCAGGTGACGGCGGTGCTGGCGGCGGCCGGCCAGGGGGAGAAGGCGGCGCTGGTGGTGGTGAACCACCCGAAGACGCGGCTGCTGCGGGACGACCTGGACGCGATCCTGAGCCCGCTGGTGGGCGGGGTGCTGATCCCGCATGCGGTGGAACCGCAGGACGTGCGCGATACGGCGGTGTACCTGCGGGAGTTCGAGCTGCGGCGGGGGATCGAGCCGGGGGATACCAAGGTGTTCCCGGTGATCGATACGGCGCGGGGGCTGCTGCACGCGGAGCAGATTGCGATGGCGGCGCCGCGCGTCGGCGGGCTGGTGTTCCACGCGGTGCGGTTCGCGCGGGATATCGGGGCGCGGCCCGAGCAGCGGGGCGACCGGCTGGCGTATGCGCGGGGGAAGGTGGTGGCGGTCTGCCGGGGGCTGGGGATTTCGCCGCTGGTGACGAGCGACGGGCTGGAGCTGACCTACCTGGCGGAGCAGGGCTTCGCCGGGGCGATTCTGCCGGACGTGCGGTATGTGGCGACGGCGAACGCAGCCTTTGCGCCGGGGCGGCTGGTGAAGGACCGCGCGAACGCGGCGGTCGAGGCGTATGAGGCGGCGCGGGCCGAGGGGGCGTGGGTGGCGCGGTTCGAGGACGAGGTGATCGACGCGGAGGCGGCGCGGAAGCTGCGCCACCTGATCGGGGAGTAGGGCGGGTCAGTCGGGCTCGGGCGGGAGGTCTTTGGCGAGTTTTTCGTAGCGGCGGGCGTATTTGCCGACATCGGGGGCCGGGCCCATGGCGGCGTCGACTTCCTTGCCGTACTTCGCCTCGGCTTCGGCGATCTTGTCTTTGAGGGTCTGGTGGCGGACGAAGGCGCTGACGATGCGGCGCATTTCGTGGCCGTGCTCGCTGCCGGCTCCGGGGCAGGGCGGCGGTTCGACCGGTGCCAGGACGGACCGGACGAAGAGCTCCGTCATGGCCCCGCATTTCGCGCACTTGAACTCGTAGAGCGGCATGGGCGCATGGTACCGCGGCGGGGAGCGCCCGAGAAGGCAGGGGCGGTTTTGCTTGACGAGCGGTGCGTTACCCGTGGCGCTCGGGGCTGGCCTCACGGGCGGCGAGGTAGTGCTCGGCGCTGATGGCTGCGGTGGCGCCGTCGCCAGCGGCGCTGATCAGCTGGCGGGCGGCTTTCGTGCGGAGATCGCCGGCGACGAAGAGGCCGGGGACACTGGTGGACATGTCGAGGTCGACGATGGCGTGGCCGCCGGGGTCGAGGTCGACAAGGCCCTGGAGGAGGTGGCTGTTCGGGGTCTGGCCGATGAAGATGAACACGCCGTCGATGGGGACGGTCTCGATTTCGCCGGTGACGACGTTGCGGAGGCGGACGCGCTCGACGCTCTCGGCGCCTTCGATGGCTTCGACGACGGTGTTCCAGCGGAAGCGCATTTTCGGATTGGCGAAGGCGCGTTCCTGGAGGATGGCGCTGGCGCGGAGGGTATCGCGCCGGTGGACGACGGTCACGCTGCTGGCGTAGCGGGTAATGAAGAGGCCTTCGTCGATGGCGGAATCGCCGCCGCCGACGACGATGACATCCCGGCCGGCGAAGAAGGCGGCATCACAGGTGCCGCAGTAGGAGACGCCGCGGCCGGTGAATTCGGCTTCGCCGGGTACGCCGAGCTTGTTGTAATCGGCGCCGGCGGTGACGATGACGGCGTCGGCGGTGATGGTGCGCTCGGAGGTGGTGATTTCGAAGGTGCCGCCGGGGAGACGCTGGAGGCCGGTGACGGGCTCGTAGGCGAACTCGGCGCCGAATTTTTCGGCCTGGCGGAACATGAGCTGGGCGAGGTCGAAGCCGTTCACGCCGTCCGGGAAGCCGGGGTAGTTTTCGACGATGTCGGTGGTGGCGATCTGGCCGCCGATGACCTTGCCTTCGAAGACGATGGTTGTGCGGCGGGCGCGGGCGGCGTAGATGGCGGCAGTGAGCCCGGCGCCGCCGGCGCCGATGATGGCGATGTCGTAGTCGCTCATGGGGTGCTCCGGGGAGAAGGAGCGGCCGCCGGGCGTACCCTGGCGGCCGCTGGGAGAGTGAACGGCTGTGGCGCCTCAGGCGAGGGCTTCGTCGAGCCGCTTCTTGAGGTCGCTCTTGGGGCGGAAGCCGACGATGGTGCCCTTGAGCTCGCCGCCCTTGAAGATGAGGAGCGAGGGGATGCTGCGGATCCCGAACTTTGCGGGGACCATGGGGTTTTCGTCGGTGTTGATTTTGAGGAAGTTGACCTTGCCGGCGTACTCCTGGGCGAGCTCTTCGACGATGGGGGCGACCATGCGGCAGGGGCCGCACCAGGGCGCCCAGAAGTCGACGAGGACGGGGAGGTCGGACTTGACGACGTCGGTTTCCCAGGTGGCGTCGGTGACTTCGCGAACTTCGGACATGGCGGTGTTCCTTTCCGGCCGGCTGGCCGCGGGGATTGCGGTGAGGTACCGGTAGTGCGACTATACCCCCGAGGGGTATTGAAGTCAACCCCTCCAGGGAGGGGAAGGTGAACGACGAGGAGATGAAGCGGCTGCTCGACCGGCTGGCGCGGGTGGAGGGCCAGGTGCGGGGGCTGCGGAAGATGCTGGAGCAGCAGCGGTGCTGCGAGGATGTGCTGACGCAGCTTCTGGCAGCGCGTTCGGGGCTGGAGAGCGCGGGCCAGCTGGTGCTGGAGCGCCACCTGAACGACTGTGTGCTGGGCGGGGCGGAGGTGGACGAGCGGACGAAGGAGGCGCTGCGGGAGACGCTGCGGCTGTGGAGCCGGCACAGCGGGCCGGCGGGGTGACTCAGGCAGGCTGTTCGGCGGCCCAGCGGGCGGCGAGCTGGCGGAGGAGCGGGGCGGCGTGCGCCATGGCGCGGGCGGGGTCGGGTTCGAGGTCGGCGAGGGTGCGGGCGCCGGGCAGGTCGGCGCGCCCGGCGAAGATGACGACGGGTTTCCCGGCGGCGCGGGCAGCCTCGGCGACGCGGCCGGTGACTTTGCCGGCGAGCGACTGGACATCGTAGCTGCCCTCGCCGGTGATGACGAGGTCGGCGGCGGCGAGCCGTTCGGCGAAGCGGGTGACGCGGGCGACGACGTCGAAGCCGCTTTCGATGGCAGCGTCGAGGAAGGCATGGAGCCCGCCGGCGAGGCCGCCGGCGGCACCGGCGCCGGGGAGGCCGCGGAGGTCGACGCCGGTGGCGCGCCGGACGACGGCGGCGAACCGTTCGAGCGCTTCTTCGAGGAGGTCAACCTCGGCTGGGGAGGCGCCCTTCTGGGGAGCAAAGACGCGGGCGGCGCCGTCGGGACCGCAGAGCGGGGAGCGGACATCGGTTGCGACGACGATGGGGAAGGCGCCGAGCCAGGGGGGCGGGCGCCAGTCGATCCGTTCGAGGCGGGCGAGTGCGGCCCCGCCGGGCGGGAGTTCGGCGCCGGCCATGTCGAAGAAGCGGGCGCCGAGGGCGCGGAGGGCGCCGGCGCCGCCGTCGGTGGTGGCGCTGCCGCCGACGCCGATGAGCATGCGGGCGGGCTGGCCGGCGGCGGCATCGGCGATGAGTTCGCCGACGCCGAAGCTGTCGGCGCGGAGGGCATCGCGCTCCCCGGGCTTGAGGTGGAAGAGACCGTTGGCCTGCGCGGCTTCGATGACGGCTTCGCCGCTTTCGCGGAGGCGGAGGTAGCGGCCGAGGACGCGCCGGCCGAGGGGGTCGTGGACGACGGCGGCGCAGGTATCGGCGCGGACGGCGCGGCGGAGGGCATCGAGCAGGCCGGGGCCGCCATCGGAGAGGGGGAGGAGGTCGATGGTCCAGGCTGGCCGGGCGGCCCGGATGCCGGCAGCGATGGCGGCGGCGGCTTCGTCGGCAGAGAGGCTGCCTTTGAACTCCTGGGGAGCAACGAGGATGCGCACGTCAGCTCAGCCAGAGGCGCCAGGCGGCGATGAGGACGATGGCGATGATGTAGCCGTAGGCGACGTTGCGGACGAAGCGGAGGGTATCGCGGGCCTGCCGGTTGCGGAAGACGACGGCCATCACGATGGTGACGGCGAAGAAGGTGACGACCGCAAGGGCGAGGAGCGACTTCATCCGTGAGAGCGCCGGGCCGGGGGCTCAGCTGTCGCCGACGACGGTGCGGCTGGCGAACTTCCAGCCCTCGGCGGTGCGGACCAGTTCGTCGCGGTAGATGGCGGTGACGAGGATGGAGGCGGGCGGCTGTTCGCCGGGGGCCAGGCGGAGGAGCATGAGGTAGCAGCTCCCGGAAGCGGTTTCGCCATCGCCGTCGAGGACTAGGTTGTTGGTCCAGTGGCGGGCCTTCATGCGGGTGGCGAAGGCGTTGCCGAAGGCTTCGAGCTGTTCGCGGCCTTCGAAGGTGCCGGAGGCGGAGGAGAACCGGCCATCGGGGGTGAAGCAGGCGGCCCAGGCGGCGCCGTTGCCGGAATCGATGGCGTGGTTGTAGCGGGCGTAGAGCTGCTGGATGGCGAGCTGGTCTTCGACGGAGAGGGGCATGGACGAGACCTCCGGTGGGGTGGCGGGCACGGCGCCCGGCTGCTGGCGTACGATAGGGCAATCGCGGGAGAAGGGCACACGATCATGCGCGCAACCTGGGTGATGGGCATGCTGGCCGGGCTGGCGCTGCTCGCTGCGGGATGCGGCGATAACGGCGGCGGGTACCCGGATGGGCTGGCGAACGATGCGTACGACCTGGCGGCGATGTCGCTGCTGGCGGAGGACCTGCCGCCGGAATTTGAGAAGCAGACGCCGGGGGAGTTCGAGAACGAGGCGTGGGCAGCGATTTTCCAGACTGACGACGTGGAGGCGAAGCTGCGGCAGCTGGAGGCACAGGGGCGGCTGCGGAACTACGTGTCGCTGTTCGGGCCGAAGGGGCTCGGCCCGGTGCTGGCGGTGACGGCGATTTCGACGCTGTATGAGGATGCCGGCGCGGCGGAGCGCTCGCTGCGGGAGTTCGCCTGCGGGCTGCCGATCGAGGCGAATGTGCGGCTGGAGCCGCAGCTGGTGCCGGCAATCGGGGATGGGGCGAGCGGGTTCCTGGTGCGGCAGTTCGAGGAGGACGCGCCGACGTTCGTCGACGCGACGGTGTGCTTCCGCACGGGGCGGGTGGTGCACGCGGTCCAGGCGACGAGCGTAGCCGGGGTGGAGGATATCGGGTTCGTGATCCGGCTGGCGGAGCGGATGCTGGCGCGGACGGACGCGGCGTTCGCGAAGGCCGAGGGTTAGCCGCCGGGCGGCTCGCGGCGGAGGGCGTAGATGGTGCGGCCGCGGGCGCAGAGGGTGCGCCGCTCATCGAAGATGGAGACCTCGGCGTAGACCATGGTGCGACCCTTGCGGACGATGGCGGCCTCGGCGGTGGCGCGGGCCCCGTGGACGGGCCGGAGGTAGGTAATGCCGAGGTCGGCGGTGCCGTTGGGGATATCGCCGGGTTCGAGGGAGGCCTGGAGGGCGAAGAGCATGGCGATATCGACCATGGCGGCGAGGACGCCGCCGTGGACGGCGCCCCCGACCCCGGAGAGGGTGGCCGGGGAGGTGCGGAGGGCGATGCTGGCGAACCCGGGCCGGGCTTCGGTGAGTTCGAGGCCGAGGAGGCGGTGCAGCTCGGTGGCGGCGAAGCGCTCGGCGAGGTGCGGAGGGACGGCGCCCATAGCGGTCACCAGGTGGCGGCGGCGGGCTTCGGCGCATCGGGCGGGGCAGCGCCGTAGTCGCCGAAGGGGCCGTCGCGCCAGTCGAGGGCGGCCTTGAGGCCGTTTTCGCGGGCGATGCGGCCGAAGGTTTCGCCGCCGGGGCGGACGCGGCCGAGCTCCTGGATATCGCCGCCGACCTGGAGGGAGGTGCGGAAGCCCATGATTTCGTAGACGCGGTTGATTTGGCGCTTGGTCATCTGGAGCATGGGGCCGTCGATGTTGGCGATGCGCTCGGCGAGGGATTCGGTGACCTCGCAGAGGCGGTCGATGGGGACGGCGCGGTTGGCCCAGCCGAGTTCGACGGCTTCGCGGCCGGTGACGCTGTCGCCGGTGTAGAGGAGCTCGCGGACCTTGCGCATGTGCATGTGCCAGGGGTGGTAGATGATGTCGACGGGTGTCATGGCGCGGACGGGCGGGTAGCCGATGATGGCGTCTTCGGCGACGACCATGAGGTCGCACATGGAGGCGAGTTCGGTTCCGCCGGCGAGGCAGTAGCCGTGGACCTGGGCGATGACGGGCTTGGTGCATTCCCAGATCTGCCAGTAGCCGCTGAGGAGGTGCTGGGGCCACTGGCCCTGGCCGGGGTGGATGGGGCCGACGTTGGGGAGGCCGGAGCGCTTTTCGACGTAGTCGCGGTCGTCGCTGGTTTGGGAGACGCCGGAGAGGTCGTAGCCGGCGGAGAAGGCGCGGCCTGAGCCGCGGATGATGATGGTGCGGACCTCGGGGTCCATTTCGAAGTCTTTGAGAGCATCGAAGAGCTCAGCGCGGAGGTTGTGGCTGAGCGCGTTCATTTTCTCCGGGCGGTTGAGCTGGATGATGCCGTGGCGCTGCTGCTTGATGGTGAGGATGTCGCGGTAGTCCTTCATGGCAGCGGGGATTGTGGCGCGGCGGGCGGAGGCTGTCGACGGGGTCAGGCCCAGACGGCGTCGATGAGGGTGTCGGGGATATCGAAGACGGCCGGGCCATCGGGGAGGTAAAGCGGCTCTTCGCGGAGCCAGCGGGGCAGGCGGTCGTCGGCGCGGGTGAAGCCGGCGCGGCGGTTGAACTCGCGCTCGGCGTCGATGGCGGCGCGGGCCATGCGGAGGATGACTTCGTCGTCGCAGGGGATATCGAAGCGGGTGCTGGCGAAGGCGGCGAGGTCGGCCGGGAGGGCGTTGGTGAACTGGCAGACGCCGGCGGAGTCGATGGCCATCATGACGAGCTGTTCGTGGCGGCTCTGCTTGACGAGGGTCTCGGCGTTGACGCCGCGGGCGGTGACCATGCCGGCGGTGTGGTCGGCGCCCTGGGGGCTGGTGGCGTAGGTGATGCCCATGCCCTTGAGGGTGCGCGGCTCCCAGGCGGGGAGGCCCTGGCCCTTGACGGCGGGGACGCGGTCGATGCCGAAGGTTGCGGCGGTGTGGACGGTGCCGTTGCCGATGATGCGGCCGAGGGGGGTGCCGGCGCGGACCTCTTCGAGGAGGCGCTTTGTTCCCTCCCAGTCGCCCCAGGGGAGGACGCCGGCTTCCATGGCGACGCCGATGGCGTTGCCGATTTCGATGGTATCGAGGCCGATGTCGTCGCAGAGGCGGTCGAGCTCGGCGACGGCGTCGGCGGGGCCGATTTCGAGGTTGGAGCCGAGGAGGGCGATGGTTTCGAATTCGAGGGCGGTGGTGACGTGGTTGCCGTGTTCGTCGTTGAAGAGGATGGCGCACTTGATGATGCAGCCGGCCATGCAGGGGAGCATTTTGCCGCCGCGGGTGGCCCCGAGCTCTTCGATGTACTGGCCGGAGATGGTGTGGGCGCGGTCCCAGGTGCCGAAGCGGTGGTTGCGGGTGGGCATGGACTGGATATTGTCGCGGTTGACGAAGCGGACGACGCCGGCGGTGCCGACGGTGGAGAGGTTGTGGGTGCGGGGGTCTTCGAGGACGAGTTTGGAGAAGCGGGTGACGTGCTGGCGGAAGTCGTCTTTGCGGAGGCCAGGGATGGTGCGGGGCGCGCCGGTATCGTCGACGACGATGGCTTTGAGGCCCTTTGCGCCCATGACGGCGCCGGGGCCGCCGCGGGCGGCGTGGCGGGTGGGGCGGCCCTCGGGGTCGGTGACGGCGACGGAGGCGGCGGCCATGCGGTGTTCGCCGGCGGGGCCGATGGTGGCTGCGGCGCGGGCGCCGACGGCTTCGCCGACGAGCTGGCGGTGGAGGTCGTAGTTGGAGCGGCCGGCGAGTTCGGGCGCGGGGGCGAGGCGGACGCCGTGCTGGTCGATATCGAGCCGCTGCCAGCCGGAGCGTGAGGCGCCAGAGATGACGAGGGCTTTGATGCCGAGGCGGGCGAGGCGGTGACCAAGCTGGCCGCCGACGTTCGCCTCTTTGACGCCGCCGGTGAGGGGGCTCTTAAACACGAAGGAGGTGCGCCCGCTGGTGGTGACGGCGGTGCCGCCGAGGAAACCGGGGCAGATATAGAGGCGGGCGTCGCGGTGGAGCGGGTGGATGGTCGGGTCGGTCTCTTCGAGAAGGAGGGTGGCGCCGAGGGCGCGGCCGCCGAGGTAGCGGAGGCGCTCGGGGGCAGGTTCTTCGGTGATCTCGCCCGTGGTCATGTCGACCCGGACGATGCGGTCGATTTCCATGGGGGCTCCGGGACGGTTGCTGTAGCGGGCATCCTACACAATGCGCGGGGGGATGGTCAGCGGCGGCACCGGGAGCTGCCCCCGGCGGGCCTATACTTGGGGCATGCGCTGGTGGGAGTTCGAATCGGTTATCGGGAGCGACGTTATTGCGCTGGTGCGCGGCGCGGCGGCAGAGGCCGAGCGGCGGAGTGCGCTGACGCCGGAAGTCGTGCAGGCGATTGTGGAGCGCGGCTGGTTCAAGGCGTGGGTGCCGCGGGAGTTTGGCGGGCTGGAGCTGGATCTCGAGGCGGGGCTGCGGCTGTTCGAAGCGGCGGGCTGGGTCGACGGGTCGTTCGGGTGGAGCGTGATGATCGGGGCGGGCGGCGGCGTGTTCGCGGGGCTGATGCGGGAGACGACGGCGCACGCGGTGTTCGACCCGAAGGAGGCGGTCATCGCGGGGTCGGGGAACCCGCGCGGCACGGCGGAGCGGGTGCCCGGCGGGTTCCGGGTGAGCGGGCGGTGGCAGTGGGCGAGCGGGGCGCCGTGGGCGACGACGTTCACGGCGAACTGCGTGGTGACCGAAGGCGGGGAGCCGGTGCCGGGGGCGAACGGCGGGCCGCTGATCCGGGCGATGGCGTTCGAGCCGGCGCAGGTGCGGATTCACGAGACGTGGGATGCGCACGGGATGCGCGGCACGGCGAGCCACGACATGGAGGTGACGGAGGCGTTCGTGCCGGAGGAGCGGATGTTCTCGGTGTTCGAGGGGGAGCCGTGGCACCCGGCAACGGTCTTCCGGGTGCCGTTCGTGGAGTTCGCGGAGGCGACGACGGCGTCGGTGCTCCCCGGGGTGGCGCTGCGGCTGTTCGACCTGGTGGCGGCATCGACGCGGGAGCGAACGGAGTACGGCGGTCCGCGGCTGATGGCGGAGCGGGACGATGTGCGGAGCCGGATGGCGGAAGCGCTGGTGACGGTTGAGGCGGGGCGCACGCTGCTGTTCGATGCGGCGCGGCAGACGTGGGCGGAGGCGGAGCGGGGCCGGCCGGCGCCGTCGACGCTGGCGCGGCTTTCGCTGGCGGCGAATTTTGCGGCGGCAGGCGCGCTGCGGGCGGGGAGCATCGTTGCGCCGCTGGGCGGGATGGCGCTGAACCAGCGGGCGGACGAGGCCGGGCGGGCGTGGCGCGACCTGCAGACGGCGGGGCAGCACGGGGCGATCCGGCCGACCGGGCTGGCCATGCGGGGCGCGGAGCTGCTGGCGGACTGACGGGCGGCCCGGGGCCGGGCGGGCCTATACTCGCGGCATGAGCCTGCCGCGGCTGGTGGTCACAATGGGCGACCCGAACGGCATCGGCCCGGAGGTGGTCGCGAAGGCGCTGGCGAGAGCGGACGTGCGGGCGGCGGCCGAGGTGCGGGTGGTCGGGCTGCGGCACGTGCTGGCGCCATGGCTGGAGGCGGCGGGCGCGGGCGGGGCGGATGTGGTGGAGCCCGTTGCGGCGCCGGGGTTCCGGGTGCGCCACGGGGAGGTCGACGCGGAGGCGGGGCGGCTCGCGCACCGCTGGGTGGAGTTCGCGGCCGCGGCGTGCCTTGCGGGCGAGGCCGACGGCATGGTGACGGCGCCGGTGAACAAGGCGGCGTTCGCGGCGGCGGGCATCCGGGAGACGGGGCACCAGGAGGTGCTGCAGCGGGTGAGCGGGGCGGAGCACGTGGCGACGATGCTGGTGACCGGCGGGCTGCGGTGCATGCACCTGAGCACCCACAAGCCGCTGCGCGAGGCGTGCGCCTACGTGACCCGGGCGAACGTGCTGCGGGCGATTGCACTGACGGACCGGGAGTTCCGGCGGTGGGGGTTTGCGCAGCCGCGGATTGCGGTGGCGGCGCTCAATCCGCACGCGGGCGAGGGCGGACTGATCGGCCGGGAGGAGATCGAGGAGATCGGGCCGGCGGTGGAGGACGCCCGGGCCCAGGGGGTAGACGCACGGGGGCCGTTCCCGGCGGATTCGGTGTTCAACCGGGCGATCGCGGGGGAGTTCGATGTGGTGGTGGTGATGTACCACGACCAGGGACACATCGCGATCAAGGTGCACGGGTTCGAGCGGAGCGTGAGCGTCAACCTCGGGCTGCCGTTCGTGCGGACGAGCGTGGACCACGGGACGGCGTACGACATCGCCGGGCGCGGGGGTGCGAACGCGGAGAGCATGGCGGAGGCGATTTTGCTGGCGGCGCGGCTCTGCAGCGGCGGGAGCCTGGCGGGCGGGGGCGCGCGGTGAGCCGGGCGGGGGAGATTCCGCTCGAGCCGCCGCTGGTGCGGGCGCCTTCGACGGTTCCGGCCCGGGAAGACCGGTCGTACCTGGGCTACATCGGCGCGGCGCTTGCGTTTGCGCTTGCCGGCGGGTTTGCGCTGGCGGTGTGGATGCCGCTGGCCGGGACAGACGTGCTGCCCGGGGTGGAACGGACGCCGCGGCTTGTGCAGGCGCACGGGTGGCTGCAGCTGCAGGGCTGGGCGGGGCTGTTCGTGGCGGGGATGGCGATCCGGGTGGTGCCGCGGTTCGTCGGCCGGCGGCCGCTGCCGGCGCGGGTGACGGTCCCGCTGCTTGGGCTGCTGGCCGCGCCGCTGGCGGTGCGGCTCGGTGTTCTGCCGTGGGTTGATGGGGGTGCGGCGCGGGCGGCGGCGCTGGCGACAGGGTGGACAACGGCGGCCGGCTGTGCCGGCGTGGGCGGCGTCCTGGCGGTCACGTTCTGGCGGGGGAAACGCGGCAGCGAGGCCTGGCGGCTGTTCATCGGAGCGGGCGCGGCCTGGTGGCTGGCGTGGGCGCCGCTGGCAGCCTGGTGGGGCTGGCGCGCTGCGAATGGCGGCGGCCTGGCGCCAGCAGCCTTCGACGACGCGCTGGCGTGGGCGGTGATGCTCGGCCCGATCGGGAACTTCATCCTCGGGGTGCAGAGCCGGGCGGTGCCGGTGTTTTTCGGGCGGCGGCCTCCGGATGCGCGAGCGCTGGCCGGGCCGTGGCTGCTGGTGAACGCGGGCGCCGGGGCGTGCGTGCTGGGGATGGCGCTCGATGGGACGGCGGCAGCGCGGGCTGCGGGCGCGGGACTCGCACTGGGCGGCGCGGGCCTCTGCTGGGGGCTGCCGATCGCGGGAGCGGTACGCGGGCGCGCGCACCGGCTGCGCCCGCGGGCGCGCCCGGCGGCGAAGTTCGTGCTGGCTGCGAACCTCGCCGGCATGGCAGCGGGCGCGCTGATGCTGTTGGCTGGCGCGGCGATGGCGTTGGAGGGAGGCTACGCGGCGGCTCCGCTGCGCGATGCGGCGCGGCACCTGTTCGGGCTGGGGCCGATCACGATGCTCATCCTCGGGATGGCGCGGCTGATTGCGCCGGTGTTCGCGGTGGCGCGGACCGAGAGCCGGGGCGCGGGCTTCCGCGAGCACGCGCCGTTCTGGCTGCTGGCGGCCGCGCTCGTCGTGCGTGCGGGCGCGGGGCTGGCTTCGGGCACGGCGAGCTACGACGCGTGGATGCATGCGTCGGCTGCGGCGGGGGTGCTGGCGTGGCTGGCGATTGCGGTGTTCGCCGCGGACGTGCTGACAGCCGCGCGGAAGGAGGCGCAGAACCTGGCGGCGATCGAGGCTGCCGCGCCCGGCGGGAAGCCGCAGGCGGAGGAGGGCCGGGTTCAGTAAGGGAGGCCGGGAAGGCCGAAAAGCGTGCGGGCGTAGCTGGCGCGGCCGAGGTGGCCGTTGCCGTGGCCGATGAGGCCGTGGAGGATAGCTTCGATGCGCGGAACCGGGCCCCAGGGGCGGATGACCTGCACCTCGCGGAGGTAAGCCTCGCTCATGGCGGCGATGCGGGGCACGACGGCGGCTTCGACGGCGCGGGTGTATTCGTCGAATTCGGCGGGCGGCGGGAAGCGCATGGCGTAGGCGTCGCGCGGGTCCTGGCCGGTGCCCTGGTCGACGCGGGGGAGGTTCCAGCGCTCGTGGAAGTTGTGCTGGAGCCAGACCGGCTGCTCGCGTTCGAAGACGAAGTGGATGATGTTGTCGATGGTGCGGACGACGTGCCAGACGTCCCAGCCGATGGAATTGGTGATGCCGCCGCGAGTATCGCAGAGCTGTTCGACGGTGAGGCCGTCGGTGGCGCGGAGGGCATACTTGAGGACGCGGCCGACGACGACGGAGAGCTGGGTGGGGGTATCGGGGGGATTGCCCATGCCGGGCAGGTTGGGGATATCGGGCACGGGGGGACCTCGGCGGAGGAGTGGGCCGATTCTGCCAGAGGGCGGGGGCGGCGTCAGCCGGGGTGTGCGGCCGGCGCGGGCGCCGCAGCGGCCACGGGTGTGGGGAATTCCCCGATGACGGAGGCGGATGACACGGCCGATAATCCAGGCACGATGGGGGAGGGGCAGCCATCCAGGGTTGCGGAGAGCGAGACCGCTGCCGCGGTCCGGCTGATCCGCGTCGGGCTCGACCTGTCGTCGGCGGGGTACGTCATTGCGGACGCCGATGGGTCGGTGGTGTTGTGGAACCGGGCGTTCCGCGAGCTGTGGGGGCTGGAGGGTGTCGAGCTGCCGGCGCGCTGGGAGGCGCTGCAGGCGCTGCTGCTGGAGCGGGCGGACGGCGATGCGCAGGCGGCGTTCGCGCGGGGCGCGGCGGCGATGGCGCAGCAGGAGCTGCGGGATGAGCGGTACGTGCGGCTGCGGAGCGGCAGGGTGGTGGAGGTGCAGAGCTGGCCGCTGCCACTGTTCGGGGACCGGGTCGGCCGTGCCTGGCGCTTCAGCGACGTGACGGAGCTGGCGGCGGCGCGGCGCGCGCTGGAGGAGGCGAACCGGCTGCTGGAGGGGGTCATCGAGGGGGCGCCGTACGGGATCGTCGCGGTGAGCATAGAAGGGCAACTGCTCTGGGCGAACGGACGGTTCTTCGCGATGACGGGGCTCGACGAGGCGTGGACGAAGCTGCCACCCCCGGAGCGGGCGGCCCGGCTCGAGGCGCTGGCGAAGGACCCGGGGCAGGCGCGGGCGTTCAACCAGCGGTGGCGGGCGGAACCGGGCGCATCGTACGCGGAGCTGTTCGAGCGAAAGGACGGGGCCTGGCTCCGGGTGAGCACGCAGCCGCTGCGGGACCGGGCGGGCGCGGTGCTCGGGCAGGTGTTCTTCTACGAAGATATGACCGCGCAGGTGCTGGCGGAGCGGGCGGCAGCGGAAAGCGAGGCGCGGCTCCGGGCAGTCATCGAGCACATGGAAACGGGTGTCGTTGTGGTGAACCGGCAGGGGGCGATCACCGGGGCGAACCCGGCGGCGGCCCGGCTGCTGGGGGTGCCCGCGGACCAAATTGCCGGGCGGGCCTTGGACTGGAGCTGGGGAGCGGTGCGGGAGGATGGCAGCCTCTTCCCGCCCTCGGAGATGCCGGTGCACGTGGCGATGACGACCGGGGCAGCGGTGCGAGGGGTGGTGATGGGGCTGCCGCTGGGCAGCGGGAGGCTGCGCTGGCTGCTGGTGTCGGCGGCGGTGCTGCGGCGGGGCGCGGCGGGGGAGCCGCAGGAAGTGGTGGCGACCTTCACCGACTACACGGAGCACCGGGAGCGGGAGGGGCTGCTGGCGAAGGCGCGGTTCCTGGAGAGCTTCGCGGCGCTTTCGGCGGGGGTGGCCCACCGGCTGAACAACGACCTGACGGCCATGCTCGGCAATGCATGGCTGGTGCGGCAGGGCGGGCCGCTGACGGCTGACCAGGCCGAGGCGGTCAGCGCGATCGAGGAGGCAGCGCGTGATGCGGCGTACCTGGTGGCCGACCTGCGCGCGGCCGCAACCGGAAGCGACGAGCCGAAGGGCCCGGTGGAGCTGGACGTGTGCCTGGGGCGGGCGCTCATCCAGTTCCCGGAGGCGGACCGGCGGCGGGCCGCGGTGGTGCTGGGGTCGGGCATGCCGTGTGTGCCGGGGCGGCCGCGGGCGCTGGAGGCGGCGTTCCAGCATGTGCTGGCGAACGCGTTCGAGGCGACCGCCGGGCCGGTGGAGGTCCGGGTGACGCGGCTGCGGGTGCGCGGCGATTTATCGCTGGGGAGGCCGGAGCGGTGGGAGCCTGAACCGCTCCCGGCGGGCGAGTATGCGGCTGTGTTCGTCGAGGACGCGGGGGAAGGGATTGCGGAGGAGCACCTTGGCCGGATTTTCGAGCCGTTCTTTACGACGCGGTTCGCCGGGCGTGGGCTGGGCCTCCCGGCGACGGCGGGGATCGTGCGGGAGCACGGCGGATACATCGGGGTGCACTCGGTGGCGGGCCGGGGGACGACCGTAGTCCTGGCCTTTCCCGTGCCGCAGGAGGCCTCGGAGGAGGCCTGAGGACGGGCCGGCTAACATGCCGGTTGGGTCGGGGCGTGGTTCAATAGCAGCCCAGGCTGCAGGAGGCACGACCCGATGGAGTTCGAACTTTCGGAAGAGCACCGGCTGATCAAGGAGACTGCCCGGCGGATTGCGCGCGAGGTGATCGCGCCGCGGGCGAAGGAGGTCGACGAGACCGGGGAGTACCCGCACGACTTCTTCGAGGCGTTCAAGAAGGCGGGCCTGCTGGGGATGGCGATCCCGGAGTCGATGGGCGGCACGGGCAACGGCATCCTGCCGCTCTGCCTGGCGATCGAAGAGGTCGCGAAGTACGAGTGCGGGGCCGGGCTGATGCTGGTGCTGAGCGGGCTCCCGACCCGGCCGATCGTCTTCGGGGGCACCCCGGAGCAGCAGCAGCGATGGCTGCCGGCGCTGGCAGCCGGGGATGCCAAGGCGGCGTTCTGCCTGACCGAGCCGGACCACGGGTCGGATGCGGCGAACCTGCAGACGCGGGCGGTCCGCGACGGGGACGACTACATCCTGAACGGGAACAAGGTGTACATCTCGGGCGGGACGGTGGCGGATTACCTGACGGTGTTTGCGCGGACGGGCGGCCCGGGGGCGAAGGGGATCAGCGCCTTTGTGGTGGACGCGCACGCGCCGGGGGTGCGGATCGACCGGACGGACGACAAGATGGGCGTACGGAGCGTGCCGACGGCGCACTTCAGCTTCCAGGATGTGCGGGTGCCGGCGGAGAACCTGCTGGGGGGCGTCGAAGGGCAGGGGTTCAACGTGGCGATGCTGACGCTGAACTCGATGCGGCCGACGGTGGGCGCGCGCGGCGTCGGCCTGGCCGAGGGCGCGGCGGCCTATGCGCTGGAGTGGGCGCGGGAGCGGAAGGCGTTCGGCAGCTCGGTGATCGATTTCGAAGCGATCCAGTTCATGTTTGCGGACATGGCGATCCAGATCGAGGCGGCGCGGAACCTGGTCTATAAGGCGGCGTGGCTGGTGGACCAGGGGAAGTACACGCGGGAGTATGCGCACCATCTGTCGATTGCGAAGGCGTACGCGACGGAGGTGGCGAACCGGGTGGCGTTCGATGCGCTGCAGGTGCTTGGTGCGCAGGGGTACATGAAGGACCACCCGCTGGAGCGGCACTACCGGGATGCGCGCCAGCTGATGATTGTGGAGGGGACGAGCCAGATTCAGCGGGTGGTGATCAGCCGGGCGCTGATCGACCGGAACCTGGTCTACGGCTGACGGCGGGCGGGGCGCACGGGCCGGCGCCGACGGGGTAGGATGTCGGCACCACGGAGAAGGAGGCGCCTGGTGGAACGGATTCGCGATGGGGACCTGGAGATTGTGATCGGCGGGCCGACGGGCTACGGGAACAACGTGTACGTGGTGGTCGACCGGGCGACGGGCGAGGCGGCGTTCATCGATGCGCCGGGCGACCCGGAGGCGAATATGGCCGCGGCGGAGGCGGCCGGGGTGCGGCCGACACGCATCTTCCTGACCCACGGGCACTTCGACCATACGCCGGCCATCGATGCGCTGAAGGCGGCATACGGCGCGAAGCTGTACGCGGACCCGGACGAACCGGGGCTGAAGGAGGGGCAGCTCGATGTGCCGGTGCGGCACGGCGAGGAGATCGCGGTCGGGAACCTGCGGTTCCGGGTGCTGAGCGTGCCGGGGCATACGCCCGCGAGCACGGCGTACCTGTGCGGGAAGAGCGTCTTCGTGGGCGACACGCTCTTCCCGGGCGGGCCGGGGCGTTCGAAGGACAACGCGGCGCTGCAGCAGGAGATCGCGTCGATCGTGCGGGAGCTGTATACGCTGCCGGACGACACGGTGGTGTACCCCGGGCACGGGCCGACCACGACGATCGGGGCGAGCAAGGCGGAGTACGCGGTCTTCGCCAGCCGGGAGCACGCGCCGGACCTGTGCGGGGATGTGACGTGGCTGAACTCGTAGGGCCGCCGGACGGGTGGTGGGCCCGGCGGATCGGCGAGCCGCGGACGGTGGTGCTGAGCACGACGGGGCCGGGCGGGCGGGCGCACGCGGCGGCGGTCTGGTACCTCTGGCGCGACGGCGAGGTGCAGATCGTGACGGGGCGCGGTTCGCAGAAGCACCGGAATATCGAGCGGACAGGTCAGGCGGCGGTGACGTGGCTCGACGACTGGCGGTACCTGACGGCCGCGGGACCGGTGACGGCGGAGCCGCTGACGCGCGAGGACCGGTATGCGCTCTGGGCGCACTACCGCGGGCCGGAGGTTGCGGCGAAGGAGACGGCGAGCGATGCCCACGAGGAGATGGTGCTCCTGCGGCTGAGCCCGGCGCGCTGGTGGGGCCAGTGGTGATGGCTGCTTCTCCATTTGCGGGGTTGGCCGTACCCTAGCGAGCCATGGGCAAGCTCGATGGCAAGACAGCGCTGATTTTCGGCGTCGCGAACGACCGTTCGATTGCGTGGGGGATTGCGCAGGCGTTCCACCGGGAGGGGGCGAAGCTGGCGTTTTCGTACGCGGCGGAGAACCTCGAGCGGCGGGTGCGGCCGCTGGCGGAGAGCGTGGGGGCGGACTTCATCGAGCTGTGCGATGTGACGAAAGACGAGGACATCGAGCGGGTGTTCGCGGCGGCGAAGGAGCGGCTGGGGACGATCGATGTGCTGGTGCACGCGATCGCCTATGCGAACCGGGAGGACCTCGCCGGGCGGTTCGTGGATACGTCGCGGGAGGGGTTCCTGCTGGCGCACAACGTGTCGGTGTACTCGCTGGTGGCGCTGGCGCGGGCGGCGCGGCCGCTGATGCCGAACGGCGGGAGCATCATCACGCTGACGTATTACGGTTCGCAGAAGGTGGCGCCGAAGTACAACGTGATGGGGGTGGCGAAGGCGGCGCTGGAGGCGACGGTGCGGTACCTCGCGTGGGACCTCGGGCCGGAGAACATCCGGGTGAACGCGATCAGCGCTGGGCCGATCCGGACGCTGGCGGCGAGCGGGATTTCGGGGTTCCGGGATTACCTGAAGGCGTTCGCGGATATTGCGCCGCTGCACCGGAACGTGACGATTGAGCAGGTCGGCGAGGCGGCGGTGTTCCTTGGGAGCGAGATGTCGAGCGGGACGACGGGGGACATCCTGTACGTGGACAGCGGCTACAACATCATGGGGCTCGTGGCCGAGACGCGGGAGTAGCGCGGTGGGAGCCGGGGAGTTCCGGGTGGTGCCGTACGCGCGGGGGCGGCACGGCGACGGCCCGTGGCGGGTGGTGGCGCGGGTGTTCGAGGAGTACGGCTTCCCGTTTGCGGAGGCGGACTACGATGCGGACGTGCTCTGGCCGGAGCGGCACTACCGGGAGGGGTGGTTCCTTGTGGCGGAGGCGGCCGACGGGGAGGTGGTCGGGTGCGTGGGGCTCTCGGACGAGGGCGGCGGTGAGTTCGAGCTGCACCGGCTGTACGTGCTGCCGGGAGCGCGGGGGAAGGGGCTGGGCGAGCGGCTGACGCGGGAGGTGATTGGGCTGGCGCGGGCTGCTGGGGCGCGGCGGCTGGTGCTGTTCAGCGATGTGGCGTTCGAGCATGCGCACCGGCTGTACGAGCGGTGCGGGTTCCGGCGGAACCGGTTCCGGTATGCGCCGGACCCGTGGCGAAGCCGGGAATGGGGATTCGTGCTGGAGTTCGAGGAGGAACGGTAATGGCCCGGATGCGGTGTTTGTGGTGTATCGAGCCGCCGTACCAGGAGGTAGCGGTGCTGAAATGGCGCGGCGAGGAGCGGGAGCGGCTGACGGTGCACCTGTGCCGGAAGCACCTGGCGCGGCTGAAGGAGGCCGGCCCGGCCGGCCGGGAGCACAAGGGGTGGTGGTACAAGGAGGGGTGGTGGTAGCTGGGGGGCTCCCGTTAGCGGAAGTGGGGCAGGACGGTCTCGGCGAAGAGGCGGGCGGGCTCGCGGGTGTCGCGGCCGAAGAACTCGATGACGAACATGGTGCAGCCGAGGTCGAGGTGGCGCTGGATCTGCTCGCGGACGCGGGCAGGGCTGCCGGCGATGGCGAGCGGGCCGGTGGGGTCGCCCATGTGGCCGCCGAAGATCTTCTTCGCGGTTTCGACCATGGGAGCGGCGGCGGCCTCATCCGGTGCGATGATGACGAGGCACTGCTGGCTGATGGTGATGGAAGCCGGGTCGCGGCCGACGGCGGCGCAGTGTTCGCGGAGGACGTCGATTTTGCGGGGGAGGGCGTGGTGGTGGGCGGCGAGGTTGTTCCAGATATCGGCGTGGCGGGCAGCGATGCGGAGGAGGACTTTTTCGCCGGCGCCGCCGACGAGGATGGGCGGCCTGCGGACGGGCTTGGGCTCGCAGACGAGGTTGCGGACGTGGACGAATTCGCCGTCCATGGTGACCTCGGGCTCAGTCCACATGGCGCGGAAGAGCTCGAGGGCTTCGCGGAGCTGGCGCATGCGGGCGCCGATGGGCGGGAAGGGGACGCCGAAGTCGGTGAATTCGCGGGGCATCCAGCCGGCGCCGAGACCGGGGATGATGCGGCCGCCGGCGATGTTGTCGATGGTGGCGATGACCTTGCCGAGCTGGGCCGGGTTGCGCATGCCGGCGGGGGTGACGAGGGTGCCGATTTCGACCCGTTCGGTGATGGCGGCAACGGCGGCGACGAGGGACCAGGCTTCGAGGATTGGGATCTGGGGCGACTGCGGGCCGTAGAGATGGTCACAGACCCAGAGGGAATCGAAGCCCATGGCTTCGAACTCGCGGGCGTTGGTCTTCGCTTCGTTCCAGGTGCGCTTAATCTGGGGGATGGTGACGCCGAAGTGGGGTGCCGGCATGGCTGGCCTCCGGTGGTGCGGGCTGTGGGTGGGGACAGCCTAGCGGGCCGCGCGAGGTTGCGCGAGGGCGTTCAGCGGATGACGAAGTAGCGGGCGCCGGGGTGGTGGACGATGACGGCGGCGGTGGTCTGCTCGGGGTGCCACTGGAAGGTTTCGGAGAGTTCGACGCCGATGCGCTCGGGGCGGAGGAGGACGGCCATCTTCGTTTGCTCTTCGAGGTCGGGGCAGGCGGGGTAGCCGAAGCTGTAGCGGCAGCCCTGGTAGCCGAGGGCGAAGAGTTTGCGGATGTCGGCGGCGTCTTTGCCGGCGATGCCGAGCTCCTGGCGGACGCGCTTGTGCCAGTATTCGGCAAGGGCCTCGGCGGCTTCGACGGCAAAGCCGTGCCAGTGGAGGTAGTCGCGGTACTCGTTCGCCTGGAAGAGCTCGTGGGCGAACTCGCTGGCGCGGGGGCCCATCGTCACCAGGGAGAGGGCGACGACGTCGAACTGCGGGCCGGTGGGGTCGGCGGCGACCTCGTCGAAGGAGCGGAAGAAGTCGGCGATGCAGAGGCGGCGGCCGGTGGGCTGGCGGGGGAAGCGGAAGCGGACGGGTTCGCCGACGGGCCGGCCATCTTCGACGGAGGGCCAGACGACGAGTTCGTTCTTCTCGGCGAGGGCGGGGAAGTAGCCGTAGACGACGGCCGGGAGGAGGAGCTGCTCGGCGATGGCGCGCTCCTGCCAGCGGCGGAAGATGGGGCGCACCTCCTCCTCGATGAAGCGGGCGTACTCGTCTTCGGGGCGGTCGCCGCGCTGGTAGCCCCACTGCCCGCGGAAGAGCGCGATTTCGTTGATGTAGGGGTAGATCTCGCGAAGGGGGATGCCGCGGACGACGCGGGAGCCCCAGAAGGGCGGAGTGGGGATGGGGACGCCGCGCTCGATGTCGGAGGGGGCGTAGTCGTGTTCTGAGGGGGCGGGGGCAGCATTCGGGTCGGCGACGGGGTCGTAGCCGGAATCTTCGTCCTTCGGGCGGTCGGACGTGCGGGAGAGGTCGGGCAGGGGTTTGCCCTCGCGGAGGGCCGGGATGATGCGGTCGAGGGTGGCGAGGCCTTCGAAGGCGTCCTGGGCGTAGTAGACGTGGCCCTTGTAGACCTGGCGGAGCTCGTGTTCGACGTACTTCCGGGTGAGGGCGGCGCCGCCGAGGATGACGGGGTAGTGGAAGAGCTCGCGGGCGTTGAGCTCTTCGAGGTCCTCACGCATGACGACGGTGCTTTTGACGAGGAGGCCGGAGAGGCCGATGACATCGGCGCCGACCTCCTGGGCTTTTTCGATGATGTTGGAGATCGGCTGCTTGATGCCGAGGTTGTAGGTTGTGTAGCCGTTATTCGTGAGGATGATATCGACGAGATTCTTGCCGATATCGTGGACGTCGCCGCGGACGGTGGCGAGGACGACCTTGCCCTTGGACTGGCCTTCGACGCGCTCCATGTGGGGCTCGAGGTAGGCGACGGCGGCCTTCATCGTCTCGGCGGACTGGAGGACGAAGGGGAGCTGCATCTTGCCGGCGCCGAAGAGGTCGCCGACTTCGCGCATGCCGGGGAGGAGGTGCTCGTTGATGATGGTGAGGGGGTCGAAGCGGGCGAGGGCTTCGTCGAGGTCGTCGTGGAGGCCGCGGCGGTCGCCGTTGATGATGCGGCGGCGGAGGCGCTCTTCGACCGGGAGGCGATGGGCCGGGTCGGCGGCTGGACGCTGCTCCTTCTCGGCGGATTCGAAGAGGGAGATGAAATGGGTGAGCGGGTCGTAGCCGTCGCGGCGGCGGTCGTAGATGAGGTCGCGGGCGGTTTCGAGCTGCTCTTCGGGGATGCGGTTGAGCGGGAGGATCTGTTTTGCGTTGACGATGGCGGCATCGAGGCCGTGTTCGATGGCTTCGTGGAGGAAGACGGAGTTGAGGACGCGGCGGGCGGCCGGCTTGAGGCCGAAGGAGCAGTTGGAGACGCCGAGGATGGTGTGGACGCCGGGGAGCTCTTCTTTGACGCGGCGGATGGCTTCGAGGGTTTCGATGGCGTCGCGGCGGAGCTCCTCCTGGCCGCTGGTCATGGGGAAGGTGAGGCAGTCGAAAAGGAGGTCGCCGGGCTCCATGCCGTAGCGGTTGACGGCGATGTCGTAGATGCGGCGGGCAACCCGGAGCTTCCACTCGGCGGTGCGGGCCTGGCCTTCTTCGTCGATGGTGAGGGCGACGGCGGCGGCGCCGTGCTCCTTGATGAGGGGGAGGAGCTTCGTGATTTTCCGTTCGCCGTCCTCGAGGTTGATGGAGTTGACGATGGCGCGGCCGCCGTAGAGCTTGAGGGCGGTTTCGATGACGGCGACTTCGGTGCTATCGAAGACGAGCGGGACGGCGACCTGCGTGCGGAAGGCGGAGACGACGCGGTGCATGTCGGCGGGGCCGTCGCGGCCGACGTAATCGACCATGACATCGATGACGTGGGCGCCTTCGGCGGCCTGTTCGCGGGCGAGGGCGACCATGCCGTCGACGTCCTCGGCGAGGAGGAGGTCGCGGAAAGCGCGGGAGCCGGTGGCGTTGGTGCGTTCGCCGACGACGAGGAAGGAAGTGTCCTGTTTGATGGGGACGGCGGTATAGAGGGAGGCGGCGGCCGGCTCGTAGCGGGTGGGGCGCTCTTTGGGGCGGGGCCGGCCGATGACGCGGATCGCCTCGGCGAACATGGCGGGGGTGGTGCCGCAGCAGCCGGCGACGATGGAGGTGCCGAACTCCTCGACGAAGATCTTCTGGTAGCGGGCGAACTCTTCGGGGGAGAGGGTGTAGCAGGCGCGGCCGTCGATGACCTCGGGCAGGCCCGCGTTGGGGCCGATGAAGACGGGCCGGCGGGAGTGCTGCGCGAGGTAGCGGACATGCTCGACCATCTGCTCGGGGCCGGTGGCGCAGTTGATGCCGACGATGTCGACGACGTCGAGCGGTTCGAGGGTGGCGAGTGCGGCGGCGATATCGGAACCGAGGAGCATCGTGCCGGTCGACTCGATGGTGACGGAGGCGATGACGGGCACGCGGCGGCCGGTGATTTCCATGGCGTCGGCGGCGGCGGCGAGGGCGGCTTTGGTTTGGAGGAGGTCCTGGCAGGTTTCGATTTTGAGGACGTCGATGCCGCCTTCGAGGAGGCCGATGCACTGTTCGCGCCAGCCTTCGCGGATCTCGTCGTAGGTGATGTGGCCGAGGGAGGGGAGCCGGGTGCCGGGACCGACGGTTCCGAAGCTGTAGCGCGGCCACTCGGGGGTGGAGTAGCGGTCGCGGACGCGGCCGATGACCTGTGCGGCGAGGCGGTTGAGCTCGCGGGTGCGGTCGGCGAGGCCGAACTCGGCGAGGACGACGGGGTTAGCGCCGAAGGAGCAGCTATCGACGGCGTCGACGCCGACCTCGTAGAAGGAGGCGTAGATGCTTTCGAGGATGTGGGGGCTGGCGACGTTGAGCCATTCGGGGCAGCCTTCGTGGCTTTCGCCATCGGGCGCGACGTAGGCTTCGGGGCCGAGGTTGAGCGAGAGCAGCGTGGAACCGATGGGACCTGCGGCGTAGAGCACCTGGTCCCGCAGGCGGTTGAGCAGCGGGAGGTCGCGCGGCCTGTACATGGGTGGGATCACAGCGTACACCATGGTGGGTGTGGAGGAGCACGTGAACCGGGCCGGCGGGGCTGGCGGGCCTGCGGGAGGGTACCCGAACTTCGGGGCGGCGCGGCGGGTGGCGGCGGCGCTGGCGATGCGGTGCCCGCGCTGCTGCCGGGGGGCCGCCTGGGCGGGGCCGTTCCGGATGCATGAGCGGTGCCCGGTCTGCGGGCTGCAGTTCGAACGGGAGCCGGGCTACTTCACGGGGGCGATGTACGCGAGCTATTTCATCGGGCTGTTCGTGACGCTGCCCGTGTGGCTCTGGATGCTGCTGGCCGGGGCGCCGTTCGGGGCGATCCTCGTGACGGCGTTCGGGCTGGTAGCGCTGGTGACGCCCGCGGCATTCCACTATTCGCGGGTGGCCTGGATGCAGATCGACGCGTACTTCAACCCGGGGACGTTCGCCGAGGATGTGCCGGGATGAGCGGCGGTTTCCGGGTGCGGGAGGCAGACGCGGAGGACGCGGAGGCGCTTGCCGAGCTGTACGCGGGGAGCGGGCTGCCGGGCGCGCCGGGCGATGCCGCGGAGGCTGCGCGGATGCTCCAGACGGGCGCTGCGTTCCTGCTGGCGGAGGATGACGCGGGGATCGCGGGCGCGGTGCGCTGGCGGGAGGAGGAGGGGGTGGCGTGGTTCGACCTGCTGCGATCGCTGGAGCCGCCGGCGGGGGCGGAGCTGGTGCGGACGGTGGGCCGGCGGACGCAGGACCGGGGGCTGCGGCTGGCGCGCTGCCGGGCGCCCGATACCCCGGGCATGGCCGCCTACTTTGCCCGGCTGGGGTACCTGCCGGTAAGGCGGGAGCGGGCAGAGGACGGCCGGGCGCTGCTGGTGCTGGAGCGGCGGCTGCCGCTGCTGACGGTGCGGGAGCAGCGGCGGGGCGACGCGGCCGCGATCGCCAGGCTGACCGGCGCAGACCCGTGGCCGTTCGAACAGGGCGCGCGCCCGGGCTGGTTTGTGGCGGCAGACGGCGAGCGGGTGGTGGGGGTCATCAGCGTGTACGACGCCGGCGGCGGGCTGGCGGAGCTCGCGGAGCCGGTGGTGGAGGCCGGCTACGAGGGGCGCGGCCTGGAGGCCTGGATGGCAGAACGGGCGCGGGAGTGGGCCCAGACCAACGGCTTCCACACCTGCGTGCTCCAGGCGACGCCGCGGATGCGGGCGCTGCGGCGGGCGCTGGAGGACCGGCTGTGGCAGCTGGAAGGCGACCGGTTCGTCCACAGGAGGCCGCGGGCGGCCGAGGAGGATGGAGCGGAGCGGTGAGCCGGGCGCCGGCGGCTACGGGCCGCGCTGGGGGCGAAGGCCGCGGGGGAGCCAGGCGGCGGCGGCGAGGAGGCGTTCACGGCGGAGGCGGGCCAGCTCGGCGCGGAGGGCATCGCGCTCGGCCTGGAGGTCGCGGATGTGGTCGCGCAGGGCGGCGACCAGGAGGTCCATTTCGGTGACGCGGGCGATAGCTTCGCGGCGGACGGCCTGGATATCGGCGCGGAGGCCGGCGGGGCTGGACGGAGCGCTCATGGCGCGGGCTCACCGGGCGGGAGGAGATCGGACCGGCCGAGGCGGGCGGGCGCCCACTCGCGGAGGAGGTCGCGCTCCTGGCGGAGGTCCTGGAGGTTGGCGTGGAGGGCGGCGATGACCTCTTCGAGGGTGGCGAGGCGGCTGTCGCGGCCGGCGGCGGCGAGTTCGAGCGCGCGGGCTCGCTCGATGGCGCGGTCGCGCTGTTTGCGTGCCTTGCGGAGCTGTTTGCGCAGGCGGCGGTTTTCGTCGGTCGCTGCGACCAGGGCGCGGACGAGGGTTGCAGGCGGGAGGGCTGCAGCGGCCTCGGGGTTGGCGGCGACGGTTTCGGGGTCGACCTCCAGGAGATCGGACTGCTCGACGCGGAGCTGTTCGAGGGTGGACTGGAGGCGCTCGACATCCTTCCGGACCTGGCGGATGAGCCGTTCGGCGCGGAGGTCGGCACCGGAGGCCTGGCCCTTGAGGGCGTCGGTGATGCGAAGGGCGGTGCGCTGCTGAAGGAGCTCCTCCCAGGTCCCGGCGGCCTCGGGCTGCTGGCGGAGGGGGATAGGGCCGGAGGCGGGGTCGGCGGGTTCGCCGGCCGGCTCCTGGGCGGGGGACTTACGAAGCGGGAAGCGCATGCATGGCCCCGGGGTTCACCAGTTTCTCCCGGAATATACGCCCGGATTTTCCGGGAGAGCAGGGCAGGGGCGGCGGGGCACAGCGTTTTCCACGGAGCTGCAACCGTTATGTTATATCCCAGGCCGGGGCGCCCGGGGGCGGTTCGCCGAGGTCGAGCTGGTAGTAGCAGGTATCGAGCCAGGCGCCGAACTTGTAGCCCGCATTGCGGAGGGTGCCGACGCGGGTGAAGCCGAAAGATTCATGCAGGCGGATGCTGGCGGTGTTGGTCGAGGTGATGGAGGCGACAACGGAGCGGACGCCGATGCGGCGGGCCTCCTCGAGGAGGGCGCCGAGGAGGCGGCGGCCGATGCCGCGGCCCCGGGCTGCGGGGTCGAGGTAGATGGTGTCTTCGCGGGTAAAGCGCCAGCCGGGTTTCTCGCTCATCAAGGTGAGGTAGGCGAAGCCGACAACGCCGGCGGGGGTTTCGGCGACGAGGACGGGCTGGAGGGGGTCGCTGTGGGAGGCCCACCAGGCGCGGCGGCGCTCCATGGGCCATGGTTCGGTATCCCAGGTGGCGGTGCCGTGCAGGATTTCGTGGTTGTAGATGCGGTTGATGGCGTCGAGGTCGGCTTCGGCTGCCGGGCGAATGGCGAGTTCGGGCACGGACGGAGGGTAGCGGGTACAGGTTTCGAACGGATTACGCGGAGCGTTCATTGTGCGATGACGGAGGTGCCGTACCATTGCGGTCGCATGCGTGACGGGATCATCGGGGTGCTGGCGGTAGCGCTGGGAGCGGCCGTGACGCTGCTCGGACTGGAGTACCTGCACTCGCGCTCGGTGTCGGTGGGGCTGGGGGTCGTGGTTGCGTACGTGGTCTGGGGCGAACTGACGGACCTGCTCGGTTCGGGGAGGAAGAACGGCCCCCTGCCGCCCGGGACGCCGCTATTGATGGACCCGAAGTTCCGGCGGCGGGTGCTGGGGGTGCTCGCGATGGGCGGAGCGAGCGGCGTGATCCTGCTGGGGCTGCTGACCGGCGACATCGACGTGGAGAAGGTGCGGGCGTGGATTCGCGACCTGGGGGCGTGGGGGCCGGTCCTGCTGATCCTCGTGCTGGCGGTCGCGATGATCATCGCGCCGATCCCGAACCCGCCGTTCATGATTGCGGCGGGCATCGCCTGGGGGACAGTCCTCGGGGTGGTGTACGCGGTGATCGGGCAGCTGCTCGGTTCGGTGGTCATCTTTGCGATCTCGCGGCGGTTCGGGCGGCGGTTCATCCCGAAGCTGATCGGGGAGGAGGGTGCGGAGAAAGTGGACCGGCTGGCGCGGGAGATGGGACCGCACCTCGTATTCTGGTGGCGGATGATGCCGGTCTCGTTCGATTTTGCGGCGTATGCGGCCGGGCTGACGGGGATGTCGTTCCGGCTGTTTACGACGCTGGTGTTCCTCGGCTCGATTGTGCCGACGACGGTGGTGGTGGCGTTCGGAGACTCGTTCGGGAAGTCGTGGGAGGCGCAGGTGGTCTCGGGGGCGCTGATCGTGGTGGCGCTGGCTGTGCCTTCGACGGTGTTCTTCCTGCGCTACCGGAAGCAGCTGCCGCCGCCGCGGGAGTGGGTAGGGCGGATGCTGAGCACGGGGGACCCTACGCCGGGGGCGTAGCCGGGCGTTCGCGGGCCGCGAGCCGCTCGAGGACGCGGTCGAGGATGAGGTGGGCCACGGCGTACTTGGAGAGGAGGGGAAACTCTTCGACGCGGCCGTCGTCGTGAAAGATGACGACCTGGTTGGTTTCGGTGCCGAAGCCGGAGCCGGGGGCGCTGACATCGTTGGCGACGATGAAGTGGAGGCGCTTGGCGGGGAGCTTCTGGCGGGCGTACTCGGCGAGGTTGCGGGTCTCGGCAGCGAAGCCGACGCGGATGCCGCCGCCGGGGATGCTGGCGATGATGTCGGGGTTTTGTTCGAGTTCGATGACGAGGCGCTCCTGGCCGGGCGCCTTTTTGATTTTGTGGTCGGCCGGGCTGGCGGGTCGGAAGTCGGCGGGGGCGGCGGCCATGATGATGGCGTCGGAATCGGCGGCGGCCTGCTCGAGGGCGACGAGCATTTCGCGGACGGTCTGGACGTCGACGCGATGGACGCCCCAGGGGGTTTCGAGGGCGACCGGGCCGGCGACGAGGGTGACGAAGGCGCCGCGGTCGCGGGCGGCTTCGGCGATGGCGAAGCCCATCTTGCCGGTGGAGCGGTTGCCGACGAAGCGGACGGGGTCGATCGGCTCGTGGGTGCCGCCGGCGGAGACGACGATGCGGCGGCCGGAGAGGTCGCCGGAGCGCTGGCCGAGGAGCAGGCGGAGTGCGCCGAGGATTTCGGGCACTTCGGCGAGGCGGCCGGGGCCGGTGCGCCCGCTGGCGAGGCGGCCGATCATCGGCCCGACGACTTCGACGCCGCGGTCGCGGAGGATGGCGATGTTCTCGCGGGTGGCGGGGTGCTCCCACATCTGGCTGTCCATGGCGGGGGCGACGAGAACGGGCGCCGCAGTGGCGAGTGCGGTGAGGGCGACCATATCGCCGGCGAAGCCGTGGGCGAGGCTGGCGAGGCAATCGGCGGTTGCCGGGGCGATGACCATGGCGTCGGCGCGGCGGGCGACTTCGACGTGGGCTTCGGTTTCGGCGGCGTCGAACATGTCGACAACCACGTCGCGGCCGGTGAGCGATTTGAAGGTGAGCGGCGCGATGAAGCGGGTGGCGGCGGGGGTCATGACGACTTCCACGTCGGCGCCGGACTGGCGGAGTTTGCTGGCGAGGTCGGCGGCTTTATAGCAGGAGATGGAGCCGGTGACGCCGAGGACGATGTGGCGCCCCTGCAGGGGGAGGTCGCGCGGGGTGAAGTCGGACATGGGCGGACCCCCGGTGGTCAGTCGCGGTCGCGGTTGAGTTCGTAGATGAGGCGGAGGCCGATGAGGGTGAGGTCGCCGTTGACGATATCGATGCAGTCGGTTTCGGAGGCGACGAGGGAGGCGAGGCCGCCGGTGGCGACGACGGGGGGATTGCCGCCGAGTTCGCGCTTGAACCGGGCGACGAGCCCTTCGACGAGGCCGACGTAGCCGAAGAGGATGCCGGATTGCATGGCGTGGACGGTGTTCTTGCCGATGGCGGCCGGGGGACGTTCGAGCTGGACGCGGTAGAGCATGGCGGCGCGGGAGAAGAGGGCTTCGCTGGCGATGCCGATGCCGGGTGCGATGGCGCCGCCGAGGTAATCGCCCTGCTCGTTGACGGCATCGAAGACGGTGGCGGTACCGAAATCGACGACGATGACCGGGGTGCCGTAGAGGCGGCTGGCGGCGACGGCGTCGATGATGCGGTCGGCGCCGAGCTGGCGGGGGTTGTCGTAGAGGATGCGGACGCCGGTGCGGAGGCCGTGGCCGACGAGGAGGGGTTCGACGCGGAAGTACTTGCGGCAAACCTGCTCGAAGGTGGGGATGAGCGGGGGGACGTCGCAGCCGATGATGCAGGCGGTGACGGCGCGGGCATCGATATCGCTGTAGTCGAGGAGGGAGAGGATGAGGACGCCGTATTCGTCGGGGAGTTTTTCGCGTTCGACGCCGATGCGCCAGGTATCGACGAGGGTTTCGCCGTCCCAGAGGCCGATGTGGATGGAGGTGTTGCCGATATCGAAGGCGAGGAGCATGGGGGTAATGAACCGTCCTGGCTTCGGGCCATGGGTGGCGGTCCCGGTGCCGGGGGCAGGATAGCTGAAAGAGGGAGGAGGGAGAAGGGAGGGAAGAGGGAGAAGGGAGGAGGGAGCCCCGCCCGGCACACGCCCTGCCCCACCGAGGAAGGGGGAAAAAGGGAGGAGGGAGCCCCGCCGGCACCCGCCCGGCCCCGCCGAGGGAGGAGGGAAAAGGGAGGAGGGAGCCCCGCCCGGCACACGCCCTGCCCCACCGAGGGAGGAGGGAAAAGGGAGGAGGGAGCCCCGCCCGGCACACGCCCTGCCCCACCGAGGGAGGAGGGAAAAGGGAGGAGGGAGCCCCGCCCGGCACACGCCCTGCCCCACCGAGGGAGGAGGGAAAAGGGAGGAGGGAGCCCCGCCCGGCACCCGCCCGGCACACGCCCTGCCCCGGGGAGCCGGGAGCTTGGAGCTTGGAGCTTTGAGGTGGGAGGTGCGAGGTGGGAGCGGGGAGCGGGCAGGATGCGGGCGCATGCCCGGTCGGGCTTCGAGCTCCCGGCTCCAGGCCGGGGAAGGGGAGGCCGGGGACGCGGCAGGCTTCAAGCCGGGGCGGAGGGACGGCGGGGCGGAACGGGGCGGGTTTCGCACAGGTGTTCTATACTGGGGCGCTGTGCCGGGTGAACTGCTGGGAAGGGCGCGGGCGGTGCTCCGCGATGTGTTTGGCTACGGGAGCTTCCGGCCGGGGCAGGAGGCGGTGATCGCCGATGTGCTGGCCGGGCGGGATACGCTCGTCGTGATGCCGACCGGCGGCGGCAAGAGCATCTGCTACCAGGTGCCTGCGCTGGCGCTGGAGCGGGGGCTGACGCTCGTGGTGTCGCCGCTGCTGGCGCTGATGAAGGACCAGGTCGATGCGCTGCGGGCGATGGGAGTGCCGGCGGCGGCAATTACCTCCATGCAGGGGGCCGACGAGCAGCGGGCGGTGCTCGCGGCCTGCGCGCAGGGGCGGGTGCGGCTGCTCTACGTGGCGCCGGAGCGGTTCCAGTCGGGCGCGTTCCTTGCGGCGCTGCGCGGGCTGGAGGTCGCGCGGCTGGCGGTCGACGAGGCGCACTGCATCAGCCAGTGGGGGCACGATTTCCGGCCGAGCTACCGCGACCTGGGGCCGGTGCGGGAGCGGCTCGGGTTTCCGCCCACAGTGGCGCTGACAGCGACGGCTGATCCGCTGGTGCGGCAGGACATCCTGGAGCGGCTGCGGCTGCGTGAGCCGGCGGTGCACGTGGCGGGGTTCGACCGCCCGAACCTGCGGCTGGAGACGCTGCGGGTCGGAAGCCTCGGCGAGAAGGCGGAAGCCGTGGCGGAGGAGCTGGCGGGCCTGCGGGGGGCTTCGGCGATTGTCTACTGCGCGACGCGGCGGAGGACGGAGGACCTGGCCGCCGAGCTGCAGCGGCGCGGCATCCGCTGCGCGGCCTACCACGCGGGGATGGCGGACGCCGACCGGCGGCGGGTGCAGGACGCCTTCGCGCGGGATGCGGTGCGGGTGATCGTGGCGACGAACGCGTTCGGGATGGGCATCGATAAGCCGGACGTGCGGCTGGTGGTCCACCACGACCTGCCGGATTCGCTGGAGGCGTACTACCAGGAGGCAGGGCGTGCCGGGCGGGACGGGGACCCGGCGCGCTGCCTGCTGCTCTACAGTCCGCGGGACCGGAGCCTGCGGGAGTACTTCATCGACATGGCGCACCCCTCGGCGGAACGGGTGCTCGAGATCTACCGGGCGCTGGCGGCGGCCGAGGGGCGACGGGTGCACGTGCGCGACCTCATGCGGGAGGAGGACGAGCCGGGGTTCAATGCGGCGGTGCGGGCGCTGGTTGAGTCGGGGGTGGCGGTGAAGCAGGGATGGACGCTGGCCGCGACGCGGCCGGACGGCGAGGGGCTGATCGATACGGCGATGCTGGAGGCGCACCGCGAGCACTCGTTCAGGAAGCTCGACGCAATGGAGGCGTACGCGCAGTCGCGGACCTGTCTGCGGGCGCGCGTGCTGCAGTACTTCGGGGAGACGCCGCCGCCGTCGTGCGGGAACTGCGGGCCGTGCCTCGCGGGGGAACGCGGCGGCGAGGCGGGCGGCAGGCCGGCGGCCGGGGAGGCGCTCTTCCAGGAGCTGCGGGCGATCCGCCGGGCGCTGGCTGAGGCGGATGGGGTGGCGCCGTACATCGTGGCCTCGGATGCGGTGCTGCGGGAGATAGCCCGGCGGCGTCCGCGGAACCGGGCCGAGATGCTGGCCGTGCCGGGCATGGGGCGAATGAAGTTCGAACGGTACGGGGAGCAGTTCCTCGCGGCGACGCGGGCGGCGGCGGGTTCGGTGCCGCCGCGGCCGGCGGCGCCGGGGCGCTTCACCCGGCCGGCGGTGCGGGAGGCGGCGGCATTCGCGCCGACGGTGCGGGAGACGCTGTCGCTGTACGCCGACGGCCTGCGGGATGTCGGGGAGATGGCGAAGGCCCGGGCGATGGCGCCGGCGACAATTGTGAGCCACCTGGCGGAGCTGATTGCGGCGGGGGCGATTCCGTCGCTCGAGGGGCTGGTGGCGCCGGAGAAGGTGGAGCTGGTGCGGGCTGCGGCCGGCGGGCAGCCCATAGGGTCGTTGAAGCCGCTGAAGGAGCGGCTGGGGGATGCGGTGAGCTACGACGAGCTGCACCTGGTGCGGGCGTGGCTGTCGCGGAGGCGGTGAGGGAGGAGGGAGGAGGGAGCCCCGCCCGGCCTCGCCGCTGCCCCGAGGGAGGAGGGAGGAGGGGGCCCCGCAGCTGCCCTTGCCGCCGCCCTGAGGGAGGAGGGAGCCCCGCCCGACCTCGGTGCCGCCCCGAGGGAGCTGGGAGCTGGGAGCTGGGAGCTGGGAGCTGGGAGCTGGGAGCTGGGAGCTGGGAGCGAGTGTGGCCGGCGCTTTCGGCCTGTCAAGCTTCAAGCTCCCAGCTTCCAGCTGGGGGGACGGGTGGCCGGCTGGCGGCGGCGCACCCCTCATCCTTCGTCGACGCGGCGGTACTCTTCGACCATACGGCGGCGGCGTTCGAGGACGTCGGCAAGGGTTTCGCCGAGGGCGGCTTCGAGGCGGCGGACGCGGGCGAGGTCGTGGGCGGCCCAGCCTTCGAGGTAGGCGGCGACGGTGACCGGTTCGCCGGCGAGCAGGCCGCGGCGTTCGAGGTGGCGCGGTTCGAGTGCGCGGACGATGGCGAGGGTGGACTGGCGGTGGAGGGCGAAGTCGGCGAGGATGTGCTCCTTGCGGTCGCGGGTGCGGTGCCGGCCGGCCGGCCAGGCGGCGCGGTCGAGGACGTGGAGGACGGGTTCGGGCTCGGCGAGCATGCGCTCGAGCCCGGGGCGCAGGGCGAGGACTTCTTCGTCGCGGAACCAGGCGAGCCAGAGGCGGGGCGTCCAGCCCTCGCGGTCGGCGTCGTCGAGGCGGGCGTCATCGGCTTCGGCGACGAGGTGGGCGAGGGTCGTGGGCGTGCTGGCGAGGACGGCGAGGACGTCGGCAAGCGGCTGGGGGAGAGTCATAGGGAGAGGGTAGCAGGTGCGCTGCGGGCCGCCGGGCTAGACTGTTCGCTATGAACGAAGGAATGCGAACTGACGCGCCCCGCGCCTTCCGGGTGCCGGGCGACGGGGTTGAGCTGCAGGCGTACGAATGGGCCGGCGCAGAGCCGGCGGTGTTCTTCGCGCACGCGACGGGGTTCCATGCGCGGTGCTGGGACGAGGTGATCCGGCGACTGCCCGGCGTCCGGGCGATCGCCGTCGACATGCGCGGCCACGGGCTGAGCGACAAACCGGAGCCGCCGTACCGGTGGTCGCACTTCGGGCGCGACGTGGCGGCGGCGGTCCGGGCGCTGGGGCTGCGCGGCGCGCTGGCGGTCGGCCATTCGAAGGGCGGGTACGCGGTGACGCGGGCGGCGGCGCTGGAGCCGGGCGCGTTCGGGGCGCTGCTGCTGGTGGACCCGGTCATTGGGCCGCGCGGCTTCCGCCGTGAGATGGCTGAGGACGAGCACTTCGCCGCCCGGCGCCGGAACGCGTGGAGTTCGCCGGAGGAGATGTTCGAGCGGTTCCGCGGACGGGAGCCGTTTTCACGGTGGGACCCCGGGGTGCTGCGCGACTATTGCACCTATGGGCTGGTGCCGAACCTGGAGGGGGAGGGCTACGTGCTGGCGTGTCCGCCACGGATCGAGGCGGCGGTCTACGCGGGCGCTTATTCGGACCCGGAGGGCGACGACGTGTACGACGCGATTGCGCGGGTGACGGTGCCGGTGCGGGTGCTGCGGGCGCGGCAGCGTTTGGCGGATGCGCCGATGGACATGAGCGGCTCGCCGACGTCGCCGGACCTCGCGCGGCATTTCGTCCGCGGGGAGGATGTGCCGGTGCCGCAGTACTCGCACTTCATCCCGATGGAGGACCCCGGCTTCGTTGCGGGGCAGGTGCGGGAGATGCTGGCACTGCTGGCGCGCGGAGCGGACTGACCGGGCGGAAGGGGCTACAATCCGGCCGTGACTGAGCTCTCGGTGGTGATCAGCGGGACGGGCCGGATGGGCCGGCAGGTTGCGGCAGCGGTGCTCGCGGAGCCGGGCATGACGCCGGTGGCGTACATCGATGCCCTGGCCGAGCGCGGGGCGATGGACGGCATCCCGGTGTTCCGGGAGGCCGGGGTCGGGCTGGACGAAGCGAAGCCGCACGTGGTGGTCGACTTCACGAACGCGGCGTGGACGCCGGTCATCGCAAAGGCGGCGCTGGAGCGGGGCATCCCGCTCGTGATCGGGACAACGGGGCTGAGCGCGGAGTTCATGGGGTGGCTGGAGGCGGAGACCAGGGCGCGGGGCGTGGGGGCGGTGGTTGCGGCGAACTTCGCGATCAGCGCGGTGCTGATGATGCATTTCGCGAAGCAGGCGGCGCGGTTCTTCGACCACGCGGAGATTATCGAGCTGCACCACGACGGGAAGGCGGACAGCCCTTCGGGAACGGCCAAGGCGACGGCGGAGGGGATGGTGGCGGCGCGGGGCCGTCCGTTCGTGCACCCGGAGCCGGAGGTGGAGACGGTGGCCGGCGCGCGCGGGGCGGAGCTGGGCGGGGTGGCGATCCACGCGGTGCGGCTGCCGGGGCTGGTCGCACACCAGGAGGTGATCTTCGGCGGGCAGGGCCAGCTGCTGACGATCCGGCAGGACAGCACCGGGCGGGATTCGTTTATGCCGGGGGTGCTGCTGGCGATTCGCGAGGTGCTCGGGCGGCGTGAGCTGGTGGTGGGGCTCGACCGGCTGCTCGGGCTGGCGTAGCAGCGGGCCGTTCAGGCGCCGCGGCGGAAGAGGTGAGCGGGGCCGTAGAGCCCGAGCCGCTCGGCCGCGATGCGCGCCTGGCCGGCGTTGAAGCGGCGGCGGAGGGCGGCGACGAGCGGGGCGAGCGCGCGGGCGGCCTGGGGGTCGCGTTCGAAGCGGAGGCGGACGATGAGCCCGCCGAAGGGGTCGGGGTCGACTGCGACGACCTCCGCGGGGAGGTCGGCGCTCCAGTCGCCGCCGGGCGTCTCGAGGCGGAGGACGAAGTGGTCGGCTGCGGGCACCGGCTGGCGGATGGTCACCGCGGCGCCGGCCATGGAGATATCGATGAGCGCGCCCTCGGCGATGACGGTGCCGCCGGCAAGGAGGCGGCAGGGGAGGTCGGCGGGCACGCGCGGGGCACGCCGGCGGGAGGCGACGCCGTTGAACGTCTCCACACTCTGAGTTTCGGACGGGACTGCGCCGGCATTCAGGCCGGCGGCGTCAGTTGACCTGGCGTTCTCGGCCGGCCCAGTACGGCGCCCGGAGTTCACGCTTGAGGATCTTGCCGGAAGGATTGCGCGGGAGCGCTTCGGCGAAGTCGATGGACTTGGGTACCTTGTAGCCGGCGATCCGTTCGCGGGCGAAGGCGATGAGCTCTTCGGGTGTGACGTCCATCCCGGGCTTTTTGACGACGATCGCCTTGACGGCTTCGCCCCATCTCTCGTCGGGGACGCCGATGACGGCGACATCGGCGACGGCGGGATGGCCGAAGAGGGCGGATTCGACCTCGGCGGGGTACACGTTTTCGCCGCCGGAGACGATCATGTCTTTGACGCGGTCGTAGATGTAGACGTAGCCGTCGGCGTCCATGTAGCCGGCGTCGCCGGTGTAGAACCAGCCGTCGCGGATGGCTTTGGCGGTCTCCTCCGGGAGGTTCCAGTAACCCTTCATGACCTGTTTCGAGCGGCAGATGATTTCGCCGACCTGGCCGAGCGGCACATCGCGGCCTTCGGGGTCGACGATGCGGACTTCGACGCCGGGGAGCGGCTTTCCGCAGGAGCGCATGCGGGGGTTGCCGTTCGGGTCGTGGTCCTCTGGCGGGAGGTAGGTGACGGTACCGGTGGTTTCGGTGAGGCCGTAGAGCTGGGCGAACTGGCACTTGAAGGTGGCGACGGCATTTCGAAGCAGGTCGAGCGGGATGGGGGAGGCGCCGTAGGCGATGAACTGGAGGCTGGAGAAGTCGGTCTCCTGGACGCCGGGCGTCTGGAGGAGGAAGAGCATGACGGCGGGGACGAAGAGGGCACGGGTGACGCGGTATTCGGGGATGACCCTGAGGATTTCGGCGGGGACGACGTCGCGGAGGACGATGTCTTTGGCGCCGGCGTAGAGGCCGACGATGCCCCAGCCGCTGCCGGCGATATGGAAGAGGGGCATGACGACGAGGTTGACGTCGTTTTCGGACCAGCGGGGACCCCATTCGCGGACGGCGCCGGGGAGGAGGGCGAAGAAGTTGCCGTTGGTGAGCTGGGCGCCCTTGGGGTGGCCGGTGGTGCCGCTGGTGTACATCTGGATGGCGACGTCGTCCTCGCCGCTGGGGATGCGGGGGTCATCGGCGGGCTGGGCGTCGCGCCATTCGGGGTAGTGCTCCCAGCCTTCGTGGGGGGCATCGATGGCGATGACCTTCTTCACAGTCCGGAGTTCGGGGAGGACCTTTTCGATGACGGGGAAGAAGTCCTGGCCGACAAAGAGGGCTTCGGCCATGGCGTCATTAATAACGTAGGCGACTTCGGGCGGGGCGAGGCGCCAGTTGACGGCGACCATGACCTGGTTGGCCTTGGCGGCGCCGAAGAGGACTTCGAAGAAGCGGTCGGAGTTTTTATCGAGGTAGGCGACGCGGGCCTGGGGGCCGAGGCCGGCGGCGATGAGGCCGTTGGCGACGCGGCTGGCGCGCTCGTCGAGTTCGCGGTAGGTGGTTTCGCGGCCCTGGTAGACGAGGGCGACGGCGCTGGGGCGGGCGGCGGCGTGGGCGCGGGTGATATCGGCGAGGCAGGCGATATCGATGTCGGTGGTCACGCGGGGCTCCGGTGATCGTGGTGGCAGGGGATCGTGCCAGCTGGCGGGCCGGCTGGCAAGGCGGGGTGCGGGGCGGTTCGGGCGAGGACGAGCCGCGGGCGCCCGGGGTGTTGCCGGGCGCCCGCGGGAGGATGGGTGCGACGCGGCTCAGGCGCGGCGGCGGGCGAGGGCCAGGAGGCCGAGGCCGGAGGCGAGGAGGACGAGCCCGGCCACGAGCGGCCAGCCGGCAAGCCCGGCTGCGGGCGCGCCGGTGCCGGTGGCGGGCGGCCGGGGCGTTGGCTGGGCCGTGACATCGCCGGCGATGCTGGTTACCGACGGGGTAGGCGACGCGGTCGGCGAAGCGGTTGGCTGCTCAATCGGCGCCGGCGGGGCGGGCGTCGGGGACGGGTTCGGCGTCGCCGGCGGGGGTGTCGGGGTGGGCGTGGCCGGCGGCGGCGGGGGCACGCAGCGCGGGTCCGCCGGGTCGACGCACGGCGGGTTGAAGTCGCGGATGTTGAGGAACTCCACCGTCACGGTTTCGCCGCCCCGCGGCTGGACCGTCTGCGTCACGAACTGCGGCGTCCAGCCGGGCTGGAGCGTCTCCGTGATGGTGTAGCTGCAGCCGATCGCCGGCGGAAGGTCCGGGAATTCGACCACGCCGTCGTCGCCGGTCGTGCCGGCCAGCGGTCCGACACCGCAGCCTTCGAGCGTGAACTGCCAGCCTGCGCCGGGAGCTTCGAAACCGACCACGTTGAGGGTCTTGAGGACGCGGATGGTGACCGGGCAGCGGGCCGGGTCGCCTTTGAGGATGACGGAGGCTGAGGCCTCGAGCCTGACGTCGACCTTCGGGTACGTCGAGTACGGCATCGTCTCGGCGAGGAGATGCACCATGGCAGTGTTGGAGATGACCTGGTCCTCGCAGGTGCGCTGCGGAAGCTGCGCCGGGCGGACGCGGAAGCGGATTTCGAGACCATTGACGTCGTCAGTGAACGCCTTGCATTCGTCGTTGCGCAGGGCGAACGACGCGAGGCCGTATTCGAACCAGGGCATGGGGGGCGTGCCGCAGCTGGCCTTGACGGCGTGCGGGCCGTCGATGACGGACACGCCGGGGTCGTAGAAGTTGATGTGCAGCGAGTCGGGCGTTCGCAGGCTGTAGGTGCTGGAGAGGACGATATCGAACGCGATGTCGGCCGGGTCATCGACGACCGGAATGACCGGCGTCTTGGTCAGCGAGAAGGCGTCGAGCTGTGCGGCGCTGCCGGTGCGGTTGATGATCGTGACGGTGCAGTCGGGGTCGTTCCCGGGGCCGGGATTCGGCTCCTTCAGCTCCTGGAGGGCGCAGGCGCCGGGGTAGAGGTAGAGGAAGGCGCCTTCGGCCGGAAGCGGCGCGGGGGTAGAAACGCTGCCGCCGCGCGGCTGGTGGGTGAAGAAGGCGGTCCAGGGGGCCTGGGGTTCTTCATAGATAAGGACCTTCGTCGGCGTGGCGAAGGTGAACTTCGCGCAGACAGCGCCATTGGGACCCGGGGTTGTGATGACCGGAGAAAAGTTGTCGCCGACGTACCCATCAGAGACCTTGATGGCGAACTTTGCTTCAGGCTCGAGACGGTCGACACCTTCGACCTGCTTGCAGACGAGGAGCGTGGCCTGTTCCGCCTGGACCGGGGCGACTCCTGGGCCATCGAGGACGACAGCCCGGGCTTTGGCGCCAAAGGCGGCAAGGGGAAGGAGGACCATGGCGACGAGTGCCATAGGACGGGTGAGGGAGCGACAAACTCCGATACTGGAGCGCATGCTGCGTTCCGGCCTCCTGGGAGAAACGGGATAGCTTGAGCCGTGCCAGCGGACTGGACCGGGGCTGACTCGATCTGGACCGCCGTGCGCCCCGAGTCTTACACCCAATCGCGACATCCGTTGCCGTACAGCGAAAGTTTGGTGGACGGCGCGGGCCGAAATCCATAGGAATTCCGTGAAAATTTGCGACTCAGGCGCGGCGGCGGGCGAGGGCCAGGAGCCCAAGGCCGGAGGCGACGAGGAACAGGCCGGCCGTGAGCGGCCAGCCGGAGTGACCTGCGGCGGAAGCCCCGCTGCCGGTGGCGGGCGGACGTGGCGTGGAGCCGGGTGCCGAGGCGCCGGCGATGGTGGTCACGAACGGAGCTGGCGACGGGCTGGGTGATGCCGTGGGCTGCTCAATCGGCGCCGGCGGGGCGGGCGTCGCGGGCGGGGCAGGGGTTGCGGGCGGGGCTGGCGGGGTGGGAGGCGGGGGCGGGGGCACGCAGCGCGGGTCGGCCGGGTCGACGCAGGGCGGGTTGAAGTCGCGAATGTTGAGGAACTCCACCGTCACGGTTTCGCCGCCCCGCGGCTGGACCGTCTGCGTCACGAACTGCGGCGTCCAGCCGGGCTGAAGCGTCTCCGTGATGGTGTAGCAGCAGCCGATCGCCGGCGGAAGGTCCGGGAATTCGACTACGCCGTCCGCGCCGGTCGTGCCGGTCAGCGGACCGACGCCGCAGCCTTCGAGGGTGAACTGCCAGCCCGCGCCGGGAGCTTCGAAGCCGACCACGTTCAGCGTCTTGAGGACACGAATGGTGACGGTGGGTGAGGCCTGGACGGGTGCACGCACCTGATCCGGGGTCGGGGTGGCGGTCGGGGTCGGGGTGGCGGTCGGGGTCGGGGTCGGGGTGGCGGTCGGGGTCGGGGTCAGGGTGGCGGTCGGGGTCGGGGTCAGGGTGGCGGTCGGGGTCGGGGTCGGGGTGGCGGTCGGGGTCGGGGTCAGGGTGGCGGTCGGGGTCGGGGTGGCGGTCGGGGTCGGGGTCGGGGTGGCGGTCGGGGTCGGGGTCGGGGTGGCGGTCGGGGTCGGGGTCAGGGTGGCGGTCGGGGTCGGGGTCGGGGTGGCGGTCGGGGTCGGGGTCGGGGTGGCGGTCGGGGTCGGGGTCGGGGTGGCGGTCGGGGTCGGGGTCGGGGGATCGTAGGCAACCCGGACGCAAATGACCGTCCGCTGACCGGCCTGAATTGCGAAGGTCGGCGCAGCTGCATTCCAGGAGGCTGCGTCCCCGGGTGGGCAGGCGGGCGAGGTTCCGTACGACCCGGCGGCCCAGCCAGTGGCGCTCCAGCCCGCCGGCAGTGTCGACGTCGCCAGGGCGTAACTTCCGGCAGCGAGGCCAACGGGCGCACCGAACGAGCCAACCGGGGCGCTCCAGCTGGCGACAGCGGTTGCACCCTGGTTGGAAGTTCCCGAGATGACGGCTGGCTCCGTCGGACTTGCTGATGCAGGGTCGAGCGCAGCGCCGACGATAAGGACGCCGCCGGTGAAGGTATTTCGGACGCAGACTTTCTGGTTACCGGTCCCGGGAGGGATGGCGCCCGAGGTGCCGATGTAGCCGCTCGCCGGGCAGGGATCGGTGGTTCGTGAAAGCACTTTATAGCCACCGAGGGTCCAGCCAGACGGCGGGGTTTCTTCGGTCACGATGTGCTCGAGGTTCTGCTGAACATTGAAGTCCTGGAAGAGCTGGCCAATCGACACCGACCAGGACGCGTCGGTACCGGAGCCGCCGCCGTTGGTGATGGTGCCGGTGAAGGTGGCAGGCGGGGCGATACCGTAGGTATCGATGATGACCTTCTCGACGCGAATGGTCCGGGTTGCAGTCGTGGCCCCGGCTCCGGTGGCCATGGCGGTGATGAGGATGGCGAGCAGCAAGGCCGCGGCGAGGGCGGCCAGCGAGGGACGTGGAGGCACCGGGCGCACTCCTGGCTGAGAGTCCGCTCTCGAGCCGGTCGCCGCTCACGACACCGCCTGGTACCCAGCCTTTGGGCGCCAACCCGGAAGCGGCGGGATTGTGGGGAGAGGGGCTGGAGGGTGTCAAGGGGGTTGCGGGGCGGAGACGGGCAACTGGCATTCCCGGAATTGCGATGTTGCATCTCCGGCGACGGTTAGGACGGACTGGATCTTAGCCAGGCAACGCGCCGGGCGGGGGCCCAGAGGGTCTGCTTACACACCGCGGCCTAACTGCTAGGCATATGAGGAATGGGGCTTGGACCGGACGAGAGGGCTGCCGGGGAGTCGCACACTCCGTTTGCCCACAACGGCACAGCGAGCGTCTCGTTCGGTAGGTACCCGAACGGCCGGTGCCAAAACCGAGGAGCGCTCCCCCTCAATGAAGCCACCATCTATTGATGGCGGAAACCGCTGGGCCGAGTCGATGCCCCGCACTTCGCCGAACAGCCCTCAATGAAGCCACCATCTGTTGATGGTGGAAACCGCTGGGCAGGCGTTCGCACGTGGCAGGGAGGAAGCAAGGCCCTCAATGAAGCCACCATCTGTTGATGGTGGAAACCGTCACTATCGGCGGCACGATGTACACTCCTCGCGTCCCCTCAATGAAGCCACCATCTGTTGATGGTGGAAACCCCGTGGCCCCGCCCGGCGGCGCCCCGTACGTCAGCAGCCCTCAATGAAGCCACCATCTGTTGATGGTGGAAACCGACATCGGTGGCGCCGACTTGGACACCGGCAATGACCGCCCCTCAATGAAGCCACCATCTGTTGATGGTGGAAACGCCAGCACCTCCATCGCCTGGGGCACCTCAGAGGCTCTTCAATGAAGCCACCACCTGTTGATGGTGGAAACATTTCGTTGATGGTCAGGATGCCAGCAGTGCGCGCCCCCACAATGAAGCCACCATCTGTTGATGGTGGAAACGAGTTGTTGGCGCCGTAGCGTTTCGCGCGAGCCTGCCCTCAATGAAGCCACCATCTGTTGATGGTGGAAACGCCCACTCGGCATCAGACAGGCGGCAGAGGCGCTCGATCCCTCAATGAAGCCACCATCTGTTGATGGTGGAAACTGACCCGACCACGTGGGTGGCCGTCATCCACGCGCCCCTCAATGAAGCCACCATCTTTTGATGGTGGACACAAGGGTGGCCTGCGGTCGACCATGACGAACGCGATCCCTCAATGAAGCCACGATCTGTTGATGGTGAAAACCCACACGGGCCCTTCATCTTCCCCGTCGTGTACGCGCCCTCAATGAAGCCACCATCTGTTGATGGTGGAAACCAAACATCGTGTCGCCGAGACCGACGTTGTACCGGTACCCTCAATGAAGCCACCATCTGTTGATGGTGGAAACGAGAAGTACGAGTTTGTGCCGAAGGGGCTTGACGGCCCCTCAATGAAGCCACCATCTGTTGATGGTGGAAACGACCGCCCACGCCGCCGCGAGCCCTGATGGCCCGGCGCCCCCTCAATGAAGCCACCATCTGTTGATGGTGGAAACGACCGCCCACGCCGCCGCGAGCCCTGATGGCCCGGCGCCCCCTCAATGAAGCCACCATCTGTTGATGGTGGAAACCGCTGCGCGGCCGCCTTTTCGCCATCGTGTTGGAGAACGCCCTCAATGAAGCCACCATCTGTTGATGGTGGAAACGGCGGCGCCGCCGTCGAACCCGCGCGTCAACATCATCATCCCTCAATGAAGCCACCATCTGTTGATGGTGGAAACGGTCGCATCGCAAACGGGCGCGCGAAACCTACAGGGCCCTCAATGAAGCCACCATCTGTTGATGGTGAAAACTTTACGGGTTCGCCGTCATTGAACGGCTTCTCCTGGACCCTCAATGAAGCCACCATCTGTTGATGGTGGAAACCTTTTCCGGGAAATCGGCTCATCCCTTGAGGGCAAGAACCCTCAATGAAGCCACCATCTGTTGATGGTGGAAACCGGCTGCAAAGCGGTCGCGATCATTCCAGAGGGAGCAAGCTCCCCTCAATGAAGCCACCATCTGTTGATGGTGGAAACTCGAATGCGAACGGCTGCTTTCTGCATCCTGCTTATAGCCCTCAATGAAGCCACCATCTGTTGATGGTGGAAACTGGGGACCCTGCATACCGGGCACTCAGCCTTAATAGACCCCTCAATGAAGCCACCCTCTGTTGATGGTGAAAACATCATGCGGTCATGGCCGAATCGCTAGCGGGCGCAACCTCAATGAAGCCACCATCTGTTGATGGTGGAAACCCGGACGGCAGGCCCGTGAGCGTCACCGAGTACGGCCCCTCAATGAAGCCACCATCTGTTGATGGTGGAAACCAGCGTCTCCGCGTCCCGCGGCGAACGTCCGACAACCCCCCTCAATGAAGCCACCATCTGTTGATGGTGGAAACTCCCCGCATCCCCGAGCGGCACCAGCAGCCTGACCCCTCAATGAAGCCACCATCTGTTGATGGTGGAAACGCCAGTTTGCGCGCGCGGCCGCGGCCGCCTGTTCGGCCCCCTCAATGAAGCCACCATCTGCTGATGGTGGAAACAGCCGCCCGGCTTCACGCGTACCTTACAAACTGAAGAGCCCTCAATGAAGCCACCATCTGTTGATGGTGGAAACTACCGCCTTCGGCGGCGCTTTCGGCAAGAGGCTTGGTCCCTCAATGAAGCCACCATCTGTTGATGGCGGAAACGGATCGCTTCCAGATTGTGATCCCATCGCCACACCACCCTCAATGAAGCCACCATCTGTTGATGGTGGAAACGAGCAGGTGCAGCTTGCAAGGCTGGCAATGGACCAGCGCCCTCAATGAAGCCACCATCTGTTGATGGTGGAAACCAGCCAGATGGCTGTGGGCTTGCCATCGCGGCGCTGGGCCCCTCAATGAAGCCACCATCTGTTGATGGTGGAAACCTCAGGAGCCCGCGTGCGTGAGCTGGCCGGCCTTCTCCTCCCTCAATGAAGCCACCATCTGTTGATGGTGGAAACGGCGCTCGTCGAGCCGGGATGAGCACGGACGAGTACGTCCCTCAATGAAGCCACCATCTGTTGATGGTGGAAACTCGTATGTCGTGATCTGCACGGTGAAGCGCCGTGTGGCCCTCAATGAAGCCACCATCTGTTGATGGTGGAAACGCACGGCCACAACGTGATCCTGGGGGTGGGCAGCGTCCCTCAATGAAGCCACCATCTGTTGATGGTGGAAACGCACGGCCACAACGTGATCCTGGGGGTGGGCAGCGTCCCTCAATGAAGCCACCATCTGTTGATGGTGGAAACCCGGCTGGTTGAGGGGGTTCCAGCGGCGCGGCATTTACCCTCAATGAAGCCACCATCTGTTGATGGTGGAAACACCGCGAGGACGCGGAGCGGCTGACCATCCGGACCGCCCCCTCAATCAAGCCACCATCTGTTGATGGTGGAAACGAGCATGGCGGCAGGGTCTGCCATCGCGCAGGACATCGCCCTCAATGAAGCCACCATCTGTTGATGGTGGAAACCCGCGCCAGCCGTAGCAGCCTTGAACGACTGTTCGAGCCCTCAATGAAGCCACCATCTGTTAATGGTGGAAACTAAAGGGCGCGCGACGGCCGAACGACCCAGGCGAGCGCGACCCTCAATGAAGCCACCATCTGTTGATGGTGGAAACGGCAGCCTCGTGCGCTACAAAGGCGGCAAGCCGCGGACCCCTCAATGAAGCCACCATCTGTTGATGGTGGAAACAGCTGGGCCATTTGGTCATTTCGTCGTCGAGCCCCGCGTCCCCTCAATGAAGCCACCATCTGTTGATGGTGGAAACCAGCCGCGGCGCCTCGGCCAGGGCCTCGGCGACGGAGCCCCCTCAATGAAGCCACCATCTGTTGATGGTGGAAACCTGACCTGCCCGCCGGGGAGTTCAAAGACCGGATCCACCCTCAATGAAGCCACCATCTGTTGATGGTGGAAACGCCAACCAGCGCGGCGAACCCCGGCCCCAGATCACCCCTCAATGAAGCCACCATCTGTTGATGGTGGCAACGATGTCGTCATGGTTCCTCATGGTCAGGTATCGGTGACCTCAATGAAGCCACCATCTGTTGATGGTGGAAACTGCCGGAAAACGTCCCATCCACGCCGGATAGCGTGCCGGTCCCTCAATGAAGCCACCATCTGTTGATGGTGGAAACCTCCCGCCCGGACGGCAACCTGTCCCCGCGCACCGTTTCCCTCAATGAAGCCACCATCTGTTGGTGGTGGAAACTCGGGCAGCTGCGGACGAGGACCGTTTGGGAGCGCCGACCCTCAATGAAGCCACCATCTGTTGATGGTCGAAACGGCAGTGAGTCCGGCAGCGATGATGGCTGCGGGCGGCCCTCAATGAAGCTACCATCTGTTGATGGTGGAAACAAGTACTGCGCGGTTGCTGCGCTGGTCGCAGCGAAATCCTCCCTCAATGAAGCCACCCTCTGTTGATGGTGGAAACCCGCATCGATAGTCACGATTAGTTCAGGAATAGTGCAGACCCTCAATGAAGCCACCATCTGTTGATGGTGGAAACCTGTTGCCATGGCAGCGAGAGCTCATCAATGAGCTGTTCCCCTCAATGAAGCCACCATCTGTTGATGGTGAAAACAGGTTGTAGGTGGCAAAGGAAGCCGCCGAACCCATGATCCCCTCAATGAAGCCACCATCTGTTGATGTTGGAAACTGGCAGCCGTACGCTCGGGGTAAGCCGATGACCGACCGCCCTCAAGGAAGCCACCATCTGTTGATGGTGGAAACTTCCGGGCCTGGGCGGCGAACATGCTGGAGTCCCTGATCCCTCAATGAAGCCACCATCTGTTGATGGTGAAAACTTGCTGCTTTTGCGCGCGCGGGCGAGACGGCCGAATTCGCCCTCAATGAAGCCACCATCTGTTGATGGTGGAAACGAGAAGATCATCGCCAAGACCCTGCCGCAGGCCCCGCCCCCTCAATGAAGCCACCATCTGTTGATGGTGGAAACGACTTTTTCGAGGGGTGTATCTCCCTCCTCGGAACCCCCTCAATGAAGCCACCATCTGTTGATGGTGGAAACCGTGGAGGTCTACGAGGGCGAGTAGGCCGGAAGGCCTCCCTCAATGAAGCCACCAACTGTTGATGGTGGAAACGCCGAAAGTGCGGCCCTGCATATCGGTTCGGCGATTCTCCCTCAATGAAGCCACCATCTGTTGATGGTGGAAACTTGGTCGAGAAAACCGCCGTTGATTTGTACAATAACGTCCCCTCAATGAAGCCACCATCTGTTGATGGTGGAAACGGGGCCCTGTGCCGATCGTTCGGGCTTGAAGCTGCACCCTCAATGAAGCCACCATCTGTTGATGGTGGAAACCCGCCTGTTTCAGGCAATCATCGGCAACTGAGGGGGAATGATCCCTCAATGAAGCCACCATCTGTTGATGGTGGAAACGTTTACGGCAGGGTCCAGGTGATCCTAGAGTATTCTTCCCTCAATGAAGCCACCATCTGTTGATGGTGGAAACGGGCTCGGGCGACGAGAAGGTGGCAGTGGTGGCTGGTGCCCTCAATGAAGCCACCATCTGTTGATGGTGGAAACGGCCTACCGTGCAGGGGGTGTACGGTGCCTAAGGCCCCTCAATGAAGCCACCATCTGTTGATGGTGGAAACGCGGGGGCGTGGCGAACCCGGACGAGAAGCTGACCGCCCTCAATGAAGCCACCATCTGTTGATGGTGGAAACGTGGATCAGGCGGACAGGGGGGGCGTGCTCCCTCCATGGCCCCTCAATGAAGCCACCATCTGTTGATGGTGGAAACGCGGGGGCGTGGCGAACCCGGACGAGAAGCTGACCGCCCTCAATGAAGCCACCATCTGTTGATGGTGGAAACGTGGATCAGGCGGACAGGGGGGGCGTGCTCCCTCCATGGCCCCTCAATGAAGCCACCATCTGTTGATGGTGGAAACTCTGCCGCCAAACCGCCTACGGCCGAGACGGCGGTTTTCCCTCAATGAAGCCACCATCTGTTGATGGTGGAAACGACTGAGGATCTGCATCTGCCGGTGCTGCAGGTCGACCCTCAATGAAGCCACCATCTGTTGATGGTGGAAACCAGCGGTTGAGCGGCACACGGCTCACTAGACCGACGGCGGCCCTCAATGAAGCCACCATCTGTTGATGGTGGAAACTGGATGGCCCCCTCGCCTGCCAGCGACTGGCAGATGCGCCCTCAATGAAGCCACCATCTGTTGATGGTGGAAACCGCCGCGAGAGCCTGGGTTGCCGGGAGAACCATTACCCTCAATGAAGCCACCATCTGTTGATGGTGGAAACCCGAAATTTGCTACGGCGGGTTACTACGGCGGGTTGATCCCTCAATGAAGCCACCATCTGTTGATGGTGGAAACGGCGCGGCGTGCGGTATCTGTTCTTTGCTGCCGCCCCTCAATGAAGCCACCATCTGTTGATGGTGGAAACATTTTGATGCCGCCGCGCTTAGAGACCTTGCTCTTCTTGCCCTCAATGAAGCCACCATCTGTTGATGGTGGAAACTGCTGTGTTCCCGGGGGACACGATTGAGATCGATGCCCCTCAATGAAGCCACCATCTGTTGATGGTGGAAACTCGACGTCTTTCTCGCCAGGATGGAGCTGCTCGCCGACCCTCAATGAAGCCACCATCTGTTGATGGTGGAAACCGCGGGCAGGGCCGCCCGCCAGACCAACGAGCTCGCCGTCCCCTCAATGAAGCCACCATCTGTTGATGGTGGAAACGCGAGCCGAGATGCGAAAGCCGCGATAATTGGTTGGCGCCCTCAATGAAGCCACCATCTGTTGATGGTGGAAACGTGACCTTTGCCTTAGGCACCGGTGAACCCTCCGATCCCCTCAATGAAGCCACCATCTGTTGATGGTGGAAACCACTCCGTGCTTCCTGATGGGAGGATCGTCGTGATGAACCCTCAATGAAGCCACCATCTGTTGATGGTGGAAACCCGACAGGCTGGCCCGGCACCTGCGCTCGCTCGGGTACCCTCAATGAAGCCACCATCTGTTGATGGTGGAAACGAGCACGACGGCATGTGCGGCCGCCATTTCTGGAGGGCCCTCAATGAAGCCACCATCTGTTGATGGTGGAAACTCGCTGGAACCGAGTATTAGCCACCCGATTTCTCCCCCTCAATGAAGCCACCATCTGTTGATGGTGGAAACGCTGGTCCCATGAAGCCCTGCAACGGGCCTCTCCCGAATTGGGAATGGACCGGAAGAAAGGGCTCGGCCGGGGGTGTTTCGAGCGCCCCTGGCTGATGCGGAGTCTCCGGGACCCGCCGGGCGCCTCCCGGGAGGATACCACGCCGCGGGAGGCGGCTGTCCAGATTCGATGTTGGTGCCTGTTAAGGTCCGCAGCCCGTTCGAGCGGTTCGAGTCTACCGGGTTCGTCAAGCTGGCGCTCGAAGGTGGCCGGGTGTGCGGCTGGCGGGAGCTTAGTAGATTGCGGGGCCCTGCTGGGGGAGGTTTGGCGGGCGGCCGAGAATTTCGGGGACGACGGCGCGGCTGCTGGTGGGGACGCCGAGGTCGAAGATGGCGACGCTGTCGTCGTCGCGGTCGATGAGTTCGAGGAGTTTGCGGCGGAGTTTTATGAGTTCGGGACGAGTGAGGTCGCAGAGGTAGACGGAGTCCTGGAGGCGGCTGCCCCAGCCGAGCATTTCGCGGTAGACGTCGCGGAGGCGGCGGTCATCGGCGATGTCGTAGGCGACGAGATACCGTCGGCGTTCCATGGGCGTGTGCTCAGCGTGTTTCGAATCCGTGGTATGCGGGGAGTTCGCCGAGGAGGACTGCTGCGAGGAAGCGGGGCTGGAGGTCGAGGAGGCGCCGGTAGCTGAGGCGGTAGCGGAAGCGGGGGTGGGTGATTTCCTGTTCGAGCCTGCGTTCGTAGATGCGGAGGAAGGTGCGGCGGCCGTCGTCGGTGAGGGTGTAGCCGGCGCCGATGCGACGGAAGTGGGCGGAGGTGATTTCGCCGTTGTTGAGGGCGGTGATGACGATGGAGTCGGCGATGAGGGGCCGGAATTCTTCGGCGAGGTCAAGTGCGAGGGCGGGCCGGCCGAATTTGGGCCGGTGGTAGAAGCCCCAGTAGGGGTCGAAGCCGATGAGCTGGGCCTGGACGGCCAGGTCTTTGGTGAGGAGGGTGTAGGCGAAGGAGAGGAGGGCGTTGACGGGGTCGCGCGGGGGGCGGCGGTTGCGTCCGCGGAAGAGGTCGCCGGGGGTGAAGGGGAGGTCGCGGCGGAGCATGGCGGGGAAGGCGTTGAAGTAGAGGCGGGCGGCGTAGCCTTCGATGCCGCGGAGGGCGTCGCTATTGGGGGCGAGGCGTGCGCGGGCGACGGCATCGGCGAGGAGTTCGAGGGTACGGTTGATTTCCCAGCGGCTGTTGCGGCGGAGGAGGGTGCGCTGGTTGCGGATCTTGGCGATGACGAAGGCGCGGGCGAGCTCGAGGGCTTCGGCTTCGGTGAGGGTGAACTGGCGGCGCCGGAGCTGGATGTTTTTGCCCATGAGGCCGCTGGTGAGGCCGAGGAAGCGCCCGCCGCGGGTGAGCCAGGCGATGGGGGTTTCCTGTGCGAGGAGGGCGTGGAGGGCGCTGGTGGAGATGGTGACGGTGCCGAAGGCGGCGACGTGGCTGATGTCGATGGGGCGGATGCGGGTGGTTTCGCCGTCTTTGGTGGTGACGGTGAAGTGGTTGCCGTCTTTTCGGAGCTGGGTGCCGTAGCCGAGGAGGTAGAGGGGCCGGGCGGGGGGTTCGCGGGTGATGAGGGTGCGGGGGCGGGCGGCTCTGCGGTGGAGGAGGAGGTTGAGTTCGTCGGGCAGGCAGTAGCTGACGAGGGCACAGGCGGGGCACTTGGGGCTATCGACGAGGGGCGGTGGCGCGGCGGGCTGGCCGGCGGTTTCGCGGGCCTGTGCGATGACGGCGCGGGTGCGTGCTTCGAGGTCGGGGGTGATGGGGACGGTGACGCGTTCGTTGGTCTCGGCGAAGTAGATGACGCCTTCGCGGCACTGGTAGCCGGCTTCGCGGAGGAGGAGGGCCTGGATGGCGAGCTGGACCTGTTCGGGTTCCCAGACGCGGGCGGGGGTGGGCGCGGGGCGGCCGCGTTTGTAGTCGACGGGGCGGGCGGCATCGTCGAGGAATTCGACGAGGTCGATTTTGGCGGTGACGCCGAGGGTTTCGGAGCTGAGTTCGAGGGCGCGGGCGATCTGGCGGACGCCGGGGCCGGGCTCGGGGGCGGTGCCGGCGGGGGTATCGACGCGGCGATGGAGGTCGGAGCCTTCGGCGGTGTCGTCGTTATCGGCCCAGAGGCCGCGGACCCATTCGAGGTAGAAGAGGCGCGGGCAGTAGACGAATTCGTTGACCATGCGCGCGGGGAGGAGGGGCGCGGGGTCGGGTTCGGGGACGGGGTCGACGTCGGCCGGGGCGGCGGCCGTGGGGTTTTCGAGGCTACTCACATAAATATGTTCGGCCTGTTAAGACCGATGGACAGCGGGGCGGTGCGCGGGCCAGAGGAGGATGGCGGGGCCGAGGGGGCCGTCGCCCTGGGTGCGGGTGCGGCGGGAGGAGCCGTAGACGCCGGTGATGCCGAGGGCGCGGAGGCGTGCACCGCCGGCGATGCGGGGCGTTCCGCCGGGCGGGGCCAGGACGGCGAGGTCGGGATGGTTGAGGAGGACGCGGACCGCGGGCGGGTCGAGCGGGGGGCGCCAGACGGGCCAGACGAGGGAGCGGCGCGTGGCGCCGGGGTAGAGCTGGACTTCCTGCCAGCCTGCGGTGCGGATACGGCCGTCATCGGCGAGGGGGAAGAAGCGGAAGGCCATGACGGCGAGCCAGGTGGGGGAGGGGGCACCGGCGTTGCTGGGGACGCCGGCGGTACTGACGGGGGCTTCGCGGATGGCGCGGGCATCGAGGTTGGCGCCGGTATAGCCGTCGAGGCGCACCCAGCCGAGGAGGGCGTCCCCTGGCATGCCGGGCGTGGTGGCGACGTACCGGCAGGCCTGGTCGTAGTAGGAGTCGCGGAATTTCATTTGGCCGAACGGGGCGTTGAAGGGGGTCAGGCGCACGCGGCCATCGGGGCCGTCTTTATCGAGCGCACCGGGGGCCAGGAGGGCGGCGACCCAGCGGGCGAACCAGGGGTTGCCGGATTCCCACTGGCGGGCGGCTTCTTCGCAGGTGGCGCGAGCTGCTTCACGGGACATGCGCATGGGGTCGGCGCCTTTGGCGGTGTCTGCGGGGTGCCGGTTGCGGTAGGGGAATTCGGGCGGGCAGCCGGGGATGGCGGCGTCTGCCTCGAGAAGGCGCCGGGCGACGGCGCGGAGGTCATCGGCGAGGTCGCTGGTGCCGGCGTAGGCGTCGGTGACGAAGACGGCGTAGGGTGCGGTGCCGCCTTCCCAGCGGAGGCGGAGGGGCTTGATTTCGCCCTGTTCGGAGAGGGCGAGGACGCCGAGGGCGGCGAGGAAGCCGAGGGGATCGTTGCCGCGGAGGGCGGGGGCATGGATGTCAGGCATGGGGCGCTCCGGCTGGCAGCGGGCTGGCGGAACGGGGCGGCACCTCGCCGGGCCGGGCTTCGGCGCCGCGGGCGGCGAGTTCGGAGTCCTTCATATCGGCGAGGCGGACGATGGTTTCGAGGAGGGCGAGGCCCCACCAGCCGTAGCGCTGGTTGAGCTGTTCGAAGCGGGCGGGGTGTTCCCAGTCGACCTGGTAGCGCTCGCCGGGGACGGTTAGGGCGGCACCCTCGATTTCGAGGCTGGTGGGAGGCGCGTTTGCGTCGTCGATGGGCGGGAGGAGGGGGCGGCCTCGGCCGTGGTGGGCGACGACGAGGTGGTGGACGAGGTCGAGGTCGACGCCGTCGAAGAGGTCGGGGCGGGCCTGGGCGAGGGCGCGGACGAGGCGGGCGGAGACGGCTTCGTGGCGGAACCCCTGGGGGAGGCCGGCGAGGCGGTGGGCGTTGCGGGCGACGGGGTCGCGGGGGTCGCGGCCGGACTTGGCGCGGGGGGTGCCGGCAAGGGCGGCCAGGGCATCGCCGTCGTAGAGGGCGGCCTGGAAGCGCGGTTCGGCTTTGCCGATGTCGTGGAAGCGGCCGGCGAGTTCGACGGCGCGGACAAGGTCCGGCGCGAGGCCGAGGCGCTCCGCGAAGTCGCGGGCGAGGCCGCCGACGCGGGTGCAGTGGTCGATGAGGGGCACGGGTTCGGAGGCTGAGAGCGATGTGGAGAGGGCGTCGTCGTCGGAGCGGTCGGCGCTGGTTGCGACATTGGCGTGCTCGACGAGGCGGACGACGGGTTTGTCGGCTTCGGCGACGCGCCACTGGCCGGTCTCCGGGTCGCGTGCCGGGAGGAAGGCCTCCCAGCTTTTGTTGCGGATGCCCTCGGCGGCGTCGCGGTAGAGGTCGGCGAGGGGCTCGGGGACGAGGGAGGCGAAGGCCTCGCAGATGGCGGGCACGGTGCTGTCGAGGTCCTCCGGGTCGAGGCGGGCCCAGGCGTCGAGGATGCGGGCTTCGGCCTCCGGATCGGTGGCGTGGGAGAGGGCGATGGACGGCGCGAGGCGAAGGGAGCGCCGGCGGCGGGAGGGGGCGAGGTCGGCGACATCGGGCACTGGCCGGGGGGCGGCGGAGTCGTTGCGGCGGCCGTTCCATCCCCAGCGGTCGTGCCCGCCTTCGAGGCTGTCGACGACGATGGTGGCGTTTGGCTGGATCTCCTCGGGATATTTGAGGGGGGCGGGCGGTTCGTCGGGCCCGGCGTAGATGACAGCGCGGGCGACCTGGCCGTTCGCCTGGGGCTCGCTCCCGGCCTGCTCGGCGGCGGATTCGATATCGGCATCGATGGACTCGGATGGTTTGCCGGCGAGGAAGGCGCGCGCCTCGGCGAGGGGGACGGCGACGGTCTCCCAGTCGCTGAGGGGGGCGAGATCGAGCCAGCCCGCCCACTCTCCAGGTTCGAGACCCTGGGGGAAGGCCCGCCATGCGATGTAGACCTGCGGGGCACCGCCGCGCTGGAATCCGTGGAGGAAGGGAGCGACGGGCTGGTCGACGGCAGGCAGGGGCGAGGTTTGGGCCCAGCGCTCAACGTGGGCGCCCAGGAGGACCGGTATGAACGGGGGTTCGATTTCGACGCCTGGGGGCGCCGCCTGCCTGAGCTGGAGGACTCCGCGGTATGAGAAATCCACGTTTTCGCCGGGGGAGACCTGCTCGAGGAGGTCGCGGGTCGACCTGGTAGCCGGGCCGTACACCGGGTCGTCGTCGTGGGTCTGCGGGCAGTAGATGACGGCGGAGGTTGCGGCGTGGGGTTCGCCCATGCGTCGGACCCGGCCGAAGCGCTGGATGAGAGATGCGAGCGGGGCGCACTCGGTCACGATCGCGTCGAAGTCGAGGTCGGCGCCGACTTCGACCGTTTGGGTCGCGACAAGGTTGAGCGCGTCAGCGGGGGCCGGTGTCCCGCTGCCGAACCGGGAGAGGACATCGGGAACCAGCTGTTCCCGCTCGAATTCGCGGACGCGGCCGGTGAGGAGCCAGTTCGTGCCCGGGCGATGCTTCTCGAGGTGCTCGAAGGCTGACCGGGCGGCCTGCACGGTGTTGCAGAGCACGGCGTATCGGCCGGGCAGTTTGGAAAGGCTCGCCAGGCGTTCGGCGAGCTGGGCACCGAGGTTTCGGTAGCGCTCGATGCCTTTGCCGCGGACATCGACCGACTCAAGACGGGCAGGTTTGGGGACGGACAGGCGTCGCCGCGCCACTTCGGCGGCCGCTGAACCTGCGGCCGTTTCGGTTTCCAGGGTCGCGGTTAGGCGGAGACCGCCGGCAAGAGCGGTGCGGGCTGTAGCGCTCATGAGGGTGAGCTTGAGGTGGGGAAGGCTGGCTTCGGCGGCGGCTCGCTGGAGCCGGCGGACCCGGTCGAGCGTTTCGGCCAGCGGCTCGGCGATGTGGGCTTCGTCGACGACGACCCAGGCGTCGAGCCCGCAGAGCGCGGCGTTGATCGGCGCCATGGACGGGGTGACGCCGTACCCGCGGAAGAGCAGCCGGGAGCCGAACTGGTCGACGGTGCTGACGACGACGGCGGGCTGGTGCGGGCGGTCGAGCCAGCGGGCATCCCAGGTGACGCCGCCGCGCATGCGGACGGCCTCGAGGGGCCGGGCATCGGCGCCGGCCAGGCCCTGCAGGGCGGCGGCGACGCGGGCAGCGACCGGGCCGGCCGGTGCGGCGGGGTCGAGCCGCTCGACGAGCCGGCGGGCGAGCTCGTAGGTGCTATCGACGATGACGCGGCGGTCAACGACGTAGACCAGTCGCAGCGGCAGCCGTCGCTCCGCTCTGCCTTCCAGTTCGGCGGCGAGTGCGAAGGCCCAGGCGATGATGACCGAGGTCTTGCCGAGGCCGGTGGGGACATCGACCAGGGCTGGAGGGTTCCCGGTGCAGAGCTGCTCGGCGAGCCGGACCTGCCAGGGGAATGGCTCCCGGCCGGTCACCTCGCGGAAGAATTCCGGAAAGGCCGCTGGCTCAAGCATCGCGCGGTCCGACCTCACGTGCTGCGGAGGTAGCGGGTGAGGTGACGGGGACGCAGAGGCCAAGGCCGTAATGCCGCATAGACCCGATGACCACCGGGCCCTCGACGGGCGCCGCGAACCGGAGGTAGAGGTGCCGGTACGGGCGGAAGCCTTCTTTGTGGCCCGGGCGGGTGGTTTCCCACGGGGCGAGGTCGAGGGCGCCGGGTACGGTCCCGTCGAACGGCCTGAGTGCGGACTGGAACTCCGTTGGCTCGGGGAAGCCGGAGTTCCGGATGGTCTGCCGGATCAGCTCAGGAATCTCGGTGCGATCTTTCACAAAGCGGTCAAGCACGGCGGGATATGCTGTCACCCAGGTATCGGACGGCCGACTCCATCGCCAGGCCTGGAGCGCAAGCGGGGCACGACGTTGTTCGAGCGGCGTCAGCCGGCGCAACGAGAACTGGCCGAGGGAGGGTGAGGAGAGGCCGCGTTCGGCGGTTGCGCCGAGCGCCCACCAGAGGTCGCGGAGGTCGGCCGGCTCGAGTTCCGGGACGGCGACAGCCAGGCCGATGATGTGGCCATCAGCGTGGCGGTGGCCGACGAAGGGCAGGGCAAGGAAGGCGCACCGGGGGGCGTCGCCCGGGCCGTGCCCGTGCACGGCAGGGAGCGGCCGGGGGAGATTCGCCATGACCGCCTTGCGGAGCAGGTCGGTGAACTCCACGGCGTGCCGACCGTCGCGCTGGGGCCCCTCCAGGGCGAAGATGACCAGCTCGCGGTACGGCCCGCGGATGGTGGGAACATGTGACTGGCGGACGAGCGGCCGGTAGTCGACGTAGGCGCCGATAGCCCAGGGGTCGCCTGCCTTTCCGGTGACCTTTCGCTCATGTGCGGCCCGCAATGCGGCAAGGGCGCCGTTGAACGGAGTGCGGACCGGATAGGTCGGCAGCCCCGGATCGGCCGTTGCTTCTTCCTGGGAGCTCGAGGGGACGAGGACACCCTCTTCCGGGAGGCTGGATTCGACCACTTCGACGATGACCGGGGATGTTGAGCGCCCGAGGTAGGGGACGCGGCGGCAGAGTGCCGCCAGGACGGCGCGCTCCGATTCCGAGAGCGCGTCATCATCCCAGGCGTACACGATGTCGCGGGAGCGCGGCACGAAACGGGCCCAGCCGCGAGCGCCGTTTTTCCTTCCAGGGAGCGTCGTGGCCGTATCTTTGCCTTCGACTTTGTTGGTCGGGACCCAGGCCTGACGTTCAAATGCCATCTCGGGAGCGTCGGCGAGCGCCGGTGGGTCGGCGACGATGGCGGGCGGCTTAAGCTGCTCGAGCTTTTCGAGCAGGGCGACCTCGGACGGGACGGCATGGTCGGCCACAGCAACGAGCGCTGAGTAGAGGCGCATCCAGGAGGGCGGCCACTCCGGAGCCCCCGGGTCATCGGGCGCCCCACCTTCGAAGGTATCGCCGAGGAGCTGACAGCGAAGAGCGAGCATGCTCAAGCCTCGGCGTCTTCGAGGCCCCGGGCAGTGAGGACGTTACGGATCACCTCGGCGAGTGGCCCCGATGGCGAGAGAACGACGGGCTCGGGCGACCACTGAACGCCGGCAGCGGCGAGGCGCTCGCGGGCGAGGTCGACCAGCTGCAGCGCATCATCCGTTGTGAGCTCCAGCGGCTCGGTCCGGGCGCCGCGCTGGACCCATTCCATGGACTCGCTGCGCAGGACGAGGTCGGAGCCGGAGCGAAGGTGGATGCCGGCGCCGCCGAAGGCGAGCCGGTCGCCGGCGAGGGCGAGTGCTGCAAGCGCAGTCCGACCGGCGCGGTTTATCTCTTCGTCGCGGAAGCGGAGCTGCGCGAGCCCGATAAGCGAGAGGACACCGAGGCGGGAAATGCTGCGGACGGCAACACCACCGATGGATTCATTCGGCGCAGCCGGAATCATGCCGTGGCCGAGTTGATTGAGTTTGTCTTTCTCCTCCTTGCCGGTCTGTTCCTTCTTCTTCTTAGTTTCGGTCTCAAATGGCCTCCATGCTTTCCTGTCCACCACATCTTCGCCTGGCAGATTTAGCGGGTCGCCTTTCGTTGCAGCGCGCTTTCCTCGCATCGGCTCCCAGCCAATCATCTCCGAGGTGTAAGAGCGTGCCAGTTTTAGCGCCAAATCCCTGTTCTTAAGATGGGAATCCCATAATCCGTAAACAAGATCCGTTGGCACGTGGATTAAGAGGGGCGTCAGGTCATCGACGGATGCCTGATCAAGCTCCTTACCCATCGGCGTAACCAAGAAGGGAGTTCCACCGACCACACTGTCCAGGAAGTAGGCGTCGCGGCTGCGGTGCGGGGCGGCCAGGTTCGAGAGTTCAATCGTCACGCCATCGTGGGTGAACCGCATGAGGAGGCGGGGCAGCCCGAGCCGGTCGGCCACGCGGTCGAGGGCGGCTTCGCACCGGTTGGCCTGGGACTGGTAGGAGTCGAGGACGACGACCTCCACGGGGGTGCCTTCGGGCGACCAGCGGCGCTCAAAGTGGTAGCGCGTCCCATTGCTCTCCATGTAGGTCGGAGGGAAGACCTTGGCGCCTGTCCCGGCCTGCGGTTCGTACTCGGCGCGGATGCGGATTGCCGCATCGTCGTTCTGGAGCGTCACCGCCGCTGCGAGCCGTTCGTACAGTGCATCGAGATCCGCCATGTGCACGGCAATCCTTTCGAGACTCCTCAAGACTCCCGGCCGGGCCGGCGGGCCGGCGGGGCCGGTCAGCGGCAGTCTACCCGGCCGGGCCGCGGCCCCGGAAGGCCTTTGCGCAAAGACGACGACAGGTGTCGCGAACGGACGCGAGGGGGAGCTGGAGCAAACGCGGATGCCGGGCGGGGCCGCAGGGCGGAGGCGTGGGGCGCCGGTGCTCAGCCGGGGGTGCTGGATTCGAGGTCGGCGAGCATCTGCTCCATGAGCTCCCGGCCGTAGGGGGTCGGGTCGAAGTGGATGAGGTAGAAGGTCCCGTCGTGCAGGCCGGCGTAGCGGGCGTTGCGCGTAAGCGAGGCGATGGCGAGCGGGCCGCGCCGGGGCAGGGGGACGAACTTCGTGCCGCCCTCCTCGAGCGCCATCCTGAAGTCGTCGTCGGTCTGGGCTGCGTACTGCAGGGCGATGGGGACAAGGTGATCGTCCGGCATAAGGTCGAAGAGCCTGGTCCAGGTGAAGAGGTCGTCGGCGCCGAGCACCTGGCATGCTTTGCAGGTCGTGGGCAGCTGCAGCCGGGCGGACCTGCCGGGCACCCTGCCGAACCAGCGGGCGTACTGGAGTTCGAGCGCGGCGCGGAGGCGGTGGAACCTGCGCCGCGGGCGCTGGTCCAGGCCGACTGCGTAGTGCTGGCCGCACGGCCAGATGAGCACCAGTTCGCCGGTCTCGCAGTGGGTGACGTAGTCGTGCGGCGGATGGTTGCGCGGGAGGTCGGTCTTCTCCCAGGCCCGGCGGAGCGGGCCGGCGCCGGAAATGGGATTCGTCAAACAGCTCCTCCTTTCGTTGTGACGGATCGCGATTCGGTCGGATGCGGGCGCCGGGTTCGCCGCGGCGACCCGGCGGGTCCCCTGGGCTGCGGTGCTTTCTGGCTGGCAGGTCCCTGGCGAAGGCCAGGCCGGCGTTACGGGGACGGCGATTTGGCGGGCAGGCGGCGTACGGGCGCGGGGTTCAGGACGGCGGGTCGGACCGGGGAGCGGGGACGGTGCGAAGGCTCGTGGGGACCTTATTGGCAACCTCCATGGGAGAACAGCTCCGGCGGGGGAGCTTGCGGCGATGCGGGCTGCGACGGGCCGGTCGTGGCGGGTGGACGAGGGGCGGGGTCGGGGCTTTCTCGCGAGCGCTCGCGGGGGCCCGGGCAGGGAGGCAGGGCAGGGGCTCCCGGGTGCAACCGGCGCCGGTGCACAGGCGGGTCTGCGCGGACCGCCTGCCGGCAACCCGGAGGCTGCGAGAGCGAACACGGGACTGCGGGCGGCACCTCCGAAATGAAGGGAATGGAGCGGCAACGGCAGGAGCTACGCGCGTGCGGGGCGGGCTACCGGCGGGTGGACGGCGTTTGGGAGTGTGCGGGCTGCGGGAGCCTGGCGACGGCGGGGGCGGAGACCGCCACACGAGGGACTTTGCGATGCGGCGGAATCGCCGATCGGGTTCCACCCGCGCGCGCCACCGATTACGGGTTTCCGGACGCGCGGCGGAGTTTTTCGGGAAAGACGTCGACCCAGGCCTTTGTGAGCTTTTCGGGTACGACGAGGTAGGTCAGGCTGCTCGGGCGATACCGGTCGACGGGCGTGTACTCGAGCCCGAGCAGGACGCAGCCATCGGGGACAGGCACCGGCTCCTTGAACACGAAGCCGCCCTGGTCCCAGTGGTAATAGAGGAATCGGACCTTGCGGAACGGCTTTCTTGCCTCGAAGAGGGTATACCCGCCCGGAGGGGCGCGAAGTTCGGGTATCGGGTTCCCTCCCGAGCGCACGAAGGCGAACAGGAGCGGCAGGGTGACGGGCACGCTGCAGCCGACATAGGTGGTCGGCACGATGCCCTCGGTGTCGGTGAAGGCGACCGTTGGCGAGTAGACCCCTCCCAGGTGCGGGTCGTCGCGCGGCCACTGGACCGGCCGCCTGATGAGCTCGAGAAAATCAGCGTCCATCGCGTTCTTCCTTCGCCGGGTGGCCCCCGTGGGCTGCAGAGCCCGCACCGAGGGGCCCTGGACCGGGCACTGCTGCAAGAGCTGACTGTCCCGGGCGGTGCCCGAGGCGGGCCGGCGTTACGGGCGGCGGTCGCCCGCGACGCCCTTGACATCCAGGTTTCGAGAAAGGGCGCCGGCGGCCTGCATCCGCTCGACCCAGCGAATGCAGCCCGGGACGGGCTGGGGGAACCAGGGCTCTCCGGGCCGGGTGCCGGGCCGGTTGCGGTACCAGCCGGAGCCCGGTTTGCCGCCAGCCACCAGGACCTCGATGTCGGTGGTACAGGTGCCAGCCGGGTAGTGCAGGGTGAGCGTGTAAACGGCCTGGAAGTCCGGCACGCGGAACCGGATGCCGGCAGCGATGAGCCGATTTTGGTCGTCGACCTCGATGAACGGCTCTGCCGTGTAGCCGACGGTTCCAGATGCTGCCCGTTCGAGGGCGCGAACGGCGAACCAAAGGCCATCTGGAGTGACGTACCCGTGTACCCTTCGTTCGGCGCGCGGGACGAGGCGGGACCGCAGGCGCGCAAGCAGATGGGCGGCGACGTTCACGTGTTGCCTCCTTGACGTCTGCCCCGGGGAGCGGAGATGACGGGCCGCGACGGGAGGTTCGCTGAGCCGGGCGGGCAGCCGCGGCGGGATGTCTGCGCACGAGCCGATAGCATTCTCGCATACGGCCGCGACACCTCCTGTCGTTTGCGCGCAGGGATTGTCGGAGAAAATTCCGCGGGCGGGGAGCCGGGGTTTTGGGGGGCGGTGGGCACACATTTCTGGCCAGCCGAGCAGCGAAGTTGCTACTATCCCGTCCCAGGCTTGCTTTCGAGGCCCCAGAAGGATGAACCCGACGTGTCCGCAGTGCGGAGCCCGCATGGTCGTAAGGACCGCGAGGTCGGGCCCTAGCGCTGGCGCGCAGTTCTGGGGCTGCACGCGCTATCCGGAATGCCGAGGAACCCGCCCGTATGTGGACGAGAGCAACGGGGAGCGCGCGCAGACCCCGGCGTCGTCCCAAATGCGCCCCCGGGAACAGAACAGGCCGTTCGGCGAGGCCGGAGGAGCGCGTCGGGGAGCCACTGATGACAGCCTGCTCGACGAACCCCTGGACGACCAGGACGATGTCGATCCCGAGGACCTTCCACACGAGGTCGAGCTCGAGCCACTTCGTCCGAACCTCCAGGTCCGACTGTTCCAGGCCGTCGGTCTGCCTCGAGAATGGGTCGAACGGATTCACGACGCCAGCGTGCCTCCGCGCCTGCGGCGCGCCGCCGCACAGTGGCGGCTCGACTGGCCGTTGCGGTCTTCGCCTGACACGGTCAGCCGGTTCGCGAGCGTCATCAGCGTGGTGGAGAAGATCCTTACGCGTGGGGCCCTGACAATCGTCGACCCGCAGGTTGAAGAAGCTCTGCCGGTGCCCGACCGAGAGACAATCAGCAGCGAGGACATCAGGAAGACGGTTGAACTTCTTGCGGCCGACCCCACAATTCCACCGTCCTGGCCGCTGCACACGGAGGTGTGGGGCAAGGCGAAGCCCTTCGCGGAATGGTTCGACAACGGGGGCTTCGGGAGGCTCGGCTGGACGCTCGTTCCGGGGATGACGCTGAAGACGACCTTCCAGGAGGCCGGAGAGCGAACAAGCCACCACCTGCCCATCGTGCTTGCGCACCCCTCGGTCGAGCGCCTGACCGCGGTGACGTTGCCCGGCGATGGTTCAGCCGCTGCACCGACGACGTCCGCATGGGCTCAGTGGCGAGAGATGGAGGTATTCCCGCTGCGTCCCGGTACGGACTACCACGGTCCGGACCCGGCTCTCGACCACCTGGCTACGCTCCTGGCAAAGGCGTCCGTGCCCAAGCCCACGCTGCCGGTCGTGCATCTCAGGCTGTCGCGCTTCGCACACCAGGTACAGATTGCGCTCCTCGAGGCATTTCGTGGCGGACTGCTTCCCGACGACGCGCCATGGAAGGTAGCCATTCAGCCACCTGAACGTCTGGTTCGAGAGCTTGAACCGGCAGAGCTGGAGCTGGTGCTCGCGCGAGCGGTGGAAGGTTTCGCGGAGCTGCTGGTGCGGGTCGCCTCACTTCACGGCGTTCCCCTGGGACGACCGGAAGTCAGCACTGCTGTCTTGCCATCTTCACCTGCCGGGCCGGCCCAGGTGCTCATACGCGCCGGATTTTCGGGGCGAGTCCCGGTGCTCACGGGGGCTGCCGAGTTCGTGATTCACGACCTCCCGCTCGGACTCAATGTGGCACCGCCCGTCACGGCCGCACCACCGGTCCGCAGGCAGAATCCGCAGCGCGAAGACGCTGAGTGGATGCTGAACTACGTCTTCCGGAAGCCGTCGTTCTGGGAGGGCCAGTGGGAGACGGTCCGGCGCACCCTGGAGGGGAAGGACACCCTCGTGCTCCTGCCGACCGGTGCCGGTAAGTCCATCGCCTTCCAGCTCGGCGCCATCTGCCTGCCCGGGATGTGCATCGCCGTGGCTCCGATCGTCTCACTCGTCGAGGACCAGCTGGACAACCTCGATCGGGTTGGCATCGACCGAGCCGTTGGCATAACGAGCAACATCAGCGACCGCCAGCAGCGCGAGGCGGCTGTAACGGCGGTCGGCAGGGGCTGGTACCTTTATTGTTATATCGCGCCCGAGCGGTTCCAGATTGCGTCATTCCGGGACGCGCTGCGGCAGGCGACAGCGACTGTGCCGGTGTGCTCGGTTGCCATCGACGAGGCCCACTGCGTTTCGGAGTGGGGGCATGACTTCCGTACGGCCTATCTCAACCTCGGCAGAATCGCCCGCGACTATTGCAAGTACGGAGACTTCGTCCCGCCGCTTATCGGCCTGACAGGAACCGCCAGCTATATCGTGTTGCGTGACGTCCAGCGCCAGCTGGGGATCCTCGACTACGACGCGCTTGTTACTCCGACCAGTTTTGACCGGAGAGAGCTTGCGTTCCACATCATGACCTGCAGGTCAGAAGAGAAGGCCGACAGGTTGATCGGCATTATGAACAGTTTGCCATCAAGGTTTGGACTGGCATCAAATGGATTCTTCCAGCCACGAGGATCCAATACGACGTCGGGTCTTGTTTTTTGTCCGTACATCAACGGGAACTTCGGGATCTTGCGCTTTCAAAAAGAGATCCAAGAGAAGCTGCAGATTCACTCGGACGTTTACGCCGGGGGTCTCTCCAAACGAAAGAAGCGCCTGAGCGCGCACCGTTTCAAGCGGAACGAGGTCCCGTTACTCGTATGCACGAAGGCCTTCGGGATGGGGATCGATAAGCCGAACATCAGATACACCATCCACACCGGGCTCCCTGCGTCGATCGAGTCGTACTACCAGGAGGCAGGGCGCGCCGGGCGAGACCGGCAGCGGGCCCTCTCGTTTATTGTGCTCTCGGATGACCGGCCCCAGGCGAACCGGCAGCTCCTTGACCCGAGCACGGATGTGACCGTACTGGCCCGGCACATCCAGCAGCGACGGTACGACGGCACCGACGATGACGTGACCCGCGCACTCTGGTTCCACGTCCAGGCGTTCCGGGGCAAGGAGCGGGACCTGGAGGTAACAAAGGCCACCCTGGGCTTACTCGGCGAGACCGGACAGGCCCGCGACGTGGTCATTGGCTGGCGCATGCCCCGAGGCCCGGGCGGGCAGGGCCTCATGCAGCAGCCGGGCCGCGGACAGGATGACGATGAAACTCAGAAGGCCATAGAAAAAGCGCTGCATCGCCTGGTGGTCATCGGTGTCGTCGCTGACTATACCGTCGACTACGTGCGGCGGGAGTTTCACGTCAGGCTGGCAGACACGGGCTACGAAGACGTGCGCGAACATCTCCTGGCCTATATTGGTGATTACCAGGCCGGGCTGGTGCCCGCCTATGAGGCACGGGTAAACGCGCTGATGGGCCGTCGCTGGCGCGACTACCTGGTCGACGTATGTTCGCTACTGATCGACTTTATCTACGAGCATATTGAGCGCGCCCGGCGGCGCTCGCTGCGGGAGATGCTCGAGGCAGCGAGCCTGGGCGACGGCGAGCGTCTTCGCGAACGCATTCTGAACTACCTGACGACGACGGAGTACGACGACTTCCTCGTAGGCATCATCCAGTCCACTACGGTGGCTGACGCCATGCAGCATGCTGAAGAGCTCCTCGACGTCGTCGTCTCGCCGAACGATGCGGAGCGCATCCGGGGGGCAGTGGCCCGGTATCTTACGTCCTACCCGGATGTCCCGGTACTGCTGGCATTGCGGGCTGTTACCGAGGGGCTCTCCAGAGACCCGGACCGGGAGGATATTCGCCAGAACCTGACCGCAGCGATGAACTTCGCGAGGGACCGGTACGGCTACACGCCGGACGAACTCGTCGGGCTGGCCGGCCTTGCGATCAGGGCGATGGGTCGGCGGCCCGAGGTGGCACGCGACGCTGCCCTCGATCTCGTCGCGGCCATGCAGGGAGACGTTTCTTTTCTCCGGGGCCTGGCACGGGCAGTGCCTGCCTTTGCTGCCGTGCCGTACGCTATGCTCTCGACGCGCTTGCTGGTTGAGCGCATTGACCGGGTGCTCGGGGTTTGAACGGCATGAGCATTGAAGAAGAGCTATCGAAGTTCGTCAGCCTCGAGCAGGTGGTGGCCGAGGCGGCTGAACGGCTTGAACGGCTTCGGGCGGAGACAGAGCACTATAGCGAGGCCGCAACCGCCCTAACGGACGTCGCCCAGGAGCTTCGCGGTCAGATTGGCACACTCACCGATGTGGTGGTCGCCATCGGCCGTCTTATCGAAGCGCTGAGGGAGGCAGATACGGCGGCGCTCCTCGCGGGCCAGCATGACATCGCACGTCGTGTGGAGCTGCTTGGTGCCGAACTGACCCGGGGAATAGGTGTCTTCGATGAGGCATCGCGTGCAGCCGCCGAGCAGGCATCCAGCCTGGGGCTCGCGCTCGAACGCTACGAGGGCCAGCTCGCCGGGCTCGCGGCAGCTGTCGCAAATGCGAGGAGTGAGACTGTCGCGCGCCTGGACCGGCTGTCCGAGGAGCAGGAGGGGCGCCTCGCGCAAACGCGTGACGCGCTCCAGGCATCAGTGGAGGCGCAGCACCGGCAGCTGGACGCCGGGATCAGACAGGTGGCCGAGCTGGTCCGGCAGGCAAATTCACAGGTTCGCAAGGTCTGGACGACGCTGCTGGCCGGATTGCTCGTGGTCGGGGCGATATCGGCGGGCGCCCTGGTCGGGGTTTTCACCCGGTAGGGCGGGTTCGGGACCAGGGTGCGAAGTGACGCGGGGGCGAGGCCGAGCGGGCAGGTCGGTCGCCTGTCCGGGAATGCTGCGCCTTGAGAAATCGGCAGGAGGATCCCGTGCCGTTTTATGCACGTTCGACCGGACCGAACGGCCAATGGCAGCCGCTTCGCGACCACCTGCTCGCCGTTGGCGAGCTGGCGGCGAGGTTTGCGGCCGAAGCCGGGCTCGATCCTGAGCCTGCTCGCTGGGCCGGACTTCTGCACGACCTGGGGAAATACTCCGAGGAGTTCCAGGAGCACCGGCTGCGACGCCGCGACTGGGTGGTCGAACACGCTGCGCACGGGGCGGCGTGGGCGGTGGAGCACAACAGTGTTGAAGCAGCATTTGCGGTCGCGGGGCACCATTCCGGGCTTCCGAATAAAGCTACGCTCGTCGAACTCCGGCATCGGCCGGAGCGGTGTCCGGTCGATGTGGGAACCGTGATGGAGCGGGCACGACGGTTCGCGGCACTTGCCGAAAGCGAGGGTGTGTTTACGGGTGCTCCGCCGGCGACGCCAGTGCCGTTGTCGTACTCGACAGGGCTGGTAAAAGGCTCCTGCCATGGCCGTGTCAGACACCTCACCGTTCCCTTCGCTGCCGGTACAGCACGACTCTGGCGCCAGCTCAGCAATGTCTGATGCCCCATATGTGCGGTGGATACCTCTTCAATAGCAATTGAGGTATCGACCGTGGCGACCGTGGCTGGGCGCCCAACTGCGATTCCAGATGCAGAGAGGAGCTGCAGCTCGAAGTCATAGCTCGAAGCGGTGCCGTTGCGAAGGTGTCCAGAAACTCACCGACAGCGAATCTCGCATGATTTTGCTGTTTCGCCCTTGCTCGCCTGCTTTGGAGGAGCCTCCCCGGGCGCTGAACGAGCCGCAATTCGACGTCATAAGACGGGGGAACCCTGGCGAGCAGAACTGTGGCCTTCGTCGAAGCCAGGTCGTCAAGGCCGAACCGGAGAGGGGTGTTTTCGCCTGGTGACTCCAAGCCGAGACCAGCCCAGCGCCATTGCGCGACGGCCAGGCGAATTGTCGCCGTCGTCTCCCGGCCGGTCGCGATGTCGCGGACGGTAAACGGGATTTTCCCGTTCCGGTTGCGGTCGTACAGCCGCCACCCGCCCGGAGGCGGTTCGACGAAATCACCTTCTTCGAGGACGCTGATGCCGTCTCTGGTAGTGATGTCGACCGTTGAAACTGCCAGGTTTGGCCCTGCGACACCAGGATGCTCGTCGACCTGGAAGTCCATGTCAGGGAGCAGGTCAAGGATAAATTCCGCGCTGCGGCCGAGCGGCCCATTGACGCGGAGGTGCCACCTGCCAACGTCCCGGCCGGGGATCAGGTCCTCGAGGTGGAGTCGCACCCGACCGCCCACCAGTGACTCGGGCGAGAGTTCGGCAGCCGACAGCCTTCCCTGTTCCATGCCATCGCCGGAACGGACTGAGACTGTCCAGTCAGACAGGTACTCGCCGACGTCACGACTCCCGGGAGGGCCGGGGAGGACGAGTGTGGGGAGTTTCGTCTCAAACGCCAGCGCGGCGTCGCCGTAGGGCTCCAGGCAGGCCGGCAGATCCGGGCAGTCCAGGGTCGGCTCTGCATCCGCGTCGACGAAGAGATCGTATGTTTTGCCCTGGATGGTCAATGCGATGTACGGCACATCGTCGGGAAACTCGTAGGACCTCGCGACGATGGACCGCCATCGTGAGGCCGGCTCGCCAAGGTCCTCGACCGGGGCGATTTCTCCGTCAGGGCCCTTCACGCGCATCCCATCGGGGGCGACGAGGAAGAAGTTCCGGGTGGAAAGGGTCCGGGTCCCGCTGATGGCTTTCAACGATTTCCCATGGAAGAGCAGGAACGGGCGCTCCGGCGATAGTCCCTCAAAGCTGCGAGACGTCAGCAACCCTTTTCAGTAAAGGCGAATAGCCGGATCGACGAGAAGGGCTCTTCGATCAGGAGCTCTTCGTACGGCGCTGACCTCCTCCAGCTTTCCTTCCAGGGCACATCGAACTGCGACCCCCCGGAGAGCTGTACCCTCCAGCGGACTAGCGGGCTGTCGATATAGGGGACTCGAAGCAGCATGCGAACGAATTCCGGGTCGAACACGAGGGAAGGGGCCGTCCATCTCTGACGAACCCTCCTCGGCTACTGTTCGCGTCCCACAATCCATGCTATTACGTGGTCGACGAACCAGGAGGGGAGACCGGTATCTTCGATTCCATAAACAAGATCCATGGTGCGATGGACAACGTTTTCGGCCACGCGCCCGCCATAGACGACGAACCTGTACACCGGAATTGGGATCCCGGCGTGATTTTCGATAAGCCGCTCGCGAATCTCCCAAAAGTCATATCCGTAACGTTGCGGGTCGATAATGCTGGGCCAGATGACGTGCTCCATGAAGGATGGAACCAGCGCCCGCGGAACCATGGCATGGGCGAAAATTGGCGTGACGTAAGGTAATGCACCTTCCTCAACGAGCTGTCGGAACGTTGGCAGATTATTCCGCTCAAGATAATCTGCGAACCACTGACCAAGTTCCGGCTGATTTATCTGGTAGGTTGGTGTATCTAAAAGCGCTCGAACTTTGGGCCAGTATTCATTTCCATCATATCGAAATTTGGCGACATTAACGAGTAACGCTGCCAGGCAGTGCGGGTATTGCCTCTGCACGATATGAGTTGGCAGGCGACGTAGCTGATTGGCGATGTCAGTGAGCTCAGCTTCCTCGAGCGGAACTTCACCGATGAGGGTGTGCCGTGGAATTTCCTGGCTCAGACGCCGTTCGTATTCGGACAGGGTGGCCACGCTACCGGCTCCAGAGTCGACCGCACCGGGGACAGGCCCCGATTGGCACGGCATTATAGCGTGTTGGCTACCGGCTTGCGATAGCGACAGCAATCTGTCGCCAATTGGCGACGGAACGGGCGGGGAAGGTGGTTGCACAGGCGGTTCAGGCTGCGGCGCCATGGCCCCGGGCCCGAAGCGCACGCTGCCAGCCGGTCGCGGCGCCGGAAGTTTTCGGTCCGTGCGGCGACTTGCCCGAAGCGACAGCTGCGATGCTGTGGCCCGCCCCACAGGCCGGCCGGGCGATTGGGCGACGGGGGAGGGACGCTGCGGGGCTGCACGAGGGCGTCCCCGGCCAGGCTGGCTTCCTGCGCCGGCCAGCGCTTCGGGCTGGCCGCGGGAAGGTTCACCGAAGCGGGGCGAAGCGGTAGGATTAGCGAAGGCGAGCCTCGATAGCTCAGCTGGTAGAGCGAGCGATTCGTAATCGCTAGGTCCAGGGTTCGAATCCCTGTCGAGGCTCCAGTTCCCCTGTGTGCTGCGCGCGCGGGCGCCAATGGCAGGGTGCGAATTTTGACCCGATTTCGGCCTCGCGTTGAGTGTTCGCGGCGAGCACCGGCCCGACGTTCTCGAACGCCTCCCACGACGTGAACCCCGGCTCTTGACCTCGCGTACCGCGGCCACTCCGCGAATTCGAACGCCCGCGCAGCGCCGCAATTCTTCACCCCGGAACCGGGCCGCGCCTTTGCGCGCCTCACGGGCAACGGAAGCAGCGCGGCAGCGATGGGCGGCCGGCAATTCGGGATTCGCTTGACCCGCGCGGGCTGCGCCCGCTACGCTCGATGGTGCAAGGGGGAGTAACCGGCACCCTACCCCGGGTGCATCTGCGGGCCGTCACCACGCGCTTCGGCGCCGGCCGCGGAGGCGAGGTTCCGCCGGGTGAGACCCTGGCACATCCTGAACGAGGGATGCGGCCAGGGTTTTTTGCTGGCCGCGAAAGGGTTCCGTGTCCGACCTGCTCCCGTGGCTCATCTTCGGCGGCATCGTTGCGGGGATGCTCGCGCTCGACCTCGGCGTCTTTCATCGCGAGGCGCATGCGGTCTCCCGGCGCGAGGCGCTCGCCTGGAGCGTCGCATGGATTGCGCTGGCGCTCGCGTTCAACGCCGGCGTGTTCTTCCTCCGCGGCAGCGATGCGGGGGTGGAGTGGCTAACGGGCTACCTGGTCGAAAAGTCGCTCAGCGTCGACAACGTCTTCGTCTTCCTGCTGATCTTCGGGGCGTTCGCGGTGCCGCCGGCGTACCAGCATCGTGTGCTCTTCTGGGGGATTCTCGGGGCAGTGGTAATGCGGGGGGTGTTGATTGCAGCGGCCGGGTTCCTCATCCACACGCTCCACTTCGTGATTTACGTGTTCGGCGCGTTCCTCATCTTCACGGGGCTCAAGTTCCTGAAGGACCAGGAGCACGCACCGGACCTCGAAACGAACCGGTTTGTGCGACTGACGCGCCGGCTCTTTCCCGTGACGGCCCGGTACGAGGGGCAGCGGTTCTTCCTCCGGCGGGAGGGTGTGCTCTACGCGACGCCGCTCTTCCTGGTGCTGGTGCTGGTGGAGAGCACGGACCTGGTGTTCGCGGTGGACAGCATCCCGGCGGTGTACGCCGTGACGGGCGACCCGTTCATCGTGTTTACGTCGAACATCTTCGCGATCCTTGGGCTGCGGGCGCTCTACTTCGTGCTGGCCGGCTACCTCGGCGGCCTGCGGTTCCTGAAGCCGGCGCTGGCGGCCATCCTCGTGTTTGTCGGGACGAAGATGCTGCTGGTCGATGTGTACAAGGTGCCGTCGCTGGCAAGCCTGGCGGTGATCGCCGGGCTGCTTGCGGCGGCGCTGCTCGCCTCGTGGCGGTGGCCGAAACCGGCGCCCGCCGAAGTCCACCAACCGGCGGCGAACCGTTGACCCGCCGCTTCCGCCTGTTCGGCTACGATCGTGAGGTGTCAGCGACGGCACCGAACGCGGGCATATCACCGCCCGGGCAGCGACCCGGGGACAGGAAGGACAAGGGAGGAACCCCATGTTGAAGCGGCTAGCCGCGATCTTCCAGGCCAAGGCGAATAAGGCCCTGGACCGGCTCGAGGACCCGCGCGAGATGCTGGACCTGAGCTACGAGAAGCAGGTCGAGATGCTTCGCGACGTGAAGCGGGGCATCGTCGAGGTGACCGCCGCGCGGCGCCGGCTGGAGCTGCAGGCGGAGGAGCTCCGGGCGAAGCTGCCGACCTTCGATGCGCAGGCCATGCAGGCGCTGAAGAACGGACGCGAAGACCTGGCGCGCATTGCGCTGGAGCGGAAGGCTTCGACACAGGCGCAGATTGAGAGCTTTGAGGCGCAGGTGGCGAACCTGCGGGCGGAACAGGAGCAGCTGGTCCAGGCGGAGCAGCGGCTCCAGGCGAAGGTTGAGGCGTTCCGCACCCGGAAAGAAGTCCTGAAGGCGCAGTACACGGCAGCGAAGGCGACGGTGCGGATCGGCGAGGCCGTGACGGGCCTCTCGGAGGAGATGACGGACGTGGGCTATGCCATCCAGCGGGCGGAGGACCGGACCGCGCAGCTGAAGAGCCGCGGCCAGGCGATCCAGGAGCTGCTGGAGAGCGGGGTGCTGGAGGATTCGCTCGGCGGGACGACGGGGATCGACCGGGAGCTGGAGGCGCTGGGCCGGCAGGCGAGCATCGATGCGGAGCTGGAGCGGCTGCGGGCCGCGATGGCCGCGGGGAAGGCGAACCGATGATTGTGCGGCTGATGGGACGCGGCCAGTGGCGGCTCGATGATGCGCTCATCGACGAGCTGAACCGGATTGATGCGGCGCTGGATGATGACATCAACCGCGGGGATGCGACCGAGTTCCGGGAGCACCTTGCGGCGATGCACCGGCTGATCGAGGAGCGCGGCGAGCCGCTGCCGGCGGACGAGATCGTCCCCTCGGACGCATTCGTGCCGCCGGTCGATTGTTCGCTCGAGGAGCTGCGGAAGCTGATGGACCCGGACGGGCTGATCCCGGGCGGCCCGGCAAGGGAGGCTGTCGATGGTCGATGAGCTGTTTGAGGTGCTGGAGGAGCTGTTCGAGCGCCGAAGCAAGAAGAAAAAGAAGGAAAGGGAGAAGGAGGGGAAGGGCGGCGGAGGGCGGGACGGCGTCGCGGCGGCGCCGCCCGTCTTCTGCGTCGACTGCGGGGCGCGGAACGAGGGCGGTGCGCGCTTCTGCATGGAGTGCGGGAGCCTGCTGCCGAGCCCGGGGGAGGAGCTCCGCTGCCTGAGCTGCAATGCGCAGCTGCCGCTGAAGGCGAAGTTCTGCCCGCGGTGCGGGGCAAAGGCGGCGGTCTAGGCCGGCGTCAGGGGGCGTCGATGGCGAATTCGATGTCGGAGCGTTCGCGGTGGTCTCCGCGGGCGCGTGAGCCGAAGAGGATGACGCGCCGGACGGCTGGGTGCCGGGCGAGGCGTTCGGCGAGCCAGTCGGCGACGGCGCGGGTGCGGGGGTCCATGTGCGTGAGTGTAGCGGAGGAAGCCGCGGCGGGGCGGTTCAGCGGATGGTGAAGGAGCCGGCGGCGATGGTGACGAATCCGATGGAGACCTGGTTGGTGGCCTTTACGGTGATGCTGTACGTTCCGGTCACCGGGTCACCGAAGGTGAGGAAGTCTCCCGGCCAGGCGAACTCCCGCGAATGGCCGTCCCAGTAGAGGTAGCCGGAGGCGGTCTGCGAGAAGCCGTTTGGAGGGTCGACTTCGACGCGTATGCGAAGCGGGTAGTCGAAATCGGCGAAATAGTCGGTCTGCACGGTGATGGTGAAGAGCGTGTTCCAGCGCCACCGGACGCACTCCACCCGGACCTTGAATCCGGGTGATGCCGGGATGTCGGTCCAGCCGGTGCAGGATTCGATGACGTCTCCGCCGGCGCGCGGGGGGTAGGCCGGGCCGGGCGGGGGCGCCGGCGGCCGCGGCGTGGGAGTCGGCGTCCGCGTCGGTGTTGCGGTCGGGGTCGGCGTCGGCGGCCGCGGCGTGGGAGTCGGCGTCCGCGTCGGTGTTGCGGTCGGGGTCGGCGTCGGCGGCCGCGGCGTGGGAGTCGGCGTCCGCGTGGGTGTTGCTGTCGGGGTCGGGGTTGCTGTCGGCCTGGGCGTGCGGGTGGGGGTGGGCGTAGCCGTCGGGGTAGCGGTCGGGGTGGGCGTGGGGGCCGGGTCGCTGACGAAGCCGCAGCCGGCCGCGCCGAGGGCAGCGGAAGCAGCAGCAAGGAGGGCCGCGAAGCGGATGCCCGGGCGCATGACGGCGAAAGATGGTAGCAGAGCCCGGCGACATCCCCTGTCGCGCGCGGGGTGACGGGCGTGTTCAAACGAAGGCGATTCGCTTTCCGGGCAGGATCGCCTATCATGCACAGCATTGCGGGCCGGGGATGCCGGCCCAGCCCGGGAAACCCAGGAAGAAGGAACGCCCTTGGAACTTCAGAACGTCGTCATCGTCGATGGGGTCCGCTCCGCGTTTGCGCGCGGCGGGCGGGGAAAGCTGGTGGCCACGCGCCTCGATGAGGCGGGGGCGCAGGTGCTGCGCGCGCTGCTCGAGCGGAACCCGAAGGTGCAGCCGCGGATGATCGAGGATATCGGCCTCGGGAACGTTGGTGGCGCCGGGGAGCTGGCGGGCATCGGCGCGGACACGATCGCGCGGCTCGCCGGCCTGCCCTCGGAGATCTCGGCCTTCGACACGAACCGGCAGTGCGGTTCGAGCATGGAGGTGCTGCACCGGATCGCGCAGTCGATCGCGGTGGGCGCGACGGAGGTCGGCATCGCCATGGGCGCGGAGCGGATGGGGCGGCAGCTCGGCGGCGGGCAGCGCGGCCCGACCACCCGGATCACGGAGTTCAACCGGCGCCGGCTGGAGCAGACGCCGGAGCAGCGGAACATGGCTCCGGACCACTTCGAGAACTTCTCGGTGCCCTTCCCGGACGAGATTCTCGACTATTCGCCGGTGCTTTCGATGGTGCAGACGGCCCAGAACGTGGCCGAGGTGTACAACCTGAGCCGCGAGGAGCTCGACCAGTTCGCGGTCGACAGCCACCGGAAGGCGGTGGCCGCCTACGAGAAGGGCGTCTATAAGGACGAAATCATCCCGCTTGAGGTGGAGGACCCGGTCTTCGACGCCGAGGGCAACTGGGTGGAGTCGGAGCGCGGGCCGATGATCATCTTCGACCGCGACGAGTGCATCCGGCCCGGGACGAACATCGAGACGCTGAGCCAGCTGCCGCCGGTGAAGGGCATTGTGAGCCCGACCGGGCAGGAGCTGCGGATTACGGCCGGGAACAGCTGCCCGACGAACGACGGCATCAGCGCGGTGCTGCTGATGAGCGAGAGGAAGGCGCTGGAGCTGGGGCTGGAGCCGCTCGCCCGGATCAAGGGGTACGGCATTGCGGGGATCAAGCCGCAGGTGATGGGCCTCGGCCCGGTGCCCTCGACGAAGAAGGCGCTCAAGTACGCCGGCATCGAGGCGGACCAGATCGACCGGGTCGAGTTCAACGAGGCGTTCGCGGCGCAGGTCATCCCCTCCTGCCGGGAGCTGGGCATCCCGCTGGAGAAGGTGAACGTGAACGGCGGGTCGATCGCGATCGGGCACCCGCTCGGTGCGACCGGCGCGCGGCTCGTACTGACGGTTGCGCATGAGCTGCGGCGGAGCGGCAAGAAGTACGGCCTGGCGACGCAGTGCATCGGCGCGGGGATGGGCATCAGCACCATCATCGAGGCGCTGTAAACCGCCACCTGGCTGCACTGGCAGCAATGCGCGGCGCCGGGGAGAGGTTCCCCGGCGCCGCGTTCGTTGGCGCGGTGCGCCGGTCCGGTTCTGGACCTCGGCTTTACCTTCGTTAGGGGCTCTGACCTGAACGTATGGCGCCGTCAGCGAAGATAGGCGCCGAGGCTCCACGGGAGGTCTGCTCATGAATCGGAAGCTGCTTCTCTTCGGCGGGGGCGGGCTGGCGGTGATCGCGGCGGCGGTCTTCGCCGCCTGGTTCTTCTACTTCCGGAGCGATGCGCCGGAGGAGGTGTCGCTCGAGGGAGCGCTCGAGACGGTACGGACGCCGACCGTGCCCGGGCCGACGGCGGCCGGTGCGACGCCGGCAGGCGGTGCGACGCAGCCGGCAGGCGGAAGCGCGAGCGGCGGCCTGGACGGGACGTGGACGGTGGCCACGGCAGGCGAGACGTTCGTGGGCTACCGGGTGCAGGAGGAGCTGGCGCAGATTGGGGCAGTGACCGCGGTGGGGCGGACGAGCGATGTGAAGGGTTCGGTGACCATTAAAGGGAACCGGGTGGAGCCCGGGAGCACCTTCACCGCGAATATGCAGGCGCTGAAGAGCGACCGTTCGCAGCGGGACAACGCCCTGCGCACGCAGGCGCTGGAGACGAACCGGTTCCCGACCTCGACGTTCACGCTGAAGGAGGCGGTGACGCTGCCGGCGTCGTTCGCGAACGGCGAGCCGCTGACGACGACGTTGAAAGGGAGCCTGGAGCTGCACGGGGTGACCCGCGACGTGGAGATCCCGGTGCAGGCGAAGCTGGAGAACGGGCTGATCGTGGTGGTGGGGTCGCTCGAGATCAGATTCGCCGACTACGACATTGCGCAGCCGCGGGCGCCGATTGTCCTCAGCGTGGACGACAAGGGGGTCATGGAGATCCAGCTGGTGCTGCAGAAGCAGGGGTAGGGACCGGGCAGGTCAGGCGGAGATCAGGGCGACCCCGGCGAGGGCGAGGGCGGCGCCGGCGAGGCGCAGCCGGGTGAACTGCTCGCCGGCGACGAGGCGGGCGAGGACCAGAGTCTGGACCGGGTAGAGGGAGCCGAGCACCGAGGCAATTGCGACGTTGCCGCGGCTGGTGGCGAGGGCGAAGGAGAGGTTGGCGACGCTGTCGATGGCGCCGACCGAGGCCAGGCGGAGGCTGCGCCCGGCACCCGGCCAGCGGAGCCCGCCGACGAGCGCCCCGGCCGCAGCGGTGAACAGCGCCGCACCGGCCCGGGCCGAGAGGACGCCGACGAGGGCATCGCCATCGCTGGCGGACGCGCGGTCGATGAGCAGGAAGAAGAGGCCGAAGCCGAGCGCTGCTGTGAGCCCAAGGGCGACGGGCAGCAGGTGGCGGCCATGGGTGAAGAGGCGCCCCTCGGCGGGGAGTGAGACGAGGGCGACGCCCGCGAGGGCGAGGGCGATGCCGGCAAGCGCTGCGGGCCCCGGCGCGGCCCCGGTAAGGATGGCGGCGGCGACCGGGATCACTGCACCGCAGGCGGAGAGCGGGGCGACGACGGCGGATTCGCCGAGGGAGAGGCCTTTATAGAGGGCGAGGCCGCCGAAGCTGGTGGCGAGGCCGGCGGTGAGCCCCCAGCGGACGGCGTCGGCGGAGGCACCGGGCCGGGCCACGAGGACGGCGAGGCCGAGAAGGAAGACGGCGGCCAGGTGGGAGGCGAGCCCGACGGTGAAGACGGGGAGCCGGCTGGTGAACCGGCCCCCGAGGAAGTCTGAGGTGCCCCAGGCGACGGCGGCGCCGAGGCCGAAGAGGATGGAGGTCATGCGGGGCGTGCGCCGTCAGTCGCCGTTGGCCGCCTCGTCTCCGCCGTGCCCATCCCCGGCGTCATCGACATCGAGGCCGAGGGGGAGCGTCTCGTTCAGGGCGGCATCGGGGTCGGCGCCGTTGCCGGAGGGGCGTGCCCGGCGGCGGCTCCCGGCCTGGCCGTCGTCCTCCATCATGAAGGCGGCGATGCTGGCGACGGCGTCACCCTCACCGACGCGCATCACGGTGACGCCCTGGGTGTTGCGGCCGATGCGGCTGATCTCGGAGACGCGGGTGCGGACGACGATGCCGTCGCGCGTGACGAGGAGGAGGTCCTGGCGAGGGTCGACCATGCGGCAGGCGGCGACGTTGCCGGTTTTCTCGGTGATGTTGAGGGTCTTGACGCCCTGGCCGCCCCGGCCCTGGAGGGGGTATTCGTCGATGGAGGTGCGCTTGCCGAAGCCGCGCTCGGAGATGATGAGGAGGTCGGAGCCATCGTCGGTGGTTTCGACGCCGACGACGTAGGCACCGGGCCGCAGCTTCATGCCGCGGACGCCGCCGCTGGCGCGGCTGGCATCGCGCAGGTCGTCGATTTTGAAGCGGATGGCGAGGCCATCGCTGGAGACGAGGATGACGTGGGTTTCATTGGTGGCCAGGCGTGCGGCGATGAGCTGGTCGTTCTCATCGAGGTTGAAGGCGATCTTGCCGTTGCGACGGACCTCTTCGAACTCGGAGAGGCGGGTCTTCTTGATTTCGCCGTTGCGGGTGGCGAGGAGGATGAAGTCGCGGTCGTAGGAGCGGACGGGCAGGATGGTGGTGACCCGCTCACCGGGTTCGAGGTCGATGAGATTGACGATGGGAAGGCCCTTGGCCTGCTTCTTGGTGTCGGGGACGTCGAACGCGCGGAGGTGGTAGACCTTGCCGCGGTCGGTGAAGAAGAGGAGGTTGTCGTGGCTGTCGCAGACGACGAGCTTCATGACGGCGTCCTCTTCGCGGGTGGGGGCGCCGCGGGAGCCCCTGCCGCCGCGGCTCTGGCGGCGGAACTCGTCGAGGGGCATCCGCTTGATGTAGTTGCGGATGCTGAGGGTGACGACGGAGTCCTGGTGGGGGACGAGGTCTTCTTCGCGGAAGTCTTCGGGGTCGGCCTCGACGATTTCGGTGCGGCGGGGGTCGCCGTACTTCTTCTTCAGCTCCTTCATGTCGTCGCGGATGAGGAAGTCGATCTTCCGCGGGTTGGCGAGGAGGTCTTCGAGCTCGGCGATCTTCTTGATGAGCTCCTCGTACTCGTTGAGGATGGCCTGGCGCTCGAGGGCGGCGAGGCGGCGGAGCTGCATATCGAGGATGGCGCGGGCCTGGACCTCGGTGAAGGTGAAGGGGTTCCGCTGAGCGAGGGAGCGGATGGCGGCCGGGCTGTTGGCAGGCAGCCGTTCGAGCTGGACGAGCCCGACGCCCTGGAGGAGGTCGAGGGCGGCCTGGGCGGACTCGGCGGCGCGGATGGTGGCGATGACCGCGTCGATCATGTCGATGGCGCGGAGGAGGCCCTGGAGGATGTGCTCGCGCTCGCGGGCTTTTTCGAGCTGGTACTCGGTGCGCCGGCGGATGACGTTGCGGCGGTGGTCGATGAAGAGCTCGAGGGCGCGCTTCAGGCCGAGCCGGCGGGGGGCGCCGTCGACGATCGCCATCATGTTGATGGCGAAGGTGGAGCGCATGGCGGTGTGCTTAAAGAGGAGGTTCTTGACCTGCTGGACGGAGCCCTCTTTCTTGAGCTCGATGACGATGCGCATGCCGTTCCGGTCGGACTCGTCGCGGAGGTCGGCGATGCCTTCGATTTTGCGGTCGCGGACGAGCTCGGCGATTTTTTCGATGAGCTGGGCCTTGTTCACCTGGTAGGGGAGCTCGGTGACGATGATGGCGGTGCGGCCCTTGCTCGATTCCTCGACCGTGGTGCGGGCGTGCATGGTGATGCGCCCGTGGCCTTCGCCGTAGGCGGCCCGGAGCTGGGCCTTGTCTTTGCCGACGAGGGCGATGCCGTAGGTGGGGAAATCGGGTCCCTGGATGACGGTGAGGAGGTCATCGAGGGTGGTGGTTTCGGGGTTCTCGATGAGCATCGAGATGGCGTCGGCGATCTCGCCGAGGTTGTGCGGGGGGATGCTCGTGGCCATGCCGACGGCGATGCCGGAGGAGCCGTTCAGGAGCAGGTTCGGGATGCGGGAGGGGAGGATGGAGGGCTGCTCGTGGCGGCCGTCGTAGTTGGGTTCGAAATCGACCGTGTTCTGGTCGATGTCAGCGAGCATCTCCTCGGCGATCGGGGACATGCGCGCCTCGGTGTACCGCATGGCGGCCGGGGGGTCGCCATCGACGGAGCCGAAGTTGCCCTGGCCATCGATGAGGGGGTAGCGCAGGGAGAAGTCCTGCGCCATGCGGACGAGGGTGTCGTAGACCGCCTGGTCGCCATGGGGGTGGTATTTCCCCATGACATCGCCGACGGTGGCGGCGGATTTGCGGTAGGGGGTGCCGGCGCGGGCGCCGCCTTCGTACATGCCCCAGAGGATGCGGCGCTGGACCGGCTTGAGGCCGTCGCGGACATCGGGGAGGGCGCGCGAGACGATCACGCTCATGGCGTAATCGAGGTAGCTGGTGCGCATCTCCTGTTCGATTTCGACCGGGCGGACCTGTGAGGTTGGTTCGATGGACACGGGCGACTCCGGGGCGGGCGCGAACGGGGGAAATCGTTCAGTTCATTGTACCATTTTGGCGTTTAGCGGCCCCGGCCGGAGGGGCGCAGGGCCGCGGGGGCTCGCGAGCGGACGCGGTAGGGTGCGGCTCAGTGCGCGGAAGGGTGCGGCTCAGTGGAAGAGGCGGCGGTAGTGGGTGCTGGCGAAGAATTCGCGGAGGACGGCGGCGGCCGGGCCGGCCACGGGGATGGCGTCGAGCTCGGAGGGGTGCCAGTAGCGGAAGGCCTGCCCTTCGCGGACCTCGATGAGCGACTCGGGCAGGTCGGGGTCGTCGTAGTAGATGTGGTAGACGTGGGTGAGGGAGCCGGGCAGTTCGGCGGCGCGGTAGACGCGGAAGAGGCGGAGCGATTCGAGCAGGATTCCGGTTTCCTCTTCGAACTCGCGGAAGGCGGCGGCATCGGGCGGTTCGTCGGGTTCGACGAGGCCGCCGGGGATGGACCACTGGCCGGGGTAGCGCTCGGGGGGAAGGTCGGCATCGCGGAGCTGGAGGAGGGCGCGGCCCCAGCGGTCGAGGGCGATGATGCCGACGCCGACCCGGTAGGGCTGGAGCATGCCGACGGTGCCGCGGTAGGCATCGCTGGCGGTGAAGCGGGCGAGGAGCTGGCGGGTGCCGGGGTTCATGGGGAGGGCGGCGAAGGCCCGCGGGTGGTGGTACTGGAAATCGAGGCCTTCACGCACCTGTATGGCAGTGCGGGGCACGGGGTCATCAGCCACGAAGAGGTGGAGGCAGGAGGGGAGGAGGTCGGGGATTTGGTCGGTGGTGACCGTTTCGACGTAGCGGAGGCGCTGGAGGCGGACGCCGGTCTCCTCCTCGAATTCGCGGAGGGCGGTTTCGCGGGGGGATTCGCCGGGTTCGCGGCCGCCGCCGGGGATGGTCCAGCGGCCGATGCCGGCGGGCCAGACGTCGTCGTCGCGCTGCTGGAGGAGGATGGAGCCATCGGGCGCGACGAGGAGGACGGCGGAGCCTTCGCGGCCGGAGCCGGGCGCCTTGTAGGTCATACCTTCACGGTAGCAGCCTGCGCTGCGGCCGGGGAATTGCCGAGGGCGGCCCGGGTAGGCCACGATGGTGGCCGATGGCGACGCCCTTCCTGAAGTGGGCCGGCGGGAAATCGCGGCTAGTGCCGATGGTTGCGGAGGGCATCGCCGGGCTGGCGGTCGAGCGGTACATCGAGCCCTTCCTCGGCGGGGGCGCGATGTTCTTCGGGCTGCGGGCGCGCGGGCTGCGGGCGCCGGCGGTCCTCGCCGACGCGAATCCCGAGCTCATGGCGACGTTTGCTGCCGTGCGCGACGACCCGGAGGCGGTGATTGCGGCGCTGCGGCCGCTGGCCGAGGCGTACCTCGCGGCGGGGCGGGAGGAGCGGCGCGAGCTGTACTACCGGGTGCGGGCGAGCGAGCCGGAGGGCCGGGCGGCCCGGGCGGCGCGGGTCATCTTCCTCAACCGGACGTGCTACAACGGGCTGTACCGGGTGAACCGGCAGGGGCGGTTCAATGTGCCGCACGGGCGGTACGTGCGGCCGCTGATTTGCGACGAGGCGAACCTGCGCGCATGCGCGGCGGAGCTGGCGGGGGCAGAGCTGCGCTGCGGGGACTTCGCCGAGGTATGCGCGGAGGCCGGCCCGGGAGATTTCGTTTACCTCGACCCGCCCTATCACCCGCTGAGCGCAACGGCGCGGTTCACGGCGTATACGGACCGGGCGTTCGGTTGGGACGACCAGGTGCGGCTGGCGGCAGCGGTCCGGGGGCTGGCGGCGCGGGGGGCGTGGTTCGCGCTGTCCAATTCGGCGCACCCGGCGATTGCGGCGCTCTACGAGGGGCTGCGGCCGCTGACGGTGCAGATGTCGCGGGCGATTAATTCGCGGGGTGACCGGCGGGCGCCGGTGGAGGAGTACCTGTTTTTCGGAGGGAGAAGGGAGAAGGGATGAGGGAGGAGCCTGGAGGTTGGAGACGGGAGCGGGGAACGGGGAGTGAACGCGAATCTCGTTCGGGTTTTGGGGTATACTGGGTCGGCGGAGGTGGTCGATGGTTGCTGCGCCGAATGTGAACGACCCGGCATTCCTGGAGAATCCGTTTCCGTCCTACGAGCTGGGGCGGGCGATGAGCCCGCTGGTCCTGCCGGACCGGGGCCTGGCGATGGTCTTCGGGTACGACGACTGCGTCGGGATCCTGAAGGACTGGGAGACGTGGTCGTCGCGGTTCCCGCCGCCGCCGGACGTGGCGGACCCGCCGGAGCCAACGATGCTGAATTCGGACCCGCCGCGGCACACACGGCTGCGGTCGCTGGTGAACCAGGCGTTTACACCGCGGATGGTGGAGCAGCTGGAGCCGCGCATCCGGGAGATTACGCGGGAGCTGCTGGAGCCGGCCCTCGAGGCGGAAGCGTGCGACCTGGTGGCCGCGCTGGCATACCCGCTGCCGGTCATTGTCATCGCCGAGATTCTTGGGATTCCGCCGGAGGACCGGGCGCAGTTCAAGGAGTGGTCGGACGAGGTGGTCGCGAGCCTCGGTACGGGGTTCGGGAGCGGGCGGCAGATCCGGGCCGAGGTGTTCGAGGAGATGCGGGAGTACTTCACCCGGATGACGGAAGAGCGGCGCCGGCATCCGCGGAACGACCTGATCAGCGGGCTGGTGGAGGCGGAGCAGGACGGCGAGCGGCTGACGTTCACCGACCTGCTGCAGATGCTGATCCTGCTGCTGGTAGCCGGGAACGAGACGACGACGAACCTGATCAGCAACGCGATGCTGAGCTTCATGGAGCACCGGGACGAGCTGGCGAAGGTGGAGGCGAACCCGGCGCTCATCCCCTCGGCGCTGGAGGAGGTGCTGCGGTTCAATTCGCCGGTGCAGGCGACGGCCCGCCGGCCCACGCGGGATGTGGAGCTGCGGGGCCGGACGATCCCGGCGGGGATGGTGACGCTGGTGTGGCTGGCGGCGGCGAACCGCGACCCGGAGCAGTTCCCGGAGCCGCTGCGGTTTGATGTGACGCGCTCGCCGAACCGGCACCTGGCGTTCGGGATGGGGATTCACTTCTGCCTTGGGGCGCCGCTGGCGCGGCTGGAGGCGCGGGTGGCCTACGAGGAGCTGCTCGGCGCGGCGACGGGATTCGAACGGACGACGGAGGGGCCGCTGCCGCGGGTGCCGACGTTCTTCATGCGCGGGGTGCTGGAGCTGCCGATTGCGTTCCGGCGGCGGTGAGGGCTAGCGCTTGAGGCCGGGCGGGAGGTTGCGGTCAGAGCACCCGGCGGGCTCGTCTATTTCTGCCCAGCACGAAGGCGAACGGCCGCGGCACGTCGCGTTCGACCGCCTGAAGCCATTCCCAGCGAATGAGGAGGAGCCGCAAGACCTCCCACCGCGGTGCCTGGCCGGTCTTCAGGAAGACGAGGCCGCAATTGCTGAGCCGTATGAGGTCAACCAGCGCGACACTCTGGAGGATTGCCGTGTCCTCGGATAGGCCGAGATAGCCGTGCTGGCCAACCCACCGAAGCCAGGCGGGGTCGGCCGCTCCCTGCTGGATGGGGCCGCCGCGCTTCGGCCGCTCAATATCCTCCGCACCGGGCACACCGATGTGGAGGAGCGCGCCGGGCACTTTCGTGCCCATGCTCTCGTCGAAGAAGAGCCTCACGCTGCGATCCGGAGGGCAGCCTCAACGACCTCCCTGTCGAGTTCGAGGTCCTCAGCGATCCAGTCAATGCTCTCTCCGGCCCGTTTGAAGCGCCCGGCAATGACGTCCACCCTGAGATTCCGGCCGGCGATGGTCGGTCGGCCGACGGCGACTGCCGGGTCGACCACCACCTGGACCGCGCGGCCGGCCGGGAACCAGCGGAGTGCGAGCCGGTCGAGGGTCGTGTCGAAGTCGAACTGCTCGCCGAGCTCCTGAACCGAGTAGGGCAGTGCGAACTGTCCGCCGAGGTCGATGGAAAGCCGGCCCGGTCCGGGGTTGGCGCCCTCGAACTCGTGCATGATGTGGCCGCCCTCGTAGAACAGCCGCCGGCTGGCGAAGGGGTGCTCTATCCCCAAGGCGTGGCGAGCGAATTCATGGGCGACGCGGAGCCGCTGGAGGGAGATGCGGGCGACGCCGTCGCGGCCCTCGCGGAATCCGCGGACGACAACGATTTCCGCCAGGTCCAAAAACGACAGCAATGGGCCTTCGTGCGGAACGACCGGCCGAAAGCCTCTTCCCCCGGGCGTCGTCGTTCGGCCGCGGAGCCACGCTCGAACAAGCTGCGGCGAGGCCCCCGCGAGCCGCGCCGCTTCCGTGATGGTGTAGCGGGGTTCGCGGCGAATCCGGTCGAGCAGATCAGCGTCGGGTTCAGGGATACGGTTCCAGTCCACAATCTCCTCCGCGGGCTAGCGCTTGAGGCCGGGCGGGAGGTTGCGGTACATGCCTTCGCGCCAGTCGATGGCGCCTTTGAGGCCGGTGCCGGCCTCCATGCTCTCGCGCATCCGGTCCTGCCAGGCGTAGCTGAAGCTGGTCATCTGGGCCATGGCGTCCATGTCGGTCGAGCTGCGCACCGACGAGTAGATGCCCATGTTCTCGTAGAAGCGGTTCATGTTGAGTTTGAGGATGGCGAGGTGGTCGGCGGTGGCGTTGGCGAGCCGGTCGGCGAGGGCGATGGTGTTCTCCTCGAGCTCCTCTTTCGGCCAGGCGTAGTTGATCATGCCGATCCGCTCGGCTTCGCGGCCGGAGATGGAGTCGCCGGTGTAGTAGAGCTCTTTCGCCTTGCGCATGCCGATGACGAGCGGCCAGATGACGCCGGTGCGGCTGGTGCCGAGGCCCCGGAGGCCCGGGTGGCCGAGCTGGGCGTCTTCGGCGGCGACGACGAGGTCGGCCATCATGGCGAGTTCGCAGCCGCCGGCGAGGGCGTAGCCGTGGACCTGGGCGATGGTCACCTTCGCCATGTTCCAGAAGTACAGGTGGATGTCGGTAATCTGCTGCATACCGGTGCGGATGCCCATGAGCAGCCGGCGGCCTTTTTCGTCGGTGGTGCGGTAGCGGCGAACGACGCCGTCGGCGCCGCCGCGGGGCGGGGCGAGGTCGTACCCGGCGCTGAAGGTGCGGCCGGCGCCGCGGACGATGATGACGCGGGCGGTGTCGTCGGCCTCGAGGTCGTGGAGGGCGTCCCAGAACTCGAAGAGGAGCTCCTGGGAGAGGGCGTTCATCTTTTCGGGGCGGTTGAGGGTGATGCGGGCGACGCGGCCGTCGGTCCCGACGCGGTCGATCAGGAGGTTTTCGTAGGCGCGGCTCATGACCGGTGATTATAGGGAGGCGGGACGGAGCCGGCCGCCGGCGAGGAGGGCTGCGGCCAGGAGCGCGGCGAGGAGGGCTGCAGCGGCGCTGAAGGAGAAGGTTGCCTTCGGCCCAAAGGCATCCCAGAGGACGCCGGCGAGGAGGCTGGCGGCGAGGACGAGACCGCCGGTGACACCCTGGAAGAGGCCCAGCGCGGTAGAGCGCGCATCGGGGGGCGCCAGGTCGGCGATGAACGCTTTGCCGATGCCCTCGGTGGCCGCGATATACGCGCCGTAGAGCGGGAAGAGGAGCCAGGCGGCTGCGCCGGTGCCGGCGAGGGCAAACCCGAGGTAGACGGCGGCGAAGACGAGGTAGCCGCCGACGATGACGGCGGGACGCGGGATGCGGTCGCTGAGGGCGCCGGCGGGGTACGACAGGAGCGCATAGACGGCGTTGTAGACGACGTAGGCGAGGACGACGGCCGTGGTGGTGAGGCCGAGGTCCTTCGCGCGGAGGATGAGGAAGGCATCGGAGGAGTTGCCGAGCATGAAGAGGCCGGTGACGCCGAGGAAGAGCCAGTAGGCCGGCGGGAGGCTGCGGAGGCCGGGGCGGGGGCCGTCGGCAGGTGAGCGGGCCGGAGCCGGGACTTCGGGCACGCGGGCGACGACGATCACGGAGATGGCGGCGGGGATGAGCGCAAGGGCGATCGCCCAGCGGAGGTGCTCCTGGCCGACGCTGGCGAGGAATGCGAGGGCGAGGAGCGGGCCGAGTACGGCGCCGAGGGTATCGAAGGCGCGGTGGAAGCCGAAGATGCGCCCGCGGGTTTCGGGGGCAGCGACATCGGCGAGCATGGCATCGCGCGCGGGGGTGCGGATGCCCTTGCCGAAGCGGTCGACGGCGCGGCCGGCGAGGGCGAATCCCCAGGCTGGTGCGGCCGCGAGGATGAGCTTGCCGAGGGCTGCGAGGGCGTAGCCGGCGACGACGAACGGCTTGCGGGCGCCGGCGGCGTCGCTCCAGCGGCCGGCCAGGGGGCGGGTCGCGTAGGCGGTGGCCTCGGCGACGCCTTCGACCAGGCCGACGGCGGCCACGGGCGCGCCGAGCGTGGCGGTCAGGAAGATCGGGATGAGCGGGTAGACGAGTTCGGAGGAGATATCGGCGAAGAAGGAGGTGAGGCCGAGGAGCCAGGCTGTCCGGGGGATGGCGCGAACGCGGGGAGGCACGCGGGCATGGTGCACGCGAGCCGGGGACGGAACAAGCGCCGGCGGTGTCACGCCTCAGCGCGGCGTTCGGCGACGGGCGTCAGCGCTCCAGGAGGGCGGCCGGTGGAGGGCTATCGCCTTCGACCCGGAGTGTGGTGGTCCGGTGGCCGGCGCCGCCGCGGATGGCGGCTTCGCGGACGATAGCGGTGCGGGTGGAGCGGCCGACGGTGAGTTCGACGCGGTCGCCGGGGAGGATGGCGGCAACGCCCTGGATGACGAGTTCGCCGGTCCAGGGTTCGGGGCCGCCGTTGCGGGCGAGCGAGGCGGCGACGCGGGTTTCGACGCCGTCGCCGAACGCCAGGCGGGCTTCACCCTGCCAGGTCGCGGTGGTGCTCATGTCCGGAGCTTAGCACGTGCTAAGTCAACGCGGGGTAATGCGTAACACATCGTGACAGCGTTCATTCCGGAAGCTGGACGGGTGTTCAGCGGCTTTCCCGGTAGGGCGGGGTCGGGTGTAATCGGGCCAGACCTCTCGAGGGAGCGCGCCGGTGGAGACCTTCCTGCACATGACGTTTGTGTGGCTGCACATCCTGGGCATTGCGCTGTGGGTGGGGCCGCAGGTGTTCCTCGCGGTGGTTTGGGGGCCGGCCTCGCGGCAGATTGCCGACCTGCCGACGCGGGTTGCGGCGATGCGGACGATTACGCGGCGGTTCGGCTACCTCGGCGGGTTCGGGCTGGCGCTGATCATCGTCGCGGGGACGTACCTGGTGTTTACGTGGCGGGACTACTACGCGATCCCGTCGGATGCGGAGTTCACGAGCCTGCGGTTCGGCGCCTGGTTCATCATCAAGATGAATGTGCTGATCGTGATGCTGGCGGTGGTGGCGCTGCACACGTTCTGGGCTGGTCCGAGGCAGCTGCGGCTGTACGAGGCGAAGGCGCGGGGAGAGGCGGTGGACGAGGGTGCGCTGCGGCGGGCGCGGATGGTTTCGATGACGCTGAGCCTGCTGGGGCTGGTGCTGACGCTGGCGCTGATGGTGATGGGGGTGATGATCGGGACGAGCAGCTGGAGCCTGCAGGAGGTGTAGGGGGCGGGGCGCGGGGGGCGGGCCGGGGGTCTGCCCCGGCCCGCTTTGATCGGAACGGTCCGAGAACCCGGCTACGGGTTCACGAGCCAGCTGACCGGGCTCGGGCCGGGGCGGATGGCGATGAAGTAGCTGACCCCCGTGCGGAGGGTGGTGAAGTCGTTGGCGCCGGGCACGTTCTCGGCGCCGGGGAAGTAGCCGCGCCAGCGCTGGGCTGCCGGGTCGAACGTCCAGATGGCGCTGATGCGGGCACGGATCGTGGGATTGGCCGCGAGCAGGGCGGCGATCGAGGCGTTATCGGGGCCGGCCCAGGCGATAAGGGTGTAGGTGGTGTAGAGGGTGTAGGTCGCGGGCCCGGGCGTGACGGTCGACGAACCGGTGCCGCCGGTGCCAGTATCGCCAGTGCCGGTCCCGCCGGTGCCAGTGCCGCCCGTACCGGTACCGCCCGTTCCGCCGGTGCCCCCCGTGCCAGTGCCGCCTGTACCGGTACCGCCCGTTCCGCCGGTGCCCCCCGTGCCCGTGCCGCCCGTACCGGTGCCGCCCGTACCAGTCCCGCCGGTGCCGCCGGAGGGCGGAGGCGAGGGCGGCGCGAGGCAGGTAAAGTCGTCGGCCGGGGTGTTCGGGCTGGTGCCGTTGGCGGTGGTCACGCGGATGTCGACCTGGCCGGGCGCGCGGGCGGCCGGCCGGATGACGAGCGTGTTAGCGTTGATGTAGGTGACGGTCGCGGCGGCGCCGCCAAAGGTGACCGTGGCGCCCGAGGTGAAGGCGCTGCCGAGGATGGCTACCTGCAGGTTGCCGTCGCAGATGCCGGAGCTGGGCACGATACCGGAGACCGATGGCGCGGCGGTGATGGGCGCCGGGGTTGAGCTGGCCGGCGGCGGCGTGCTCGCGGCCGCGCAGACCAGGTCATCGGCGGCGACATCGGGGGAGGTGCCTTCGATGGTAGTGACGGTGACACGGTAGGTGCCTGCCGGGAGCGATGGCGCGAGGACGAGGAGGGAGCCTTCGCCCCAGGAGAGCGCGAGCGGCTCGAAGGTCGCCTGGGTTGTCCCTACCCTGACGGTGAGGGCGGTGGCGGAATCGTAGGGATAGCGGGCGATGCGGGTGCCGCGGAGGACGAACCAGTGCTGGCCGTTGCAGGTGGTGGAGGGCGGGGTCAGCGAGGTGACCGCCGGGCCGGGGCCGTAGTAGAGGAAGTCGTCGTCGGTGCCTGAGGTGTCGCTGTAAAGGTAGTTGTACTCGGACGGCTGCACCCTGACCTGCACGCTGACGGGTCCGTAGGGGGCTGCCGGGCCGCCCAGCCGGGCAGGGGTAGTGCAGGTCAGTTCCCCGTCGTTCACCCGGACGAGGTTCGTGCACTCCTCGCCCAGGAGGGTAACGCGGACGGTGCCCGGGCCGAAGTTGCGGCCGCGGATGGTGATGGGGGTGCCGCCCGTGATGGGGCCGGCGTTGGGGGTGACGGAGGTGACAACGGGCAGATGGTCGTTGTCTTCGATGGTGACCGTCACGGTTGACCGGGTGCCGAGGACAGCGCCGCCGGTGGGGTTGAAGAGTTCGAGAATAACCGTTTCGTTGGGCTCCCGCTCATCATCGTCGATGACGGTGAACTCGCAGTACTTCTCCGAGACGTCGCCATCTGCCCAGCTGAGGGTCGGCGGCGGGTCAGGGAACGTGTAGTCGGACCCTGGCGTGGCGGTGCCGCCGGGGGTGGCCACCCGGCACTGGACCGTTACCGCGCCCACGGCGCCGTCGCGGCGGTAGACGGCCACCCGGGTAGTGTTCCTACCCTCCTGCGCGGAGCCCCAGTCGAAGGACAGCGAACCCGGGACGTCGTTGTCGCGGATGGTGACGGTGGCCTCAGCGTTCGAGGTGCTCACCCTGGCCCCGCCGGTCGGGTTTACGAGCTCAACAACAAAGGTCTCATCCGGCTCGTTCAGAACCGTGTCGTCGATGACGAGAAACGAGCAAGGTTTCGAACCGGACTCACCGCTGGTCCAGCTCAGCACCTGCTCTGCGAGGGTGAAGTCCGACCCTGGGGTGGCTGTGCCGGCGCCGCTCTTCACCCGGCAGGTCACGCTGACTGAGCCGGTGTTGCCTGAGCGATACACATATACGGAGCGCGTACCCTCGCCCTCAGTTACGGTCGCCCCGCCTACGGAGAACTCGCCCGGGACGTCGTTGTCGTAGATGGTGACGGTGGCTTCACCGTTCGAGGTGCTCACCGTCGCGCCACCGGTTGGGTTGACAAGCTCGACGACGAACGTCTCGGTCCCCTCCACAAGCGCGTCATCGACGACGGAGAACGAGCAGGATTTCGAGCTGCTCTCCCCCGTGTTCCAGGTGAGGGTCTGCTCCGCGAGGGTGAAGTCATCAGTCGGCGTGGCGGTGCCGGCGCCGCTCTTCACCCGGCAGGTGACGCTCACCGGACCAGCATTGCCCGAGCGGTAGACGAACACCGAGCCCGTACCGGCAGCCTCGGACACGCCAGTCCCGGAGACGGAGAACTCGCCCGGGACGTCGTTGTCGCGGATTGTGACAGTGGCCTCACCGTTCGTCGGGCTGATGATTGACATGCCCTGGGGATCCACGAGTTCGACGACAAACGTTTCGCTGTCTTCGACCTCCTCATCATCAACGATTGTGAATGAGCAGGATTTAGTGGTCGGCCATTCTGACGGTATCCATGTGAGCGTTTTTTGCTCAAACGTAAAGTCTACTCCAGGAGAAGCTGTCCCAGTGTCAGGCTTTAACCTGCAGGTGACACTAACCGCTTCAAGTGGCTGCCTCGAAATCGAAACGTAAATCTGGTGATTTTGCACCCCTTCTCGCACCTCTGCGGGCGATACAGAGAAGGTCGTGACCATCCAGTCTTCCGGGTCAATCAAGATCAGCGTGAACGTTGAAGGGCTTGCAATAGGCGCGCCGGACGCTTCAGCGAGCTCCAGTATGATGGTCTCTTCGCCTTCAGGAGCCCGGTCAAAGACCAGCGTGACCCGGCACTCCTTAGCCTCTTCATCGCCATCGGACCAGGTCAGCGTTTGCTCTGCGAATTCGAAGTCCTCGTGATGGGTCGCGGTACCGAGTGCCGTGAGGCGACACTTGACCGACGCCTCACCAGCGCTCCCGCCGGTCCGAAACACCCTGACCCCCACTTCGGCGTTGTACTCGTCGAATCGACCGCTAGCTTGAGAAAACATGAATGCGCCGCGGTTGTCGTCGTCGAGCACGGAAACTTCCACCAACCCAATCCATGGGCCTCCAACGACACTCACCGAGATTTGCGCCCTCTCCGTCTGCTCCTCCTCGGGGTCATTCGTGAGCTCGAACTCGCAGGTAGCGAGGCGGCTATCGGCAAGGAACGACGCCGTGACCGTCGATGGGGTGTAGTCAGCGCCGGGCGTGGCATACGCTGAGGAGCTATTGCCGGTGCAGGTGACGTCCACCGCGGTGTCCGCCGGGCCCGCGCGGAGGACTGGGACCTTGAAGGTGGTATCCGTCCTCTCGCGCACGTAGTAGCCGTACGCGCCGAAGGCGTACGCGGGAGTCGTCGCGTCGTCATCGATGACGGAGACCGTGTGGTACCGGCCGGTCTGCGGGACGCGCGCGTTCGCAGGCGCGTACAGCTCCAGCCCGTAGCTGCGGATGGGCGACGGATCGGCAGCAGTGTTATTCGCCACGGCGAGGCAGGAACCCGCCGCGCCGGGCCAGTCGACGGTGCCCACGGTTTGGCCGGGCGCGAAGGTGACCGTGAGCGAGTAGGGCGGAGCGTAGAAATCGGCCGCGCCCGACGGTCCCTGAACCGTGACTGTCTGAGCTGTGGAGGTATCGCCCTCGCGGATGATTTTGATGCAGTGCGTGCCCCCGTCTTCCATGACGTTGGACCAGGGGGTTTCGAAACGGAAGGTAGTCGGCGTGGCGGACTGGGCACCGGCCTGGCGGGTCGCAGGCCCGGCAGCCAGCACGAATGCCACCGCAGCGAGGGCCGCCATCGCCAGCGCGGCCCACCGCCGCCGTCGTCCGATGGGGTGGAGTCGAGCAGTCATGGAGCCTCCAGGTCGCTCAGTTCATGCCCGGCTGGTGGCAGCCGGGGAGATGAATCGTAGCCACCGGGTGCATGCTGCGTCACGCATTTTTATGTCGCTCTAACGAAGACGACAGGAATTGTCGCGAACTGCCCGGGGGCGGGGCGCGGGGGGCGGCTTTCGGCGATAATCCGGCCGTGGCACAGCAGGGTTCGGCGGTGCAGGCGGATTCGCAGGCAGGGGCGCAGGGCGCGCCGGCGCGACGCCGTATCGTCATCGACCTCGGCTGCGGGCGGCGGAAGAAGCCGGGGGCCATTGGGCTGGATATCGCGCGGGTGCCGGGCGTCGATGTGATCGCCGATGTGACGCGTCCGCTGCCGCTGAAGGACAGCTCGGTCGATGAGGTGTACGCCTCGCACCTGATTGAGCACGTGGACGATCTGATGGCGTTCATGGGGGAGGTGTGGCGGGTGTGCAGGCCGGGGGCGCTGGTGTACTTCCGCTTTCCACACGGTTCGACGCCGTTTCTGACGTGGAAGGACCCGACGCACCGGCGGGGGGTGTACCTGGCGATGTTCGAGTACTTCGACCCGACGACGCTGGACGGGCAGGTGTGGGGGTACTACCACCCGGCGAAGTTCAAGATTGAGCGGCGGCGGCTGCACTTCAATTTGAATTTCGATACGGTGCGCCCGGGGCGGGTGCGCGCGGTGGTGGGGTGGGTGCTGGACCGGCTGGCGAACCGGAGCGAGCGGTGGCTGTACGTGTGCGAGCGGTGGTGGGGGAACTGGGTGGGGATGGAGGAGGCGGAGATCTGGCTGCGGGCGCTGAAGCCGGGGGGCTGAGGGGGCGGGGGGCCACTGCACGAATGCCCGGAATTGCGGAGTGCCAGGGCCCTGGTATCCTGGGCGGCCAGGATGCGCCCGGGGGATATCGTCACGCACCAGGAGATGTGCGCGGCGGAGGGAGTGGGGATGCTGCAGCGGGGCATGTACTTCCGCGAGCCCCCAAACCACGGCGTCATCTTGATGTCCCTTCGGCCGAACGCGCCTTATGCCGATGCCGTCGAACCCGACGGGACCATCTGGTACGAGGGCCACGACGCGCCGCGCTCGGCGAAGACACCGGACCCAAAGCGGCTTGACCAGCCGAGGACTTCGTCCGCCGGCACCCTGACACAGAACGGGCGGTTCGCGGAGGCGGTCGAGCGGTTTCGCCAAGGCAAAGCTCCGCCGGCCCGGTTCCATGTCTACGAGAACCTGCGCAAGGGAATCTGGGTCTTTCGGGGCGCCTACCTTTTGACCGACTACCGTTTCGAGTGGTCAGCACGCGAGGGACGGAACGTCTTCCGTTTCCGGCTGGAGCCGGCCCTGGAAACGAGCGAGGCGTCGTGGATGCCGGAATCGAGCGCGAACCTGGAGGCAGAGCGGCGCATCCCTGGGTGGGTTCAGGCGGAGGTGTACAAACGCGACCGCGGGCGGTGCGTGAAGTGCGGTGCGACGAACGACCTGCACTTCGACCACATCCTTCCGTACTCGAAGGGCGGTTCGAGCCGCGACCCGAACAACATCCAACTCCTCTGCGGGCGGCATAACCTGGAGAAGGGCGCGGGCTTCGGCGAGTAGGGTTCGAGCCAGGCCACCCCCACGGGCCGGGGCGGAAGGCGGTATAGTTCGGGCCACACGAAGGTTCGGAGGCCCCTGCACCATGCGGTTCCGGTATGACCCTGAGATTGAGGCGTTCCGCGAGGAGGTTCGCCAGTTCATCCGTGAGCACCTGCCGCCGGAGGAGGAGCGGCTCCGCCGCGGCTTCGAGGGCGGGTTCCGTTCGCCCGAGGAGGAGAAGGCGTACGTCATGGGCTTCCAGCGGAAGCTCGCCGAGCGGGGCTGGCTGGCGATGGCCTGGCCGAAGGAGTACGGCGGGGGCGGCGCTTCGCACATGAAGCAGCTCGTCTACAACGAGGAGATGGCCTACGCGCAGGCCCCGGTCGGCAATATGGGCATCGCCTGGGTGGGCCCGAGCCTGATGCTCTACGGGACGGAGGAGCAGAAGCGCACGTTCATCCCCCGGATCGCGCAGGCGCAGGACTGGTGGTGCACGCTCTACAGCGAGCCGGGCGCCGGTTCGGACCTGGCGGCGCTGCAGACGCGGGCGGTGCGCGACGGCGACGATTATGTCATTAACGGCCAGAAGATCTGGACCTCGGGCGGGCACCTGGCGGACTGGGGGTGGCTGGCGGCGCGGACGGACCCGGATGCGCCGAAGCACAAGGGGATCACGATGTTCATGGTGAACATGAAGAGCCCGGGGATTACGGTGCGTCCGCTGATCAATATGGCGAACCGGCACGGCTTCAACGAGGTGTTCTTCGAGGATGTGCGGGTGCCGGCGACGCAGGTGGTGGGGGAGGTGAACCGGGGCTGGTATCACATGGCGGTGGCGCTGGATTTCGAACGCTCCGGCATCCAGGCGTTCGCGGGCGGCCGGCGCTCGGTGGAGCGGCTGGTGGCGCTGGCGAAGGAGCGACCGGAGCTGGTCCGGCGGCGGCCGAGCATCCGGCACGAGCTGGCGGACCGCGCGGTGGAGGTGAACGTGGGGACGTTCCTGGCGTACCGGGTAGCGACGATGCAGGCGCGCGGGCTGGTGCCGAATACGGAGGCCTCGGCTTCGAAGCTGTTCGGGAGCGAAATGAGCCAGCGGATTGCGCTGACGGGGATGCACCTGCTGGGAATGGCGGGTCAGCTGCGTGACGGGAGCCCGTACATGGTGATTGACCAGGCGACGGGCTATCTGCAGGCGGTGAGCGCGACGATTGCGGCGGGGACGAGCGAGATCCAGCGCGGGATTATCGCGACCCGCGGGCTCGGGCTGCCGCGCGGGTAGGGGCATGCGGTATCGGCTGCTGGCGATCGACCTCGACGGCACGCTGCTGAACGGGGCGGGCGGGCTGTCACCTCGGACGACGGAGGCGCTGCGCCGGGCTGCGGCGGCGGGGCTGGTGGTGGCGCCGGCGACGGCGCGCTGGTACCAGGCGGCGGTTCGGCCGTTTGCGGCGGCCGGGCTGGAGGCCGCCGCGATCGCCTCGGCGGGGGCCGATGTGCGGGCGCCGGGCGGGCAGACGGTCGCGCAGGCGCCGCTGCCGGAGGAGTTCGCGCGGTTCATTGCGGCGCTGTGCGACCGGGCGGGATGGCCGGCGACGGTGGCGCTGCCGGAGTTCGCCTACCGGCGGGCGAACGAGCTGCCGCCGTGGGCGGCGAACGCGCCGGAGTGGCTGCGGCCGGTGACGTCGCTGCGGGATGCGGACCTGCGGGGGGCGCTGGCGGTGCTGGCCGAGCCTGGGGCCGAGGACCCGCACCTTGCGGAGCTGCGCAGCTGGCGCGACCGGGTGGAGCTGTTCGATGCGCTGGCGTTTACGGGCGAGGGGATGGTGAGCGTCACGGCGAAGGGCATCGACAAGGGGGCCGGGCTGCGGGCGCTCTGCGCGGCGCTGGGGATCGACCCGGCGGAGGCGGTCGCCATCGGGGATTCGGAGGTGGATGTGCCGATGTTCGAGGCGGCGGGGCTGGCGGTTGCGGTGGCGACGGGCACGCCGGCGGCGAGGGCGGCGGCGCAGGAGGTGATCCCCGGGCCGGAGGAGGAGGGGGTGGCGCAGTTCATCGAGGAGCTGCTGCGGCGCGAGTGAGGCGGGTGGGGCTCGGCTGCCGGTGAGCGGGACCGCCTGCCCGGGGGCAAGACCAGACGCAGGCATCGACGGCGCGCCGGGCAAGACCAGCGCCCGCCGCGAACTGCGTACGGCGGGCGCTGGAGGCGGCAGACCCGGCTCGGCGCGGTGACCGGCAGGCTATAGGGCGGGGTCAGGCAGCCTGGAGCTTCTTCAGGGCGTTGACGAGCGCCGTTGAGATCTTGCTGTAGGGCGTGCCCATGGCCATGGCGGCTTCGGCTTCGGCGCGCTTGCCGAGGAGGGCGAGGGTGAGGATTTTCGCAGCCTCCTGGTGGAACTCGGCGTGGAGCTTCCGAACCTCTTCGACGCCGGGGTGGCCGGGCATCTGGGCCTTCGCCTCGTTGTAAATCCACTTGCCGAGGTCGCAGGCGTTATCGGTCTTCACGACCTCGGGGCGGAAGTCGCTCTTGCCGGTGGCGGCGGCGTCGCGCAGGCGCTGCTTCCACTGGCCGTGGGCGGCGATGGCTTTGGTGATGACATCGGTGCTGACGGGCATTCGGTTCCTCCTTGGGGCTCCTGTGCGGGGAATTCCTCCGATCGTTTCGGCCAGAACGGTCGGGGACTTGAGACCCGGTTCGGAAGCGCGACGGGGGCTATGCTGGAGGATCACTGACGCATGGAGGATTTGGAATGCCGCTGATACTGCATGACCTTGCGCCGCTGCACTGGGCGGTTGCCGGCGCCGGGATTGCGCTGGTGACGCTGGCCCTGCTGGCGGTGGCGAGCCACCGGCTCGGGGTTTCGACGGGGTTCGAGAACGTGTGCGGGCTGGTGGTGAAGGCGCCGTATTTCGGGCGGGAGGCCATTCGGGGTTCGAACGGGTGGCGGCTGCCGCTGCTGGGCGGGCTGGTGCTTGGCGGGTTTGTTTCGGCAGTGCTCGGCGGGGGCTGGGAACCGACGTGGGCGCTGGGGATGTTCGATACGGAGATCGGCTGGGGGCCGGCCGGCAAGGTGGCCTGGATGTTCGTCGGCGGGGTGCTGATCGGCTTCGGCACGCGGCTGGCCGGGGGCTGCACGAGCGGACACGGGATTTTCGGGCTTTCGAACCTGGAGCTGCCGAGCCTCGTGTCGACCGTGAGCTTCATGGCTGCCGGGGCCGTCACGACGAATTTCATCTACCGCGTGCTGGTGTAACGGGGGACGGCGATGGCAGTGTTCTACCTGGTCCTGGGGACGGCGTTCGGCTTCATCCTGAGCCGCTCGGGGGCGGCGGATTACAACTACATCCAGGGGATGTTCCTGTTCGAGGAGTTCCAGCTCTACGGGATCATCGGGACGGCGGTGGTGCTCACGGCGCCGGGGATCTGGCTGCTGAAGCGGTACGGGAAGACGGTGACGGGGCGGCCGCTGGTCATCGAACGGAAGGCAGGGCACCGCGGGAACGTGCACGGGGGCATCCTGTTCGGCGTGGGGTGGTCGATCACGGGGATGTGCCCGGGCCCGGTGCTGGTGAACGTGGGCGAGGGGAAGGTGTATGCGCTGGCGGCGCTGGCGGGGGTGCTGGTGGGCGCGGCCGTTTTCGGCTGCTCGTACCGGGTGCTGGCGCGGCCGTTCCGTCTGCCGCCGCTGGCGGTGGGGACCGGGGAAGGCTAAGGCGGCCGGGGAGGGAACTGTTCAGTCCCGTGATCGGATGAAAGGTTGTTGCCACCCCGGCGGGCGAGGTGAAAGGTTGGGGCTGGAACCTTTCAGGGTGTGGTAGGCTCGCGCCGTGAAGGCAGAGGACTTTGCGGCGGAGCAGCGGCACTGCCTGGTCGCCATCAGCGGGGGCGTGGCGTTTGTGCCGCCGCCAGCGCCGCGCGACCTGGATGTGCCACGGGAGCTGGCGCGGCTCGAGGCAGAGGCGCTCCGGCAGATCGGCCGGCTTGAGGAAGTGGCGGCAGCGTTCACGGTCGAGCAGGCGCTGTTTCCGCTGCGGCTGCGCGAGGCACAGCTGAGCAATGAGATCGAGGGGACGCACACGCAGGTCGAGGAGCTGCTGACGGCGGTCGCCGCACCGCGCGCTGTGTCATCAGCCGCCGTCCAGGAGGTGCTGGCGACTGCCGGGGCCCTGGAGACCGGCACGACATGGGTGCTCGAAGGCCGGGGATTGAGCCATTCGCTGGTGCTCGAACTCCACCGACAGATCCTCGGGGGAGGCCGCGGGAGCCAGCTCTCCGCGGGGGCGTACCGGACCCGGCAGGTGGTCATCGGCCAGCGCGGCGACACACCGGCGACAGCACGGTTTGTTCCCCCGCCGCCGGAGCTGGTGCGCCCGCTGATGGACGACCTGCTGGAGTTTGCTGCGGAGGAGCGGGTCGGGCCGGTGCTCGATGCGGGTATTCTGCATTACCAGTTTGAGGCGATTCACCCGTTCGAAGACGGCAACGGCCGGCTCGGGAGGGCGCTGGTGCCGCTGCTCTGGCTGGCGCGGGACTTCCTGGAGCGCCCGCTGGTGTACGTCGGTGGCTATCTCGCTGAACGGCGGAGCGAGTACATGGAGCGTCTGCTCAGGGCCAGCACCGACGGGGACTGGACGGGCTGGCTCGCGTTCTTCACGCGCGGCGTCATCGCCGAGGCGGAGCGGACACAGGCCCGGCTGAAGGCTGCCCGGGAACTCCTCGAACGGTACCGGCAGGCGCTGGTCGCGACGACAAAGTCGCCGACCGCGCGCGATGCGCTGCCGCTGCTGCTGGAGCGGCAGGTGGTCGGCGCGGCGGACGTACAGCGGTACACGGGGGCGTCGCGGCCCGCGGCCCGCCAGGCGATCGAAGCGCTGGTGCAGGTTGGCGCTCTCCGGCCGCTGGGGCGGGTCGCGGGGGCAGCGATGTACCTCGCGGAGGAGTTCGAAAGGGCGATTTTCGGGAGCCCGCCCGGCGCGCAGGGCTGAGGAGCGCGGAACTGTCCAGGGGGGTGATCGAATGAAAGGTTGTTGCCACCCCGGCGGGTGAGGTGAAAGGTTGGGCCCGGAACCTTTCAGGGTGTGGTCCGCCGGCCAGCGGCTCAGACGGCGAACTGGCGGGCGAGCCACTCCTCCATGTCGCGACGGGCGAGGCGGGCAAGACGGGTGCCGGGGGTGAGGCCGTCGAAGCCGTGCGGGGCGCCGGCGTAGAGGCGGAGGTCGGCGGGGACCCCGGCGTGGGTGAGCCGCATGGCGTAGTCAACGTCTTCGTCGAGGAAGCCGTCGAGGCTGCCGACCATGACGTACGCCGGGGGAAGGCCGCGGAGGTCGCCGGCGCGGGCGGCTGCCGCGTACGGCGGGACATCGCCGCCGAAGCGCGGACCGAGGTAGGCGCGCCAGCCGGCTTCGTTCGACCGGGGGGTCCAGACGGGGACCTCCCAGCGGCTGGAGGGGGTGGTCATGCGGTCATCGAGCATGGGGTAGATGAGGAGCTGGAAGGCGATGGGGAATTCGCCGCGGTCGCGGACGAGGAGGGCGAGGGCGGAGGCGAGCCCGCCGCCGGCGGAGGCGCCGCCGATGCCGAGCCAGGCGCGGTCGATGCCGAGGTCGGCGGCATGTTCGTACACCCACCGGAGCCCGGCGTAGCAATCTTCGAGCGGCCCGGGGTAGGGCGTTTCGGGTGCGAGGCGGTATTCGACGGAGATGCCGACGCAGGAGAGGGCCGGGCACCAGCGGTCGAAGCGGAGGTCATCCATGGCGCGGGATCCGAAGACGTAGCCGCCGCCGTGCATGTGGTAGAGGGCAGGCAGAGGGCCGGCGGCGCCCTTCGGGCGGTGGATGCGGATGACGACGTCGGGAGCGCCGGCCGGGCCGGGCACGGTGAGGTCGCGCCGCTCGACGGCGTCGGAGAGCTGGACCTGGGCAAGCATGGCTTCGCGCTGGGCGCGGAGGGCGGGGAGCTCTTCGAAGGAGAAGCCGTCGAAGGAGGGCATCCCGGCGAGGGCTTCGGCGATTTCGGGATCGAGGAGGGCGCGGGCGTCCATGGGCGGGCTCCGGGGCGGGCTGGCCGGGATGGTAGCGCGCCGGCAGCGAACCGCAAGGGCAGGGTAGGATGGACGGCACCGCCTCGGGGAGGTTCGCGATGCAGATTGGACTGATGGTCGAAGGACAAAACGGGCTGACGTGGGAGCGCTGGCTGCACATCCTGCGGCTGGCCGAGCGGCTGGGGTTCCCGACGCTGTTCCGGTCGGACCATTACTTCATCGGGCCGCAGCAGGATTCGCTGGAGGCGTACCTCTCGTTCGCGGTGGCGGCGCGGGAAACCTCGCGCATCCGGTTCGGGCCGCTGGTTTCGCCGGTGACGTTTAGGACGCCGGTGGATGTGGCGCGGATGGCGGCCCAGATCGACCTGCTGGCCGGCGGACGGTTCGTGATGGGGCTGGGCGCGGGGTGGAACGAGGCGGAGCACCGGGCGTACGGCATCCCGTTCCCGCCGATCGGGGAGCGGTTCGCGCGGCTGGAGGAGGCGATCCGGCTGATGAAGACGCTCTGGAGCGAGGGGCCGGCGGATTTCGACGGGCGGTTCTACCGGCTGGAGAGCGCAAACCTGCTGCCGAAGCCGGCGGCGGGCCGGCCGCCCATCCTCATCGGCGGGAGCGGCGAGAAGAAGACGCTCCGGCTGGTCGCGACCTATGCGGACGAGTGGAACGCGGTGAACCTTTCGCCGGAGGCGTACGCCGCGAAGGTCGCGGTGCTGGAGCGCCATTGCGAGGCGGTTGGCCGGGACCCTGCCACCATCCGGCGGTCGCTGATGGCGTTCGCGGTCATCGGGCCGGACGAGCGCACGCTGGACCGCGCGACGGAGCGAATGATGCGGATGTGGGGCGCCCCGGCAGGAACGACGCCAGCGCAGTACCGGGAGGGACTGCGTGCGCGGGGGATGATTGTCGGCGGCAGGGAGGAAATTCTCGACGCGCTTGGCCGGTACGCGGAGCACGGGTTGCAGGAGGTACAGTTCCAGCACTTCGTGTTCGAGGACGACACGGTGCCGGAGTTCCTCGCGGCGGAGGTTGTGCCGGCCGCGGCGGCGCTGTAACCGGAGCGTCACGGACGGTCACCGTGCGGCTGCGGAGGGGCCGCTTTGCGCGGCGTTGGCAGCCGGTTTACGGGCCGTTTGCAGTTCGGCGGGGCTGTTCCGGGGGCTCTACCGGCGTGTTACCGAACCGGTTTTGGGGGGCCTGTTGGGGCCGGGGCGGGGTGCCGTCTTTGCGAATACGATGCGCCGCCTGCAGCCGGTCCCGCGGTCTGATGAGCTGCCCGCCGAGGGCGAGCGGGTGACGCTGGTTGCGGGCGAGCGGCGGCGGGTGCTGTACGTCGAGGGCGACGCCTCGCTCGAGGTGATCATGGCAGCACTCGAGGCCTGGGGGCTGCGGGTGCGGGCAGAGCGGGAGCGGCAACAGGCAGCCCCGGGCGGCGCGGGCGAGCCGGCCCCGGGGACGGACCAGGCGGAGGGAGTGCCGGCGTGGGTGACGCAGCGGCCGGCGCTGCCGAGGGTGAACCGGCTGGAGAACGTGCTGTCGCCGCTCTGGTTCCCGGCGCGGCGGCCGGTGAGCGGGACGGAGCCGGTGACGGCGTTCAGCTGGTTTGGGCGGGCGGCGTAGCGGGGAGCGGGGAGCGGGGAGCTGGGAGCTTGAAGCTTGGAGCTTGAAGCTTGGAGGTAGGAGCGGGGAGCTGGTTCGATGGGCGCACCTGTCCAGTCAAGCTCCAACCTCCAAGCTCCAAGCTGGGGCGGGGTGGCCGGCGGGGCGGGGAGCGGGATTGGTGAATGGCGGTTAACTATTGAGCGGAGCGGGCGTTTGGATAAGTGATAAGTATCGACGATGAAGGCGGCGGCGCCTGCGGCGCTGCTGCGTGGTCGCTCCGGCGCTCACCCGGGAGGCAGCGTGACCGAGGAGGCTTTAGATCTGCGCGCGGGCAGGGACCTCATCCTGCGTCACCTGCGCGCGCGCTGGCCGATGCTGGCCGTGGCCTTCGTCGCAGGCCTGAGCTGGGGCCTGCTGCGGCTGGTGGAGCCGTACCTGGTGGGGCTGGCGATCGACCACGCCATCGTGGAGCGGGACCTCGGGAAGCTGACGCAGTACGTGGCCATCTTCATCGCGGTGGCGGCAGTGCTGGCGGTCTGCGCGGGCACGCGGCGGTACTGGGCGATGCGGACCAGCTACCGGATCGAGACCGACCTCCGGCTCGAGCTGTACGACCGGGTGAACCGGCTCTCATTCGATTACCACGACCGGACGGCGACCGGGCAGCTGATGTCGCGGGGGAGCGCGGACCTGCGGGAGATCCAGGCGTTCCTGGTGAACATCCCGATCAACTCGGCCTACCTGCTGATGGCGGTCGGGGCGTTTGTCCTGCTTGTGCTGACGAGCGTCACGCTGGCGGTCCTGGCGATGGCAGTGTTCCCGGTGGTGACGTGGCTGAGCGTCCGGTTCTTCAACCGGCTGGAGCCGGGGACGAAGCGGGTGCAGCAGGACCTCGCGGACGTGGCGAGCGTGACGGAGGAGACGATCGCAGGGGCGCGGCTGGTCCGGGCGTTCGGGCGCGAGGAGCACGAAATCGGGCGGATGCGAGCGGCAGCGGAGCGGGTCCGGAAGGACGCGATGGAGGTGGTGCGGCTGCGGACGGTGTACGGGCCGCTCTTCTTCCTGCTGCCGGGGCTCGGGCAGCTGGTGGTGCTGGCGTACGGCGGCTGGCTGGTGCTCGACGGGCAGATGACGCTGGGCGCGCTGGTGGCGGCGCTGCAGTACCTGGGCATGCTGGCGTGGCCGGTGCAGAGCCTCGGCGAGATGATCGCGTCGGGGCAGCGGGCGGTCGTCTCGGCGGCGCGGGTGTGGAACGTGCTGAAGGAGGAGCCCACCGTGAAGGAGCGGCCGCATGCACGGCCCCTGCCGCCCGGCAACGGGCAGATTGTGTTCGACCGGGTGACCTTCGGGTACCGGGCCGGGCTGCCGGTGCTGCGGGAGTTTTCGCTGGAGGTGCCGGCCGGGCGATCGGTGGCGCTGGTGGGCGCGACGGGGAGCGGGAAATCGACGGTGGCGCGGCTGCTGCCGCGGTTCTACGACGTGGACGAGGGGCGGATCCTGCTCGATGGGGCAGACATCCGGACGCTGCGGCTGCGGGAGCTGCGGCGGAGTATCGGCATCGTCTTCGAAGACACGTTCCTGTTCAGCGATACGGTGCGGAACAACATCGCCTACGGGCGGCTGGATGCGACGGATGAGCAGATCGTGCGGGCGGCGAAGCTGGCGCACGCGCACGAGTTCATCGAGCAGCTCGAGCACGGCTACGACACGGTGGTCGGCGAGCAGGGGTTCTCGCTCTCGGGCGGGCAGCGGCAGCGAATTGCGATTGCCCGGGCGATCCTGATGGAGCCGCGAGTGCTGATCCTCGACGACGCGACCTCGAGCGTGGACGCGCGGATGGAGGAGGAGATCCGGACGGCGCTGCGGGAGGTGATGGCCGGGCGGACGACGCTGATCATCTCGCACCGGCTTTCGACGATTGCGCTGGCGGACCAGGTGGTGCTGGTGGACGAGGGGCGGGTGGCGGCGACCGGCACGCACGAGGAGCTGCTGCGGAGCTGCCCGCGCTACCGGGAGGTGCTGGGGCAGGTGGAGGCGATGGCATCGTGAGCGAGGAGGTCCGGGCGATGCCGAGGGTGAACGGCCTGGCGGCGGCGCTGCGGATGCTGGCGCCGCGCTGGCCGATGCTGCTCCTCGCGACCGCGGCGATTGTGGTCTTCACGGCGGCGAGCCTGGCGCGCCCGCTGGCGATCCAGCATGCGCTCGACGAGGGTGTGGCGAAGGGCGACCGGGCCGAGCTGGTCCAGGCCTGCCTGGCGTTTGGGGCGCTGCTGCTGCTGGTGTACGTGTTCCAGGGACTGAGCACCTGGATTGTCAACCGGGTGGGGCAGGACTTCCTCTACGACCTGCGGATGCGGCTGTTCGAGCACTACCAGCGGATGTCGCTGGCGTTCTTCGGGCGGGAGAATGCGGGACGGCTGGTCGCGCGGATGACGAGCGACGTGACGACCGTGAACGACGTTTTGAACAACGGCTTCCTGGTCGTGGTGCAATCGCTGCTGACGCTGGCGGGGGCGACGGTGATCCTGCTGACGTTGAGCGTGCGGCTGTCGCTGGCGGTGGCGCTGATTCTGCCGCCGCTAATCGTGGCGACGGCGATCTTCCGGGTGTATTCGAACCGGGCGTACAACCGGGTGCGGGAGCGGATTGCGGATGTGATGGTGCACATGCAGGAGACGTTTTCGGGGCTGCGGGTGGTGCAGGCGTTCGCCCGGGAGCAGAAGAACCGGGAGCGGTTCGGGGAGATCAACGAGCGGAACTTCGAGGCGAACGTCTCTACCGTGAAGCTCTCGTCCCTGTACTTCCCGTTCGTGGAGTGGCTGCGGGGCGCGGCGATTGGGCTGATCCTGTACTTCGGCGGGCGGCAGGTGGCGGGCGACGCGGTGACGGTGGGCACGGTGGCGGCGTTCGTGTTCTACCTCGAATTCATCTTCCAGCCGATTCAGAACCTCTCGCAGGTGTTCGACATGGTGCAGAGTGCGAACGCGGCGCTGGGGAAGATCTTCGGGGTGCTGGCGGTGGAGCCGGACGTGCCGGAGCCGGAGCGACCGGCGAGGGTGCAGCCGCCGCTGGAGGGCCGGATCGCGCTGGAGGGCGTGACCTTCGGGTACGACCCGGACCGGCCGGTGCTGCGGGAAATCGATCTGGTCATCGAGCCGGGGCAGCATGTAATGCTGGTGGGGCCCACGGGCGCAGGGAAATCGACGCTGGCGAAGCTGATCACGCGGATGTACGACCCGACGGCGGGGACGGTGCGGATTGGGGGATACGACCTGCGGACGCTCCGGCTGGCCGACCTGCGGCGGACGGTGACGATGGTGCCGCAGGAGGGCTTCCTGTTCACGGGGACGATCCGGGAGAACATCCTGTTCGGGAAGCCGGGCGCAAGCGACGCGGAGGTGCGGGCTGCCTGCGAGCGGCTCGGAATCGACGGGTTCATCCGCTCGCTGCCGAACGGGTACGAGACGCTGGTCAGCTTCCGCGGGTCGCGGCTGAGCGCAGGAGAGAAGCAGCTCGTCTCGATTGCGCGGGCGTTCCTCGCGGACCCGCCGGTGCTGGTGCTCGACGAGGCGACGTCGAGCCTCGACCCGCACACCGAGGAGCAGGTAGAGCAGGCGCTGCGGACGCTGCTGGAGGGGCGGACCAGCGTGGTGATCGCGCATCGGCTGAGCACGGCCGAGCACGCCGACCGGGTGCTGGTGGTGGATGGGGGCCGGATTGTGGAGGACGGGCGGCACGATGAGCTGGTGCGGCGGGGCGGCTACTTCGCGGCGCTTTACCGGCAGTGGGTGGCCGGGCGGGCGGCCAAGACGGCCTGACGCGGCGAGGCGGGCAGCCGGGCTAGCGGTCGGGGTCGGTGTCGCCGGCCTGGAGGGCGTCGCGGGCGCCAAGGTCGCGGCCCATGAGGCGGAGTTCGCGGGAGAAGCGGGTGGTCTTCTCGGCGATGCCGGCCATGTACGTGCGGGAGGGCGTGACCTTCACCCAGAGGCGGCGCCGGGGGACGTAGAAGGTGATGCCGAGGCCGACCATCGCCATGGCGACGGCGACCCAGATGAAGGTATCGCCGGGGTCGCGGCGGACGCTGACGCCGGAGGCTTCGACGCGGCCCTGGAAGAGGTAGGTGTAGCCGGCGGCGGTGGTGACGGCCTGGCCCTGCAGGAGGATGACGTTCCGGTCGTCGATGCCGGAGACCATGAGGTAGGGTCTGCCGTCGCCGCCGAGGGGCATCTGGACGACGGCGCCGGCGTCGCTCGTGGCGCCGGGCATGTCGAGGACGGTGGTTGCGGGAATCGCAGCGGCGCCTTCGAAGCGGATGCGGAACTCGCCGGCCTGGCCCTCCTCGCCGGGGCGGAGGACGACGGGGTCGAAGTCGGGGCTGGTAACGGTGAGCACCATGCGGCCATCGCGGAATTGCCAGGCGACGGCATAGCTAACGAGGTTTTCGGCGGCGGGCGCCGACGGGAAGACGAGGAGCGCGAGGGCGGTATCGTCGCGGCGGTCTGCGGGGTCGAGGCCGGGGTCGGTGGCCATCTGGGGGAGCTGCTGGGCAATGAGCACCTGCCCCGCGGCGTTCGTGACACGGAGGACGGGGATGACGGCGGTGCGCCCTTCGAAATCGAGGATGTCGTCGTAGAGGACCTGGCCGCTGGGGGCGGTGATCCGGATGCGGGCGATGTCGTCGAACCAGGCGGCCTGGTGGACCTTGTAGCCGAAGGCACTGCAGGGGTCGTTGACGGTGGTTTTGCAGCGGACGGTTTCGTCGCCGCGGCGGACTTCGATGATGGAGTGGTAGTCGATGATGTTGCCGTCGGCGTCGAGGCCGCGGTTGGCGTCGATCATTTTGATGAAGAGCTGGTTCGGGCCGGCCTGGGCGAAGACGGGCGCGGCGGGGGTGGTTTCGGCGATGACCATGGTGCGGTCGAAGCCGGCGAAGACGGTGAGCATGCCGCCGAGGAGGAGCATGAGCAGGGCGAGGTGGGAGAGGAAGGTGCCGTACTGGCTCCAGGGGTAGCGGTCGGCGAAGAGGTAGACGGCGCCGGGCTCTTCGCGGACGCGCTGGACGGTGTAGCGGCGCTGGCGGAGAAGGCGTTCGACGGCGTCGGCGCCGCCGGGGTGGGAGAAATCGGCGCGGTGGTGGGCACGCTCGAAGTAGGCGTCGGGGACGCGTTTCGGCGGATTGCGGACGGCGCGGATGGTGGGACGGAGGCGGGAGACGGTGCAGACGGTGACGGCGACGATGATGAGGAACCAGAGGCCGTTGAACCAGGCGGTGTGGAAGACTTCGAAGAAGCCGAGGCGGTCGAAGAGGCCGGTGAGCGGGCCGTACTGGCTGCGCTGAAGTTCGAGCCAGGCGGAGCGGGCTGCGGGGTTGCCGCGCATCGGCCCGGGCATCTGGGGAAGGATGGTGCCGATCAGTCCGGCGACGCCGGCGAGGCCGACGAGGAGGAGGGCGAACTTGACGTTGGTGAGGAGCTGCCAGGCCCAGCGGAGGGGGTCGAGGCCCGAGGGCTGGAGGGTGGAAGCGGAGGTGGCGCGGGGTGCGGCGCTCACGGCAGGCGCTCCTCGAGTTCGCGCAGCTGCTCGAAGGTGATGCGGCCGATGTAGACGCGCTGGATGACGCCGTCGGGGCCGATGAGGTAGGTGCGGGGGAGGCCGCCGACGCCGGTGGCATAGGCCTGGGAGACGGCGCCGGAGGTGTCGAGAAGGATGGGGTAGGTGACGCCGAACTGGGCGGTGAACTGGCGGGCGGTGGCGGCGTCCTCCTGCTGGTTGACGCCGATGACGACGATGTTGCGGTCGAGGTTGCGGGAGAAGAAGTCCTGGAGGTCAGGAGTTTCGGCGCGGCAGGGGCCGCACCAGGATGCCCAGAAGTTGAGGAGGACGTAGCGGCCGCGGAACTCGTCGAGGGCGCGGGGCGGGCCATCGAGGGCGGCGAGGCGGAAGTTGGGGGCGGCGCGGCCTTCGCGGGCGGCGGGGGCTGGCCGGTGGGGTTGCGGTGATCGGGGAGGGGGATGATGCCGAGACCGCCGGAGCTGTGGGCGGTGCCTGCGGAGGGGTCATCGCGGAATTCCAACCACCAGAGCCCGAGGCCGACGACCGCGATGACGAGCGCGGCGAGGCCGAGGGTGGAGGCGGGGCCGGAGTATTCGCGGCGGCGCTGGGGGCGTTCGTCGGGGAGGGGTTCGGACATGGCGGTGCAGGTTGAGGGTAGCACCGCGGAGGGTTGTGGGGGGTAAGGGGCGAGCTAGCGGTCGGCCTCAGTCCAGATGAGCAGGTTCATGGACTCCATGCCCGCGGGTGCACTGAGGAACAGAAGTTCGAACGTCCCCTGCTGGCCGGACGCCAGGGTGCTCGGGGTCGCGAAGTCGAAGTCGACACGTACCACGAGTCCGGCCGAGTTGACGTAGGCGCCGTAGACCTCGACAAACCTGTACGTGGTGGGGGAGTCATTGCGAACCGTGCCGACAACGTGGAGGACCCCGATGCTGTCCCGGTAGACGTTGGTGACGGTGGCGTTGAGGCCGGTGATGGGTAGCCGGGAAGAGATGTCGTAATCGGAGATGAGGGCCTCGACGCTGACGATGCCGGGCGGGGGGTTCAGGAGCAGGACCGAGAACGGGGAGCTCCCGCCAGCCGGGATGATGGTGATGTTAGCGAAGCTCCAGTCGGTGGCCAGGAGCTGGCCGGAGGCGCCGTAGAAGCGGGCCGAGACTTCGACGAACTCGACCGGCGTTGAGAGCCCGTTGATGACCAGGCCAACGACCCAGATGTTCCCCAGCGAGTCGACGTACCAGTTGACGCCCTGGAGGCGCACCCCTGAAGGCTGGGGCGTCGGAGTGGGCGTCGGCGGCCGCGAGGTGGGCGTGGCGGCCGGTGCGGTGGGCGTCGGCGTGGACGGGCGGGGTGTCGCCGTCGCGGTCGGCGGGAGCGGCGTCGGGGTGGGAGGCGGCGGTGCGGCGCCTTCGTCGCGGGCCACCATAGGGACAATTGCGCGGGGCGCGAAGGCCTGGCTTTCGGCCCCGGGGCTATCGAGGGCGACCACCGCAATAAGGGCGGCGACGGCCAGGAGGGCGGCGAGAAGGGGCGCGGGTCGAGGCACGGTCCGCTCCTGCAGGCAAAGATGCCGCGGCATCATCGCAGATGAACGCGACACCTCCTGACGCCTTTTGCTTCCACAACACATTTGCTTGCGCGGGGGGCGGCCTGCGGGCAGAATGCGAACATCTGTGCGAGGAGTGCGCGCCATGGCGAAGCCGCCGCCCAGCTACCCCGTCCCGGCCGTGCGGCCAATCCCGCCTGCGGTGGTCGCTGAGCGGCTGGTGGGCGACCTCGTGCAGAAGGGGTCAGAGACGTGGGTTCGCCGGCTGGCGGAGGAGCCGGCCCAGTTCGCCGACTGGCCGGAGGGGCTCGATGCGCGGCTGCTGGAGGCGCTGGCGCGGCGGGGCATCGCCCGGCCGTACACCCACCAGGCGCGGGCCATCGCGGCAGCGCTCGATGGGCAGAACACGGTGGTGGTCACCCCCACGGCGAGCGGGAAGACCCTCTGCTACAACGTGCCGGTCCTCGACCGGGTGCTGAAGGACCGGTCGGCGCGGGCGCTCTACCTGTTCCCGACGAAGGCGCTGGCGCAGGACCAGCTGGACGAGCTGCACGGGCTGGTCGGCGCGGCTGGGGCAGCGATCGGGACGTTCACGTACGACGGCGACACGCCGGCCGACGCGCGGCGGGCGGTGCGGCAGGCGGGGCACATCGTGCTGACGAACCCGGACATGCTGCACACGGCGATCCTGCCGCACCACACGAAGTGGGTGCAGCTGTTCGAAAGCCTCGAATTCGTGGTGATCGACGAGCTGCACACCTACCGCGGGGTCTTCGGGAGCCATGTGGCGAACGTCATCCGGCGGCTGCGGCGCATCTGCCAGTTTTACGGGAGCGACCCGACGTTCATCCTCTGCTCGGCGACGATTGCGAACCCGGGCGAGCTGGCGGCGCGGCTGATCGGCGACGCGGTGGAGGTTATCGACGAGAACGGCGCGCCGCGGGGCGAGCGGATCGTGGTGGTGCACAACCCGCCGGTGGTGAACCGGGAGCTGGGCATTCGGCAGTCGTCGCTGAAGGCGGCGCGGGATATCGCGGCGCAGCTGATCCGCTCGGGGGTGCAGACGATCGTGTTCGCGCCGAGCCGGGTGCGGGTGGAGCTGCTGCTGACCTACCTCCGGGAGGCGCTGCGCGAGAAGCCGGGCGACCCCGAGCGGGTGGCGGGCTACCGCGGCGGCTACCTGCCGAACGAACGCCGCGCCATCGAGCGGGGGCTGCGGGAGGGGACCGTGCGCGGGGTGGTGGCAACGAATGCGCTCGAACTGGGCATCGATATCGGCGGGATGGGTGCGAGCGTGGTGACCGGCTACCCGGGGTCGCTGGCGAGCCTGTGGCAGCAGTTCGGACGGGCCGGGCGCGCGCGGGAGAGTTCGCTGGCGGTGCTGGTCGCCTCGTCGAACCCGCTGGACCAGTACGTAGCGAACCACCCGGAGTTCCTGTTCGAGCGCGGGGTGGAAGGGGCAGCGATCGACCCGGACAACCCGTACATCCTCGCGAGCCACCTGAAGTGCGCGGCCTTCGAGCTGCCGTTCGCGAACGGGGAGCAGTTCGGGGCGCACGGCGAGGTGATGCTCGACATCCTCGTGGAGGAGGGGGTGCTGCAGCAGGCGAACGGGCGGTACTACTGGATGTCGGAGGCGTACCCGGCGGAGGAAGTTTCGCTGCGGACGGCGAGCACGGACAACTTCGTCATCATCGAACAGGGGCCGAAGCCGCGGGTCATCGGCGAGTGCGACCGGCCGAGCGCGCCGCTGCTCATCCACGAGGATGCGATCTACATCCACCGGGGCCAGCAGTACCAGGTGGAGCACCTGGACTGGGACGACAAGAAGGCGTATGTGCGGCCGGTGGCGGTGGACTACTACACCGACGCGCAGCTGGCGGTGGAGCTGAAAGTGATTGCGCGGGAGCGGGAGGCTGCCGCCGCCGCGGGGGCCTGGGAGCTCGGCGAGGTGGCGGTGACCTTCCTTGCGACGATTTTCAAGAAGGTGAAGCTGCACACCCACGAGAACGTGGGCTGGGGGCAGATCGCCATCCCGGAAGAGAACATGCACACGGCGGCGGCGTGGCTGACGTTCGACGAGCGGGCGACGGCTGGCCTGGGGCGGGACGAGCTGGCGCTCGGGCTGGAGGGGATTGCGCATGTGCTGCGGAACCTGGCACCAGTGTTCTGCCTGTGCGATGCCCGTGACCTTGGGGCAGACGCGCAGGTGCGGTCGCCCTCGACCGGGAAGCCGACGGTGTACCTGTACGACATGGTGCCGGGCGGCATCGGGCTGGCGGAGCGGGTGTTCGAGGCGCGCGACCGGATCGCCGCGGCGTGCCTGGAGGCGGTCCGGGGGTGCGGGTGCGAGAACGGCTGCCCCTCGTGCGTGGGGCCGCAGGCGGAACGGAACAGCCCGGCGAAGCGCTCGGCAGCGGTGCTGCTGGAGCGGGTCGCCGGGCCGCGGGGATAGGGCCGCCGGGGGTCAGGCGGTGACGATGTCCTTCTCCATGGGGCCGAGAAGGCCGAGGAGTTCGTTCTTCTCCCGCTCGGGGACTTTGAACTGGTCGAGAGCCTTGACGAGGTCTTCGACGAGTGCGTCGAAGTCTGCTTTCGTAATCATCAGGCCGGCATGAGCGGTCTTCATATCCCGGCCGGTGTACTTCTCGGGACCGCCGGTTGCTTCGCCGATCTGGTTGACGAGGTGCATTTTGAGGGTGGGGATATCGGTACTGGCGAAGAACCGGTTGATGCGGGTATCGGCGGCGACATTGGCGATGAAGGCATCCACGACGGCAGTGATGGCCGGCTTTCCACCAAGGCGGTCGTAGAGCTTCGCCTGCCCCGGCGCCGTCGGGACGGGCGTTGGCATGGATTTTTTGTCGTCGTCGCTGCAGCCGACGACGAGGAAGGCGCCGCCGAAGACGGCGACGGCCCCCGCGGTGCGGAGGAAGGCGCGGCGGTTTTGGGCGCCGCGGGCGATGATGGAACGGGATTCGGACACCTGGTGCGACTCCTTGCTGCGAAAGCTGACCGGTACTACGCAGGTGAGGCGCGGGGTGATGAACCGGGCGGCGCGGGCCTTTACCGGGCGTTTCCGCCGGGCGGCGGGACGAAGGGGCCGAGCGCCGCTTCGAGCCGCTCGTACTCGCCCGGGAGGAAATTGCGCGGCCCGCAGCCGGGGCGCCAGGCGGGGAAGGCGTCCCAGTCGACCTGCGGGGGTTCGGCGCCGGTGATTGCCTGGAGGCGCTCGAAGAGCGCCTCCCAGTCGGCCCGGGCGAAGCCGACGAACCGGAGCAGCTCCTCGCCGCCGGGGTCGGCGAGGATGACGGTGGGCACGGCGTCGATGCCGTAGCGCCAGGCGGTTTCGAGGGCGGCGTCATCGAGCATAGGGCAGCCGAAGCCGGCGGCTTCGAGGGCGGCGCGGTCGGCAGGCGGGTCCTGGGTGACGAGCCAGGCATCGATGACGGAGCCGTACGCGCCGCAGACGGCGGCGAGGACGGGGAGGGAGAGCTGGCAGGTGGGGCACTCGTGCCACCAGAAGACCAGGAGGGCGTGCCGGCCGGACGGGAAGGCGCGCGGCTGCCCGGCCTGGTCCGGGAGGGTGAAGGGCGGGAGCGGCATGGCGGCCTCCTTGCGGGCTAGTGGCGGAAGTGGCGGACGCCGGTGAAGACCATCGCGACGCCGTACTGGTTGCAGCAATCGATGCCGTCCTGGTCGCGCAGGGCGCCGCCGGGGTGGGCAATGGCAGCGATGCCGGCCTGGCAGGCTTTCTCGATGCTGTCGTTCCAGGCGAAGGGGAAGAAGGCGTCGCTGGCGAGGACGGCCCCACGCACCTCGTCGCCGGCCTTTTCGAGGGCGATTTCGACGCTCTTGACGCGGTTCGGCTGGCCGCTGCCCATGCCGAGGAGGCGGCCGTCTTTGGCGACGACGATGGCGTTGCTCTTCACGTGCTTGACGACGCGCCAGGCGAAGCGGAGGTCGTCGAGCTGCTGCGGGGTGGGCTGCTGCTTTGTGACGACGCGGAAGTCGACCTCGTCGGCCGGTAGGTCGTCGGGGTCCTGGACGAGCCAGCCGCCGCCGACCTGGCGGAGGGCGAGTCCGCCGCGGGCGCGGGGCTGCGCTTCGAGGATGCGGAGGTCCTTCGACTTGCCCTTGAGGGTGGCGAGGCCCTCCGGGGTGTAGCCGGGGGCGATGACGATTTCGTAGAACATGCGGGTCTCGCCGTCGTTGGGGCTGCGGAACTCCCGGATTTCGCGGGCGAGGGCTTCATCGACGACGCGGTTGAAGGCGACGATCCCGCCGAAGGCGCTGGTGGCGTCGGCGCGGACGGCGAGGCGATAGGCTTCGCGGAGGTCATCACGGGTGGCGACGCCGCAGGGGTTCGTGTGCTTGACGATGACGCAGGTGGGGCCGGGGAACTCGTTGACGCAGTTCCAGGCGGCATCGGCATCGAGGTAGTTGTTGTAGGACATCTCCTTGCCGTGGTGCTGGACGGCGGTGGCGATGCCCCCGCGGCCGTGTTCGGCGAGGGAGCGGTCGAGGTAGAAGGCGGCGCGCTGGTGGGGGTTCTCGCCGTAGCGGAGGGACTGCACGCGTTCGAGGGGGACGGTGAGGCGCGGCGGGAACTCGCCGGGGTGCTGCTGGGCCCAGAGCCACTCCGCGACGGCGCTGTCGTAAGCGGCGACATGGGCGAAGGCCTTCCAGGCGAGTTCGCGGCGGAGGGCGGCATCGACGGTGCCGGCGCGGAGCGCTTCGAGGACGCGGCCGTAATCGGCGGGGTCGACGACCGGGAGCACGGCCTCGTGGTTTTTGGCGGCGGCGCGGAGGAGGGTCGGCCCGCCGATGTCGATGTTTTCGATGGCCTCGGCGAAGGCGACGCCGCCCGGGCGGGTGACGGTGGCGTGGAAGGGGTAGAGGTTGCAGGCGACGAGGTCGATGGGGCCGATCCCGTGGGCTTCGAGGGCGGCCATGTGGGCGGGCAGGTCCCGGCGGGCGAGGATGCCGGCGTGGACAGCGGGGTGGAGGGTTTTCACGCGGCCATCGAGCATCTCGGGGAAGCCGGTGAGCTCTTCGACCTTGCGGACGGGGAGGCCGGCGGCCTGGAGAGCGGCAAAGGTGCCGCCGGTGGAGACGAGCTCCCAGCCGAGGTCGGCGAGGCCGCGGGCGAAGGTTTCGATGCCTGTTTTGTCGTAGACGCCGAGGAGTGCGCGCATGGGGATGCTCCCGGGAGAGGTGATGTGGCGCCGGGTGCAGCGGCCCGGGCCGGCCCAGGCGAGCGGCCATGCGCGAGGCCGGGCTCCCCCGCGGTGCTCCGCGTGACGCCAGTCGCCCGGCAGGGTTGAGTGTAGCAGCGGGCGGGGGTTCGCCGCAGGGAGCCGCGGGGGTAGGCTTGGGGCATGCTGCACAGGGTGCTGGTCGCCGCGGAACGGGCCGCCCGGAAGGGGATGTGGGAGGGGGAGCGGCTGCGCTGGCGGCTGTTCCACCCGGTCACGGTGGGCGCGCGGGTGATTCTCATGCGGGAGGGGCAGGTGCTCCTGGTGCGGCACGGCTACCGGCCGGGGTGGTTCCTGCCGGGCGGGGGCGTGGATAAGGGAGAGACGCTGGAGGAGGCGGCCCGCCGGGAGGCGAAGGAGGAGGCGGGCGCGACGCTGGACGAGGTGCGGCTGCTGGGGGTGTACGCGGACTTCCCGGGCGGGAAGGACGACTACATCGCCGTGTTCGGGAGCGAGCGGTTCGCGTGGGAGCCGCCGCGGCCGGGCGGCGAGATCGTGGAGGTGCGGTGGTTCGAGGCGGAGGCGCTGCCGGCCGACATCGACCCCGGGTGTGCGCGGCGGGTCGCGGAGTGGCGTGGCGGGGGCGGGCCGTTCGCGGGGCGGTGGTGAGGGTCAGGCGGGGACGAATTCGGCGAACTCGGCGACGGGGCGGCGCCGGCGGGGGCCTGGCGGCTCGACGGGCCGGCCGAGGCGGAGGCAGACCTGGGTCATGCGGCCGGGGGTGAAGGCGCCGGCGAGGCGCTCGCGGAGGTCGGGGAGCTGGAGCGGGCCCTGGAGATAGCCGGCGTGGATGTCGTGGAGGGCAGCGCGGAGGAGCACCCGCTCAAGGGCCTGGCCGGCGCGGAGCCAGTCCAGCGGTTCGTCGCCGGGGGTGCCGAGGAGGACGACAGCGGGCGCGTGGAGGACGAAGACTTCGTCGCGGCCGGCGGAGGTGCCGCCGAAATCGAAATGGCCGACGAGGAAGCGCAGGGCGCGGCCGCCGAGGCGGGAGGCGGGGAGGCCGTCGGCGGTGCGGCCGGGGTGGATCCAGCGGGCCTGTTCGCGGCGCCAGGCGGGGTCGTGGTGAAGGCGGCGGTCGGCTTCGGCGACGAGGTCGGCGAGAGCCTCGCGGGCGGCGCGGCCGTCGACGGGCAGGAGCTCAGCGCCTTCGGCGGCGGCCTCGGCGGCGAGGGCCTCGAGCAGGCCGGCGGGCAGCGGTTCGTGCTCGAGTGCGCGGCGGGTGCTGCGGCGGCGTTCGATGGCTGGTGCGAGGGCGGCGAGGGCGGCATCGGCCGGGCCCTCGGCGAGGCGCACCCTGGCGAGGAGGTCGGGGCTGGCCGGGTCTGGCAGGGGCTCGACGGTTTCGTCGCAGCCGGAGGCGGCCCCGGCGGCGCGCAGGTTGAGCAGGGCGCAGCCGCAGGCGATGGTGCGCTCGCGGCCGGCGGGGTCGGCGACGGGGAGGCCGCGGGCGGGGTCGGACCAGAGTTCGATGTGCGACGGGGTGACGCGGAACCGCCAGGGCTGGGTGTTGAGGGGTGACGGCGCGAGGGCAGCGAGCCGCAGCCAGGCATCGACCTGGACGAATGTCATGCCGGGGAGTGTACCGCGGCGGCGGGCGGTTCAGTCGCGGGCGATGGCCGGGACGAGGGCGCGCCGCGGCAGGGACGGCGGGGGCTGGCGGCCGTAGAGGGCGAGGAGCCCGGCGAGGTCGTCGGGCTGGGGTTCGGTGAAGACGGTGGCGAGCTCGCCCGCGCACATGGCGGCGCCGGGGCAGCGGTCGCTGTGGCCGAGCCCGAGGGCGTGGCCGAACTCGTGAAGGGCGAGCGCCTGCAGGAGGTCGCCGGTATAGGGATAGCGGGGGTCGAGGACGATGTCGAACTCGAGGAGTTCGAAATAAGGGGTGCCTTCGACGAGAGAGGCGGAGCGGACCCAGCAGGTGTAGCCGAGGTAGTTGCCGGGGATTTCGTCCCAGCCGACGACATTGCGGCCGTCGGGGGTGTAGCTGACGGCTGCCGGGTCGCCACGGCAGCCGGGGCCGTCGGCAGTTTCCCCGCGGTAGTCGAAGCGGACGGGCGTGCCGCCGGCGCCGTTCCAGGTTTCGGCGGCGCGGCGGATCCGTTCGAAGGCTTCGCCGGGAGGCAGGGACGGCGGGGCGCCGGCCGGAGCGTAATACCACGGCACGAGCGGGTCGCGCCAGCGGACGCCATCGAGGACGTACGCGGCCGAGGCGGACCGCGGCGGGAGGGGAATGGCGCCGGGGTGGGCGGCCCGGATGGCGGCGGCGAGGGCGGCCGGGTCGGCAGGGCGGCCGGGGGCAGCGACGGCGGCGACTTCGAGGATGCGCGGGCCGGCCGGCCCCGTGAGAAGGAAGGCGAAGCGCGCGCCGGGCGGGGCTGGAGGCTGCGCCGCGGTGCTGCCGCGGAGAGCGGCGGACGGGAGGAGCACCGCAGCGGCGAGCATGGCTGCGGCGAGGATGGCGCGGCGGACGGGGGCCATGGGAGAAGGAGTATGGCACAGGACCGCGAGGGCAGGGGGCGCTGATTTTTCACAGATGGGCTGGCGGAGGGGGTTGACACTGCCCTGAAAATGAACAACTATTCATTCAGTGAATTGAGATTCACTTTCACGGAGGGCAGGACGATGCTGTACGAACTGATGATGGCGCGGCAGCGTGAGCTCGAGGCGATGGAGCGGGAGATTGCCCAGCGGCAGACGCTGGAGCGGCTGCTGCAGGTGGAGCGGCTGGAGCGTGCGCTGAAGCGCGTGCGCGCTAAACTGCAGGCGTTCCCGGACCTGGCGACGGCGAACTAAGGCCAGGCTGCGGGAGCGGGGGAAGCATGGCGAAGGTATCGCAGGCACACCTCGATGCGCGGCGGCGGAGCATCCTGGACGCCGCCGCCAAGGTGTTCGCGGAGAAAGGCGTCGCTGCGGCGACGATGGCGGAGATTGCGCAGGAGGCGGGGATTTCGCCGGGCGCGATCTACCGGTACTTCCCGAGCAAGGAGGACCTTGCCCGGGGGTGCATGCAGGGTTCGGCCGAGGCCGTGAAGGCGGCCTGGCAGCACCCGGAGCAGGTGGAGACGGATTTCCGGACGCTTTCGCGGGCAACGTTTGCAGAGCTTGAGCGGCCCGGCGCCGATGCAGACACGAGGCTGCTGCTGGAGCGGGCGCTGGTTGCGGTACGCGATGACGATGCGGCGATGGTGGAGGAGTTCGGCACCGAGCTGCAGCGGATTGTGCGGGGTGTGGCGTTCCTGCTGCGGCGCGATTTCGGCGCGCGGCTGGAGGGGCTGGACCTGGAGGCGCTGGCCCAGGCGCTCTACTCGTTCTACTGGGGTGCGCGGTTTATGCGGCTGATGGCCCCGGAGGCGGTGGCGCCGACACGGCAGCTCGAGGCGCTCCAGGCGCTGATGGAAGCTGCCTTCACGGCAGACCGGGAATCTGACAGCACGGAGCGGTGAGGGGCGGGCCGGGCGCTTCGCCCCCGCGGCGCATCAGACCCGTTCGATAAGAATTGCGTCGCCCTGGCCGGTGCCGGAGCAGATGGCGGCGGCGGCGTAGCGGGCGCCGGACTCCTGGAGCTGGTAGGCGGCGGTGAGGACGAGGCGGGCGCCGCTGGCGCCGATCGGGTGGCCCATGGCGACGGAGCCGCCCCAGCGGTTGACGCGCTCGGGGTCCCAGCCGAGCTCCTGCCCGCAAATCAGGGGAACGCAGGCGAAGGCTTCGTTGACTTCGATGATGTCGAAGTCGTCGATGGCGAGGCGGGTCTTTTCGGCGAGACGGCGGAGCGCGAGGGCGGAGGCGATGGGGTACTCCGCGGGACGGGTGGCGGATTCGGCCCAGCCGACAACCCGGGCGAGCGGGGTGAGCCCGTGCCGGCGGCCAGCCTCCTCGGACCCAAGCAGGAGGACGGCGGCGCCGTCGTTCGTGCCGGGCGCGTTGCCGGCGGTGATGGCGCGCGTGCCGTAGACGGTCGGGATGCGGGCGAGGCGCTCGACGGTGGAGTTCGGGCGGGGGCTTTCGTCGCGGGCGAGGGCGACGTGGTTGGGATCGCGGCGGTTGGGGACGGGGGTGATTTCGCGGTCAAAGTGACCGGCTTCGAAGGCGGCGCCCCACCGGCGCTGGCTGCGGACCGACCATGCGTCCATCTCTTCGCGGGAGATTTCGCGGCGGGCGGCCATGTCGTCGGCCTGGTTGGCCATGTGGACATCGTCGAAGGCGCACCAGAGACCGTCGTAGACCATGCCGTCGACAAGGGTGCGGTTGCCCATGCGTGCGCCCCAGCGGGTATCGCGGTCGTAGTAGGGGACGTTGGACATGGACTCCATGCCGCCGGCGACGACGAGGTCGGCCTCGCCGAGCTGGACGAGTGAGGCAGCGAGGGTGACGGCGCGCATGCCGCTGCCGCAGACCTTGTTGACGAGGGTGCTGGGCGTGGAGACGGGGAGGCCGGCGTGGATGAGGGCCTGGCGGGAGGGGAGCTGGCCGGCGCCGGCCTGGAGGACCTGGCCGAGGATGACGTTGTCGATGGCGGCCGGGTCGAGGCGGTTGCGCTGGACGAGCGTGCGGATGAGGAGGGCAGCGAGTTCGCTTGCGGAGTACTCTTTGAGGGCGCCGCCGAACTTGCCCCACGGGGTGCGGGTCGCATCGTAGATGAAGGCGGCAGGCATGGCGGGTCCAGCGTAGCCCGCGGCGCGGCGAAGGTACAGGAGCGGGAGGTCAGGCGGGCGCAGCTGCGCAGGCGCTGCAGAGGCCGTTGACGCTGAGCGAGACGGAGCGCGCCTGGAAGCCGCCGGTGCTGGCGGCGCGGGCGATCAGGGCTTCGAGGTCGGGGTCGCCGACGAGGACATCGGCGATGCTGCCGCAGGCGGTGCAGACGAGGTTGACATGGGGACGGGCGACGGGCCCGTAGCGGGAGCCGTCGGGGGTTTCGAGCTTTTCGATGAGGCCGGCGTTGCCGAGGGCGGCGAGGTTGTTGTAGACGGTGGCGCGGCTCAGGGTGGGGAGCTCGCGGGAGAGCTCGCGGTAGAGGTCTTCGGCGGAGAGGTGGCGGTCGTGCGAATCGAGGACGGCCGCGAGGAGCGCGACCCGCTGGGTGGTGGCGGCGAGGCCACGGCTGGCGAGGAGCTCGAGCAGTTCGCTGGTCGGGCGGGTGGACTTCATCCGTCTTCCAGTTTCGCGCCGGGGGAGAGTCGATTCAACCTGCGGGGGCGGCGCGGACAGGAGCGGTTCCGGGTTTCGGCTGATTTTTCGGCTGGACCGGGTCTACCGGGGGCTGCGGCGGCATGGTTCGAAGGGGTACGCGGCGCCTATACTTTGCCGTGGCCGCCGGTTCGGCTCCGGAGGAGCGGTGCGGGCAGGCCAGGGAGGTACTCCGCCATGAAGAAAGTGCTCGGAATCCTTGCGCTGCTCGGGGCGCTCGCCGGTGCGGTGATGTTCTGGCGCCGCCGGCAGAGCGACGACGAATTCCTCGATGAGGAGCTCGACTAGCTGACCGACGGGGCCAGCCTCGAAGGAATTCGCCCGGTCATCACCGGGTTTGGCGTCACTGCAGCTGCGGCGGCGGGCGGCGATGCGTGGGAGCGGCTGCTGCGGGCGGAGCCTGCGGCAGGGCAGTATGCGCCCGGGGGCGAGGGTGCGCCCCTCGCCGGCATCGGGATGCCGGAGGAGTTCCGACCGCACCCCGGCATCCCGCGGAACGTGGTGCATTTTCTCGACCAGGGGTCGCTCCTGGCGCTGGATGCGGCGCTGCGCGCGCTCGACGCGGCCGGGCTTGGGAGCGGCGCCGGGGACGCGCGGCGGTTCGCGGTCGCGGACGGGCTTCCGTACCGGGCGCCGGGCCAGGGCGCGATGTTCGTGCCGTACGGGCACCTGGTGGCGCGCACGCTGGGCGTCCGCGGGCCCGTGGTGACGGTGGCGGGCGCGGAGGCGAGCGGGATGGCGGCGATCGTCCAGGCGGCGCGGATCATCGCGCGGGGCGACGCCGACGTGGTCATCGCTGGGGCGGCCCAGGCGCTCCAGCGGCCGCTGCTGGAGCATCTCCAGGGGCTGAGCGGGGATCGCGCCCTGCCGTTCGACCGCGGCCACGCGGGGATGGTGGCAGCGGAGGGCGCTGCCTACCTGGTGATCGAGGCGGAGGAGCACGCGCGACGGCGGGGCGCTGCGGTGCTGGCGCGGGTGGCTGCCGCGGCCGAGACGTTCGACCCGCTGGCAGAGCCGACGGCGGTGCCCGACGCCAACGAAGCGGGACGGCTGATGCAGGCGATTCTCGGGGCGGCGGGCTACCTGCAGAACCAGGTCGACCTGCTGGTTTCGTGCGCGGATGGCCGGCCGGCGGTCGATGTGGCGGATGGTTTCGGGGCGCTGCGGACGTTCGGGCGGCATGCGTACTATGCGGATGTGACGGCGACGGCTGGCTCGCTGGGCCAGCTGCTGGCGGCGAGCGGGCCGGCTGCGGTGGCGATGGCGGCCGAGGCGATGCGGCGGGGGCAGGTCTGGCCGATTGCCGGGCTGGAGACGCCGGTCGAGGGGCTGGAGCTGGCGTTCGTGCGCGAGGCGAAGGCAGTGAAGCTGGACTGCGTGCTGGTCACGTCGCTCGGCACCGGCGGCGTGGGCGCGGGCGTGCTGCTGACGGCGCCCTGAAACCGATCAGCAGGCTGATCCGAACGTTTCGGGTAATGGCGAAGCGGGATACGATGGGCGCGTGGCGCTCGAGATTGTGTTCCTCGGCCGGACGTGCTTTCGCCTGAAGGGGCGGGACGGCACGGTGCTGATGGATCCGCTGCCGCCGGATTCGGGCTTCGCGCTGGGCAAGCAGGAGGCGGGCATTGTGACGCTCAGCTGCGCCGACGACCCGCGCTACGGAGATCCCTCGGTGGTGAGCGGCGAGCCGAAGGTGCTGGACGCGCCGGGCGAGTACGAGATCGGCGGGGTGCTGGTGACGGGCACGGCGATGCGGCGCGCGGACGGGCGCCGGACCGTGAGCTTCGTGGTGGAGATTGACGGCATCCGGGTCGGGCACCTCGGACTGCCGACCGGGACGAACCTCGCCGAGCTGAAGGATGTTGATATCCTGCTGCTCCCGGTGGGGGGCGATGGGTCGCTCTCGGCGGTGGCGGCGGCCGACGTGATGACGCGGATCGAGCCGAAGATCGCCATCCCGATGCACTACAAGGTAGGGCCGGAAACGCTGGAGCTGGAGCCGCTGGAGAAGTTTCTGAAGGAGACGGGGACGAAGCCGGACGCCCAGCCGAAGCTCCAGCTGACGCGCAGCCAGCTGCCTGCCGACCTGACGGTGGTGGTGCTGGAGCCGCGGCTGACAGGCTGAGGGGCGGGGCCCGGCGGGTTAGACGGGCTGCTGGATGACGCGGAGAGGGAAGCTGGCGACGGTCTCGTAGCTGGCGCCGGCCTCGGAGAGGCGGCTGCGCATGAGGGAGACCTGGGCGGTGCGCCAGCTGACCTGCGGGATTTCCGTTTTGCCGACGGCGACTTCGATTTCGGCGCGCTGGCGGGTGGAGACTTCGTCGCGGACGCGGCCGAGGGTGAGGTGCGGCCGGAACGGTCTCCGCTCGGGTTCGAAGCCGACGACGCCGAGCGCGGCATTGACCGAGCGGACGAGCGCTTCGAGGCGGAGGACATCGCCGGCGACGCCGATCCACATGAGGCGGAGCCCCTCCCGGCCGCCGAAGGTGCCGATGGTCGAGAACTCGAGTTCGAAGGGGGAGTGGCCGACGACGGCCTCCTGGATGGCGAGCTTGACGTGGGGCAGCTTCCGGGTCGGGACCTCGCCGAGGAATTTGAGGGTGATGTGGACGCCCTCGGGGCGGACCCAGCGGACGGCGTTGCCGGAGCGGGCGCGGAGGTCTTCGATGACGGAGCGGATAGCGTCTTTGACATCGTCCGGGACTTCGCAGGCAACGAAGAGGCGGACGGACTCCTGGTGCGATGCATCGCTCATGGGTGCGGCAATCCAAAGAAAAGAGATGCGGCATTCCCGCCGCAGACCCCGGCAACGGCATCGGGCGGGAGTTCCGCGATGATGCGTTCGAGCTGGCGCCGCGGGGCGAGCAACGGGAAATCGGAGCCGAAGAGCACGCGCCCCGGGCCGGCGAGGGCAACGACGCGCGCGACAGTACCTTCATCATACAACAATGATGCGGCGGCGGTATCGAAATAGATATTTCCGATAGCCTGCCGAACCTCGGGCATCTGCAGGTAGAAGGGGAGGCCGCCGCCCAGGTGGGCAGCGACCATGCGGGCACCGGGGACGCGGGCGGCAAGTTCGCACAGTTCGGCGGGGGAGATGCCGCCGCGTTTGCCCGGGTAGGCGTGGCCGACCGGTTCGGAGACGTGCCAAAGGAGGACGGCGCCGGTCTCGGCGGCGAGGTGCGCAAGGCGGAGGGCGTCGGGGCCGAGGGGGTCCCAGCCCTGGTTGTGGGGGCGGAGTTCGCCGAAGCCGCGCGCGCCGCGTTCGAGCCAGCGGGCGGCGTCGGCCTCCCAGCCGGGGAGGGCGAGGTTGAGACAGGGGAGGGGGGCGAGGACGCCGGGCGCCTCTGCGGCGGCGGCGAGCAGATACTCGGCCTGCTCGGCGAGGCAGCGGGCATCGCGGAAGGCGAACCCGGCGATGACGGCGCGGTCGATGCCGGCGCGGGCCATGGCGGCGCGGAGGGCCGGGGCATCGGCGAGCTTGGCGCGGGGGTCGCGGTACATCTCGGCGAAAGTGGGGTCGGCATCGGCCAGGGCCTCGCGGCGGGCGGCCTGTGCCGGGGGGAAAAGGTGGGTATGGGCATCGATGCGGGGCGCCACGGCGGCATGGTAGCAGGGCCGAGGTGGCAGGGGCCCCGGGTTCGGTGCGAAGTATTCGACGTTTTCGAACGAACGATTGACAGCGGGCGGACGGGGCCGCAGGATTCCCGCATCATTCGGCGCATGGCCTATAGCACGCATCAACGACGTGAATGGCTAAACATGCGCGTCTGCAAGGGGGTTCAGCAGTGTCGGGGTACTGGGATCGGTTCTGGAGGGAGCGCCGCTCGCGGCGGCGGTTCCTCGGCGCAGCAGGCGGAGTCGCGGCCGGCGCGGCCGGGCTGGCGCTGGTCGGCTGCGGCGATGATGACGACGATGAGGGCGCGACGCCCACGACGGCCGGGGGAGCAACGGCGACGGCTGCACCGCAGGCCACGCCCACGCCGAGCGACCCGTATGCGAGCGCGAAGCGCGGCGGCATCCAGAACCTGCAGGCCACGGGCGACCCGCCCTCGATCGACCCGTACGGGAACGCGTCGTTCCTGACGAAGGGCGTGGCGGCCTATGTGTACAGCCGGCTGTTCAAGTACAACGCCGGCCTGGGGGTAAAGCAGGCCGACCTGCGGCCGGTGGGCGACGCAGCCGTGAGCGCGGAGGCGAGCCCGGACGGGCTGACCTGGACGATCAAGCTGCGGCCGGACATGAAGTTCCACAACGTGGCGCCGGTGAACGGCCGGGCGATCGGGACGGACGACATCAAGTACTCGTGGGGGCGGATGACGGCGGAGACTTCGACGAACCGGTCGCAGGTGGCGTTCGTCGACCGCCTGGAGTACCCGGACGCCTCGACGGTGGTGTTCAAGCTAAAGGAGCCCAACGCGGCCTTCCTCGACGTGCTCGCCGACGCCAACCTCTTCTGGATCGTGCCGAAGGAGGCGGACGGCGGGTTCGACCCCTCCAAGACGATGATCGGCTCGGGGCCGTGGATCCTGGAGTCGTACACGCCGGCTGTCGGGTTCAAGTTCAAGAAGAACCCCGAGTGGTACATGAAGGGGTTCCCGCTGACGGAAGGGGTATCGCTGCAGATCATCCCCGAGTACGCGAACCGGCTGGCCCAGTTCCAGGCCGGCAACTCGGATGCTGCGGGGCTGAACGCGGAGGATCTGATCAACGTCAAGAATGCGCTGCCGAGGGCGCAGCTCTACGGCGAAGTCTCGCAGCTGCTCTCCATCATCTACATGGACCCGAAGCCGGATTCGCCGTGGAACAAGGACCCGCGGGTGCGTCTCGCCATCTCCATGGCGACGGACCGGGCCGCCCTCCTCGACCTCGCCTACAACGTCAAGAAGCTGAAGGAAGCCGGCCTCGCCGTCTCCGAGCGGTGGAACAACCTCATCCCCGCCGGCCTCGTCCGCTTCTGGCTCGACCCGCTCTCCCCCGAGCAGGGCGAGACCTCGAAGTACTTCAAGTACGACCCGGCCGAGGCGAAGAAGCTCCTGGCCGCCGCCGGCTACCCGGACGGCTTCAGCACCGTCTACCAGTACACCGCCAACCGCTACGGCTCCGCCTTCAATACGGTGGCCGAGGCGAACATCCAGTACCTGAACGCCATCGGCATCAAGACGACGACCGACGTCCAGGATTACTCCTCGAAGTACATCACCCAGACGTTCACAGGGAACTTCACGGGCATCGCCTTCGGGTACGAAACCCCGTTCCCGGAGGCTGGCAGCTACCCGGTCCGCCTCTTCACCGACAACCCGCTGAACCACAGCCGGATCAAAGACCCGGAGCTCGAAGACCTCGCCCGCAAGCAGCAGCGGGAGCTCGACCCGGCCAAGCGCAAGGAGCTCTTCTTCGAGATCCAGCGCAAGAACGCGGCCAAGATGTGGTACATCCCCCAGAACCAGGGCGCCGGCACCGCCTGGACTGGCTACCGCGAATGGGTGAAGAACGTGGAGATTCAAACGGTGCCGGGTTCGTACGGCGGCGCCACCGAGGTGCTGCCCTTCCGTTGGCTCGATAAGGCCTGACCTTCAGACCTTATTGAGAACCCCCCTGCTGGGGCCCCCGCCCTGCTATCGAGGGAGCGAGGCGGGGGCCTCGCACTGTGGATACGGCGGAGAGGGGCAGGGCGGACGCATCGCGGCCGCCGCGGGGCGAGATGGGGAAGCCCATGACGACCCGCCGGAGCGGTGGGTGGAGGAAGCGGCGAGGCACCCGGTGTTTGCGGTGGTGGAGGGGTGAGGGCCGTTCGGCCGCAGCGAACGGGGGAGCGCGGCATGCGCTCCCCCTCGGTGTGTTCGCGCCGGGATGGAGCTCAGGGCGCCTCGAAGTAGAGGTCGTTCTTCAGGAAGATGTTCGGGTCGGCGCGGAGCCACTTGATGCCGGCGCCCTCGGGAACCTGGAAGTAGATCCAGCCCTGTTTCTTGCCGCCCGGGGTGAGGTCGCTGTAGAACGGGTCGAGGTCGGGCAGGTCGACGACGGGCCCCATGACGTCCTGCTCGTGTTCATTGTCGTTCGTGTCGCGGAGCTTCCAGTCGAAGGAGCCGACCTCCTTCGTGCCGATGTTTTCGTGGATGACTTCGATGCCGATCCAGCGCATGCCGGCCTTCGGCCGGGAGAACTGGTTGGTCGAGACGACCGGGTCCATGATCTGCACGATGGTGACGCGAGATTTTTGGCCCGGGTTGCCCTCGGGGGCAATTTCGCCGGAGGAGCCGGGCGCGAGGGGCACGCGGACATCGCCCCTGTTCGTGCCCGCGGCCGGTGTACCGGAGGAGGAAGCGGTGCCGCCGGTGTCGTTGCTGTCGGAGCCGCCGCCGGCCGCCGCCGCGATGATGACGACCACGATGAGGATGCCGATGAGCGCGCCGCAGCCGATGCCGACCTTCTTGAAGAAGCCGCCGCCGGACTTTTCGGCGGGGAGTTGGACCTGGCCGGAGATGATCGCCTGGCGGCGGGCGGCGTACTCTTCGTCGGTGATGCGGCCGCGCGCCTTGAGCTGGTCGAGCTCCTGGAGCAGTTTTTCGGTGGGTGACTTGGCCATTCGCGATACCCCGCTGTGAGATGGCGGGGATTGTCGGGCGGCCGCGCGTCACCTCCTGACGTGCTGTCGCGCCGATTTCGCGAACTCTCTCACGGGCCCGGGATTGCGGCGGAAACGGGGGCCGCGGCGACGACCCAGTAGCACGTGCCGGGCTGGAGGATGGCGAGGGTGTTCAGGCGGGGATGGAGGTGCGGGCTCCAGCGGAGCCAGCGGCCGCCGGCCGGGTCGTAGGCGTAGATGCCGCGGACAGCGCTTCCGGCGGGTCCGAACACCCCGGCGACGGGGGCATGCGGGCCCTGCCAGGTGAACGAGGCGACGCCGGCGCCGAAGGCCAGGGGCGGGGGTGCCGGTTGCCCGGCAGGAGGGGGAGGCGGGGCGGGCGCCGGCGGAGCGACGGACGGGACCGGAGTCGGCGTTGGAGCGGCCGACGATGCCGCGCTGCCGGGTGTGCCGTAGCCGAACACCAGGACCCAGTAGACGCCGTAGGTGCTGCCGGGCGCACTGTGACGGGCGACGCCGACGAGGGTGAAGGCGGCGTCGAGCATGATGGCGTTGTGGGCGGCAGAGCCCTGCCAGGCCGCGAGGACGGCTGCGGGTGCGGCGAGCGGCGTGCCCGCGGCAAGGTTTTCGCCGCCGGGGCGGCCGACGCCGCAATCGGCCATCCGGGTCCAGGGGGAGCGGCCAAGGGAGTCGGTGTGGCTGAAGGTGGAGCGGCCGCCGAGGTCGATGGCCATCCAGGTGGCGGCGCGGACGAGGGCGGTATCGACGGCGACGGGCTGGAGGCCCTGGCTGGTGCGGTACTCGTTCAGGAGCTGGATGAATGCCTGCTCATCGGCGTCGAGGGCGGCGTCGGGGACGTCGCAGTTCGCGAGGGCGCGGGATGCGCGGGGAGCGAGGGTGAGCAGGAGGGCTCCTGCGAGCGCAGCCGCGAGGAGCAGCTGACGGCGGACAGCGGGCGGCATGTATCACCTCCGGCCTGTGGCGGGGAGCGCGTGGGTCGGCAGGGGAACTGGTCAGCAGAGCGTGGTTCGTTCGTGTGCAGCGAGGTCCGGCGCTGTGGGCGGTTGCGCCGGGTGTGTACTCCTCCGTGGGGACGCCACCGAACCTACCGTAGCGGCAGCAGAGCGGCGGAAACGACCGGGATTTTCCCGATTCTTCGTAAACCGAGCGCAAATTTCGCGGGGACTGGCGGTGCGAGCACGCCTGCCACGCGGTCAGAGGATATGCGGCTATACTTGGCGCAATCCGGGGCCGGCCGTGGCCCCTTGAGCGAGGAGTGTCCCATGGCAGGTCTCATCATCCTCGGCGTTGCAGCGGTCATTGTGCTCGTGCTGCTGTTCGGTTCGCTGTTCACGGTGGAGCAGCAGACGGCGGCGATTGTCGAGCGGTTCGGGAAGTTCCGGCGGGTCGCCGGGCCGGGCCTGAACGTGAAAATCCCGCTCATCGAGCGGGTCGCGGGCCGGGTGAACCTGCGGGTGCAGCAGCTGGATGTGGCGGTTGAGACGAAAACGCTGGACAACGTGTTCGTCCACACGGTAGTGGCGGTGCAGTACCGGGTGATCCCGGACCGGGTGTATGACGCGTTCTACCGGCTCGACCAGCCGACCGTGCAGATCACGGCGTACGTGTTCGATACGGTCCGGGCGCGGGTGCCGAAGATGGAGCTGGACGCCGTCTTCGAGCGGAAGGACGAGATTGCGATGGCGGTGAAGAACGAGCTTGCCGGTGAGATGAGCGAATTCGGCTTCCAGATCGTGCAGGCGCTCGTGACGGACATCGACCCGGACAAGAAGGTGAAGGAGTCGATGAACGAGATCAATGCGGCGCGGCGGCTGCGGGAGGCGGCGCTGGAGCGGGGCGAGGCGGACAAGATCCTGAAGGTGAAGGCGGCCGAGGCGGAAGCGGAGAGCAAGGCGCTCCAGGGGCAGGGCATCGCGAACCAGCGGCGGGCGATCATCGACGGGCTCCGGGACTCGGTCGACCAGTTCCAGCAGAGCATCGCCGGTGTGACGCCGGAGGCGATTATGCAGCTGGTGCTGATGACGCAGCACTACGATACGGTGAAGGAGATCGGGGCGGCCTCGCGGGCGAACACGATCTTCGTGCCGTATTCGCCGGCGGGCATGTCGGACTTCTACGCGCAGATCCGGGATGCGCTCATCTCGGCGAACGCTGCGACGACGCAGGCGGACGTGGACCAGGCGGACCGGCCGGGGCAGCCGTAGCGCGGGGGCCGGTCAGGCGGGGAGGGCGGTGTCTTCGCTGCGCCAGAGGTAGAGGCAGGCGACGGTGGCGTGCGGGCGCCAGGGTGCGCCGATGGCGCGGACCTGCTCCGGCTTCGGCATGGCCGGGAGGCCGTAGCGGCGCATGATGGCGCGGTTGATGCCGAGGTCGTCGACGGGCAGCACGTCGGGCCGCTGGAGCTGGAAGATGAGGAACATCTCGGCGGTCCAGCGGCCGATGCCGCGGACGCGGACGAGGTGGGCGATGACCTCCTCGTCGGGCCAGTGCTCGAGGCCGCGTTCGTCGAGGTCGCCGGCGACGAAGTGGGCGGCGAGGCTGTGGAGGGACGCGATCTTCTGGCGGGAGAGGCCGGCGGCGCGGAGCGTCTCCGGGGGCGTGGCGAGGACGGCGGCGGGCTCCGGGAAGGCGCCAGCGGGGCCGTAGAGCGCGCGGAAGCGCTCGAAGATGGCGCCGGCGGCGCGGCCGGAGAGCTGCTGGTAGACGATGCTGCGGCAGAGCGCTTCGAAGTGGCCCGGCCGGGGCGGGCGGAGGTCGAGCGGGCCGACGGCGCGGACGAGGCCGGCCATGACGGGGTCGGCAGCGGCGAGGTGGGCGGCGGCAGCAGCGAGGTCGATAGGCACACCGGCATGGTACGGCATGGGGCGGCGTCAGCCGGGCCCGGCGAAGGTGATCGGTTCGCGGACGGCAGGGAGAATGGGGCGCATGGAACGGTTCTCGCTATCGGGCAAGACGGCGCTGGTCACGGGCGGTTCGCGCGGCATCGGCTACGGCATTGCGAAGGCGTTCATCGAGGCCGGGGCGCGGGTAATCATCGCGGCGCGGAGCGAAGGGCCGCTGCAGGAGGCGGCCGCCTCGCTGGGCGCGAACTGCATCGGGCTGCGGTGCGACGTGAGCGAGCCGGCGGAAGTGGCGGCGCTGGTGGAGCGGGCGTGGCAGCTCGGGCCGCTGGATATCCTCGTGAACAACGCGGGCATCAGCCCCTACTACAAGCGCGCGGAGCAGGTGACGCCGGAGGAGTTCGACGCCGTGGTGCGGGTGAACCTGCGGGGCGCCTACTTCGCGAGCGTGGAGGCGGCGCAGCGGATGTTCGCCGCCGGCCGGGGCGGGAGCATCATCAACGTGACCTCGGTGGCGGGCATTGTGCCGCTCGAGCGGCAGGGGGTGTACGCGGCGACGAAAGCGGGGCTGCACCAGCTCACGAAGGTGATGGCGCTCGAATGGGCGGACCGGGGCGTGCGGGTAAACGCCATCGCGCCGGGCTGGGTGGAGACGGACCTCGTGGGCGCGCTGTTTGCGAGCCGCCACGGGGAGCGGCTGCGGGCCGACATCCCGCTGGGGCGGCTGGCAACGCCGGACGACGTGGCGGGGGCCGCGGTCTGGCTGGCGAGCGACGCGGCGAGCTACGTAACCGGCAGCATCGTTGTCATCGACGGCGGGCGGCAGCTGCGGTGAGCGCTGACCCGCTGGGCCGCGAGCTGCTGGCGCTGGCGGAGGCGGCGGCGCGGGAGGCAGGCGCACTGATCGCGCGGTACGCGGCCGAGGGATTCGCGGTCGGGACGAAGACGACCGTGACGGACATGGTGACGGAGGCGGACCGGGCGGCCGAGCGGCTGATCGCGGAGCGGCTGCTCGGGGCCCGGCCGGGGGACGGGTTCGTGGGGGAGGAGGGCGCACGGGAGGCAGGCAGTTCGGGCGTGCGGTGGGTGGTGGACCCGCTCGACGGGACGACGAACTTCATTTACGGCATCCCGGCCTATGCCGTTTCGATTGCGGCAGAGCGGGACGGGTCAGTTGTGGCCGGGGTCGTGCACGACGTGGTCCACGGACTGACCTATGCGGCTGTCCGGGGCGGCGGCGCGACCTGCAACGGCCGACCGATCCGGGTCCGGGAGAGGGCGCAGCTGGCGACGGCGCTGGTGGGCACGGGCTTCGCCTACGACCCGGCCCGGCGGGCGGAGCAGGCGGCGGTGCTGGCGCGGGTGCTGCCGGCGGTCCGCGACATCCGGCGGATGGGGTCGGCAGCGCTCGACCTCGCGCACGTGGCGTGCGGGATGCTGGACGGCTACTACGAATACCGGCTGAACCCGTGGGACATTGCTGCGGGCGGGCTGCTCGTCGAGGAGGCCGGCGGGCTGGTCGGGGGGTTCGGCGGGCGGAGCTTCGCGGAGGGGTACGTGGTGGCGGCCGGGCCGGCGGTGTTCGCGGAGCTCAGCGCGCTGGTGGAGACGGCCTACCGGGCGGCCGCCAGAGGCGCGTGAGCCCGGCCCCGGGGCGCGCCGAATGCGCAGGCCAACATCTGCGTTTTCATCCCAGGGAAGCGGCTCCACGACCCGGATGCGGTGATTCATGACGTCGGCGATGTAGAGGCGGGAGCCGTGAAGCGCCAGCCCGCCAGGCGGATGCTCTCCGGAGAGGGTTCTGCGGGGATGGCAGGGCGCAGCCGGACGGTCGGCAATGACAGACGTTGACCGGGACTTTCCCTATTTGTCATCCCGGCAAGCAGGAAGGGCGCCCGCATGCGGGCGCCCTTCCTCATCACCGGTGCCGGGTGGGTGCGGCGTCCGGCCGCGGCCCGGGTCAGACCTCGCGGAACTCGCCTTCGACGGTGCCCTCCTCGGCGGGGCCGGAGCCGGACGGGCCGGACGAGGCGCTGCCGGCGCCGGCGGCGCCGTAGACGGCTTCGCCGATCTTCTGGAGGGAGGCGGAGAGGGCGTCCATGGCGGAGCGCATGCGGGCGACGTCGTCGGACTCCATCGCTTCGCGGACGGCCTTCACCTTCTCCTCGACCTCGTCCTTGAGGTGGGACGGGATCTTGTCGGCGTTGTCGCGAAGGGTCTTTTCGGCCTGGTAGGCCATGGTGTCGGCGGTGTTCTTCACCTCGATGGCCTCGCGCTTGCGCCGGTCTTCTTCGGCGTAGAGCTCGGCCTCGCGCTGCATCCGCTCGATCTCCTCCTTGGTGAGGCCGGAGGAGGGCTGGATGGTGATCTTCTGCTCGCGGCCGGTGCCCTTGTCGCGGGCGGAGACGGAGACGATGCCGTTGGCGTCGATATCGAAGGTGACTTCGATCTGGGGGACGCCGCGGGGCGCGGGGAGGATGCCATCGAGGATGAAGCGGCCGAGCGACTTGTTGTCGGCGGCCATGGGCCGTTCGCCCTGGAGGACGTGGATTTCGACGCTCGGCTGGTTGTCGGCCGCGGTGGAGAAGATCTGGCTCTTCGAGGTCGGGATGGTGGTGTTGCGCGGGATGATCGGGGTCATCACGCCGCCGAGGGTCTCGATGCCGAGGGTGAGCGGGGTGACGTCGAGGAGGAGGACGTCCTTCACTTCGCCCTTGAGGACACCGGCCTGGACGGCAGCGCCGACGGCGACGACCTCATCGGGGTTGACGCCCTTGTGGGGCTCTTTGCCGAAGAAGTCGGCGACGAGCTTCTGGATGGCCGGCATGCGGGTCTGGCCGCCGACGAGGACGACCTCGTCGATATCGGAGGCCTTCTTGCCGGCGTCGGCGAGGGCCTTCTTGACGGGCTCGAGGGTGCTCTGGAGCAGGTCGTGGACGAGCTGCTCGAGCTTCGAGCGGGTGAGGGTGATGTTGAGGTGCTTCGGCCCGCTGGCGTCGGCGGTGATGAAGGGGAGGTTGATCTCCGTCTGCTGGGCGGAGGAGAGTTCGATTTTCGCCTTCTCGGCCTCGGCCTTGAGGCGCTGGAGGGCCTGGCGGTCCTGGCGGAGGTCGATGCCCTCCTGCTTCTTGAACTCGTCGATCAGCCAGTCGATGATGCGCTGGTCGAAGTCGTCGCCGCCGAGGTGGGTATCGCCGTTGGTGGAGAGGACCTGGAAGGTGCCGTCGCCGATTTCGAGGATGGAGATATCGAAGGTGCCGCCGCCGAGGTCGTAGACGGCGATCAGCTCGTCCTTCTTTTTATCGAGGCCGTAGGCGAGCGAGGCGGCGGTGGGCTCGTTGATGATGCGCAGGACTTCGAGGCCGGCGATTTTCCCGGCGTCCTTAGTGGCCTGGCGCTGGGCGTCGTTGAAGTAGGCCGGGACGGTGATGACGGCCTCGGTGACCGGTTCGCCGAGGTAGGCTTCGGCGTCGGCCTTCAGCTTCTGGAGGATCATGGCGCTGATCTCGGGCGGGCTGTAGGTGCGGCCGCCGAGGACGACCTGGCAGTCGCCGTTGGGCGCTGCGGTGACCTTGTAGGGGACGAGCTTGATGTCGCGCTGGACTTCGGGGTCGTTGAACTTGCGCCCCATGAAGCGCTTGATGGAGAAGATGGTGTTTTCCGGGTTGGTGATGGCCTGGCGCTTGGCGACCTGGCCGACGAGCCGTTCGCCGGTCTTGGTGATGGCGACGACGGAGGGGGTGGTGCGGGCGCCTTCCGCGTTGGGGATGACGACGGGCTCGCCGCCTTCCATGACGGCCATGCAGCTGTTGGTGGTGCCGAGGTCGATGCCGAGAACTTTACCCATAGTGTGTGCTCCTGGTTGGGGTGGTATCAGGTGCCGGACTGGCCGGCTTCGGGAGTGGTGCCGTCGCCAACGATGACCATGGCGGGGCGGAGGACTTTGCCGCCGAGGTTGTAGCCCTTCTGGACGACGTGGAGGACGCGGCCTTCGGGGCCGGCCTGGCGGGCGATGGCTTCGTGGCAGGCCGGGTCGAACTGGGCGCCTTCGGCGGGGATTTCGCTGACGCCCATGGATTCGAGGAGCCGCCAGAACTTCTGGTGGATGTTGATGATGCCCTGGACCCAGTTGAGGCCTGCGAGGTGCGAGTCGACGGAGGCGACGGCACGGTCGAGGTCATCGAAGACGGGAAGCAGGTTGATGACGAGGGCAGCGTTGGCGAGCCGGTGGGACTCGCTCCGCTCCTGTTCGACGCGCCGCTTGTAGTTGGCGAAGTCGGCGGCGGTGCGCTGCCAGTTGCGGAAATAGGATTCGGCCTTTTCGCGCTCCGCTTCGAGCTGCGCGACGGGGTCGGCGGCCGCGCTCTCGGCCTGGTCTGCTGGGCGTTCGGCGCTGCCGTTGCCGGCGAGGGCGCCGGGGTCGGCGGTGCGCTCATCGGGGTTGCTGGTGGTTTCGACGGTGCGGTCGTCACCGGGTTCGCTCATGGTGCCTCCTGGTCGGCGGGGGTCATTCGCCACCGCCGTAGAATTCGCGGATCAGTTCGGTGAGGATGTCGCTCACGTAGCGGACGTGGGCGACGGCATCGCTGTAGTGCATGCGGGTGGGGCCGAGCAGGCCGACGATGCCGGCGGCGCCGCCCGGCGGCCCGTAGCGGGCGAGGACGAAGGACATCTCCTGGTAGGGGCCTTCGCGGTTTTCGTCGCCGATGACGATGGCGACGCCGGCGTCGGAGACGGCTTCGGCAGGGATGGCGTCGCGGAGGCGGCGCTCCTCGACGGCCTCGAGGGCATCGAGGAGACGGTCGGCCTTCTCGAACTCGGGCTGGCGGAGGAGTTCGCGGACACCTTCGACGACGGGCTCCTCGACGCGGGCGGCCTGCTCGCGGAGGAGGAGGTCGGTGAGGGCGGCGATGACAGCGGTCTCGACCGCGCCGAGCGGCTCGGCGCTCTCCGTGCGCGGGAGTTCGGCGACGGTCTTGCCGCCGAGTTCGGCGTTGAGCCGGAGCGCCAGGCGGGAGAGGTACTCCTGCGAGGCGGCGACGGGGAAATCGAGGATGCGCTGGTGGACGCCGCCATCGGAGGTGACGACGACGAGGAGGGCGCGCGTTTCGGTCAGCTCGACGAGCTGGAGCTGCTTGAGGCGGACCTCGGCGACGCGGGGCTGGGTGACGAGGGCCATGTTGTGGAGGCTGTTGGCGAGGACGGAGGCCGCGAGGCCGACCCACTCCTCGAGGTCTCGCGAGGCCTGGTGGAACTGGTGGAGGATGGTGAACTGCTCCTGGGGGGAGAGGGAGCGTTCGGGCATGAGGGCGGAGACGTAGTAGCGGTAGCCGCGGTGGGAGGGGATGCGGCCCGCGGAGGTGTGGGGGTGGGTGATCATGCCCTCGTCTTCGAGCGCGGCCATCTCGTTGCGGACGGTGGCGGGGGAGAGGGGCAGGCGGTGGCGCTCGACGAGGGCCTGCGAGCCGACAGGCTGCGCCGAGCCGACGAAGTCGTCGACGATGAGTGCGAGGATGCGGGCCCGGCGCTCTGACAATGGCATTATCAACCCCTCGCTGCCATGTTAGCACTCCTTCCTCCAGAGTGCTAACCGTCGTGGGGATAGTGTACCACGGGCCGAAACGCGGGTGGAGCGGCCGGGGAGGCCGGGGCCGGGGGCCGGGACGGGGACTTATCGGCGGCGGTGGCGGGTCTTCTCGTCGAAGCGGCGCCAGCCTTCGTCGAGGCCCTCGCGGGCGGCCTGGCGGCCGGCTTCGAGCATGTCGCGGGCGGTATCGCCGATGCCGAGGAGGATGGCGCGGGCCCAGGCGACGATGGGGTGTTCCTCGCGCTGCGGGGGCTCGGGGGCGAGCGGCTCGGGGGTGCGGGGGGCGGGCTCGTCGGGCGTCATTTCTTTTTCTTCCCGTGGCGGCGGCCGCGGATGCGGTCGGGCAGGCCGGTGACGGCTGCGAGGCCGGCGCGGACGCCTTTGGCGACGGCGTAGACGCGGATGATGGGGCTGGCGACCGTTTCGCCGGCGAACTCGGTGGTGCCGCGGATGGTATCGAGCGACTGGCGGAGGGAATCGAGGGCGGGGGCGGCGTTTTCGCGCACGACCTTGCGGACGACGAAGACGAGCGCAATGAGGGCGGCCATGAAGACGACGGCGAGGATGCCGGCGAGCAGCCAGAAGAGGCCGAGGAGGACGATCACGATGTCTCGCCATTCGCTCCAGGAGTCGGGGGCGGCCCAGGCATCGGGGACGGCGCGGTCAGGGATGATGTCGGCGCCGAAGTAGCCGTCGGCGATGGCGCCGACGACGAGGTAGACGAGGAAGAGGAGGATGGCCGCGAAGACGACGGTGGCGATAAAGCGCATGCGGGGCACCTCCAGGCGTTGGGGCGATGATAGGTGCGACCGGGCGGGTGAGCAAAGCGCTTCCGCCTGCGTATTGGTTGCGTGACAATTCGGGAAATTCACGGGGAACTCTGTGCGGCGGCCGCTCCCTATCAGGGGAAACCCGAATGCCCGGTGGGCGGGTGGACGCGCACAATGACGGCGAAAGGCAGCGCGAGATGCGCGAAAGGGTGAGGCGTGCACCTGGAGCTTCAACCAGCCGCCATGGCCAGGCCGGGGAGGCCGGGCGGGGGAACGGAGGACGGGCCAATGGCGGCAACGATCCTCGTCGTCGATGACGATGACCCGGTGCGGGTGATGCTGGCCCGGCTGCTGCGCACGCACGGCTTTACGGTGCTGCAGGCGGCACATGCGGCCGAGGCGCGCGCGATCCTCGAGCGGGAGCCGGTCGACCTGGTGATCTCGGATATCGTGATGCCGGGGGAGTCGGGCATGGAGCTGCGCCGCGCGGTGCTGGAGACGCGGCCCGACCTGCCGTTCATCCTGATCAGCGGCTACAGCGCGGAAGGGCCGGCCGAGTTCGCAGCACGGACGCCGCGGACGATCTTCGTACAGAAGCCGTTTGCGGCGGACCAGTTCCTGCGACTGGTGGAGGCGACGCTCGGGACGGGGCATCAGCGCTCCGGCAGCTGACGGGGCCGATCGGCCCCAGGATCATGTCCGAACGGATATCGCGTCGATAACCAGCGGCCCGGCATGCTCGGCGTGAACCCACGTGGAGGCAGGAGCGATGTCCAATCTTGTCCGCTGGAATCCGTTCGAGGAGTTCGGGAGCCTGGTGCCGCGGGAGTGGCTGGCGCGGTTCGGGTTCCCGGCAGAGACGGCCTGGAGCCCGCGCTGCGACGTGACGGAGCGGGATGATGCGTTCGTGGTGCACGCGGAGCTCCCGGGCGTCGAGGCGAAGGACATGGAGGTGACGGTGGAGAACGGCGTGCTGACGCTGAAGGGCGAGAAGCGCTCGGAGCGGAAGGAAGAGGAGAAGGGCCGGACGTACAGCGAGCGGTTCTTCGGGTCGTTCGAGCGGCGGCTGGCGATCCCGGAGAGCGTGGACGTCGACCGGATTGAGGCGAAGCTGAAAGACGGGGTGCTGGAGGTGACGCTGCCGAAGCGGGCGCCGGAGCCGAAGGAGCCCGGGCGGAAGATCGAAATCAAGACCGGCTGAGCCGGCGGGGCGCGCCGGGGCGCGGGAGGCCCCGGGGAGGGCAGCAGGAGTGGCAGCACTGGCGGAGCAGGGCAGGGAGAGCGGGTGGTTTGTCGACCGGGCGACGGGGCGGGTGGTGCGCCGCCCGCTCCCCGGGGCGCATACTGGAGGAGCGGGGCAACCGGCCCGCGCAGCAGAGGAGGCACCGATCATGGCTGAGAACGACCTCGACCCGCGCGAGGACCTGAAGGCGGCGAAGGAGTTCATCCAGCACCTGCATCCGCTGAAAGCGATCAAGGAGGCGCTCATGGAGGGTGCCGAGCTGCTGGACCCGGCGGAAGCCGACCCGCGCGCGATTGTGCCGGAGCCGGGCACGGTCTCGGAGGTGGCCGAGGGCGGCCCTGGCGGGAAGCCGCCGAAGCCGCGGGAGGCGCATCCGATGCCGGACGCGAAGGAGCTGGAGAAGGAGCACCGGGGGTATTGAGCGGGGCCGCAGCATTTTCACGCTGAACCCGCAATTGACCCCTTGACAAGCCCGGCGGAGGGACTAGCCTGTAAGGTGAGGATGCGATAGGCGCCCGGTGCTGAAGAGGCCCGGTCTCCGCCGACTCGCAGAGACTCGAAAGGAGGGACGGATATGCGGAACAAGCTGCACGCCCTCTACGGAGTCTTCATCGTGCAGAGGCCCGGCCTGCAGTAGGCAGGCCGAACGCCAGCCGCCGCGGGCCCGTATCCACGGTGTTGCCCCAGGTGCCCGGGTGCAGATGAAGTCCAGTGCGATGCTGGCGCCCCGGATCGCTCCGTGAAGGAGCGGCAACGGATACGGACGTCCCGGCCGAACGGCGGCAACCTCCAGCCGGTGCAGCGCCCGGCGGCCGGCTGAGGAGGCGAACGGATACCGGACAGGCCCCGCAGGCGCGGGGCCTGTTTGCGTTTCTGCCCGGGGAAGCGCATTCGGCGGAGACGCAGTAGGCTTGGTCGCCATGCGACGGGTGGCCTTCCTGGCGGCGGTGCTGGCGCTGGCGGCAGCGGCGGCATTGCCCGGGGCGCGGGCGTACGAGGTGCAGACCGTCGAGGTCTCGGAGGGCGGCTTCAATCCGGCGGTATGCCAGATGAACCGGGAGTACCTGCGGTTCAAGAACGTGGGGAGCACGCCGCGGCGGGTGGTCTGGCGGCCGCCGACGCCGGGCGCGGAGCCGCTGTTCGACAGCGGCTGGCTCGCGCCGGGGGAGGTTTCGAACGCGGTGTACATGGGCTTCCCCGGGACGTTCCGGTTCGAGGATTTCGAGAACGCGGGCAATTTCGTCATCGTGAAGACGCCGGTGTACTCGGCGACCTGGCCGGTGGAGTGCTGGCCGGACCCGGCGAAGCGGCCGCCGTCGCCGCCGTGCACGGGCGCAGCGCACTGCCTGCGGGTCCCGGGCGTGGCGATGGACTGACCCGGGAGCGAACAGCGGCGGGGCCTTGACCGGGCGGTGACACGATCGCCGGGGCTGCGGTACGCTCGGGGAGCCCCGTGGCGGGGTGTGGGGGACCGTGGAGGTTCGATGAGCGAACACCGCTTCCGGCCGCTGCTGGCGGCCATTGCGCTCGCCATGGCGCTCGCGGGCGGGCTGAGCGTGGCGTTCTTCGGCGCGACGACGGAATCAGCCTCGGCGTATGACCGGTACACGATCGAGGTGAGCCGGGAGGGGTTCAACCCGCGCACCTGCCGGATCAACCGGGGCGACGAGATCCAGTTCCTGAACGTGGACACGGTGCCGCTGCGGGTCTACAAGCCGGGGCACGGCGGGCTGCCGGCCGACCCGGATTTCGTGCTGCAGCCCGGGGAACGGTCAACGGTGTTCAGCTACACGGCGGGCACAACGGACCGGTACTACACGGACGGCGGGCAGTCGGTGGAGGTGCTGACGCCGCCGCGTTCGAACACATGGCAGACGTCGTGCGCGAAAGAGGCCCCGACGCCGACGCCGACGCCCACGCCGACCGCGACGCCGGTTGGCGGGCCGCCGGGGAGCGGCCTGCCGCCGAAGCCGGCGCGCTGCTGGGGGAACGGCTGCGCCGTCATGCCGAACCTCGCCACGGACGGGGAGTAACCGGCGGGGCCGGGCGGGCGCGTGCTGACGTGGAACGGCCCGGGAGCGGGGCTGCTCCCGGGCCGCATGGCATCCGCCGGGACGGCTACCGGGCGGGGGTTGGGGAGCCCATGCCGCTCATGCCGCCCATGCCGCCAGGTGGCGTCGAGTTGCCCATGCCGCCGCCGTGGCCGTGGTTCATGTCGGGGCTGGAGCCGGCGGCCTTCTTCACGGGTGCGGTGATCGTGATTTCGCCCGCCTCTTCAAACTTCAGGGTGATTTCGACGGTCTCGCCCTCCTTCGGTTGCTGCTTCAGGTCCATGAGCATGACGTGGTAGCCGCCGGGCTTCAGTTCGACCTGGCCGTTGGCGGGGACGGGGAAGCCGCCGGGCTTCTCCTGCATCTTGCTGGTGGCGCCTTCGGTGATGACCTCGTGGAGCTGGACCATGCCGGCGATGGGCGACGAGGCGCTGACGAGGGTATCGGCCGCGCCCTTGCTTTTGATGGTCATGTAGGCCGCGGTGACGTCGGTGGTCGTGGTGCGGACCCAGGGGTCGACGATGGTGAGGTCGCCGAGTGTGAATTGCTGCCCGGCACCTGCGGGCTCGTCATCGTCGTCATCGCCGCCGCAGGCTGCGGCGGCCAGCGCGGCGAGGAGGGCGACGAGCGCCATGAGGATGAAGGGGACGCGGGTGCGGTAGATGTTCATTCGGAGCGGAATCCTTTCTTGACGAGGAGTGGGAGGTCGTTGAGCCATTCCTTCTGCCCCATGCCGGAGGGGTAGACGGTGTAGGCGTAGTTGTCTTTGGTGAAGGCCATGACGTAGGCGGCGTGGTTGACGGCGTAGTTTCCGCCGCCGAGGTCGGTGCGGCTGGCGGGCTGGAGGCCGAGGGCGACCTGGAACTGGTCCATGAGGTCGCGGGTGCCGGTCAGCCCGATGAAGTCGGGGTCGAAGGTATCGAGGTACTGCTTGAGCTGCTCGGGCGTGTCACGCTCCGGGTCTGCCGTTGCGAAGACGACCCTGACCTGCTTGCGGATGTCGGGGTCGAGCTTCTTGAGCGCCTCGCTGATTTCGTAGAGGTGCGTGGGGCAGATGTCGGGGCAGTGGGTGTAGCCGACGTAGAGCAGCGTGACGTAGCCTTCGGTCTCCTTGCGGAGGTCGAAGGGCTGGCCGTTCTCGTCCATGAGGACGGCATCGGGCTTTTCGATGGGCGGCGTGACGATCGCCCCCATGTATTGCGCGTCGCCGGCCGCGCTGTCGTCGTCATCGCTGGAGCAGGCGACGGCTGCGGGGACAAGCGCGAGAGCGGCGAGGGCGAGGGCGAGGGTGCGCCAGGAGATCCGGGGCATCTGCTAGTTCCTTGGAGGGGTATTCCACATTCGAGTGTAGGGCTGCGTGACCTCGCTGGCTGCGGCCGAGCGGCCCGCCGGGCGGGGCCAGCGGCCCGGCTCAGTGCCCGTGTGCTGGTCCCTTGACCCCGGCTTTCTCGTAGAGCCAGCCCCAGGCGGCATCGGAGAACTCATGCTGGGCGTCGTGGGCCTTCTTCGCGGCGGCGCCGGCCTTCGCGAGGTCGGGGCTGTCGCCTTCGAGGGCAGCAGCGAGGTCGCCGAGGATGCCGGCGAGGGCGTCGGCCTTCGGCTGGAGCTCGGCGGGCCAGGCGGTGGCCTTGACGACGGCCTGGCCTTTGAGCGCGGCCGTGCGGGCCGTGGCCGGGACGGTGCGGTCTTTGTTGATGGCGTCGTCGATGTCGTGGTAGCCGGCGCCATCGAGGAAGGTGACGGCGGCGAGGACGGCGGCGGTATCGCCGGCGTGCTCGTCGTCGTCGCTGCCGCCGCAGGCCGCGGCAAGCGGGAGGATGAGGAGCGCGGCGAGGCCTGCGACGAGGAGCCGCGCGGCTGAGGTCCGAAGCATGCAGGTTCCCTCGCGAATCTGGGGCGCGGCGGGCGCGCCGGGTATCAGCCGGTGGCGGGCGCGAGGGCGGTGCGGCGGGGCGGGCCGGGCTCCGGGGCAGGCAGGTGCTGGAGGGCGAGCCGCGTGGTCGGGGCCCGGACCGGCAGGAGCGGCCCGCCGGGCAGGGCCAGGGCGATGGCCGCGGCGAGGAGGCTGACGGCGAGGGCGAACGACCCGGGGCCGCTCGAGCATTCGGCAGCGTCGGCGTGGCAGTGCTGGTGGTGGTCGCCGGCCGCGGTTTCGCCGCTGGCGAACGGCAGCGCCAGCACTGCGGCGGTGCCGGGAAGCGGGATGGCGACCGCGGGCCAGTGGCCGAAGTAGGTAAGGGTCGGCAGCAGCGCGACGAGCAGCACGGCTGCGAGGCGCGGATGGGCGCGGGCCTTCCCCTGCGGGTTGTGCACGAGGTCAGGATGGCAAAAGCCGGGGCATCGTGCCAGCGCGGGGCGGCGGGTTCCCCGCGGGGCGGGTGGTGTCGTAGACTGCCGGGCACCCTGTCATACAGGGAATGTACGGAGGGGCACTCGATGAAGAATCTGCAGGACCGCGTCGCCGTGGTCACCGGGGCGTCGCGGGGGATCGGCACGTACATTGCGAAGGAGCTGGCGAAGGAGGGCTGCCACGTGGTGCTGGCGGCGCGGACGGTCCCGGCGCTGGAGGGGCTGGCGGAGGAGATCCGGGGGATGGGCCGGCGGGCGCTGCCGGTGGCATGCGACGTGGCCGATGCGGACAGCCGGCGGTCGCTGGTGTCGGCGGCGGTCGCGGAGTTCGGGCGGATCGACATCCTGGTGAACAACGCCGGGATCGAGGTGACGGCGCACTTCGAAGACCAGGACGACGAAGAGCTGGACCGGATTATCCGGGTGAACCTGATTGCGCCGATGCAGCTGACGCGCCTGGTGTTGCCGGGGATGCTGGAGCGGAAGCGGGGGCACATCGTGAACATTTCCTCGCTGGCGGGGAAGGTGCCGGTGCCGTACTCGTCGCCGTATGCGGCATCGAAGGCGGGGCTGATCGCGTTCACCGAGGGGCTGCGGGCCGAGCTGCAGGGCACCGGGGTTTCAGCGAGCGCAATCTGCCCGGGCTTCGTGGCCGATGCGGGGATGTACGCCGACTGGGAGCGGGAGACCGGGACGCGGGCCTCGTTCCTCGCCGGGACGGTGAAGCCGGAGCGGGTTGCGCGCGATGTGGTGAAGGCGATCCGGAAGAACCGGCCGGAGATGCTGCAGTTCTGGCTGCCGGCCCGGCCGACGGCGGTGCTGGCAGAGCTGGCGCCGGGGATGTTCGAGAAGATCTACCCGATTTTCGGGGTGAAGAAGACGTACGAGAAGATTGCCGACCGGCGGCGCGAGGAGAAGCGGAAGGCGCAGCAGGGTGCAGCCGCCGGCTGAGGCGCGCGGACGTCAGCCGGCCTGGCGGGCGACGGCTTCGGCTGCGGCCCGGGCGGCTTCGGGGTCGCCGAGGTAGCGGGAGCTGACCGGCCGGAAGTGCTCGTCGAGTTCGTAGACGAGCGGGATGCCCGTGGGGATGTTCAGCTCGGCGATCGCCTCGTCGCTGATGCCGTCGAGGTGCTTGACGAGGGCGCGGAGGCTGTTGCCGTGGGCGCCGACGAGGACGCAGCGGCCCGCGCGGAGGTCGGGGACGATCGCGTCGTACCAGTAGGGAAGCATGCGGGCGACGACGTCCTTCAGGCACTCGCTCGCGGGGAGGAGGTCGGGCGGGAGGGCGGCGTAGCGGCGGTCGAAGCGGGGGTGGCGCTCATCGCCGGGGTCGAGCGGGGGCGGGGGGACGTCGTAGCTGCGGCGCCAGGCGAAGACCTGCTCGGGGCCGTAGCGCTCGCTGGTTTCCTTCTTGTTGAGGCCCTGGAGTGCGCCGTAGTGGCGCTCGTTGAGGCGCCAGTGGCGGCGGACGGGGATCCAGTGCTGGTCCATGACATCGAGGGCGATGTTGACGGTTTCGATGGCGCGGCGGAGGAGGGAGGTGTGGGCGACGTCGAAGGCGAGGCCTGCGTCGCGCATCAGTTCGCCGGCGCGGACAGCCTCGGCGCGGCCGGTGTCGGAGAGGGGGACATCGTGCCAGCCGGTGAAGCGATTTTCGCGGTTCCAGGCGGATTCGCCGTGGCGGAGGAGGACGAGGGTGTACATGGCGCGTTCTGCCCGGGCTAGAGGATAGGATTGACGATGACGGCCTGCTCGCGGGCGGGGCCGACGGAGATGAGGTCGACGGGGCATTCGAGGAGGTCTTCGACGCGCCGGATGAAGGCCTGGGCCTGGGGCGGCAGGTCGTCGAAGGAGCGGACGTGGGTGGTTGGCGTCTGCCAGCCCGGGAGCTCTTCGTAGACGGGGCGGACCCGCTCGAGTTCGGACTCGCGGGCGGGGAAGGTGTCGATGATGCGGCCGTCGAGTTCGTAAGCGGTGCAGATTTTGATGGAGGGGAGGGCATCGAGGACGTCGAGGCGAGTGAGGGCGACGGCGGAGAGGCCGTTGAAGCGCACGCTGTAGCGGGCAGCGACGGCATCGAGCCAGCCGATGCGGCGGGGCCGGCCGGTGGTGGTGCCGTATTCGCCGCGGCCGAACTCTTTGCCGTGGTCGCGGAGCTGGTCGGCGGTGCCGTCGAACAGTTCAGTGGGGAAGGGGCCGTTGCCGACGCGGGTGCAGTAGCTCTTGAAGACGCCGACGACGCGGCTGATATCGGTGGGACCGATGCCGACGCCGAGGGCGGCGCCGGAGCTGGAGCTGGAGGGGACGGAGGAGGTGACGTAGGGGTAGGTGCCGTGGTCGAGGTCGAGGAGTGAGCCCTGGGCGCCTTCGAGGAGGACGTACTCGCCGCGGCGGTGGGCTTCGAGGACGATCTCCTGGACGTCGCCGACGTAGGGGCGGAGGCGCTGGCCGTATTCGATGTACCGTTCGAGGCAGTCGCGGAAGTCGATCGGCTCGGCACCGTAGACGCCGGTGATGACGCGGTTCTGGTAGGCGAGGGCGGCTTCGATACGGGGGACGAGGTCGTCGCGGCGGAGGAGGTCGCAGATGCGGATGCCGCGGCGGGCGACCTTATCGGCGAAGCAGGGGCCGACGCCTTTGCCGGTGGTGCCGATGGCGTGGGCACCGCGGGCCTGCTCGTCGAGCTGATCGAGGAGGCGGTGCCACGGCATGATGACGTGGGCGCGGTCGGAGACGACGAGGCGGGAGGTATCGATGTTCTTCTGCTCGAGGCCTTCGATTTCGCCGAGGAGGACCTCAGGGTCGACGGCGACGCCGTTACCGATGACGCAGGTTTTTTCGGGGTAGAAGATGCCGGCGGGGACGAGGTGGAGTTTGAACTCGCCGAGTTCGTTGACGATGGTGTGGCCGGCATTATTGCCCGCGGAGTAGCGGGCGACGACACGGGCTTTGCGGGCGAGCAGGTCGACGATGCGGCCCTTGCCTTCGTCGCCCCACTGGCCGCCGACGACGACGACGATGGGCATCAGACAGACTCCGGGCCCCCGTTTTCCGGAGGCCCGTTGGGGAATTGTACCCGGGAATGCCCGGTGAGGCGAGCGGGGATGGCTCAGCGGGCGCCGCGGAGGCGCGGGTCGAGGACGTCGCGGAGGGCATCGCCGAACATGTTGAAGGCGTAGACGGTGAGGAAGATGACGAGCCCGGGGAAGATGGCGACGTGGGGGTACTGGGTGAGCCGTTCGCGGGCTTCATTGAGCATGCGGCCCCAGGAGGCGGTGGGCGGCTGGACGCCGTAGCCCAGGAAGGCGAGGGAGGATTCGACGAGCACCGCGCCGCCGACCTGGATGGAGGCGCCGACGATGAGGACGGGAAAGACGTTGGGGGCGACGTGCCGGAAGATGATGCGGAAGTCGGAGGCGCCGATGACGCGGGCGGCTTCGACGTACTGGTTCTGCTTGGCGGCGATGGCGGCGCCGCGGATGACGCGCGACTGGCTGAGGGCGACGAGCATGCCGACGGAGAGGACGATGCGGAGGTTGACGGGGATCTGCTGGATGGAGGTGACGAAGAGGATGATGAAGATGAGGCCGGGGAGGGCGATGCCGATATCGACGAGGCGCTGCAGGAGGATATCGAACTTGCCGCCGAAGTAGCCGGAGACGATGCCGAGGATAAGGGCGGCGGTGGAGGAGATGGCGACGACGCCGAAGCCGATGAGAATGGAGTTGCGGGCGCCGTAGACGATGCGGGTGTAGAGGTCGCGGCCCTGCTGGTCGGTGCCGAACCAGTGGCTGGCCGAGGGGCCCTGGAAGCGTTCGGAGAGGACGCCGATGTTCGGGTCTTTGCCGAAGGTGAAGGCCTGGGGGAAGGCGGCCATGAGGATGAGGAGGATGACCACGGCGGCGCCGAAGGTGCCGAGCGGCTTGGTGCGGATGAAGGTGCTCACCGAGCGGCGGATGCGGGCGGCGCGGGTGAGTTCGGCGCGGACGGCGTAGGTTTCGAGGACGTGGGCGTCGGTGGCCATGGCTACGAGTACCGGATCCTTGGGTCGATGACGGAGTAGAGGACATCCACGGTCAGGTTGGCGAAGACGACGACGAGGGCGACGACGATATTGACGGCCTGGATGACCGGGTAGTCCTTCTGGTCGATGGAGGAGACGTAGTAGCGGCCCATGCCGGGGATGGAGTAGACGGTTTCGATGATGACGGTGCCGCCGACGAGGACGGGGAGCTGGAGGCCGACGACCGTCACGACGGGGATGAGGGCGTTGCGCATGGCATGGCGGACGATGATGACGCGTTCGCGGAGACCCTTGGCCCAGGCGGTGCGGATGTAGTCCTGGCGGAGGACTTCGAGCATGGAGGAGCGGGTGAAGCGCATGACGGAGCCGCTGAGGGCGCCGCTGAGGATGACGGCGGGCATGAACATGAGCTTGAGGTTGCCGACCGGGTCTTCGGTGAAGGGGATGTACTTGGCCGGGGGGACGCCCCACTGGAAGTAGCGGGCAGCGAGGGAGATGAGGAGGATGGCGATCCAGAAGTTCGGGGCGGCGAGGAGGCCGATGGCGAAGCTTCGGCCGAGGTAGTCGGCCCAGGTATCCTGGCGGATGGCGGAGATAACGCCGACCGGGACGGCGATCAGGAGCGAGAAGAAGATCGCCATGGCGCCGAGCTGGAAGGTGACCGGCAGGCGGTTGCGCAGCTCGGAGGTGACTTCGCGGTTGGAGATGAGGGAGTTTCCGAGATCGAACCGGACGATATCGCCGAGCCAGCGGATGTACTGGGCGACGATGTTGCCCTCGAGGCCGAACTCCTTGCGGATCGCCTCCTTGGTGGCCTGGTCGCCGGCGCCGAATTCGCCGAGGACGAGGTCGACGACATCGCCGGGGACGGCCCGGACGATGACGAAGACGACGAAGGTGACGCCGAGGAGGGTGGGGACCATCAGAAGGAGGCGGCGGAGGATGTAGCGTTGCATGCGGTGCGAACCCGGCGGGCGTTGTGCGGGGTGGGCCGGTGGGAGCCGGCCCACCCCGGGTGGCGTAGTGTAGGGGAATCTCGTTCCGTTGTGCTGCGGTGCTCCCTGGTTTAGGCCCTATCGAGCCAGATGAAGGGGACCTCTTCGGTGCCTGCGGAGTAGGCGCCGGGCACGGTCTGGATGTCGATGTTCTTGACCCATTCGCGGTAGCCAGTCCAGGCGGTGCCGGCGCCCTGGTTCTGGGGGATGTACCACATCTTGGCCGCGTTCTTGCGCTGGATCTCGAAGAAGAGCTCCTTGCGCTTGGCCGGGTCGAGCTCCCGCTGCTGTTTGCGGGCGAGGTCTTCGAGCTCCGGGTCTTTGATCCGGCTGTGGTTCACCGGGTTGTCGGTGAAGAGGCGGATCGGGTAGCTGCCAGCCTCCGGGAACGGGGTTTCGTACCCGAAGGCGATGCCCGTGAAGTTCCCCGTGAACGTCTGGGTGATGTACTTCGAGGAGTAGTCCTGGACGTCAGTCGTCGTCTTGATGCCGATGGCGTTCAGGTACTGGATGTTCGCCTCGGCGACGGCGTTGAAGGCGGAGCCGTAGCGGTTGGCGGTGTACTGGTAGACCGTGCTGAAGCCGTCCGGGTAGCCGGCGGCGGCCAGGAGCTTCTTCGCCTCGGCCGGGTCGTACTTGAAGTACTTCGAGGTCTCGCCCTGCTCGGGGGAGAGCGGGTCGAGCCAGAAGCGGACGAGGCCGGCGGGGATGAGGTTGTTCCACCGCTCGGAGACGGCGAGGCCGGCTTCCTTCAGCTTCTTGACGTTGTAGGCGAGGTCGAGGAGGGCGGCCCGGTCCGTCGCCATGGAGATGGCAAGCCGCACCCGCGGGTCCTTGTTCCACGGCGAATCCGGCTTCGGGTCCATGTAGATGATGGAGAGCAGCTGCGAGACTTCGCCGTAGAGCTGGACGTTGGGGAGGGCGTTCTTGACGTTGACGAGGTCTTCGGCGTTGAGGCCTTCGACATCGGTGTTGCCGGCCTGGAACTGGGCGAGGCGGTTGGCGTACTCGGGAATGACGGAGATTTCGACCGCGTCCATGAGTGGGAAGCCGCTCATGTACCACTCGGGGTTCTTCTTGAGCTTGAAGCCGACCGAGGGGGTGTAGGACTCGAGCATCCAGGGGCCGGAGCCGATTGAGGTCTTGGAGGGGTCGAACCCGCCGTCCGCCTCCTTCGGCATGATCCAGAGGAGGTTGGCGTCGGCGAGGACGTCGAGGAACGCCGCGTTCGGTTCTTTCAGTTTGAAGACGATGGTCTGCTTATCGGGGTACTGGACGCTATCGACGAAGGCGAGCTGGCTGCTGTTGGTGTTGGTCTCGGCGGTGGCGCGGCCCCAGGAGTACTTGACGTCGTCGGAGTCGACGGTGCGGCCGTTGACGGGCGCGACGTTGTGGAACTTGACGTTCGGCTTGAGCTTGATAGTCCAGGTGATGCCATCGGGGCTGGCTTCGGCGCTCTCGGCGATATCGGGCACGGGCCGGAGGTCGGCCTGGCGGACGCCGGGGCCGGTGTTGTATTTGAAGAGGCGGCTGTAGACGTAGGCCGAATAGCCCTTGGTGAGGAAGGAGAGGTTGCCGTAGGGGTCGATGCTGGGCGGGTCGCCGGTGAAGGTGATGCGGTAGGTGCCGCCGCGCTTGGCATTGGCGAAGGGGTCGGCCGGGGTCGAGGTGGCCTGGGGGCCCGGGGTCGAGGTGGCAAGGCCGGAGGGGCCGCCGTCGTCATCATCATCGTCGCCGCAGCCGACGAGTGCGAGACCGGCCGCGCCGGCGGTGAGGGCGGTGGCACCGCCGAGGAAGCGGCGCCGGGTGCGGCGCTCCTTCCAGTAGCGGTCCCAGTAGGAAGCGGACATTGAGAATCCCCCTGCGAATGGTTGGTACGTGGACGGTACGTCCGGCGGGGCCGATAGGATGCGCCTATCTCCCGAATACGTACCGATAAGGTCACGCGATATGTACGTACGGCCGAACCGGAGTGTCAATGGATGACCGGGCAAATTCGCTCGAAACCGAACAGTATTCGCCAGATTGTCATCGCCGTTTTCGAAAAGGTTGACCGGCCAGTAGAGGAGCCGGGGCAATCGGGAGGCGTGCACCGGATCGTCCCTTCACCGCCGGGCGGAGCTGCCGACACTCAATGCGTGATGGGTAAGGATGCTGCTGCGCTGCTCTCCCGTATCGATGACCTGCCGCCGCTGCCGGCCGTCGCCGCCCGGGTGATGGGCATGGCGGAGGATGAGCGCACAAGCGCGATGGACCTCGCGCAGGTGCTGGCGACCGACCAGGCGCTGACCGCGAAGCTGATCCGGATTTCGAACTCTGCGTTCTACGGGTTTGCCCGGCGGATTTCGACGGTGCGTGAGGCGGTCGTGATCCTCGGGTTCAAGCAGGTGCGCCAGGTGGCGGTTGGCGCAAGCCTGATGAACACATTCCGGAAGCTGCCGGGTGAGACGTTCGACCTGGACCTGTTCTGGGGGCACAGCGTGGCGGTGGCGGTGGCGGCCGAGGCGCTGGCGAAGAGGACGTTCACGGTGAAGCCGGAGGACGCGTTCACGGCGGGCATCCTGCACGATATCGGCCGGCTGGTGATCCGGCAGGTGATGCCGGCGGAGTTCGAGCAGGCGGTGCAGCTAGCGAAACGGGGCGAGGCACCGCTGCACGTGGCCGAGCTGATGACGACGGGCTACGCGCACGATGAGGTCGGGCGGGCCCTCGGGGAACGGTGGAAGTTCCCGGGGCACCTGGTGGAGGCGGTGGAGTGCCATCACAACGAGACCCTGACGCCGGAGCATGACGGGCTGGCCGGCGTGGTGGCCCAGGCGAACCGGCTGGTGCTGCACTACGGGCTCTTCTGCGGGTACGACCTGGAGGGGGGCGAGGTGGCGCCGCTGCCGCCGGACCTCGCAGCAGTTGAGGAGGCCTGCGGGGGAATCGAGCGAGTGCTGAACCGGGCGTTCTCGTTCATCGAGGCAGCGTCGGGCACGCCGGGCACCTGGTACGCGCGGGCGAGCTGACACGCGGCCGCCGCGGGGCGCTAGGATGCGCCCATGGAGCATCCCGGGCCGGCGGGGGCGCGGAATCCGTGGCTGCCGTGGTTCGTCGCCAGCATCGCGGCGTTCGGCCTGAGCCTTGGCGCGCTCGCCTTCGTGCTGGTCGAAGCGGTGACCGACGGGACGGGCGGGCCTGCAGCGGGGGTGCCCCCGCCGGAGCCGACCCCGGAGCCGCCGCTCCGCTACCAGGGCGCGCTCCCGGCCGCGGCGGCGGGGCTGGGGCTGGTGCCGGCCGGGCCCGGCGAGCCGGCAGACCTGGCGTTCGAACCCGCCGGGCCGGGCGGAGGGGTGCCGGTGCGGCTGTTCATCCCGGCGGCGGCCCCGGGCGCGGGGGTCGATGCGCTGGCAGGGGAACAGCTGGCCGCGGCGCTCCGGGGCGAGGTGGCGAGCTGGGCGGCCTTCGGCGGGTTCGACCGGGCGATCGAGCCGGGATTCCTCGGGGCGCCGGCGGAGGCGCAGGGGATTCTCGAAGGGCTGGGCGCGGGCACATTCGACCTTTCGCGCTTCAGGTTCTTCGCGACAGCGGAGGAGCTGCGGGCGACGCTGGCGCTCGATTCAGGGATGCTGGCGATCGTCCCGTTTGAGGCGCTCCGCCCGCCGATGGTGGCGCTGGCCATCGATGGGATGGACCCGGCCCGGGGGTTCGGCGAGCCGGCCCGCTGGCCGCTGGCGGAACGGGTGGCGGTCCGGGCGCTGACCCCGGCCGGCGAGGCGGCGCGGGCCCAGGCGGAGGCCGCCATCGCCGTGCAGCTGCCGCCGGTGACGCGGGTGGTGGCGACGGGAGACATCCTGATGTCGCGCTGCACCCTGGCGGCGATCCGGGCCACGGGGGACTGGGCGAGCCCGCTCCGTTCGCCGGTGGGCGACTTCCTCGCGGCGGCCGATATCGCGGCGGGCTCGCTCGACGGCTCGATCCAGGATTACGCGGAGCCGTACGGCTGCATCCCGACGACCAACCTGACCTCGCCGCCGGAGGTGATTGCGGCGCTCACTCACGCCGGATTTGACGTGCTGACGGTGGCGACGAACCACGTATTCGACTGCGCCGACGGCGGCTGCGGGGCGCGGGCGATGCTGCGGACCATTGATCTGCTGCGGGCGGCGGGCATTGCGACGGTCGGGGGCGGGGCAAACCTGGCGGAGGCGCTGGAGCCGGTCATCATCGAGCGGAACGGCGTCCGGTTCGGGTTCCTGGGGTTCGACGACATCGCGGCCGAGGATATCGGCGCGACGGAGACGGAGCCGGGGACAGCGCCGCTCGACGATTCGTACGCGGATGAGCGGAGCACGCCGCCGCGGGAGCCGGCGTTCTACAAGCCGGCGGAGCTGCTCTCGCTCAGCCGGTTCGAGGGCGCGATTCGCGACCTGAAGGCGAGGGCGGATGTCGTCATTGTGCTGGTGCAGTCGGGGTATGAGGACACGCACGAGCCGAGCCCGCGGAGCACCAAGGCGGCGCGTGCGGCGGTTGATGCGGGGGCCGATCTGGTGGTCGGGAACCAGGCGCACTGGGTGCAGTGGGTGGAGGTGCGGGGCGACGCGTTCATCGCCTATGCGCTGGGGAACTTCATCTTCGACCAGGTGTGGACGCCGGAGCACACGCAGGGGTACCTGCTGGAGGCGACGTTCCACGGGGCGAAGCTGTCGACGATCCGGATGCTGCCCTATGTGATTGAGGGGCAGTACCGGCCGATGTTCGCGGAGGGGCCGACGCGGCTGAAGGTGATTCAGGATGTGCTGGGGAGGTGAGGGGGAGGGAGCACCGCCCGGCCACGGCACCGCCCCGAGGGAGGAGGGAGAAGGGAGGAGGGAGGAGGGAGCCCCGTCCCCGCGCAGCCTCCCCGCCGAGGGAGGGAGGGAGGGAGCTGGGAGCTGGGAGCTGGGAGCTGGGAGCCGGGAGCTGGGAGCCGGGAGCCGGGAGCCGGGAGCCGGGAGCCGGGAGCCGGGAGCTGGGAGCTGGGAGCTGGGAGCTGGGAGCTGGGAGCTGGGAGCTGGGAGCTGGGAGCTGGGAGCTGGGAGCTGGGAGCGGGGAGCTGGGAGCGGGGAGCGGGGAGCCGGGAGCGGGGAGCTGGGAGCGGGGAGCTGGGAGCTGGGAGCTGGGAGCGGGGAGCTGGGAGCGGGGAGCTGGGAGCTGGGAGCGGGGAGCCGGGAGCGGGGAGCTGGGAGCGGGGAGCTGGGAGCTGGGAGCTGGGAGCGGGGAGCTGGGAGCGGGGAGCTGGGAGCGGGGAGCCGGGAGCGGGGAGCTGGGAGCGGGGAGCTGGGAGCGGGGAGCTGGGAGCGGGGAGCGAGTGTGGCCGGCGCTTTCGGCCTGTCAAGCTTCAAGCTCCAAGCTTCCAGCTGGGGGACGGGTGGCCGGCAGGGGCGGGCAAGCTTCAAGCTCCCCGCTCGGGGCGGCACGCCCGGGGGCTCGGGGGTTTCCCGACTGTTCTTGACGCGGCTTTGTGCCGTTCGCTACGGATAAGGGGAGAGTGCAGCAGGGAGGGAGGCAGATGCCGGACCCGGAACTGTTGACGCAGGAGATTGCGGGGCTCCGCGAGACGATCCGCGCGCACGATGGGGCGAACGTGGCGACGAGCGCCTTCGTGCGGAAGGTCGACCAGCTGATCAGCGACTTTTATGACGATATCGACGAGCTGACGGCGCTGCGCCTGGGGGACATCCTGGACCTGTTCCTGATCAAGGCGCTGTATGTGAACCGGCGGAGCCGGGATGCGGAAACGCTGACCTACCTCGGGCGGCTGCTGGAGCGCTACCTTCAGGCGTCGGAGCTCTCGCTGGGGCCGGGGCGCGGCTTCCTGCCGTACCTGACGGACCTGATGGAGGAGACGGCCCGCCCGAGCGGGGCGTACCAGAACGCCTTCGAGGCGTACCGGAAGTACGGGGACAATGCCCTGTTCATCTCGGGGGTGTTCCCCTCGAGCCTGGGGCGGAAGCGCGGCGGCGGCCCGATGGGCGGGGCGCCGCACGTGGACCGGCAGTACTTCATTACGCTCGGGCGGCGCTACTACGAAATGGCCGCGCGCCACGACATGGCGGAGTGGGTCCGGCTGCGGGCGACGCTCGAGCGGCTGAGCCGGTTCTTCGAGATCTATGTGGAAGCGCTGAACGAAATCTCGGACCGGTACGTGATGGGCATTGACATGCAGCTGATTGCGGACAAGATGCTGGACGCCTTCAACCGGTACCGGGAGACGCGGGACGAGCGGCACCTCGAACTGGCGCGGAAGTATGCGGCGCTGCTGCGGCTGGACGCGCGGAACTGGCCGGCGCTGGCGAAGCTGGAGGCGCAGGCCGCAGAGGGCCCGGCCTACTACTGACGCCGGGGGCTGCGGGCCGGGGATGTCGGTGGTGCGGCCCGGTGTCGCGGCAGGTGCCCGTCGGCGCCCGGGAGAGAACAACGGAGGCCGCCCGCAATGGGCGGCCTCCTGCTGGTCGGCGAGGATGGCTGACTAGGCCGGGCGGCCCTGCCAGGTCGGGTCGGTCTGGTCGAACCAGGATTCGGTGACGGCCTGGTGGCTGGTGACGAAGGGGACGATTTCGCCGGTCTTGAAGTAGTTCCAGCGCATGATGCGGGAGACGGCGACGAGGGTGTAGGGGATGCCCGCGCCGTAGTTCTTGATGAGCTCGCGGACGATCTCCTTGTTCATCTCCTGGCGCTTGGCGATGTCGAACTCCTGCATGAGGGCGTCGGTGAGCTGGTCGACCTTGTCGATCTTGACGCCGAACTGCTGGAACTGCGGCTGCTTGGAGTTGTACTGGAGGTAGTTGAGGAGGGAGGGCTCGGGGTCGGTGATCTCGGTGATCCAGCCGAACCAGATGTTGTTCTTCCCGTTGCCGTACTCCTGTTTGACGATCTTCGTCGTGATGGTGGAGTAGGGCTCGATCTTGGCGGTGAACTTATTGCCGAGCACCTTCTGGAGCTGGTTGGTGATGAGGGCGGCGCCGCCGGAGTAGAGGCCCTCCCAGATGTCGGGGATGTCGACGATGATTTCGCCGAGCGCCGGGCCGCCGCCGGCTTCCCACATCTTCTTCGCCTCGGCCTCTTCCTTGGCGCGGTCCTCCAGGTAGCCGGGGAAGGTGATGAGCTCCTTCTCCGGGATGGTGAACGCGGCCTGTGTGGGCGGGACGTTGCCGGAGAGGACAGCGTTGCCCTGGAGGAGCGACTGGATGAGGGCGCGGCGGTCGAAGGCGCGGAAGATGGCGCCGATGAGGTTCGGGTTGTTCCAGGGAGCCGCGCCGCCGTAGTAGGTGCCGGCCTGGGGGTTCGCCGAGAACTGCTTATATTCGGTGATCTTGCCCTGGTACCGCTTCAGGAGGTCGTCGGCGACGGCGTTCTGGGTCGGCGAAAAGGAGTCGAGCTGCTTCTGCTCGAAGGCGGCGAGCTGGGCCGACTGGTCAGTGAAGAGGTTGAGGTACTTCACGCCGTCCCAGTTGACCTGCCTGTAGAACTTCTCGTTGCGGACGTACTCCAGTTCGCCCTCGGCCTTGAAGGACTTCAGGATCATGCCGCCGGTGCCGATGACGAGCTCGGGCTTCAGGTTGGCGTAGTCCTTCTCGAAGGCGTCGATCGCCTCGGGGGCCTGGACCTTGGCGTAGGCGCCGGCGAGCGTGTTCAGGAAGAAGGGGTTGGGCGTCTTGAGGGTAACCTTGACGGTCTTTTCGTCGACGACCTCGACCTTGTCGACGACCTGGAAGGCGGACTTCCGGTAGAAGTTGGGGTCTTCGGTGCCGTCGCGGAGTTTGCCGGCAACGTTGCGCTCGATGAACTTGGCGATGTCCTCTGCCTTTGCAAGGCGGCCGTTCACGGGCGGCTTATCGTGCCAGTAGACGTTGGGGCGGAGGGTGAAGACGATGGTCTGCTTGTCCGGCTGCTCCCACTTTTCAGCGAGCGCGCCGCCGATAACGCCCTTCGTATAGCTGTCCCACTGGACGACGCCGAGGTTCGTCCAGCCGAAGAGGGTGGAGACCGGCGTGAAGCGGGAGCGGTCGATATCGAAGGTGTCCCAGGTGTTGCCGGCGGAGGTGAAGCGGGCGACGCCGCCCTTCTGCTTGGCGGCTTCGGTGGGCGATGCAGCGGCGGTGGGCGACCCCGACGGCGCAGTGGTTGCGGTCGGCAGGCCGCCGGTGTCGTCGTCATCATCGTCGCCGCAGCCGACGAGGCCGAGGGCGGCGACGCCGACGCCGGTGACGCCCGCGGTGCCGAGGAGCCGGCGGCGGGTCATACCCTTACGGGCGAGCTTACGGGTCCAGTAGTTGTCGGAATCAGGCACGGTGAGCATTCCCCCTCGTTCGTTCGGCAGGGTCTATAGCTGCCATAGATCCTGCCGTCGCGGAGTATACGCATCATCGGCCGTTTGTCGATGCATCCGCTTTGCGGGTGCCGAACTATTCCGTTCCGATCAGCGGGAGCCAGCGGGCGAGGAACGGGTTGGCGGCACGCTGGATGGCGAGGATGTCGCGCTGGGGCGACCCGGGAGGGTAGGGAGCGAGGTCGTCTTCGGTGCCGGAGTTGAAGAGGGCGCCGGCGGCCTGGAGGCCGGCGAAGATGGCGGCCGCCGCTGCGGCGAGGAGGCGGTCGGCCTCCGGCCAGGCGGGGGCGGCGGCGATGCGGGCGAGGGGGTCGGCGAGGCCGCCGCCGCGGATGGCGGGGGAGTGGCCGCGGGCGAGCCCCCAGTGGAGGTGGGGGCCGGTGCTCAGCCCGGTGGACCCGCACAGCCCGAGGCCGTCGCCGGGGCGGATCGGCTGGCCGGGCAGGACATCGACGCGGGAGAGGTGGGCGTAGAGGGTTCGCCAGCCGCCGGGGTGGGCGAGTTCGACCGCGTTGCCGAAGACGGGGTCGCCGGAACGGACGTCGATGACGACGCCGGGGGCGGGCGCGCGGACGGGCGTCCCCGCGGGAGCGCCGATATCGACGCCGGTGTGGCCGCCGGCGTGCTGGGGGATGGCGGCGGAGCCGAATGCCGCGGTGATGGTGCCGGAGATTGGCAGTCCGATATAGTTGGCGCCGTCGAGGAGGGCAGGTCCAAATTCGATGCTGCGCATGCCGGGAGCGTGAGCTTTCGACAGCGCAGCCCCAAGGGCGAGCCGTCACCGCGGGCGCGGATATCGGGGATTCCCCGATGCGCCGCGGCGCGGCTGCACCCGAGACTTACGGGAAGGGGGACAGGGACGCGAGACAATGGCTCCCGGCCAGAGCGTGACACCCGGTGACCGGGCGCTCCTGCAGGAGCTTGCCGTGGTTGCCGCCGGCAGCGGGCCGCTCTCTGAGCGGTTCCCGCGGTTCGCCGCGCCGCTGTGCGAGGCCACCGGGGCTGACCTCCTGCTGCTGGCGGTGACGGAGGGCGACGGAGCGACCGCGCGGGTGGCGGGGTCGTGGCCGGTGGAGCATCCGCCGGCGCTCGTGGGGCGGGTCCTGCCGGCGGAGTCGCTCGGGCTGGAGCTGGGAGCGGCGCTGGCGCACGGGGAGGTGCTCCGGACGGGGGCGGGGGAGCACCCGGCTGCTGAAGCGCTGGCCGGGCTGGGCTACGGCACGGGCTGGGTTTGCACACTCGTTGACCGGGGCGAGCCGGTCGGCCTGGTGCTGGCGGCGTTCCGGGATGGCGCGCCGGATGAACGGGCGCGGGCGCTGCTGCGGGCGGCCGCAGACCTGCTGGCCGCTGCCGCGGCGCGGGAGCGGGAGATGCGCCGGGCGATGACCGCTGCCGCCCGGGCGCGGGCTGCGGCGGAGCTGGCCGCGGGCCTGAGCCGGGGAGACAGCTTCGAGACGCTGTTCACGGCGCTCGCCGGGCTGCTGCCGGAGGCGCTGCCGGTGGACTACCTGGGGCTGGTGCTGCGCGGGCCGGGCGGCTTCGCGCTGGTGGGTGAGACGCCGGCGGGCGTGCACCGGGGGCTGCCGCCGACGGCCGAGGGGAATGCGTTCATCGAGCAGCTGGCGGCACAGGGCGATGTGCTGCAGTTCCGGCCGGAGGCGGGTGCGAGCCCGGACGACGGGCTGGCCCTGGCGGGCTACGGCCGGGCCGCAATCGGCGTCATTCGCGAAGGAGCCGCGACAGCCGGGCTGCTGATCGTGGCGCGGCAGTCGCGGCGGCGGTTCGACGACGAGGAGCTGGCATTCCTCGGCCTGCTGCGGTCGCTGCTTTCGCAGGCGCTGACCGGGCAGCTGCAGCAGCGCCGGGCCATGGAGGCGGCTTCGCGGGCGCGGGTGCTGAACGAGCTGGCGGTGCACCTCTCGGTTGGGACGCCGCTCGCTGTGGTGTTCCGGGAGCTGACGCGGCTGCTGCCGGAGGCGCTGACCTTCGACTGGGTGGCGCTTGCCGCAGTTGACCCCGCAGGGGCGGCGCTGGAGGTCGTTGGGGCGGAACCCGAGGGCATGCTGCGGGCGGGGATGGCGTTCCCGCTGCAGATGGCGCCACCACCTCCTGTCGCATTCGGCGCAGACGGCATGTACGAGTATGACCCGGCGAAGGCCGTGACCGAGTTCGGGAAGGCCGTCGGCCGGGCCGGGTACCGGCGGGGGCTGGTGGCGCGGCTGTTCGACGAGGGCCGGCTGGTGGGGTCGCTCAATCTCGCGCGCCGGGAGGCGGCGCCGTTCAGCGCCGAGGAGCGGGAGTTCGTGGGGGCGCTGGCGCGGCTGCTGGCGGTTGCGGTCGGGAACCGGCGGCGGCTGTTCGAGGCGACGCGGCTGGCGGAGCGGACACGGATCCTGAACGAGCTGGCGCTCCTGCTGAACCAGGGCGAGGGGCCGGAGGCGTTCTTTGCTGCGCTTGCTCATCGGCTGCAGGCGGTGCTCGACTTCGACGGCCTGGGGCTCTGGGTGGCGAGCGGCCCGGAGCATTTCCGGGCGGTCGATAGCCTGCGGCGGAGGACCGTTCAGCCCGGGGACGTCGCACGCCGCGAGTCGTTCGGGACGCTCTTCGAACGGCTCACCGAGCGGACGGTGGTCGAAGCACCGATCGAGGACTTCGGCGGTCCCATTGCGGCACGGAGCCAGGCGGCTGGCGTGCAGCGGGTCGCCGCCGTGGCGCTGCGGCACGAGGGACGCGACGAAGGGCTGCTGCTGCTCTCGCGGATGAGCGAGCGGCCGTACGACGCGGAGGAGCTGGCCCACCTCGAGACGGTCGGAGCGCTGCTCGGGCAGGCACTGGCCAACCACCGCAAGGTGCAGGAGCGGCTGGGTGAAGCGGTGCGCCGGCAGGCGCTCTCCGAGATTACGGCGCTGCTGGAGGGCGGGAGCGACGTGCGGGAGCACTTCGACACGCTGGCGCAGACGCTGCTGCAGGCGGTGGGGTTCGACCTGCTCTCGATCACCTACCGCGACCCGGCGACGGGGGCATACCTCCCGATCCGTTCGCACCGGCTGGACATCGACGACGACCCGGAGTTCCGGGAGGAGAGCATCCCCGAGACGGCGGAGGCGGGCGGCATCATCCAGTACCGGACGGAGCGGAACCCGCGGCGGGTGCCGCAGGCGCTCCACCGGGCGGGCTACCGGCGGGCCGCCACAGCGGTGATGACCTCGGCGGAGGGGCCGGAAGGGCTGCTGACGATTGGCCGGCGGGAGGACGAGCAGTTCACGGACGAGGAGCTGGAGTTCATCCGGCTGGTCGCGGCGCTGCTGGGGCAGGCAGTGGCGAACCGGCGCGGGGCCGAAGCACGGCGGCGCGAGGAGGAGGAGCAGCGGGTCGTGGCAGCGGCTGCCGCGGCGGTGGCGAAAGAACGGGACCCACGGAAGCTGGCTGCGGCGCTGGTCGAGGCCGTCCGAGGGTTCATCCCGGAGCCGGAGGTGCGGATCGCGTTCCTGCGCGGGGGCGAGCTGGAGGTCGTGCGCGAGCGGGGCGACGAGCTGCGGGTGCCGGTCGGGCCGAACGTCGGGCGGGCGATAGCAGAGGGCGTGCCGGCGGTCTTCGGGCCCGAGGACCCGGCGGTGTCCGAGGTCGCCCGGCGGGAGATGGCGGAGTCGGGGATCGTTTCGCGGATTGCTGCGCCGGCCCGCGCCGGCGGCGAGACGGTGGGGATGCTGCTGCTCTTCAGCAAGGCGCCGGCATTCCGGCCCGGCGCCCGGGAAGCGCGGCTGGCGCAGCTGATTGCGGACTTCCTGGGCCCGGCGATGGCGAACATGCTGGCGCTGGAGCGGGAGCGGCAGGAAGCGGAGGACCAGGCGATTGTCGCGGCCGCGGCTGCAGCAGTCGCCCGGGAGGATGACGCGCTGGCGATCACGCATGCGCTGACGGAAGCGGCCCGGCGGTTCGTGCCGGCGCCGTTCGTGACCTTCGGCTTCCTCGAGGGAGAGACGGCGGTCTTCCTCAACCGGGCGGGGCCGCCGACAACGGTTCCGCTGGGGGCGAACTTCCGCGAAGCGCTCGACCAGGGCGTTGCGGTGGTGCCGGCGGCTGCGGGCCGGGCGTCGCAGGCGGGGGCGCTGCCAGAGCTCCAGGCACTCGGCATCCAGGCGCACATCATCGCGGCGGCGACCTCGGCCGGCACGCCGGTCGGGCTGCTGGTCGTGGGCTCGCGGGACCCGGCCTTTTCCCCGGGGGAGCGGGAGACGCGGCTCGTCCGGCTCATTGCGGATATCGCCGGCCCGGCGATGGCGAACGCGCGGGCGGCGGAGCGGGCCCGGCTGGAGGCGGAGGACCAGCGGCTGCTGGCCGAGATTGCGGCTGTCGCGGCGCGGGAGTCGACGCCTGATGCGATCACGGTGGCGCTGCAGCGGCCGCTGCGGTCGCTGGTCCCGCTGCCGATCATCGCCTTCGGGTTCCGGGAGGGCGAGCGGCTCGTCTTCCCGCTGGGCGACGGCACCGTCTTCGAGTCGGAGATTGACGCGTATGCGCAGCTGGCTGAGGCGGAGGGGCAGACGTATGCCAACAGCCTCCCGGACGACATCGACCCGCGCAGCCCGCTCTGGCGGATGGGCGCGAAGGCGGCCTCGACCACGGTGGCGCGGGCCGGCGGGCGGACGCTCGGCTTCCTGGTGGTGGCCTCGCGCGACCAGGAGTACCGGTTCGGGGAGCGGGAGCTCCGGCTGCTGCGGCTGATTGCCCAGATTGTGGGCCCGGCGATGGAGAACGCGCGGGCGGCGCAGCGGGCGCGGGAAGATGCGGAAGAGCAGCGGTTCCTGGCGGAGGCGGCGCGGATTGCGGCGGCCGCAGCCGACGAGCGGGAGCTGGTGCGCGGGCTCGGGCGGCACTTCCGGACGCTGGTGCCGGCGAGCCGGTTCGACCTCCTGGTGCGGCGGGAGGACGGCGACCTCGAGAGCGTGGCCGTGCCGGGGCTGCTCTTCCCGTTCGATGCGAATCTCGCGCGGACCTCCTCCGAGGGGCAGGTCGTGGCCTCGCCGGCGGACCCGCGGGAGAGCGAGGAATCACGCCGGCGGATGCAGGAGCTGGGGATTGTGACCTACGTCTCGACGCGGCTGGCGGCCGGGGGCCGGGAGATCGGGACGTTCTGGATTGGGAGCGGCGACCCGGACTACCGGCCGACGGAGCGGCACCTGCGTATCTTCCGGATGGCGGCCGACCTGGCCGGTCCCGCGCTTGCGAGCCTGCTCGAGCTGCGGCGGAGGCAGGAGGAGGCCGAGGAGCAGCGGTTCCTCGCCGATGCGGCCGCTGCCGCCGCACGGGCGACGACAGATGTGCAGTTCCTTGCGGGGCTGGAGGAGCTGTTCGGGCGGGCGGTGCCGCAGGCGAGGATTGGGTTCTTCTACCTCGACGGCGAGGAGCTGGTGAACCCGGTCGACGGGTCCCGCTGGACCGCGGGGCCGGCACTTCGGCGGGCGATTAGCGCGGGGCAGTCGGTGGACACGGTCGATACCTCGGATGCGCTGCCGGAGAACCGGGCGCGGATCGCAGCGGCCGGGCTGCGCCGGTGGGTAACAACGGCCGCGGCCTCCGAGGGCGAGTTCATCGGCGTGCTGGTCGTCGGGACGGGGGACGCTGCATACCAGTTCAGCGAGCGGGACCTGCGCCGCTGCCGGCTGGTGGCGGATATCGCCGGGCCGGCGATGGCGAACTTCCGGGAGCGGCGGCGCCGGCTGGAAGAGGCGGAGGACGAGCGCGTGGTGGCGAGCGTGGCGGCTGCCGCAGCCGCGGCGCGGACGATCGCCGAGGTGGTGAACTGTCTGCCGGCCGCGCTGGGGGCGCGGGTGCCTGGCGCCTACGCGATGTACGGGTTCGTGGAGGGCGACAGCATCGCCTACCAGGTGACGGACCCGGAGGGGCTGCGGGTCATCGGGCAGGAGGAGCTGGTGATGCAGTTCTCGCCGGTGGGCCGGGCGGCGCTGGCGACCGGGCAGGGCGTGGGGGACCTTGCGCCGTACCGGGACCGCTTCTACGGCGAGCTGGGGCTGTGCGCCTACGCGCTGACGGCCTATCACGCCGCGGGGGGCATCCCGGGGATGCTGATGGTGGCGAGCCGGGACCCGTCGTTCCGGTTCGGGCCGCGCGAGCTGGCGCTGCTGCGGCGTGTCACGGGCATCGTCGGGCCGGTGATCGAGACCGTGCGGGCGCAGGCGGAGCGGGACCGCCAGGCGGAAGAGGAGCGGATCCTCGCGGAGGCGAGCGCGGCAGCGGCGACCGCCCAGGGGCCGACCGCCATCCTGCGGGCGGTGCTCCCGGCGCTGGAGCGGTTCGTGCCGCAGCCGTTCGCGGCGTTCGGGCGGTTCGACGGCGACGTGCTGGCCTGGCCCCACCTGCTCGGGGGCGAGCTGCGGCTGCCGGTGTTGCCCCACGAAGCGGAGGCGCGGCGGACCGGGCAGGCGGTCGTCCCGGGCGAGGCGCTGCCGGCTTCGCACTTCGGGCCGAACTTCGGGTTTTCGACGGTGAGCTACACGGCGAGCTACTCCGGCGGCGCGGCGACGGGGCTGCTGCTGGTGGCGAGCAGGCTGCCCGGGCACCGGTTTTCGGAGCGGGACCTCGCGCTCATCCGGCGGATCGCCCAGGTGGTCGGACCTGCCGTGGAGGCGTCGATCGCGACGCAGGAGCGGGAGCGGCAGGCGGCGATCTACGGGCTGATCCTGCGGTCGCTCTCGGAGGCGGTCATCCTGTCAGACGCCTCGGGGAGGACGGTGTTTGCGAATGCGCTCGGGCGGGAGATCGTCCGCGCGATCGACCCGGAGGGCCGTGCGACCACCCTGGAGGAAGCCGCCGCGATGCTGCCGGAGGACCTCCGCGAGGCGTTCCGGGCAGCGGTCGAAGAGGGGAAGGGCTCGCGCGGACGGACGTCGCTCACCATCGGCGGCGAGACGCGCTGGTTCGACTACGAGTACGTGCCGCTCGCTGATCCGCAGCTGCGGGTGCTGACGGTGGCCGCCGACGTGACGGAGGAGGTGCGGCGGGAGGAAGAGGAGGAGCGCAAGCGGGAGCGGATGGAGCAGGCCTCGCGGCTGGCGGCGCTGGGCGAGCTGATCGGCGGGGTGGCACACGAGCTGAACAACCCGCTGACGGCGATCCTCGGGTTTGCGGAGGTGCTGGCGCTTTCGGACACGACCGGGCAGATGGGCGAGGAGCTGGGAATCATCCAGAAGGAGGCGCTGCGGGCGCGGAACATCGTCCGGGACCTGCTGTTCATTGCGCGGCCGGGAACCGTCGAGCATGGGCCGGTCGGGCTTGCAGAGGTGGTCGGCCATGTACAGCGGCTGCGGGAGCGGGCGTGGCAGGCGGCCGGCATCGACGTGCAGGTCGCGCTGGCAGAGGAGCTGACGGCCTGGGGGAACGAACACCAGCTCACGCAGGTGCTCATCAACCTGGTCACGAACGCCGAGCACGCGCTGGAGGGCAGGGCGACGCGGCGGATTGTCATCGAAGGCGGGCGGGACGAACGGGGGAACATCCGCATTGCGGTGAGCGACACCGGGGCGGGCATGGACGAAGCGACCCGGGCGCGGATCTTCGAACCGTTCTTCACGACGAAGCAGGGCTTCGGCACGGGTCTTGGACTGTCGCTGAGCTACTCCATCATCCAGTCGCACGGGGGGACGATCGACTGCATTTCGGCGCCGGGCGTGGGCACCACCTTCGTCATCACGCTGCCGGCGCCGCCGGGGGATGCCGGCCGGGGGGACGAAACGGGAGCGCCCGCCCCGGGACGGCAGGCGACGGTGCTCGTCATCGACGACGAGCCGAGCCTGCGGAAGGTGTGCCGGCGGCTGGTGGAGAGCCTCGGGCACCGCTGCCTCGAGGCGGAGAAAAGCGCGCGGGCGCTGGAGCTGGCGGCGCAGGCAGACCCCGATATCGTGCTGTGCGACTACCGGCTGGCGACGGAGACCGCGGACGCGGTGTTCGCGGGGTTCGAGGCGCAGCTGCCGCACCTTATCCCGCGGACGATTCTCGCCACCGGGGCGACGACCGACGCCGGCGTCGCTGCCCTCATCGAGCGGTACGGGGTGGAGCTCCTGCCGAAACCGTACGGCATTGAGGATATTTCGCGAATCCTGCGGGAGCGGCTGGGCGAGGATGGGACGGAGGCGCCGACTCAGGCGGGCAGTTCGGGCTGACACTGCCGGCAGAAGCTGGTGATGCGCTGGTTCGCGGTGATTTCGGTGATGGGGGTGCCGCAGCGGGGGCAGGGCTGGCCGCCGCGCCGGTGGACGCGGAGGAAGTCGCGGCGCTCTTCGTAATCGAGGGTGCCGTCGCGGACCATGGCGGCGCGGGCGAGGGGCGTGGCCCAGGCCATCACCTCGCGGGCGGCGCGGAACAGGCAGCGGAGCTCGTCCGGGGTAAGCTTCGTGCGCGCGGTGTAGGGATTGATGCGGGCTTCCCAGAGGATTTCGTCGGCGTAGGCGTTGCCGATGCCCTGGACGAACTCGGCGTTCACGAGGATGTTCTTGATGCCGCCGCGGTACTTCGCGATGCGGGCGAGCCAGGCGTCTTCGGTCAGGGCGGGGTCGAGGAGGTCGGGGCCGCCGGCGGCCCAGCCGGGGATGGCTTCGAGGCCGTCGGCCGGGAGGAGGTAGAGCTTGCCCATGAGGCGCTCGTCGGCGTAGCGGAGGGAGCGGCCGCCGTCGATCTCGAGGACGAGGCAGGTCTTTGCGGGGAGCTTCACGGCGGGGTCGACGTACTGGAAGCGGCCGGTGAGCATCGGATTGACGGCAAGGACGCGGCCGGAGGCAAGGGAAAGGAGGAGGAACTTGCCGCGGCGGCCGAAGGCGGTGAATGCATCGCCGGGGAGGGTTTCGCGGAACTCGCTGGCGGGCGTGCGGAAGACGACGGGGATGCGGACGGCGCCGGCGGCGATCCGGCGCCCGGTGAGCTGCTCGGCAAAGAAGCCGCGGATGGCTTCGAGCTCGGGGATTTCGGGCATGGGTGGAGTATAGGAGGGAGGAGGGAGCCCCGCCCCGGCACCGGCCCCCCGCCGAGGGAGGGGGAGATTGGAGAGCATCTCATCCCTCCTCCCTGGGGGCGGGGAGGTCAGGGGGCGGGGCCTCCCTCCTCCCCTGGGGAGGGGAAGGGGGTGGCGGGGGTCAGCGGGTGAGGCGGCTGAAGTCGACGGAGATGAAGATGCCTTCGGCCTCGGCGCAGAGGGTTTCGCCGGCGTGGAGGGTGCCGGCGGCGAAGATTTTGCGGCCTTCGACGCGGTCGACGCGGGCCTCGAAGACGACTTCGGTGTGGAGGGGCGTCGGACGGCGGTAGCGGATGGTGAGGGTGCCGGTCATGCCCGGGCGGCCGGTCCGGGCCTGCGCCATGCCGAGCACTTCATCGAAGGCAGCGGCGATGATGCCGCCGTGGACGTGGCCGGGCGGGCCTTCGTACTGGGCGCCGAAGGTTGCGCGGCCGACGATCCGGTCGCCGTCGATCTCCATGCGGAGCGGCGGCGCGACCGGGTTGCCGAGCCCGATGACGGGGCTGCGGTCGAACATGGCGCGGGCGTCGCCGGCGGGTGCGGACTCGGCGAAGCCCCACGGGCGGTGGCCGGTGCGGGTGGCTTCGAGGCGGGCGCCGAACTGCTCCATCGCCTCGGCGGCGGCGAGGAGGTCGGCTTCGTCGGCCTGCATATCGGTGAGGGCCTCGGCGACGATGCGCATGGCGGCGGCGAGGCGGTGGAGGGCGGCGCGCTGGCCGGTGGGCGGCTCATCGGGCGGCACCCAGTTCGCGAGGGAGGCGATGGACTGGCCGAACGGGTCGTCGCTCATGCGTGAATTATCGGCGCCGGGGGCGAGCCGGGCCACCGGGCGGGGCGCGGCCGGCGCGGGTCAGCCGAAGATGCCGCGCCCGGCGAGGTCGGCGATGTCGTCGTCGGTGTACCCGGCGGCGCGGAGGACGTCGAGGGTATCGGCGCCGGGTGCGGAGGCGGGGCCGCGGACGCGGACATCGGCGCCGCGGATGCGGAACGGGGCGGCGACGGTTTCGAAGGTGCCGGCGGGCGTTTCGAGCAGCTGGAAGGCGTCGCGCCCGCGGAGCTGGGGGTCGGCGACGACCTCGGGAAGTTCGACCATCGGCGCCCAGATGAGGCCTTCGCGGTCGAGCTTTTCGGCGAGGGAGGCGAGGGTCTCGGCGAGGAAAGCCTGTTCGATGCCGGCGGCGAGTTCGGCGCCGCGCTGGCGGCGGCCGGCCATGGTGGCGAGCTCAGGGTCGGCCGCCCAATCCTCGCGGCCGACGACGCGGCAGAGGCGGGGCCAGTAGGGGTCGGGGGTCATGTGGACGAGCATGACCCAGTGGCCATCGCCGGTGGGGTAGGTGTTGAAGAGCGGGTTTTCGGGGGCCGTGCGGTCGAAGCGGCGGGGCTGGCGGCCGTCGACGAGCGTCTTGGCGACGTCGGTGGCGATCGTGTAGAGGCCGGTCTGCTGGAGGGAGATATCGACGACCTGTCCGTTGCCGGTGAGGTCGCGGAGGCGGAGGGCGGCGAGGGCGGCGGCGACGGCGGCCATGCCGGTGGTATGGTCGCCCTGTGCGATGCGGCTGATGACGGGCGGGCCGCCGGGGTGCCCGATGAGCGACATGATGCCGCTGCGGGTCCAGAAGGCGGAGAAGTCGAAGCCGGGCCGGTCGGCGTCGGGACCGTCGAGGCCGTAGCCCGTGATGGCGACGAAGACGACGGCGGGATTGCGGGCGTGCACCTCCTCCGGGGTGAGGCCGAACCGCCGGAGCCGGCGGGGGAGGAGGTTGGTGAGGAAGATATCGGCGCCGGCGAGCAGGCGGTGGACGACCTCCGGGCCGCCGGGAGCGTCGAGGTCGACGGTAACGGAGCGCTTGCCGCGGTTTTCAAGCTCGAAGAGGAAGTTGAAGGGGGCGGTGCCCGGGCCGGTGCCGGTGGGGACGACGCCGCGCATGACTTCGCCGCCGGGCGGCTCGATCTTGATGACCTCGGCGCCGAGGTCGCGCAGGAGGCCGCCGGCGCTGGGGGCGGCGACGTAGTTGGCGAGTTCGATGACGCGGATGCCTTCGAGCGGTGCGGTCATGGCTGACGGAGGGACGTGAGGGAAGGGTAAACTGCGCGGCGATGTCGGGCGAGCTGTTCCGGCTGACGCACAGCAAGATCGAGACCTTCCGCCGGTGCCGGAAGCAGTACTGGTTTGCCTACGTCTCGGGGCTGCCGTGGCCGGAGCAGGAGCAAACGGCGGCGCTGATTGTGGGGAACGCGGTGCACCGGGCGATGCAGAAGCTGTGTGACACCGGCCACCCTGATGACGGCTACGCGGAGCTGGACGCGTTCCTTCGCATGCCGAAGCACGCGGTGGCCGCGCCGGGGACGGAAGGGTACGCCCAGGCCCTCGCCTGCTACGAGGCGGGGATTGCGGCGCACGCATCGATCGTTTCGGAGGCGCGGTGGGGCGAGGTCGACAGCGAGGCGCCATGGGAGCGTGGAGGCATCGCCGTGCGGTCGCGGGCCGACCGGGTTGACCGGCTGGCGGCGGACCGGTGGCTGGTCATCGACTGGAAGACCGGGCGGTTCGAGGTCGAGGATGTGACGGACCGGCAGCTGGACCTGGCGCACGTGATCGTGCGGGCAGTGCGGCGGCTGCCGGCGGAGGCGACGGTGCGGGCGGTAGCGTGGAACCTGCGGACGGGGCAGCAGCGGGTGCGGGAGCTGACGCGGCAGGACGCGGTGGCGACGCTGGCCTACGCGGCGCGGATGGCGGAGCGGATGCAGGCGGAGGCGGAGTTCCTCGCGAACCCGGGGCCGCACTGCGGGTTCTGCGCCTGGCGGGGGCGGTGCGAGGCGGCGGCGCAGCTGGAGGCGGAGGGGCTGGAGTGGCTGCTGGCGGATGGGGAGGACCTCCCGGAAGCGGAGCGGGATTTCGAACCGGGATAAGGCCGAAAGACCCCCGTTTGCCAAATGTTCACATTCCGGGGGCCATTCGGCCCTTCACAGGCGCGGATATCGATCTATGCTATGGGTCCATCCGCGGGGTGCGGGTCGGGCTTCGGGGAGGCCGCCATGAACATCGAGGTCATCGAGTTCGAAATCGAGTGCCCCGAACATGGGGTGTACCGGGTGCAGGTGCCTGCGGAGCTGCCGCGGCCGCACGCGTGCGTGCACTGCTACCTGCCGGTGAAGCGGCGGGAGCTGCGGCGGTACGAGGCGCCGGCGCCGGTGCATGGCGCGGTGGCGCCGGCAGAGGCGTTTTTCGGCTAGCAGGCGGACGCCGGGCGCCCCCGGCGCTTCACTGTGCGTCGGCTGAACCTTCGCGGGCCCAGCGGAAATGCATGCGGCCGTGGTCGGCGTTGGCCGCGAGGATGCCGCCGATGGTGCCGTCGGCCCAGGGTGCGCCGGGAATCTTCTCCTGGAGCTGTTCTTCGGTGAGCTCGGCGAGGAGGGCGAGGGTCTCGGCGCGGACGGCGAGGCCGATGCGGGCGAGTTCGGCGAACGGTTTGCCGCGGTGTTCGTCGGCCCAGGCTTCGGTCCAGGCGTGGATGCCGGCCATGACCTCTTCGCGCGATTGCGGGGTGCCGTCCTCGCGGAGACGGCGGGGGAGTGCCGCTTCGCCGCGGAGGTGGCGGCGGACCATGTCGTTCCAGTTCCGCTCGATGAGGGTGGTGTGGATGAAGTGGTCGGCGTACGACCACCACTTCGCGGGGTCGTGCTCGGAGCGGGTGCGCGGGGCGTAGAGCTCCGCGGGGGACATGGCGCCGAGGGTCTCGAGGAGCCAGGCGCGGTCGCGGCTCAGCTTGATTTCGATGTCGATGCGGTTCATGGCGCGCAATCGTACGCGAGCCGTCAATTGTAGGCTGCGGGGCGTTCCGGGGCCTGGCCTGCGGCGGCACGGGCCGCAGCGACGGCGCGGGCGGCTGCTGCGACGTAGTCGTCGGCGAAGCGCTCGTGGATGGGCGTGGCCATGACGTGGATGCCGTCGGGCGAGGTGGTGCGGGCGGCGACCCAGCCCTCGCGGGCGAGGGCGGCGGCCACGCGGCCCATGCTGACACCTTCGGCGGCCCAGGCGAAGGCGAAGAGCTGCGGCTCGCCGTGGATGCGGACGCCATCGATGGTGCGGAGGCCGGATTCGATGGCGGCGCGGGCGCGCATGCTGGCAGCGGCAAGGTCGCGGTAGCCCTTGCGGCCGAGGAACTGGAAGGCGGCCCACGCGGCGGCGATCGCCCCGCCGGGGCGCGTCCCGGTGAAGGTGAGGCTGGAGTAGGTGCCGCCGGGCCAGTCGCTGAAGGTGAAGCGGGCGAATTCGCGGTGGGTTTCGGTGCGGAAGAGGACAGTGGAGGCGGGCTTGGCCGCGAAGCCGGACTTGTGGAGGTCGGCCGAGACGGAGGTCACGCCTTCGACGTCGAAGCCGAAGGGCGGGACCGGGTAGCCGAGCTCGCGGACGAAGGGGCCGAGGATGCCGCCGACGCAGGCATCGACGTGGAGCCAGAGACCGCGGGCGGCAGCCAGTTGGCCGAGTTCGGCGATGGGGTCGACCATGCCGAGGGCGTAGGAGGGCGCGGAGGCGTAGAGGCCGATGGTGTCGGCATCGACGGCGGCGGAGATGGCGGCCGGGTCGGCGCGGAAGCCGGGGCCGACGGGCACGCGGCGGACTTCGAGCCCGAGGTAGTGGGCGGCCTTGTCGAGGGCCGGGTGGGCAGAGTGCGGCGCGACGACGGCGGGGCGGCGGAGGCCCGGGCGTTCGGCGCGGGCCCACTCCCGCATGGCGGCGACGGCGAGGAAGATGCTCTCGGTGCCGCCGCTGGTGAAGATGCCGGGTGCGCCGGGGCCGCCGAGGAGGTCGGCGACGGCTTCGAGGACCTCGGCTTCCATGCGGGCGAGGCTGGGGAAGACGCGGATGCCGAGGCCGTTCTCGACGAGGAACATGCCGAAGGCCTCGCGGAGGACGTGTTCGAGCTCGTCGGAGGCGTACCAGACGTAGGCACCGTGGCGGCCGTGCCGCCAGTCGAGGTCGCCGGCGCGCATGGCCTCCATTTCGGCGGCGAGCTCGGGCCAGAGACGGCCGTGTTCGGGCATGGGCATAACAACACCCCGGGGCGAAGCAGGTGGAGGGAGTCTTGCGGGCGCGGGGCCGGCCGTCAGACGTCGGCGTCGGGTCTTTCGAGTTCGAAGGCGTCGTGGAGGGCGCGGACGGCGTCGTGGACGCGGTCGGCGGCGATGATGCAGGTGAGGCGGATTTCGCTGGTGGAGATGAGCTCGATGTTGATCCCGGCGTCGTAGAGGGCGCGGAACATGCGGGCGGCGTAGCCGGGGGCGGTCTGGATGCCGACACCGACGATGCTGACCTTGCCGAGATTGGCGTTGCTGGACCACTCGGGGGCGCCGACGCGGGCGCAGATCTCGGGCATGAGCTGCTCGGCGCGGCGGAGGTCGGCCCGGGAGACGGTGAAGGAGAGGTCGGTGAGGTTGTCTTCGGAGGCGTTCTGGACGATGGTGTCGACGCTGATGCCGGCTTCGGCGAGGGGTTCGAAGATGTTGGCGGCGATGCCGGGCCGGTCGGGCACGCGGCGGACGGTGATTTTTGCGACGTCGAGGTCGTGAGCGATGCCGCGGACGCGGTTCCGTTCTTCCAATTCGGTCTCCCCTCGGATGAGCGTCCCCGGGGCCTCGACCATGCTTGAGGTGACGAGGATGGGGACGTTGTAGACGGATGCGAGCTCGACCGCGCGGTTGTGCATGACCTGTGCGCCCTGCGTGGCCATTTCGAGCATCTCTTCGTAGGCGATATCCTTCAGCTTGCGGGCGGTTGGGACGATGCGGGGGTCGGCGGTGTAGATGCCTTCGACGTCTTTGCAGTTTTCGCAGAGGTCGGCGCCGAGGGCGATGGCGAGGGCGACCGCGGTGGTGTCGCTGGCGCCGCGGCCAAGGGTGAAGATCTCCTGCTGCTCGTTGACGCCCCAGTAGCCGGCGACGACGGGGACGCGGCCGGCAGCAAGCTCGGCGCGGACACGGTCGGCTTCGACGCGGGAGATGCGGCCCTGGTAGTGGCGGCCCTGGGCGATGATGCCGGCCTGCTGGCCGGTGAGGCCGACGGCCTCCTGCCCGAGCGCTTTGAGGGCCATGGCGAGGAGGGCGACGGAGACCTGCTCGCCGGTGGAGAGGAGCATGTCGAGCTCGCGTGGGTCGGGGTCGGGGGCGACCTGGAGGGCGAGGTCGATGAGGTCGTCGGTGGCGGAGCCCATGGCGGAGACGACGGCGACGACCTGGTCGCCCTGGCGGACGCGGCGGATGATGCGGCCGGCGACGTGGCGGATGCGCTCGGCATCGGCCACGGAGGTTCCGCCGTATTTCTGGACTACGAGCACAGTGCGTAGGGTAGGGCGAACGGGGGATAGGATGAAGGAGGGTGGAGGGAGAAGGGAGGAGGGAGGAGGGAGCCCCGCCCGTCCGCACCGGCCCCGCCGAGGGAGGAGCCGGGAGCTGGGAGCCGGGAGCTGGGAGCTGGGAGCTGGGAGCTGGGAGCTGGGAGCTGGGAGCTGGGAGCTGGGAGCTGGGAGCGGGGAGCGGGGAGCGGGGAGCGGGGAGCGGGGAGCGGGGAGCGGGGAGCGAGTGTGGCCGGCGGATTCGGCATGTCAAGCTCCAAGCTGGGGAGGGGCGGCCGGTGGGCTGGGTAAAGCTTCAAGCTCCAAGCTTCCAGTTTCGGGGACGGGTGCCCGGTGGGGGCGGGGGCCTCACCCCCGGGCGTGCCAGGCCATCTGGTAGTGGGTGTCGGTTTCGCCGACCTGGAGGAAGCCGAGCCGCTCGTACAGGGAGCGGGCGGGGTTCACCTTGAGGACCTGGAGCGTGACGGGGCGCCCGAGCTCGGCTGCGCGGGCCTGGACGGCGCGGATGATGGCGGAGCCGATGCCCTGTCGCTGCCAGCGCGGCGCGATTTCCAGCGTTGCGATATCGACGGAGGGCCCCTGTTCGTCGAGGTCGAGGAAGCCGGCGAGTTCGCCGTCGACTTCGATGGCGAGGCGGAGGTCGGGCCAGCTGCCGGCGAAGCGGTCCTGCTGCCAGGCATCGTCCCAGGGGCCCCAGGTCTGGGTGACGTAGGCCTCCATGGCCGCGCGGTGGATGGCGTAGAGGTCGGCCTCTTCGGCGGGCATGGCCGGGCGGATGACGAAACCGGAAGGCATGGCGGGCTCCTGGGCCGGCGCGGGATGGGAGCGGGCGGCCTCCCGGCCATGGTAACGGCTTCCGCCGGAGCCGGCGTGCGTGAAACCCCTGAGCAAACGGCGTAAGCTCCCGGACATGGAGCTGGACCTCGGCTGCGAGGCCTCCATCCGCGACCCGGCGGGCTACTTCGCCCGCGCCCGGGAGGGCGGCGATGTGCAGTGGAGCGACCGCCACCGCGCGTGGGTGCTCCTCTCGCACGCGGAGGTGGCGGCGGCGTTCCGGGACCACCAGCGCCTTTCGTCGGACCGGATGGACACGTTCGAGCGGGCCGCGCGCGGACGTTCGGAGGCGTTCCACCGGGCGGTGGAGATGCTGCACGCGTGGCTGAACTTCCGCGACCCGCCGGCGCATACCCGGCTGCGGGAGCCGCTGGCTTCGGCGTTCACGCCGCGCGCCGTGAGCGGGCTGGAAGCACGCATCCGGGCGATCGTGGCCGGGCGGCTCGATGCGCTGGCGGCGGCTCAGGGGCCGGTCGACCTCTCGGCGGAGTTCGCGCGGCCGCTGCCGGCGCTGGTCATCGCGGCGGTGCTGGGCGTCGAGGGCGAGGAGCGGGAGCGGTTCCAGGCGTGGTCGGACGATATTGCGAGCCTCGTGTTTTCGCTGCAGCCGGGCGCGGTGGAGGAGGAGCCGGTGGCGCGGGCGGCGCAGGAGTTCATCGCCTTCTTCGAGCGGCACATCGAGCGGGAGCAGCGGGAGCCGGGCGATTCGCTGCTGTCGTTCGTGGTGCAGGCCGAAGGGGACCGGCTCTCGGCGATCGAGCTGGTGGGGCTGTGCACGCTGCTGCTGTTCGGCGGGCATGAAACGACGACGACGCTGCTCATCAACACGCTGGCGACGCTGCTGGAGCGGCCCGACCTGCGGGCCTGGCTGCGGGAGCACCCGGGGGCGGACGAGACGGCGGTGGAGGAGTTCATGCGGGTGGGCGGACCGGCGCGGACGATGCCGCGGAAGGTGCGGGAGAAGCACGAGCGCGGCGGGCAGCTGCTGCGGCCGGGCCAGACGGTCTTCCTCTGTATTGCGGCGGCGAACCACGACCCCGCGGTCTTCGAGCGCCCGGGGGAGATTGACCTGCTGCGCGACCCGAACCCGCAGCTTGGGTTCGGGTGGGGGCTGCACTACTGTCTCGGCGCGAACCTCGCGCGGCTGGAGGCGCGGATTGCGCTGCGGATGCTGCTCGAGCGATTCCCGGCGATGCGGCCGGCCGGGGCGATCCCGGCCATCCGCGGCGGGGTGATGGGGTTCGGGCGGCGGCCCGTGCCGGCGCTCCTGCGCTAGCCCCGGACGGGCACCTGCGCGGCGTGGGCGATGGCGGTGAACGCCCGGACGAGGCCGTGGTCGGTGGTGCCGTCGGGGCGCTCGACGCCGGTGTGAACATCGACGCCCCAGGGGCGGACGCGGCGGATGGCGGCAGCGACGTTCTGCGGGGTGAGGCCGCCGGCGAGGATGACGGGCACGTCGACGGTTTCGACGATGCGGGCGCTGATGGCCCAGTCGTGCGTCCTGCCGGTGGCGCCGCGGCGGCCGGTTGCCGGGTCGACGGTGTCGAGGATGAGGGCGTCGGCGTGGCGGGCGCGTTCGCAGGCGAGGCCGATCGCCTCCGGGCCGGTGACGTGGACCGCGAGGATGACCTTGAGGCCGGGAACGGCCTCGCGCATGCGGGTAATCTCGGCGGGCTCGGCCGGGGCGTGGAGCTGGACCTGGCTGACGCCCATCTCCCGGCACATCGGGACCACCTCGGCGGCGGTGACGCGGTAGGTGATGAGCACCGGCGTGATGAACGGCGGCAGGGCGCGGATGATGGCGGCGGCGCCGGCTTCGTCGAGGCCGTTGTGGGGGCCGGTCGGGAGGCCGATGGTGAAGCCGATGGCATCGACGCCGGCTGCCTCGCAGGCCAGGGCATCGGCGAGGGTGGAGATGCCGGCGATCTGCACGCGCGGGCGGCGGAGGATCATCGGGCGGCGAACTCCCGGGCTGCGGCGGCGAAGGCGTCGAAGAGCGCGCGGGCCTGGTCGCGCATCGGACCGGCGGGCCCGAGGGCCATATCTTCGGGGTGCCACTGGACGGCCAGGAGGAAGCGCGGGCCGGGGGCATCGGGTTCGAGCGCTTCGACGACGCCGTCACCGGCGCGGGCGGCGATGCGGAGGCCGCGGCCGATGCGGGCCGGGTCGGCCGCCTGGTGGTGGCGGGAGTTCACCTCGAACGGGCCGGAGCCGAGGAGGGCCCGGAGGGGGCCGTCGGTTTCAACGGCGACGGTGTGGGCCGGGCGGTGCTTCTCGCCGGGCGGGGGCGCATCGGCGTGATTGCCGTGGCCGACGAGCTCGGGGAGGTGCTGGAGGAGCCCGCCCCCGCGGGCGACGTTGAGAAGCTGGAGGCCGCGGCAGATGGCGAAGAGCGGCATGCCGGCGGCGTCGGCGGCAGCGACGAGGTCGAGTTCCAGGGCATCGCGCGCCGGCTCCGGGGGGTAGGCAGCGGGGTGGGGCGGCTCGCGGTAGCGGGCGGGGTCGATGTCGGTGCCGCCGGCGAGGACGAGTCCCGCTGCGCGCTCGACTGGCGGGGGCGGCCCGCCGGGGCGGACGACTTCGACGGCGAGGCCGGCGGCTTCGAGGGCGCGGATGTAGGTTTCGTCGCTCTTGCGTTCGGCGGCGCCGAGGGGGAGGAGGACGGTGGGTGGCATGGCTGGAGTATAGGAGGGAGAAGGGAGCCCCGCCCGGCCGCCCCGACCCCACCGAGGGAGGAGGGAGAAGGGAGAAGGGTGAAGAGAGGAGACAGAAGGCTTCAGTGTGGAGCCCGGTGGCGGTCGTCGTCCCTGACCCTCGTCGCTCCTCCCTCGGCGGGGAGGAAGGGAGAGGCGGGGATCCCTCCTCCCTCGGCGGGGAGGAAGGGAGAGGCGGGGATCCCTCCTCCCTCGGCGGGGAGGATGGGAGTGGCGAAGCCTCCCTCCTCCCCCGGCGGGGAGGATGGGAGAGGCTGGGATCCCTCCTCCCTCGGCGGGGAGGATGGGAGTGGCGGGGCCTCCCTCCTCCCTCGGCGGGGAGGATGGGGGCGGCGGGGCCTCCCTCCTCCCTCGGCGGGGAGGATGGGAGAGGCGGGGATCCCTCCTCCCTCGGCGGGGAGGATGGGGGCGGCGGGGCCTCCCTCCTCCCTCGGCGGGGAGGATGGGAGTGGCTGGGATCCCTCCTCCCTCGGCGGGGAGGATGGGAGTGGCGGGGCCTCCCTCCTCCCCCCGGGTGGGGCAGGCTCCCGCGGACGGGCGTGGGATACTTGGGGTATGGGCCCGGGGAAGGACTACTACGCGGAGCTGGAGGTTTCGGCGACGGCGTCGTTCGAGGAGGTGCGGGCGGCGTACCGGCGGCTGGCACGGGCGCATCACCCGGATGTAAACCCTTCGGCGGAGGCTGCGGAGCGGATGCGCCGGATCAACGAGGCGTGGGAGGTGTTGCGCGACCCGGCGCGGCGGGCCGAATACGACCGGAGCCGCCCGGCGGGCGCTGCGCGGGCGTTTGCGGGGTCGCGGGCCGGCCGGGGCGGGGCGGCTCCGGGGCAGGGGCGCCCCCGGGCGCGTCCGACGGGGACAGCACGGCCGGCATCGCGGCCCCGCCCGGCTGAGCCGCCGCCGCAGGACCGGCCGCCGGGGCCGGGGACAGCGCCGCGGGTCGACGGCTCGGTCGACTGGTACGAGTTCCTCGGGGTGCCGCCGGGGGCCTCGCGGGAGGCGATCCGGAAGGCGATTGCGAGCCTGGCCGACGAGCTGCTCGGCAGCGACATCTCAGGCGAGCGCCTGACCCGGCAGCGGCAGCGGCTGCGGGAGGCCTGGACGATTCTCAGCGACGAGCGGCTGCGGGCGGCCTACGACCGGGCTCGGGCGGAGCACCTGGCCGCGGAGGGCGCGAACGGCAGCGCCCCCGCGGCACGCGACGACGGGCGGAGGATGCCGGCAGGCTACCGCACCGGGCCGGTGACCGTTGGGGGGCTCGTCCTCGAGGCGGGAGCGCGGCTGGCCGGGGCAGATTTGCGGGGCGCCGACCTGCGGGGGCTCGACCTGGCCGGGGCAGACCTCTCGGGGGCGCAGCTCCAGGGGGCGAACCTGGAGGCGGCATCGCTGCGCCGGGCGAACCTCCGCGGTGCGCGGCTCGACGGGGCGAACCTTCGCTGGGCCGACCTTTCGCATGCGGCCTGCGAGGGGACAAGCTTCCGCCAGGCGGACCTGTGCGAGACCGCGCTGGCGGGGACGGTCTTCACGCGGGCAAATCTCACGGGGGCGGTGCTCGAAGGCGCCGTGGGGCCGGGTGTGAACGTCGAGTTTGCCGACCTTGCGCGGGCGGATTTTTCGGGCGCTCTGATCACGCCGGCGCTCATCGAACGGGGGAAGCTGGCGGGCACCGTGCTCCCGGACGGCAGCGTTCGGGGTTAGCGGCGGGGGCCCTGCCGCGTGGTAGGATGCGCGGCGTGGCAGAGGCGACGCATGCCGCCGCGGACCATGGGCCGTATCTCGAACATGCCGTGCTCTGCGAGCGTGTCCTCGAAGAGCGCGACGGCGTGCTCAGCCTGGTCCGCCTCGTAGACCGCCTGGAGGTGACCATCCCGGGTCCGGCGGGAGCGGCCGGCCCGGCAGCACTCGCCCCGGTGCAGCTCTTCGCGGTCGTCGGGTTCAAATCAGGACAGGCGCGGGGCAGGCATCAGCTGCGCCTCACCCTTGAGCGGCCGGACGGCCTGCGCAGGCTGCTGGCCGAGCTTCCGCTCCTGTTCGAGGGGGAGGACCGGGGCGCGCGCGCCATTGTGGGGGTCGGCTTCTCACTCGAACTCGAGGGACTGTACTGGGTCGACGTTCAGCTGGACGAGCGGTGGTTCACGCGGATGCCGCTGCGGGTCGTCTACCTTGCGTATCGGACAGGCTGACTACGGGTCCGCCGCGTGCGGCCGCCGGGGTGCCGGTCCCGGTGCGGGCAACGGGCGGCTCCGTTTCAACCACAACGGTACGCAACCGGGCTGCGGCCAGCCGGCGAAGCTCTGCTTCGGTGCGATGCCCCTGCGTCGCCTCAGCGAGCCAGAGGAGGACGTCACCGGCAAGTTCGGCCGCAGGCCCGGAGCCGTCCGCAGACTCCCATGCGAGAGGGAGCACCTGGTCCTCAAAGTGCTCGAGCGAGAGTTCTCCGAGCGCGAACGCGATCAGCAGCTCGAGCAGCTGGTTATGCCGGGCGGATGACATGGATGACATCCCTCGCCGCCGGGTCTCGGCGGATGAAATGCGTGCACTCTATAACAACGGTGGTTTTGAGGAAGGGTTAAGGACAGGGAGGTACAAAGCGGGGGTTCGACGGAGCGGCCACCCGAGCCCACCGGCGGCCGGCGAGCCGTTCTGCACCCGCAGCCAAATCCTCGAACTTTACGAGCAACAGGCGCGCGCGTGGCTCTCGTCCATCGCTACCTGCGGCCGGACGGGACGCTCGGCGCATCCGGGCGGCCAGACCCCAAAGCGGTAGTGATCGACGGGGTGCTGTTCTACGCCGGGGTTAGCGGCGGGGGCGGAAGGTGATAGGGCCGGCGGGGGCAAGGCCGGCGGGGGCCGCGCTGCGCCGGGGGATGAGCTGGCGGCGGAGGCGGCGGAGGGCGGCGGCGTAGCGGCGGAGCAGCCTGCGGAGCGAGAAGCGGAGGCCGAAGCCGGCACCCCGGCCGGAAGCAGCGCCGGCATGTCCACGCGGCGCGCCGGGATGCTCGGCCATGCGTTCGTAGGCGCGGAGGAGGGCATTGCGCCGCTCGAGGCGGTCGTCGGCGCGCCGGCCGGGGGCGAGCGCATCGGCGGCGGGCGGGCCGCGCCGGCCATCCTGCTGGAGGAGCCAGCGCTCCCGGGTCAGCCCGGGCATGACGAGCCGGGTGGTATCGATCTCGGTGAAGGTGGCGCTGGCCTCGCGGATCTGTTCGAAGCTGGGCGCGTAGCTCTTCGGCATGGGGCCGCCGACGAGGTGGATGGTGTGCATGCGGATGCCGCGCGGGATGGTGGGGATGGCGTAGGACTCGCAGTCGGAGATGAGGAGGAGCTCGGTGGGCGAGGTTTCGAAGGCGGCGCGGCCGGGGCCCACGCCGTCGAGGTCGGAAATATCACCGACGACGGTCGCAAGGGCGGAGCGGATGTCGGTCGAACCGTCGGGCGTGACCTGGAGCACGCGGCGGGCGAGTGCCGGGAAATCGGCAGGAGCCAGGCAATCGGTCCGGGGGTGGATGCGGTTGGCGAAGGTGCGGAAGAAGAGCTGCGCGCGCTCCTCGCAGGCGGTGATGAGGTAGGCGAGGACGAGGGCCTTGGCGAACAGGAGCTTGTTGGCATCGCGCATGGAGTTCGAGACATCCATGAGGACGTAGACGCGCTGGCGGCGGCGCCCGGCCGGCGGCGAAACGAGGACGCGCTCTTCGCGGATGTCGTCGTACTCCTCTTCGGCCGGGCCCGGGTCGACGTGGTAGAGGGCGTTGATATCGCCGGAGAGGAGGCGGAACTCGAAGATTGCGGGGTCCAGGTCCCGAAGGAGGAGGTCGGGCATGGTGACCTGGGGGAGGTCGTCGATGTGGCGCAGCGGCTGGATGCGGGTATCGGGCTGGACGGGGTAGACGATGCGGTGTTTCCGTTCGCGCCGCTCGATGACCTGGTACTCGGGCCGTGCGGGCTGGACGAGGCGGCGGGTCTGCTCGGGGAGGTCGACGCCGGGAAGGGGGAGCCCCTCGCGGAGGGTGCGGGCGATGTTGAGGATGCGGAGCCACTCGGGGGGGAGGGTATCGACGGTTTCGCCGACGAGGTCGAGGATACCCCAGGAGCGGTAGAGGGCCTCGAGGTCGGCCTGGAGGGCTGCGGCCCGGGCAGCGGGGGAGGCGCCGGCGAGGTCGGGGATGGGGTCAGCCACCGGCGTACTCCTGGACTTCTTCGAGGATCTCTTCGCGGAGGGCGTTGACGCGCGGGTTGGCGATGCTGCGGCCGCGGAGGGCTTCGAGGAAGGTTTCGGCGGTGACGTCGTGCCAGCTGCTCTTGCCGATGAGGGCGAGGACGAAGCGGATGAGGCCGCGGTGGGCGGGCTGGGCCTCGATCGGGATGCCGTGGAGGTAGAGGTGGAAGGACTGGGCGATAGCGGTGAGTTCGCGGACGGTTTCGAGGTCGGCCTCGGTGTAGCCCTGGAGGGTGGAATGGAGCGCCTCGGCGAAGATATCCTGGCCGGGGTCGTGGAGGGCGCGGTCGTTGCCGGGGATGATGGTGAGGACGAAGCGGAGGGCGGCCAGGTCGGATTTTTCGACGCGGTCGCGGTGGTGGAGGAGGGCGGAGGCGTTGAGGACGTCGCGGCAGGCGGCCTTGGTGCGGGGGGAGACGTAGCCATCGGTGGCCGGGCGGGCGCCGGGTCCGGCGGCCTGCTGGCGGGCCGCGTGGCGGGCAACGCAGGCGTCGATGATTTCGTTCTTGAGGAAGAGGATGTCGTGGGAGGCCTCGATGCGGCGGTCGGGGTGGTCGCCGAGGACGATGGCGGTGAGTTCGCGGAGGGCGGCGAGCGGGATGCGGTGCTCGGGCGGCTGAGCGCGGCCATGGTGGCGGGCGTAGGCGAGGTCGATGAGGAGGTCGTTGAGGGTATCCCCGGCCGGGTCGATGGAGGCTTTGAACATGAAGCGGTCGAGGATCGGCTCGGAGATGGCGGAGAACTTGAGGTGGTTGGTCATGGCGAGGGCGGTATGAAGGCGGGCCTCCTCCTGCTGCTCGCCCTGCTGGAAGCGGCGCTCGTTGAGGATGCCAAGGATCGCCTCGAGGACGACGTCGTTGGCGTTCATGAACTCGTCGAGGTAGGCGAAATCGGCGGTGACGAGGGAGTGGGCGGTGTTATGCCAGAGGCGGCCTTCGTGGAACTGCTTGAGGTCGAGGCCGCCGAGGATGGTCTCGAGGCGGGTGCCCTGGCTGAACTGGGCCTTGAAGACGTCGCCCTCGAACTGGCTGAAGACGCTGTCGCCGTAGAGGGATTTGCCGGTGCCGGCGCGGGAGATGAGGAGCTGGTGGCGGCGGGTGAGGAGGGCGAGGGCGGTTTGCTGGAGGAGCTGGGTGCGGCCGGGGAGCGTTTCGGAGACATGGAGGAGGGCGCCCTTGAGGGCCTCGATGGCGCGGGGCACATCGAGCGGTTCGCCGCGGTAGACGTAGGGCCGCCCATCGGCGGGGGCGAGCAGGCTGACGTCGCGCATCGAACGGTTCACCCCGGGGCGCTGCGCCCTGTGGTGCATACGATACACCAGATAGGAAGCGTCTATTGGGAGTTGGTTCCCCGATGTGTGGCGCTGACGGCACGGTTCGCTATGCTTCGGCTACTCTTTCGCTGAAAGCGAAGTATCCGGAGCAGCGCATGGACGCGTGGGAGCTGGAGCTCATCGAGAAGGTCCGCGAACTGGCGCGGGGGCCGTGGCAGGAGCGGGCGGCGGTGTACGACCGGGAGGGCAGGTTCCCGCGGGAGAACATCGATGAGCTGCTGGCGCTGCGGGTGCCGTCGATGGCGCTGGCGCCGGAGCTTGGCGGGCTGGGCATCAGCGCCGAGGGGCAGATGCGGGTGATGGAGGAGGTGGCCTACGGCGACGGCTCGACGGCGGTTGCGCTGAACATGCACGTGCTGGTGGCGAGCTTCCTCGAGACGATGCCGCCGTTTGAGCGGCGGAACCGGGTGCTGGCGGACATCGGGAAGAACGGCGCGCTCATCTGCGGGCCGGGGTCGATCCCGACCGGGCAGCTCGACAACCGGCAGGCCGGCTTCCGCTTCCGCGACGAGGGCGACTGCGTGGTGATGAACGGCCGCGCCGGCTTCGCGAGCATGAGCGACGGGGCGAAGTACGCGCTGATGGGCGGCCAGATGGAGAAGCCCGACGGGCAGGAGCCGGACATTGTGATTGCGATCCCGGAGCTGGCGACGCCGGGCATCCGGGTGCTGGGCAACTGGGATGCCATGGGCCTGCGGGGCACGGCAAGCCACGACATCGTGGCGGAGGAGGTGCGGCTGCCGAAGTCGGAGGTGCTGATCATCCCGGCGATGATGCTGCGGATGGTGCTCGAGGCGCAGGCAAAGGTAGTGAACGTGCAGACCCAGATGCGGGCGCGGGGCGCGCTTGGCATCCTCGCCATCTGGCTGGGGCTGGCGCAGGCGGCGTTCGACTTCACCGTGGCGTACGTGAAGGAGCGGCACGGCTACCTCGCCGGGCCGATGGCCGCGATCGGGGCGACGCAGCCGGGCTACCGGGCCGACCAGCCGTGGGCGCAGTTCGCCATCGGGAACATGGACTACTGGCTGGAGACGGGCCGGATTGTGCTGTACGAGGCGGTGCGGCGGCTGGAGACGCCGTTCGAATCACAGCAGGCGTTCACGCGCTACCTCGTGCGGACCGTCTACCACCTGCGGCGGATGAGTGAGGAGGTTGCGGCGGGGGCGATGCGGGTGTGCGGGGCGCATGCGTATGTCCGCGCCCGCCCGCTGGAGCGGATCTTCCGCGACATGGTGGGCGGGAACGTGATGGCCTGGAAGACCGACGAGCTGCAGCACTCGCTCGGGCTGGCTGCGCTCGGGCGGGAGATCACGTTTGTGGGGCCGGCCGGCACCTGAACGGGCCGTTACCTCCGTCCTCGCCCCGCGTTGCCGGCCGGCCCCTCGGTTGGGCAGCGCGGGGCGCTCTATCTTTGTGTTTGTGCGTGCCCGGGCAAGCGAGGCGGCACGCATCCCCGCTATACACTGATGCCGGCTGCCGGTCCGGCAGCCGCGAAGGAGGAAGACCAGTGGAAATCGCGCTTGAGACGACCATCCAGCAGGTGGCCGGCTGGCTGCGCGACAGCCGGTCGACCGTGGTGCTGACGGGGGCCGGCATCAGCACGGAATCGGGCATCCCGGATTTCCGGGGGCCGAACGGGCTCTGGACGAAGAACCCCGGCGCGGAGAAGGCGGCGACGCTCCAGACCTACCTCGCGGACCGGGAGGTGCGGGTGCGTGCATGGCGGAGCCGGGTCGAGGGCGGCCTCTGGACCGAGGCGGAGCCGAACGCGGGACACCACGCGCTGGCGGAGCTGGAGCGGAAGGGGAAGCTCGACCTGCTGATTACGCAGAACATCGACAGCCTCCACCTGAAGGCGGGCAGCTCGATGGAGCGGATGGTGGAGATCCACGGGAACCTGCGCGAGTACGTCTGTATGGGGTGCGGCGAGCGGGGGCCGATCGAGCGGGTGCTGGAGCGCGTCCGGGCGGGGGAGGAGGACCCGCCCTGCCGGCGGTGCGGCGGCATCCTGAAGTCGGCCACGATTTCGTTCGGGCAGAACCTCGTGGCGGAGGACTACGCGCGCTCGGAGCGGGCGGCGAGCCGGTGCGAGCTGTTCATGGCGATTGGCACGTCGCTGACGGTGTACCCGGTGGCCTACCTGCCCGAGGTGGCGCTCAGGAACGGCGCGCGGCTCGTGATTATCAACGCGCAGGAGACGCCGTACGACGAGCTGGCGCACGCCGTCATCCGGGAGCCGATTGGGCAGGTGCTGCCGCGGATCGTGGCTGCGGTCTAACCCCCGTCCGGCGCGGTCTGGTAGGCTTCGGCGGAAACGCTCACCGTCCGGGGGTATCTGCCATGGCCGTCCTCGAAACATCGTCGCCGACCGACCTGGGGCTGGACCCGGAACGGCTGGGCTACCTCGATGAGCACCTGCGCCGGTACGTCGATTCGGGGCGGCTGGCGGGCACGCTGGTGCTGGTGGCGCGCGGGGGCGAGGTTGGGCACCTCGCGGCCTACGGGCTCGCCGACCGCGAACGGAACGTGCCGATGCGGGAGGACACGCTCTTCCGCATTTACTCGATGACGAAGCCGCTCACCTCGGTGGCGCTGATGCAGCTGTACGAGCGGGGGCTGGTGCAGCTCGACGACCCGGTGGCGAAGTACATCCCGGAGTGGGCCGACCTGCGGGTGTACGTGATGGGCATGGGGCCGACGCTGGTGACGAAGCCGGCCAGCCGGCCGATGACCGTGCGCGACCTGCTGACCCACCAGAGCGGGCTGACCTACGGCTTCCTCGAGCGGACGAACGTGGATGCGATGTACCGGGAGCGGAAGATCGGGATGGCGGAGGTGAACGGCACGCTGCGGGGGATGGTGGAGCAGCTGGCTGAGCTGCCGCTGGAGTTTTCGCCGGGCGAGCACTGGAACTACTCGGTCTCGACCGATGTGTGCGGCTACCTCGTGGAGGTGATCAGCGGGGAGCGGTTCGACCGGTACCTGGAGCGGCACATCCTCGCGCCGCTGGGGATGCGCGACACGGCCTTCTGGGTGCCGCCGGAGAAGCGGGAGCGGTTCGCGGCCTGCTACGGCCTGGGGGCGAAGGGGATCCGGCTGATCGACGACCCGGCGGAGAGCGCGTACCTGCGGGAGCCCACCTTCTTCTCGGGCGGGGGCGGCCTGGTATCGACGGCCGGAGACTACTTTCGCTTCTGCCAGGCCTTGCTGAACGACGGGGAGCTCGACGGCGTGCGCATCATCGGGCGGAAGACGCTGGAGCTGATGACGCAGAACCACCTGCCGGAGGGGAAGGACCTGGCGAGCCATGCGCTCGGGCGGTGGGCCGAGACGACGTTTGCCGGCATCGGGTTCGGGCTCGGCTTTTCGGTGACGCTCGATCCGGCTAAGGCGCAAATCTCGGGCACGCCGGGCGAATACTCGTGGGGCGGCGCGGCCAGCACGACGTTCTGGATCGACCCGCTGGAGGACCTGGTCGTCATCTTTATGACGCAGCTGATGCCCTCGAACGCGTACAACATCCGGCGGGAGCTGCGGGCGATCGTCTACTCGGCGCTGACGGAGTAGGGGTCAGGGGCGGAGCGCGGCGCGGTAGGCCTCGAGGATGCGGGCGAGCTCGGTATCGGGGTCGCGGAACCAGGCTGCGGCGAAAACACGGTGGATGTTCCACCCCATGCGGAGGAGGACGGCGGTGTTGCCGAGCTCACGGTCGCGGCAGGCCGGCGCGCCCCAGGAGCCGGGGCCGTCGCAGAGCATGCCGAGGATGTAGCGCTCCGGGTCCTCCGGATGGGCGATGGCGAGGTCGACCGTGTAGCCGCCGGCGCCGACGCACGGGACGACGCGGAGCCCCTCCGCTGCGAGCCGGGCGCCCAGGGCCTGTTCGAACGGTTCCGGCTGGCGAGGCGCGAAGCGGCCGCTCACTTCGAGGGCGGGGAGGCCGCGCTCGGCGTAATCGAGGTAGTCGCGCAGGCGGAGGGTGCCGGTGGCGCTGGTGCGGGCGGGGTCGATGTCGGAGGCGCGCAGTGAGGAGACGACGATGGTCTTCCAGCGGGCGCGGGTGATGGCGACATTCAGCCGGCGCTCGCCCTTTTCCTTCCCGAGCGGGCCGAAGTTGAGGATGAGGCGGCCGGTTTCGTCGCGGCCGTAGCCGACGCTGAGGATCATAACGTCGGATTCATCGCCCTGGACGGTTTCGAGGTTGCGGACGAGGCCGCCTTCGTCGAGCCAGCGGCGGATGAGGGGGTCGGCGAGCGCGGCCTCCTCGACCTGGCGGAGGATCTCCTGCTGCTGGGCGATCGACATGGAGGTGATGGAGACCTGGCGGGTGAAGTTCGCGGCCGCGAGCTCGCGGCGGAGGACGGCGATGCAGCGGGCTGCCTCGGCCGGGTTGGCTCGTGTGCCGCCGCGGCCGTAGGCGCCATCGGCGACGTACTCGAAGTGGACGCCGGACTCGGGCCGGACGCCCCAGGCGTCGGGGTAGGCGATGAGGCGGCCATCGTAGAAGTGGACATTGGAGAAGGCGATGAGGGTCTCATCGCGGCTGCGGTAGTGGGCGCGGAGCATGGTTGACGGGAGCACCGGCGCGGCCTCGTCGAGGATGCTTTCGAAGCCGACGTCGTCGTCCTCGCCGGGGCCGTTCTCGGCTTCGAGGTCGCGGGAGAAGAAGCTGGTCGGGGGCATCTGCTTCGAGTCGCCGACGATGATCGCCTGTGGCGCAAGGGAGAGGGCGACGGCCATATCGGCGGTGGGCACCATGGAGGCTTCATCGACGATGACGCAATCGAAGCGGTAGGTGTCCTCGTCGCGCTCGTGGCAGAGGTACTGGGCGACGGCGAGCGGGCTCATGAGGAGGCAGGGCTTGAGGGCCTGCACCGCCTGGCGGGTACGGGCGAGCATGACGCGCAGGGCCGGGCGGCGCTTCGCGCGGTGGTACTTCGCGAGCTGGCGCATGGCGATGGAGGGCGTGCGGGTGAGCCGCCGCCGGGAGGTGCGGAGGCGCGCGAGGACGTCCTGGCGGGCGGCGGCGATCAGCTCCTGGTCGAGCCGGGCGAGGGCGTCGACGAGGCGCTGGTGCTCGCCGGGGGTGAGGATCGCGGGGGAGGCGAGCGCTTCCTGTGCCCAGGCGGCGAGGACGGAGGCGCGGACGATTGGCGCGAGGCGGCCGCGGGCGGACGGGTCGCGGAGGAGGGCGACCACGGGGCCGCGCATGCCGCGCGCTTCGAGGTCGGCGAGGGCGCGGGCGGCTTCATCGAGGGCGGCCCAGGCATCCAGGCCGGGGAGGAGGGCCTCGGCCCAGGCGGCGGCCTGCTCGAGCGGGCCGCCGAGGGGGTGTTCGCTGCCGAAGCAAAGAGCGAGGAGGGCGGCGTCCTCGGCGCAGCGGGCGGCCAGGGCCCGGAGGTCGGCGGCGCGGCGGGCGGCATCGCCGGGGTCGCGGTAGCCGGCCTCGCGTGCGCGGGCTGCGGCAGCGCGGGCGCGGTAAAAGCCGGGGGAGAGGAACCGGAGGGGCGATGCCGAGCGGCGGCGGAGCGTTTCGAAGGCCTCGAGGTGATCAGCCGCCGCAGCGAGGGCGGGCGGGGTCATCGCTCCGGGCGCCGGGTGCAGCGGCTCGGTTGCGCCGTCGAGCGCGGCGGCAGCGGCGGCCGGGGCAGCGGCCACCCGTTCGAGCGCTGCGCGGACGGCGGCCGGGAGGGCGCCGCCGGGGCCGCGGAAGGCAGACCAGGGGCCGGCGAGCGCTTCGAGGGCAGGAGCCGGGAGGGCATCGAGACGGGCGCAGGCCGCCGCGACGTCGTCGAGCCAGAAGCGGTCGCAGTCGACGAGCGGGGGGATGCCGGACAGGTCGCGGCGGTCGGCGCGGGTGTGCTCGGCGTTGCCGACGAGGTCGTAGGCGGTCGTCCAGCCGCCCTGCCCGAGGGGCGCGGACATCGCACGGGTGTGGGCGTTGAGCCGGTCGCGGAGTTCGCGAGCGCGCCCGGCGAGGTCGCCGGGCGGCAGCGGCGGCGGTGGGCCGGCATCGAGGGTGTCCATGATCTCTTTGATGACGGCGGCCTTGGTGTCGGCGCGGGCGCCGGCGCCGGCGTTGATGGCGAGGTGGAGGCAGGCCTCGGCGAGGCCGGTCTGCTGGAGGTTGTCGAGGACGACTTCGCGGGCGACCCGCTTTTCGGCGACGAAGAGGACGGTTTTCCCGGCGGCGACCAGCTCGGCGACGATGTTGGTGATGGTCTGGGACTTGCCGGTGCCGGGCGGGCCTTCGATGACGAAGCTCCGGCCGGCGGCGGCCATGGCGACGGCTTCGAGCTGGAAGGCGTCGGCATCGATGACGACGTGGAGGGCGCCGGGAGGGATGCGCTCGTCGATGGGCGGGCGGGGCGCGTCGGCGTCGTCGCCATCGGTGGAGAGGCCCTCGGCCGGGAAGGATTCGCCGACCAGGCGGGCGACGACGGGGTTCGCGGCGAGGCGGGCAGCAGCGCGGTCGAGCTCTTCGACCATGGCGAGCTTGGCGAAGGCGAAGACGTCGACGACGGGGCCGTCGGCCTCGACCGTCCAGCCATCCTGTGCGGCGACGGCGCGGCGGACAGCGGCGAGGTAGGCGTCGATGCCGTCGAAGCAGGGCTGGCCCTCCTCGTCTTCGAAGGCGGGCAGGCGGATGCCGTACTGGGCGCGGAGGACGTAGGCGAGCGAGGGGTTGACCTCGGGGGCGTCGTCGGCGGCAGGGGAGAGGCGGATGACGCGGGCGGCCCGGTCGAGGGTGAGGTCGACCGGCACGAGGATGAGCGGGGACCGGAGGCGGTGGCGGTCACGGTCGACCCATTCGAGCCAGCCGAGGGCGAGGAAGAGGACGCGGATGCCCTGTTCGCGGTCGGCGGTGCGTGCGCGGTCGATCAGGCGGCGGGCGGCGTCGAAGGCGGCGCGGGCGCGGTCGTCGTCGGCCGGGAACGGGGCCTCGGGGGCGAAATCGCGGGCGGCGAACTCGTCGCTCGATTCGTCGACGATGAAAGTCTGCCAGAGTTCGGCCGGGGAGCGGGGGAGGGCGAGGGTGGAGTGCGCCGTGCGAAAGTTGATGCCGCGGTTGCGGCGGGTGACATCGAGGAGCTGCTGCTTCCACCGCTCGATCCGCTGGCGGAGGCGGTCGCTGACGGGCGGGGGTTGCGCCTGGCGGGACCGGCCGTCGCGGAGGCCGAAGGTAACGACCGGATCGCTGCCCACGGGGGCATTATAGGCGGGGTTGCCGGGACGGCCGGGCGGACCCGGGATCGGGGGCCGCCAGGGAGGGACGGGCAGCGGCGGCGCCGTGTAGGCTGCAGCGGAAAACCGGCATAGGGGAAGCCAATGACACGTTCCTGGTCGGCAGGGATGGCCTGGCTGGCGGCGTACGCGCTCTTCATCGGGGCGATGCCGTTCATCGCAGCGATCGACCACGACCGGCGCGGGCGGGAGTTCCTGCTCGAGTTCTCAGTGGCGCTGGGGTTCATCGGGCTGGCGATGATGTGGCTGCAGTTCGCCCTGACGGCGCGGTTCCGCTGGATTGCGCCGGGCTCGGGGCTGGACACGCTGATGCAGATCCACCGGCAGGCGGGGATTTCGGCGTTTGCGCTCGTGCTTGCGCACCCGGTGCTGGCGATCGCGGCGAACGACCGGTTCCTCCATTACCTCGACCCCGGCCACGGCGTCGCGCGGGCGGCGGCGCTCTGGGTGGTGCTCATTGCGCTCGTCGCGATCCTGGGGAGCAGCCTCTGGCGGAAGCGGCTGGGCCTCCGCTATGAATGGTGGCGGCTGTCGCACGCGGTGCTGGCGACGGTCATCGTGTTCATCGGGCTGGTGCACGTCCTGCGGGTCGGGTTCTACATCGATGACCCGTGGAAGCAGGCGCTCTGGAGCGGGCTGACGGCCGGGGCGATTGGGCTGCTCGGCTATACGCGGGTGGTTCGGCCGCTGCGGATGTGGCGGAAGCCGTACCGGGTGGCGGAGGTGCGGCGGGAGCCGGGCAGTTCGTGGACGGTGGTGCTGGAGCCCGTCGGCCACCCGGGGTTGCGGTTCGCGCCGGGCCAGTTCGCGTGGGTGACGATCGGCGCGAGCCCGTTTTCGCTGGAGCAGCACCCGTTCTCGTTCGCCTCGAGCGCGGAGGCGGCCGGGCGGCTGGAGTTCACGATCAAGGAGCTCGGCGACTGGACAGGGAGGATCGGGCAGGTGCCGGCCGGGACGACGGCGTACCTCGATGGGCCGTACGGGGCGTTCACCGTGCGCGACGATGCGGAGCGGATTGTGGGAATCGCCGGCGGCGTGGGGATTACGCCGATCATGAGCATCCTGCGGACGTGGCGGGACCGCGGGGACCGGCGGCCTGCGGCGCTGCTCTCTGCCGCAGGGACTTTGGAGGGGATGGTGTACCGCGAGGAGCTGGAGGCGATGGCGCGGGAGCGGGGGCTGGAGCTGACGCTTCTGCCGCGGGAGGCGCCCCCGGGGTGGCCGGGACCTTCCGGGCTGCCGAACGAAGCGCTTATCCGCGGGCTGGTCGAACGCCACGGCACGCGCGGCACGCAGTACCTCGTGTGTGGGCCGCCGCCGCTGATGGACCTGGCGGAGCGGACGCTGCTGGCGGCCGGGGTGCCGGCCAGTGCGATCCGGGCAGAACGGTTCGATATCGCGTAAGGGCAGCGGTGCCCGGGAGGGATGCAGATGCCGCACTACCTGCGGACACGGCGACTGGTCATCGTGCTGACGGTGCTGCTGACGGCTGCGGCAGCGGTCTTCGGCTGGTGGCGTTCGGAGGACGACTCAGGACGGGGGCGCGGGCCGGGCCCGCGGGCGGGGTTCGAGCTCTCCGGCGAGGCCGCGGCGCTCCTGCCGCCAGAGGAGGGCAGCAATCGCAACGGCGCCGGCGGTATCGCTCACCAGGTCGTTGAAGGTATCCCAGCGGCCCTGGCTGCGGGTGGTTTGGAAGACCACATCGCCGAGGTACTCGTATACCTCCCAGCCGATACCGGCGGCGACGCCGATGGCGACCGAGAGCAGGAAGCGGTCGCGCGGGAGCCGGCCTGAACCACTCCTGCGGGCGGCGGCGCGGAGGATTTCATAGGCTGCAGCGGTGACGGCGGCTGTGCCCAGGAAATGGGTGAGCTTGTCGTACTCGTCGATGCGGGCGTAGAGGTCGCCGTCGGTGCCGAGGACGTCGGCCCAGGCGCAGACGATGGCGATGCCGTGGGTGAGCCAGGAGAGGCCGCCCTCGCGGGAGAGGAACGCCTCGGCGGCGAGGAGGAGCACCAGCATGGCGCCGACCTGGAAGAAGAGGTAGCCCCAGAAGTCGGTGAAGCCGGGGTTGATGAGCTGCCCGGCGCCGAGGTAGACGAAGAGGCCGCCGAGGGCGAGGGTGCTGACCCGCCCGCGGGGGTTCGCGGCGGCGGCCGGGATGCGCGGCAGGGCCGAGGCGGCCTCGCGCAGGAAGCCGGCAACCGCGGCGCGGTGGAGGAGGACGACGGCGGGGCCGATGGTCACCGCAGCGCCGGCGACGCCATCGAGCCAGTAGTGGTTGCCGGTGACGATGACGACGAGGAGCATGCCGAGCCCGGGGCCGAACATGACCGCAGCGCGGGACCAGCCGCGGAGGGGAAGGGCGAGCACCCAGCCGACAAGGGCAGTCCAGCCCACGTGGAGGCTGGGCATGGCGGCGTACTCGTTGGCGAACTTGTGGACATTGCCGGCGGTGACGACCGTGTCTTCGATGCCAAGGCCGGGCACGAGCCGCGGCGGGGCGACCGGGTACCACGCGATCAGGATGATGGCGAGGACCGTCGAGATGCCGAGCGCGTTCCGGAAGAGGCGGTACCGGGGCGGGTCGGCGACGACGAGCCAGAGGAGGGCACCGATGACGACGGCGAGGAAGGCGTGGGAATAGAGGAAGTTCCAGGCGGCGGTGACGGGGCCCGGGCCGACGAGGAGCTGCTGGAGCTCGCGCTCGCGGAAGAGCCCGAAGGCGGCTTCGAGGTCGATGATGCGCCGGGCGTTGCGGATGGCGGGTTCGGGGTCGGAGACGACCTGGAAGCGCGCGGCTTCATAGGCGAGGAAGCCGGCCATGACGATAGCGGTTTCGCGGGCGAAGGCACCGGGGGTGATGCGCCGGCCGGAGCGGGCATGGAGGAGGCCGACGGCGGCGATGGCGACGGGGATGGCCGGGTGGCCGACCTGGAAAAAGGCGCCCGCAGCGCCGGCCGTCGCAAGGGCCGCTACGGCGGGACCGCCGGCGCGGCGCCAGGCGGCAGCGCTGACCGCGAGGGCGCCGAGGGTGACCGCGCCCTCGAGGGGGTGGGAGGGCAGGTGGAAGGCAAGCGCATCGAGCAGTCCGCGCATGGCCCCTCCGCACCGGGCCCGCAGCGGGCGCGGGGCCCGGCTGCCTTTACCTTAACCGATTGTTCACACGCTGTGGTGGCCGGGATGGAAGAACGGCCGCGGCGGGATTCGCGCGTTAGCGATTGTAAGAAAGGCCGGCCCGGGCGAGGAATGCCGGCAGGTCCTCTTCGCGGAGTTCGCCGGCGCGCATGGCGAGGAGGGTGCCATCGGCGCCGATGAGGAAGGTGGTCGGCATGCCGGGGATGCGGTAATGGCTGGCGACGGAGCCGTCGGCATCGAGCAGGGCGGGGAAGTCGGCGCCGAGCTGCTGGAGGATGCCGACGGCCTTCTCCGGCGGCTCGAGATAATCGATGCCGAGGACTTCGAGCTGGCCGCCGAGGGCCGCGCGGGCGGCGACGAAGGCGGGGATTTCGCGCTTGCAGGGATCGCACCAGCTGGCATACCAGTTCAGGAGGACCACGCGGCCGCGGAAATCGGAGAGGCGGCGGACGACGGTGGTATCGCGGGCGTCGACGAGGGCGAAGTCGGGCGCCGGCTTGCCGATTTCGGGCCGGTCGGGAACGAGCGGGCCGGTGTTCGGGTAGACGGAGGGGAGGACCGGACCGGCGGGCGTGCCGGCATCGCTGTCGTCGCCGGCGAGGACAAAGAAGTAGAGGCCCGCGCCGGCGGCGATGACAACGGCGAGGGCGAGGGCGGCGTAGCCGGCGAGCCGGCGGGCGGGCGAAGGTGCGGCGGTCGATTCTGCCATGGTGATCTGAGTGTACCCCCCGGGAGTCCGAAGCCGCCGAGTCTTCTTCCGTTCCCTTTCCGTTAACACGACATCGTACGATGGAAGTACGCAATGGTTGCTGCGAGCGAACGCCACCCGAAGGTGCTGATCGTCGAGGACGAGGAGTCGCTCCTGTTCACCCTCGCCCACAATTTGAAGCGCGAAGGGTACCAGGTGCTGACCGCGGCGCGCGGCGACGACGGCCTGCGGCTGGCGCGGGAGAAGCAGCCGGACCTGATTGTGCTGGACGTGATGCTGCCGGGGATCGACGGCATCCAGGTGTGCCGGATGCTGCGGCGCGATTCGGATGTGCCGATCATCATGCTGACGGCGCTGGGCGGCGAAGGCGACCGGGTCGCCGGGCTCGACACGGGCGCGGACGACTACATGGCGAAGCCGTTCGGGATGCGGGAGCTGATGGCGCGAGTGCGGGCGCTGCTCCGGCGCTCGGGGCCGCGGGCGCAGCCGGACCTGGGGCCGAGCGTCATCGTCTCGGGCGACCTTGCACTCGACCGCGAGCGGCGGGAGGTGACGCGCAACGGGCGCGTCCTGCGGATGAAACCGAAAGAGTTCGAACTCCTGCTATTCTTCGCGCAACACCCGGGAAAGGTGTTCACCCGGGAGCAGATCCTCGATGAAGTATGGGGCTACGACTTCTACGGCGGGCCGCGGACGGTTGACGTCCATGTGCGCTGGCTGCGCCAGAAGATCGAGGATGACCCGGCGAACCCGGCCCGGCTGCGCACCATCCGGGGGAGCGGCTACCTGTTCGAAGGCTAGGCCATGAGCCGGGACCTTGCGGCCCGGGGCGCGGCGATTGCGCTCGTCGCGGCAGTGGTCGGCTTTCTGCTCGGGCTGATCAGCGATGGGCCGGGCTGGCGTGAGGTCGCGGTGTTCCTGCTGACAGCGGCGGCCGGGGGCGCCGTCGGGTATGTGGCCTTCTGGCGGCCGTCGCGGGCCGTACGGACGGTGGTCGAGGCGGCGGAGCGGATCGCGGAAGGCGAGCTGGCCCAGCGGGTGCCGGATGAGCCGGGGCCGGCGGGCGACCTGACCCGGGCCTTCAACGTGATGGCAGGGCGGGTGGCGACGCTGTTCGAGAGTGTGGCGTTCGAGCATGCGCGGCTGGAGGCTGTCTTCGATGCCTCCTCGGACCCGATGGCCGCGCTGAGCGCCGACACGACGGTGAGGTTCCTGAACCCGGCAGCGGCGCAGCTCTTCGGCACGTCGATGGCGGACGCCATCGGCCGGCGGCTGATTGAAGTGGCGCGGGACTACGAGCTGGAGGCGCTTGTCGAGCGGGCCGCGGCCGAGGGCCGGGGGCAGACGGCGATCACCCGGTTCGGGCCGCGGCGGGTGCCGCTCCGGGCGGCGGCCCTGCCGATCCGCGAAGGCGGCGACTGGGCGGTCCTGCTCATCCTTACTGACCTGACCGAAGTGCAGCGGCTGGACCAGGTGCGGCGGGACTTTGTGAGCAACGTGTCGCACGAGCTGCGGACGCCGCTGGCCTCGATCCGGGCGCTGGTCGAGACGCTGGCCGATGGGGTGGAGCCCGGGGAGGCGCCGGAGTTCTACGGGCGGATCCTGCGGCAGGTGGACCGGCTGACGACGCTGGTGAACGAGCTGCTCGACCTGTCGCGGATCGAATCGGGCGCCATGCCGCTGAAGCCGGAGCCGGTCTCGGTGGGCGAGGTGCTGGCCGAGGCCGCGAGCCTGCTGCAGACCCGGGCCGAAGCGGGCGATGTGACGATCATCGTGGAGGGGACGGACCTCGAGGTGGAGGCCGACCGTGCGGCGCTCCTGCGGGTGGCGACCAACCTGCTCGATAACGCCGTGAAGTGGTCGCCGCCGGGCGGGCGGGTGTGGGCGCAGGCCGCCGATGAAGGCGAACTCGTCGCGATTTCGGTGAAGGACGAGGGCCCGGGCATCCCGGAGCAGGACCTGCCGCGGGTGTTCGAGCGGTTCTTCAAGTCGGATGCCTCGCGGGCGAACGCGGGAGTGGGGCTGGGGCTGGCGATTGTGAAGCACCTGGTGCGGGCGCACGGCGGGACGGCGACGGTCGAGAGCACGCCGGGGCACGGGGCGCTCTTTACGGTGCGGCTGCCGAAGCGGTTCATCGGGCGGCGGCGCGACGTGCCGGGCTGACGAGGGGGAACAATCCGGCCGGCGGCGGCGTCCCTCCCTGCAGCAGGACATCCTGCGGCGGGGGTACCGACGATGGGCCGCACGACGTTTCGCGGAAAGTTCCGGGCAGGGGTGCTCGCCGGGGCCGTCACGGCGGGGCTGGCCGCAGCAGCGCTGGCAGCCGGGACGCGGGCGGATGGCCCGGGAGCCGAGGCAACACCGACGCCGACGGTCACGGCGACCGTTACGGCGACGCCGACGCCTCCCGTCCCCGTTCCGACGCCGACCCCGTGGGGGCCGCCGCCGCGTCCGAATCCGCCGGGACCGCCGGCGGACGACTGGGTCGGGTTCGGACCGGTCGATGCCGCGCCGGTCCGGGTGCGCACCGGCGACGGCGACTGCCTCAACCTGCGCTCCCTCCCCGGCACGGCGGGGCCGGGGCCGCGGCAGTGCGCCCCGGACGGGACGCTGCTCTGGCTGCGCGGTGCGGCGGTTGAGGCGGACGGCGAGACGTGGCGGTATGCGCTCGGGATGGGCTGGGTGGCCGTGCGCTACACGGTGCCCGCGCCCGATGCGCCCCGCGGGTTCGGACCGTTCAGGACGGCGACGGTGCTCGGCACCGACGACGGGAGCTGGACACAGGCCGCGGAGGTGACGCCCGACGGCAGGGTGCAGGTGCGCGGGGGAGCCTGGCTCCCCTTCAACGCGGCATGGGCCGCGGTGCGGCCGTCGCCGCTGGCGCCCTCCGGGCGATACATCGCCTTCCAGGACCACTTCGACGGGCCGGCGGGAGGGGAGGTGGTCGACCTCGCGACGGGCGAACGGGTCCCGCTCGGGAAGGCCATGCCGCTGCTCTGGGGGCCGGGAGACCGGCTGGCGGTGCGGCTGCCGGATGCCTGCGACGCCTGCCCGGGTGCGATCGGCTGGACAGCGCCGCCGTTCGACGAGGTGACGCCCGTTCCGGCGGCGGTTGCGTGGAACCTGGCGTGGCTGCCGGACGGCAGCGGATTCGTGACCTGGTCGGCGGAGCTGGGGCTGCGGGCGGTCGGGCTCGATGGTTCGGAACGTTCGATCCCCCTCGCCCTGGGCAGCGACGAATGGCCGGGCGAACTGTCGGTTTCGCCCTCGGGGCGCAGGGTGCTGGCCGTGCCGTTCGCGGGCCCGGTCCGGGTCATCGACCTGCAGACGGGCGAGGTGCAGCGCATCGAGCGGCCGCAGCCGGCGATTGTCGGCGGCCGCTGCGGCGGGAGCCCGGGGCTGACGTCGGCATGGGCCGACGACGACACGGTCGCGTGGCACGAGGAGGGGCTGGACCGCCAGCGGAACGGCATTTGGGTGGTCAACCTGCGCACGGGCGAGCGGCAGGTGTACCCGTTCCAGGCGGTGCTGGAGCTGCGGCCGGCGGGGCGCGGGCTCCTGGCCTTTACCGCTGCAGACTACTCTCCAGCGGAGCGGGTGCCGCCGGTGAGCTGGCTGCTGGACCCCGGGAGCGGGCTGGCGTGGCCGGTGACGGCCGGGATGTTCGCGGCGTGGCGCTGATCGGCGGGGCGTGCCGGCGCGTACCTGCTGATGCGGGGCCGGCAGCGGGCCGCCCGGCCGACCTCCAGCGCTGCCGGCCCCGCAATCGCCGTGCATCTTGACGGCGCCGGGCAGGGTAGCGAAGAATCCGCCATCCGGTGCGGGCACGTCCCGCGCCGGCGGGAGGCAAGATGTCCGGCATCTTCAAAGAGTTCCGGGATTTCGTGCTGCGGGGCAATGTGCTCGACCTCGCGGTAGCGGTCGTCATCGGGGCGGCGTTCACGACGGTCGTGAACTCGCTCGTGGCGAACGTGCTGACGCCGTTCATCGCTGCGATTATTGGCCAGCCGAGCTTCGGGGAGATCAACTTCGACATCGGCGACGCCACGATCGAGATTGGGCTGTTCTTCGAGGCGGTGGTGAACTTCCTGATCGTGGCGGCGGTCATCTTCTTCTTCGTCATCAAACCGGTGAACCTGCTCCTCGAGCGAAGGAAGCGGGGCGAGGCGCCGGCCGACCTGCCGACGCCCGAGGATATCCAGCTCCTGCGGGAGATCCGGGACCTGCTGAAGGAGCGGCCGTAGCGGTTCGCCACAGGGCCATGGGAATGGAGTAGACTCCGCGCGCCGATTCGGCAGCAGGAGAAGGAGGACTCTGCCCATGAAAGCCGCGGTGTTCCACGGGGCGCACCAGCCGCTCACCATCGAAGACGTCGAGATCGACCGGCCGCGGGGCCGGGAGGTGATCGTCCGGACGGTCGCGTCGGGCGTGTGCCACAGCGACCTGCATTTCGTCGACGGGCTCTACCCGCTGCAGGCGCCGGCCATCCTCGGCCACGAGGCCGCGGGCATCGTGGAGGAAGTCGGCGACCAGGTGACCTACGTGAAGCCGGGCGACCACGTGATCTGCTGCCTGAGCGTGTTTTGCGGGCACTGCGAGATGTGCGTGAGCGGGCGTCCGAACCTGTGCCGGGCCCCAAGCCGGCAGCGGAGCGCGGACATGCCGCCGAAGCTGACCTGGCGGGGGACGCCGGTGGTGCAGTTTGCGAACCTGGGCGCCTACGCGGAGAAGATGCTCGTCCACGAGAACGCGATCGTGAAGATCCGGGAGGATATGCCGCTGGCCGCGGCCGCGCTGATCGGCTGCGGGGTGACAACGGGCGTCGGGGCCGTGCTGAACACGGCGAAGATGGAGCCGGGGGCCTCGGTGGCGGTGTTCGGGTGCGGCGGCGTGGGGCTGGCGGCGATCCAGGGGGCGCGCATCGGCGGCGCCCGGATGATCATCGCGGTCGACACGGTGGAATCGAAGCTGGCGAAGGCGAAGGAGCTGGGCGCGACCCACGTGGTCGATGCGTCGAGCCGCGACCCGGTGGAGGCGATCCGGGAGATCTCGGGCGGGGGCGTGGAGTACTCGTTCGAGGCGATCGGGCTGAAGCGGGCCGCGGAGCAGGCGTTCGAGTGCCTTGCCATCGGCGGGACGGCCACAATCATCGGGATGATCCCGGTGGGCCAGAAGGTGGAGCTGGATGGGCCGAGCTTCCTCCAGGAGAAGAAGATCCAGGGCTCGGCGATGGGTTCGAACCGGTTCCTGCGGGACATGCCGCGGTATGTGGAGTTCTACATGCAGGGGCGGCTGAAGCTGGACGAGATGATCACCCGCACGGGCCGGCTGGAGGACGTGAACGATGCGTTCCGGGCGATGAAAGCCGGCGAGGTGGCCCGGACGGTGCTGCTCTTCGACTGAGCGGCGGCGGCCGGCGGAGACGAACACGCCGGCCCCGGTCGTGCGACCGGGGCCGGTTCGTGATGCCCCTCCGGGGGCGCTGGAGTTAGTAGTCCTCGGGCGGAGGCGGCGGCGCAGCCGGCGGCTGCGGGATCTCGGCCACGAGGGTTTCGGTGGTAAGCACGAGGGCGGCGATGCTCACGGCGTTCTCGAGCGCGGAGCGGGTGACCTTGACCGGGTCGACGATGCCGAGTTCGTACATGTCGCCCCAGGTGTTGGTCTCGGCGTCCCAGCCCTCGTTCGGGTTGGTGAGCTTCTTGACGCGGTCGACGATGACGGCGCCTTCGAGGCCGCCGTTTTCGGCGATGGTGAAGGTCGGTGCCTCAAGGGCCTCGGCGACGATGCGGATGCCGACCTTTTCGTCTTCGTTGGCGGTCTTCTCTTCGAGGGCCTTGAGGGCCTTCTGGGCGCGGATGAGGGCGACGCCGCCGCCGACGACGACACCTTCATCGACGGCCGCGCGGGTGGCGCTGAGGGCGTCTTCGACGCGGGCCTTCTTCTCCTTCAGCTCGACTTCGGTGGCAGCACCGACCTTGATGACGGCGACGCCGCCGGCGAGCTTGGCGAGCCGCTCCTGGAGCTTCTCGCGGTCGAACTCGCTGGTCGCGTCTTCGATCTGGGCCTTGATCTGCTTGATGCGGGCCTGGATCTTCTCGTCGCTGGCCATGCCCTCGATGATGGTGGTGTCGTCCTTGTTGGCGACGACGCGGCGGGCGCGGCCGAGGTCGGCGACGGTGGCGTTCTCGAGCTTGAGGCCGATGTCCTCGGTAATCAGGGTGCCGCCGGTGAGGATGGCGATGTCTTCGAGGATCGCCTTGCGGCGGTCGCCGAAGCTGGGGGCTTTCACCGCGAGGACGTTGATGGTGCCCCGGAGCTTGTTGACGACGAGGGTGGCGAGGGCTTCGCCTTCGACATCGTCGGCGATGATGACGATGTCCTTCGTGACCTGGAGGACCTTCTCGAGGAGCGGGAGGAGCTCCTGGACCGAGGAGATTTTCTTATCGGTGATGATGATGTAGGGGTTTTCGATGACCGCTTCCATGCGGTCGGGGTTGGTCACGAAGTAGGGCGAGACGTAGCCGCGGTCGAGCTGGAGGCCGTCGACGAACTCGGTTTCGAACTTGATGCCGCGGGATTCCTCGACGGTGATGACGCCGTCCTTGCCCACCTTCTCCATGACATCGGCGATGAGTTCGCCGATCTGCTTATCGTTGGCGGAGATGGAGGCGACGTGGGCGATCTGCTCTTTGGTGAGGACGGGCTTCGCCTGGGCGCGGAGGTCTTTGACGGCTTCGGCGAGGGCGGCTTCGATGCCGCGCTTCACCATCATGGGGTTGTAGCCGGAGGTGACGACCTTCATGCCGGCGTGGACGAGCGCCTGGGCGAGGACGGTGGCGGTGGTGGTGCCATCGCCGGCGACGTCGTTGGTCTTGGTCGCGACCTGCTTGGCGAGCTGGGCGCCCATGTTCTCGAAGGGGTCTTCGAGTTCGATTTCGCGGGCGACGGTGACGCCGTCCTTGGTGATGTTGGGGGCGCCGTATTTCTTATCGATGACGACGTTGCGGCCGCGGGGGCCGAGGGTCACCTTGACGGCATCGGCGAGGGCATCGACGCCATCGCGGAGGCGGCGGCGCGCGGATTCATCGAACAGCAGTTGCTTGGCAACCATGGGAGAGCTCCGTTCTTCGCGCGGAGGGGCGCGTCAGCGGCGGGCGAAGACCCGGGCTGCGCGCCCCCCGAGAGTGGCGGCCGTTAGTATTCGACCTTGCAGAGGATGTCCTTCTCGTTGAGGACGATGTAATCCTGGCCGTCGATCTTGACGTCGGTGCCGGTGTACTTGGCGTAGAGGATGCGGTCGCCGACGGCGATGTCCATGGGGACGCGCTTGCCGTTTTCATCGAGGCGGCCGGGGCCGACGGCAACGACTTCGCCCTGCTGCGGCTTCTCCTTGGCGGTATCGGGGATCACGAGGCCGCTGGCGGTGATTTCTTCCTGCTTGAGGGGGACGATGACGACGCGGTCAGCGAGGGGGATGAGCTTGGACTTGGTCTCCGTCTTGGTCGCGGTCTTGGCAGCCATGGGGTATGCGTTTCCTCCTATGGGTTGCTGCTGGTGTGAGGGTAGCGTGCGCATATTAGCACTCGCAACGGGAGAGTGCTAGAGGGGTGCGGTCGACGGGCCGCCCGGGAGCGGCGGCCCCGGTGGGGCTTTGCGGCTGGCCGGGTCAGGTCGGATATTGCAAACCGCGAGTACCTTTGATACGGTTCGAGCAGCCTGGAGCGGAAGCCATGCAGCGGAAGCTCCAGAGCCCTTCAAAGGACCTGGGGCGATGCGAGTCTCAAGAACTGTTCTGCTACGGAGCATCCTGGCGGCGGGCGGGGGCCTGGCGGCCCTGAGCGGGATTGCGGCGGTGCTCGGCATTGGTGGCCCCGGCACAGGCTCGGCTGCCTGCCCACCTGCGCCAGCGGGGGTCACGGTGGCAGCCTCGGGCGCGGTGGAATCGCTCGGTCTCCTGCCGGAGCTGGCCGACGCGGCGGCTGCCGAACGCCCCGGGGCCATCGATGCGGCGGGCCTGCCGCTGCGGCTGGAGGGCCTGGAGCCGGTGCCGGGATTTTCGGTGCGGTCGGTGGAGGTGCGAACGGCGGCCGGGGCGACGCACGTGCGTGCATTCCTCGAGGACCCGGTCCAGCGCCGGGGGCTGCGCATTGCCGCATGGACCCAGTGCGGCGGGGTGACGCTGGTCCGGCCGGCATCGAGCCCGGTGGTACGGGAGCTCGACCTCGATATCCACGGCTGGGCGTTCCGGGCATTCGTGCCATCGGAGCGCGTGGCGGGCGGGTTCGGCCCGCGGGAGGCGTGGGCCGCGTCCGGGCAATGGGTCGTGGCGGCGGAGGGGACGGGGTTCACGTCGGATGGCGCGTTCATCGCTGCACTGGAGGCGGTGGTCCGCGGCACGGGGAGGGAGGGCTGATATGGTTCCCGTAAGGAAACACCTGGCGCGGCGTGCTGGTTGGTTCGTCCAGTCCGGTTGTGCCAGATTTTCGACCGCGATTGCGGCCGTCGTGCTCGCCGCGCTGACCGCATCCACCGTCGCGGCCCATTACGGGTATGTACGGGCTCCGCTGGCAGCCAGCGCGACCGTCACCTCCGAGTGGAGTCACGGGAGCAGCTACGGCGAGCGGGCGCTCGACCTTTCCGCGAGCGGGGTGAGCGTCTATTCGAACCTGCAAAACCCAAGCTCTTCAGACTACCTCTATTACGAGGTGTACAACTACCAGGGAACCAGCTCATGTCCGGGCAGCAAATTTCACCTGTATCGGCATACAGGAAACACGTACTACTACTACGGAACGGTGAATTACGTTCATCTCGGCGACCATTCCTTTCTCTGGGGACGGTCGGCCGACATTGCTCCCGGGCAGTCTGAAACGTGGTTGTACGTTGGTTACACCGTGGCGAGCTGCGGAAGTCCCGCGCATCTGCACTTCGGCCACCTCGCGAATGACGGGATCATCGAGTACATCAATCCGCCTCAAGGTTCTACGGTCTCGCCTTCGCAGCTGATCCTGTACTATTAGCGCTGGTCAGTACTGATGATTCCACGACTGGGCGGATTCAACGACGGGAGCACGCCAGGAATTTACGGAGGAACGGAGCGGATGATGCGAATTCATCGGTGGATGCGGCGCGTGCCGCTGGTGCTGCTGGCGGCACTTGTCGCTGCCGGGGCCGCGGGCTGCTCGGACGATGACGAGGACGCAGCAAAGCCGGCAGCAACGCCAGCGGCGACGCCAACCGCAGGGGCGAGAGCGACAGCGACAGCGACGGCCGGGCCCGGGGGAAGCGCGACGGTGGAACCCTCGCTGCAGCCCGTGATCGACGCCCTCGTCTCCCGGGATTGGGCGCGGATTGCGCCGCTGCTGGCCCGGCGGGATGAGCCGTGCATCACCGAGGTGCGGATCGATACGGAGGCGCCGCCGTGCCCGGCGGGTGCGGCAGCGGGGACGCAAGTGCCGGTATTCCCCGCCGCGAGCTGCCACAACTTCGTGTACGAGCACGAGCTCGAAGGGCTGTTCGTGCGGCGCCCGGAAGGGTACCCGGCGCCGCAGGTGTACGGAATCTTCCGGCCGGGTGAGAAGCACCCGCGGGTCGAGCGGCTCCCGGTTGGGACACTCGGTGTCGTGTTCTCGGATGGTTCGCTCGCGTTCATGGTGATGGTGCGGGACGGGAAAGTGGTGAGCGCCGACTTCGGTTGCGGGGCGTCGGCGAGCGACATGGCGGCGCTGGTGCCGGTCGACGCGTGGCTGATGGCGCCCCCCCGTTGACGCGGACGGTTTCGCGAGCGCGCGCGTTCGCGCAGAATCGGCGTGGCCGGCCGGTCCCGGCGGGCCGATTCTGCCTGTGAAAGGAAGCCCCTGCGATGCCTGATTGCCTGGTCGAACGGGACGGTCCCGTGATGGTGCTTACGTTCAACCGCCCGGAACGGATGAACTCAATGGGGGGGACCCTGCTGGCCGACTTCCTCGCTGCCATCGACGAGGGGCGGCGCGACGACCGGGTGAAAGCGTTCGTCGTGACCGGCGCCGGGCGGGCGTGGTGCGCCGGGGCCGACCTGCAGGCGATCGGCGCGGCGGGCGCGGACGAGCACGGGCGCCGGTTCGCGGCGGTCGACGACATCGGCGATGTGGGGCGGGTGGTGCTCGCGCTCCACCACTGCGACAAGCCGCTGATTGCGGCGGTGAACGGGGTGGCGGTGGGCGGGGGCTTCGGCCTCTGCTCGGCGTTCGATATCCGGATTGCGAGCGAAGAGGCGCGCTTCGCGACGGTGTTCATCAAGCGGGCGCTGGCGCCGGACTGCGGGCTTTCGTACTTTTTGCCGCGGCTGGTGGGTCCGGAGCGGGCGGCCGAGCTGTTTTATTCGGGGCGGATGATCGATGCGCGGGAGGCGCTGGCCTTGGGGATTGTCTCGAAGGTGGTGCCGGCGGAGGAGCTGCTGCCGACGGCGCTGGCGGCGGCGCGGGAGTATGCGGCGATGCCGCCCTCGGCGATGACGTACACGCGGCGGGCGATCCGGCGGTCGCTGGACGGCGTATCGCTGGCGGACCAGCTGGCGTTCGAGTGGGCGCAGCAGAAGGCCTGCCTTGGGAGCCCCGAGTTCCGGGAGGGGGTGCAGGCGTTCCTGGAGAAGCGGGAGCCGGACTACTCGAAGTTCTAGGGGCGGGCTCAGGCGGACCTACGGCCGCTACCATGCCGCCAGCATGAGCACGGCTCCCGGCCTCTGCACGGGCTCAGGCCCAGCGACGTCACCAGCTAGGGACGACGTACCTCAAACCCATGACCCAGCCGATCCGCCCCCCCACCGCCGATTTTGGGCCTCTTTACAAGTTGCGACACACGACCGCCGGATTCCAGGGTCGGAACGTATCCGGGAGCACCACAACAAGCTGGCACCCCCCACTATATGCCGCTAAGATTCAGTTAGGTCCTGGCGCCTCAACATACCTCAACCCGCGCGAAGGGCACTCGTGCCCGGACGACCAATGACACCGGTACAGCAGTACATTCACCAAATCACGCTCCCAGACGATGATGGCATCGAGCCGAAACGCCGTGCCAAGCGCCACACCCGAAACAAGCTTGCCATTCTCGCGGCATATCTGCCCGCATTTACCAAAGCTTGCAACAAAGCTCCACAGAAATATTTCATCGATGCTCTTGCAGGGCCAGGCCTTTATCAGTTTGACGATCGCATCACTATGGGGAGCACTCTCATTGCCCTTAAAACGGAACCGCCATTCAGCAAGGTTCTCGCGATGGAAAAGAACAAGAAATATGCCGACGCTCTTAAAACTAGATGCAGTCGAATCGATCAAAACCGTGCCAGAGTTACGTCCGGCGATTGCAACGTCGCTCTCATCAACTTCATGGCAAATGAATTGAATCCCAGGGCACCGATGCTTGTTTTTCTCGATCCGGAAGGATTCGAAGTATCTTGGCAAACTATTATCGCCTTGAGCAATTTCAAATCGGTCGGAACCAAACCTGAACTACTGATCTATTTCAATGCGCCCGCTTTTAGGCGGTTCAATGTTACTACCAAACATTTATGGCGAATGAACGTCGATGCCGCCATGCCGAATGGTTCAGATTGGCGTAGTGCCTTGAAGAGATGTGAACAGGAGAACACTCCGATCGACCGCACCATGCTCGACATTTACGAAGAAGGCCTTAGACAGCTTGGCTACCTCAAGGTCACTTCTCGGCCAATTGGTCCGCAACATCCAAACGCCAGTTCCAGGGTGTATTACTATCTAGTCCACGCAAGCGATTTCGATCCTGGCACCGACAAGGAGCCCCCGATGGAGTGGGTGTTCCGAAGACTCTGGGGTGCAGAATCCGATCAGGTAAGGTTGCCGAATTTTTGAATTCAAACCAGTCTGGGCATTTCATCAAAAATCTGACCATCAAGTATGCGTCCTGCTCGTTTTTTGCCGACGCGTCTACCATTCTCATCGAATGCACCCCACTGTTTGAAGAAGAATGGGACACCAGCAGCCACGCATTGATCGCGCAAGTCACGCACCCACGAAGGGTCCATGCGCCGAGCACGCGCGCCTGACTCGCCCCCACAGATCACCCAGTGGATGCCATGAAGATTGAGCCTGAGTGGTCCAAGTAATGGCTCACAGGAGATGAAGCGTATTTTTGCAGGAATTTCACGTAGAGAATCAGCACGCTGAACCCATCGTTGATTTTCTATGGATGTACCCATCCAGACGTTATCCGGCCATGGATCTAGTTCTGCGAGTTTTCTTGTGAGGTCGCGGGCACGCTCGGTCCGTTTGGTCAGAACTTGAAATGTATGCCAGGAGGCCTCGCGCATCGTTTCGAAAACCTTCACGACAAAGGCATCAGGAACATTTTCGTGGAAAAGGTCACTCATACTGTTTACAAAAATCAGTTTAGGACGCTTCCAGAGTAACGGCAGCTTTAGTCGATTGGGGCGAAGTTGCAGGTCGAAGCCGTACTCGAAAGGATGCCCAGAAATGCCTCGCCACCTTTCAGCCATCGTCTCGGCGTAACAGTGCGCGCATCCGGGGCTGACCTTGGTGCAGCCTGTGATAGGGTTCCACGTAGCCTGCGTCCATTCGATTTTTGAGCTCTGAGCCATGACCGGACCTCTGCCCCGCCGGCCGCATTGTAACGCACGTGGCAGGATGTGGGTTGACCGCTGCGTTCCTGTCCCTCGCCAAGTACACGCTGGTCGGGTGGCTGAACAAGGGGGCACGCCTTTCAGATATACGCAACCCGGTAGGCGCCGGAGCGCCCCCCTCCCGACCGCCGGATTGGCATATTGCTACACGACCACAGGCCGCCCCGTCCGCTGCCGCCGTTTGCGCCGGCGGACGGTCATCTACCCCCATGCCCCGCACCGCGGCCATCACCGTCAGGAGCCTGCCGGAGAGGGCCAACCCAGTCAGGCCAGCGTGAACCGGTCGCCGCCGGCCCGCCGGCTCACCTGAGGGCCCAGCCGGCCCAGGCGAGGGCGGCCGCTCCGGCGGGGTCAGGCGGCGGGGGTGGGAGCCGGGGGCGGCGGAACGGGCGCGGGCACGGGCGCGGGTGCCGCAGCCTGGGCGAAAACTTTGCGCTTCGCCAGTTCGACGAGCGCCAGGTAGGTGACAACCATTCCCCCGAGCGCGAGGAGGAACCTGCCCGGCAGCGGCTCGAAGTTCAGCGCGCCCGCTGCCGGCGAATAGGGAATGAACGCCGCGACGGCGACGCAGCCCAGCGTCGTTGCGAGCAGCGGCAGCGAGGGCCGGCTGCGCCAGAACGGCACCCGGTGCGTCCGCAGCACGAAGATCACCAGCGTCTGGGTGCACAGCGACTCCACGAACCAGCCGGACTGGAAGCGTGTTTCGCCGGCGTTGAAGACGCCGAGCATCAGGGCGAAGGTCAGGTAATCGAAGACGGAGCTGACCGGCCCGAATACGACCATGGCCCGGCTGATAGAGCGCAGGTCCCAGTGGGCGGGCCGGCGGGTGAGCTCCTCATCGACGGCATCGGTCGGGATGGTCAGCTCGGAGACGTCGTAGAGGAAGTTGTTGAGGAGGATCTGGGTCGGGAGCATCGGGAGGAAGTCGAGGAAGAGGGAGGCACCCGCCGCGCTGAACATGTTGCCGAAGTTCGAGCTCGTGGCCATGAGGATGTACTTCACGGTATTGGCGAAGGTGCGGCGGCCTTCGAGCACGCCGTCGGCGAGGACGCCGAGGTCTTTTTCGAGCAGGACGACATCGGCAGCGGCCTTGGCGACGTCGGTGGCGGTATCGACGGAGATGCCGATATCGGCCTGGCGGATGGCCGGGGCGTCGTTGACGCCGTCGCCGAGGAAGCCGACGTCGCGCCCGCCGGCCTGCGCGGCCTGCACCAGCAGCTTCTTTTGCTCGGGGGTGACGCGGGCGAAGACGGTGGTCCGGGCGACGGCGTCGCGGAGTTCGCCCGGGCTGAGCCCTTCGAGGTCGGCCCCAGTGAGGACGCCGCGGACGGGGATGCCGACGCGGTCGCAGACATGGCGGGCGACGGCCGGGTGGTCGCCGGTGAGGATTTTGACTTCGATGCCGAGGTTGGCGAGCCGTTCGATCGCGGCCTTCGCCTCGGGACGCGGCGGGTCGCTGAAGCCGAGGAAGCCGACGAGGCGGAGTCCTTCGGCGGCCTGCGCGGCGAGTTCGCGGCCGTCGTCGGGCCGGATAGCGACGGCGATCACCCGGAGGCCGTCATCGGCCAGGCGGGCGAGGGCCGCGGCGGCCGGGGGATGCCACTCCTCGCCCCAGCCGTCAGCAGCTGTGCACCGCGCGAAGAGCTCCTCGGCGGCGCCTTTGACGACGACCCACCGTTCCCCCGCGGGGGATTCGACGGCCAGGGCGGCATAGCGGAGCTGGTAGGAGAAGGGGAGTTCGTCGCGGAGCGTCCAGCCGGCGCGCGCGGCCGCGGCCTGCTGGATGCGCTCATCGGCGGCGAGGACGGCATCGAGGGCGTTGCCGGACGTTTCGTGGATGCCGGCGAGCAGCCAGCTGGCCGTCCAGCCGAGGAGCGTGTCCTCGCTGCCGGGCGGACAGCCGAGGGCTTCGAGGACGATGGAGCCTTCGGTGAGGGTGCCGGTTTTATCGGAAAAGAGGACCTCGAGGTTGCCGAGGTCTTCGATGGCGACCAGCCGGCGGACGATGACCTTCCGCTCGGCGAGCCTGCGCCCGCCGGTGGCGAGGCTGACGGTGACGATCGCCGGGAGGAGCTGCGGGGTCAGCCCGACGGCGATGGCGAGCGCGAAGAGCAGCGATTCGAGGAGGCCGCGGCCGAGCCAGATGTTTGCTGCGAGGATAAAGGCGGTGAGGGTGGCCGTCACGCCGACCAGGAAGAGGGAGAAGTTGCGGAGGCCGCGCTCGAACTCGGTGGGCCGGCCAGCCTCGTGCAGGCCCGCGGCGATGGCGCCGACCATTGACGCCGGGCCGGTGGCGACGACGACGGCGCGCCCGCGTCCGCTGCGCACCACCGTGCCGGAGAGGAGCATGGTGGCGAGGCCCGGTTCGCCGCCGGCTGCCGCCCGTTTCTCCGCGGGGAGCGATTCGCCGGTGATGATCGATTCGTCGACCGTGAGGTCGTTCGCTTCGATGACGCGGGCGTCGGCCGCGACGATGTCGCCGACTTCGACGACGAGGATATCGCCGGGGACGAGCGTTTCGGCGTCGACGCGCTGGATTTCGCCGTCGCGGAAGACGCGGGCCGTGCGCGTGAGCCGTTCTTCGAGCATGCGGGCGGAGCGGTCGGCGCGGAATTCGTCGAAGAAGCCGAGGGTGACGGAGAGGAGGACAATGGCGACGATAATGGCGGCATCGAGGCGCTCGCCGACGATGAAGGAGACCGAGACCGCAGCAAGGAGGAGGCCGAGGAGCGGGTTCTTGAGCTGGCGGAGGAGGATGGTGAGCGCGGGGTGGCCGCCGCGGGGCAGGGAGTTGGGGCCGTGGACGGCGAGGCGGCGTGCGGCTTCGGCGCTGGAGAGGCCGCCGGGGCCGGACCCGAGACGTTCGAGCACGTCGGCGGCGTCGCGCGCGGCCCACTCGGCGAGCGCGGGCGCCGGGCGGCGGCGCGGCTGGTTCATCGCGGGGCGGCCGGCGCGGGCCGGGTGCCGCGCCGGGCCGGGGGAGCGCTGGTCATGCTTTCCAAGGGTAGCGGGTTGCGGTAAACGGATGGGGCCGCGCGGGCCCGTCAGGGCCGGCCGCCCGGCCGCTGCGGGAGGGGTGTGGCAGGTGCGATCCTCGGAAGGACCTTCCAGGCGAGAGTAGTCATCCTATGGAATGCCCTTCCTGTCATGCCGTGCAGCCCGACGACGCCCGGTTCTGCGACCAGTGCGGTGCAGCGCTGCAGCCAGGCGCCGCCGCCGGAACCGCGGGGCCGGAGGCTCCTGCCGCGGCCGGGGCGCCGGCTCCTGCGGAGCCGCCTGCTCCCCCGGCGCCGCCGCCAGCGCCGGCAGCGGCAGGCGCGAAAGGCGGCGGAGCCGGCCCGTGGATAGCGATAGGGGCGCTCGCCGCCGTGCTCGCCGCGGCCGGCGCGGCCGCTTGGTACCTGACCGGCGATGACGGCACGGAGGTCGTGCCGGTTTCGCCCGATCGGACGGCGACGGCAACCCGGCCCCCGGCGAGCCCGACCCGGGCGACCAGGACGGCGACGCAGCCGCCCGGGGCGGGCGCGACGGCAACGACGACTGCGACACAGGCCGCGACCGGCAGTCCCGCAGCGGGAAGCACGCAGCTCGCGACGGCCACCGCAAGCCCGGCCGGGGCAACCCCCACGCCGGTGCCCCCGACGGCTACCCCGGTTCCCCCGACGCCAACGCCGCGGCCGCCGACGGCCACGCCGACGCCCCGACCGCCCACCGCCACCCCGGTGCCCCCGACAGCCACGCCGACGCCGCGTCCGACCCTTGCCCGGCTCACGGGCCGGGTGTACATCCGGTTTGCGGAGACCGGCGAGACCCGCATCTGCGATTACGGCTGCGTGATCGAGCTGCGGGGCAGCGCGGGCGTGTTCTACGCCGCGGCAGGGCCCGATGGCCGGTACTCGCTCGAGCTTCCGCCGGGCACCTACGAGGCGAACGACGTGACGTTCGACTTCTGCGCGGTTCCGCCGGCGGTGACGCCGCCGTTCGTGACCGTGACCGGCAACGCCAACCAGGACTTCGTGACCAGCGGGTGCATTCTGTTCTAGGGGCGGCGCGGGCACGCGGCCGTGCGAGGTGTCCGGGTGAGCGAATCTCTCTCCACGAGCACTGCTACGCACCTGTCCGGCTGGCGTCCGGGAACGACGGTAGTGCGGCTATGGTCCGGCAGGCGAGCGACGGGAGGCGCCTCTGGCGGGGTCTCACCGTTTCGGGGAGGCGGTGAACTGTACGGTCCAGGTGCCCTGCGCATACGGCTCGCCAAACGCCATTTCGTCCCAGGTCCAGCCAAACTGGCCGCTGAGTTGTCCGCCCGGGGCGAGAGCGGCATCGATAAACGAACGGTGCGAGCAGGCATTTTCGTCGGTTGCACCGGTGCAGAGGTACCCCTGGATTCGGTCTTTGGTAATCGTGAGCTTGCTCCCCAGGGGGTAATCAGGCTTGGGGACGCTGGCCAAGTTCAGGCTGAAACAGCTCTCATCCCGGGGACAGCCTGGTTCGAAGACGCAGTGCAATCCGAATTCTTCGCCATCATCCCAAAATTTACGTTCGAGCCTGCACGCGGAGGGCGCGATGCGTTCGACAAATGAGAGGAGATACAGCGCGTACGGGTCTTTGAACGTCCCGTTGACCTCGAGCCGGACGTCCACGAGCGTCCACTCTGTGGGCGGTTTGGCTGAGGCCGCAGCGTCGGTCTCGTGGACGCGCGGGGCGGCAACGACGTCCGCGTCGGTGCGGGGGCCGGGATTCGGCGGGAAGACGACCTCGACCGGCACCCAGTCCTCCTCCTGCTGCCCCGAGGCGTACAGGTAGGCGGTGTACCGCTGGCGGAGCGGGGTGACGCTCGAACGCTCGACCGTCGTGGGGTTATCGTCGCTGCCGCGGAACCCGGGCTCGAGGTCGTCGCGGCCGGCGTCTTTCCGGGTCGCCAGGGCGGCGATGAGGTAGACGTTCTCCCTGTCCGCCGTTGAGCGCTCGGTGTCGACGCCCGTGATGCGGAGGACCTGGTGGTCGCCGTCCGCGGTTTCGAGGCGCAGGAGGAGATTGTAGTCGGCGATCGGGTCGCCAAGCTTTGCGCGGCTCCAGCTCCGGTACTTCGCAAGGTCCGCCCTCGGGACGGCGATCCGGATCGCCTGCAGGTCGGGGGTGATATCAATCGTGGCGTCGGGCCAGCTCTCCTTCACATAGGGCTCCCAGCCGAGGTTGCGGAGGAAGGCCGGGCCGGTGAGCGCTTCGCGGGAGCCGACCTGGAGCGACGCCTCGCGGGAGCCGCTGCGGAAGATTTCGTGGAGGTCGAGGCGGCCTGCGGCGATGGCGGCGGGGTTGTACTGGAGGTTCCAGGCGGCCATGCGGACGCGGGTTGCCGGGTAGTAGTCGGCCGGGCGGGCTGCCGCCCCCCGGGCGACGCCGATGACCTGGACGGGCGGGATATTCTGGGCGTACAGCCAGTTGCACCGGCCGCCGGGGCAGTAGCCGCGGGTACCCTCGGTGATGGCACGGATATCTTTGAGCAGGTACCAGTCGCTCCCGGTCACGGCCCAGGAGACAGCGGCGGAATAGAGGAACTGGGCCCACCCGAGGGCCGTACCTACTGTCTGCCTGGTTTGCTCGGAGAGGTCCACGATCCTCAGTCCGAAGCTCGTGACCAGTGTGTCATCCGTAGCGTCGAACAGGAGCTGCCCCCCGGCGAGCGCCGTTGTCGCCCACTGGATGGTGCCGTAGATGGCGGGGCTGGAGGCCGTCTCGTATTGGGCCTGCCACCAGTTCAGGACCTGGTCGGCTACGGTCGCGGCCAGGAGGCTCGGGCCGCCGCTGCTGATCCCCAATACCCAGAGCGCCACCGGCAGATAGCGGAGGAACGCCTCCGTTCGCCAGTCCTTCAGGTAGTCGAGCAATGACCAGTTCTCGATTGCGGCCCGGGAGAAGAGCCGGAGCCGGAGGGTCATTTCAGGGGTCCCGGCCCAGCCGCCCTGCCCGGTGAGCTGCCGCTCGAGGTCGGGGAGCATGCCGGGCGGCAGGATGACATCGGCGAAGAGGGCTTCGCCGTAGACAACGGCGAGGTCGATGTCGGCGATGGCGCGTGACCGCACGAGGGCAGCCGTCAGCTCGATGCCCCAGGGGGCGTAGCGGGCGAATGCGGTCTCCAGCGAATCCTGGAGGGCAACCCCGCTATCGAGGAGGACGGCCTGGTAGTTTCCCCGCTCGCCGAACATTTCCGACCAGGCATCCCGGTTCTGGAACCAGCGGTCGCGGAGCTTGAGGAGGGTGAGCACGCCGGCACGGTAGTGCTCGAACGCCACGGGCCCGCCCGCGCCGAGGGCGGGGACGACGCCCGCCCGGCCGGCCTCGAGGACTGCCCCGGCGCCGGCGAGACGGAGGAGCGTCTCGGCGTACTCCTTCTCCCATTTCGAGAACTCGATGGCGACGGGCGCCGCAGCTGCGGAGCGGCTGGCCAGGAGGGAGGCAGAGGGGCTGGCCGCCTGCTCAAGTTCCTCATCCGGCGGGACCGGGTGCGCCTCGAGCCAGGCGCGCGCTTCCTCCCGCCATGCTGCCCGGTCGGCGAACGCGAGGCGTTCGGCGTCGGCGAGCCCGGTCGGCTCGAGGTCCGCAGGGCGGGTGAACGGCTTCGGCGAGGCTACCGCAACGGTCCATGGCGCGGGGACACCGGCCAGCGCTGCCACGAGCCGGTCGCCGACACGCTCGGTCGGGAGGGGCTGCCAGGCGCCGCTCGGGGCGAGGGCGACGATGACGGCGTCGGCGCCGGCCCCGGCGGCGGGCAGGCGAATTTCGATGGGGTCTTCGTGGACGACGCCGGTGACGGAGACAAAGGTGTAGGCCGGGCCGGCGAACCTCCAGGCCGGCGATTCGGGCGGCGCCTCGAGCCGGCGGAGGTCGAGGTACTCGCTGTAGAGGATGTCGCCGGGCGGGACGGTCAGCTCGGCGCCGCCCGGGTGGACGAGCCGGACGGGGGCGTGGCGCTCGAGGCCGTTCGGGCCCGGGCCCGGGGCGGGACCGAGGCGTTCGATGCGCGACTCGCGTGGGATGGCGGTCGGCTCGCCGTCGCCGTCGCCGCGGAAGCGGAGCGCAAGCAGGGCGGCCCCGCCGACGAGGATGACGGCGGCGACGGCGAGGACCGCCGTCCGCGCGCGACCGGTGCGGCGGTGGGACTGCTTCGCCGTTCCCCGGGGCTGCGCCGCGACCGGCGCGGGAGCCGGGGCCAGCGAAGCGCCGCAGGCTCTGCAAAACTTCGCCGCCGGGTTGACCTCGGCGCCGCAGGCGGGGCAGGCCGGTACAGCGACGGGAGCAGGTGGGACCGGCCCCTGCGCAGCGGAGCCGAGCGCGGTCCCGCACACCCGGCAGAAGAGCGCCGTGGGGCTGGCCTCGGCGCCACAGGCCGGGCAGGTGCGGACGGGCCCAAGGGCACCCTCGTCCCCTGGCACCCCACAGGTGACCGGGAGACGGCGACCGCATGCACGGCAGAACCTCGCACCAGGGCCGTGCGGCGCCCCGCAGGCCGGGCAGGCGGAGCGGCCTTCGTCGGGCACGCCTGGCGTTCCGGTCTTGTTCTCGTCAGTCGCTTCCATCACCAGCTCTCCTCGCTCCCGGTTTCAGCCGGGCGACCGGCCTCGGTGCAGGGCCCCGTCAATCGAAGGGGTTGATGTCTTCGCACTCCTCTATCGACTCGGCGACCGCCGACAGGCGGGCCTCCACCTCGGGCGGGGGCTCCGGCGTATCGCCGAAGTCCCGGAGGGCCTGCAGGATCTCGCCGCGCTCGGCGGCGGCCAGCAGGGTGCGGAGCTGTCTGACCGCTGCCTCGTGGTAGTCGCGCGCGTCGGGCGGCGGCTTCGCCGCAGCCATGCGATTGACGTAGGTGCGGAGGGGGCCGGCGATCGCCTTGCTCAGCTTCTCCGAGTCCTGCACCAGCTCCGGGTCGCTGAAGTACCGCTCAGTCTCCTCCCCAAACGTTTTCGTTGCGACGCACACCGCCCGGACGTACGCCTCGTCGCTGCCGGTCCCGCCGTCATCGCGGGAGCGGAACACGATGAACGCACCGGCGACAGCAGCGGCGACCACCAGCACCACCGCCAGGGCGGCCCACGGACTGACGCCGCCCCGCCGCGCAGCCGGCGGCTGCGCGGGCGCTGGAGCCCGGGCAGGCGGCCGGGCCGGGCGCGGGGCAAACGGCTGCACCCGCGCACCGGCGGGCCGAGCCGCTGGGGTGGCCGGCGGAGCCGCCGGGGCGGGCGCGGGCGGGGCAGGGGCGCCGGCGAGCCGGGCGCCGCAGCTCCGGCAAAACTTTGCGTTCAGGGCGTTCTCGGCACCGCAGACCGGGCAAACCGGCGCGACCGGCGCCGCTGGCGGAGCCGCAGGGGCGGCGTCGAGCCGGGCCCCGCACTGCTCGCAGAAGTGCGACCCCGCCTCGTTCTCTGCGCCGCAGGCCGGACACCGCACCGCCGCCGGCGCGGGCGGGGCCGGCTGCACCAGCCGCGCACCGCATTCGTGGCAGAAATGCGCGCCCGGCCCGTTCTCGGCGCCGCAGGCGGGGCAGGTCAGCCGGGTCGACCCTCGACCGCTGAACTCCGGGGTGTCCACGGCCTCGAACGTAGGGCGCGGACGGGGCGTGCGGCGAGGGCCGACCGGGCACATCCGCAGCCGCCGTTGGGCCGCGCCCGCCCGCCCCGCCGGCTCAGCTGAGGGCCCAGCCGGCCCAGGCGAGGGCGGCGGTGACGATGACGCCGGGCCAGACTTCGGCGGCGAAGCGGCGGCCGCCGCTGGCCGCGGAGAGGACCATCTTCGTCACGGAATTCGTCGTGAAGGCGGCGAGGATCGGCACAACGGCATCGGCGGGGTCGACCCGCCCGCCGGCGGCGAGCCCGGCGACGGCGATCGCGGCGGCATGGGTATCGGCGAAGCCGGCAACCGCAGCCGAGAGCAGGACGCCGCGGTTGCCCAGCCAGTCGCCGAGGGCGGCGGAGACAAAGAGCACGGCCGTGACCGTGGACGCGAAGAGCACCGCCGTCTTCAGGTCGAAGGCGCGGCCGCCGGGTTCGTGCGCGTCGGCGGCGGCATCGCGCAGGGCGCGCAGGGCGAAGATGGCGCCGTAGCCGACGGCGGCAACGCCGGCGAAGGCCATCGCCGGCCAAAGCTGCTCGAGCGTGCGGCGGTCGGTGGCGCCGACAACGATGACCATCTGCACGACGGTCGCGACGGTTGAGAGCACGGCGGCGGCGACGGCGGGGGTGCGCAGGGCGGGGGTCTCGCGCGCGCGGGCGCCCATCGCGGCGATCGTGGCCGAGCTGGAGACGAAGCCGGCGGCCAGCCCGGAGAGCGGCAGGCCGACGCGGGCCCCGAGCAGCCGCACCGCGGCGTAGCCGGCGCCTCCGATCGCCATGACGATGACGACGAGCCGCCAGATGGCGAAGGGGTTGAACACGCCGTATGGCCCGATCCGCTCGTTGGGCGCAAGGGGGAGGATGACGAGCGCGGCCCCGGCGAAGAGGAGGGCATCGTGCACCTCCTGTTCGGTGAGCGCGCGGGAGACGAGGCGGTGGAGCTGCTCGCGGGCGGCGAGGAGGATAGCGACGACGACGGCGATGCCCGCGGCAAGCTGCGGCTCCTGCTGGGCGAGAGCGCCGAGGAGGAAGGTGACAATGACGGCCACTTCGGTGGTGAGGCCGGGGTCGGTGCGGTCGCCGAGGATGTAGGCGGCGAGGACGGCGAGGGCGACGAAGCCGAGCGCGACGGCGAGAACGACCCCGCCGCCGATGGCCATGGCGATGCCGCCGGCGAGGGCGACGAGGGCGAAGGTGCGGATGCCGGCCGCGCCGCGGGCAGGGCCTTCGCCTTTGCGGCGCTCGCGCTCGGCGCCGAGGAGGAGGCCGATGCCGAGGGCGACCGCGAGCCGCACGCCTTCTTCGTCGAAACGGACGCCTGCAACGTCCATCAGCGGTGCCCCAGCCCCATGCCGGGCATCAGAACCACCCGCGCCGGCGGAAGAAGAGGGCCATCGAGGCGGCGATGCCGGCGATGGCGAGGAGCATCGCGCCGAAGCCGTAGTTGCTGCGCAGGCCGGGGATCTCCTCGAAGTTGGTGCCGAAGATGCCGGTGATCACGGTGGCCGGCAGCGCCAGCGCGGCGACGACGGCGAGGACTTTCATCACCTCGTTCATCTTGTTATTGAGGGTGCTGAGGTAGGTGTTGAGGGCAACTTCGGCATCGTCGCGCAGCTCCTCGAGGGCGAGGTCGACCCGCAGGAGGTGGTCGTAGATGTCGCGGAAGTAGATGACGTTCGACGGCTGGACGAGGGCGAATTCGCCGCGGCCGAAGCGGAGGACGACGCTGAGCAGGGGCGCCATGGTTCGGCGGATGGAGCCGGCGGTGCGCCGCATTTCGAGGACGCGCTGGCTGAGGCCGCCGTTGCGGTCGCCTTCGATGATGAGGTCGGCGAGGGCGTCGAGCTGCTCGCTCATGGAGGAGACGCGCGGGAGGAAGCTATCGACGACGCGGTCGAGCACTTCGTAGAAGAGGCCGTCGGTGCCCGGGCGGACCGCAAGGCCCTGCTCGAGGGCATGGACGACGCCGTCGACCTCGGGCGCGGTCGCGGGGTCGTCGCGGTAGGTAATGAGGAAGTCGGGCCCGAGGAAGATGTCGAGCTCTTCGAGGATCGGCTCGACGGTGCCGGGCTTCATCGCGAGGACGACGATGAAGAGGTAGCTGCCGAAGTCGTCGATCTTGGGGGTATGGAGGTAGGGGGAGAGGCAGTCTTCGATGGCGAGCGGATGGAGGTGGTAGCGGGAAGCGAGTTCGAGGAGGTCGTCGCGGTCGGCGCCGGAGAGGTCGTACCAGCGGGGCCCGCCGTCGAGTTCGCCGGGGCGCCAGCTGCCATCGATGCACGTCCAGGTGCGCACGTGCGCATCGTAGGGCACAGCGGGGCTCTACCGTCAGGGTTTCGGGGCGGGGGTGTCCTGCTCCTGCCGGCGGCGGCGTTCTTCTTCGGCCTGGCGTTCCCGTTCCTGGTACCAGTCATCGAGGGAGTCGTCCCGCCAGCGGGGGCCGCGGTCATCGTCCTGGCCGCGGGAGAGCCAGAGGGCGAGCGCGCCGGCAGCCATGAAGAGCGGCATGGCGATGGCGGAGACGAGGGCCGGGTTGACCATGGGGCCAGTGTCGCGCGGGGGCGCCCTGGTGTCACGCGCGGCGGCAATGCGAAATTAACTTTCCCGGGGGCAGCAGCGTTATCTCTAGTGCACGGGCGAAACGCCTGAGTATGCTCGGAAGGAGGACGCTCGGTATTCCGAACCCGGCGCGGCCCAGGGGGCTGGATGGCAGAGACGGCAACCGACGAACTGGCACCCGACTTCGACGAACAGGCTGTGGTCGAAGCCGCCCAGGACGGGGACCGTGAGGCGCTCTCGCTCCTCTACGACCACTACTTTCCCCGCGTGTACCGGTACGTCTCCGCCCGGCTCTCCAGCACCGAAGATGCCGAGGATGTGACGACGGAGATCTTTCTCCGGGTCATCGAAAACCTCCGCAGCTTCAGCTTCCGGGGCCTGCCGTTCGGGGCGTGGGTGTTCCGCATCGCACGGAACGAGGTGGTCAGCTTCGTCCGGCGGCGGAAGGTCCGCTCCCAGGTAGCGCCGCTCACGGACACGATCCCGGACCCTGCGCCCGACCACACGGAGGAGGTGCACACCGCACTGACGATGGAGGTGGTCCGCGCAGCCACCGCAAAGCTCCCGGAAGCGCAGCGGCAGGTGATCGAACTCCGGTTTGGTGCGGGGCTCTCGGTGGCAGAGACTGCGCGGGTGCTCGGGAAAACCGAGAATACGGTGAAAGTCCTCCAGCATAAGGCGATCGCCAAACTGCAAACGATGGTGCCGCTGCAATGATCCGCCGGCTGTTCGACCGCAAGGCTGGCCACCGGGCCGACATCCTCGCCGAAGCGCAGGCCCTGATCGACGACGGGCTGGAGCCGGACTTCGTCCTTTCGCTCTTCCCCGAGGAGGCTGACTGGCTGGCCGGGATGCTGCGGGTGACGGCGGCGGTGACGGATGCCTACGCGGCCGAGCCGGCGAGCTACTACTTCGAGGCCTCGCTGAAGGCGAAGGTGCTCGCCCGGGCGACAGAGCCGACGACGCCGGCAGAGCCGCTCTTCCTCCCCGTCCCCGGCTACTCGCCGGTGCGGACCGCGGTGGCGAGCATGGCCGTGCTCTCGGGAGCGGCAGCCGTCGGCGTGCTCGCGCTCGGGTTCGTTACTGCCGGCGACGCGGTCCCGGGCGACTGGAACTACGCGTTCAAGCTGGCGAACGAACGGCTGGAGTACACGCTCTCCCGCGGGGATGCCCGGATCGATGTCCAGCTGCGGCAGGCCGAGGCGCGCGTCTATGAGCTGCAGCAGCTTGCGGCCCGGAACGACAACCTGGTCGCCTCGCTCGAAGGGCTGCAGCGGGAGCTCCGTGCGATTGCCGACCTCGCTGAGAAGCAGGGCGGGCTGACGGACGTCCAGAAGGCGCGGGTGAGGAGCCTTGCGGAGCAGAGCTCGACGGTGCTCTCGCAGGCGCGCAACCGGCCGGACGTCGACCCGGAGAAGGTAGCCGCCGCGGCGGCCGCCATCGATGACGCCGTTTCGGCGGCGCTCGGCGGGGTGACGCCGCTGGCGACACCGGAGCCGACTGCGGCTGCAGCGCCTGAGCCGTCGCCCACGGGGACACCCGAGCCCGCCGCGACCGCCACGGGGGAGCCGGCCGAGACCGCGACCCCGGAGCCGGCGGGCAGCGCGACTCCGGAGGCAACGCCCGCAACCCCGGCGACAGCCGAGGCGGCGCCTTCGGCGACGGTGGAGCCTGCGGAGGCCCGGGAAACGCCGGCGCCGCAGCCCTCATCCAACCCCTAACCCCTGCTTGACCTCGCCGTTGCCGCTCGCCGGGGCGGTGCCTACCCTGCGATCAGCCTCCAGGACCCGATGGAGTTTGCCGATGCTTCGACTGCGCCTCGCCGCAGCCCTTCTCCTCCTTGTCCCCGCCGCGGCCGCGGCCTGCGGGGACGACGATGACGCGCCCGCCGGGGATGCCGGGGCGGCCCCGACCGTGAGCGAGGCCGATGCCCGCCGGACCGAGGTGGCGCAGGGGCTGGAGCAGCCGGTGCCGCCGGACCGGCCGCTGCCGACGCCGACGCCGCTGCCGGACGACCTCCCGGTTATCCAGGTGGTGACGCCGGGCGGCACTGCGTACACGCCGAACCGCGACGAATTCAAGGCGCTGCCGACGACGACCCTGGAGATTGGCGGCAAGGAGTACACCGGCGTGACGCTCGCGGCCGTCGCCGCGAAGGCGGGCGCCCCGGCCGACAGCACCGCCACCATCCAGGGGACGCGGATCGATAACCTTCGCCTCGGCGCGATCCGCTACCCGCTGGCCGAGGTGGGCGAGACGACGCTGCTGGTGTTCAACCAGGCCGGCTACCTCGACCTCGTGTCGTCGAGCATCCCGCAGGAGCAGTGGCTGCAGACGGTGACCGGGATCGCGTTCCAGTAGGAGCCGGTCAGCGGCCGCCGGCAACGGCCCGCGTTTCGCGGCGGACCTCGGCGGCGGCGACGGCCAGCCGGCGGTCTTCGGCGACCCGTTCGGAGCGGGACGCGAGCTGGAGGAGGGCCACGCTGACAATCACGACGGCGCCCATGAGCATGAGCGTCTCGCGGATGCCGATGTGGTCGGCGACGATGCCGATGGGGAGCGCGAAGAGGCCGAAGAGGCTCCAGCTGAGCATCGAGATCGACTGGACCCGGCCGTGGTACTCGTGGTCGGTGTTCGACATGGTGAGGGCGTTGTTCAGGCCCTGGAAGCCGCTGGCGAGCCCGCCGACGGCGACCATGACGGCGAGGCCGGCGAGGAGATTCGAGGTTGCGCCGAGGGCGATGAGCGAGCCGCCGAAGGCCATCGCCAGCACCGGCTGCCAGAACCAGGCGCGGCGGCTCTCGGCGAAGGTCGCGACGAGCACCGTGGCGGCCACTGCTCCGATAGCGGCGAAGGACTGGAGGAGGCCCAGGCCGCCCGAGCCGGCGCGGTAGACATCGACAGCGACCGACGGCAGGAACGACTGGTAGGGGAAGCCGACCATGATGACGGCGAAGCCGGTGAGGATGAGGAGGGCGAGCGAGGGGCGCCGGCGGACGTAGCGGAGGCCGTCGGCGAGGTCGCGCAGGGGCGAGACGGGATGCTCGCGCGGTTTGGGGTTGCCGGGCGGGAGGCGGAACATGGTTGCCATGGCGATGAAGAAGCCGAGGGTCGTCATGAGGTAGACGCCCCCGGTGCCGATGACCGCGATGGCGATGAAGGCGCCGGCGATGGACGGGCCGATGACGCGGGTGCTGTTCATGCTGAGCTGCTGGAGGACGACGGCGTTGCCGATGGCGTCGCGGCCGACGAGGTCGCCGATGAAGGCCTGGCGGGCCGGGCCGATGAAGGCGAACCCGGCGCCCTGGACGACGCCGGCCACGATGAGCATCCAGTACTCGATGTGGCCGGTCTTGATCATGACGGCCACCCAGAGCGAGTTGAGCGCGATGATGCCCTGGCAGATGACGAGCAGGTTCCGCTTGGGGAGCCGGTCGGCGAGGACGCCGCCCCAGAGGCCGAGGAGGAGCTGGGGGACGCCGAAGGCGATCATGACGCCGCCGAGGGCGGTGTTTTTGCCGGTCAGGTCGTAGGCGAGGTAGCCCCGCGCCACGATCTGCATCTGCATGCCGAGGAAGGAGAAGAGCGTGCCGATCCACAGCAGCCGGAACTGCGTGTTCTCGAGCGCGTAGAACGTCCGGCGAAGCCACCCGGCCAGCGCTTTACCCTCACGTGAAGGTTTGAGGGTTCAACCCTACCACATCATTGGCCGGGGGCGAAGCTTTGCGGCAGCGGGGGCTCACCCGGTGACCGTGAAGCTGGCGACCATCCCTTCTTTGTAGTGGGAGATGGTCCTCCCGCCGACCTCTTCGACGACGTTGCAGGAGAGTTCGTACTCGCCGGGCTGGAGCTCGAGCGTGAGCGCCTTCGCCTCGCCCATGCGGAGGCCCTGCGCCTGGCCGACGAGCTCCATGTCGCCCGAGGGGAGCTTCCGCATCACCTGGAGGTCGTGAATCTCGCCGCCCTCGTCGTGGCCGTGCATGTGGTCCATGTCGTGCACGGCCCAGAAGGTGACCCTGCCGGCGCGGGCGGACGTCACCTCGGGGACGACCTCCCAGTTGCGCAGGCCGACACGGATGGAGCCCTCGGGCTGCTGCGCCATCATCCCCGCGCCGGCCATGTGGTCGGTGACCGCGGGGGCATCATTGCCGCCGCAGGCAGCGGCCGGCACCGCCAGCACCGCAGCAAGGACGGCGAGCATGAGCCCCGGTTTGATGGCGGGCACACTGAACACGGCGGATCTCCCGGGCGACAGGCTGCTCCGAGTGTACCCTCCCGGCTCCTCCCGCTGGCTCTGCAGGGAAACCCGGCTTTCCCCCAGGACGTAGAATGCCCGTTCGACACCGTCCGCAGGAGCCTTCCCGTGCCCGATATCCGCGACCTCGCCGAACGCCTCTGGAACGGCGAGCTTTCGACCGCCGAGCTGCACCCGGTGGCGTGGCGCCAGCCCGAGGGCCAGGAGATCGCCGACGGGGTGCTCTTCTATAAAGGAATTGCGAGCGCGAACACGATCGATACGGGCGACGGCCTGGTGATGCTCGATACGGGCGCCGTGAACGACACGCGGCCGCTGTATGAGGAGGTGCGGCGCTGGCGGCCGGAGGCGCCGCTCCGGGCGGCCGTCTTTTCGCACCACCATGTGGACCACATCTTCGGCGTCGGGCCGTTCGAGCAGGAGGCCGCCGAGCGCCGGTGGCCGCGGCCGGTGGTGTACGGCCACGAGCTCCTGGAATGGCACTTCGCGCGGTACCAGCGGACGCTGGGGTGGAACACGGCGATCAACCGGCGGCAGTTCGCGATCGATGCGCCGCAGTTCCGCTGGCCGGAGCAGTACCGGCTGCCGGATGTGACCTACACGCGCCGGCTGACCTTCCGGGCCGGGGAGCTGACCTTCGAGCTGCACCACACGCGGGGCGAGACGGAGGACGCGACCTGGACGTGGGTGCCCGAGCGGAAGCTGCTGGCGCCGGGCGACCTCTTCATCTGGGCGGTGCCGAACGCGGGCAACCCGCAGAAGGTGCAGCGGTACTGTTCGGAGTGGGCGGCCGGCCTGCGGGAGATGGCGGCGCTGGGCGCCGAGCTGCTCCTGCCGGGCCACGGGCTGCCGATCTTCGGGGCGGAACGGATCCGGCAGGCGCTGCTGGATACGGCCGAGCTGCTGGAGAGCATCGAGGCGCAGGTGCTGGCGCTGATGAACACGGGCTGCACGCTCGACCGCATCCTGCACGAGGTGGAGGTGCCGGCCCACCTGCTGGAGAAGCCGTACCTGCGGCCGGTGTACGACGACCCCCAGTTCCTGGTCCGGAATGTGTGGCGGCTGTACGGGGGCTGGTACGACGGCGAACCGGACAATTTGCTGCCGGCGCCGCGGGCCGAGCAGGCGCGGGAGTGGGTGGCGCTGGCGGGGGGCATCGAGCGGGTGCTGGAGCGGGCGGCGGCGCTCCGCGCGGAGGGGAATCTGCGGCTGGCGTGCCACCTGGTCGAGTTCGCCGTGATTGCGGAGCCGGGTTCGCGCGCGGCGCACGACCTGCGGGCGGAGATCTACGCGGCGCGGGCGGCGCTCCAGCCGTCGTCGATGGCGCGGAACATCCTGAACCATGCGGCGCTGGCGAGCCGCCAGGGGAAGCGGGACCTTGCGGGCGACTTCTAGCCGCCGGGGGTCCTCAGCGCAGCGGCCGCGCGGCCGATATACTGGTGGTAGCCGTCACCGCAAGGAGGCCGGAGGGGATTGCTCCCGGAAAGCGATAATCCGCGCGAGGCCTGCGGCGTCTTCGGGGTGTACAGCCCCGGCGACGACGTCGCACGGCTGACGTTCTATGGGCTGTACGCCCTCCAGCACCGGGGCCAGGAAAGCGCCGGCATCGCAACGAGCAACGGGGAAGACTTCAGCCTCCGCACAGGCATGGGCCTGGTGGCGCAGGTGTTCGATGAGGAGGACCTGGCCTACCTGAAGGGCCACATCGCCATCGGCCACACGCGCTACAGCACGGCGGGCGGTTCGCTGGCCTGCAACGCCCAGCCCATCGTGGTCTACGACCGGGAGACCGGGGACCCGATCGCCCTCGCCCACAACGGCAACCTGACGAACGTCGATATCCTGCGCGAGGACCTCGAAGCGCAGGGGGTTGTCTTCGAATCGACGGCCGATTCCGAGGTGATCGCCCACCTGTTCACGATTGCGCCGGGGCGCACCTTCGAGGAGCGGTTCCACTACGTGATGCGCCGGATCGAAGGCGCCTACAGCGTGGTGATGATGACGAAGGACCGGCTGTTTGCGATGCGCGACCCGATGGGCGTGCGCCCGCTCTGCCTCGGGCGGCTGGACGGCGGCTGGGTCGTCGCGTCGGAATCGTGCGCGCTGGAGCACCTCGGCGTGCCGATGGAGCGCGAGGTCCAGCCGGGCGAGGTCATCGTGATCGATGAGCACGGCCCGGCGAGCTTCTACCCGGTGGCGCCGGCACGGAAGCGCGCGATCTGCACCTTCGAGTACACCTACTTTGCCCGCCCCGATTCCCGGATTGGCGGGCAGCTTATTTACCCGGCCCGCGAGGAGATGGGCGCCACGCTCGCGCGCGAGCACCCGGTGGAGGCCGACATCGTCATCGGCGTGCCGGACTCGGCGACACCGGCGGCGATCGGCTACGCGCGGGCCTCGGGCATTCCCTACCGCGAAGGGCTGGTGAAGAACCGGTACGTCGGGCGGACGTTCATCCAGCCCGACCAGCGGATCCGCGAGGCGGGCGTCAGCCTGAAGTTCAACGCCTTGAGCGATGTGCTCGCCGGCAAGCGGGTGGTGCTCGTCGACGACAGCATCGTGCGCGGGACGACGACGCCGCGCGTGATCCAGCTCCTCCGGCGGGCGGGCGCGAAGGAAGTGCACATGCGGATCACCACGCCGCCGATCGTGTCGCCGTGCTTCCTCGGCGTGGATATGGCGACGAAGGCGGAGCTGATTGCGGCGAATCATTCAATCGAGGAGATCCGCCAGCATATCGGGGCGGATTCGCTCGGCTTCCTGAGCCTCGAGGGGCTGAACCGGGCGACCGGGCAGAACCCGGAGGACCTCTGCAACGCCTGTTTCACCGGGGTCTACCCGCTGAATGTGCAGATGCAGCTGGAGCGGCTCGAAGCAGAGCGGGGGCGGGAGCCGGCGCTGGCGGCAGCCGAGAGCCTCCACCGGGCCGGCAGGCCGTAGCCGGCTCGCTGCCGGCGCCGCGGACGGGTAGCAGGCCCGGCAGGGGTTCGCGTAAGGTGGTGGGCATGGGCATCCTTGCCGAAATCCGGGAGGACATCCGCGCTGCCATGGCGCGCGACCCTGCGGCGCGCTCGGCGCTGGAGGTGGTGCTCTTCTACCCCGGCTTCCACGCGCGGCTGGCGCACCGGCTGGCGCATGCGCTCCATCGGCGGGGCGTGCCGCTCATCCCCCGCGGGATTATGCACCTTGCGCGGTTCTTCACCGGCATCGAAATCCACCCCGGGGCGCGGATCGGGCGGCGGTTCTTCATCGACCACGGCATGGGGGTCGTCATCGGCGAGACGACCGAGATCGGCGACGACGTGACGCTCTACCAGGGCGTGACACTGGGCGGCACCAGCACCCGCCGGGTCAAGCGCCACCCCACGCTGCGCGACCGGGTGACCGTGGGGGCCGGCGCAAAGGTGATCGGCGCGGTGGAGATCGGCGAAAACGTGCGGATCGGCGCCGGGAGCGTCGTCGTGACGAACGTGCCGCCGAACGCGACGGTCGTCGGGGTGCCGGGGCACATCGTGGCGTTCCACGACGATTCGAACGGGGCGATCCAGCGGCTGCCGGACCCGGAGTGGGAGCGGCTGAACGACCTCGACCGGCGGCTGGACGAGCTGCGGGCGCAGATTGCCCACCTCGAGGAGCACCTCGCGCAGCTGCACGGCCGCCACCACGGTGGGCAGGAAGCGCCGGAAACGGCGGCCGAGCGCTGATGGGCTGGGAGGAGCGGGCGCGCAAGCTGGAGGCCCGGCGCCGGCGGATGCGGGTGAGCGGCCGGGGGCTCCTGACCGTGCTGCCGCAGGCCGAGCGGAAGCGGCTGGAACGGCTGGCGAAGCGGCAGGGGAACGGCCGGCCCGGGCGGAAGGGCCCGAAACGCGCCTGACCGGGGCCGCTGCTAGACTCGAGCATATGGACCTTGCGCAGTACCCCCTCCACGCGCTCGCCGAGCAGGTGGGCACCCCGTTCTACTTCTACGATGCGGCGATCATGGACCGGAAGTTCGCCGAGCTTGCGGCGATCACGTCCGGGCCGGGGCTCCACTGCCGGTACGCCGTGAAGGCGAACCCGGCGCGGCCGGTGCTCGAAACCGCCCGCCGGCACGGGCTCTGGATCGATGCCGTGAGCGGCAACGAAGTGCTGCGGGCGAAAGCGGCCGGCTTCCCGATGGGCCACGAGCCGCCCGTCGTGATGTACACGGCAGATGTCTTCCGCGACAACGCGCTCCGGGTGGTGCTGGAGGAGGGGATCCTGCCGAACGTCGGCTCGCCGGGGATGATCCGGGAGCTGGCGGAGGCAGGGTACCGCGGCCCGGTGGCGATGCGGATCAACCCGGGCTTTGGGCACGGGCATGTGCAGGCGTGCGACACGGGCGGGCCGTCCTCGAAGCACGGCATCTGGTACGAAGACCACCTCGCGGCAAAGCGGATGGCCGATGAGGCGGGCTTCCCGGTGGTGACGCTGCACGCGCATGTCGGCACCGGGCCGCAGATCCGGGAGTTCGACGAGAACATGAAGAAGCTCATCGCGCTGTTCGCGCACCTGCTCCCGCACTACCCGGAGGTGACTGCGGTGAACCTCGGCGGGGGCATCCCCCACCCGTACCGGCCCGGGGCGCCGGCATACCCGCTGGAGGAGTATGGCGCGCTGCTCGCCGACGGGGTGCGGCAGCTGACGGCGGCGGCCGAGCGGCCGATCGGCATCGAAATCGAGCCGGGGCGGTACCCCGTGGCCGGCATGGCTCTGCTCGTCGCCCGGGTGACCGACGTGAAGGCGACGCGGACGAACGAGAAGGGGCCGGGCCACCAGTTCATCATGTGCGACGCGGGGTTCAACGACCTGGTGCGCCCGGCGATGTACGGCTCCTACCACCACATCTCCATCGTCGGGAAGGGGGCCGGGCGGGAGCCGGAGCCGTTCGTGGTGGCCGGCCCGCTCTGCGAGAGCGGGGATGTCTTCACCCGGGACGACCGGGAGCTGCTGCAGCCGCGCCCGCTGCCGCGGCCCGAGCCGGGCGACCTGCTCGTGCTGCACGATGCGGGCGCCTACGGCGCGGCGATGTCCTCGAACTACGTGTCGCTGGGGCGGGTGCCGCAGGTGCTGTGGGAGAACGGGAGCGCGCGGCTGATCGCCCGGCGGGAGACGTTCGAGGACCTTGTGCGGCGGGAGTGTGACGAGCCGATCGCGCTCTGAGCCGGGCTAATCGGTCGGCGGGGCCGCTTTGCGGGCATCAGCGACGAGGCGGTAGCCGACGTTGCGGACCGTTTCGATGAAGGCGTGCCCGCGGATTTCGATCTTGGCGCGGATGCGCCGGATGTGGACATCGACGGTGCGGGCCCCGCCGAAGTAGTCGTACCCCCAGACGCGGTTGAGGAGCTGCTCGCGGGTGAAGACGCGGCCGGCGTTCATCGCGAGGAAGCGGAGGAGTTCGTACTCCTTGAAGGTGAGGACGACCGGTTCGTCGTCGACGGTGACGCGGTAGTTGGTGAGGTCGATGGCGAGGGCGCCGCAGCGGATGACGTTTTCGGCATCGACGCCGTGCTTGCGCCAGAGCGCGCGCTCGATCCGGCGGGCCAGCTCCTCGGGGGGCGCCGAGAGGAGGACGAAGTCGTCGACGGGGAGGTCGGGCGTAATCCGGTCGAGCCCCTCGGGGGGAACGAGGGCGAAGAGGATGACGCCGTTTTCGCCGTAGGCCCCGGCGATGATGGAGAACGCCGCCGGGGGGATATCGCGGAAGTCGAGGACAGCGACGTCGACGCGGTTCTGGAACTCGTCGGAGGCGAGGCGCTCGGGGGCGATGACGGGGGCGTTGAAGCCGGCGCGTTCGAGTTCGGCGCCAAGACGGGCAGCATCGGGACGTCGGGTCACGAGGAAGACGGTGCGCATGCCGGAGGTGTCCCCTACCCGGGCCAGTATACGCCCGGCCTCCCGGGCCGGGCCGTCGCCGCCGATGAAATCCGTGTGAAATCTGTCACGATCCGGGCGGGGAACCGGCGGGCGCCGCAGGCAGGTAGAGGCGGAAGGTGCTCCCCTGGCCCGGCGTGGAATCGACCAGGATCGCGCCCTGGTGTCCGCGGGCGACGCCGGCCGCAGCGGCGAGGCCGAGGCCCCGCCCGGTGAAGCGGGTGGTGAAGAAGGGCTCGAAGATCCGCTCCTGGATGGCGGGGTCGATCCCTTCGCCCGAGTCGCGGACCTCGACGACCACGTACTCGCCGGCCGGGATGGGACCGGGGTGGGCGCGGGCGAACCGGTCGGCCGCTGCGGTTTCGGCGAAGGTGCGGACCGTGACCTCGGCCCCGGGCGGTGACGCCTCGGCGGCGTTCTCGAGGATGGCCGCGATGGCGAGGCGGAGCTGGCCGGGGTCGCCCAGGACTGGCGGGAGGCCGGGCTCGAGGTCGCGGCGGACGGTGACGCGGCGGCCGACGGAGGCGAGGGCGGCAGCAACCACCTCGTTGATGTCGACGCGCTGGCGGACGAACTGCCCGCGGCCGGAGAAGGCGAGCATCAGCCGGGCGAGGTCGGCCATGCGCCGCGCGGCGTCCTCGATCTCCAGGAGGAGCGGGCGCGCGGCGCTCTCCGCCGGGAGCTCGAGCATCGCCAGGGCAGCGTTGCCGAGAATGCCGACGAGGAGGTTGTTGAAGTCGTGGGCGATGCCCCCGGCAAGGATGGAGAGCGCCTGGAGCCGGTCGGCGCGGGCGCTGGCCTCGGCGGCGCGGACGCGCTCGGTGATGTCGAGGATGACCGACATGAGGCCGACCTGGCGGCCGTCCGCATCGCGGAGAGGGACGTAGTGCGCCTCCCAGGTGGTGTCCTGCCAGGTGCCGGTGGCGGTGAAGGCCTCGCCGGCGAGGCCGCGGCGGACCTGGGCGAGCACGCCGGGGGAATCGCGGTTGAACTCGAAGATGGACTGGCCGACCAGCTCCCCGGGGCGGAGGCCGTAGCGGGCGAGCCCGCCGCCTTCGAGGAGGGTGAAGCGGCCTTCCATATCGATAACCCAGATGACGATCGGGGCGGCCGCGGCAGCGCGGGAGAGGAGTTCGCGCGCTTCGGCGAGGGCGCGGCGCTCGGTGATGTCGCGGGCGACGTGGAAGGTGCCGGTCACGGCCCCATCCTCGACGAGGGTGCGGCCCTTAACCTCGAACCAGCGGCGCTCGCCGCTCTTGAAGACGAATTCCACCTCAGGTGCGGGCACGCATTCGCCGGCCCATATCCGCTGAAGGATAGCGATGACACCGGATCGCTGCTCGGGCGGGATGAAGTCGAGCGCGGAGCGGCCGATCAGCTCGCCGGGCGTGTAGCCGGAGAGTTCGTAGCCGAGCCGGTTCATCTCGGTGAAGCGGCCCTGCCGGTCGAGCGCGAACATGATGTCGTTCGCCTCTTCGACGAATCGGCGGTAGCGGTCGGCGCCGGGCAGGAGGTCGACGATGGCGAGGACGGCCGCGGCTGCCGTGCTGCCCTCGACGGGACGGCGCACGAGGCGAGCCGGGCCGGCACGGCCGGGGCCGGGGGCATCGCAGGCGAGCTCGTCGACGGCGCCGGAGAGCAGCGCCTCGACCTCAGCGGGGGAGCGGCAGGGGAGGATGCGGCGGACCGCCTCCGCAGCCGGTTCGCCGGGGGCGCAGGCGGGGTCGAGGGCGGCCCAGGCGGCGCTGGCGGCGATGAGCCGGCCGTTGCGGTCGACCGCGGCGGCCGGGACCGGCAGGGCATCGACGAGGGCGGGCAGGTCGCGCGGGGAGAGCGACGGGTGGATGCGCACGAGGCCGGTCCCGCGTGTTTTCACAGATTCTTTACGAAATCCCTGGCGTTTGCAAGCGCAATAACTGCATGGAGTTTTGCAAGAACCAGCCGGGGCCTCCATCGCCCGGGAGGGCCGCGGCGTGCGAGGATGGCGCCATGGCAGAGCTCCCGCGGGTGGTGGTTGCTGCGCCGAACTCCGGCGCGGGCAAGACGACGGTGACGCTGGCGCTGATTGCGGCGCTGCGCGCTGCCGGGGAGCGGGTTCAGCCGTTCAAGGTCGGGCCGGACTACATCGACCCCTCCCACCTTGCGGCGGCAGCGGGCCGGCCCGCGTTCAACCTCGACACGTTCTTCCTGGGGCCGGGGCAGGTGCGGGGGCTGTTCGCCCATGCGATGCGGGGCGCGACGGTCGGCGTGGTCGAGGGCGTGATGGGGATGTTCGACGGGCGGAGCGGGGCGGGCGGGGCCGGCTCGACGGCCGATGCCGCCGCCGCGCTGGGGGCGCCGGTGGTGCTCGTGGTCGATGCGGCGGGAATGGCCGGGAGCATCGCCGCGCTGGCCCGCGGGTTCGCCGACTTCGACCCCCGGGTGCGGGTCGGCGGGGTGATTGCGAACCGGGTCGGTTCGGAGCGGCACGCGGAGCTGCTCCGGGAGGCCCTGGAGGCGGCGGGGGTGCCGCTGCTCGGCTGGCTGCCGAACGACCCGGCGGTCGCCCTCCCGGGGCGCCACCTCGGGCTGGTGCTGGCGGGCGAGGCGACCCCGGCGCTGGATGCGCTGGCCCGGGCAGCGCGGCAGATCGATACCGCGGCGGTGCTGCGGCTGGCGCGGGGCGCCGGGCCGCTGCCTGCGGCAGCGGCAGTCTTCCCGGAGCAGGGGCCGGGGCGCATCCGGCTCGCCTGGGCCGAGGATGCAGCCTTCCGCTTCACCTACCCGGAGACGCGTGAGCTGCTCAGGCGGCTGGGGGCGGAGATCCTTCCCTTTAGCCCGCTGGCCGACGCGCGGCTGCCGGCGGCCGATGCGCTCTACATCGGCGGGGGCTACCCCGAACTGCACGCGGAGGCGCTGGCGGCGAACCGGCCGATGCTGGAGGCGATCCGGGCATTCCGGGGGCCGGTGCTGGCGGAGTGCGGCGGGTACATGTACCTGGCCGAGGCGCTCGAAACGGAAGGCCGGCGGTACCCGATGGTCGGCCTTGCGCCCGGGGTCGCGCGGATGGCCGACCGGCCGGTGCTGGGCTACCGGGATGTGGTAGCGCTGGCGGCCAATCCGGTCGCTGCGGCAGGGTGGCGGCTGCGGGGGCATGAGTTCCACTACGCGCGGCTGGAGCCGGGGGACCGGCCCGCCTGGCGGCAGGCCGACGGCACGGCCGTCGAGGGCTTTACGGACGGGCGGGTGCTGGCGAGCTTTATCCACCTCTACCTGCAGGCGCACCCGCGCGCGGCGGAGCGGTTCATCGTGGCGGGCGAGCGGGCCCGGGCGGCCGGCTGACCGGGGCGGCGACACCCGCCCGTTGGGGAGGCGCTGGAGGGAGCGGCAGGGAGTTCCCCGATTCGCGGCGGGGCGAACCTTGCCGACGATGAGCGTGCAGCACAGCCGCCCCCTCCGGGCGGCTGTGCTGCGAGACGCTCAGCACGGGGGTAACCAGGAATCGTGAGACTGACACTTTCAGCGAAGCTGTTCGGCGGATTCGCGCTGGCCGTCGTGCCCGCAGTGGCGATCGCGTTCGTCGGCTGGACGCGCCTCGACGCGGCCGCGAAGGACGAGAAGCGGCTTGCCGACGAAGGCGTGCAGGCGACGATGCACATCACCGAAGCCCGGCGCGGCTTCGAGGTCGGCATCGCGAAGGCCGGGCTGCTGGCCTATACGACGGAGCCGGCGGCATTTACGAAGCTCCGCGAGGAGATTTCGCAGAACCTCGGCCACGGTTCGGAGCAGTTCCGGGGGCTCGAGGAGCACATTTCGACGCCCGAGGGCCGGGCGAAGTACGCCGAAGCGAAAACGGCAGTCACCGCATTCGAGGAGTTCGCGACGAAGTACGGCGAGGCCCTGGACAAGAAGGACTCGGCCGCGCTGCTGGAGCTTTCCGAGGAGTCCCCGGCGATTATCGGGGAGATGAACGCAAAGCTCAGCGCCCTGAACGAGTACGTTGGGCAGCACGCCGCAGCGATCGCCAGCGACGGACAGGATGCCGCCAACCAGGCGAAGCTGCTGATGGCGGTCCTCGGCGTGGTCTCGGCCGGGGTGGCCGGCGGCGTCGGGTTCTTTGTCGCGCGGCGGGTCGTGGCCGGGGTGCGGACGGCCACTGAGGCGGCCCACCGGATCGCCCGCGGCGAGACGGACGTGGAGGTGGATATCCGCTCGAAGGACGAAATCGGCGACCTGGGCCGGGCGTTCCGGGAGATGACCGACTACCTGAAAGAGATGGCTGCTGCGGCCGCGGCCGTCGCGAACGGCGACCTGACCTCGCAGGTGCGGCCGCGCGGCGAAGGGGACACGCTCGGCACCGCGCTCAACCGCATGGTGACGAACCTGCGGGAGATGATCGGCAACGTCCGGAAGGGCGCTGCGGCGATTACCGAAGCGGCCGAGGCGCTGCGCGGCTCCTCGGACCAGATGGCGACGGCGACCGGGCAGATCGCCAACGCCATCGATGAGGTGACGCGGAGCGCGGTCTCGCTCAGCGGACTCTCGCAGGAGAGCGCGCGGGAGGTGGAGCAGCTGGCGAGCGGTTCGCAGCAGCTGGCTTCGACGGCGGCGACGTCGGCGGAGTCGGCGAAGCAGTCGCGCGTGGTGGCCGCGGAGATCGGCGAGCGGATCCAGGCCGTTGCGGCGGCATCGGAGGATGTGGCCCGCGCCGCGGAGGAATCGCGGGTGGCGGCCCAGCGCGGGCAGGAGGCCGTGGCCCAGGCGTTCGCCTCGATGGAGTCGATCGCGGCGGCGGTGGAGCGCGCGTCGAAGACGGTGGACCAGCTCGGCGAGTACGGCCAGCAGATCGGGGACATCGTGAAGGCGATCGACGAGATCGCCTCGCAGACGAACCTTCTGGCGCTGAATGCGGCGATCGAGGCCGCGCGGGCCGGCGAGCAGGGCCGCGGCTTCGCGGTGGTGGCCGAGAACGTGCGGTCGCTGGCGGAGCGGGCAAGCGCCTCAACGAAGGAGATTGCCGGGCTCATCGCGAAGGTCCAGCAGGGCACGCAGGAGGCCGTCCAGGCGATGGCCGCCGGCGTGCGGGACGTCGAGGCCGGCCGGGGCATCACCAGCGAGGCGGGCCGGGCGCTCGATTCGATCATCGCCTCGGTGCAGGAGTCGGCCGTGCGGATGCAGCAGATTGCGCGGGACGTGCAGGGCCTGGCCGAAGGGGCGGAGCGAATCGTGGCCTCGGCGGACCAGATCGCGACGATGGCCGACGAATCGGCCGCGGGCGCGACCAGCATGGCATCGGCAACGAGCCGGGTGACCGACGCGATTATCCAGGTCTCGGCGACGAGCGAAGAGACCAGCGCCTCGGCAGAAGAGGTTTCGGCTTCGACGGAGGAGCTTTCGGCGCAGGCGCAGGAGCTGGCCGCGACGGCGACGCAGATGCGGGAGCTTGCGGAATCGCTCAATGCGGCGACGGCGCGGTTCCGGCTGGCCTAGACGGCCCGGGACCGGCGTTGACCAGCACGGGGGAGCCGGCCGGCTCCCCCGTTTCGCGTTCCGGAGCAGCGGGCCGCAGCCCGCGGGCGTCAGGGGTGGTAGAGGGCGACGAGCCGGCCGGGGAAGAGGGCGCGGGCGCGCTCGAGCGCCTCGCAGGCGGGGGCGCCGGGGCCGAGGCCGAGCGGGAGCCACGGCTGACACGGGCCTTCGGAGCCCGCCAGCAGCTGGACACTCCAGCCGGTCTCCACGAGCCGGACGAGGACGCAGGCGGCGGTCACACCTTTCATAACGTCAGAATGCTTCGCCACGTGCGAACAGACCGCGATCGACCGGCCGGGATATTTGCGCCATTTGGCCGATAAATGGCTGGCTGGCAGGGTCAGCCGCGGAAGAGCTTCGCGAGGCCGCGGAGGGTGAGCCAGCCGGCGAAGGCGCCGGCGATGACGAGCGGGACGAGCGAGGCGGGATCCTTGATGCGGTGGAAGGTGGCCTGCCCGTCCTGGATTTCGATGTAGCCGACGGGGCTGGCCATCACGCCGCCGCCTGCGCCGGAGCCTTCGCCGATTTCGCCGGCCTCGCTGCCCTCTTCGATGCCGCGGCCGCTGCCGCCGCCGAAGCCCCAGCGGACCTTCGCGACGGGGATGACGGTGACGCCGTCGCGGTCGACGGGGTCGCCGAAGACGGCGCTGGCGGAGGCGTGGAGGCCGAGGCGGCCGGCGATCCGTTCGATGAAGGAGTCGGAAGCGCTGGAGGCGGCTTCCTGGGCTTCGCGGAGGACGCGGGAGAGGTCGTCGGTCATGGGTGGTACCTCCCGACGGGGATGCCGCCCATGGTGCGTCGCCGGCGGAGGGCTGGCAAGCGGCGCGGTGCCGGCAGGCGGGGTACGGAGCTTACTTGAAGCGGTAGGTGATGCGGCCGCGGGTGAGGTCGTAGGGGGAGAGTTCGACGAGGACACGGTCGCCGGTGAGGATTTTGATGTAGTTCTTGCGGATTTTGCCGCTGATGTGGGCGAGGACGAGGTGGCCGTTGGCCAGCTCGACCCGGAAGGTGGCGTTGGGGAGGGGCTGGGTCACGACCCCTTCAACTTCAATGCCGTCGTTTTCTGCCATGGGGGCTCCTTCTGCGCGCGGCGCGGGCGGGCTGGGGGGAATGGACCAGCGGGCGGAGGAGGTCCCCCGCCCGCTGGCTGGTTGGTGTGCCGGGTGCTGCGCCATTCCCGCCTGGCGCTGCAGCGGGCGGTTTAGAAGCGGCGGTTGCCGGAGTAGCCGCCGGAGCGGCCGCCGCTGAACCCGCCGGAGCGGCCACCGCCATAGCCGCCGGAGCCTCCGCCGTAGCCGGAGCCGCCGCGCGGGCGGTCTTCGCGGGGGCGGGCCTCATTGACGATGAGGGTGCGGCCGCGGAGCTGGCTGCCGTTGAGGGCGTTGATGGCGGCTTCCGCCTGGGCGCGGTCGTCCATTTCGACGAAGCCGAAGCCGCGGGAGCGGCCGGTATCGCGGTCGGTGACGACCTGTGCGGAGCGCACTTCGCCGTGGGCCGCGAAGGCGGCCTGGAGGTCAGCGTCCGTGGTTTCGTAGGAGAGATTGCCGATATAGAGCTTCATCAAGTGCAGGTCCTTTCGCTGCGTGTGCGTCGTTGTGGCGAGCCGGCCGGGGGCACGAACGATCACCTGCGACGACTCACGACAGACCAGCGGGAAGACGGAACCTGCGAGAGGAAGCGAAAGGGAGCGTGCTTTGGGCCTGCGGCGGGGGCTTCCCCCGTGCCACGTGAGTAACGTACCACATGGCGCGCCGGATGGAAAGTCGAGGGGAGGGAGGAGGGAGCGCCCCCCGGCCCCGGCTGCCCCGCCCGGGGGAGGAGCGGGGAGCAGGGAGCTGGGAGCCGGGAGCTGGGAGCTGGGAGCCGGGAGCTGGGAGCGGGGAGCGGGGAACGGGGAGCGGGGAGCGGGAGCCGGGAGCGGGGAGCGGGGAGCCGGGAGCCGGGAGCGGGGAGCGGGGAGCGGGGAGCGGGGAGCGGGGAGCGGGGAGCGGGGAGCGGGGTTCCCTCCTCCCCGGGGAGGGGCGACAGGGCGGGGTAGGGCTCAGGCGAGTTCGATGTTGTCGAGCAGGCGGGTGGCGCCGAAGCGGACGACGAGCGAGAGGAGCGCGGGGCCGCCGACCGTCCCCTCGAGCTCCTCGAGCGTCTCGTCGTCGGCGAGGGAGACGTATTCGAGCGCGGCGAGCGGTTCGCCGGCGATCACCTCGCGGACGATGCGGCGGAGCGTTTCGGCGTCGCGCTCGCCGGCGGCCCAGGCGGCGGCAGCGGCATCGAGCGACCGCTTGATGACCGGCGCGGCCGCGCGCTGCTCGGGACTGAGGTAGACGTTGCGCGAACTCATGGCGAGGCCGTCGGGCTCGCGGACGATGTCGCAGGGGACGATCTCGACCGGCAGGTCGAGGTCGCGGACCATGCGGCGGATGACGCGGAGCTGCTGGGCGTCTTTCCGCCCGAAGTAGGCGCGGGTGGGGCCGACGGCGTTGAACAGCTTGAGGACGACGGTGGCCACGCCGCGGAAGTGGCCGGGCCGGGCGGCGCCTTCGAGCCGACGGGTGACCTCTTCGACGGTGACGTAGGTCTGGTAACCGGGCGGGTACATCTCGGCGGCCGACGGGAGGTAGACGGCATCGACGCCGGCCTCGCGGAGGAGCTGGAGGTCGCGGACTTCGTCGCGGGGGTACCGTTCGAAGTCCTCGCCGGGGCCGAACTGGGTGGGATTGACGAAGATGGAGACGACGGTGAGGGCGTTTTCGGCTTTGGCGCGGCGGACGAGGGCGAGGTGCCCTTCGTGGAGGTAGCCCATGGTGGGGACGAAGCCGAGGTCGCCGGGGTGGTCGCGGCGCCAGCGCTGCATGGCTGCCGGCGTGGTGAGCACGGCGGGTCCGGGCGGCCCGGCGGGCTCGCCTGCGTGGCGAAAGTCGGCGTCGTTCGGCGCGGCCATGGCGGGGCGGGCTAGCCGGCCTGGGCGAGCTCGGCGAGGGTGGCTTCGTCCATTTCGAAGCTATGCTCGGCGGTGGGGAAGGCGCCGCCCTCGACCTCTTCGATGTAGGCGCGGACGGCATCGCGGATGGCGGCCCCGAGGACGGCATACCGCTTCGCGTGCTTGAGCGGGCGGCGGTCGTCGTAAATGCCGAGCATGTCGTGGAGGACCTGCACCTGGGCGTCGCAGTGGGGGCCGGCGCCGATGCCGATGGTGGGGATGGCGAGCCGCTCGGTGACCATGCGGGCGAGCGGCGCGGGGATGGTTTCGAGGACGACGGCGAAGGCGCCGGCATCCTCGAGGGCGCGGGCATCGGCGATGAGCTTCGCGGCGGCGGCGGGCGTTTTGCCCTGGACCTTGTGCCCGCCGAACTGGTTGACGGACTGGGGGGTGAGCCCGAGGTGGCCCATGACCGGGATGCCGGCTTCGACCATGCGGCGGACGAGGGGGACGATGTGGCTGCCGCCTTCGAGCTTGACCGCGGTGGCGCCGCCCTCCTTGAGGAGGCGGCCGGCGTTGCGCATCGCCTCATTCGGGTCGGCCTGGTAGCTCATGAAGGGCATATCGGCGACGACGATGGCTTTTTCCGTGGCGCGGACGACGGCCCGGGTGTGGTAGACGATGTCGTCCATGGTGACGGGCACGGTGGAGTCGTAGCCGAGGACGACGGAGCCGAGGGAGTCGCCGACGAGGATGATGGGGATGCCGGCCTGTTCGACGAGGCGGGCGGTCGGGTAGTCGTAGGCGGTGATCATGGCGAACCGCCGCCCCTGGGCCTTCCATTCCTTGAGCTTGTGGATTGAGAGCCGTCCCATGGCCCGGATGCCCCTCCTTCGCGCGCTGGGCGCGTGGTCAGCCGGCGGCGCCGGCGAGTTCGCGCGGGTTGTGGCTGTACCCGTCGCCCGCTTCGACGCTGACGATGCGGTTGGCTGCATCGACGAACACCCGGCGGGGGGCGATGGCGCGGGCCTCTGCCTCCTCCAGGTGCTGGTACGCGATGATGATGACGATGTCGCCGCGGTGGATGAGGTGGGCGGCGGCGCCGTTGACGCAGATTTCGCCGGAGCCGCGCACACCGCGGATGGCGTAGGTTTCGAGGCGGGCGCCGTTGGTGACATCCACTACGTGGACCTGTTCGTAGGGGAGGATGTTGGCGGCCTCCATGAGGTCCGGGTCGATGGTGATGGAGCCTTCGTAGTCGAGGTTGGCGCCTGTGACGGTGGCGCGGTGGATTTTGCCGCTCATCATGACGCGCATGAGCTGTCCCCCTCCGGCGTGCCGCCGGCCGTTCAACACACGTCCCCGCTTCGGCGCATGCGAGGCGGGGACGAACGGGGGTCGTGCAGGTGCGCTGGGGCGCTGTTCCGGCTCAACTTCCCGGTCCGTACCGGCCACGCGGGTCCAGGCGGACGCTTGTTGAACGTGCAGGCGGATTCGATAGCTGGGCTCGACGTCCGTGATGGATCGCCGGCGCCCTGATCGTTTCGATCGGGCGAAGTGTTGTCAAGGGGGCGGCGGCCCGGGAGCTGGAGCCGGGCCGTCGCGGGCAGGTCAGCCGGCTTCGCCGATGTCGCGGTGAGTGGTTTCGAAGACGAGCTGGGTGAGGCGGTTGTGGTGGCGGGCGAGGGCCATCTCGAGGAGGATGGCCTGCTCGCTGAGTTCGATCATCTTCCAGATGTCGACGTCGCCGGGTGCGCCGGCCTCTTCGACGAGTTCGTCGATTTTGCGGCTGAAGAGGTCGTGCTCTTCGCGCTGCTGGTCAACTTTCGGGAGGAGGCGCGGTTCGAGGGTTTCTGCGCGGTTGAGCGGCGAGTCGGGGAGCTCGGCAACCCAGATGTGGTGGCGGATGGCGGAGCGGGCATCGGTGACTGCCTGGCGGAAGGCGGCCTGCCAGGCCTGGGGCCGGTTGGCGTGGAAGGGGAGCCGGGCCGCCTGGCGGAGGAGCTCGCGCGCCTCCTCGAGGGGGTCGCGGATGGTGAAGATGGTGCCGTCCGGCTGGACCGGGGCAAAGGTACCGGAATACGACGTGGATGTAGTGGCCATTGCATACCTCCTGTAGGCCGTCGTGGGGCCGTGCGCCGGGGTGGGCCGGGCGCGGCCTGTTCGGATTCCTGGGAGGGCCTGGGCGCTGCCCTCCGAACGCCTGCGGGGTTAGCTGACGGGTTCGGCGTCGGAAGTCGCCTATGCGCCCGCTCGCGCAATACACCCCAAGGAGTTGGTTCCCCCGCCCCCGCCTCTGGCGGGGTTCGGCTCCAGCCAATCTACCACAGCGGGTCAAGCGCTGTGCAAGGCCTGGCCTGTTTTGGCGCCCCGCGGGCATGCCCGCGGGGCGATGGCGGCGGCTATCGTTCGCTCCAGGTGGTGCCGTCGGGGCTGTCGTGGAGTTCGATGCCGAGGCCGGCGAGGCGGTCGCGGATCCGGTCGGCGAGGGCCCACTGCTTCGCGGCGCGGAGCTCGGCGCGGATTTCGACGAGGAGGTCGATGAAGGGGGCTGCAGCGAGGGACCGGGCTGCCGGCGCCTCGAGGGTGAGCCCGAGGACGCTGCACAGTTCGCGGAGGGTGGCCCGGGCCGGGCCGACATCGCCGCCGGCGGCTGCCGCGCGGTTGATCTCGCGGGCGAGGTCGAAGAGGGCAGCGAGGGCGCGCGGGGTGTTCAGGTCGTCGTCCATCGCTTCGATGAAGCGGGCGCGGACGGCCTCGTGGTCGATGCCGGCGGGGGCGCTGCCGCCCTCGGCGGAGGCGGCATGGCGGAGCCGCTCGGCGCCGGCGCGGGCGGCTTCGAGCGCTTCTTCGGAGTAGGTGACGGGGCTGCGGTAGTGGCTGGTGATGACGAACAGGCGGAGGGCGTCGCCGCCGTAGCGGTCGAGGGCCTCGTCGATGGAGACGAGGTTGCCGATGGACTTCGACATTTTTTCGCTGCCGAGCTGGAGGAGGGCGTTGTGCATCCAGATGCGGGCGAAGGGGGGCTTGCCGGTGTAGGCCTCGGTCTGGGCGATTTCGTTGGTGTGGTGGGGGAAGATGAGGTCCATGCCGCCGCCGTGGATGTCGATCTGCTCGCCGAGGGTTTCGAGGGCCATGGCGGAGCATTCGATATGCCAGCCGGGGCGGCCGGGGCCCCACGGGCTCTCCCAGCTCGGTTCGCCGGGCTTCGCGGCTTTCCAGAGGGCGAAGTCGAGCGGGTCTTCCTTGTGCTCGGTGGGGTCGACGCGGGCGCCGGCGCGGAGGTCATCAATATCGCGGCGGGAGAGGGCGCCGTAGCGCTCGGCGCCGAAGGCGCGGACGCGGTAGTAGACGTCGCCGCCGGAGGCGTAGGCGTAGCCTTTTTCGATGAGCCCCTCGATGAAGCGGATGATCTGGGGCATCACCTGCGTCACGCGGGGGTAGTGGTGGGCGGGGAGGACGTTCATCGCGCGGAGCTGGTCGAGGTACCGGGCGATGTTCCGCTCGGCGAGCTCGGCCATTGGGATGCCGAGGCGGTTGGAGCGCTCGATGAGCTTGTCGTCGATGTCGGTGAAGTTCTGGACGTGGCGGACGGGGATGCCGCGCCAGTCGAGGTAGCGGCGGAGGGTATCGAAGACGATGGCGTGGAGGGCGTGGCCGACGTGGGCGTCGGCGTAGGGGGTAATGCCGCAGACGTACATGCGGACGACGCCGTCTTCGCCGACGGGCGGGAGGAGGTCTTTCCGTGTCCCGGTGAGCGTATCGGTCAGCTGCATGGTGCGGCCCCCAGCAAAGCTTGGACCAGTGTAGCGGAGGCTTCGCTGGCCGCATTCCGGGGCGCTCCGGGCCGAAATCGTGGAAATCGCGGGCATGACTGGCGGTGGCCGGAGTATTGCCTGTTTGCGGGGAGCTGTGCGAACCTCAGGGTCACCCTTGGCGGGGTGAAGGGGTGCGTTCGTCCCCGGTCCGGGTCCCCCGATTGGGGTGCGTGGGCCCGAGGGAGCGCGCCGGTACTGCCTATGGGAAACGAAGAACGCGTGGAGACCGCCGCGTGACGGTCCGGCTCCCTGGAGGGCCGGTGCGCGTCATGAGCAGGCTCGCAGCGTGGGCCGACTACGGCGTTGCCGTGGCCTTCGCCCTGTGCCGCCGGGTGCGCGTGCCTGTGCGGCAGCGTGCTGCGCTGCTGCAGCCCGCCTGCGAACCGGTATACGCCTTCGAGGGCCGGCCGCTCGCCGTCGCGGCGCCGGTCGGGCTTCACTGGCACGAACCGCCGCCTTCGCCCGGGCGCCAGCCCTGGTTCGTCCGGCCGGCAGAGGTGGCGATGCTGACCCTTTCGTTCTTCCTTGCTGCGCACCTCGTGGGCGGGGGGACGCCGGAGGCTCGGGCCCCGCAGGCGAGCGCTGCACTCGTGCCCGCCATCAGCCGGCCCGTGCCTGCGCGCGTGGTGGAGGTGCGTCCGACGGTTTCAGTTGACACCAGTCAGGCGGCGGGCGCGGCGGCAGCCGGCCCGGTCGAGGAGCCGAAACCCGCGCCGGCTCCCGCGACCGCCGATGCTGCGGCGTCGAGCACGTCGGCGGAGCGCCCGGGCGGGGGTGCAGCGGAAGCGCCGTCGCCGGCAGCGGCGGCCCCGGCTGAGCAGCCCATTCCCGCGGAGGCAGCGCCGTCGCCGGCCCCGGCCGTGGCGCCGCCGGCGGCGAGCCAGCCGCCGCTGACGTATGCGCAGGTGATTGCGTTCGCCATCGAAGCGGGGTGGCCGGCCGAGCTGACGGATGCTGTGGCGCGGGTCGCCTGGTGCGAGAGCCGGTTCCGGCCGGATGCCGTCGGCTACATGGCCTACGGGCTGATGCAGGTCGTCCCGCTCTGGTTCGAGTACGCGGGGATTCCGTTCGAGCACTGGTCGGACCCGGTGGCGAACCTGAAGGCGGCGCTGGCGGCGTTCCGGTACAGCGAGGCGCAGGGGCACAGCCCGTGGGCGGCGTGGACGTGCAAGCCCGAGGCGATCACGATCCCGTAGGGGCGAGGAGCTGACGGGGTCCTGTGCGGGAGGCCCGGCCGCAGGGCAGCGTTCCTCGATAGCGCAATTCGGTCGACGGCGTGTACAGGGCGCAGGGCAACCGGCGCGCCGGCGTTGCGCATCCGCTGCACCCGGAACGCTCAATCAGGGGTGCCGGCCCCGGGGAAGCCGCGCCTCCAGCCCAGCGTGACGGAAGTGGAGGTCGAGGGAGCAAACGCGACAGCAGTTGTCGCTTTTGTGTCGCATTGTTGCATTGCCTTAGCCGTCAAGGGACTGCTATGCTCCGGCCGCTTGCTATGGGACCTATGAGCATCGAACAGCATTTCGAACAAATCGACAAAGAAACAGCGGCGCTTTCTGCGCTGGCAGCGAAGGTGAACCGGGCAACCCGGGCGGCCGCCAGGGCCGCGGCGGAGGGCAACCTGGCCGCGGCAGCACGCAATCTTCAAACGTGCGGGGCGTTGCTGGCCGAGGCCGCCGGCCAGGCCCAGGCGGCGCAGGCCGCGCTGGAACGGGCGCGGGCCCGGCTCGCCGAAGGCCCCGGCGACCTCATCAGGGAAGTCGGCGAGCGGGTCTCCGCCAGCGGTGCACCGTGGCTGCCAACCGAGAATCCGTACGCCTTCGTCTCGTTCCCCGTGCTGGTCCGGTTCCTCGGCGATGGTGTCCGCATCGACCGCAAGCTGGTGCGCTCGCAGCGGCCGGGCGCAATCGCCGCAAGCATCGAGCGGGCGCGCACGGCAAAGGACGGCAATGCAGAGCGCATCCTCCGGCTGGTGTGGCGGGCCGCACGCGCAGCCGCAGGGCACGTGTCAACCCCGGTGGCGAAGCTGCCCCCAACCATCCGGGTGCCGGCGAAGGATGTCTTTGAAGTGCTCGGTCTGAACAACCCCGACTACACGGAGGTCGACTTCACGCGCCACCTCTATCTGCTCGACCGCACGCGAGTAAGCGACATCGACGGCTACCGCCTGACCTTCTCGGCCTCGACCGGCACGCGGTCGGGGCGCCATTTCCGCATCCTGGATGAGTACGGGGCCGAACATGCCTACTACCTCGTCGAATTCGAACGGGTCACCAGCTCCTGACCAGCCGGAGCGGCTGCCGCTTGACCTGTGGTTGCGCTGCCTCGAGGCCGAGTATCTCAAGACCTTCATCCCGCAGGGCGGGGCGGCAATCAAGGTAGCGGTGGTGCCGGATGAGTCGCGCGGAACTGTGAGAACTGCCCTCCGGGAGCGCCTCGAACACAGCGGGTTCACGGTGTTCGACCTTACGGAGGAAGCGGCGGGCGTTCATTCGATTGAGCAGTTCTGGTTCGCCCTCGCGAGGCTGGTGGACTGGGAGCGCCTCGCCGGGCGGGTACGGGCCCGGGTTGCGACCGAAGCCGGGTATCCGCCGGGTCCGAACGGCGAGGCCTGCACGCTGGGCGAACTCGCCCGCAGCTACGACATTGAGGCGCACGAGGTGAGCAGGCAGTTCCAGCAAACGCTGAGCCGGCTGGTGTTCCGCGACTACTCGCTCGCGCTGGACTTCCGCAAGGCGATGGTCCGGCTGGTCCATGACCCGTTTCAGAACCCGGAGTCAATCGACGGCTCCTGCGCGGTGATCCGCCAGTGGTTCGACGGAACACTGCCATCCATCAGCCAGGTGCGCTCGGCGACCATATTCCGGCGGATTGACCGGACGAACGCCCGGCAAATTTTGCTCTCCTTCCTGCGATTGTTCACCAGGGAGTTCGGCCCGGCCGCAATCCTCGTCGACCTTACGAGGTACTACCGGGAAACGAATGAACGGGGCTATCCGCGATTCACCCGGCGGCAGCTCTTCGACCTGTACGAAACGCTGCGCGAGTTTCTCGACGCGGCGAGCGAGATGGAACGAACAGTGTTGTTCTTCCTGACGTCCCGGGAGTTTATTGAGTCAGAGCGGATCTCCTACCACCAGTACCGGGCCCTCCAGGCTCGCATCGAGAACGAGGTCCGGTCGCTGTCGTACCCGAACCCGTGTGCTGCCATGGTGCAACTGCGATGACGATGACCTACCCCCTTGATATCGATGCCCGGCGGGCCACTGAGGCGCTCCGGAACGGCGTCCCGAACCGGTTCGCCGTCGCCGCACTCGGTTCATGGCAGACAGAAGCCGTCAGCCGGTTCGAGGCGCTCTGCGGGCAGGGCGACGCCGGGCCCCGGGGGATGATGGTGCGCGGCGACTTCGGGACGGGGAAATCGCACCTGCTGATGCTGCTGCGGGAACGTGCCCGGTCGATGGGATATGCAACCGCAATGGTCGTCGTCTCGAAGGAATTGCCGCTCGGCAACCCTTCCCGGCTCATCCCGCGGATTCTGCTCGAGGCCGAGCTCCCCGATATGCCGGAGCGCGGCCTGCCGGTCATTGCGAGCCGCCTGAATTTCAACACGCGGGCGTACGCCGAGTTTTTCCGGTGGGCAGACCAGTGGCAATTCGGCGATGGATGGTGGTCGGCTACGCTCGCGCTCTATGAGCGGCTGCGGTCCGCAACGGAGGTGCTCGACAGCATTGCCAGGTTCTGGGCCGGAGAGCCTGCCCTGACCGCCTCCCTGGTCCGACAGCATCTCCGAGAATCGGGGCTCGCCGGCGCCCACTCCATCGGGAAGCTCCCGTCTGCGGAGAGCCTCAACTGGCAGCGGCTTACGTTCGGAGCAAGGCTGTGCGGAGCTGTCGGACTTCGAGGACTTGTCGTCTTCGTCGACGAGATTGAGCTGATTGCCCAGTACAGCCGCCTGCAGCGCATCAAGGCGTATGGCATGCTCGGCCACCTTCTCGGCGGAGCCCCGAGGCCGGAGCTGGCCGATGCGCCGCTCGTCGTTGTCGGCGCCGTAACCCGGGACTTCGATGAAGCTGTCCTCGTGGCCAAGGGCGACGCCGACGAGGCGCCCGGCGTGGCGCGGCAGAAGTACGGCGAGCAAGCCGCCGAGGCTGTGAGTGCGGCGATCTCAGCCATCAGAGGCTCAGTCCCGCTCACGGCGCCGACCAACGAGACCATTGAGCAGCTGCTCCACAAAGTGACGGTGCTCTACCACCAGGCCTACCCGGACTGGACGCCGACCCGTCCGCAGACGCCGGAACTCCATTCGACAACGACGGTGCGTTCGGTGATCCGCAGGTGGATTACCGACTGGGACCTGCGGCGGTACTACGGGACCTCCGGGGAGATCGTCGAGACTGACATCGGGGCGACGCGAACGGAGGAGGACGAGGAGCTGGCGGGGGACGAGGAGTAGCGGCATCCCTGCCGAGGTAGAGGATTCCCCGCATGGGGGCCGCAGGCCGGCAGTAATCGCCGCCGGCACAGCTCCCCGGCAGCAAAGCCGGCACCGCGTCAGTCTTCGAGGATGAAGGTGACCTTCATGTTGACGTGGTACTCCTTGATGGCGCCGTCTTCGACGCTGACGGTCTGCTCCTGGACCCAGGCGCCTTTGACGTTGCGCAGGGTCTTGTTGGCCCGTTCGATGCCGACCTTGATGGCGTCTTCGAAGGAGACGGGCGAGGCGGCGGTGATTTCGGTAACGCGTGCGACAGACATGACGCACCTCCATCGGGGGATGGCTGCACCTTAGCACGCGACATTGCAGGGCAGCGTGCGCCGGATGGCGCAACGGCAGTGGGCCATACGGTCCGAACCGGGCCGGGTGGACGGTACGCCCGCCAGCTGCGAGACTGGCGACCGAACCGAAGGGGAGTAGCCCTGCGCGCGTCATCGACATGCTCCCGCTGCGGCGGGCGGTGGCGCGGCCCGGCCGAAGGGCCGGGCGGGCGAGACTTTCGGCCAGCACACCATGCTGTGTGCCGGCCGAGGGCGCTCCCCGGAGCAGCCGGCACACGAGGAGGCTCGTGATGTCGGCGTTTTTCGTTTCGACGGTCCTGATTTTCGTTGCAGAGCTGGGCGATAAATCGCAGCTCGTGGCGCTCTGGTTCGCCACACGCTACCGGTGGTGGCTGGTGCTCGCGGGGGTGAGCACGGCGACGCTCGTGGTGCACCTCGGGTCGGTCGCCATCGGCCTGGCGTTCGATGAGCTGCTCCCGGAGCGGGTGGTGCTCACCGTGGTGGGCCTTTCGTTCTTCGGGTTCGCTGCCTGGAGCCTGCGGGGCGACCGCCTGGAGGAGGAGCCGGGCGAGCCGCGGCTGGGGGCCCGCTTTGGCGCCTTCGGCGTGGTGACGGCCGCGTTCTTCCTTTCGGAGCTGGGCGATAAGACGATGCTGGCGACCGTTTCGCTGGCAGGGCGGGAATCGAGCGCGGTCGGGGTGTGGCTCGGCTCGACGCTGGGGATGGTGCTGGCCGACGCGGCGGCGATTGCGGCGGGCGTCCTGGCCGGCAGGCGGCTCCCCCAGCGGGCGATCGCGGTCGTCGCGGCGCTGCTGTTCATCGCCTTCGGGGCAGCGGCGCTCTGGCAGGCGTGGCGGTAGCGGCTACCCGCGGCGGCGGATGGCGACGGCGGAGAGCACGATTGACCCGACGGCAAAGAGGGTCATGGCGGCGAGCGAGGCGGCGAGGTTCGTGCCCGGGAGGTCGGTGACGGTCGCGCGGACGGCATCGGCAGCGTAGCTCGGGGGCGCAAAGCGGGCCGTTGCGCGCAGGAGCGCCGGGAGCTGCTCGCGCGGCATGAGGACCGGCGCGAAGAACAGCACGTAAAAGATGATGAGCTGCGTGGCCGCGTTGGTGACCTGCTGATGGGGCGAGTAGACGGCCAGGGCGATGCCGACCCCGGCGAGGGAGGCGACCCCGAGGACAACGACGGCGGGGAAGAGCGGGCTCACGGCCAGGCTGAGGTCGTAATGCCAGGCGCCGAAGAGGAGGCAGAAGACGATGCCGGGGAGGGCCATGAGCCCGACCACGGTGACGAGGGCGAGGAGGTACGCCTCGCGGCTGATGGGCATGGCGAGGAAGTAGTCGAGCCGCCCTTCGTGCTTCGACTGGGCGAGAATTTGGGGAAGCATCACGAGGCCTATGGTCACCAGCCCCTGGGTAGCGGTCCCGGTGATGATGTAGAGCGCGGTCTGCTCGCGGATATCGGGGATGAGGTAGCCGAAGCCGAGGACGAAGCCGACGGTGAAGCCGGCCTGGATGACGGCCACCATCGGCACCTCGGCGCGCATGCTGCGCAGCTCCATGGAGACGAGGTCGCGGTACTGGCGGAGAAAGGCGGTCATTGGCGGGCCCCTGCGGGAAGCGGTGCGGAGCGGCCGGGGCCGGCCGGGGCCATGGCGGCAGCGTAAATGTCATCGAGGGTGGGCGGGCCGATGCGGAAGTCGAGGACAGCACCGGCATCGCGCAGCTCCGCGACCCAGGCGGCGACGGCGGGGAGCAGGGCGGCGTCGAAGAGGAAGGCCGAGTTGCCGTCCGGTGCGAGCGCGGGGTGCGGGACGAGCGGCCGGGCGGCGGTCACCTCGAGGCGGAGCCGCTCGGTGACGAGGGCGCGGAGGGCGGCGGGGGTTCCTTCGCGGATGATCCGGCCGGCGTTCATGATGGCGAGCCGGTCGATGACGCGCTCGGCTTCGGCGAGGTTATGGGTGACGAGGAGGACCGTCGCGCCCCCGCGGCCGAGCTCGGCGATGAGGTCCCAGAGCACCGCGCGCCGGAGGGGGTCGACGTCGTTGGTGGGCTCATCGAGGACGAGGAGGCGCGCGGGGGCCGCGACGGCTGCAGCGAAACCGGCCAGGCGGCGGACGCCGCCCGAAGCCGCGTGCATTGCGGTGTTCCGGAAGGGGCCGAGGTCGAGCTGCTCGACCAGCCGGGCAGCGGCCGCGCGCGCCTGGCGGGGCGGGACGCCGCGCAGCCGGGCAGCGAACTCGATCGTCTCGGCCACGGTGAGCGACTGGAGGTCGAAGCTGCCCTGGGGGAGGAAGCCGATGTTGCGGCGGGCGAAGCCGGGGTCGGCGACGATGTCGACGCCGTCGAGGGTGATGCTGCCGGAGGTCGGCCGGGCCAGCCCGAGGAGCTGACGGACGAGGGTGGTCTTGCCGGCGCCGTTCGGGCCGAGGAGGGCGAAGACTTCGCCGGGGTAGAGGTCGAGGTCGAGGCCGGCGTTGGCCAGGGTGCCGTTCCGGTACCGCTTGACGAGGTCGCGCACGCTGAGGACGGGCGGCAGCGGGGTCACGCGGCGGACTCCGAACGGGCGGCAGTGCGGGCGAGGAGGTCTTCGATGGCGTCGAGGGCGGCCGCGATTGCCCCCGGGTCGGCGCCCGCGCGGGCGGCCGCGGCCAGGCCGTCGATGGCGGCCGCGGCGGCGGTCGCGAGGCCGCGGAGGTCGAGGTCCCGGGCGATCTCGCGGAACGCCATGGCGGTGAGGAGGCCGGCGGAGGCGCGGTCGACGAGTTCGTCGAAGGGCGGGAGGGAGCCGCCGTGGCGGGCGGCTTCGATGAGGGTGCGGGCGACGCCGAGGAGCAGGTCGAGCGGCCGGGGATCGTCTGTGGCCATTCTTCACCTCCGTGTGCCGGATCTTAATCGAGAAATTCAGAAAGTCAATGTTCTTGTGGTCAATGGCCACTTGCTGATGGAAGACGAACCTTGCCGGCAGCTGGCGTAGGCTTCCCCCATGCGGGGAGGAGCCAGCCGGGGCAGCCTGGGGGAAGTGGCGCGGTACTTTCTCCGCCTGGGATGCGTCGCCTTCGGCGGGCCGGCGGCGCACATCGCCATCATGCGTCGCGAGCTGGTGGACGAACGGCGCTGGCTGAGCGACCGGGAGTTTCTCGACATGCTCGGGGTGACCAACCTCATCCCCGGTCCGAATTCGACGGAGATGACGATGCACCTCGGCTACCGGCGCGCCGGCCTGGCGGGGCTGTGGGCCGGGGGGCTGCTCTTCCTGGTCCCGGCGGTCGCCATCGTGACGGTGCTGGCCTGGGCGTACGTGCGGTACGGTTCGACGCCGGCGGGCGAGGCGGTGCTGCTGGGGGCGCAGCCGGTGGTGCTGGCGATTATCCTGCAGGCCGCCTGGGGGCTGACGGGCGCGGCCTTCCGCGGGCTGGAGTCGTTCGGCATCGTCGCCGGCGTGCTGGTCCTGGCGCTGGCCGGCGTCAGCGAAGTCGTGCTGGTGCTGGGCGCCGGGGTGTTTACGGCGCTGCTCTGGTGGTTCATCCGGCTGCTGGCCCGGTCGAGCCGGCGCTCGCTGCCGGAGCTGCCGCGGGCGGGCCAGCACCCCTGGGCGCTGCCGCGGCCCCGCCGGCGCCGGGACGACGGCCAGCGGGGCTGGCTGCCGTTCGCGCCGCCCCTGCCGGTTGCCCTGTCGGCCGCGGCCGGGGCGTCCGGTGCGACCACGGCGGGCATCTTCCTCGGCTTCCTGAAGATCGGCGCGGTGCTGTACGGCAGCGGCTACGTGCTCGTCTCGTTCATGCGCGACGAGTTCGTCGAAGGGCGCGGCTGGCTGACCGAGCGGCAGCTGCTCGACGCGATTGCGGCCGGGCAGGTGACGCCGGGCCCGCTCTTCAGCTCGGCGGCGTTCGCGGGCTATGTGATGGACGGGCTGGCGGGGGCGCTGGCGGCGTCGGCCGGCATCTTCCTGCCATCGTTCCTCTTCCTGATGGCGGCGGCCCCCCTGGTGCCGCGGCTGCGCTCCTGGCAGCCCGGCAACGCCTTCCTCGATGGGGTGAACGCGGCGGCCTGGGCGCTCATCGTGTTCGCCGGGGTCACGCTTGCCGGCGAGGTGCTCGACGGGTGGTTTCCCGCGGTGCTGTTCGCGGCGGCGCTGGTCCTCGCCACCTGGACGCGGCTGAACACGGCGTGGCTGGTGCTGGGCGGCATCGCCTGCGGGCTCGCCTGGACGGGCCTGGCCTGAACCGGCGGGCCGGCGTCAGCGCTCGTTTGCCCGCATCTTCCAGTAATCGCTGAGGGCGGTGCGGATCACCTCAAGGGCGCGTTCGCGGCCTTCGAAGGGGTCGACCACCACTTCCTTCTCTTCGAGCACCTTGTAGTCGATGAAGAACCGCTGGATTTCGGCGACGAGGTGCGGGGGCACGTCTTCGAGCTTGCGGATGTGGTTGAAGGCCGGGTCGTGGGCGTGGACGGCGAGGATCTTTTCGTCGGCCTTGCCGCTATCGCGCATGTGCATGACGCCGACGGGGCGGACGTAGACGAGGGTCATGGGGACAACCGGCTCCTGGCCGAGAACGAGCACGTCGAGGGGGTCGCCGTCGTCGCAGAAGCTGCGGGGGATGAAGCCGTAGTTCGCCGGGTAGCGGACGGAGCTGGAGAGGACGCGGTCGAGCTTGAGGATGCCGCTCTTCTTTTCGAGCTCGTACTTGTTCTTGCTGCCGGCGGGAATTTCGATGACGACCGGGAGCTCGGATTCGATGCGGTCGGGGTCGACGGCGATATCGTGCCAGGGGTGCATGGGCGCGCGGCTCGCAGCGGTGAGATGGGTCGAGTGTCGCACCCCCGGCGGAGCAGCGCGAGTGACGTGACAGGCACCGGTTGGAGCTGCGGGCGCGCCCGTCCACTGTGGCGGCATGACGACGATTGCTGACCTCCGCGCGCGCATGCGCATCGACCTGCAGGACCCCGGCGGCGACCGGTGGAGCGACGCCGCGCTCGACCGGCACCTGCGCCACGCCCTGGCCGAGCTCTCGCGGGCGGCCCCGCGGCAAGAGCGGGTGACGCTGGCGACCTCGCCCGGGAGCCGGGAGCTGGACCTTTCGGGGATCGCCGGGCTGATGGGCGTCGACCGGGCCGAGTACCCGGCGGGCGCAGAGCCGCCGGCGTTCCGGCAGTTCACGGTGTACGGCGCCGTGCTGAGGTTTGACGAGGGCCCGCTGCCCGACGGGTCGGACGCCCGGCTCTGGTGCCGGCTGGTGCACGAGGCTGATGGAAGCGGGTGCACGCTGCCGGCTGCGCTGGAGGACGTTGCAGTGCTGGGGGCGACGGCGTTCGCGGCGGCGGAGGCGGCGAGCGGCACGCTGGAGCAGCTGACGCTGAACCCGGGGACAGCGGCCGGCTACGCCGCGCTGGCGCGCGAGCGGGAGACGGCGTTCCGGCAGCTGCTGCGGGAGCTGGGCGGGCGTGGCCGGCTGCGAACGGGCCGGGTGAGGAGCGCGGGATTCAGTTGAAACGGTGACCGGCCGTAACGATACTGAGGCATCGCTTTGGAGGCCTAAATTGTCGTTCGGCATCGAAAAGGAATTTCTCCGGTCACTGCTTGAGGAAGCGGAAAAGGGTCATCTTCAGCTCCCGGACTTCCAGCGCCCGTGGGTGTGGGATATCGACCACATTCGCAGCCTGCTCGCCACGATCTCGCTCGGGCAGCCAGCAGGCGCGCTGATGCTCCTCCAGACGGGCGGCCCGCACCTTGCGTTCAAGCCCCGCCCCATCGAGGGCGCCGACAAGGCCACTGCCGCACCACACCGCCTCGTCCTCGACGGCCAGCAGCGCCTCACGTCGCTGTACCAGACGCTCATGCGCGACCAGCCGATCGCCACCCGGGACTCCCGCGGTAAGCCGCTTACCGGCTGGCTCTACATCGACATGCAGGAAGCGCTCGCAGAATCCTCCGACCGGGAATCCTGCTTCGTCTTCACCCCGCCAGACAGGGTGGTCCGGGCCTTCAACCGGGAAATCATTCGTGACCTCTCCGCTCCGGATGCCGAATTCGAGCACATGATGTTCCCGAGCTACCTTGTGTTCGACCCAACGAAGTGGCAGACCGGGTTTTTCAAATACCACGGCGTCGAGAGTGAGGCGTACGACGTCTGGACCAAGTTCCAGAACACTGTCCTCGAGCGTTTCAAGACGTACCTCTTCCCGGTCATCGAACTGAAGAACGACAACGACAGAGCCTCCATTTGCCACGTTTTCGAAAAGGTCAACACGGCCGGGGTTCCTCTCACGACCTTCGAGCTGGCGACGGCCACGTACGCAGCGGAGGGCTTCGAGCTCCGGAAGGACTGGGACGAACACCGGAAGCACATGGTGAGCGCCTCGCCCATCCTGAAGGAGGTCACCGAGACCCAGTTCCTCCAGGCGGTGACGCTCTACGCGACGTACCGCGCAAACCGGGAAGGAATCCCCTGGTCGACCCGAAACGGGCGCGTCCCGGCTGTCGGGGGGCGCCGCCAGGATATGCTCGAGCTGCCACTCGACCAGTACCGCGCGCATGCTCCCGCCATACGGCAGGGCATGATCGATGCCGCGAAATTCCTGCATTCACAACACATCTTCGACGAACGGTTCATTCCGTACGATTCTCAGCTCGTCCCGCTTTCCGCAATCCTTGCGGTATTAGGGTGGCCGCTGAAGTCGATGCAACACTTTTCCAAGCTCAAGCAATGGTACTGGTGCGGTGTGCTTGGAGAGCTGTACGGAGGCACCACCGAGACCAGGTTCTCCGCTGATATGCAGCAGGTGATTGACTGGGTCCTGAATCATGGTCCAGAACCTGCAACGATAAAGGATGCCGTCTTCAGCAGCGGCCGCATCGACGAGCTGCGCTACCGTAACAGTGCAGCATACAAGGGAATCTATGCCCTGCTCACTGCCGAAGCGCTGGAGTGGCTGAGTTTGCAGCCGATGCAGCACGCAACCTACTTCAACGAAAAGATTGACATTCATCACATCTTCCCGCGCGACTGGTGCCGGCGCAACGGGATAGCTGATGCGATCTCAGATTCTGTCGTCAACAAGAGTCCTATCGGATCCTATACGAATCGTCTCATCGGCGGGAACGCGCCATCGAAGTACCTGAATCTCCTGATGGCCAGGGGTGAGCACACGCCTGAAAGCCTGGAGAAGGCCCTGACAAGCCATCGGATTGCGCTGAAGTTCCTGCAGGCGGATGACTTTGCCGGCTTCTACCAGGACCGGCGTGCCCGGCTGCTGCAGCTCGTCGCCGAGGCGATGGGGAAGCCGGTGGCCGGGAACACAATGCAGGGGATGCCCAACCTCAGTGCCCTCGCCCCAACCACTGAGGCCGACGCCGCCGCCGATATCGCGGAAAACATTGAGCCGTACGAAACGGAGGAGTTTGGCGAGGCGGCCGGTTAGCCCTTCCGCAGGTGGAGGAGCTCGCGTACGCCGAGGTCCTTCACTTCGTAGACGTGGGTGGCGACCCCTTCGACGATGCCCGGGTCGTGGCTGGCGCAGAGGATGGTGCCGTCGTACGCCTGGAGCGCCTCGAGCAGCTTCCGCCGGGTGGTCCGGTCGAGGTGGTTCGTCGGCTCGTCGAGCAGGAGCACGTTGGTGGGCTGGAGGAGGAACTTCGCCAGCGCCACCCGGCTCCGTTCGCCGCCGGAGAGCACCGCAATCGGCTTGAAGACGTCGTCGCCCTTGAAGAGGAACTGGCCGAGCACGGTGCGCAGGCGCACCTCCGGCTCGTGCGGGGCCACGGAGCGGACCTCTTCGAGCACGGTGCGGCCCATGTCGAGGGCCTCGTCCTGGTGTTGGTCGTAGTAGCCGAAGCGGGCGCGCTCGGCCCATTCGACGACGCCCTCGGTCGGCCGGATGAGCCCGGCAGCGATCTTCAGCAGGGTGCTCTTGCCGCCGCCGTTCGGGCCCACCAGCGCGACCTTTTGCCCGCGCTCGATGTGGAGGTTCACGTCGACGAGCACGATATGGTCGCCGTAGGCGTGGCTCACGTGCTTGAAGACGAGGACATCGCGCTCGGTGCGGCCGTGGGCGGCGATCTCGAAGTGGACCTCGGCCTCCTTCTTCGGGCGCTCAATCCGCTCGATGCGGGCGAGCTGCTTTTCGCGTGATTGCACCTGGGCCGCCTTTGTGGCCTTCGCGCGGAAGCGTTCGATGAACCGCTCCTGGCGGGCGATCTCCCGCTCCTGCCGGGCGGCCGCCTGGTCGAGCGCCTGGAGGCGGGCGGCCTTCTGCTTCTGGAAGGCGGTGTAGTTGCCGGTGTAGCTCTCGATGGTGCGGTCGCGGAGGTCGAGGATGCGGGTGGCGAAGCGGTCGAGGAACTCGCCGTCGTGGGTGACGACGAGGATGGCGGCATCCCACTCCTTCAGCTCGTCGGCGAGCCAGTCGCGGGCGCGGGCATCGAGATGGTTGGTCGGCTCGTCGAGGAGGACGTTCTCCGGGCGGCGGACGAGGACCTTGGCGAGGGCGATGCGCATCTGCCAGCCGCCGGAGAACTCGCCGCAGCGCTTCTGCCAGTCTGCGGGTTCGAAACCGAGGCCATCGAGGACGCGGCCGATGCGGGCTTCGATGCGGTAGCCGTCGAGGGCATCGAACTGTTCGAAGAGGCGGGCCTGCTCGTCGACGAGGGCATCGAGGTCCCCTTCGCCGGCTTCGATGGCTGCCGCGACGCGGGCGAGTTCGCGCTCGATGGCGGCGGCCTCGGGGAAGGCGCGCCAGAGCTCCTGGAGGAGGGTGTTGTCGTCGTCGAGGCCGGCTTCCTGGCGGAGGTAGCCGAGGTCGCCGCCGCGGTAGCCGGCGCGGCCGGTATCGGGCGTTTCGAGGCCGGCGATGAGGCGGAGGATGGTGGACTTGCCGGCGCCGTTCGGGCCGACGAGCCCCACGCGCTCGCCCTCGCTGACCACGAAGGAGACATCGCGGAGGATTTCGCGGCCGCCGAAGGCTTTGGAGACCGATTCGCAGAACAGCATGGGGACAGGGCGAGAGTAGCAGAGGGGGGAGGGAGGAGGGAGCGGGGAGCGGGGAGCCGGGAGCGGGGAGCGGGGAGCCGGGAGCCGGGAGCCGGGAGCCGGGAGCCGGGAGCCGGGAGCCGGGAGCCGGGAGCCGGGAGCCGGGAGCCGGGAGCCGGGAGCCGGGAGCCGGGAGCCGGGAGCCGGGAGCCGGGAGCCGGGAGCCGGGAGCCGGGAGCCGGGAGCCGGGAGCCGGGAGCCGGGAGCCGGGAGCCGGGAGCCGGGAGCCGGGAGCCGGGAGCCGGGAGCCGGGAGCCGGGAGCCGGGAGCCGGGAGCCGGGAGCCGGGAGCCGGGAGCCGGGAGCCGGGAGCGAGTGTCGCGGGCGGGTTCGGCCTGTCAAGCTCCAACCTCCAACCTCCAAGCTCCTCCCTCGGTGGGGAGGAAGGGCAGGGCGGGGCAACCCTCCTCCCTCCCGGGGGGCTATCATCCGCGGTGCAGCGCGGGAGGTGACGCATGACTGGACGACGGAGCTTCTGGGCGTGGGGCCTGGAGGCAGAGGAACCGACGAACGAGCAGCGGCAGCAGGCCGCGGCACGGCTTGCGGCGCGGTACGGGGTGCCGGTCGAGGCGCCGCCGGTGCCGCGCATCGAGCAGGTGCAGCTCCGCCCGCCGCGCATCGCCCCGCCGGAGGCGCTGGCCGAAATCTGCACGACCGACACGCACGAGCGCGCCGCTCACCACTACGGCAAGAGCTTCCGCGACATCGTCCGGGCGTTCCGGTGCGAATTCCCGAACCCGCCCGACGTGGTGGCCTTCCCGCGGACCGAGGCAGAGGTCGTCGCCGTGCTCGAATGGTGCGCCCAGGTGAACGCGGCCGCGGTCCCGTACGGCGGCGGCTCGTCGGTGGTCGGCGGCGTCGAGCCGCCCGCCGGCGACCGGCCGGTGGTGAGCATCGACCTCCGCGAGCTGAACCGCGTGCTGGAGGTGGACCCGGTGTCGCGGGCGGCCCGCATCCAGGCCGGGGTGCTGGGCCCGGCGCTGGAGGAGCAGCTCCGCCCGCACGGGCTCACCCTGCGGCACTTCCCCCAGAGCTTCGAGTGGTCGAGCCTCGGGGGCTGGATTGCGACCCGCTCGGGCGGGCACTACGCCACGAACCACACCCACATCGACGATTTCGTCGAATCGGTCCGGATGGTCACGCCGAAGGGCGTATGGGAGTCGCGGCGGCTGCCCGGCTCGGGCGCAGGGCCGAGCCCCGACCGGCTGGTCATCGGCAGCGAGGGCACGCTCGGCATCATCACCGAGGCGTGGATGCGGCTCCAGGCGCGGCCGCGGTTCCGGGCCTCAGCGGGAATGCTGTTCCCGACCTGGGAGGCCGGGTACGAAGCCGCCCGGCGGGTGGTGCAGGCGAAACTCTGGCCGGCGAACTGCCGGCTGCTCGACCCCGCCGAAGCCGAGGCTGCGGCCGGCGGCGACGGCGTGCACGCGCTGCTCATCCTCGGCTTCGAATCCGCGGAGGTGCCGCAGGGGCCGTACCTGCAGGAGGCGGTGCGCATCGCGCGGGAGTGCGGCGGCGAGGTCGATGCCGCCGGCATCCGCATTGCGGATGGGACGGACGACGCAGACGCCGGGCGGCAGGGCGCCGTGGGCGCCTGGCGGAACGCCTTCATCCGGGCGCCGTACCAGCGGAACCTGACAGCCGGCACGGGGGTCGTCGGCGATACCTTCGAGACCGCGATCACGTGGGACCGCTGGCCCGAGTTCGACCGGGTCATTCGCGAACACGTCGGGGCGGCGATTGCGGCAGCAAGCGGCGGGAGCCTGACCTGCCGGTTCACGCACGTCTACCCTGATGGGCCGGCGCCGTACTACACCTTCCAGGTGCTCGGCAAACCGGGCGGCGAGCTGGAGACCTGGGCCGCCATCAAGCAGGCCGCGAGCGACGCCGTCATCGCCGGGGGCGGGACGATCACCCACCACCACGCAGTGGGGCGCGACCACATGCCCTGGTACCGCCAGCAGCGGCCGCCGCTCTTCGCTGAGGCGCTGCGGGCGGTGAAGGCCGCGCTCGACCCGCAGGGGCTGCTGAACCCGGGCATCCTCGTCGACTGAGCGGCGGCCGGCGCCGATTCGGCGGTGCTGTCTCGTTCGATGAGGAGCGCCTACGATCGGGGGCGATGGACGAGCACGACGCACGGCTGGCTGCGGCCCGGGAGGCTGCGCAGCAGCGCGAGATCGGGAGCTACGAGCGGCATATCCTCCTGTGCACCGGGCCGGACTGCTGCACGCCTGAGGAGGGGCAGCGGGCGTGGGACCGGCTGAAAGCGCTGGCGGCGAAGGTGAACCGGACGCCCGGCGCGCCGAAGCTCTACCGGACGAAGGTCGGGTGCCTGCGCATCTGTGCGGCCGGGCCGACGGCCGTGGTCTACCCCGAGGGGACGTGGTACGCGTGCCTGACGCCGGAGAACCTGGAGCGGGTGGCTGCCGAGCACCTGGTCGGCGGGCGTGAGGTGGAGGAGCTGGTCATCGGCCGGAACCCTCTGGGCTGAGGCAGCGCCGGGCCGCCGGGCTGCCGGGCGGGGGTATACTCTCGAGGCTGCCCGGCCGGGCACCCCCTCACCATGACCGAGGTACGCACCGCTACCCTGCTTGTGAACCCCGCAGCGCGCGGGGTCGCGCGGCGGTTCGATGCTGCGCAGGTGGTTCGCCGCCTCGAGGAGCGGGGCATCGAGGTGCGCCTGGCGGTGCCCGGTTCGCCCGAGGAGGCGACTGCCGAAGCGCGGGCCGCGGCCGCGCGGGGCGACGACCTCTGCTTCGTGGTCGGCGGCGACGGCACGCTGCGGCAGGCGGCCGAGGGGCTCGCCGGGAGCGCCACCGCGCTGGCCGCCATCCCGGCCGGCACGGTGAACATCTGGGCCCGCGAAACCGGCATCCCCCAGGACGTGCTCGCGGCCGTCGACCTCCACCTCGCGGGGCAAACGGCCGCGATGGACCTGGGCCGGGCGAACGGCCATGCCTTTCTGCTGATGGCCGGCATCGGCTGGGATGCCGAGATTGCGGCAGGGGTGAACCCCCGGCTGAAGCGCGCGGCCGGCGACCTCGCCTACATCCTCAACGCGCTCGTCCACCTGCCGGCCCTGCGGACCCACCCGGCGCGCTGGCGGGCCGACGGCCGCAGCTACCGGGAGCCGCTCGCCTGGATGGTGCTGGGGAATACGCGGCTGTACGGCGGCCGGATCCACCTGACCCCGGAGGCGCGGGTCGATGACGGGCGGCTCGACCTGGTCGCCTTTTGCCCGCACGGGCCCGGGGAGACGCTGGCGATGGCCGTCCGGGTGCTCGCCGGCCGGCGCGAGGGCCGGCACGTTGTCGGCGGGCGGTTCGCGGAGATCGCGGTCGAAACGCCGGGCCTGCCGGTGCAGCTCGACGGCGACACCGTCGGCGCCACGCCGATGACCTTCCGGGTCGAGCCCGGCGCGCTGCGGGTGCGGGTGCCGGCGGGGCCGCTCCCTGCGCTCTGGGGCGGCGGCGCCCAGGGGCCCGGCTGGTAATCGCCCTCCCGCGTTCGCGTGGGGCCGCGTAGGCTACGCAGCATGAGCATCCGCGTGAAATGGTTCCCGACGCTGGTGAAGCGGACCCATTCGAAACAGCCCGAGACGACCGTGGAGTGGCGCGAGGGGCTCACCCCGCTCGCGATCTTTACCGGGGAGGGCTTTTCGGAGGTCGACGCCGAGGCCGTGATGGTCGTCGTGAATGACCAGCAGGCATCGATGGCGACGCCGCTGACGGACGGCGATCGGGTCGAGTTCCTCGTGAGCATCCAGGGCGGCTAGCCGCCCGGCCCCGGCCCGGGGGCGTCGTCCGCCGCGGCGACGGGGAGGAGGATGCGGAAGGTGCTGCCGCGCCCCTCGTCGCTCTCGACGTCGAGCCAGCCGCCATGGGCGCGGACGATGCTGAGGGCTGTCGAGAGGCCGAGCCCGGTCCCCTTGCCGATGCCCTTAGTGGTGAAGAACGGGTCGAAAATGCGGCCGAGGATGGCCCGCGGGATGCCGGTGCCGGTATCGGCGACGGCGACCTCGTGGTAGGTCCCGGGGAGGACGCCCCGCCGCGCCCAGGACGGGTCTTCGCCGATGCGCCGGGTGGTGCGCGTGATGCGGATGACGCCGCCCTCGGGCATCGCGTCGCGGGCGTTGAGGAGCAGGTTCAGGAGCACCTGCTGGAGGCTGCCGAACTCGCCGATGACCGTGTCGTCGCCCGGGTCGGCGTGGACGACGAGCTGGACGGCGGGCGTGAGGGTGCGGCGCACGAGGGCCGTGGTCTCCTCGATGAGCCGGAGCAGGGAGACCGGCTCCCGGGCGGCGATGCCCGGCTTGCTGAACGACAGCAGCTTCCGGACCAGCTCGGCCCCGCGCTCGGCGGCGAGGGCCGCATCGTCGAGCGACTCGCGCAGGGGGCTATCGGGCGGGAGTTCGGTGCGGGCGAGATAGAGGTTGCCGAGGATGGTGGTCAGGAGGTTGTTGAAGTCGTGGGCGATGCCGCCGGCGAGCACGCCGAGGCTCTCGAGCTTCTGGGCCTGGAGGAGCGCGAGTTCGGCCTTGCGGCGCTCGGCAGCGTCGCGGGCGGAGCCGATGATCCGCACGCAGCGCCCGGCCTCATCGAAGATCGGCGTGAGGTGGGTGACCACCTCCAGCCGGTAGCCAGGCCGCTCGATGATGGTTTCGTACTCGACGGGGCCCCCGGCGGCCTCGGCCTGGCGGTACCGTTCGATGGCGCGGGCGGCAGCCTCCGGCGGCAGGGCTTCGTCGATGCGCCGGCCGATGACCTCGTCAAGCGGCATCCGGAGCATCTCGGCGGTGCGCCGGTTGGCCAGGGCAATGCGGTAGACGCCCTCGGCCTCCTTCTCGGCGACCCAGATGGCGTCGCTCGTCCCTTCGACAACGGCGCGGTAGTTCGCCTCGGATTCGGCGAGGCGGCGCTCCTGCTCGCGCCGGCGGCTGAGGTCGCGCGACCAGCCGACAATCCGGCGGACGACGCCGTCGGGCCCAGGGACCGGGGTGAGCGTCGTGGCGATATCGAACGGGCGGCCGGCCCAGGTGCCGGCGAATTCGTACTCGACGGACCGGCCCGCAGCGGCTGCCTGCCGGTAGAACGTTTCGCGCTGGCGGGCGGCCTCAGGCGTCAGGTAGCCGGCAGCGGCCAGCTCGGCCGAGGTCTTCCCGAGGACGTCCGCAGGCTCGACGCCTGCCCCGCGGCAGTAGGCGCTGTTCACGAACGCAAGACGCCACTCGCCGGCCTCGTCGAGGTCGGCGATCCACATGGCGTCGCGGACCGATTCGACCACGACGCGGTAGAGCGCCTCGACCTTTCGCTGCTCGGTCACATCGCGCACCCAGAGCTGGACGGCGGGTTCGCCGCCGAAGACCGTCGGCCCGGCGACCGTTTCGACCCGGATGACTGCACCGTCGCAGCAGATGAACTCCTCTTCCGCCGGTCCGACGGCCTCGCCCGCGGCGAGGCGGCGCATCCGCTCGCGGACGAGGTCGTGGTAGGCCGGGTGGACGAACTCGAGCACCGGGCGGCCGACGAGGTCGGAGGGGTCGCGGGCGTGCATCAGCCGTACCGCTGCAGGATTGACGTAGGCAACGACGCCGCGCTGGTGGATGGCGATCGCCTCGGGGTTCCCTTCGATGAGGCGCCGGAAGCGCTCCTCGCTCTCGCGGAGGGCAATCTCGGCGGCGACCCGGCCGGTGATATCGGTCATGATGCCGATGTAGCCGATGCGCTGACCGGCGGCGTCGCTGAGCGCGACGGCCTGGACGAGCACCCAGGCGACCTCGCCGCCGGGGCGGAGGACCCGGTACTCGACGCGCAGGGGGCGGTCGGCTTCGATCGCAAGGCGGGTGGCCTCGATGACGCGCGGCCGGTCGTCGGGGTGAATGACGCCGAGGTAGCCGTAACCGAGCGCCTGCTCGGGGGTCTGCCCGGTCAGCGTGCACCAGCGCCGGTTGACGCGGGTGCAGGCGCCCTGGAGGTCGGCCTGGAAGAGGCCGGCCGGGAAGAGGTCGAGCGCGAAGAGGGCATCGAGCCCGGCCGTGCCGGGATGCTCGTTGGTCATGACAGGGCGCCCCCCGCCGGCGCACGATGTAGCGTACCCGGAAGATCGCCGCCGCGGCTCGGGGAATTCCCTGAATTTGCCGGGTCAGAAGCGGGTGGACACTTCATCGCCGGCGGCGCGCACGCAGTTGCGGCCGGCGCGCTTCGCTTCGTACAGGGCGAGGTCGGCCTCTTTGATCAGCCACTCGGGCGTCATGAGGGCATCGGCGCGGTAGGCCGAGACGCCGAAGGACGCCGTGACGGGAATCTCCTGGCCGGCAGCCTCGATCGGCCGGGCGGCGAGGGCCTCGCGGACCCGCTCGGCGCTCTGGACCGCGCCCTCGAGCGGCGTGGAGGGGAGGACGACGACGAACTCTTCGCCGCCGAAGCGGGCGAGGAGGTCGGCATCGCGCAGGTGGGCGCGCATCCGCTGGGCGACGGCGCGGAGCACTTCGTCGCCGACGAGGTGGCCGTAGGTGTCGTTGAGCTGCTTGAAGCGGTCGAGGTCGACGAGGAAGAGGCTGAGCGGCGTGCCGTAGCGGGCGGCGAGGCGGAAGTGCTCTTCGAGGAACTCGTGAAAATGGCGGCGATTGGCCACCCCGGTGAGGACATCGGTGGAGGCCTGCTGGATGAGCTGCTCGCGCTCGGCCTGGAGGGCGGCGTTTTCGCGCTCCGATTCGATGGTGAGGCGGAGGAGCGCCTCGTTGGCGCGGGCGAGCACCTCCTCGGGTTCGAGGCAGCTGGCCGGGATGTCGAGGGTGGCGCCGAGCGCGGCCCCGCCGGCGAGCCCGTCGGCGACGAGCTCCTCCGCGGCCTCGGGCGGCAGGCCGAGCCGCTCGCAGGCGGTGCGGAGCTGGCCGAGCCGCTCGCCAGGGCGCTCGCCGAGGATGACATCTGCCGCGGCGCAGCCGGCGTGGACGCACATGACGAGCTGAGCGGTCTCGAGCGGTGCTTCGCCCGGGTCGGCGGCGTGGCGGATGGAATCGACCAGGGCCGCGGGCAGGTTCCAGCGCTCGGCCAGGCTCGCGCCGACGCGGCTGTGGTCGACCCCGAACCGCTCGAACTCGCGGGCGCGGAGGAGGTCGATGTCGCGGCCGGCTGCGCTGGCGAGGGCGCGGTACTCGTCGCCGAGGGCAGATTCGAGGGCGATGACGCCGAGGAGATGGAAGAGGCCGCCGAGGAACGCCTCATCGGCGGTGCGGAGGCCGGCCCGGGCGGCGGCGCCGCGCGCGACGACGCCGGCGTAGAGGCTGCGCTGCCAGAGCCAGGTGTGGTCGAGGCCCACGCCTTCGCGGGCCCGGAGGTCGTGCACGAGGGTGAAGCCGAGGGCGAGCGTCTTGACGGTGCGGAGGCCGAGGATGAGCACCGCGTCGCGCACGCGGGAGATGGAGCGCGGGCGGCCGTAGAAGCCGGAGTTGGCCATGCGGAGGACGCGGGCGGCGAGCGCGGGGTCGCGCTCGATCATGGCGCCGAGCTCGTCGAGGGAGACGTCGGGGCGCTGGACCAGCTCGATGACGCGGACCGCCACGGCAGGGATGGTAGGCAGCCGTTCGGACTGCATAATGCGCTCGAGCGGCGAGGACGGCATGGCGGCTGGGCCTCCTGTCCCAAGCGTAGCGGAGCCGCGGGGGCTCCGACGTGGGTATCGGCACGCGCGGGGCATCCGGCGAGGGATTTCCTGCGAAAAATCGGGAAAAGCCCGTAAGGGGGCGGAAGTTCGCTAGAATCAGATCACCCGGCTGGCAGCACGCCTGGGGCAATGGCAGGGCGACCATGAAGTACGGCACAAAGCCGATTGGCTTCCCGCTGTTCAGCGTCCACGTGAGCGCTCTCGTCGATGCGTGGGGCAATTGCACACCGGCCGTCAGCGTGCGGTGGTTCTGACGGAGTGAGCAGGATGCAGCAGTTCCGCCGATGGCTTATACCCCTGCCCCCGACGCCGGGCCGGCTCGCGCGGTTCGGCACCGTGCTCTTCTTCGTTTACGTCCTCGCTGTCACCGCGATGGACGCCGTCGACAGGCTCTCCGGCGGTGACGGCTGGTTCACCGCCCCGGCGGGTGACGATGCCTCGCTGTTCGCCAGCCTGGGTGCGCGCCTGGCCATCGCAGGCCTGACGGTCCTCAGCGGAACGCTGTTGGGCTGGCTCATCGGTTTCATCCTGCTGCTCGCGCGGAAACTGGAGGCGCAGCTCCTCAAGCGGGCCTGAGTCCGGATTCGGCCGGGCAGCCCGGCTGCAGGGGCCCGCGCGGACGTTGCGCGGCCGGCGCCGCTGCCGCAGGCTCTCGGTACAACCACCCCGGCAGGAGCCTCCCGCTATGGCCAGCGTCGAACCGCCCCCCGGCGCCCTCACGGGCAGCCGCCGCCACCGCCGCATCGCCTACCGGTGCGCCTTTGGCGAGCCGCTCGCCCACACCGGCGCGCCGTACCTCGTGGAGGGCATCTACCGCGACCGCGAAGGGAAACGGATCGGCCCCGTCTTCACGAACGAGGACCCGCCCGAGGAGTTCCTCGTGCTGCCCGATGAAGACATCCCGCTCGTCCACGTGGAGGCAGCCCTCGACGAGGACCATCGCGTCGCGAGCTACGAACAGGTGGTCGGCCTGCTGTTCGACCCGCTGGAGCCGGTGCCCCCGGGCGTCGACGAGAACGGCGAACGGTGGGACAACGGCGAGCTCGTGGTCTACACGTTCGACTCCGACGAGGAGGCGCTCGAGGCCCAGTACTGACGCGCCGGCACGCTACCATGCCGCGATAACGACGGCATCGGCGGGGTGGTGGTGGTCGCCGGTTTCGACGAGGACGCGCCGGCCGGGTGTCAGCTCCGCGGCAGGCAGCGCCCGGCTGACCGCCACGCCGGTGACGAGCGCGGTGGGCGAGCCGTCGAGCCGGAGGGCAGCCGTCCAGGTGGCGGCATCGAAGGCGAGCAGGCGGCCGCGGCGGAGCGCCATCACCCTGCCTCCCCGAGGTCGAGCCGGCTCTCGAAGGCGAGGCCGGCGCGGCAGTCCACCGTCATCCCGAGCACGCGGTAGTCCACGGGCGCCGGGCCGGCGAGCGGGTGGGCGCAGGACACGACGTCGTACAGCTGCAGCCCGGCGTGGAAGGGGATGCGCGCCCGGGCGAGGACCGGGGCGCGCCGGAGCCGGGCGAGCAGCCGCTCGGCGAAAGCGGCAGCGAGCGCATCGCTGGAAGCGCCGAGTTCGCGGCGGAGGAGGAGCGCCGGGCCGTCGCGGAGGAGGTCGGCGCCGCGGTACGCCTCGGCGAGGCGCCCGTCGCCCTGGACCCGGACCCAGGCTGGGCGCGCCCGGGCCGCCGGCTCGAACGCGAGCAGCGGGTGGCCGCCAGCACCGAGGAGCGCCGCCGGCGGGTCGCCGGGGGATAGGCCGCAGATTTCGAGGCCGGATTCCGCGCGGAAGGCGTCGGCGGTGGGTTCGAGCAGGCGGAGCGCAGCCGCGAGCGCCGGCTCGCCGGCCTGGATCACGAAGGCGACGGTTTCGGTGGTCCAGGCGCCGGAGGGCGGGAGGTCGGCCGCGGCCGTAACCGGCAGCCCGGCGCGCGCGGCCAGCCAGGTGATCGCCTCGCCGCGGGTGGCGCCGGGCGGCGCGGCCCAGCTGGCCGGGGCGCGATACGCGGCGAGCCGCTCCCAGGGGCCGTCGACCGTGAGCCGCACGGACTGCACGCCCCCGGCGCGGCGGCGGACGGCGCGGGCGACCGTCCCGCGGAGGACGAGGCCGTACTCGGGCGCGCCGCCGGGCCCGGAGCGGTAGCCGAAGCTCACCTCCACGCCCGCGCCCGGCCCGAGGAGCGGGTGCGAACCGGCGAGGCCGTCCCGGTCGTCGAGGTCGAGCTCCCCGGCCGAGGCCGCCGGCCCGAGCGTCCAGCGGAGCCCGCGCAGCCGGCCAGAGACGTCGAGCAGGTCGCCGAGCGGGGCTGCCCTGCGGGAGGTCGGCGAGGCGGCGACGAGCTGCGCGGCGTCGGCGGCGAGGGCGAGGCCGTACGGCGCCCCGCCGGCCAGCGGCACGGGCTCCGACCAGGGCGCAAGCGTGGCCGTCACCGCCTGGGCGACCATGACGCGGGTCTCCGCCACCGGCCCGGCGCGCACCTCGCGGAAGGCGGCCACCGGGAGGTCGGCCGCGGCGACGGCGGGCCGGTCGAAGGCGATGCCGGCGAGGGCGTCGGCGCGGGCGACGACCGCGGGGCCGAACCACGCGTTGGCGGGCAGGGTGCCGTCGCCCATCACGTGGGCAGCGGCGAGGGCGTCGCCGGAGCCGGGCGCGGTGCCGGTCACGACCAGGTGGTAGTCGTCCGGGACGTGGACCGCGGCGAGGCCGGAGATCGTGCTCCAGGCCGCGGAGGCGGTCCAGGCGGTGCCCGAGCCTGCCCAGGTTCCGCCCGTCCGGCGGAGGCGCTTCACCGGCGGTGCCGTCCCAACGGTGTAGAAGGCGCAAAGGTTGCCGTTCGACTGGCGGCCCGCCAGGGCAAGCGTGCCGATGGCGCCGCTTTCGGTCACGCGGGTAACGGGCGCCGACCAGGTGAGGCCGTCGTCGAAGGAGCTGAGCGTGCGCAGGGCGGGCCCGTCGGCGAAGGCGATGACGGCTTCGCCGGGCACAGCGGCCAGGGCGACCGGCGCGCCGGCGGGAAGGGCGGCGAGCGGCGCCGACCACGCGCCCCAGGAGCGCCGCACCCGGAGGGCGCCGCCATCATTGACGGCCTGCACGAGCGTGCCCGCAGCCGTGAGGGCGAGGGCGTGGGGCGCCTCCGTGCCGGGCATCGTGGCGGGCGGGCCGAACGCGAGGAGGGCGATCGCCGCCCGCCGCCGGGAGAGGATGACGCGGAGCGCCGGCCGGCGGCGCGGGCCGGACTGGTGGGCGAGGAGCGAGGGAGGGAGGGTGCGCATGCCGCCACGCTGGCAGGGCCGTACGGCAGCGCCAAGCGGCGGGCGTCACCGGCCCCGGGGCGGTCAGGCGTGGGAGGCGCTGGCGGCGCGGGCTGCTTCGAGCCCGGCGTCGGAGCTTTTCGGCGCGGGCAGCAGGAGGAGGTAGGCGGAGCCGAGAACGCCGGCGAGGGCCGAGGCGGCGAGGATGCCGACCTTCGCTTCGTCGAGGTGGGCCGGGTTCTCGAAGCTGAGCCCGGCGATGAAGAGCGCGACGGTGAAGCCGATGCCGGCAATCATCCCGGCGCCGAGCACCTGCCGGAAGCTGGTGTTGGCCGGGAGCTGGGCCAGCCCGAGCCGCACGCAGACCCAGCTCGTGAGGAAGATGCCGATCGGCTTGCCGAGCACGAGGCCGAGGGCAACGCCGAGCGTCACCGGGCTGGAGACGGCCTCCCGCAGCATCTCGCCGGAGACCGCCACGCCGGCATTCGCGATCGCAAAGATCGGCACGATAACGAACGCCGTCCAGGGCGCGAGTCGGTGCTCCAGCCGGTCGAGGGGGCTCTCCATGCCGCTGGCCAGGTCTTCGATCTGGGCGAGCGCCTGCTGCATCCGGTCGTGGTCGCCATCGGCGCGGGCGAGCGCGTACTCGGTCTGCAGGCGCTCCAGCGTCGCGTCGAAATCCTCATCGGTGTAGTACGGGCGCGACGGGGTCAGCATGGCGAGGATGACGCCGGCGATGGTGGCGTGGATGCCGGACTTGAGCATCGCGGCCCAGAAGAGCACCCCGAGGAAGACGTAGGGGCCGATGGCGCTGACGCCGCCGCGGTTGATGACCAGGATGACCAGGAGCACGAGCGCGGCCCAGCCGAGCGCCTCGAACGAGAGCGATTCGGTGTAGAAGACGGCGATGACGACGATGCCGCCGAGGTCGTCGGCGACGGCGAGGGCGAGCAGGAAGACCTTGAGCGGCGCCGGCACGCGCCTGCCAAGGAGGGTGAGCACACCGACGGCGAAGGCGATATCGGTGGCCATGGGGATGCCCCAGCCGTGCGCGGTCTCGGTGCCGATGTTGAAGGCGGTGTAGATGAGCGCCGGGCCGAGCATGCCGCCGAGCGCGGCCGCAGCCGGGAGGATGGCGCGGCGCGGGCTCGAGAGTTCGCCGGAGACCAGCTCGCGCTTGATTTCGAGGCCGACAACGAAGAAGAAGAGCACCATCAGGCCGTCGTTCACGGCGTGCCCGAGGTGCTGCTCGATTTTGAACAGGTGGAGGTCGAGGGCGAGTTCCGTCTCCCAGAGGTCGTGGTAGCTCTGCTCCCAGGGGGAGTTCACCCAGGCGAGGGCGATGAGGGCGCCGAGGAGGAGGACGATGCCGCCCGAGGCTTCGATGGCGGCAAAGCGCTGCGCCGGCCGGACAAAACGCCGGACAACGAACCGGCGGCCCTGGCCGCCGATAAAGGTGTCAAGTGCCCGTAACACGCTGGACGTAGCGTAGATCGGCCGGGGGTGCGGTCAACCGGGGCCGGCGCTGTCCCGCGTGGCGGCTTCCGCCAGCCCGCGACGGGCCGTACCATCGCCCCCCATGGGGCCGCGCATCCTGATCCTCGCCCGGGGGTACCTCGGCAGCCACATGTCCGCGCCGGGTATCCGCGCCACGGCCCAGGCGCGCGTCCTGGCCGAGCACGTGCCGGGGGCGCAGGTCACGCTCGCCGGGCCGAACGAGGATTTCGAACAGCCGGCCGACGGCGCCTACCGGGTGACCCGCTGGAGCGCCCGAAACCTGCTCCAGCTGACAGCCGCGCACGATGTGGTCATCAGCTCGATGCTCCCCCCGCACATCGCCATCTTCTACCCGTGGAAGCGGTACGTGGTGGACCTCTTCTCGCAGTACGCGATGGAGTGGATGGAGGTGGGGATGCAGCACTACGAAGGGCGCCACCGCGACGCCTGGGCCGAGCGGACGCGGGCCGTGCTCGGCATGCAGCTGACGCTCGCCGATTTCATCCTCACCTGCAACGAACGCCAGCGCGACAGCTACATCGGGATGATGACCTCGCTCGGGCTGATTTCGCCGCGGGTGTACGAGGCCGACCCGACGCTTCGCCGTTACATCGACTCGGCGCCGCACGGCATCCGGCCCGAACCGCCCGTCCCGGGGAAGCGGGTGCTCCGCGGCGTGCGGCCCGGCTTCGGCGAGAACGACCGGATCATCCTCTGGAACGGCGGCATCATCCAGTGGTACGACCCGGCGACGCTGATCGAGGCGCTCCGCCTGCTGAACCGCGACGATGTCAAGCTGCTCTTCCTCGGCGCCTCCTACCCGGGCATCCGCGAACTCGGCAAGGGCGTTCGCTTCCAGGACGCGAAGGCGATCGCCGCCCGGAACGGCCAGCTGAACCGGACGGTCTTTTTCGAGGAGGGCTGGGTCTCCCACGACGAGGCGAAGCAGTACGTGCTGGAGGCCGACATCTCGGTCTGCACCTACTTCGACAACATGGAGACCCGCTACAGCCACCGCACCCGGTTCGTCGACCTGATCTGGGGCGAGCTGCCGTTCATCTGCACGCACGGCGACGTGCTGGCGGAGGAGGTGGCGCAGGAGGGCTGGGGGCTCGTCGTGCCCGAAGGGGATGCGCCGGCGCTCGCCCGCGCGATCGCGAAGCTGCTCGACGACCGGGAGTTGTATGCCCGCTGCAGGGCGAACCTCGCGGCCGCGCGGCCGCGGCTACAGTGGCGTGAGACGCTCAAGCCGCTGATCCGTTTCTGCATGGAGACCGGCGAGCCGATTTCACCGAAGTGGGAGCGGCTGCCCGGGCTGGCCCAGCGGCTGACCGCCTACACCGCGCGGCGCGCCGTCTTCAACCTCTTCGACCGGAAGCTGAAGCAGCGCTCGGAGCGGCTGGAGGCGGCGGAGAAGAAGGAGCGGCTCCGGCAGGAGCGGCTGGCGCGCTTCGCCGGCGGGGGGAGCGCGAAGTGAAGCTTCTCGTCCTGTCGCGGGCGGCGGTCGGGCCGCGGATGGCCTCGCCCGGGGTGCGAGCCTACCAGCTGGCCGGGGCGCTCAGCCGGGCCCTGCCCGAGGCGGAGATTACGCTCGCCGTCCCCGGCGACCGGGGGGAGGTGGCGCCGCCGGGCCGGACGGTCCGCATCCAGCCCTACGCCACGAACGCCGATGCCGTCTTCCTCGCCGGCCAGCACGACGTGGCGATTTCCCGGAACTTTCCGCCGCAGTTCATCCGGCTCATGGGGAGGACCCGGCTGGCGCTCGATGCGTTCACGCCGCTCTTCATCGAATGGATGGAGCTCTCGCAGCGGGACATCCTGCCGAAGTGGCGGCGGACGTGGATGGCGTCGAACCGCTGGTACCTGAACATGCAGCTCACGATGGCGGATTTCATCTTCTGCGCCGACGACCGACAGCGGGACCTCTGGATCGGGATGATGATGGCGCTCGACCTCGTGCCGCCCTCGGTCTACGCGCGCGACCCGTCGCTCCGGCAGTACATCGACGTGGTGCCCTACGGGGTGCCGTCGCAGCCGCTCCGCCCGAAGGGGCCGGTGCTGAAGGGGGTGGTGCCGGGCATCGGGCCGGGCGACCGGGTGCTGCTCTGGAACGGCGGCATCACCGAGTGGAACGACACCGAGACGCTCCTCCGGGCGATGGCCCTGCTCGCCGAACGCCGGCCGGAGGTGAAACTCGTCTTCATGGGCGTGAACCACCCCGACTACGCCTTCGGGCCGAACGCCGGGGTCACGCGGCGGACGTTCGAGCTGGCCGAGGAGCTGGGGCTGCGCGGGCGGACGGTCTTCCTGCTCGAGGGCTGGGTGCCCTACGCCGAGATCGACGGCTACCTCGCGGAAGCCGACGCCAGCGTCTGCCTCGGCTATGAAAACCTCGAGGCCCGCTTCGCCTTCCGGACGCGGTACGTCGACCTCTTCCGGGCGCGGGTGCCGCTGCTCTGCACGCGTGGGGATGTGCTGGCCGAGCGGGTGGAGCGGGAGCCGCTCGGCATCACCGTAGCGGAGCGCGACGTGGAGGCCGTCGCAGCGGGAATCGAGCGGCTGCTCGATGACGAGCCCTTCCGGGAGCGGTGCCGCGAGAACCTTGGCCGCGTTGCGGCCGAGCTCTCGTGGGATGCGGCCGTGCGGCCGCTGGTCGACTTCTGCCTGCGGGACGGGAGCGTCGCCCTGCCGGCGCGGCAGCGGCAGCTCCGGGCGCTGGTGCGCGGGGGCATGTACGTCGGCCTGAAGAAGGCCTGCAAGAGCCCGCCGCTCCACCTGTAGCCGGCGGCGGGCCGGGCCGCTCGCACCAGCCGCGCACTGTCGCGGGGCGCAGGGAGGGGAGTGGACCGCGCCCCGCACCGGGTTCCGCCGACGAGGCGGCTCAATCAGGGGGCGCGGACGATCGGCACCCGGGCAGCCCGCGCCTCCCGGTAGCGCCGGGCCACATCCTCCCAGTTGATGATGTTCCAGACGGCCTTCACGAAGTCGGCCCGGGCGTTCCGGTACTGCAGGTAGTAGGCGTGCTCCCAGGCATCGATGACGAGGATGGGCGTGGACGCGTTCGCGATATTCGACTGGTGGTCGTACACCTGCTCGATGACCAGCCGGTCGGAGACGGGCTCGTAGGCGAGGACGCCCCAGCCGGAGCCCTGGACGCTGTTCGTGGTGTTCGAAAGCTGCTTCATGAACGCGTCGAAGCTGCCGAAGTCGCGCTCGATCGCCTGGCGCAATTCGCCGGCCGGTTCGTCGCCGCCGTGGGGGCTCAGGTTGTTCCAGAAGATCGAATGGAGGATGTGCCCGGAGAGGTGGAAGGCGAGGTTCTTCGCCAGCATGTTGACGGTGGAGAAGTCCTCCTTCGCGCGGGCCTCCTCCAGCTTCTCGAGGGTGGTGTTGGCGCCGGTCACGTAGGCGGCGTGGTGGCGGGCGTGGTGCAGCTCCATGATTTCGCCGCTGATGTGCGGCTCGAGGGCACCGTAGTCGTAGGCGAGGTCGGGCAGCGTGTAGACGGGCATGGGCAGCGCTCCTTCTCGTGGGGTGCGCGCCCGCCGCCGGGCACGCGCACCATGGCACCACGACCGGGCGACGGCGGCGGGCTGACGCAGCCGTCAGTCTGGATCGTTCTGCAATTCTTTGCAAGTGCATGAGTTTGCATATAGCCCGCCCGGCCCCGGACGTGGACGGGGGAGCGGCCGCAGCCGCTCCCCCTGGAGCACCCGGTGCCCGGTCCGGGGGCTCAGCCCTGGGCGAGGCGGAACCTGCCGGCAGCCTCGGCGAGCGCCTTCGCGAACTCGCGCATTTGGCTCGCGGTTGCCGCCAGCTCTTCCGACTGCGCGGAGAGCTCTTCGGTGGAGGCCGAGACCTGCTCGGCCGAGGCGGAGGTCTGCTCGGAGGTGACCGAGACCTGGGAGATGACCATGGCGACCCGCTCGGTGCCCGAGGCCATCTCGGCGGCGCCGGCGGCCGAATCGCGGCTCACCTGCGCGATCGCCTCGGTCGCTTCGACGATGCGTCCGGCGCCCCGGGCGAGCTCCTGCACCTCGGTGGCGACCTCCTTCATCCGGTCGGCGGCCGACTGGACCGCGCCGATGATCGCCTCGAGCGACTGGCCGGCGTGCTGGGTGATTTCGCGGCCGCTCGTCACATCGCGGACGCCCTCGGCCATCGCGGCGACCGCCTCGCGGGTGCCGGCCTGCACCCGCGCGATGAGGTCGGCGATTTCGCGGGTGCTCGCCTTGGAGCGCTCGGCGAGGCTGCGGACGTTCTCGGCGACGACGGCGAAGCCGCGGCCCTGTTCGCCGGCGCGGGCGGCCTCAATCGCCGCGTTGAGGGCGAGGAGGTTCGTCTGGCTCGCGATCTCGTCGATCACCTTCACGATGTCGCCGATCTGCTGGCCGAGCCGGCCGAGTTCGTCGACCCGCTCCGAGGCACGGCCGACGGCAGCGGCGATCGACTCCATCGCGGCGACGGCCTGGCCGACGGCCTGTTTGCCCTGGAGGGCGGCCTCGCGCGTCTCCTCGGCGGCTTTTGCGACATCGAGCGAGACGGAGGAGGCGTGGCTGATGCGCTGGCCCATCGCCTCGGCCTCGCGCTGGCCGGCGGCGGCCGATTCGGCGCTCGACTGTGCGCTGGCGCTGAGCTGCTGCGAGCCGGCGGCCAGCTGGGTCACCTCATGGGTGCTCTCCTGGGCGAGGGAGTTGAGCGTGACGGTCGAGGTTGTGACCTCGTTGATCGCCTGGGCGATCTGGCCCGTGGCGGCGGCCATCTGGTTGGACGACTCCTCGAGCTGGGCCGAGGCCGCGAAGATCGCCTGCGCGTTCTCCTGCACGGTGCCGACGAGCCTCGCGAGGCTTGCGACCATGTCCCGGAGGGCGAGCCCGAGGGCATCCTGGGGGCCGCGCGGCGCCACCCGGACATCCAGGTTGCCGCTGGCGACCTCTCTGGCAACACCGACCATCTCGCGCAGGTAGGACGTCATGTTCTCGAACGACCGGGCCATCCGGCCGAGTTCGTCCTTCGACTGGATGTCGACCGAGACCTCGACGTCGCCCTGGGCGATCCGGTCGGCGGCATCGGCGGCCTTGCGGGCGGCGCCGGCGATCGAGCGGGCGAGCACCCAGGCGCCGCCGAAGCCGAGGATAACGGCGGCAACTGTCAGCCCGATGAGCACCGTCCGCGCATCGGCAGCCGCCGCATCCATCCGCTTGGCCGCCTTCGCGGCCTGCTCGGCGTTGTAGCGGGCCAGGAGGTCGAGGTTGTCGTTCAGCCGCTGGGCATCGGATTCAATCTGCGAGGCGGTGATGACGGCGCCGACCTGGTCGCCCTTCGCCGCCTGGTCGAGGACGGAGGTGCGCCCGGCGACGACCCGCTGGGCCAGCTCCTCGATGAGCAGGAAGAGATCGGCCTCATCCTTCGAAGTGATGGTTGCGCGGTAGGCCTCGAGCTCCTGCTGGGCCTTCTGCAGTCCATCTTTCGAGGCATCGACCGCGCGGCTGCGCTGGCTCGCTTCGGCGGCGAGCAGCGCCTTCTTCTCGTCGCGGGCGCTGGCGTTGAAGTAGCGGATCGCCATCGCCGAGTGCTGCACACCGAGCGTGTTGATCCGGTACATCCTGTCGGCGCGTTTCGCGGCCTCGTTGAGCTGGTAGATGCCCATCGCGGCGACGACCGCCATCAGGACGAGGACGACGACAAATCCGCCCAGGATCTTGTGGACGAGGCGGAGGTTCGAGATGAACCGCGGCAACCGCAGGAATCCCGGCCGCGCAATGGCCTTCCGCATTCCGTAAACCCTCCTGTCGCTGGCGCGTTCAGCGCGCTAACGCTGTGTTCATCATCGTTTGCGTACCGGCGCCAGCCGCACGGGAGGATCACCTAGGGGGCGGGCCGGTTGCCACTACGGAGCGGGGCCGAAAACACCGGTTAGCGAGCGCCCAGGGCGGATAGGACGCCACGGCCGGCGCGCCGGGGCGGTAGACTGCCCGGCATGGAATTCGACTACGCCCTCCTCGCCGACCACGCTGAAGTCATCAACGGGAAGCTGTACCTGATGGGCGGCGGCTGGGATGTGCGACACGCGCCCCAGGCGCCAGCTCGCGCCCAGTTCGCCGTCGCCCTCGGCATCCGCGTGGCCTGGGAGGAGACGAACCTGCCCATCGCCCTGCGCCTGGCGCTCGAAGACGACGACGGCGCCGAGCTGCTCCGGGTCGACGGGCAGATGCAGGTCGGCCGGCCGCCGCAGCTGCCGCCGGGCTCCAGCCAGCTCTCGGCCACCGTGGTGGTGATGCAGGTCGACCTCCCCCGGTTCGGCGGGTATCGCGTGCGCGCCACGGCCACGGGGCCGGGCGGGGCCGTCATCGACAAGGCGCTGCCGTTCCGGATGGTGCAGGCCGGGCAGTCGCCTGGTGCCGCGGCAGCTCCGCCGGGCGCCGTCTGAGGGGAGCGGCGTGCTGCTGACCCTCATCGGGGGCATCGGCATCTTCCTGGTCGGCATGGCGCTGCTGACCGAGGGGCTGAAAACGGCAGCCGGCAGCGCCCTGCGCGAGGTGCTCCGGCGCTTCACCGGGAACCGGTTCGCCGCGGTCGCCAGCGGGGCAGCCATCACGGCCCTCGTCCAGTCATCGAGCGCAACGACCCTCGCAACCATCGGCTTTGTGAGCGCGGGCCTCCTCAGCTTCCAGGGCGCCGTCGGGGTCATCTTCGGCGCGAACCTGGGCACGACCTCGACCGGATGGCTCGTCTCGACGATCGGCCTGAAGGTGAGCGTTTCGGAGTGGACGCTGCCGCTCATCGGGGCCGGGGCGCTGTTCTGGCTGCTGGCCCCCGGGCGCCGGGGCGCCGCCGGGCAGGCGCTGGCCGGCTTTGGGCTGATTTTCGTTGGCATCGGCACGCTGCAGGAGGGAATGGGCGGCCTCGCCGAGCGGATCGACCCGGGCAGCTTTGCCGGGGGCGGCATTGGCGCCCGCTTCCTCCTGGTCGGCATCGGCGTCGTGATGACCGTCGTGATGCAGTCATCAAGCGCAGCGATCGCCACGACGCTCGCCGCCGTCGATTCCGGCGCCATCAGCCTCGAAGAAGCGGCGGCGCTGGCGATCGGCCAGAACCTGGGCACGACCGTCACGGCCGGGATTGCGGCCATCGGCGCGACGACGGCGGCGAAGCGGACTGCGCTCGCGCACGTGCTGTTCAATGCCGTCACCGCCGTGGTCGCGCTCGCGGCGCTCCCTGCGTTCGTCGAAGCTGCGGAGGACACCACCGGCGAAGGCGACCCGGCGATGGCGCTCGCGGCCTTCCACACGCTGTTCAACCTTGTCGGCGTGGTGCTGCTGCTGCCCGTGCTCGGCACGTTCGCCGGGGTAGTCGCCCGGCTGGTGCCGGAGCGGGGCCCGCGCTACCTGGCGGACCTGGACGATGCCGTAGCGACCGTGCCGGACCTCGCGATCGATGCCGCGCGCCGGGCCGCCGCGGCGATCGGGCAGGCCATGCTCTACGCGGCAGCCGACCTTGCCCGGGGCGTGCCGCCGCGCGCAACCGCGGAGGCGGCGGCCGCAATCGAGCCGCTGACGCGCTTCATCGAGCGGGTGGACCCCGGCAGCGACCCCGCAACGCGTCAGCAGTACGCTTCGCTTCTGCACGCCGTGGACCACCTCCATCGGCTGGCCGGTCTCGTGGCCGAGCGGCGGCCGCCGCTCGTGCCCGCGGCGGTATTCCCGCGCCGGAGCGCCATGCTTGCGGCACAGCTCGAATCGCTGGCGGCCGCCTTCGGCGATGCCGGGCAACTGCGGGCGGTGCTGCCGGAAACGGCGGAGGCTGCCCGCCGGTTCGCTCACTGGCGGGAGTCGCGCCGGCGGCGGCTGATCAACGAGGCGGCTGCGCCGCGGGCCGCCCCGGGCGTGGTCGAAACCGTTGCCCAGGATGTCCGGGCATGGCGGCGCCGGCTCTTCGGCGCTCCCGGCCCGAGGCCGCCCGAGACCGCGGCCACGCCGCCGCAGCCGGGACTCGTCGAGCGGCTGGATACGATGCTCTGGATGGCGCGCGTCGTCTACCACGGCTGGCGGCTGGCGGCCCACCTCGACGCGATCGCGAGCGGGGAGCGGGCAGCCGCCGCCCCGCCTGAGCCGGACTGACGGCTCAGCGGGCGGCAGCCTCGCGGTTCAGGGCCTCGACGACACGGAACAGGTCGCCGGTCTCCGAAAAGTTGACGGCAATGACGTTGGGCATCCGGCCGCGCTCCTTCCAGCACCGTTCGAACCGCTCGCGCAGCACCGGTTCGCTGTTCGCCGGGAGGGCATCGGCCGGCGAAGGCGGGAAGTTCGAAACCCAGTGGTTCACCAGGAAGAGCGGGCTGTCTGGCCGGCCGCGGAACGGCTCGCAGCTGAACTCCTCGGCCGAGCGGAAGAGGAACGGGGTGTCCTGGATCCAGGTGAAGGCATCGTGGTACCAGGGCGGCGCGGGGGCATCCTTCACGTTCTCCGAGAACACGAGCAGGCGGCGGTCGGTTTCGACCAGCGCGCGCAGGGTGGGGAGCGGTTCGCCCCAGGTGAGCGTCGCGACGTAGTCGATGAGGCCGGTGCGGACCATCGCGTCCTGGACGTCGAAGGGGGAGACGTAATCCTGCAGGACGAGGATGACAACCTCGCCGGGGTTCCGGCGGAGGAAAGTGCGGAGGTCGCGCATGACCGATTCGAACGGGGTGGCGCCGAGTTCGCAGTAGCCGTGGCAGAGGTAGAGGCCCGGCTTCGCACCCGGCGGGATGGGACCAATACTGTCGGCGAGGCGGGTTGCGGCCTCCAGCGCCTGGGGACCCCAGTACGGCTCGAGCTTCTCGATCAGCAGGTCCGGGTCGGTGCGGACGCCCCGCCGGGTGGGATAGCCGTAGTGGACGTCGACGAGGAGCGCCCGGACGCCGTCCTCGAGCTGCCGGTCAATCGGGTGGATGTGCTCGGCGAGGAACCAGCCGGGCGATTCCGCCGCGCCCATCGAGTTGTGGGTCGCTGCAAAGACGACCTCATCCAGGCGGCGGTCGCAAAGGGCTTCGGAGCCGTTGCAGCCCTCGTAACGGACGAGGTCGGCGGGCGAAGGGGCGCGGAGGGCATCGCGGTTGAGCCAGAACAGGCCGCCGACAGTGAGGCCGGCCAGGGCCAGGGTGCTCCCGGCGAAGAGGGCGGGCACGGCCGCCTCCCGGCGCGCTGGAGCAGGGAGGTCGCGACGGGCGGCCTTGCGGGCGAGCCCGAGGGTGCGCAGGAGTTCAACCCCGGCGAGGTGGGCCAGCGCCAGCCCCGCGGCGCGCGCGGCCAGCACGAGGCTGCCCAGGGGCGAAATGAAGAGGAGCATGCCGGCCGCGACGCCGCCGGCCGCGACGCCGCCGGCCGCGAGCGCGACGCGGCCCGCCCGGTGCTCCCAGGCGCCCGCGAACCAGCGCCGCACGGCCGCAGCCTGGTCGCGGGCGGAGGTTGTGGCGACGAGGCTGGAGGCGACGGAGGCGACCCCCACGCCGGCCGCGGCCTGGAGCCACATCCACCAGCGCAGCTCCTCGCTGTAGCGGTCCCAGACTGCGCGGGCAGCGGCGCCGGCGGCAGGCGGCCCGGGCACCCGCGCAGCAATGACATCGCCGATGACGGCGATGGCGAGCCACGTGAAGAGCGCGCCGCCGATGAGCCCGATGCCGAAGGCCGTGGAGGCAGCCCGTCAGGAGTGGCCGATGAGCCCGGCCGCCAGGTAGCAGGCTGCGGCACCGGCGAGCACGGCCACGGTGAGCGCCCGCAGCTGCCGATCAATCTCGATCAGCCGCGTCCCGGCGCTGCGGGTCGCCAGCTCGATCGCGCCGAGGTTCGGCCCGCCGGGGAAGCGGTCGGCCAGCCCAGGGTCGTTGGCGCGCAGGCCGGCCTCGGCGAGGAGGGCAACATCCGAGACATTGAGCACAAAGCTCTGGCGTTCGCCGGCGAAGATCGCCCGGTGGAGGTCGCGCGCGGCGGCTTCAAGGATCCGTTCGAACGGCCGGCTCACCAGGGCGGTTTCGACGACCGTCTCGACGAGCGGGCGGGCAGCGAGGAGGTCCGGCTGCTGGTCGACGGCCTGGTTGAGGATGACCCGGCGCACCTCCGCGCGGACCGTCTCGTTCTCCATGAGCGATACGGCCGTCGCCGCGAAGCGGTCCTCGTCGTAAAGGACATCGGCAAGCCAGAAGCGGACGACGGCGGCGTTGAGGAGCAGCGCGGCAGCGACGCCGAGCAGGGCGGATCCGGCCGAGCGCGAGAGGTGGAACGTCCTGTTCATGCTGCAGCGCAGCGGCGAGCGGGCGCCCGCACCTGGCGGAGCATCATGCCACCCGGCGGCGCTACTCGGCGACCATGAACGCCCAGCCGACCGCCTGCTTCACCTGCGCATTCGGGTTGAGCGGGTCCTGCACGACGATGGCGGCCTCGTGGCGGCCCGGCGTGAGCCCCTCGGGCGGCGCGTAGCAGACCCTGCCGTTCTCCGGCGCTTCGCGGGTGGGGATGACCCACGTGAGCTTGTCAGTGACTTCGACACCGTCGACGGCCATGCGGAACCACTGGCCGTACTGCGGGGTGCCGTCGAAGCTGACCTCGGCGCAGATGCCGCCCGGGTTGGCCGGGTTCGGCGAGCGGGTCGCGGCCTGCGACACCGTCGTGCCGTGCTCGGGGTAGACCTTCAGGATGTTGCCGCCGAGCTTCGGCGCGGGGCCGAACTGGCCGTAGTCGGGCGTGGGCGTCGGCGTCGGGACCGGGTCGGGGCCGTCGCCGCAGGCAGCCGCCGCGAGGAGGACGGCCGGGAGGGCGAGCGCGAGCAGGATGCGGCGGAGGCGCGGCAGGGGGTGCATCGACCCGAAGGTAGCAAACGGCGCGCCAGCGGGGAACGTGCCACCTTTCCCTTGGCGTTCCGCGGCGGGCCGGGCAGCTTCGAGCCCGAGAACCTGTCATGGAGGTGCCCGATGGACCCGAACGACCCCGCGCGCGACGACCTCGTGCTCGAACTGGAGGAGCTGCGGGCGCAGCTCGCGGAGCGCGACGAGGCGCTGGCCGCTGCGCGGGCGGCCCACGACCGCGCCGTCGCCCGCCTGCGCGACGCGCTCCTCGCGAGCGAGCCGGCGCTCGACCCGGCGCTGCTCGGCGGCGCGACCGTCGAGGAGGTGGAGGCGAGCTTCGCGGCGGCGAAGGAGACGCTGGCGCGCATCCGCGAGGCCGTGCGGCGGGAGGCCGCGGCCGCCATCCCGGCCGGGTCGGCCCTGCGCCAGAACGGCCAGCCGGCGCTCTCCCCGCTCGAAAAGATCCGCGCCGGGCTGAGCCGGCGGTAGCTCAGCGGGCGTCGAGGCTGCGGAGCACGGCCATCACCACGGCATCGAGCGAATCGAGCGAGGGGTCGGCGCGGACCGCCTCCTCGACCCGGCGGCGGGCCTCGGCGCGGCTGTAGCCGAGGCCCGCAATCGCTTCGGCGGCATCGGCGAGCAGCCGCTTCTCTTCGAACTGCGCGGCATCGACCGGCCGTTCGACGCCGGCATCCTGCAGGGCGGCTTCGGCGGTCACGCGGCCGCGGAGGGTCGCGATGATCTTGTCGGCGGAGCGCGGGCCGATGCCGGGCAGGCGGGCGAGGGTGGCCCGGTCTTCCTGCTCAATCGCCCGGGCGATGGTCGAGACCGAGACGTTCATCGCTTTCACCGCCTTGGCCGGGCCGATCCCTTCGACCATGGTGAACTTGCGGAAGAAGTCGCGCTCGGCCCGGCGGAGGAAGCCGACGAGGACGGGCGTCGGGTTGTTGGCGGTGACGTGATAGAAGATGTGGAGGCCGAGTTCGGGCCCTTCGCCGGCGGCGAGGTCGGCCTCGCCCGCGAGCTCGGTCAGCTCGGGCCAGAGCGCAATCGGCACGAGAATTTCGAAGCGCACGCCGTGGACATCGAGCTCGACCAGCGGGCCGGCGAGGTCCATCCGCGCGAGCCGGCCGCGAAGGTGCGTGATCATCGGGCGCCAGTATGCCACGGGTGGCGCGAGCGGGGCCGCCGGTTCGACAATCGGTGCGTGCCCGAGCTGCCGGAAGTCGAAACGATCCGCCGCGACCTCGCGCCGCTCGTCACCGGGCGCACCATCGTCGATGTCGAGGTCGACCCCGGCACGATTCACCTGCTGGCCGGGGTGCCGCTCGAAACGCTCCGGGCGAGCCTCGCCGGGCGGACGATCCGGTCGCTCGGCCGGCGCGGCAAGTATCTCCTCTTCGAACTGGACGACGGCCGCTGGTGGGTCGCCCACCTCCGGATGACCGGCAGGCTTGTCTGGCGGCCCCACGCTGCCCCGCCCGAGCCGTATGAGCGGGCGCGCGTTGTGTTCGATAACGGCCACGACCTGCGCTGGAGCGACCTGCGGAAGTTCGGCACCTGGCGCATCCACGCCTCCGCCGAGGAGGTGGTGGGCCGGCTCGGCCCGGAGCCGATCGACGCCGGGCTGACGGAGGCGCAGTTCCGCCGGGCCTTCGAAGGGCGGACCGCGCCGGTGAAGGCAGTCCTGCTCGACCAGCGCCGGTTCGCCGGGCTCGGCAACATTTATGTCGATGAAGCGCTGTTCGCGGCCCGCATCCGGCCCGATACACCGGCCGGCCAGCTCTCCCGCGCAGCGCTCGGGCGGCTCTACCGCGCCTGCCGCGACGTGCTGGAGCGGGGCATCGCCCACCGCGGCGCGAGCTTCCGCGACTACGTCGACGGGCAGGGGAACGAAGGCCGGCAGCACATGTTCGTGCAGGTCTTCCGGCGGACGGGGAAGCCGTGCTACGCCTGCGGTACGCCGATTGAACGGAGCATTGTCGGCGGGCGGGCCACCCACTACTGCCCGCGCTGCCAGCGGCCCGCCCGCCGGCCGCAGCGGAGGGAGGCCGGGCGTGCTGGCTGACCCGCGGGACGCTGCGCGCGCCCTCGGGCTGCCGACCGGGAGCGAACCGGTACGGGAGCCGCTGGGCGAGGCCCCCGGCGCCCCGGAACGGTGGAGCGGGGGCGGCCGGGCCCTCATCGCCCGGCGCCCGCTGCCGGAGGAGGCGGCGCACAACCACGCCGCGGTCTTCGAAGCGCTCAGCAGGGCCGGGTTCCCGCACATCCCGCGGCTGCTCGGCTTCTCCGGGCTCGCCACGCTCGAAGAGGAAGTCCCGGGGCTGACCGCGCTGCAGGTAGAGCCGCCGCCGGGCTCGGCCGCGGCGGCCGTCGGGGCGCTCGCCGCGCTCCACGCCCTGCCGCTGCGGGAAGGGCTCGACTGGGAGAAGCCGCCGGCGGAGCTGCTGCCGGGGGCGCCGCCGCTCTACCGCCTCGGCTTCGCCGCGCACGAGCGGGAGGCGGCGGGGCCGGGGTTCGCCGCGGCCCGGGAGGCGCTGCTGGCCGGGCCGTTCGGCTTCGCGCACCGGGCGGCGACCGCGGCGAACATCCTGCTCGCGCCGGGCCGGGCGTGGCTGGTGAACTTCGGCGCCGCCGGGTTCGGCCACCAGCTCTTCGATGTGGCGGCCTTCCTCCTCACCAGCGGGCTCAATGCGCCGGCCCGGCGGGCCCTCGCCATGGAGTACGCCCGCCTGCGGGGGCTCGAACCGGAGGCCACGGCCGACCTGGTCGACCTCGCCGGCATCGCCTGGGGGGTGGAGGAGCTGCTCGGGCTGCCGCGCCGCCAGGTGGAGACGCTCGGCGACGACGCCGCGCTGGCGGCGCTCAACCTCGCGGCGGTCCGGATCGAGCGGGGCATGCGCGAACCGGCGGGCGGTGCGCCCGCGGCGGCGGCGATCCGGCGGGCGCTCTGGGGCTAGCCCGCTCCGGCAGCGGCCATCCCGTGCCGATGATCCCGGTATGCTCCGCAAGCTCCCGTGGGTGGTGCTCGCGCTCCTCTTTTTGAGCACAGCCCGCTGCTACACGGCCGACCTCGCCGCCGGCGTCGCCGGGCTGCCCGTCGTGGGGCCGATCCTCGTGCCGCCGGCGCCGGTCCCGGCCTACGTCCAGGCGATCGGCACGCCGGCGCCGGTCGAGCTGCCTGAGGGGGATTTCGCCGCCTGGTTCCCGGCCGAGGGCGGCTGGCGGGGGGTGCCGCCGGCAGAGTGGCAGGCGATGGCGCTCGCTGCGACCGCTGCCGGGACGCCGGCGGGCTGGGCCGAACTGTGCGCGAAGGCCTCCGCGGCTGCCGGCGCCGACCGGGCCGCCGCCCCGCTGCCCGGCGCGCTCGCCTGCAGCGACGACCCGGCCCTCACCGCCGTGCAGCGGGTCGCGCTCCAGCTGTTCGACCTGCGGGCGGAGCTCGGGCTCTGGCTGAACGGCGCGCCGAACGGCTCCATCGGCGCGGTCCAGGCGCGCCAGGCCGGCCTCCGCCTGCTCTGCGCGACCGCGGCACCGGGCCGGCTCGACCCCGCGGCGCTGGCCGCCGCCTGCACGAAGGGGCTCGATGCCGCCTACCTCGCCGGCGACGGGGCCGCCACGATGGCCGCGGTCGAGGAGGCGTACGCGGGGCTGGCGGCCGCGATCGCCGCCGCCGACCCGACCATCGAGAGCGAACCGGCGGCCTACGGGGGAGAGGCCGCGCCCTGAGCCGCGTAGAATGCGGCCGACCTGCCACCCGCGAGGAGCCGCCCGATGCCCGCCTTCGCCCGCCCGGCGCCGACCCTGGACGACCGCGAGGCCGCGGCGGCGCACCGGGAGCTCCCGGCGGCGGTGTAGCGTGGCCGGGAAGGGGCGCGCGGCCGCGGACTGGCTCGAGCGGACGCTCGCCGGGCCCGCGCTCGTGCAGGCGCTGGCCGCCGCGGCCCGGCTCGGCATCTTCGACCTGGTGCGCGACCAGCCCCGCTCGGCGCTGCTCCTCGCCAGCACGGCGGGCGTGCACCCCGAGGGGCTGGCCCGGCTGCTCCGGGCGCTGGCCGCCGCGGGGGTGCTCGCCCCTACAGGGGACGGCCGCTTCGGCCCCACGCCGGTCTCCGACCTGCTCTGCCGGGACGCGCGCGGGCCGCACCGGGAGCGGCTGCTCGCGCTGGCGAACCTGGAGTGGGAGGGCTGGGCCGGCCTCCTGCAGGCCGTGGAGACCGGCCGCCCCGCCCGCGCGCTGCCCGGCCCGGGCGAGGAGCTCCCCCCGGCGGCGGCCGCCGACGCGCTCCGGCGGGCGCCGGGCAGCGCAGCGCCGGCCATCGTCTTCGGCAGCGAGGGGGCCCGGGCGTGGCTCGCCGCTGCCATCCCCGCCGCCACGGGGGCGGCCGGGCCGCCCGCCTGCGCCGCCGGGAGCGGGCTCTCTGCCCGGGACGATGCCGGCGTCCTCGCCGAGCTGGCGGCCGTCCACGCCGCACTCCCGCCGGGCGGGCGGGTGCTCCTGGTCGAACCGGTGCTGTCCGCGGACCCGGCCGCCGGCCTCGACCTCGCGCTGCGCGACCTGCGCCGGCTCGCGCTCGGGGCCGGACGCTACCGCACGGCGGAGGAGTGGCAGCGGCTGCTGGAGCGGGCCGGGCTCCGCTTCGAGGGGATGCAGCCGGTGCGCGGGGCCGGGGGCTGGGCCGTGCTCACGGCGAGCCGGGGGCTCGTGTAGCACGAAGACGCCCTGCGTTCCGGCCGTCCACCCCGCGGTCACCGGTCGGTCACCGGCCGGGGGCGTCACCCCGGGAGCGGCCCGTGCCATAGGACCGGCAAGGAGGACACGACTCCCTGCCGGGGCACCCCGGGAGAGAGGCTGGACCGCATGAACTTCACACGGCGCACACTGCTCGGCCTGTGCCTCGCCGCAGGCCTCGCGGCAGCCGCCGCCTGCACCGATGCCGTGCCCGGGGGCAGCGGCGCCGGGCCCGCTGCCGCCCCCGGGCCGCTCCTCTTCGGCATCGGCATCCACATCGAGCCGATGGGCACCACGGCCCAGGGCTTCTCCACCGGCGGCCCATCCGGCACCGGCGCCGCCATCGACTACAACCGGCCGGACGCCTTCGCCCGCGCGGCCGCGGACATCGAGGCCGTCGCGGCGATCGTGGAGCACCACGGCGGCACGTTGACCGTCCAAACGCAATCGCCGTTCACGACGACGGCGATCGCAACCGGGTCGACCGTGCTCGCCGACCTCGAGGAGCGCGGCCACGAAGTGGGCCTCCACTTCCACGAGGACGCGCATCTCGGCAAGGATTCCTCCAGCGTGCCGGTCGAGACCTGGTGCGCCGTGATGGCGGAGGAGATCGGCTACATCCGGCAGGCCGGCGTCGAGCGGGTGGAATACTGGAGCGGCGGCAATCTCTTTCCCGGGGTGTTCGAGGCCGCCGCCTGCGCCGGCCTCTCGGTGAACAGCGACTGGAAAAACCCGCGGACGCAGACGACCCCGGCGGAGATCGCCGGCACGGTCCCCTGGCGGCCGGCGGGCGGCACCGATGGCAGCGATTTCTCGGCCTTCCTGGCGCACGACCCCGACGGGCCGGTCGTCTTCCTCCCCGAGGGCAGCTACGACCGCACCGATTACGCCTCCGGCCGGCGGACGAGCAGCGACGAGGAGTACTTCGCCTACCTCGCTGAGCGGCTCCGGGCTTCGGTGGAGAGCGCCGTGCCGGGGACCGTGAACGTCTTCCACTTCACTATCCACCCCGGCGAGTTCCGCGGGGCGCCCGGCACGAGCGAACCGTTCGCGCTGATCGACCGGTTCCTGGCGGAGGTGGTCGACCCGCTCGTCGCCGAAGGGAAGGTGCAGTGGGCGACCTACAGCGAGATGGCCGCGGCCTACGAAGTGTGGGAGGAGGCCCACCCGGGCCAGGACGCCCGCACCACCGCCCCGGCCGCGACCGCCACCGCCGCGACGGCCGCTGCTCCGACAGCAGCCGCCCCGGCAGGGCAGCCGACCCGCCCCGCCCCGGGCGGCCAGGCGCCCGGCCAGCAGCTGCCCGGCACGGTGCGGCCCAACCTCGCCTACCCCACCGAGGGCGGCACGCAGCCGTTCGACCTCTACCTGCCCGAGCGCCAGAACGGCGCGCTCATCGTCTACGTGCACGGCGGCGGCTGGACCTCGGGGACACGGCGGCCCGGCCAGCTGACCGACCTCTTCGCGGAGCTGCTCCGGCGGGGGTACACGATCGCCGCGATTGACTACCGGCTCGCGCCGCAGTACCCCTTCCCTGCCCAGTCGGTCGACGTGGCGAACGCGGTGGCGTACCTGAAGGCGCACGCGGCCGAGTACGGCATCGACCCGGCCCGGGTCGGGCTGATCGGCGGGAGTGCGGGCGGCCACCTGGTGGCGCTCCACGGCACGACCGGCGGGCAGGGGTTCGTCACCATCGGCGGCGATGCGGGCGTGGCCGCAGTCGTGGACCTCTACGGCCCGGCCGACCTCTCGGACGAGTTCCCGGGCGCGAGCGCGGCTATCCTGCAGACGGTGTTCGGCGCCTCCAGCCGCTCCGACCCCGTGGTCCGGGCGGCGAGCCCCATCACCCATGTCTCGGCGGGCGACCCGCCGTTTCTCCTGGTCCACGGCGAGGAGGACCCCCTGGTGCCGATTCAGCAGAGCGAGGAGTTCGCAGCCGCGCTCCAGGCGGCGGGAGTCGAGGCGACGCTTGTGCGGGTGGCAAACGCCGGGCACGGGTTCGTGCCGGAGGGCGGGCAGCCGAGCCCCTCGGGGGCGGAGCTGACCCGGATCATGGCCGACTTCTTCGACGCCCACCTCCGCTGAGGGGCGGCTCAGGCGCGCCAGAGGGCGTCGATCGGCAGCGCGCAGAGCCGGTCGCCGGCGGGCAGCGGCTCGGGCGCGGGCGAGAGGACGGCGCCGGCCGCGAACCGGGGGCCGAGCTCGTCGCGGAGGGCGGCGAGGGCGCGGAAGTCGCGGCGCGACGGCCGGGCGGCAGCCTTCACTTCGAGGGCGGCGACCCGGCCGTCCGGCGCTTCGAGGACGAGGTCGATTTCGAGGCCGCCGTAGGTGCGCAGGTAGGCAACGGAGGGGCCGGTGGCGCTCCAGGCCGCCTGCTTCCGCACCTCGCCGACGACGAACGCTTCGAGCAGCTGGCCGGCGGCCTCGGGCACGAGCGGGACGCGGGCGGCGGCCGCCTCGGCGAGGGCGGCGGTCAGGCCGGAATCGGCGAGGTAGAACTTCGGGCTCTTCGTGAGCCGCGCCGAGAAGTTCGTGGACCAGGCCGGGAGCGGCGCGAGCAGGTAGAGCGTCTCGAGGTGGCGGAGGTAGCGGGAGACGGTCGAGACAGGGAGCTGGAGGTCCTGGGCGAGGCCGGCCGCGTTGGCGACGCTGCCGACCCTGCCGGCGAGCAGGCGGAGGAGCGCCGGGAGCGCGTGGACGTGCTCGATCGCGCTGAGGTCGCGCAGGTCGCGGCGGATGATGGTATCGAGGTAGGAGGCGAACCAGCGGCGGCGGCGCGCGGGCGAGGGCCGGCCGACGACCTCCGGGTAGCCGCCGACCTCGGCGCGGCGGAGGTACTCCTCGCGGGAGAGGGCGGAGGGCGGGAGGGCGCCGGGGAGCTCGCCGGCGAAGAGGGCATCGATGAACCGTTCGCGGGTGCCTTCGAGCTCGCCCTGGCTGAGCGTCTGGAGTTCGAGGATTTCGACGCGGCCGGCGAGGGAATCGGCGACCTTCGGGAGGGCGAGGAAGTTGGCCGAGCCGGTGAGGAGGAAGCGGCCGGGGCGGTTGTCGGCATCGACCGCCTGCTTGATGGCGAGGAGGAGCTCGGGCAGGCGCTGGGCCTCGTCGATGACGAGCGGCTGGAGGTCGGCCTGGCGGACGAAACCGGCCGGGTCGGCGCGGGCGAGGTCGAGGGTGAGCGGGTCATCGAGGGAGAGGTAGCGGCGGCCGGTCGCCTCGGCGAAGGCCCGGGCGAGGGTGGATTTGCCGCACTGGCGGGGGCCGGCGAGGTAGACGACGCGCGTATCGCTGAGGGCTTCGCGCAGGAGGGGCTCGATGTTCCGCCGGTACATGGCGGAAATCTTACCACGGCGTGACCGATTTTCGCGCACAGGACGGCCGCGCCGCGCCCGCAGCGGGGCCGCAGGGGGCGAACCGCGGTCAGAGAATTCGCGAAAATTCACCACAGCGTGGCGGAAATTCCGTCACTCAGCGGGCAGCTGCAAGCCCGCCGTCCTCCGCCATCCGCTCCAGCAGGTAGCGCACCACCCGTCCCGTCCGGTCCATCCCCGCGCTGCAGTGCACCAGCACCGGCTTCGGCAGCTCAAGGAACGCCCGCCAGGCCGCTTCGTACTGCTCCGGGGTGTACGGATGGGTGAGCTGGTCCAGCGTCGGCAGGTGGAACACCTCGAAGCCGCTCCGCCGGTAGCGCTCCAGCAGCCCCTCCGGCGCAGCCTTCCGGTAGAGCCAGAGCTGGTCGTTCCCGATGAGGCACATAATCGACCGGATCCCGAACCGCCGCGCCTCCGCTATCCAGCGGTCGACCGCCTCGTCGTGGACGGTCAGCTCCGGCCCGGGGGCATAGCCCGGCCGCGGGCTCGTCGCAAGCAGCCCTTCGATCACCCAGTTCGGCATCTTTCCAGTAGTCTACCCCGCAGCCCGGACACGGTCCGGGTCCGAACGTCCGCTGCGAGGAGCACCCCATGGCCGCCAGCTACACCCACCTCCAGGTCGACATCACCGACGGCATCGCGCTGGTCACCCTGGACCGGCCGGAGGTCTACAACGCCACGAACGACGTCCTCCACGGCGAGCTGACCCGCATCTGGCGCGACCTCGACGCCGACCCGGCCGTCCGCGTCATCGTCGTCACCGGCGCCGGCGACCGCGCCTTCTCCGCCGGGGGCGACCTCGGCGACATCGAAGCCCGGGCCGCCCTCCCCGCCGAGGAGCGGTTCGAAGCCGTCGTCCGGGTGATGAAGGAGGCCGAGGCGATCGTCTACGAGATGGTGAACTGCGAGAAGGTGATCATCTCGGCGATCAACGGCGTGGCCGTCGGCGCCGGGCTGGCCGTGGCGCTCATGGCCGATATCTCGATCATCGCCGAGGAGGCCCGCCTCACCGACGGACACGCCCGCCTCGGCGTGGCCGCCGGCGACCACGCGGCGATCATCTGGCCCCTCCTCTGCGGCATGGCGAAGGCGAAGTACTACCTCCTCACCTGCGACTTCATCGACGGGCGGGAGGCGGAGCGGATCGGGCTGGTGAGCCGCTGCGTCCCCCGGGCCGAGCTGATGCCCGAGGCGATGCGGATCGCCCGCCAGCTCGCCGATGGGCCGCAGCACGCGCTCCGCTTCACGAAGAAGGCGCTCAACCAGTGGCTCCGGCTAGGCGGGATTACGGCCTTCGACTACTCGCTCGCGCTCGAAATACTCGGCTTCTTCTCGGCGGCGCCGGCCGAGGGCGCCCGGGCCATCCAGGAGAAGCGGCCGCCGCGCTGGGGATAGCCGGCGCCGGGGGCGCTGTCGCAGCCGCAGGCGAGCCGGTAGGATGGCGCCACCGATCCCCCTCCTTCCCGGAGCTGCGTGTGCTGCCGATCAAACGCCTCGACCATATCTCCATGGCCGCCGCCGACTACCGCGCCCAGGCTGCGAAGCTGGAGCGGCTGCTCGGCTTCAAGTACCTCCACGACTGGGAGGCCGGCCCCGGCCAGGATTTCGAAGGGTGCGTCTCCCAGGTGCGGGGCACCGGCATCGAATTCGAGGTCATCGCCCCCGCCACGCCCGACTCCTTCGTCCAGAAGTTCCTCGACCAGAACGGCCCGGGCCTCCACCACATCACGATGGAGGTGGAGGACATCCACGCCGCCGCGGCCGAGCTGGAGCGGCTCGGGATCACCCCCTTCGGCGGGGTCCAGGACGACGGCTCGTGGTACGTGACCTACATCCACCCGCGCGACAGCGGCGGCATCCTCTGGCAGCTGTTCGTCGCCCACCGGCCGGCGCCGGAGGTCGACCGGAACGCCGGCGGCGGCACCGTCGACCTCCAGCGGATGGACCACGTCTCCATGGCCGTGCCCGACCTCGACCGGCAGGTCGCCTGGCAGGAGCGGGTCTTCGGCATGGAGGTGATCTCCCGCTGGGAGGACGGGCACCTGGGCTACCGCGGCGCCGAGCTGACGATCCCGGGCAGCCTGCTCAAGTTCGAAATCATCGCGCCCACCCGGCCCGACAGCTTCGTGCAGAAGTTCATCGAAAGCCGGCGGCCGGGCATGCATCACATCACCTGCGAGGTCGCCTCAGTCGACCGGGCGGTGGAGGCGCTGCGGGCCGAGGGGATCGAGCCCTGGGGCGGCATCATCGAGAACGACTGGAAGCGCCACACCTTCATCCACCCGCGCGATTCGGGCGGGGTGCTCATCCAGCTCTTCGAGGAGTAGGCAGGAGCGCCCGGTGAACCGCTAGCCCTCGCGCGGGAAGGGCACCGGCGGCACCGCGGGGGCGACGGCGATCGTCTCGCCCGGGGCGGCCAGCTCGCTGGAGGGGGCCGTCATCGCCAGCCGGATGCCCCCGACCTCCAGGTCGAGCCGGGTCACCGCCCCCTCGAAACGCGCGGCGGCGACGCGCGCCGGGGCGCCCCCTTCGCGGATGCGCAGCCACTCGGGCCGGATGAGGAGGTCGCAGGGGCCGCGGAACGGCCGCGCCAGCCGGACCTCGCCGAGGGCGCACGCGGCGAACGGGCCGTGGCCCTCGCCCGGCAGGAACTGGGCATCGCCGCCGTAGCCGGCGGCCGTCCTGGCCGCGGGCTCGAAGTAGAGGGCGCGGGGCGTCGCCACCTCGATGATGGTGCCGGCGTCCATGACCGCGATCCGGTCGGCGATCGCCATCGCATCGGCCCGGTCGTGGGTAACGAGCAGGGCCGTCATCCCCTCGGCGCGGAGGATGGCGGCGACTTCGTCGCGGACCTGCACGCGCAGGCCGGCATCGAGGTTCGAGAAGGGCTCATCGAGGAGGAGGACGCGGGGGCGCGGCGCGAGCGAGCGGAGGAGGGCGACCCGCTGCTGCTGGCCGCCCGAGAGCTGGTGCGGGTAGCGGCCGCCGAGCCCCTCGAGGTGGGCCATGCGGAGGAGCTCCTCGACCCGGCCGCGCTCCTCGCGCTTCAGGCCGTAGCCGATGTTCCCCGCGACGGTCAGGTTCGGGAAGAGGGCGTACTCCTGGAAGACGAGGCCGACGGAGCGCCGGTGGGCCGGGACGTGGTGCGCGGGGCTTTCGATGACCTGCCCCGCGAGGCGGATTTCGCCGGCAGCCACCCGTTCGAAGCCGGCGATAGCCCGGAGGAGCGTCGTCTTGCCGCTGCCGCTCCGCCCGAGGAGGGCGACGAGCTCGCCCGGCGCGAGGGCGAGGCTGGCCCCGCGGACGGCGCGGAACCGTCCGTAGCAGACATCGACGCCGGAAAGCGCGAGGGCCTCGGCAGCGGGCGCGGGTTCAGGATTCGAGGGTCGCAGGGTCGCCTCTCCAGGCCAGGACCACGAGGGGGATGAGCGCGAGCCCGACGAGCACGAGCGCGGGCAGCGCAGCACCAGCATACAGGGCATCGGAGGTTCGGCCCCAGGTGAGCCCCGGGAGCGTCTCGAACCCCGGCGGCGAAAGGAGCAGCGTGGCCGGCAGCTCCTTCAGGACCGTGAGGAAGACGAGCGCGGCAGCCGCGCCCATCCCCGGGCGGGCGAGCGGGATCGTGACGGTGGCGAGCACGACCAGCGGCCGCCGCCCGAGCGAGGTCCCGGCCTCCTCCAGGCGCGGCGGCAGGCGGAGGAGGTTCGCCCGCAGCGCCGAGAGCGCGTTCGGCACGAACAGCACCAGGTAGGCGAAGAGCAGCATCCAGGTCGTCTGGTAGAAGGCCTGGGCGTAGCGGATGCCGAAGAAGACGAGCGAGAGCGCCACCACCAGGCCGGGGAGGGCGTGGGTGAGGTAGGCGACCTGTTCGAGCAGGGAGGCGCCGGCGCCGCCGTAGCGCGCCGCGAGGATCGCGAGCGGCAGGGCGAGGGCGACCGTCAGCACGGCGGCAGCCAGCCCCATCGCCAGCGAGTGGCGGGCCGCCTCGCCGATGTCGGGGAAGTTCGCGCCGACCTGCAGGCCGCGGACGAGCCAGTAGCCGAGCACCCCGAGCGGAAGGGCGAGCGAGGCCAGGACGACGAGCGCGAGGAAGCCGATGGCGGGCCAGCGCCACCGCCCGAGCGGCACCGGCCGGGGCGGCGCCGTCCGCCGCGATGCCCGCCCGCCGGCGCGCCGCCGCACGGCCATCTCTGCCGCGAGGATGACGGCCGCAACGCCGACGAGGACGCAGGCAAGGACCGCCGCCCGGGTGCGGTCGAAGCTGGACTGGTACTCCAGGAAGATGTCGCGCGTGAAGGTGTTGTAGTTGAGCGTGGAGACGCCGCCGAAGTCGCTCAGCACATAGAGCACGACGAGGAGCAGGCCGGCCGCAATCGCCGGAGCAAGCCCGGGCAGGACGATGCGGAAGAAGGTGGGCCAGGGCGGCACGCCGAGCGAGCGCGACGCCTCCTCCTCGGCGACGCTGGCTGTGCCGAGCGCGCCCCGGAGGACGAGGTAGACGTAGGGGAAGCTGACGGCCGTGAGGGTGAAGGCGGCGCCCCAGAGCCCGTAAATCTCGGGCAGCCGCTCCACCCCGAGCGGTTCGAGCCACCCCTGCAGCATCCCCTTCGGCCCGAGGAATTCGACGACCGTCATCCCCATGACGTAGGAAGGGATGGCCAGCGGGGCGGCCATCAGCACCGACCAGGCCCGGCGGAAGGGGAGGTCGGTGCGGGTGGTGAGCCAGGCGGCGGGCAGGGCCACCAGGACGCAGGCCACGGCCACCACCAGCGCGAGCTGGAGCGAGCGGGCGAGCAGCGGCCAGGCGGCCTCGCGCAGCACCTCCTCCCAGGGGGCCCAGCCGCGCTCCGTGCTCCGCCGGAGCAGGTACCAGGCCGGCACCAGCGTGGCGGCAACGACGGCGAGCCCCGGCGGCCAGAGGGCCAGCGGGGCTCGCGACGCCGGGCGGCGGAACGGGAGGGCGGCCACCCGGTGGGGCTCCGGCTACTGCAGGGCGCCGACCTTGCGGAGGAGGGCCAGCGTCCCCTGCAGGTCATCGAGGTCGGAGAGGTCGATCGCCGGCGGCTTGAGCGACTCGAGCGCGGGCAGGCGCGGGTCGGCCTTCATGCCGGTCACCAGCGGATACTCGTAGGTCTGCTCCACGAAGTACTTCTGGCCGGCCTCGGAGAGGAGGTAGTCGATGAACGCCTGGGCGGCCGGCCTGTTCTTCGACGTCTTCAGCAGGCCGACGCCGGCCACGTTGACGAGGGTGCCCGGGTCGCCGGGGGCAGTGTAGTGGTTGCGCGCGGCAAAGCCTTCGCCCTGGTCCCTGATGAAGCCCCAGAGGTAGTAGTGGTTCACGAGGCCGAGCTTCACTTCGCCGGCGGCGACGGCCGAGACGATCGCCCTGTTGTCCTTATAGACCTTCACGTCGTTGGCGATCATGTCCTTCAGCCACTTTTCGGCGGCGGCTTCGCCTTCCAGCTTGCGCAGGGCCGTGACGAACGCCTGGAAGGAGCCGTTTGTCGGCGCCCAGCCGACCTGCCCCTTCCACTTCGGGTCGGTGAGCTGCTTTACCGAGGACGGCAGCTCGGAGGCCGGCACGGCGGAGGGGTTGTAGACGATGACGCGTGCCCGGCCGGAGACGCCCACCCAGCTGCCGTCCTTCGCGCGGTAGATCTCGGGGACCTTCGCGAGGGTGGCCTCGGGGAGCTTCTCGAAGAGGCCGGCCTTGGCAATCGCGCCGAGCGCCCCGGCGTCCTGCGGGAAGAAGATATCGGCCGGCGAGGCCGAGCCCTCTTCCGCGAGGAGGGTGGCGAGCTGGGCGGAATCGCCGTACTTCACGTTGACCTGGATGCCGGTTTCCTTCGTGAACTGCTCAAAGAGCGGCTTCACGAGCGATTCGCCGCGGCCCGAGTAGACGGTGATCGCGCCGGAGGGCTTCGGCGTGGGCGACGGCGACTGGGCGGCCGTGGCGGCGCCCCCGGGCGCGGTGGCCGCAGGGGTCGGCTCCTCGTCATCGTCGTCGCCGCCGCAGGCTGCAGCGACGAGCGGGACGATGGCGAGCGCCAGGAGGAAGATCAGACGCAGGTGCTTCATGGGGCAGTGCGATGCCTCACTAACAGAGTTGTCACACTCGTGAGATTAGGTGTGGCTAACTCATGTGTCAAACCGGTCCTGCATCCCACGATTCGGGGGCACAGCGCCCAATTGCGCAGGCGCCTACGCACTCGCCACCGCGGGCCGGCGAACCTATAATCACGGCGGATCCGCGAAACGGATCAGGCGGGTGAACACATGAAAGTCCAGGTCCTCCAGGAAAACCTCCAGCGCGGCCTCGCGATTGTCGGCAGGGCCGTGGCCACCCGGGCCACCATCCCGATCATTTCGAACGTGCTCCTCCAGACCGAGGATGGGAAGCTCCGGCTTGCTGCGACGGACCTCGACATCTCCATCGTCGCCTGGGTGGGGGCGAAGGTGGACGAGCCCGGCGCGACGACCGTCCCGGCCCGCCTGATCAGCGATTTCGTGGCGAACCTGCCCGCCGCCACCGTGTCGCTCGAGGCCCCGGCCAGCGGCCGCCAGCTGCGCATCGAGTGCGCCCGCAACGATTCGACCATCAATGCCATGGACCCGGCCGACTTCCCGCGCGTGCCGGAGATCCGCGACGGGGTGGCCGTGCGGTTCGACCCGAAGGCGCTCCGCCGGGCGATCGAGCGGGTGGAGTTCGCCGCCGCCACTGATGATTCGCGGCCGGTGCTCACCGGTGTTCACATGAAGAGCGACGGCCCGCGGCTGACGCTGGCAGCCGCCGACGGCTTCCGCCTGGCCGTGGCCGATATCCAGCTTGAGGAATCGCCCCCCGAGGCGATCGAGGTGATCGTCCCAGCGCGGGCGCTGCGCGAGCTCTCCCGGCTCATCGGCGATTCGACCCTGCCCGTGGAGATGCGGATCAACCCGCAGCGCTCGCAGGTGCTGTTCGAGTGGGACGACGTCCAGATGGTCTCGCAGCTCATCCAGGGGACGTTCCCGAACTACAACCAGCTCATCCCCGCGCAGTTCAACACGCGCGTCATCGTCGATGTGGACGAGTTCAAGCGGGAGGCCCGGATTGCGGCGATCTTCGCCCGCGACGGGAGCGGGATCATCCGGCTGATCATGACGCCGGGCGAGGGCGGCATGCCGGGCCAGCTGAGCATCAGCGCGCGGGCCGATGAAGTGGGCGGCAACGAAGGCAAGCTCGACGCGGTGGTGGAGGGCGATGCTTCGAAGATCGCCTTCAACAGCCGCTACCTGCAGGACGTGCTGAACGCGATGGGGAGCGGGCGGGTGGCGCTGGAGATGACGAGTCCCTCGGCCCAGGGCGTCTTCCGGCCCGTGGACGAGAACGGCACCCCGGAGCCGGGCTACGTCCACGTGGTGATGCCGATGTTCGTGCAGTGGTGAGGGCGGGGGGGGGGTTAGGGGGCGACCTCTTCGGGAGTCCCGCCGAGGTCGTCCAGCTCCTCCATCCGCGCGGCATTGCGGCGGATGGCGAAGAGCGTCGCCGGTTCGGCCAGGCCGGCCTCTTCGAGGATGTCTCCGCGCATTGCGGCGGACTGACCGATACGGTAGGCCGGGGGGCCGCTCCGCACACGGCGGCAGAGGCCAGGGTGGGATGCGGCGCCCACGAAAGGTGATGGACCCGCTGCGCCCCACCCGTAGGCGAGCTCGCCTTCCTACGGTCCTTGATTCTCAAACCACCGCCTATCAGCACCGACTGGCACCGTGCGCACCGTCCGGTCCCCTACTCAAGAACCTTCACCCGCCGATCGCGGCATACCGCCCAGCGGCAAGCACCTGCCACGACCCTAGGAAGCGCCCAATTCACAACCCGCCCTAATCCCTTTATAATCCGCGGCGCCACAAAAGCTACCGCGACCCTGCCATGAACCTCCACCAGAAGCTTGAGTCCCAAGGTTGGGACTTTGTCGCCCACATTCCCCTACCCGACCGGCCAGGCAGGTTCACTGATCCCCGCAACCTTCCATTGCGCCCAACAACCCTCTCGTGGCTGACGAAGCATTATTCATCAATTTACAGCCACCAGGCCGAGGCCATACGCCACGTCGCAAAGCAGCAGAATGTCCTCTTGGCAACAGGAACCGCCTCCGGGAAGACATTGGTCTTTCATGTGGCAGCACTCGAACACCTCCAGACCGAACCGGATTCCCGGATTCTTGCGGTCTATCCCTTGAAGGCGCTCGCCGCCGAGCAAGAGCTCAGGTGGAAACAAGTACTCAACCACCTTGGCATTCAGGCCACAGTCGCACGCATCGACGGGAGCGTTCCGGTTGCAACCCGCACTAAGCTCATTGCAACACATCGCATCATCTTAGCAACGCCCGATGTCATCCACGCCTGGCTTTTATCTCATCTAGCTGACAAGGCCATAGTTAGGTTTCTCCGTCACCTCCGGCTCATTATTCTCGACGAATTACACACATACACGGGCGTGTTCGGCTCTAATTGCGCGTTCTTATTTCGCCGCCTCCGTCATGCTCTCCGGGAGCTGCGCTCTCCAAATCGTTTCCTCCTCGCTTCTGCAACCATCAACGACCCAGAAACAACAGTAAAGCACCTCCTGGGAATACCCTGCCATATCATTGCACCTGAGGACGACGGCTCTCCTCGCCATCCAACCGATATCTATTTATTGAAACCTCCCGGCGAACGGGACGCATTGACGGAAACAAGCAATTTCCTCCGCTCCCTCACTGCTGAACAAAGAGATGAAGCATTTATTGCGTTCGTAAATAGCAGGAAACAGACCGAACAATTGGCGGCTATCGCCCTGCGCTTCCAAGAGGACGAGGCAGATTGCAGCGACCAACAAATGGAAGTCCAAGTTCACGACGACGCTTTTTCCGAATTGTATTCTCCAAAGATTCTGCCATATCGTGCTGGATACGAAGACCGCGACAGGTCCGCAATCCAGCATGCGCTTACTTCGGGAACGATCAGCGGAGTAATTTCAACAAGCGCCCTGGAACTTGGCCTCGACATTTCCGGACTAACAACAGCTGTTCTTTTCGGAGTACCTCCCACCGCCACTTCGCTATGGCAAAGGATTGGGCGCGTCGGGAGGAATAAACCTGGTCGCGTTTACATCATCTATTCTGGTTCACCGTTGGACGATCACGTTTTTGCCGAACCACAGCGCCTACTTGAAAGACCGCTCGAATCGCCTGCATTGTATCTCAATAATCAGAGGATCCAGTACATCCACGCTCTTTGCGTCGCGCGCCCAGGCGGCGAACATGATCAGCTGCACCAGTCACAGTCAACAGAAGAGTTCACCACTCACATCGAGTGGCCAGATGGATTCATAGATCTCTGCAACGCTGAACGTTCGGGAAACGTTCCGAAAGAACTTCTGCCCCTTAAGCACGAGGCAGGGGACGATCCGCATCATGCGTATCCCTTACGTGACGTCGAATCTCAGTATCAAGTCGAATATCGAATGGGATCAGAACTTCGAAGCCTGGGGCGGTTATCTTTTTCTCAGGTAATGCGAGAAGCTTATCCAGGGGCAATCTACTATTACATTACGAGCCCTTATCGAGTATACCAAGTTCTTCCCCAGCAGCGACTGATCCGAGTGCGAAAAGAGCGACACTATTTCACTCAGCCAATGGCTCTCCCATTTGGTCTATTTCCTCGGCTTGACCAGGAGTCTATTTTGCGAATTGGACGACTGGGGCGAATCTACCTCCTAGAGACCGAGCTGCTAGCTCGTGAATCAGTTGTCGGTTTTCGAGAACGTAGAGGGCTCAATACTTTCACTGTTAATTACCCGCTAGACGAAGAGCGGGGGTATCGATATTCTTTGACAAACTTTTCTCGCTATTTTTCGACTTCTGGATGTCTATTGTTTCATCCGGAATTTTTGTCGTACAAAGATTCACTGCACACAGTGAGTAAAATTCTATTTGAAGCGTTTATGATTTGCCTGCCATTTGATAGACAGGACATTGGTTTCGGTTCGGGAGACATCAAAGCCGATTTCGGTGAAATCAGGTCTGGTGATCGATTTCTCGCAATATTTGATCGAACATACGGGAGCTTGCGGCTTTCTGGTTCCTTATTTGACGGAGAGAACCTTTTAAATACTGTCTCGTTCGCCTTAGAAATATCAAAACAACGACATTACTCTGGCGGAACAATTGAAGGTGAGCTTGTTGGTGAAGATCATGTGAAATTGCTTTCGGTCCTCCAGAATGAAGTCCGTTCTCATTCAATCGAATGGTTATCGAAATCAAAGGAATCCTCGAAAAATTCCGATGCGGTTCGTGTCATCGTTCCTGGAAGCAAAGGAATCAACGTAGTAAACGGTCAGGAATTTTTAGTTGAGAGCGTATTTTTCCATCCTGGAACGGGAGAGTTGCGGTATCGCGGAAAGAATGAGTCATCGAAAGATCATGTAGACATACTTAGCATTGGCTTGGTCAGTGAGATCCCTGGGGTGTCAACTATCGGATTTTACGATCTCGATCTTGGCACCATAGTTGAGGCGAGTGATTATTTTCAATCATGACCAAGATGGGGCTGTGGCCTGGTTGCCCAGGGCGGCCCCTTCACCGCCGCCGGTAGCGCCCTGCCAGCTCGCCGGCGGCGATGGCGTGCCGGGCGATCTCCCGCTCCACGTCGTCCCGCGGGGCGCCCGGGCCTGCCGCGAGCGGTGCATCGAGCGCATAGATGAGGAAGCGGTAGCGGTGCTCCTTCCCCCGCGGGGGACACGGCCCGCCGTAGCCCGCGCGGCCAAAGTCGTTCTTCGCCTCGATCGTCCCCGGCGGCATCGGCCCGCCCGGTGAGGCGCCGGAATCGAGCGCGTCCACCTCCGCGGGCAGGTTCCAGGCCAGCCAGTGCACGAACCCGCCGGCGTCGGGGTCATCGACGACGATGGCGAAGGCAACTGTCCCCTCGGGCGCGCCCTCCCAGCGGAGCGGCGGCGAGCGGTCGGGGCCGTCGCACGTGTACCCAGGCGGGATGGCTGCGCCGTCGGTGAAGGCCGGGCTCGTCACCGCCAGGCGGCCGGGCGGCTCCGGCAGGTCGAGCGGCTCGCGGCCGCCGCAGGCCGGGGCGAGGAGCGCGGCAGCGGCGAGGGCGCCGAAGGTCAGCCAGGAGCGGAAGCGTTCCATGGCGTCATCACCCCGGGCTGGAGGGTACACCGGCAGGGGCCGGCGTGTTGACGCATCCCCCGGCCCGGGGGGCTATACTCCGCCCGGCCCCGCGGCGCGGGGGCGCACGGCGCCCCGGCTTCCCGCGGCGGACCGGAGGGAGCGCATGGCACCAGACGAGCCCTCGCCCGTTTACCGGCGGCTGCGCCGGTACAACCTCGTCATGGGGCTGGTGCACCTCGCGCAGGGTGCGGCGGTCCTCGCCCTCAGCAACGATTTCGCGCTGCCCGTCCACGCCACCTTCATGGAAGGGCCGCCGGGCCGGGAGCCGCCGCGCCTCGAGCACCTGTTCGACCTGCGCATCGGGCCGGCTGTCGCCGCCTTCCTCTTCCTCTCGGCGGCGGCCCACCTGCTCCTCGTGCTCCCGGGCGTCTTCGACTGGTACCGGCGGAACCTCGAACGCCAGCGGAACGATGCGCGCTGGATTGAGTACTCGGTCAGCGCCTCGCTGATGGTGGTGCTGATCGCGATGCTGACCGGCATCGGCGATATCGCCGCGCTGGTCGCCATCTTCGGTGTCAACGCCGCGATGATCTTCTTCGGGCTCGTGCAGGAGCACAGCGAACGCCCCGGCGAGGGCCGGCTCCTGCCGTTCTGGCTCGGGTGCATCGCCGGCGCGGTGCCGTGGCTGGCGATCGGCATCTACCTTCTCACGCCGGGGTCGCCGGGCGAGCCGCCGGCGTTCGTCTACGGCATCTTCATTTCGCTGTTCATCTTCTTCAATGTGTTCGCGCTGAACATGTGGCTGCAGTACCGGCGCATCGGCCCCTGGCGGAGCTACCTGTTCGGCGAGGCGGTCTACATCTTCCTCAGCCTGGCGGCGAAGTCGGCGCTGGCCTGGCAGGTCTTCGCCTCAACCCTGGTCGACTAATACTTCCGAACGCCGTACGCCGAGATGCGCTCCCAGGCGCCGGCGGTCCACCAGCCAAGGATGCTGCTGATGTGGTAGGCCACGGCGTCGACGTCCACGCGGCGCTCCGGCGTGCTGTGGACCAGCCCCACGGCCTCCACGCAGCCGTCGTCGGTCAGCCGGTAGGGGATGCGCGTGACGATGTACCGGGTCCAGCTCCGCGCGATGAGGAGTTCGCCCTCGGCCATGATGCCGAGCCACTTGTCCTCCATCTCCCGCGGCAGGAGCCCGCGGCGCAGCCAGCGGGATTCGACCGGGCTGAAGATGTGGTGGAAATCGAACTCCACCGTCTTCCAGCCGGGGTACGGCTGGAGCTCCTTGCTCCAGTGGATGAGCCGCCCGAGCCACTCGGACGTGGGCGGGGGCGGCTCGGGGATCGGCTCCCCGGCGAGGCCGTACCAGCCGCGGGCCTCCTCAATAACGTCGAGGTCGAGGGTGACGGTGCGGCGGCGCGGCATGCGTCGACGATACGCCGCCGGGGCGACAGGTGGCGTCGCGCTGGCGCCGCCGGGGCCGGCCTACGATGCCGCAGCGGCACCGCTGCCGGCGGGGAGCGCCTCCGTCTTCCGCCGGCGGCGGCCCATCGCCTTCGCCACCGCCGCCACAAAGTTCGGGGCCGTGCCGACGTAGTCGTGCGGGAGCTTCACCATCGGCCGGCGGAACTTCGGGTGGCGCTCCACGTAGGCCTGGACCTCCTCGAGCGTCACGCCGTACTCGTCGAGCGCCCGCTGGAGCTCCTCGCGCGCCTTCTGCTTCGCCTCGAAGAGCTTCATCTGCACGCGGCTCTTCACGTTGACCTCGCTGTCGCCGGAGGTCTCGATCGGGATGAAGACGCTGTCCGCCAGTTCGCTGACGACCTTCGACTGGACGCCGTCGGACTGGGTGCTGGGCATGCAGCCGAACGGCTTGATCGAGGTGACCATGTGCGCCTTGCGGTGGAGCACAGCGTGGAAGTGCTTGCCGACTTCCATATGCCCTTCGCCGCCGCCGATGCGGACGTTGTAGTAGTCGCCGGCGTACTCGGCGAGCTGCTTCTGGGAGACGAGCGGGTCGGTCCGGAAGGTGAGGGCCGAGCGATAGAAGTTGTAGAAGCTCTTGTAGGCGCAGAGGGCGATCCAGAGGGCGAGGAGCCGGCGCCGGGCGCCCTGGCGGATGCCGATGCTCTCCTTCGTGCGGGAGAAGGCGCTCCAGAGGATGTAGTCGATCCAGGTTCCGACCGGCTCGGCGACCACCTCCGCGCCTTCCGCCACGAGCCACCGCTGCAGGTGGTAGCTGCCGTCGCCCTCCGTGGTCTGGGCCCAGAACTCGCCGGTGATCTTGACCTTCGGGCGGACGCGGAGGAAGTCGACCTCGATCTCGTTGAAGCGGGAGCGGATGCGGCGCAGCGCCAGCCAGAGCGAGCGGCCGTTGCGGAACGTTTCGCCGAGATGTTCCCGCGCCCAGTGGAGGACGGCGTCGGTCGCGCCGGGCTCGACTTCGTACGGGCGGATGCGGTGCGCCATCGTGTTGACGATGTCGGAGGCGATGATGGCCCGGAGGATCGCGAGGTAGAAGGAAGTATCGAGGACGAGGCCGTCGTGTTTCGGCCCGGCACCGAGGAGGCCGTTCTCCTCGAGGCCGCCGGTCTGCTGGAAGATGAGCACCCGGAAGTTGGGGAAGCCGGCCTCCGTGAGCGCCTTGCGGTACTCCGATTCGTACATTCCGAAGCGGCAGGGGCCGCAGGCGCCGGCGGTGAGGAACACGTACCGGTCTTCGATATCGGTTTCGCCGGCGGCGCGCAGTTCGAGCAGGTATTTCACGAGGTTTCCGACCGTGTAGTAGGTCGGGTTGCACTGGCCGCGGTTGCCGTACTCCTTGCCGAGGGCCATGGCGGCGTTATCGGGCACCGGCAGGGGGCGCACGCGGTAGCCGAGCCCCTCGGCGGCGGCGCCGATCAGGTCATCGTGCGTCCGCGTCAGGCCGCCGAAGAGGATGGTCACCCTGTCGCGCTCCTCCCGGGTGAAGGGCCGCTCAACGGGGCGGCGGAAGTGGCGAACCTCCCTGGCCGGTACGCCGAGGGCCTCGCGGAGCTCGGCTTCGTAGGCGCGCGTCTTCTCGAGGATGTCGTCTTCGCTGATGAACTGCTGCTGCATCTCTGCAACCTCCCAACGGCTGATGGGTGAAGGGCCCGGCGGCCCCGGACTAGAGCGAGGTGATGTCGATGAGCTGGCGCTGGCCGGCGGGAGCGCAGCCCGTGGCGCAGGCACCCCCGGCGCAGCCGCCGCAGGCTGCCGCGGCAGCCCCCGAAGAGCTCATGGCGATGCCGAGCGGCACCAGCCCCTCCCAGTTCCGCGGCGCGGGCACGTCGGCGGCCGGGCGCGCGCGCCCGTATCCGCTGCGCAGGGCGGCCTCATAGGCGCGCACGGCCTCGCGGATGCGGACCTCGGCCTCCGCTTCGGCGCGGAGCCGGTCTTCATAGCGGCGGAGGAAGTAGGCGATCGTCTCGACCCGGATCTTGATCGAGCCGGAGGGGCGGTTTTCGTCGATATCGTGGAAGGTGAAGTACGGCGTCCCCGTCGCCGCCACGATCTCCTCGACGACGTTGTAGATCGGGGCATCGTGCCCGCACTTGAAGTTCGAAAGGTCGAGCGCGACGAGGTTGGGGTGGCGGGCGACGTACTTCGCGCCCCAGATCTTCCGGCTGGAGTTCTCGGAGTAGGCGTTCTTCCAGGCGTCGCGGATATCGCGCGGGCTGCGGATGACGCCCTGCCGCACCTCCTCGCCGAAGAGCCGCTCGAGGATGTCCTCGTCATCCGGCAGCGTGTCGACCGTGAAGATCGGGTAGCCGCACTTCTGGATCTCTTCGAGGATGCCGTGGTTGAGCCCGGGGTCGTTGTGGTAGGGGCGCCCGAGGAGGACGACGCCGACCCGGTGCTCGCGCTCGAGCTGCTCGAGGACGGCGCGGGCGCGCGCGCGGAGGCTTTTCCGGTGCCGTTCGAGCGCGAGCCAGCCCTGCCGCACGGCGAACGCGTTCTCCTCCCGCGAGACGTCGCCGAGGGCGGCGCGGGCGAACTGGAGCAGCTGGCGCTCGAGCAGGGGCGGGTCGGCCATCGCGAGCACGGGGTCGAAGTACCGGATGCCGAACCCGGCGAAGACGTCGCCCTCCTTGGTGAACGCCGCGCGGACGACGTTCGGGGTCGCGGCCACGGTCGGGCAGGCGGCCGAATCAAGGGTGTGCTCCAGCTCGGAGGGGAGGCTGATGACCGACGGGAAGAAGATGATGTCCGGCTTCCGCCGCCCGTAGACGAGCTGGTGGACATGAGCGAGGGCGACCTTGCTCGGGAAGCACTGGTCGATCGACCCCCGCCGGGAGCCCTCCTTCCACATCGTCTCGTTCGTGAACTCGGAGAAGAAGATGCTGGAGGGCTTGAGGCCGAGGCTCTCGAAGTAGGCCGTGAAGAACGGCGCGAGCGAGTACATGTTGAGCACCCGCGGCATGCCGACGGTGAGCTCGGCGCGGCGGGCCCGGTCGCCCCGGCTGCCCCAGGGGCGTTTGCGCAGCCAGCCGCGGCGCGGCTCCGGGGCCTGCTCCGCCTCCTGGGAGCGGAACGCCTCCCGGGCTGCGAGGTCGGCAAAGTCGGGGTGGGCCCGGCGCAGCTCATCGAGGCGCGCCTTGATCGCCTTCATATCGGTCACGTCTTCGACGGCGCCCTTTTCGCAGGTGGCGACGATGTAGCGGCGCGCCTCGCCCTGCGGCGTCTTCGTATCGATGAAGGTGCGGAGGCAGCTGTTCTTGCAGAAATGGCAGCGGGTCGATTCATCCCTGCGGGCGGTGAATTCGAGCTGCTCGGCCGCCTCGAAGCCGATAAAGGAGGTGGAGCGCACGCCGGCCACGCGCATCGCCTCCAGCGCCGCCCCGATGGCGCCCGATTCGCCGCAGTAGCGGTGGACGAAGACCTCGGCATCCGGCACCCGCGAGCGGATGAAATCGACCTGGGCCTTGACGGCGGCGAGGTTGTACTGGGTGCCGCCCTGGAGGAGGAAGCGGCGCCCGAGCCGGGCGAGGTTCGGCTCCTGCACCACATAGAGCCAGATGTTCTTCGGGAGGACGGCGGCCAGGCCGGCCATGATCTCCTCCCGCGTCCAGCCCAGCTGCTGGAAGTTCACGATGTCGGATTCCATGAACACCGCGCAGCCGTAGCTGAAGACCGGCGTCCGCCGGGCCGTGAACGCCGTCTCGGCGTACTGCTCGACCCGGTAGCCGAACCGCTGCGCCGTGGACTGGAGGAAGTAGCCGTTGCCGGCCGAGCACTGGGTGTTCAGGCGGAAGTCCTTCACCTTCCCACCCTGGAGCATGATGACCTTGATGTCCTGCCCGCCGACATCGCAGATGACATCGATGTCGCGGTAGTAGTGGAGCGCTGAGAGGGTGTGGGCCACCGTTTCGACGACGGCCACATCGGCCCCGAGGGTCTCCTTCAGCATGTCCTTGGCGTAGCCGGTCGTGCCGATGGCGCCGACTTCGAGGCGGGCGCCCTGCGCTTCCACCTGGCGGCGGAGGTCGGCGAGGATGGCGCGCACGTCGTCGATCGGGTTGCCGGCCGAGAGCCGGTACGCCCGGGCGAGGAGGGTGCCGTCCCGGTCCATCACCACGCCCTTGGTGGAGGTCGATCCGCCGTCGACGCCGATGAAGCCCTCGACCACCTGGCCCGGGCGGAAGGCCGGCGGCCCGAACGGCGGCAGCCGGTACCGCTCAGCGAAGGCAGCGGCCTCTTCGGGGCTGCTGACGAGCGGCGGGCCGCCCGTCGCCTCGCGGAGATGGTCGCGGCCGTGCTCCACATACGCTTCGAGGGCGGCGCGGCCACGGTACCGCCCGACCCCGTCTTCCTCGGCGAGGCCGTAGCGGGCAGCGCCCAGGGCCGCGAAGTACTGGGCATCGGGCGGGACGACCACGAGCTCCCGGGGGTCGACCCCTTCCGGCAGCGGGAAGCGGCGCTCCTCCCAGAGGCGGGGGATGTGGTTCCGCCAGGCGTCGCGGAGGCCCGGCAGGAAGGTGTTCGGGCCGCCGAGGAGGAGCACGCGCGGGCGGAGCGTATTGCCGCGCGTCAGCACGCTCAGGTTCTGCTGAACAATGGCATCGAAGAGCGAGGCGATGAGCTCTTCGGCCGGGACGCCCTGCTTCTGCAGCCCGTTGATGTCGGTCTCGGCGAAGATGCCGCACTTGCCGGCGACCGGGTGGATGCGGATGCCGTCGTAGCGCAGCTCCGCCAGCGCTTCGGGGGAGATGCCGAGCTTGGCCCGGATCTTGTCGATGACGGCGCCGGTGCCGCCCGCGCACTTATCGTTCATGCTGGGCAGCTTCCGCTTCCGCCCCGTGGCCGGGTCTTCGACCCAGATGATGATCTTGGCGTCCTGCCCGCCGAGCTCGATGACGGAGCCCGTGCCGGGTTCGAAGTGCTCGACGGCGAGCGAGACGGCGTTCACCTCCTGCACGAACTTCGCGCCGATCAGGTCGGCGAGCGCGTTGCCGCCGCTCCCGGTGATGAAGACCCGGAACCGCTCCGGCGGGCCGCCGAACGCGGCCTCGATCCGCTCGAGGAATTCGAGCACCTTCTCCGGCTGGCGGGTCTCATGGCGCTGGTAGTCCTTCCAGAGGATCGCGAACGAGGCCGGGTCGACCACCACCGCCTTCACCGTCGTCGACCCGACGTCGAGGCCGACGAGCAGCTCACCGCGTGCTCGTTCGTCGTTCATGCTCTGCCTCCACAGCGCGGAACTGTCCCTTGCTGGGGAAGGCTAGGGAGGGCGCGCCCGGCTGATTACGCGCGAACGTCCCTGCATTACTGGTCCATTCGTTCCTCGTTGGGGCAACCGGTGTCACCAGTTTGCGGCGAACCGGGCCCGCTCACCGGCCGGCGGCAGCCCGCGACTGCTCGTAGAACTCCAGCACGCGCGCAGCAATCCGGGGCCAGGCAAAGGCGGCGGCATGCTCCCGGCCCGCCCCGGAGAACGCGGCGGCGAGCCCGCTATCGCCCAGCACACGGTCCAGCGCGGCAGCCAGCGCGGCGGGGTCGCGCGGGGGGACGAGCAGGCCGTTCTGCCCGTGCGTCACCACTGCGCGGAACCCGGGGATATCGGAGGCCACGACCGGCGCCCCCGCAGCCATCGCCTCGAGCAGGACAATGCCGAACGACTCGTTGCCGGTGTTCGGGGCGCAGAACGCGGCAGCATGCTGGTAGTAGGCGGGGAGCAGCGCCCCGGGGACGTAGCCGGCGAAGTGGACGCCGCGCAGGCCGGCCCAGCGCACCCAGGCCTCGTACTCCTTCCGCCGGGCGCCGTCGCCCACGGCCACCAGGCGGACCCCCGGGCGCTGCGCCGCCAGCAGCTGAAACGCCTGGAGCAGCACCGGCAGCCCTTTCCGTGATTCGAACCGGCCGACGAACAGGACGTACGGCCGGAGCGCCGCCAGTTCGGGAGGACAGGGGGCTTCGGACTGGAAGCGCTCGACGTCGACGCCGTTGGGGATGATTTCGTACGTGCCGGGGAAGTACCGCTGCGTAAAGGCCGCCGCGGCCGGGGAGACGGCGATCCGCCCGTGGAGCCGGGCCGCCCAGCGGCGCAGCACGGGCCGGGTCAGCCAGTAGAGCCGGCTGCCGCCCTCGTGCGCGGCGTGGAAGGTGCCGACATTGACCGATTGCGAATAGCGCAGGAACACGGGCGGGAGCGCCGGCACCAGCGGTTCGTGGAGGTGGATGACATCGAACGGTTCGCGTTCGAGCAGCCGCCGCACCGCGCCGAGGATGCTCGGCGAGAAGGTGACCCGGGCGAGCGAGCCGCCGGAGGGGATCGGCACCGAGCGGCCGAGGGTGATGTGGTAGGGGTCGGGCTCCCGCTGCGGCGGCCCGGGGGCGAAGGTGCGGACATCGTGGCCGCGCCGCCGCATCTCCACCGCGAGGTGCTCGACATGGGCGTTCACGCCGCTCGGGAAGGTCATGTCATAGGGCGAGACGAGGGCGATGCGCATGCCGGTGCCGCGGGTTATACACCAGCCGGCCGCTACGGGCGCCGGGGCGGCCCGTCTCGTTTGCGCCTTCCGCCCCCTCCCGGCCGCTGCTAGAATGGACCGGCACCAGTTCTGGAAACAGTCCAGTTCCCGGGACCGGCCGCCCGGCGCCGCGGCGCCGGAACCTGTCATCCGCCAATCCACCCAGCTTTCCGGAGGAAACGAACCGACCGATGTCTGCCAACGGCACGATGAAGCTCAAAGGCAAACGGAACCGCGACTGGTGGCCCAACCAGCCCGACCTCTCCCTGCTCCGCAGGAACCACCCGAACTCCGACCCGATGGACCCCGGCTTCGATTACCGCAAGGAGCTCGAAACGCTCGATGTCGAACAGCTCCGCCGGGACATCTACGAGCTGATGACGACCCCGCAGGACTGGTGGCCCGCCGACTACGGCCACTACGGCCCGCTCTTCATCCGCATGACCTGGCACGCGGCCGGCACCTACCGCGTGCACGACGGCCGCGGCGGCGCCTCCCGCGGCACGATGCGGTTCGACCCCCTCGCCAGCTGGCCCGACAACGCTAACCTCGATAAGGCCCGCCGCCTCCTCTGGCCGATCAAGAAGAAGTACGGCAACAAGATCTCCTGGGCCGACCTCATCGCCTTCGCCGGCAACTGCGCCCTCGAATCGATGGGCTTCAAGACCGTCGGCTTCGCCTTCGGCCGCGAAGACGTCTGGGAGCCGGAGGATATCGACTGGGGCCCCGAAGACGAGTGGCTCGGCGACGAGCGGCACTACGGCGAGCGCGAGCTCGATGAGCCGTACGCCGCCATCCAGATGGGCCTCATCTACGTGAACCCGGAGGGCCCGAACGCCGTCCCCAGCGCCCTGGCCGCCGCGAAGGACATCCGCGAATCGTTCGGCCGGATGGCGATGAACGACGAAGAGACCGTGGCGCTGATCGCCGGCGGCCACGCCTTCGGCAAGACCCACGGCGCGAACCCCGCGAGCTACGTCGGCCCCGAGCCGGGCGGCGCCCCGCTGCATGAGCAGGGGCTCGGCTGGAAGAACAGCTACGGCACCGGCAAGGGCCCCGATACCTACACCAGCGGCCTCGAAGGCGCCTGGACCCCGACCCCCACAAAGTGGGACAACTCCTACCTCGAGCTGCTCTTCAAGTACAACTGGGACCTCACCAAGAGCCCGGCCGGCGCCTGGCAGTGGGTGCCCACCGACCCCGAGGCGCAAAACCTCGTCCCCGACGCGCATGACCCCTCGAAGCGGCACGCGCCAATCATGCTCACCACCGACCTGGCCCTGAAGATGGACCCGGTTTACGAGAAGATCGCGCGCCGCTTCCTCGAGCACCCGGAGGAGCTGGAGGACGCCTTCGCCCGCGCCTGGTTCAAGCTCATCCACCGCGACCTCGGGCCGGTCACCCGCTACCTCGGCCCGCTCGTCCCGAAGGAGACCTGGACCTGGCAGGACCCGATCCCGCCGGTCGACCACCCGCTCATCGATGCCGATGACATCGCGAAGCTGAAGGCCGACCTCCTCGGCTCCGGCCTCTCCGTCTCCGACCTCGTCTTCACGGCCTGGGCCGCGGCCTCGAGCTACCGCGGCACCGACCGCCGCGGCGGCGCCAACGGCGCCCGCATCCGCCTCGCTCCCCAGAAGGACTGGCCCGCGAACGACCCGCCGCGCCTCGCCCGCATCCTCGGCGTGCTCGAAGGCATCCAGCAGCGGTTCAACGCCCAGGCGGCGGGCGGCAAGCGCGTCTCCCTCGCCGACCTCATCGTGCTCGGCGGCTGCGCCGCGGTCGAGAAGGCGGCGAAGGATGCCGGCTTCGACATCACCGTGCCGTTCACCCCGGGCCGGATGGACGCCACGCAGGAGCAGACCGACGTCGAGTCGTTCGGCTACCTCGAACCGAAGGCCGACGGCTTCCGCAACTTCCGCAAGCCCGGCCTGAAGAAGCGGGCCGAGCACCTGCTCGTGGAAAAGGCCGCGCTCCTCGAGCTCACCCCGCCGGAGATGACCGTGCTCGTCGGCGGGATGCGCGCCCTGGCGGCGAACAGCGGCGAGACGAAGCTCGGCGTGCTGACGAACCGGCCGGGCGTCCTCACCAACGACTTCTTCGTCAACCTGCTCGATATGAACACCCAGTGGGTGCCGACGAGCGAGGCTGAGGAGGAGTACGAAGGCCGCGACCGGGCGACCGGCGCCGTGAAGTGGACGGCCACCCGGGTCGACCTCGTCTTCGGGCACAACGCCGAGCTGCGGGCCCTGGCCGAGGTGTACGCCTGCGACGACGCGCAGGAGAAGTTGGTGCGCGACTTCGTGAAGGCCTGGGACAAGGTGATGAACCTCGACCGGTTCGACCTGCACAAGTAAGGCGCAGGCCGTTCACGCAAGGAACCGCGGGGCCCGGGCGCGCTGCCCGGGCCCTGCTGCTTCTCCTTATTGTCGGCGCAGCTGGAGGCGTGGGTGCGGCAGGCGGCGGCGCTGGAGGGGTTGGGGGTGGTAGGGGGTGTCCGGCCCCGCTACAATCCCGAACACCGTTCGAGCGCCGGGGCCGGAGCGCGCCCCTACCTCACACTCCCCGGCTCGACATCACACCGGAGGAGTTCCACCATGCAGTTCACCAGCGAAACCACCGAACAGGGCGTCACCGAGCGCGGCTTCGACCTCCACGTCGAGGGCGAACGCGTCCCCGGCATCCTCTGGCTGCCCGAGGGCGCAACCGGCCCCCGCCCGCTGCTCCTCCTCTGCCACGGCGGCATGCAGCACAAGCGGGTCGACACCATCCTCGCCAAGGCCCGGAGCTTCGTCCGTCACCTGGGCTACGCCTGCATCAGCATCGACAACCCCGGCCACGGCGAGCGCGCCAGCGAGGCCGAGCTGGCGCAGGCCCGCGCCCTCCGCGGTGCCACCAGCCTCCCGCCCATCGACCCCGGGCGGATGAAGCAGCTGGCAGCGCGCGTGGCCCGCGCCGTCGGCGAATGGAAGGCCGTGCTGGATGCCGCGCAGGCCCTGCCGGAGGTCGGCGACGGCCCCGTCGGCTGGTGGGGCCTTTCCATGGGCACCGCCATCGGCGTCCCGTTCGTCGCCGGCGAACCGCGGGTTCGCGCCGCCGTCCTCGGCCTCGCCGGGGTCCGCAACGAGGAGTTCGGGCGGCTCGCCCGGCAGATTACCGTCCCGGCGATGGTCATGTGCCAGTGGGACGACGAGGTGGCCCCGCGCGATTCGGTGCTCGCCCTGTTCGATGCCCTCGGTTCGAGCGACAAGACGCTCCACGCCAACCCCGGCCGCCATGTGCAGGTGCCGCCCTACGAGCGCCAGGCGTGGGAAGAGTTCTTCGCCCGCCACCTCGGCCGGGCCAGCTCGCCCCCGGCGCCCGGTGCGTGAGCCCCCTTGCCGCGCCCCGCCGCCGGCAGGCATCCTCGAACCGCGCCGGGCGCCGGCAGCACCGCTACGGGAGGAGCAGGATGGAACTCGCTGGGAAGGCCGCCGGCATCACGGTCGACCTCGGCTGGACGGCGGCGTAGGCGGCGCGGCGGGGGACGTCCGGGCCATCACGTCTTTCCCCAGCCTGTCCGGGGCATCTGCGGGGCTGAACGTACAATGAATGCGCGGGCCGCTCCGCCCGCGGGTGTGCTATGGAGTCCGAACCGTACGTTTCTCCTGTTCTTGCGGCGGGCGCGATCGCGACGGTCTTCGCCGTGCTGTTCGCTATGCTCGCCGCCGAGCACCCTGCCGCCGCGGCCATCCGCCGGCTGGTCACGGTCCACGGGCAGAAGCTGATGTTCGGCATCGCCGGGATCGCGATGGCCGGGTCGCTCTATTACTCCGAATACGTCCACTTCACGCCGTGCGAACTCTGCTGGTTCCAGCGGATCGCGATGTACCCCCTGGCGATCCTGCTCGGCGTGGCGCTGGTCACGCGCAGCCGGCTCGATGCCCGCTACGTGGTGACGCTGGCCGGCGCCGGGCTGGCCATTTCCATCTACCACTACCAGCTCGAACTCTTCCCCGACCAGGCGGCGCTCTGCACCGGCGAAGCGGTTTCGTGCACGGTCCGCTTCGTGGAGGAGTTCGGGTTCGTGTCGATCCCGTTCATGGCGGGGTGCGCGTTCCTCTCGGTCCTGCTGCTGCAGGCCGCGGCCTGGCGGGTCCGCTACCTGGAGGAGCGCGGCCTGGTGTGAGGGGGCGGCGAGGCTGAGGCGGGGCCTTGCACCGTTACATCGTCTCTGCCCCGCCCCTCGCCGCCCGGTGCGCTGCCTTGTCGCCGCTTGAATCCGTACGATGGCCCTGACCAAGCCGACCAGTTACTCTTGTCTGTTAGTCAATGCCATAGCCTCAATATCAGTGTCTTCAATATTCACCCAAACCTCATGACGGTACATATGTGTCGTCTGAGAGTTAGCGATGAAACGACTCATCGCATATTAATCAACGATACTTATGCAAGCAAGGGCAGCTTTGACAGCCACGACTCATGCAATTGAGCATTCGACGAGCGATATCTTTCCAAGAAATCCCAAAAGCTTCAACGAATTCTCGTACTTTGAATTGATCCCATCTGGAATTATGGTTCTCCAGTTGCGATATATACGATTGAGAATAATCCATCATTGTTCCAATCTCCCATTGAGTAAGACAAGCACGTTTTCTTTTCGATTTAATCTCCTTCCTTAACCACGTGAGCCAGCATTTTTCTAAATCGTATGCATTACTACCAGGGACGTCAACTCCAAAAATCATAATTACCTCCATTAGGATAAAAATTAACTCAGATGACTGTAAGTCATCTCACTCGCGAAGTGTAGCCGCTTCGCCGGCGACTGTCAAGTGCCGCCGGGTTGAGACTGCCCGGCGGGACAGGCGCCCAACAGATGGGGCATGGGGCAAACTGCGTTGCGGGAGCAGGCCTGCCAATGCCGTCCCGGTTTTAGGCGCGACGAGAGATGCCGCGGCAGATTTGGCTCCTCATCATGCGCCAAGAAATCCGGTCGGCCGGACCCGGCAACCGGGTCGCCCAAGCGCCCCACCTGCGCTGTTCAGCATCGATTGATATGCCCGGGACGCCGCGCGCGACCGGGATAGGAGTGGGACGCCGCCGTCGGGTACAGTACGCTTCTCACCCGGGCCGTCATTCCAGCCCGCCGGAGTCTGGCCTTCATGCGCGAAGATGGTGCAGCAATTCACTTCACGCTCGAGACTCCCAATACGGAGCCCGGGCAGGTCGGTGTGCCCGAGCTGGCGGCGTTCCTCGACGGCATCCAGCGCGCAGTGACCGTCCTGGTCGAAGACGCATGGGGGCGGGCGCACGGACGAGGCCGCATTCCGGAGGCCCTCCGGGCGGCGGCCGTCCTGGTCCTGTCCGACGCAGGTGCCGGCAGCTTCTCCGCCACGCTGCGCATGGCCCGGCCGCAGGGGCTGTGGGACGCCAGCATCGCCGAACGCACCATTGAGCGCGCCCTCGGCGGATTCGCGGCCATCGCCCGCGGTGAGCGGCCCGACCTCCCCCGGGCTGCAGCCGACCACCTCGTGGCGGCGGTTCGGCCCGTTTGCCGGGCGGGCGGCCGGCTGGAGGTCAGCGGCACCGGACTCGACCGGGTGATCACCGTTGATGCACGGACGAAACTCCCCGCCGAAGCAGCACCCGGGGGGGCCGGCATGGTGCGGGTCGCCGGCGAACTCCTCGAGATCGACTATCGCGACAGCACGGCCGAGCTCTGGGCGGCAGACGGCACACGCACCACGCTGCTCCTCGGACCCGGGCAGCTCGACGCCGTTGACGAGCACCGGCGCGGGTACGTCGCGGTCCGCGGGACGTGGGAGGACCGCCGCCGCCGGCGCCTGCGGGTCGCCGAGGTTCTCCCGCTCGACGGCGCCGCAGCGTTCTGGAGGGCCCCGACGCTTGAGGAGCTCGAGGCCCGGCAGGGCGTCGCCCCGGTCCACAGCCTCGCGGCGCTGCGGCTTCCCTCATGGGAGGGCGAGGACGAAGACGCCTTCCTCGAAACCCTCCGGCGGTGGCGCGAAGCATCGTGACCGACCCCGCCTCGCCATCAGCGCCGCTGCCTGCCCGGGTGCTGGTCGACACCGACGTGCTCTCCTATCCTGCGCAACGACTCCCGCGCGGCGCAGTTTGCCCCGCTCCTCGAAGGGCGCGTCATCGTCGTCTCGTTCCAGACGGTCGCCGAGCTGTACCGCTGGGCGAAGGAGCGAGGGTTCGGCAAACGGCGCGTGCGTGAGCTCGAGGAGCTGCTCCGGCGGCTCGTTGTCGTTCCGAGCTCGAACGCCCTGTGCGCGGAATGGGCCGCAATCCACGCCGAGGCGCGGCAGCGCGGCCTGGGCATCTCGCCGCAGGACGCCTGGATCGCGGCCACGGCCCGCCTCTACGACCTTCCCCTCCTGACGAACAACCGTCGCGACTTCGAGCAGGTCGAGGGTCTTACGCTCCTGGAGCCCCCTCGCCCAGCGCCTCCCGGATGACTTCGCTCGCGTCCGTCACGAAGACGAAGCGCAGCTCCTTCCGCGCCTCCTCCGGCACGTCCTCGGTGTCGCGCTCGTTCTCCTTCGGCAGGATCACGGTGCGGATGCCGGCCCGGTGCGCCGCCAGCACCTTCTCTTTGATGCCGCCCACCGGCAGCACCCGCCCGTGCAGCGTAATCTCGCCCGTCATGGCGACATCGCTGCGCACGGGCCGCCCGCTGGCGAGCGACACGAGCGCCGTCGCCATCGTCACGCCCGCCGAGGGGCCGTCCTTCGGCACCGCGCCCGCCGGCACATGGACGTGGACCGCCTTGTGCTCGAAGAAGTTCGGGTCGATGCCCAGCTTCGCCGCGTTCGAGCGGACCCAGGTGAGCGCGGCCTGCACGCTTTCGCGCATCACATCGCCGAGCTGCCCGGTCAGGATGAGCCGCTCCTCGCCGGCAGGCATGGCGGCGGCCTCCACCTGGAGCACGTCGCCGCCCGCGGGAGTCCAGGCCAGCCCCGTCGCGATGCCCGGCCGGTCGATCCGGATGAACGCGTCCTCCGGGATGCGCGGCCGGCCGAGGTACTGTTCGACTGCAGCGACGTCGATGGTCACCGGGGTCGCTTCGCCCTCGACCACGCGCCGGGCAACCCGGCGGACGACGCCGGCGATCTCCCGTTCGAGGCCGCGCACGCCGGCTTCGCGGGTGTACCGCCGGATGATGTGGCGGAGCGCATCCGCCTCGAACACGATTTCGCCGGGCTTGAGCCCGTGGGCGCGGAGCTGGCGCGGCACCAGGTACCGCTCGGCGATGTGCAGCTTCTCGTCCTCGGTGTAGCCGGAGAGCTGCATCACCTCCATCCGGTCGCGCAGCGGCGGCGAGATGGTATCGAGCGTGTTCGCCGTGGCGATGAAGAGCACGGCCGAGAGGTCGAACGGCACGCCGAGGTAGGTATCGGTGAAGCGGTGGTTCTGGGCCGGGTCCAGCACCTCGAGCAGGGCCGCGGCCGGGTCGCCGCGCCAGTCGCTGCCCACCTTGTCGATCTCGTCGAGCATGATGACGGGGTCGCGCGTGCCGGCCTGGCGGAGGGCCTGGATGATTCGGCCGGGCATCGCGCCGATGTAGGTGCGCCGGTGGCCGCGGATCTCCGCCTCGTCGTGCACGCCGCCGAGCGCCACCCGGGCGAACTTCCGGTCGAGCGCGCGGGCGATCGACTGCCCGAGGCTCGTCTTGCCGACGCCGGGCGGGCCGACGAAGCAGAGGATCGGCTCGGCGGCGGCGCGCTCGGTCGGCGGCAGGTCGGGACCGTCGCCGTCCGCGGCGGCGCGCTCGGCCCGCAGCTTGCGGACGGCGAGGTAGTCGAGGATGCGGTCCTTGATCTTGTCGAGGTCGTAGTGGTCTTCGTCGAGCACCGTGCGGGCGCGTTCGATATCGATGGCGGAGCCGCTGAGCTTCTGCCAGGGCAGGTTCGCCAGCCAGTCGAGGTAGGTGCGGATGATCCCCTGCTCGGGCGAACCGGCGGGCAGGAGGGCGAGCCGTTCGAGCTCGCGGTCGGCCTCGGCGCGGGCTTCCGGCGGGAGGCCGGCCTCATCGAGGGCGCGGCGCAGCTCGGCGAGCTCTTCGCCTTCACCCTCCCCCAGCTCTTTCTGGATGGAGCGGAGCTGCTCGCGGAGGAAGTACTCGCGCTGCGATTTCGAAAGCCGCTGCTCCGTCTCCTGGGCGATCTTCCGGCCGAGCTCGCGCACGGCGATCTCATGCTGGATGAACTCGATGAGCTTGCGGAGCTTGGCCTCGACGCTGTCCAGCTCGAGCAGCTCCTGCCGCTGGGCGCCGCTGAGCGGCATCGCCGCACCGACCAGGTAGCAGAGCTGGAGCGGGTCGGTCAGCGCTTCGGCGGCGGCGACGAACTCCTGCGGCAGCTGGATGACGGCGACGAGCTTCGCGATCAGTTCGAGCACCGCCCGGCGGAGCGCTTCGCCTTCCGGGCCGTCGGCCGGCCGCTCTGGCGCGCGCTCCACCCGGGCCTGGAGGTACGGCTCGGTCCCCGTGAACTCGAGGATCCGGACGCGCTCGATGCCCTGGACAACGACCTGCAGGGTCCCTTCCCCGGCGCGGGCCAGGTGGTGCACGACGCCGATCGTGCCGATGCGGTACACATGGTCCGGCCCGGCGAGGTCGACATCGTCGGTGTTCTGGGCGACGAAGACGAGCCGCCGGTCGGCGCGCATCACGTCATCGATCAGCCGGATGGAGCGCGGCTGGCCGACCGCGAGGGGAACGACGGCGAAAGGGAAGACGACCGTCCCGCCGCGGAGCGGCATGACGGGAAGAACCTCGATGCCGCCCTCATCGGGGGACGGGGGAACGTCGGCGGGAACGCCGGGCGCCTGGAACGGTTCGCTGCTCATCGCGCGGCACCTCCGCTGGTCTTCGGGAATTCGAGCAGCAGGAGGCCGTTGTCGTACGTTGCGCGCGTGCCTTCGGGGTCGATGCTGCACGGGAGCGGCACTTCGAGCCGGAACGGCCCCTGGCGGACCTGGGCCGCGTGGTAGCGGGCATCGACGGGCGGGGGCGGGAGCCGCCGCTGGCCTTCGATGACGACCGCGTCGTCGTAGAAGAGCAGGTCGATATCTTCGACCGATACGCCCGCCAGCTCGACGAGCACGGAAAGTGCGTCGGCGGTTTCGGTCACGTCGGCGGCGGGCCGCCACCAGGGCTGGGCAAGGCGGACGCGTTCGCGCGCGGGGAGCACGCCCGCGGCGAGCGGCTCCGGGCCGGTGCGGACGAGCAGGGCGTAGCGGTAGCTGATACGGCGGTAGCGCACGGGGCCTCCTGCGCGGCGCCCGGGCCGGGGGGCCCCGGGCTATCGTTCCTTCAGCATGGAGCCGGCGCCGCGCGACGGACAAGGGCCGATCGGTCCCCCCAATTCGCCGGAGAGCGGGCGCGCGGCGCCGGCTACTCCTCCCGCCCGCGGCGGCCAAAGAGCCGCAGGACCTCGTCGACCGGGAAGGCGAGGGCGTGGAGGGAGACGACGAGGATGGCAGCGGTGACGGCGGTCAGCTCGTCGGGGCCGGCGCCGGTCACGTCCTGCCAGGTGAGTGCGCCGGCGGCGAGCACGGCCAGCACGGCAGCCAGGGTGGTGCGGACCTTCGCATGGTAGCCGTTCATGCGAGCCTCCGGGCGAGCGCGGCGGCGAGCACCGGCGGCAGCCCGAGCGCCGCGGCGGCGACGAGGCCGCCGAGCGGGCCGGTGGCCGCGGCGATGAGGGCTGCACCGGCGCCCTGGGCGAGGACGACGGCCGCGCGGCGCGGGAGCGGGCTGGTGGGCCGGGTCATAGGACGAACCTCCGGGTGTGCGGGATGTTCCCCAACCCTCGCGCGCCGGCCGGCGAGCGCCAAGCCGCGGCCGTCACCGCCATGCGCCGTGCCCCCGGGCAGCAACGAACGGGCCCGGGGATGTTCCCCGGGCCCGCCGAGCCGTGCCGGTTGAGCCGGTTTTGGCTACTTCTTCTTGCTGACGTCGATGACCTCGCCGAAGAGGTCCCACTTCTTGGCGGAGGGGTTGTACTTCGCCAGCTGCTCGGCCTGGATCGGGTAGTAGTCCGGGTTGGGCGAGTCGACCGGCGAGGTGTTGATGAGGATGCCCGGCAGGAGCACGTCGACCCGCAGGTCCTTGATGCTGGTCGCCTGCTTCAGGATGTTCTCCCGGGTCAGGTTGTTCCCGGCCCGCTTCAGCACGCCCTCGACCAGCGTCTGGGCGACGGCGTAGCCGTAGACGTTGAAGCCGTCGTTGGGGTTGCCGTCCGGGTAGTACTTCTTCATGAAGGCCAGGTAGTCCTGGATGGCCTTATCGTTGGCCCACTGCGGGTCGCCCGGGTCCTTGATGTAGATGGTGGTGATGACGTCCGAAAGGTCGGCGCCCTGCTGAGCCGCCGGGTCGACCACGGCCGGGATCGACTGGGAGACGGAGTTCAGCAGGATGGTCGGCTTCCAGCCGACCTGGCTCGCGGCGATGAGCGCCTGGGTGGCAAACTTCGGCGTTGCGATGATGTAGAAGGTGTCGGCGCCGGATTCCTTCAGCTGGGTCACCTGGGCGCTGACCGAGGCATCGGTCACGGCGTAGCTGGCTTCCTTGACGATGACCTGCGAGGCCTTTGCGCCGAGCGCCTTCTTGAAGCCCTCGAGGTAGTCCTTGCCGTAGTCGTCGTTCTGGTAGAGGATGGCGACTTTCGCGTTCGGCTTCTCCTTCGAGAGCCACTCGACGTAGATGGCCGATTCGGACTGGTAGTCAGGCTGCCAGCCCATCGTCCACGGGTGGCTCTTCGGGTCGGCGCCCCACTTCGAGGCGCCCGTCGCAACAAACAGGTGCGGGATCTTCTGCTGGTTCAGGTAGTCCCAGATTGCCGTGTTCGAGGGCGTGCCCAGCGTGTTGAAGATGAAGAGCACTTTCTCCTGCTCGACGAGCGAGCGGGCGCACTGCACCGTCTTGTCCGGCGAGTACTGGTCGTCCTGGGTGATGAAGGTGATCTTGCGGCCGTTCACCCCGCCCTGCTCGTTGACCATCTTAAAGTAGGCTTCGACGGACTTGCCGATGGTGCCATAGGCCGCCGCCGGGCCCGAGAACGGGTAGCAGCTGCCGATTTTGATCTCGGTGTCGGAAGCGCCGGGGTCGTACTTCTTGACGTCCTGCTGCGGCGTCTCGCCGCCGGTCGCCGGCGTCTCCTCCTCGTCGTCGTCATCGCCGCCGCAGGCGGCAGCGAGGACCATGGCGACCGCGGCTACCAGCATCAGCAGCGCGGTCCAGCGTTTCGGTTTCCTCATTCGGTGCGTTCCCTCCTTGAACCAGGGTTCTGCCTTCACATGCCCTGCGGGCATGGGAATGCCGTCAGGATTGGCCTGCGCCGGCCTCGCCTGGCCGGGCGGCGGAGACCGGGGTCCCGCCTTCGGTCACCACCGGCTTTCGCAGCCGGAGGCCGGTGCGCGCGTACCGCCAGGTCTGTTCCAGGAAGCCGGCTACGCCGTGCCGCATCACGTACATGAATACGATCAGGATGGCGGCCTGGATTGCGTCGGGGGCCGACTTGTTGATGGACACGGTGATATCAGGCACGAACTGCTGGAACAGCCCGCCGATGATCGCGCCGTTGATCGTCGCAATCCCGCCGATGACGGCGCCGACGAGGAAGCGGATGGAGAGGAGCACGGAGTACTGGTCCGGGGAGACGAACTGGATGACCACGCCGTTGAGGGCGCCGGCGAGCCCGGCAAAGGCCCCGGCGATGCCGAAGACGGTCATCTTGTAGAGCGCCACATTGACGCCCATCGCCGCGGCGGCGGTCTCATTGTCGCGGATAGCGACCAGCGCCCGGCCGAACCGGCCCCGCCGGATGTTCGCCGCCAGCACGAAGACGAGCAGCGCGAGGACGGCCGTGAGGTAGTAGAAGAACCGGTCGGGATTCGTCTCCCAGAACGGGAGGTTCAGCTTCCCGAACATGGATACGCCCTGGACGCCGCCGGTGTAGTGCTCGAACTTCTTGGCCAGCGGGGCAACCGTCACAGCGAGCGAGAGAGTCGCCAGGGCCAGGTACGGCCCCTTGAACCGCAGCGCCGGGATGCCGATCAGGAACCCGGCGACCCCGGCGATAAGCGGCGCGAGCAGCAGCGACCAGCCCCACGGCATCTCCCACTGGCGGAAGCCGACGCCGAGGGTGTAGCCGCCGATGGCGAAAAACGCACTCTGCCCGAGCGAGATCTGCCCGCCGAAGCCGGTCAGCAGATTCAGGCCGACGATCACGATCATGAACTGAATGGCGACCGTCATCTTCAGCATCGACGCATGCGGAATCCGGTCGACGTACAGGGGCATGAAGACGAAGAACGCGATGATCAGACCGTAGCCGACCCATCGGACCGCGCGCTGCGCCGCGGGCCCGCGGTCGAGGACGGGCGCGAGCGCAAGCGCGAGGACGACGGTGGCGATGGCGGCCAGGCTCAGGAGCGCAGCGAGGCCCGCAGCCGGCCGCACCAGGGCGCCGACCGCCGGGAGATCCGCGATGTTCGTCTGCGGCTCGACCAGCCAGACGAGGCCGGCGACGATGAGCAGCGGGATGAACCAGTTCTTGCGATAGTCGAACGTTCGTACGAAGTCCATCGGCTACACCCTCTGCACGGCCTGGCGCCCGAAGAGACCGGCCGGGCGGACCAGGAGAACGGCAACGATGACGACGAGCGCGAGCACGATATCGAGCTGGGTGCCGATGAACTCGATGTAGCGCCCGCCGAGGGCCACGATGTTACCGAGCGCAATCCCGCCCACGACCGCGCCGGGCGGCGAATCGAACCCGCCGAGGGTGGCCGAAGCGAAGGAGAAGATCAGCACCGTGGCCATGAAGTTCGGCTCGAGCTGGACGATGGGCGCCGAGAGGATGCCGGCGAGCGCCCCGGCCGCGGCGGCAATCCCCCAGCCGAGCGCCAGCATCAGGTTCACGTTGATGCCCACGAGCTGGCTCGAAACCGGCTGCGCGGCGGCGGCCCGCAGCCCCAACCCGAGCTTCGTCCGCTGGAAAAGCACGTAGAGGGCCAGCATGAGGGTGATGAGCACCACGAAGATGAACAGGTGGTAGGGGACGATGAAGATGTCGCCGACCTGCCACGAGGCCTGGCGGACGCCCGTCGGCAGGGGGAACGGCTTCGGAACGCCGGAGTAGATCCAGAGCGCGAGCGAGTTAAAGAACAGGTAGAGGCCGAGCGTCACGATGACGATGGTCAGCTCGGGCGCATTCTGAACCGGCCGGATCAGCACCCGCTGGACGGCGAGGCCGGTCGCGAACGCCAGGATGAGCGTGAGCGGGACCGCGACCCAGTAGCCCATGCCGGCATTGAGAAACGACCAGCAGATATAGGTCGAGAACATCGCCATCTCGCCCTGGCCGAAGTTGATGATGTGGGTCGACCGGTAGATGAGCACCAGGGCGAGCGCGAGCAGGCCGTAGATGCACCCGTTCGCCGTACCGGCCAGCACCAGCTGGATGAATTCGGTCATGCGTGCCTCCTCTCTGGACCCGGGTCGTCAGTAGCCAAGGTAGGCCCGGCGGACGTCTTCACTGCCGGCCAGCTGCGCCGCCGGCCCCTCCATCGCCACCCTGCCGGTTTCGAGCAGATAGGCGTACGACGCCACTTTGAGCGCGCGCACTGCGTCCTGCTCCACGAGGAGCATGCTCACGCCCTCTTCGCGGTTGATGGTGGTCAGGATCTGGAAGATCTCCTGCACGATGAGCGGGGCGAGGCCGAGCGACGGCTCATCGAGGAGGAGCAGCTTCGGCCGCGCCATGAGCGCCCGGCCGATCGCCAGCATCTGCTGCTCGCCGCCCGACATGGAGCCGGCGCGCTGGTTCCGCCGCCGGGCGAGCACGGGGAAGTAGTGGTAGACCCGCTCGAGGTCCTTCCGGATGCCGTCGCCATCGCGGCGGGAGTAGGCGCCCAGGCGGAGATTCTCCTCGACGGTGAAGTCCACGAACGTGCCGCGGCCCTCGGGCACCATCACCATCCCCATGCGCACCAGGTCCTGCGTGGAGGCGCCGTTGATCCGCTGGCCCTGGTACGTGATCTCGCCCCAGGTGCGGGTCTGCGCGAGGAGCGCCCGCAGCGTCGTCGTTTTGCCCGCCCCGTTGGCGCCGAGCAGGGCCACGATGCCGCCCTGCGGCACGACCAGGTCGATACCGAAGATGACCGGCCGGTCGCCGTAGGCGGCGCGCAGGTTCTTCGCTTCGAGAATCGCCGTCATGCCTCCACCCCCAGGTACGCGCGGATCACCTCCGGGTCGCGCTGGACTTCCGCGGGCGTGCCCTCGGCGATCTTCTTGCCGAAGTCAAGCACCACGACCTTCTCGCTGATGCTCATCACCAGCCCCATGTGGTGTTCGACGAGGAGGACGGTCACATCGAACCGCTCGCGGATGTCTTTGATGAGCGCGCCGAGGGCGCTCACTTCTTCGTGGTTCAGGCCGCCGGCCGGCTCATCGAGCAGGAGGAGCTTCGGCTTCGCCACCAGCGCCCGGGCCAGTTCGATCCGCTTCAGGGTGCCGAACGGCAGCCCGGCGGCGGGGTGGTCGGCCACCCGCTCCAGCCCGAGATACGCGATCGCTTCGCTGACGGCAGCCTCGGCCTCGCGCTCCTCCCGGCTCACCCACGGGAGCCGCAGGGCCTGCGAAAAGACGTCGGATTTCGTCCGGGCGTGGGTGCCGACGCGGATGTTGTCGCGCACCGTCATTGAGGCGAACAGCGCCAGGTTCTGGAACGTGCGGGCGATACCGAGGCGCGGCACCTCGTGCGCCGCCAGGCTGAGCAGATTCCTGCCGCCGTACCAGATTTCGCCTGCCTGCGGGTGGTACAGGCGGGTGATGGCGTTGAACATGGTCGTCTTGCCGGCGCCGTTCGGCCCGATGAGCCCCACGATCTGCCCGGCAGGGACGTCGAATGAGACATCGTCGAGGGCCACCAGCCCGCCGAAGCGCAGCGTGATATTGCGCACGCTGAGGAGCGGCTGGGACCCGTTGGTGGAACTCGTCATCCCTCCCCCCTTCCGTTTGCGGCCGGAGTCTAGCCGCAGCCCAGCGGTTAGGGCAAGGGAAAGCCGCGGGCGCGCCGTTCGACCATCGTGAATACTTAGCGGATGACCAGCAAGCGGCGCAGCGGGCGGCCCGCGTTCGCGCCCGCAGCGGCTTCGGCACGCCCGCCCGGGGAAGCTGGACGCCTGGCCAGCCCGCGGGTCACGGCCGCCAGATCGCCGTCTCCGGGTGGAAGGCCGCCCAGGCGAACCAGAACTCCGTGGTGTGCAGCACCGGGGCCAGCTGCTGGCCGGCCAGCGGGCCGGCGATCGCCCGCCCGAAGATGTCCCAGGTCGACCCTGTCGCATCGTCAACGAACGTGCCCGGTTCCGGGCCGGGCGCAAAGCGGAGCGTCCGCCCGCCCTGCCGGGCATCGTAGGCCGCGGCCGCGCCGATATCGCGCGACTGGGCGATCTCCCGCTGGTCGAGGGCCGAGGCGGCGCCGGGCATCCAGAAGACCGCGACCGGGGTGCCGCCGGCCTCCACGTTCGCCACCTGCGCGGCCGCCAGCGCCTCCATCGGCACGGCCAGCCCGCGGCCGGCACGGTCGAGCGCGACTACCCGTTCGAGCGCGGGCAGGCGCGGGTCGGGCGTGCCCTGGAAGAGGAAGGGCTGGCTCGTGGCGTCGTAGAACTCGTAGGGGTTGATGCCGTAGGCCCGATCGAAACCGGTGTCTTCCGTGAGCGCGGGCGCCTGCGGGAAGGCGCGGCGGAACTCGCCCCAGGGCACGATGCTCGCCGGGAGCGGCTCCAGCCGCTGCCCCGCGTGCGCGCCGACGATCCCCTCGCCGGTCGCCTGCTGCCACCAGCTCTCCGTCTGCCGGTCCCACATGACCAGGTCGGAGTGGCGGAGGTTGCCGGAGACGCCGAAATCGAGCACCTGCGCGCCGACGCGCCGGTCGAAGGCGATCGCCGTATTGCACAAGGGGCAGAAGGTGACGACCACCGGCCGCTCGCCGAAGCGGTCGTTCACCACCTCGTGCCAGGTGAGGATGTGGAGCGGGTAGCCCTTCGTGACGCCGTCGACGGTGACCACCGCGACGGGCAGGCGGTCGGCGTAGCCGAGCGTTTCGGCCGGGGCGAACCTGGCCCGGCCGCCGCGCGGCGCGGGGATGGTCACGGCGCCCTCGGCATCGAGCGGCGGGATGCAGTCGCGGACGGGGCAGCCGCGGAGGATTTCGCGCGGGTCGACGGTCGCGCGGGAGAAGTCGGTGTTCGGCCAGTCGGGGAACTCGGACTGGAAGCTGATCAGCCGGTCGACCGGCGAAAGGGTGGCAGTCGGCGTCGCGGCCGGGGGCGTCGCTGCGGGTGGGGAGCCGCTGCTGCAGGCCGCAGCCAGGGCGAGGAGGGGCGCAAGCAGGGCCGGGACGTGCCGTCGCATGTGCGCCATACTCTGACCCCTCGAACGGAAAGACCCGGTCATGCCCGGTATGATCCCCGGCCATGACGCTGGAGATGTGGGTCATCCTCGCCGTGCGGGTTGCCGGCTCGCTGCCCGTCCTCCGCTGGGCCTTCGCGGGGGCGATCATCGCCATCCTCGTCGACCTCTCCGACCTCTTCCTCCGCGCCTACCTCGAACTCGGCGGCGTGCGCAACTACCAGTCCTTCGACAAGTGGTGCGACCAGGTCTACCTCGCGCTCTTCCTGGTGGTGGCGCTGCGCTGGGAGGGGCCGGCCCGGGCGGTCGCCGTGGCGCTCTACCTGTTCCGGATGGCGGGCTTCGCGCTCTTCGAGCTGACCGGCGAGCGGTGGGTGCTGATGCTCTTCCCGAACGTCTTCGAGTTCTGGTTCGTGTTTGCGGCCTTCACCCGGCACTGGTGGCGGTCGTTCTCCTGGCGGCCCCGCGCCACGGCCCTGGCCCTGGCGGGCGCCACGGCCGCGAAGCTGTTCCACGAGTACAGCCTGCACGTGGGCCGCTGGTTCGACAGCTTCACGCCGAAGGATGTGGTCGCCTGGCTGCTCGGGCCGTTCGGCTGACGGCTACCGGGCTCCGGTCAGCTCGCGGACCTTTTCGAGGGCTTTCTTCGGGTCACGCTCGCCCGGGACGGTGACCGTCACCGTGACACCCCCGCCTTCCCGGACGATGGGGCGCGCAGGCGGCCGCTGAGCCTCGCGCTCATCGGCTGAGGCGGTACCGGCGCTCGTGCCGGATGTCCTGCGGTGACCAAACCAGTTCCAGGGCACCGTGCACCTCCCGCAGCTGCTCAGGCTTGCTGAACAGCCCCTGATATCGAACATCTTCGACGATAACGCGCAAGGACGTCAGCCCCTGCCGCAACCGGCAAATCTCGAAGGCCGTCGTCTGACCCGGGGCAACGTAGGCAAAGTTGAGCTGGATACGGCACTGGCCGCCATCCTGTTCCGCCAGTGTCCACTCGAGGAGCAGTTCGACCACGACATCGTACGCAATCCCAAGCGGGGCGTTCTGGAGGTTCCTGACGTACAGGCGGACCTCCCGGGGGCTTTCGCCCTGGTGCAATCCCTCGAGCGCATGGACGAGGTCATCGCGGCCGAAATCCCACGCGCTGAACACCCGCAGCGGCTTTGGGGCATCGAACGACGACGGTACCGGGTAACCTCCTTCGACGAGATCGACGTCGACCCGCAGGTACGGCTGCCGCGCGACCCGGTCGGCCTCCTCCTGGAGGCGCAGCTCCTGGCTGGCCCAGACGATGGTGAGCGCAGCGACGAGCGTGGCAGCCGCCGACGTCGCGCTGGCCAGCGCCGAGACCACGCCCCAGTCGAGGTGCGGCCCGCTGAGATCCACGCCGCCAGACAGGACGGCGATGCCGAAGACCGCGGAGGGGACGGCGAGAACAAAACCAAAGACGAGGATCACGCGCCCCCGGATGCCCGGTGCGCGGCGCTGAAGGTCGCTGCCGCCTCTCGGCTCCACGGCCCGCCATTCTCACCCCCGCTGCAGCCGCGCCGCAACGCGGCTCATCGCCAGGTCACAGCCTGCACGTGGGCCGCTGGTTCGACAGCTTCACGCCGAAGGACGTGGTCGCCTGGCTGCTCGGGCCGTTCGGCTGACGGCTACCGGGCGGGGAGCGGCAGGCGCATCTGGTGGGGCTTCGCTTCGGGGAGCGCAGTGGACGCTCCGCCGGCCGGTTTCCCGGACACAGATGCCCCGCCGACCGCCCGCAACCCGCCGACCCGGGTCCCGGCCTGCCAGCACCCCGCGCCGGCCAGGTTCGACCCCCGGGCGTGCTCGAGGAGGTCGGCGAGCGTCAGCAGGGCGGCGTGCCGCTCCGCCCACCGCTCGGCCTCGTCGGCCGAGAAGACGTGGCCGTACTCCGGGTCAGGCTCCCCCATGAGCGTCATAAAGAACACCCGGTCCCCCAGCCGCAACACTGGCACCTCGACGGGTTCAAGTCGGCGCGCCTGGCTGTCCAATGCAGTGACCTCCTCCGTCAATCATAGTCGGCATCGCGCCAGAACTGGGTTACCAGCACCCCCGCTGCAGCCGCGCCGCAACGCCGCCCTTCCCCTCCCCCACCCGGCCCCGTACGCTCCCCGGCGATGCCCTCGCCCCGCACCTGGCTCATCGCTGCGCGGCCGGTCTCCTTCACCGCGGCGGCCGTCCCCGCCCTCGTCGGGACGCTCCTCGCCGCGCCCGAATCGTTCACCTGGTGGACGGCCCTCCTCGCCATCCTCGGCTCCGTCCTCTTCCTCGCCGGGACCAACTTCGTCAACGACTACTACGACCACCGCAAGGGCACCGACGGCCCCGGCTCGCTCGCCCCGCCGGGCGCGATCCGGCAGGGGCTGCTGACGCCCCGGCAGGTGCTGGCCGGCGGCATCGCCTGCTTCGCCGCGGGTGCGGCGATCGGGATCGTGCTCTGCTGGGCCGTCAGCTGGCAGCTCCTCTGGGTCGGCGCGGCGAGCCTCCTCGCCGGCTTCTTCTATACCGGCTGGCCGCTCCACCTCGCCTACCGCGCCCTCGGCGAACTGGTCGTCTTCGTGTTCATGGGGCCCGTCATCGTGACGGGCGCCGCCTTCGTGCAGACGGAAACCTGGAGCCGCGAGGCGTTCATCGCCTCGCTGCCGCTCGGCTTCCTCGTCGCCGCCATCCTCCACGCGAACAACCTGCGCGACCTCGAGCAGGACCGCGCCGCCGGCAAACGCACCCTCGCCACCATCCTCGGCCGGCGCTGGGCCGAACGGGAGCTCTGGCTGCTCATCGCTGCTGCGTTCGCTGCGCTCGCCGGGGCCGTCGCGGCCGGGGCGCTGCCGTGGCCGTCGCTGGTCGCATTTGCCGCCCTGCCCGGCGTCCGGCCGATGGTCCGCACCGTCCGCGCGGTGAACGCCGGGGCGAACCCCCGCCGGCTGAACTTCGTCCTGCGCGATGCCGCGCTCCTCCACCTGCGCTTCGGGCTGCTGCTTGCGCTCGGGCTGGCGGTCAACTGGGCGCTCGGCTGAGCGCCGGCTCAGCGCGGGAGCCGGCCCTGCGCCCAGTGGGTGATCGCCACGGCGAGGGCATCGGCCGCGTCGGCCGGCGAAGGGGGCTCCGCAAGGCCGAGCTGAAAGGCCACCATCCGGGCGACCTGCTCCTTCTCGCCGCGGCCGAACCCGGCGACCGTCTGCTTCACGAGGAGCGGGGCGTACTCGGCAACCTCCAGCCCCGCATCGGCCAGGCCGATGATCGCGGCCGCCCGCGCCTCACCAAGGGCCATCGCGCTCCGGGCGTTGTCGCCCACGAAGCCCGCCTCCACGGCGGCGGCGGCGGCGCCGGTCTCCCGGGCGATGGCGCACACCCGCTCCCGCAGCGCGACGAGCCGGGCCGCCCGCGGGTCCGACGCGCGCGTGCGGATGACGCCGTGGCAGACGTGCAGGGCCCGCCCGCCGTCCACTTCGATGACGCCGTAGCCGGTGACGCCGAGCCCGGGGTCGATGCCGATGATGCGCACGCCGCCCATGGTGCCTCGCCCGTGCGCGGAGCGCGAACCCGGGCTGTCACCCGGCCGCGGGCGTGTGCTCCGGGCACTCCATCGCGGCCTCCGCCGCGCCGAGGGCGCGGTCGATGAGGGCGCAGTGGTGCGGCCGGTCGCTCCCCGGGTGTGCGCCGGGCCGGAAGTGGACGCAGCCGGCGCAGGGCGCACTGACCACCAGCCGGCCGGCCCGCACCTCGGCGGCCACCACCTTCGCGAGCACGGCTTCGAAGGCGGCCAGCTCGGCAGGGGGGAGCGCCGCCAGCGTCTCCTCCAGCCCGGCCTGCCATCGCTCGAGCCGGCCCCACGCCTCCCAGCCCGCGGCCGTCAGGGCGAGCACCGACTGGCGGCCGTCGAACGGGTGGGGCCGCCGCTCGATGAGCCCGCGCTCGACCAGCGGGTTCACGATGCCCACCGCCGTCGGCGGGCGCACGCCGAGGAGCCGCGCAAGCTGCCCGGGAGTGGCCATGTCGGGCCGGGTCTTCGCGGCGAAGCGGAGCACGGCCGCCTGCGCGGGCGTCAGCCCCTCGGCCTGCCCCTGCTCGCGGGCCTCCGCCTCCGCCGCCCGGGCGAGCCGGAGGAGGGCCATGGCGATGCCGGCCGCGCGCTGCCGCGGGTCCACGGTTGACAGCGTACTGTAGGATGCCTACATTCTGCATCCGGTAGGAGTCCTACATCTTGCCAACGGAGGAACCGATGTCGACCACCGCCATTCCCGGCTACCGCTACGGCGACCCTGCCCTGCCCCCGGCCCCCATCGGCGCCGACGGCCTGCGCGACCTGCGCGCCGCCTGCCTGCTGAGCGACGACGACCTGGCGGCCCTGAGCGAGGCCGCACCGATCATCGAGCCGCAGATCGAGGAGATCCTCGATACCTGGTACGGGTTCGTCGGCTCGCACCCGTTCCTGCTCGCCTCATTCAGCACCGCCGAGGGCCCGCACCAGGGCTACCTCGCGGCCGTCCGGGCCCGCTTCGGCCAGTGGATCCGCGACACCCTGCGCGCCGGGTACGATGACCGCTGGCTCGCCTACCAGCGGGAGATCGGCCGGCGCCACGCCTCCGGCAAGGGGGAGGCCGACGGCATCACCGGGACGCCGGAGGTGGTGCCGTACCGCTACCTGGCCGCGCTGATCGTGCCGATCACGGTGACGATGCGCCCCTTCCTCGCGAAGGGCGCGCGGGACGCGGAGCACCTGGAGCGGATGCACCAGGCCTGGTTCAAGGCTGTCGTCCTCTCCGTCGCGCTCTGGTCGGAGCCGTACGTGCGGGAGGGCTGGTGGTAGGCCGCTGCGCCTACCGCCGGTAGCGCCGGGAGCGGTCGCGGCCGCCCGCCTGGCTCCGGCCGAAGCGGAGCGGCCCGCCCTTCCCGGCGGCCGCCGCAAAGAGGGCCAGCTCTTCCGCATCGGTGCCCACCAGTTCGCGGCGGAGCTCCACGATCCGGTCGCGCAGGGCCGCCGCCTTCTCGAACTCGAGGTTCTTCGCGGCGGCCTTCATCTGCTGCTCGAGCTCCTTCACCAGCCGCAGCAGCTCGTCCTTCGGCAGCGCTTCCGGCGCCGGGCCGGCATCGTAGCCGGCCTTCTCCTCGGCGGCCTGCATGCGGACGTGGTCGGTGATGTCGCGCACCGCCTTCTGGATGCTCGCCGCCTGGATGCCGTGCTTCCGGTTGTACTCCTCCTGGATCCGCCGGCGCCGGTACGTCTCGTCGATCGCCTGCTGCATGCTCCCCGTAATGGTGTCGGCGTACATCACCACCCGGCCCTCGACGTGGCGCGCGGCCCGCCCGATCGTCTGGATGAGCGACCGGTTCGAACGGAGGTACCCCTCCTTGTCGGCGTCGAGGATGCAGACGAGCGACACCTCCGGCAGGTCGAGCCCCTCGCGCAGCAGGTTGATGCCGACCACCACGTCGTACACCCCGAGCCGGAGGTCGCGCAGGATCTCCACCCGGTCGAGCGTCTCCACCTCCGAATGGAGGTAGTGGGTCTTGATGCCCATCTCCTTCAGGTAGTCGGCGAGGTCCTCGGCCATCTTCTTCGTGAGCGTGGTGACCAGCGCGCGCTGGCCCTTATCGACCACCCGGCGGATCTCGTCCATCAGGTCGTCGACCTGGTTCTTGGTCGGCTTCACCACAATCTCGGGGTCGAGCAGGCCCGTCGGGCGGATGACCTGCTCCACCACCTGGCTCGAGACGCGCAGCTCGTAGTCGCCCGGGGTGGCGCTCACGAAGATCGCCTGGTTGATGTGGCGGTCGAACTCCTCGAAGGTGAGCGGGCGGTTGTCCAGCGCGGAGGGGAGGCGAAAACCGTATTCGACGAGCGTCTCCTTGCGGGAGCGGTCGCCGAAGTACTGCCCCTGCACCTGCGGCAGGGTGATGTGCGACTCATCGACGACGAGCAGCCAGTCGTCGGGGAAGTAGTCGAGCAGGCACCAGGGCGTGGAGCCGGGTTCCCGCGCCTGCAAGTGGCGGGAGTAGTTCTCGATGCCCGGGCAGTAGCCGGTCTCGCGGAGGGCCTCGATGTCGTAGTGGGTGCGCTCTTCGAGGCGGGCCGCCTCCAGGATCTTCCCCTGCGAGCGGAGCCAGGCGAGCTGCTCCTCCAGCTCCTTTTCGATGCCGGCGATCGCCTGCTCGAGCCGGTCCTTCGTCGTCACGAAGTGCTTCGCCGGGTAGATGTCGATCTCGTCGCGCTCGGCCACAATTTCGCCGGTCAGCGGGTCGAGCTCGACGATCCGCTCGACCTCGTCGCCCCAGAAGTCGATGCGCACGGCCAGCTCTTCGTAGCTCGGGAGGATGGTCAGCGAGTCGCCGCGCACCCGGAACCGCCCGCGGACCACGTTCTGGTCGTTCCGCTCGTACTGCATCGAGACCATCCGCCGCACCGCCTCCTGGCGGCTGAACCGCTCGCCCTTCCGGAAGCGGAGGACGAACTCCTGGTATTCGGCCGGCTCGCCGAGGCCGTAGATGCAGCTCACGCTCGCCACGATGATCACGTCCCGCCGCGTAAAGAGCGCCCGCGTGGCCGCATGGCGGAGCTTGTCGATCTCGTCATTGATGTCCGCGTCCTTGGCGATGTAGGTGTCGGTCCGCGGGACGTAGGCCTCGGGCTGGTAGTAGTCGTAGTAGCTGACGAAGTACTCGACCGCGTTCTCGGGGAAGAACTCTTTCAGCTCGGCGCAGAGCTGGGCGGCGAGCGTCTTGTTGTGGGCGAGGACGAGCGTCGGCCGCCCCGTGCGGGCGATGACGTTCGCGATGGTAAACGTCTTGCCCGAGCCGGTGACCCCGAGCAGCGTCTGGTAGCGGTCGCCCCGCTCCAGCCCCGCGACGAGCTTCTCGATCGCCTCGGGCTGGTCGCCGGTCGGCTGGAAGTCGGAGACGAGCTTGAAGGGCGCAGGCTGCGGTCGGACGATGGCCGTCATACGAACCAGTGTAGCCGACCGGCCCGACGCCGGCGTCGGGCGACGAGGAGGAGAGAAGCGGGCGCATCCCGGCCTGCGCCCGCGACGGTCGGCCCGCAACGCGCCCCGATCGCTCCGTTTGCCCCTGGGGTGATCGGCGCCGGGAACCGGGTGCGCATCCTGCGCGCCGTGTGTAAACGGCGGGGGAACGGGCGATGATCGCCCCGATCAGACCTGCTCAGCGCCCCCTGAACACCGGCGGCCGCTTCTCGAGGAAGGCTGCCCGCGCCTCCCGGCCGTCTTCACTGGCGAACGCCATGCGGATGCTGGCCAGCTCCAGCCGGCACTGCGCCTCCAGGTCGATGGGCGTGGTCGCCTTCACCACCGTGCGCTTCGTCAGCCGCATGGTGATCGGCGAAACCGCCGCGCAGAGGCGCTGGCAGTACTCGGCGACGCGCGCCTCCCAGCGGTCATCGTCGACCACTTCGCCGACCAGCCCGAGGCGGAGCGCCTCCTCGGCATCGACCGTCTTGTTCTCGAGCAGGAAGCGCATGGTCTGCTCGTAGCCGATCGCCTGGGAGAGGGTGAAGGTCATGCCGCCGTCGGGCGAGCCGCCGATGCGCGGGTAGCCGGCGAGGATGCGGGCGCTCCGCTTCATCAGCCGGATGTCGGTCGCGAGCGCGAGGGAGAGCCCGGCGCCGACGGCCACGCCGTTGATGGCGCCGACGATCGGCTTCTCGCATTTCTGCCGGAGGGTGAGGAGGAACTGGGAGACCCAGCCGAGGTCGTCGAGCTGGGTGTTGAGCGGCGACTTCGGGCTGTAGTCGCCGGGCCCGCGGAGGTCGAGGCCGGAGCAGAAGGCGTCGCCCGTGCCCGTGAGGCAGATGAGCCAGACGTCGTCGACGTCCATCGCCTCCTCGATGGCGGTGACCACGCCCCAGGCGAGCTCCTGGCTGAGGGCGTTCTTCACCTCGGGACGGTTGAGGCGGATGGTCCGGACGTGGCCGGCGTCTTCGATGGCGATGAGGTTGGACACGGGGGCTGCCCTCCGGTGCTGGTGATGCCCGGACGATACACGCGTCGGTTGCAGGAAGCTACTCACCGGCGCACAGGGGCTACTTCGCCGCTCCTTCCCCGCCCAGCAGCCAGCGCAGCGCCGCCTCCCGCTCCCGGAAGACGGCCATCGTCACCCCCTCGGCCACCCCGGCCAGCTGGAGCGCCTGCCGCGCCAGCCCGAACGCGAGGTCCCCCGGCGCGTAGACCGCGATCCGCCCCGCCCGGGCCGCGAGCTGCTCAGCCGCAGCCGCGAGGGCGCCCGCCTCCATCTCCGCCGTCTCGAGTGCCGCGGCATCGACGAGGACGCGTCCCCCGGCGGGCACCTTCAGCCACTCCCCCGCTGCCAGCCACGCGCCCGTTAGCCGCGCCGGCACCTCGACGACGGTGTAGCAGGCGTGTTCACCGGCCATGCGCTGCCTCCGCTGCCCGGGCGTATGGCGGGGATACTGCCAAGGCTGGCACGAAACGTACGACAGCTGCCCCGCGCCGCGATCAGCGCCGGGGTTGGGACGGTACTCTGCCGGTCCCCCTCTCGCGGGCCTCTCGCGGCGGGCAGGTCGCCCGTCATCGCCGCGGCCCGTAGACTCGCGCCCACCACACCGTTCCGGAGGATTCCCCACCATGGGCAGGCTCGAAGGGCAGGTCGCCATCGTCACCGGGGGCGCCAGCGGCATCGGCGAACAGACGGTCCGCACGTTCGTCGCCGAGGGCGCGCGCGTCGTCATCGCCGATGTCCAGGAGGAGCGCGGCCACCACCTCGCCGAGGCGCTCGGCACCCAGGCCAGCTTCCTCCGCACCAACGTCGCGGAGGAGGCCGAGGTCGCCGCCGCGGTCGACCACGCCCTGGGCCGCTGGGGCCGGCTCGATGTGATGTTCAACAACGCCGGCTTCGGCGGCGTGTCCGGGCCGATCGACGAGCTCGACATGGCCGCCTACGACCAGACGATGGCGGTCCTCCTCCGCGGGGTCTTCCTCGGGGCGAAGCACGCCGCCCGGGCGATGAAGCCGGCCCGGCGCGGGGTCATCCTGAACACGAGCAGCGTCGCCGGGCTGCAGGCCGGCTTCGGTCCGGTGGTCTACAGCGCGGCGAAGGCCGCGGTCGCCCACCTGAGCCGCTGCCTCGCGGTCGAACTGGCGGAGTTCGGCATCCGCGTCAACGCCATCTGCCCCGGCGTGACGGTCACGAACATCTTCGCGGCCGGCATGGGGCTGAGCGGGCCCGCCGCGGAGGCGCTCCTGCCGCGGATCGATGCCGCCCTCGCCGACTGGGCGCCGCTCCGCCGCTCCGGCCAGCCGGCCGATATCGCGAACGCCGCCCTCTGGCTGGCGAGCGACGAAGCGAGCTACGTCACCGGCCAGGCGATTGTCGTCGACGGCGGGCTCACGGCCGGGCGGTCGCTCGAGGAGTTCGGGCAGCGGCTCGCCGCCGCGCTGGGGCTGAGCGCCGAGCAGTGGCAGGCGATGCGCGACGCCGCCCGCCGCGGCCAGGGCTAACGGAACTTCGCGGGCCGCTTCTCCTGGAAGGCGGCCACCGCCTCGCGGTGCTCCGGCGTGCTGTAGCACTCGGCGATCCGGCCGTGCTCCAGCCGCATCACCTCGTTGTAGTCCGGGTTCGCGCCGTTCTTCGTGATGAGCTCCTTGATCCAGCCCATCTGGCGGTCCGGGTTCTGCGCCAGCATGTTCGCGTACTCCATCGCCGCGTCCATCAGCTGCTCGTGCGGGACCACCTTCTGCACCAGCCCGGTGCGCAGCGCCTCCTCGGCATCGACCAGCCGGCCGGTGAGGCACATATCGCTCGCCATGCCGAAGCCGACCCGCTGGGTGAGGAAGTAGGTGCTCGCCAGCTCCGGCACGAGGCCCATCTTCACGAAGAACATCCCGAAGCGGGCCTGGTCGGAGGCGATGATGATGTCCATGGGCAGGATCGACGTGAGCCCCACGCCGACGCACACGCCGTTCACCGCGGCGATCATCGGCTTCGAGGTGCGGACCAGCTCGACGTAGTTCGTCGTGTCGCGCTCCTCGCGGCGGGCCTGTCCCTGCGAATCGAGGCCGCGCTGGAAGGCGTCGCGCACGTCGGCGCCGGCGCAGAAGCCGCGGCCCGCCCCGGTCAGGATGATCGAGGCGACCTCCGGGTCGGCGTTGGCGCGCCGGAAGGCGTCGTTCCGCTCCGCGGCCATCTTCCAGGTCCAGGCGTTCAGCCGCTCCGGGCGGTTCATCGTGATGATGACGGTGTGGCCCCGCTTCTCGTAGAGGATCTGCTCGTACTCCATGGCATTGCTCCCCGCGATGGTGGTGCGGGGAGCCTACGCCCCCGGGCGGCGCCTGTGAAGGCGCCCGTTCACCCTTCCCAGGCGATCTCGACGTCGTCGAAGACCACCACGTCGCCCGGCTTAATGCCGAGCCGGCGCAGCTCCTTCGCGATGCCCCACCGCTCGAGCCGGCGCATCACCTCGTCGAGCGCCCCGGGCATCCCGGTGTCCATCATCTTCACGAAAGTGACCGCCGTGTAACCATCGACCACGTACCGGCCGTCTTCGTCGATGGTCACGACGAACCGGTCGACCGGCGCCGGCCGGATGACCGGAACCTCGGCGGGCGGCTGGCTGGCGGCCCGCGCCCGTTCGGCCTTCACGAGCGCCATCAGCTCCTCCTTGAGCGGTCCGAGGCCGGTGCCGTCGTGCGCCGAGATCACCCTGACGGGCCGCCCGAGGTGTGCCGCGAGCGCCTCCGCGGAGCGCTCCGCCGCGGCATGGTCGAGGTCGGCCTTCGTGACGGCCACCACCCGCGCGACGTGCTCCAGCCCGGGGTCGTAGGCGCGCAGTTCGCCTTCGATCAGCTCGTAGTCGGTGACCGGGTCGGGCGATTCGCAGGAGACGACATGGAGCAGGACGCGGCACCGCCGGACGTGCTTCAGGAACTCGAAGCCGAGCCCGTACCCCTCCGACGCGCCTTCGACCAGCCCGGGCAGGTCGGCGAGGGTGAACCGTTCCCAGCCGACGTTGACGACGCCGAGCATCGGCTCGAGGGTGGTGAACGGGTAGCTCGCAATCTTCGGCTTCGCGTTCGAAACGGCCGCCAGCAGGGTGGATTTGCCGGCGTTCGGCAGGCCGATCAGCCCGACATCGGCGAGGAGCCGAAGCTCGAGCCGGAGCCGCCGCTCTTCGCCCTCCTGTCCCTTCTGGGAGTAGCCGGGCGTCTGGTTGGTCGGCGTGGCGAACCGCTTGTTCCCCCAGCCGCCGCGGCCGCCGTGGGCGACGAGCACCTCCTGGCCAACCTCCGCCAGGTCGGCCAGCAGGTCGCCGGTCTCGGCATCGTAGACGACGGTGCCGACCGGCACCTCGAGGTAGAGGTCCTGGCCGTTGGCGCCGTGGCGGAGGTTCGGGCCGCCGTTGCCGCCGGCGCCGGCCTGGAACCGTTTCCGCGAACGGTACAGCTCGAGGGTGTAGACATCATCGACGGCGCGCAGGAAGACGCGCCCGCCGCGGCCGCCGTCGCCGCCGTCGGGGCCGCCCTGGGGCACGAACTTCTCCCGGTGGTAGCTCACGAGGCCGTGGCCGCCGTTTCCGCCCTTCACCGTGATTTCGACTGCATCAAGCATCCCGATCCCATGGAACCATGCCCTTTCATGGATTGGAAGATCTGATCAGGAGCAGTACCAGGCCGTTGGGAGCGTTGGATTCGAATCCGGGAGCCGTTGGGAAACCGTTCGAGATCCGGGCGGCGGGCGTTGGAAACGCGATGCGGCCGGCCCCGGTTTCGGCGGCAGCGGTGGGTTCGCGCGGGCCAAACCCAACGGCTGCGGGGCCAAACCCAACGGTTTCCCAACGCCGCGGGGTAGGATGGTTGCACGATGCAACGTTCGAAGGAGGCCTCCCGTGACCGCAACCGAGTTCGTCCCGCCCAGTGCGATGGTGGTGGTCGCCCACCCGGATGACGCCGAGTTCCTCTGCGCGGGGACGGTGGCGAAGTGGGCCGCCCGCGGCTGCGAGGTGACCTATGTGGTCATCACGAAGGGCGACAAGGGCAGCGACGACCCGGAAATGACGACCGAGCGGCTGGCCGCCATCCGCGAGGCCGAGCAGCGCGCCGCCGGCGCCGTCCTCGGCGTGCAGAACTTCGAGTTCATGGGCTACCCCGACGGCTACCTCCAGCCCACGCTCGAGCTGCGGCGCGACCTCGCCCGGCTCATCCGGAAGTACCGCCCGCACTCCGTCATCACCTTCGACCCGACCAACCGCTTCCTCTCCGACACCTACATCAACCACCCGGACCACCGCGCGGCCGGCGATGCGGCCCTCGACGCCGTCTTCCCGGCGGCGCGCGACCGGCTCACCTTCCCGGAGCTGCTGGTCGACGGCTACGAACCGTGGAAGGTGCGGCAGGTGTGGCTCGGCGCGGCGGCCCACCCGAATGCGTGGGTCGATATCTCGGAGACGCTGGAGCTGAAGAAACAGGCCCTCCTCTGCCACCCGAGCCAGCTCGCGCCGGAGGTGGCGCTGTTCGTCGAGGGGATGGCGCGCATGGCGGGCGAGCCGAAGGGGCTTGCCGCCGCCGAGGCCTTCCGGCGGTTCATCATCGAAGCCGACCCGGTGCACGAGGCGCCGCCCGCCTGGCGCTAGCGCAACTGGCCGGCCGGCCAGCGCGCGGGCTATACCACCCATACCGGCCGTCTATGGCAGAATACGGTCCCGGCGCGCGGGCGGCCGCAGCGCGCCGCATCTCCTGCCCCTGGAGGCCTCCATGAAGCCGTGGGTGGTCGGCACCCGGCCGAGCAAACGGTACCCGCTCTGGACCCGCGCCAACGTCGGCGAGGTCTTCCCCGACCCGGTCGCACCGCTCTCCTTCTCGCTCCTGATGGAGAAGGACACGGAGGGCGCCTGGCGCGACGCGCTCGTGCGCATGGGCGCGTTCACGTACGACGAGTTCGACCCCGACAACATGGAGACGCTCGGGATCTTCGGCTCGTACTGCTACCTGAACGCGCAGGTGACGCGCATCCTCGGCGAGCGGGCGCCCGGCCTCTCGGCCCAGGCGATGGACGACCTCTTCTACGGGGCCCAGCCGGGCGTGCCGCCCTACGAGCCGGCCCCCGGCGACCACAACGAAGAGCGGACCGCGGCGCTCGCGAAGACGTTCGAGTGGGCGATGACGGTGCAGCACCTGGAGCGGCCGGCGCTCGATGCGAAGCGCGTCGCCGGGCTGCGGGCGGCCCGCCCCGAGCTGGAGAACCTCTCGAACGAGGCGCTCTGGGCCTACGGGAAGGGGGTCGCGCTCGCCAACCACCGGCGCCTCTTCTCCGAGCACATCTTCACCACCTTTATCTCCACGGTCCCGGTCGGCGCGGTGACGCAGATCTGCGCGGCGGTGGGCCGGCCGGCCGATGCCCTCCGCGTCATCCAGGGCGTGGGCGACGTGGAATCGGCCGCGCCCTCGCTTGCCATGTGGAAGCTCGGCCGGATGATCGCCGCCGACCGCGAGCTGACGGCCGCCTTCGACGCCGGCGTTGAGGGTGTGCTCGACCGGATCCGCGGCCTCGGTGAGAACGGCCAGCGCTTCCTCGAGGCCTTCGATGCCTTCCTCTACGACTACGGCTGCCGCGGCCCGAACGAATGGGAGAGCCGCTGCCACACCTGGGAGACGAAGCCGGAGCTCGCCCTGGCCGCCATCGACCGGATGCGGCTCGCCCCCGAGAGCGCTTCGCCCGAGGCGCGCCAGAAGGAGCTCGCGGCCGAGCGCGAGCGGGTCACGCAGGAGATCGCCGCGATGCTCGCCGGCGACCCGCAGAACCAGGGCCTCTTCCTCGCCGCCGCCAATGCCGCCCGCGGCTTCCAGGCCGGCCGCGAACGGACCAAGACGAACAACATCCGGATGATCCACGAGGTCCGGATGGCCCTCCACACCATCGGCCGGCGGATGGTCGCCGCCGGGCACCTCGACGACGTCGGCGACTACGCCTTCCTCCTCGCCGAGGAGTTCGACGACTGGCTGCAGCACCCGGCGAAGTACGGTTCGACCATCCGCGAGCGGAAGGCGCTCTACGAGGAGTACGCCAGCCGGCAGGAGCCGTTCGTCTTCTGGGGCGAAATCCCCGACCCGGAAACCTGGCCGAAGAAGGCCGACGTCACCACCGAGCCGGTGAAGCCGGGAGAGGTGCTCCAGGGCTTCCAGGGGTGCGCCGGGAAGGCGACCGGCCGCGCCCGCGTTGTCCTCGACCCGCTCGATCCGCGCGGCCTCGAACCGGGCGACATCCTCGTGGCGCCGATCACCGACCCTTCCTGGACGCCGCTCTTCGTCCCCGCCGCGGCCGTGGTGGTCGATGTCGGTGCGGCTCAGAGCCACGCCATGATCGTGAGCCGCGAGCTCGGCATCCCCTGCGTGCCCTCCGTGACCAACGCCACGAAGCGGATCCCCGACGGCGCGACCATCACCGTCGACGGCGACGCCGGGACCGTGACGGTCGTGGCGCTGCCCTGAGGTGCCGGCCATGGATGTCGTCTGCCTCGCTGACCCCCTCCCGGCGGGCGCCGATGCGACACGCCTGCTCGGCGGCAAGGCGGCCGGTCTCGTCACGATGACGCAGGAGCTCGGCCTGCCCGTCCCGCCGGCCTTCACCGTCACGACGGAGGTCTGCCGCCGGTTCCTTGCGGAAGGGTGGCCCGCCGGCCTCGACGACGCGGTCCGGGCCGGCCTCCGCCGGCTCGAGGCGGCCACCGGCCGCACCTTCGGCGGCGGCGAACGCCCGCTCCTCGTCTCGGTCCGCTCCGGTGCCCCGGTGTCGATGCCGGGGATGATGGACACCCTGCTCAACGTCGGCATGACCCCGGCGGTCCGCGAGGCGCTCACCCGCGAAAGCGGCGACCCCCGCTTCGCGGCCGATACCTGGCTCCGGTTCGTGCGCGGCTACGCCGCCATCGTCCTCGGCCTGCCCGAGGACGAGGTGAACCATGCGGCCATGCACGATGACACGCCCGAAGGGCTGCTCGCCGCAGCCGGGCGCGTCTGCGCCCTGGCCGACCGGTTCGGCGGCATCCCCGCGGACCCGTTCGCGCAGGTGACCGAGGCGATCCGCGCCGTCTTCCGCTCCTGGGAGTGCGACCGCGCCCGGGTCTTCCGCGAGCGGGAGGGGATCGACGGCACGCTCGGCACGGCCGCCACGGTGCAGGCGATGGTCTTCGGCAACCTCGACGAGCGCTCGGGCACGGGCGTGGCCTTCACCCGCGACCCCTCGACCGGCGCGCGCGGCGCCTTCGGCGACTACCTCGCCCGGGCCCAGGGCGAAGACGTGGTCGCCGGCACCCACGCCGTCAGCGGCCTGGAGGCGCTGCGCAGCCAGCTCCCCGCGGTCTACGACGAGCTGCTCCGCCACCTCGACCGGCTGGAGCGGCACTACCGCGACATGTGCGACGTCGAATTCACCGTGATGGGCGGCGCGCTCTACATCCTCCAGGTGCGCGTCGGGCGGCGCAGTCCGCTGGCGGCGGTTCGGATTGCGGTCGACATGGCCGAGGACCCGGCCTTCCCGCTCACCCGGCGCGAGGCCGTCGAGCGGGTTGGGCCGGAGACGCTCCAGGCCCTCGCCAGGCTGGGCGGGGTCGACGCGGCGGCCGCGCCGATCGGGCGGGGGCTCGCCGTTTCGCCCGGCGTCGGCGCCGGCGTGCTCTGCTGCGATCCCGATCGGGCGGCCAGCCTCGCCGCGCAGGGCGTGAGCGTGGTGCTGGCCCGGCCCGAGACCTCGCCCGCCGACGTGCACGGCATGGTGGCTGCGGCCGGCCTCGTCACCACAACGGGCGGGGTGGTGAGCCACGCCGCGGTGGTGGCCCGGGGCTGGGCGATTCCCGCCGTCTGCAGCCTGCAGGACGCCGTCGTGGAGGAGGACGCCCTCGTGGTCGGCGGGCGCCGTATCGCCGAGGGGGAGTGGGTCACCGTCGACGGGACGCGCGGGCTGCTGTTCGCCGGCGATTGCCGGGCCGACGGCGCCGCCGACATCCCGGAGGTGCGGCTGCTGCGCCAGTGGGCCGCCGAGCTGGCCGAGGCAGGCCCCGGCGATGGCGTCGCGGCTGTCCCGCCCGGGGCCCGGCCCGTGAGCCGGTTCGACGTCCTGCGGGCGCTCGGGCTGAAGGGGCTGGCCGCCGCCGAGCGGGTCGCCGCCGTGCTCGAAGCCGACGTTGCCGCTGTTGAGGCGGAGCTGCGCGCTGCAGCCGGGGCCGGGCTGGTGCGGGAGACGCCGCGCGGCTTCGCCATGCTGCCGGCCGGGCGGGATGCCGTGCTCGAAGCCCTCGCGGCGGAGCGGGCAGCCATCGACCCGGCCGCGATCGATGCGGCCTTCACGGCCTTCGATGTGCTCGACCGGGAGTTCAAGGCGCTGGTCAGCAGCTGGCAGCAGGCCGCGCCGGCCGAAGCTGACGCCGCCTGGGCTGCGGCCCTGTCCGGGCTCGAACAGCTGCACGCCCGGCTGGGGCCGGTGGTCGCGCAGGCTGCGGCGCTCGTGCCGCGGCTGGCGCCCTTCGCGGGGCGGTTCGAGCAGGCGCTGGCCGCCGTGCGCGCCGGCGACCGGTCGATGCTCGCCTCGCCGCTCAAGGAGAGCTACCACACCATCTGGTTCGAGCTGCACGAAGAGCTGATCGCCCTGAGCGGGCGCCGCCGGGAGGAGTAGGCAGCCGGCGCGTTACCCCTGGCGGGCCTGGCCGGCTTCGCGGAGCAGGCGGAGGAACTCGGGGTCGCCCTGGAGGATGGCGAGGCGCGGGTCGGCGGCAGCCTCGCGGGCGTAGCCGCGGTCGAGGGCGAGCGCCCGCTGCACGTGGCGGAGCGCCTCCTCGCGGTTGCCCATCACAGCAGCGGCCTGGGCTGCGCCGTAGTGGGCGGCGGGGTCGTCGGGGTCGAGCCCGGCGGCGGCGACGAAGTCGAGCAGCGCCGCCGCCGCGTCGCCGCCGTGGAGGTGGGCGAGCCCGCGGTTCACCATCACCGTGGTATCGCCGGGGTCGACCGCCAGCGCGGCGTCGAAGTCGGCGAGGGCAGCCGCGCTGTTGCCGCGGTAGAGGTGGAGCATGCCGCGGTTGTTCAGGGCGTCGGGGTCGTTCGGCTGGAGCTCGAGCGCACGGTTGTAGTCGGCCAGCGCCTTCTCGAACTCGCCGGAGCGGGTGTATGCGTTGGCGCGGTTGTAGTAGGCGGCGGCCAGGCCGGGGTCGAGTTCGATGGCGGCCGTGTACCGGTCGATGGCGAGCGCGAACTGCCCGACGTTGAAGTAGACGTTCCCCTCGTCGACGTACGACTCGGCGGTGCGCCGCGGGGGCCGCTGGATGGGCGCCGGCTGGAGGTCAGCCAGCGCCTCTTCGAGGCTGGCGGGGAGCGGCTCCTCGGGGCCGGCCTCCTGGACCGCCGGACCGGCCGAGGGTTCGGCAGCGACGTTCGCGCCGGACGCATCGCGCGCCTCGTCGACCGGCGGCGCACCCGGCGGCGGCGCCATGCCTTCATTGGCGGCGTCGGCGGCCTGGCGCTCGAGCTCCTCGGCGGCGGAGGGCGCGGGCGGCGCCTCCGGCTCGGGCATGGCGGCCAGCTCTTCGAACCGGCTGAGGATGATGTCGGGCTCCGCCGGGGCGGGCGCCTCCTCCGCGGGGAGCGGCTCGGCCGCCGGTTCGGCCTCGTCCTCGATCGGCAGGATGAGCGGCCCGGCGCCGGGTTCGCTCGCGGCGAGCATGGCGGCGAAGTCGAGGTCCTCGCGCGCCTCTGCCGTTTCGGCGGGTGCGATGCCGCCGAAGGTGCCCGCGAACGCCTGCTCGAGCTGTTCGAACTCGGCGACGGCGCGCTCCAGCTCGGCAGCCTCGGCGAAGAGCTGCCGCACGGCCTCGTCGCTGAGCTCCTCCGGCGCCCCGGGCTCCTCCGCGTCAGCAGGCCCGGCGGCGGGAGCGGCTCCTGCCTGCGGCTCCTCAACGATCGCCGGTTCGGCGGGCGGTTCGGGCTCGACCACGTGGCCCGTCTCGTCGATGGCGACGTCGGTGGCCGGCTCCCAGTCGGGGGCGCGCATCCCTTCGGCCTCGGCGTCCGCGATCTCCTGCTCGAGCGCCTCGTCCTCCTCGATCGTGACGACCGGCTCGACGGCGGGCGGCGTCCAGCCCGGTTCGGGGGCCGGCCAGCTCCGCCCGCGCCGCCGGAAGGCCTGCACGGCGACGTACGCCGCCCCGGCGAGGATGGCAGCGACGATGACGAGGCGGAGCAGGCGGCGCATCAGGCGCCTCCGCGGGCGGCTTCGCGTTCGAGCAGCTCCTCCGTCACCAGCCGGAGCGCCTCGTAGAGGTAGAGCACCTGGTCGCGCGGGTGGAGCTCCACCTTCTTGAGCGTCTCCTTGCGGGCAGTGACCGGGTCCCAGGAGCCGGTCAGCTCGATGCTCTCGTGGTCGATGCCCATCTGGAGTTCGTACAGCTCGCCGTCTTCGGCGACGACGATGCAGCCGACATCGGGGTTGTTGGCGAGCGGGCCGATATCGACCTCGATCGCGTTCGTGAAGAGGGCGTTCGGGAAGGGCGGGAAGGGGCGGAGCTCGGCCGCTGCCTCGCGGAGGAGGTCGGCGAGCTGGAAGGCTGCCCGCTCCAGGATGGCATCGGCCTGCGCTTTGCGGCGGAGTGCTTCACTGGCCATACGGCCGCAGTATACGTCCCGGCTGCGGCCGGGTCTGCGGGCTATTGCGGCCTGCGAAGGGCGGGGTTGGCAGGCTGTCGTCCGCTGATGCGGCCGGCGGGTGTAGACTGGGGCACCCGGGCAGGAAATGTTTACCCATCTGCACACCCACACCGAATACTCGCTGCTCGACGGCATGAGCAAAATCGGGCCGCTCATGGACCGGGTGAAGGCGCTCGGCCAGGTGGCCATCGCCATGACCGACCACGGCGCGCTCTACGGCGCCATCGACTTCTACCGGGAGGCCGTGGCCCGCGGCATCAAGCCGATTATCGGCGTCGAGGCCTACGTTGCGCCCGGCAGCCGCTTCAGCCGGGAGAAAAGCGAGAGTTCGCCGTACCACCTCGTCCTCCTCGCCCGGAACCTGTCCGGCTACAAGAACCTAATCGCCCTCGTGACGAAGGCGAACCTCGAAGGCTACTACTACAAGCCGCGCATCGACCGGGAGCTGCTCGAAAAGCACTGCGAGGGGCTGACCGTGCTCTCCGGCTGCCCTTCCTCCGAATTCCACCGGCGGATCCAGGAGGGCGACCGCGAGGGAGCCATCGCCGTCGCGAAGTACTACCGCGAGGTGTTCGACGGTCACTACTACCTCGAAGTGCAGGACCACGGCGACGAGAAGTTCACCCGCCTGAACCCGGTCATCGCCGATATCGGCCGCGAGCTCGGCATCCCCGTGGTGGCCACGAACGACAGCCACTACACCTTCCCGGAGGATGCCGAGGCTCACGACATCCTCCTCTGCATCGGCACCAACGCCACGGTCGACCAGCGCGACCGGTACCGGTTCGACGGCCACGGCTACTACCTGAAGAGCGAGGAGGAGATGCTCCGGCTCTTCCCCGAGAACCCGGAGTTCATCACCAACACGATGCTCGTGGCCGACGAGTGCGACCTCGAGCTGAAGTTCGACCGGCAGCTCCTCCCCGAGCCGCCGGTGCCGCCCGGCCGCACGAGCGACGACTACCTCGCCGAGCTCTGCTTCCGCGGCCTGCGCGAGCGGTTCGAGGTCGTCACCCCGGAGCTGGAGGAGCGGCTCCGCTACGAGCTCGATGTCCTCCGCCAGACCGGCTTCACCGACTACATGTTCGTGGTGAAGGAGATCGCCGATTACGCCCGCAAGTCGGGCATCCGGATGGGCGTCCGCGGCTCGGCGGCGGCCTCCCTTGTGCTCTACGTGCTGAAGGTCACGGATATCGACCCGGTGGCGAACCGGCTCGTCTTCGAGCGGTTCCTCAACATCGAGCGGCGCGAAATGCCGGACGTGGACTTCGACTTCGCCGACGACCGGCGCGACGAGATGATCCGGTTCGCCTACGAGCGGTACGGGCGCGACCGGGTGGCCCAGATCATCACCTTCGGGACGCTCGGCGCGAAGGCGGCGATCCGCGACGTCGGGCGCGCCCTCGGGCTCTCCTACGCCGAGACCGACCGGGTGGCCCGGCTCGTGCCCGATGTGCTCCACATCACCCTGCCGGAGGCGCTCGAACAGTCGCCCGAGCTGCGCGAGGCCTACGAGGAGGACCCGAAAGTGCGCCGCCTCGTCGATACGGCGAAGCGGCTGGAGGGCGTGGCCCGCCACGCGAGCACCCACGCCGCCGGCGTGGTCATCTCCCGCGACCCGCTCATCGAGCACGTGCCGCTCCAGCGCCCCACCCGCGGCGACGAGGACAGCATCCCGATGACCCAGTACGCCATGGAGCAGGTGGCGAAGATCGGGCTGCTGAAGATGGATTTCCTCGGCCTCTCGAACCTCACCATCCTCCAGCGGGCCACCGACCTCATCCGCGAAACGACCGGCGAGGTGATCGACCTCGTCCGCCTCCCCGACGGCGACCCGAAGACGATGGAGATGCTCGGCAAGGGCGAAACGTTCGGGGTGTTCCAGCTGGAATCGGCCGGGATGCGGCGGTACATCCAGGAGCTGCAGCCCACGAACATCGCCGACCTCTGCGCGATGGTCGCCCTCTACCGCCCCGGGCCGATGCAGCACATCCCGCGCTATATCGACGGCAAGCACGGCCGCGTGCCGATCACCTACCCGCACCCCGACCTGGCCGACATCCTCGACGAGACCTACGGCGTCATCGTCTACCAGGACCAGGTGCTCCTCATCGCCCGGAAGTTCGCCGGCTACACCCTCGGCCAGGCCGACATCATGCGGAAGGCGATGGGCAAGAAGAAGGCCGAGATTATGGCCGAGGAGCGGGGCCGGTTCATCGCCGGGGCCGTCGCCAAGGGGTACCGCGAGGAGGATGCCCGGGCCGTCTTCGACCTGATCGAGCCGTTCGCCGGCTACGCCTTCAACAAGGCGCACAGCTGGTGCTACGGCCACATCGCCTACCAGACGGCCTACCTGAAGGCGAACTACCCGGTCCAGTACATGACGGCGCTCCTCCAGCTGGCGAAGAACGCGCCCGATACCCACGCCCGCATCGCCGCGGCCGTGGCCGAGTGCTCGAAGCTCGGCATCGAGGTGCTCCCGCCCGATGTGAACGCCAGCCAGGACAACTTCGTGGTGGAGCGCCGCCCGGACGGTTCGATGGCGATCCGGTTCGGGCTCGGCGTCATCAAGAACGTCGGCTCGGCCGCGGTGGAGGGCATCATCGCGGCCCGGGAGCAGGGCGGCCCCTACCGCGACATCGAGGACTTCTGCCGGCGGGCCGACCTCTCCTCGGCGAACTCCCGCGTCCTCGAACACCTCGCGAAGGCCGGCGCCTTCGATATGCTCGGCGGGCCGCCCGGCCCCTACAACCGCGCGACGCTCGCCGCCCACGCCGAGCGGCTCATCGGGCTCGCGAAGCGCGAGCGCGAACTGCGCGCTTCGGGCCAGGCGACGATGTTCGACCTCTTCGGCAGCCAGGTCGAAACGCCGCTGCCCGCGCTCGACCTCGAGCCGGTGCCCCAGAAGCGGGAGGACCTCCTGGCCTGGGAGAAGGAGCTGCTCGGGGTCTACGTCTCCGACCACCCGTTCAAGTCGGTGGCCGCGGAGGTGGCCCGCTACACCACCCACAGCGTGGCCGACCTCGGGCCGGAGCTGGCCGGCCAGGCGGTGACCATCGCCGGGATGCTCACCCGCGTGCAGGCTCGCTTCACCCGCGACGGCCGGAAGTTCTACCTCGCCGAGCTGGAGGACCTCTCGGGCACGGCCGAGCTGACGGTCTGGAGCGACACGATCGAGCTCACCGGCGAGGAGGCCTGGGCCGAGGGGCGCGTCCTCGTCTGTTCGGTCGAGGTGCGCGACCGCGGCGACCGCGGGGTCAGCTACGCGGTCCGCAAGGCGGCCCCGTTCGACCCGGAGACGGGGACAGCGGCCGGGTTCGCGGCGAGCCAGTGGCAGGTGGAGGCGCCCCCCCGGCGCCCGCAGGCCGGCTCCGCGCCGGCAGCGCCCCCGGCGCGGGCGAACGGCCAGGCTTCGGCCCGCCCGGCAGCGAACGGCAGCACGCCGAACGGTGCGAACGGGAACGGCGGCTATCGTGCCGCGGGCCCCGCGGCCGAAGCGAGCCGCCCGGGGGTGACGCCCCCGGTCGAAGGCGAGGCCGTCCGCCTTGCGATCACGCTCATCGAGACCGACGACGTGCTGGCCGACGAGGCGCTGCTGAAGGCCGTGGTCGACCTGCTGAAGCAGCACCCGGGCAACGATGAGGTGCGGGTGGTGATCCGGGATACGGCGGGCGAGGAGACGGAGTTCGACTTCCCCCGGGCGGATGCGACGGAGGAGCTGGCGCGGAGCCTCCGCAGCCTGCTGGGGCAGCGGGGCACGGTCCGCCTCACCGGCGGGACGAAGGTCGCCGGGGCGGCGTAGGGGCCGGGCTCAGCCCTTCAGCAGTCCCGCCTTCCGGGCGTCATCCAGGAACCGTTCGATGCCCACGTCCGTGAGCGGGTGCTTCAGCATCTGCGGGAGGAGCGAGGGCGGGATGGTCGCAATGTGGGCGCCGGCCAGCGCTGCCTGCGTCACGTGCAGCGGATGGCGGAGGCTCGCCGCCAGCACCCGCGCCTGCAGCCCGTGCGTCTCGACGATCTCCACGCACTGGCGCACCAGCTCCATCCCGTCGTGGCCGACATCGTCGAGCCGACCCACGAACGGCGAGAGGTAGGCGGCCCCGGCGAGCGCCGCGAGGAGCGCCTGGTTCGCCGAGAAGATGAGCGTCACGTTGACCCGGATGCCCTCTTTGCTGCAGCGGTGAATCGCCTCGAGCCCCTCGGCGTCGATCGGGATCTTCACCACCACGTTCGGGTGCCAGCTGGCGAGCTCGCGCGCCTCGGCGACCAGCTCGTCGGCCGTGCGCGAGATGCACTCCGCCGAAATCGGCCCATCGATGACCGCGGCGATCTCCTGGATGCGCTGGCGGTAGCTCACGCCGCCCTCCTTCGCAAGCAGGCTCGGGTTGGTGGTCACGCCGCTGATGACGCCGTAGCGGGCGGCGGCGCGGACCTCGTCGATGGAGGCGGTATCGAGGAAGAGCTGCATGGCGGGCATCCCCGGGCTGGCGTTGCGTGCTCCCTGCATGGTACGGGAGCAGCAGATTACGGGGATGACGGCCGACCCGCCGGGCAAACGAACGGCCCCCGCCGGAGAAGGGAGCGGGGGCCGCCGTCGGGAGTCCAGGTGTCCGCCTGAGGGGAACGCAGCAAGAGGAGGGCGTCGACCTGGTGCCTGCGGGCGGCGCAGGGGCCCTGGAACCCTGAGCCGCGCCACACCGTGCATATTAGGCAAAGCTAACCGGTCGTGCAAGAGGCTGCTGAAAAATGTTTTCGGTTTGCCCGAAATCGCCCCGGGAGCGGGCCGCCCGCGCCCGGCTCGACCTTCCCGAATCTTTCGCCGTTTCTTCCGCGAACCCGTGGGCGCCCGTACACTCGGACGAGCAACGCCCCCGGGAAGGTTCGGTATGCCCCGCGTCCCTGCGCTGGCCCTGTGCGCCATCGCGTCCCTCCTGCCCCTTGCCGCGGCCTGCGGCGACGGCGCCGCCGATACCCCGGCAGCGCCCGGCAAGACGCCGACCGTCGAAACCACGAACCCGGGCGTGAGCCCCCGGCTCGACCCGCCGGCGAGCAAGTACGTCGTCCGCGTCGAAGACCTCGGGACGAACTGGATTACCGATATCCCCAGCACCCTCACCGTCGATGCCGCCGCCTACGCCCAGACGGCCGTCTTCAAATCGTCCGGAGATGGCGAAAAGCTGCTGAAGGACTGGGGCTACCAGGGCGGCTACCAGACCGGCTACTCGCCCGAGGGACGCGACACCGCTGTCCTCAACGGCGCCTACTACATCCGCACCGAATGCCACCTCTTCGCCCAGGAGGCTGGCGCGAAGCAGGCCTACGACTACTTTGTGAAGTTCGCCGCCGGGCAGCCCGGCATGCAGCCGGTGAGCATGGCCCGGGTCGGCAACCAGAGCGCCGCCTACGTGATGACCCTCGGCACAATCGGGAAGTCGAGCATCGCCGCGGTCTACCACCAGGTCATCTTCCAGCGGGGCAACCTCGTCTGCGTGGTCCTCACCAAGGGGGCCGAGCCGTTCATGAAGGTGGACGCGGCCCGCGATATCGCGCTCATCAGCGACAAGAAGGCGCTCGGCCAGCTCGATGCGCCGGTGCCGACGCCGACGAGCAACTACACGCCCGCGGCCGGGAACTGATGGCACGCCGCAGGCGCCCCGCGCAGCCGGTCCTCGTGCTCCTTGCCGGGCTCGCCGTCATCGCGGCGGCCGCAGTCGGCACGCTCCTCCTGGCCAGCGGCGGCGATGGGAACTCCGGGGGCGGCTCGGGCGTTGATACGAACGTGAAGGAGCCCACGCCAGCCAGCACCGGCGGCCTTGCCGGCGGCCCCGAGCCGACCGTGGCGCTGCCGGCCAGCAAGTACGCCCCGCTCCTCTCGGAGATGCCGCCCGAGATGCAGGTGAATGTCTCCGAGACGTTCGCGATGAACCTCGGCACCTTCTCCGCCTCCTACTGGTTCGACACGAACGCCCAGGGCGAGGAGCTGGCGAAGCAGTGGCGCATCCTCGACGGCTACCAGGTGCAGTACGACCCTGTCGGCCTGGCAGCCCAGGTCGCCCAGGGCGGCTACTACGCCTGGGCCGAGGTCTACCTTTTCGAAACCCCCGCCGGCGCGAAGCTCGCCTACGACTACCTCGAAGGGCGGCTGGCGGCCCGCAAGGGGAGCGAGCGCGCCCAGGCGAAGCCGCTCGGCAACCAGTCCGCCGCCTTCCGCTACCTGGGCCCGACCATCGGGACGACCGACATCCCCTCGGTCTATCATCGCTTCGTTTTCCGGCGGGGCAACGCGGTGGTCGCCATCCAGACCTTCGGCGCGGTCCCGTACATGTCGACCGACCGGGCACGCGAACTCGCGCTCCTGGTCGATGCGAAGCTCCTCGGCGAGGCGCCGGCCGTGGAGCCCACGCCGATCCCGACGCCGGCCATCGGGGTGATCGGCAACTGACGGCCTGAGGGCGGAAGGAGGCCCCGTGCGACGACGCTGGTTTGCCATTCTCCTGGCGGTAGCGGGGATCAGCGGCGCAGCGGGTGCAGCGGGCAGCAGCCCGGCCCCGGCAGGGGCCGACCCGGCGCAGCCGCCGGCGGCCTACATTGCGGTGCAGTTCGATACGGCCCTCCGCGCCCAGGCCCGCCGGGAGTGGATGCCGCCGCCCACCCTCGCCGAGCAGGGCTTCGCCTCCATCCCCGTACCGCCCGGCCGCGACCCCGCGGAGTTCGCCGCCGAGCTCTCCCGCGCACCGAACGTCGTGAGCGCCGTGCCCGATGCCCCGGTCCGCGCGGCCGAAATCCCGAACGACCCGTACTACCTCGGCTCCGGCAACGGGCCGAACCAGGCGCAGTACCTCGCCGCCATCGGCGCGCCCGCCGCCTGGGACCTGCACACCGGCTCGCGCGAGGTCATCGTCGCCGTGATCGATTCCGGGCTCGATGTGCGCCACCCGGAGTTCGCCGGCCAGCTCTGGGAGAACCCCATCGATAACCGCAGCGACGGCATCGACCGTGACGGCAACGGCTGCATCAACGACCGCTACGGCTGCCGCTTCATCAACCTGACGCAGGTGAACGCGGCGATGTGCGGCTACACCACCTCGACGCCGACCGGCGCCATCCTCGACGACATGCCGAGCAGCCACGGCACGCTGGTGGCCGGCATCATCGGCGCAGCGGGCGATAACAGCATCGGCGTCGCGGGCGTCGCCTGGAAGGTGCGGCTGCTGACGGTCAAGGCGCTCGACTGCCGCGGCGAGGGTTTCATGACGCGCATCGCCGAGGCGATTGTGTACGCGGTGCGGCAGGGGGCGCGCGTCATCAACATCAGCATCGCCTCCGACCCGCCCCACACCCAGGCCGACATCCCTGCGCTGCGGGCGGCGCTCCAGCTCGCGCAGGACAGCGGCGTCATCGTCGTGGCGGCGGCCGGCAACCACGTGCCCGGTCAGCCGGCCGGGGTGGCGTATCCCGCGGCCTACACCCAGTACCCGAACCTGATCGCGGTCGGCGCAGCGAACAACCTGAATGGCATGACCTGGGCGAGCTACAGCAACTACGGCCCGGCGGTGGACTTCGCCGCCCCTGGCAACCGGCTGCTCTCGACCACCCGCACCGATATCGGGCTTTCGAACCCCTACGCCGAAATCGGCGAGCCGAACGGCGGCTTCCAGGGCGGCACCAGCTTCGCGACCCCGCTGGTGAGCGGGATGTTCGCCCTGCTCATCTCCCGCAACACCAGGCTGAGCGCCGATGACTACATCGCCGCCGCCCGGGCTGCGGCCACGCCGGCGCCGCCCGCGCCCCACGGCCAGAACTGGGCTGGAAGCGGCATCATCAACATCGGCGGCGCCGTCGCCCGCATCCCGCTCTCGCTCACCGGCGTGCCCCAGCACGACTGGCGCGACGTTCCCGGCGGGACGCTCATCGAGGCCCGGGTCGGCACGACGGTCTGCGGTTCGACCTCGGCGATTGCGGCGGGGCCGGTCTCGACCTTCACCGTCAAGGTGAAGAGCGCCGCCGAGCAGCCGGGCTGCGGCGCCCCGGGCGCCACGGTCGAGCTGGTCATCGGGGGGCTGGCTGCGAAGCCGACCGTCACCTGGGGCGGGCGGAACGCCGACCTCGGCATGGCCGGCCTGTTCATCAGCAGCGTCTCGCCGCCGCCGGGCTCGGTGGTGGTGCAGACCATCGGCAGCGGCTGGTCGAACCTGGCGCACCTGGAGGCGACGGGTCCGCTGCCGGGCGCCGCGTCGACTCTCCCGCTGCCCTGGAACGCCATCTACCGGTGGGACCCGCTGAAGTGGGCGTTCAGCGAGGCGGAGGGGGTGCTCGGCGCCTACCGGCGGTTCATCCGCGGCGCGCCGTCGGTCGTCAGCGACTACCCCGTCATCCAGCAGTACGACGCCTACTGGGTCGATGCCCCGGCGGCGAACGTAGCCTCGCTCAATCCGAACCCGCCGGCCGGCCGGACCATCGAGCTGGCGGCAGGCTGGAACAACTTCACGTACACAGGCCAGCCGCGGGCCGTGGCCGATGCGCTGGCGAGCATCGGCGGGAAGTACACGCAGGTCCTGCAGTATGACAACGCAAGCGGCCGCTGGCTGAGCCACCTGCCGGGGCAGCCGCGCTACCTGAACGATTTCGGCGGCCTGTTCACCCTGCGGGTCTACTGGGTCTACATGAAGGAGCCCGGCACGCTCGTCATGCAGTAGCGGGGGCCGCCCCGCCCCGTGGCCGCCCCGCCCCGGGGGAGGAGGGAGGCCCCGCCCCGGTGCAGCCCCGCCCCCAAGGGAGGAGGGAGGTCCCGCCCCGGTGCAGCCCCGCCCCGCCGAGGGAGGAGGGAGCCCCGCCCCGCGGTCTCCCTGCCCCGCCGGGGAGGAGGGAGGAGCCGGGAAGGTGCACGTCAAAACGGTCTGCCGCGTGCCTTCCACCCTGGGGCGGCGGAGTGGCGCGGAAGGGCTCCCTCCTCCCTCCTCCCTGGGGCGGTGGAGTGGCGCGGAAGGGCTCCCTCCTCCCTCTTCCCTCGGGTGGCGCGGGGGCCGAGGTGGGGCATCCCTCCTCCCTTCTCCCTGGCGTGGCGGGGGCCGGTGCGGGGTTCCCTTCTCCCTCTTCCCTCGGGTGGCGCGGGGGCCGAGGTGGGGCATCCCTCCTCCCTCCTCCCGCTCCCCCCAGTGCCGCCCGGGCCTTGGAGATCGCGGCGGCCGCCGTCCACGCTCCGGGGAGCACGCTTCCTACGGAGGTCCCGGCCAGGTGCCGTACCAGCTCCCCCTGCCCGATGTCCCGCTGCCGCTGCAGCTCCGCCAGCTCGACCACGAGCGGATGGGCCGTTACCGCGACAACCTCGCCTTCTACCAGGGCCGCCACTGGACCGGCCGCGGCCGCCGCGGCGAGCGCCGCCTTACCTTCAATTACGCCCGCGCCATTGTCGATAAAGTGACGGGCTACCTCCTGGCCGGCGCCGCGGTCCAGGTCGTCGGTGACGATTCCCCGGCCGGCATCGAGCGGGCCCGCGCGGCCGAGCAGGCCCTCCGCAGGGTCGAAGCGGCCAACGGGCTGAGCCAGCTCGACTTCGAAACCGAGCTCGACTGCGCCATCCTCGGGGACGGCGCCTACCGCGTGGCCTGGGATGCCGCGGCCGGCGAGGTGCGGGTCACCGCCCCCGATGTGCAGGGGCTCTTCGCCTGGCGAGAGCCCGCCGACCCGGCCCGCCTCACGGCCGTCGCCCACCGCTACCGCGCCGGCGATGAGGAGCTGGTCGAATGGTGGTCGGCGGAGACGTTCGAACTCTGGCGGGGTTCGGAGCTGGCCGACCGGGTGCCGAACCCGTACGGCTTCATCCCCTACGTCATCTTCCCGAACCTGCGCGAACCGAAGGAGGCCTGGGGCGCGAGCGACCTCCCGCCCGTGATGGAGGCGAACAGGGAGCTGAATCGCGCCTTCAGCCAGCTCAGCCAGGTGCTCGAGCTCTCGGGCAACCCGATCGCCGTGCTCGAAGGCGTCACCGGCTCGGAGGACATCACGGTCGAGCCGGGCGCCATCTGGGAGGTGCCGGAGGATGCGCGGGCCTACCTGCTCGACCTCCTCCAGGGCGGAGGGGTGGCGCTGCACACCGCCTATATCGACCTGCTCTACCGGGTCATCCACGACCTCGGCGAATCGCCGCGCACGGCCTTCGGACACAACCCGCAGGGGCTGAGCGGCGTGGCGCTGAACATGGAGCTCGACCCGATTGCGCGGAAGGTGGAGCGGAAGCGGCGGATCCGCACGGCGGTCTACGAGCGGCGGGCGTGGATGGTGCTGCAGCTGCTGGCGCGGTTCACCGGGCTCGAGGTGGAGGGGCTGCGGCCGGTGATGCAGTGGGGGCCGGTGCTGCCGGCCGACCGTTCGCGGCAGGTGCAGGATGCGCGGGCGCTCGTGGAGGCCGGGATCATTTCGCGGCGGACGGCCGCGGCCACCCTCGGCATCGACGACCCCGAGCTCGAGCGCGCCTTCGTCCGCGAGGAGGCGGGGTGAGGGGGGCTATGTCCCCTGCGCGCGGTGAACGCGCCCGGCTCCCGGTGACACGGCGGTGGACGGCCGGTGGATGAACCGGCAGAAACGCGTAGGAATTGAGGGAAGAGGTGGCAAGGCATCTTCCCATGCGGTGGCCGCGGGGTGACGATGCGATGACCAACCGGGAACACTCCCCGGGGCACCCAACGGAGCACCAGCCATGACCCCACACCTCGTCACCCTCCTCGTCGACAGCGACGAGCTTTCGCGCGAGATGGTCCGCCGCCGCCTCGAACAGGCCGGACTCGAGGTAACGCTCGAGCGGCCCGGCGGCCTCGCCGCCCAGCAGACCATCGCCGAGTCGCATCCGGACGTCATCATCGTCGCGGTCGAACCGCCCATCCAGCGTGCGCTGCAGGTCATCGATTTCGCCCGGGCGCTGCTGCCCGGCGCGATGCTCGTCGCGTATTCGCGGGAATGGTCGCCCCACCTCGAGCGGCGGCTCCTGCAGGCCGGCGTCAACGACTTCGTCCACGGCTCGCTCTCGCGCGAGCGGTTCATCGAGGTCGCGGCCCGGGCCCGGGCGATGGCGATCCGGCGCGCGAAGCTGGCCAGCGACGAGATCGCACCGGTCGGGCGCGTGGTCACGGTTGTCGGGCAGAAGGGCGGCATCGGCAAGACCACCACGAGCACGAACCTCGCCGCAGCCATCGCCGCGAGCGGGCAGCGCTCGGTGCTGCTGATCGACCTCGATACCCGCTTCGGCGATGTGGCGATCATGCTCGACGTGAAGCCCGAGTACACCGTCTCGGAGGTCGCGCGCGAAGCCCAGTACCTCGACCGGGAGGTCTTCCACCGGGTGCTGCTCCGGCACGAGTCGGGCGCGTACGTGCTTCCTGCCCCGCGCGACTACCGGAGCTGGCTGAACTGCACTCCCGAGGAGATCCAGCGGCTCATCCGCTTCGCGGCCACCCTGTTCGACGTGGTCATCTGCGACACGCCGGGCACCTACAACGATGTGGTCGGCGCAGCAGTAGAGGTGAGCGACCGGGTCGTCGCGGTCACCAGCACCGACCCCGCGAGCCTGAAGAACGCGGCCCTGCTGGTTGAGCACCTCCGGATGCTGGGCCGCCCGGAGGACGCGCTCCTCGTCACGCTCGTGCACGGCCACGGCGAGGCGGCACCCCGGCGGGAGGAGGTGGAGTTCGTGATCGGCCACCCGGTGAACTTCGAGGTGCCGTTCGACCCGGCGGTGCGGAAGGCGACGCAGGCGGGCGTCCCGGTGGTCTGTTACCGGCCCGGCGCGCCGGCCGCGCGCGTGTTCGAGGCGCTCGCGGCAGCGGTGGCGGGCTACCCGCCGCCGCCCGGCGAGCGTGAGGTGCGGGGCCGCTTCTTCGGCGTCTTCGGCCGGAAGGCGCGGCATGGCGGAGTGAAGCCCGGCCGCGAACGGGCGGCCGTGTAACCGGCAATCCTCCGCCGTGCAGCCCGGCGGCGCGGCGGTTCGAGACAGGTTCCCTCTCCAGGCGCGACGCCCCCGGACCGGACGGCCGGGGGTTTCGCGCGTGCAGTGCGCATGGCGGCTACCAGGCGGGCGGGACGATCGTTTCGACGTGGCCGCCCCGGTGGTAGATGCGGGGCAGCCGGCCCGAGAGCCCGGCGAGGAGGTCCCAGGCGATCGTCCCGGCCAGGCGGGCGGCTTCCGTCGCGGTGATCCGGTCGGCGCCGTCGGCCCCGAGCAGCGTCACCACAGTGCCTTCTTCCGCCCCGGGGACGTCGGTGACGTCGGCGAGGAACTGGTCCATGCAGACGCGGCCGATCATCGGGCAGCGGCGCCCGGCGACGAGCACCTCGCCGGCGTTGGTCAGCGAGCGGCGCCAGCCGTCGGCGTAGCCGATGGGCACCAGCCCGGCGCGGGTCGGCCGGGTGGCGCGCCAGGTCAGCCCGTAGCTCACGCCTTCGCCGGGTGCCACCCGGGATACCCGGGCGAGCCGGGCCCGGAGGGCGAGCACCTGCCGGAGCTCCGGGCCGGGCGTGTTCGCGGGGAGCTCGCCGTGGAGGGCGAGCCCGATCCGGACGCCGGAGTACCGGAACCCCGGCCGGCGGAGGGCCGTGGCCGAGTTCGCGGTGTGGAGATACGGAATCCACGGGAGCGCCCGGGCCGCGGCTTCGAAGCGCCGGTGCTGCTCCTCGCTGAACGAGTCGTCGGCTTCGTCGGCGTTCGCCATATGGGTCATCAGCCCCTCGACGATAATGCCGGGGAGCGTGCGGCAGTACTCGGCGAGGGCAATCGCCTCTTCGAGTTCGTTGCCGAAGCGGTGGAGGCCGGTATCCACCTTGATGTGCATGGCCGCCGGGGCCCCGGCTTCGACCGCGGCCGCCGAGAGCGCGTCGGCGAGGGGGCGCGAGTGGCAGGTGAGGGTGAGCCGGGAGCGCACGGCCTGGGTGGCGTCCGCGGGGAAGGCGTGGCCAAGGACGAGGATCGGGCGGGTGACCCCGGCCTGGCGGAGGAGGTAGCCCTCGTGCGGCCACACGACCGCAAACCGGTCGACCCCCGCGGCCTCGAGGGCCGGCGCGACGACCGCTGCGCCGGCGCCGTAGGCGTTCGCCTTGACCACGGCGATCAGCTCGACGGGGCCGAGGAGCGCCTTGAGAGTACGGACGTTCGCTTCGAGGGCGTCGAGGTCGATTTCGAGCCACGCGTTGAGGGCGGTGGTGACCTCGGCGAGGGCGTTGCGGGTGGTTGGCGGGTGGGCCACGAGCCTGACCGGTCCTTTCGCCTGGCCGCGGGGGCCTTTGACCGGCCTCCTGCGTGGAGCCTAGCATCGGCGACGTGAGGGCCGGACGCAATCGCGCGGCCTGGGGCGGCTTCGTCCTGCTGTGTACCGCAGTCGTTCTCGCTGCCGGGCTCATCGAGGTGGGCCGGGAGAGCGCTCCGCCGCCCGCCGCCGGCGAGCGCACGCCGCTGCCGCCGGTCAGCCCGTCGCCCGCGGCGACCGGGACGCCGCCCCCCGTCCCGTCGCCGCCTGGCACGCTGCCCTCGCTGGCGGGCCCGGAGGAGCTGCTGCGCGAGGGCCGGTTCGCCGAGGCGCGGGCCGCCTTCGAAGCGGCAGCCCTGGCGGCCCGCGACCCCGCCGAGGCAGCCGAAGCCTGGTTCGGGGCCGGCCGCGCCGCCGAGGAAGGCGGCGACCGCGACGGTGCCATTTCGGCGTACCGGCGGGCCGTGGCTGCTGCCTCGCCCGGCGGCGAAGCGGCCGACCGCGCCGCCTTCCGGCTGCTGCGCGCGCTGAATAATGCAGGGAGGTTCGCCGATGCCCTCGATGTCGGGCTCCCGGCGGGCGGGGGCACCCTTGCCGCCTATGCCCGCGCCGAGCGGGGGCGCGCCCTCGCCGGGGTCGGCCGCGGCGCCGAGGCGGCTGCGCTCTGGGAACCGATCGCAGCCGATAGCGGGCTCGCGGTAGCCGTGCGGGTGCAGGCGCTCGAGGGGATGGCCGGGCTGGCGCGGGATGCGGGCGACCTCCCTGCCCTCGCCCGGTGGCTCGATGCGCGGATTGCGCTCGACGGCAGCCCGGCGGGGCGCCTCGAACGGGCCGAGGTGGCCCGCCGGCTCGGCGACCCGGCCGGCTTCGAGCGGGAGCTGCGCGCGCTCCTGGCGGCCTCGCCCCTCGCGCGCGAGGCGACGCGTGCGCTTGGGGCGCTCCAGGAGGCCGGGTACGCGGTCGACCGCGGGCAGGCGGGGTTCATCCTCTACCGCCGGGGGGCGTATGCCGAGGCTGCCCGGGTGCTGCGGGCCGGCGTCGACGAGCCGGGCATCGACGCGGCGGTGCTCACCTACCGCGCCTACTACCTCGGCGCCGCGCTCGAAGAGCTCGGCCGCGTGGACGAAGCCGTGGCCTGGTACGACGCCGCAGCCGCGACGGGTGCCGATTCTCCGTTCGTCCACCGGGCAAAGTACTGGGCGGCGCGCGTGCTCGAAGGCGCCGGGCGGCGCGGCGAATCCGGGGCGCGCTACCTTGACCTCGCGGTAAACGGCCCGCCCGGCGAGTTCACCGCCGAGGCGGCGTTCCGCGCAGGGTATGACCGATATGTCGAGGGAGACATAGCCGGGGCGTTGGCGGCGTGGGAGCAGACGTCGGCGGCGGCAAGTCCGCGGCTGGAGTACTGGCGAGGACGGGCGCTCGAGACTGCCGGGCGAACGGTGGAGGCGGCTGACGCCTACCGGCGGGCTGTGGCGCTCGACCGGTTCGACTTCTTCGCCATCGAGGCCGCCGCGCGGCTGGGTGAGCCGGTGCTGGCGCTCGAGGTGCGCTACCGGCCGCGGGACCTTTCGCAGGGCGTCGACTGGGAGGCGATCGCGGCGTGGCTCCGGGAGCGGATCGGCGGCGACTGGCCCGGTTCGCCGCCCACGGCCGCCTGCGCACTGGCGCGGGCCGGGCTCAGCGACGAGGCGGAGGCCGAGCTGGAGCGCGCGGCTGCGGGCGTCCCGGCCTGGCGGCTGCTGGAGCTTGCGAGGGAGGCGCGGAGCTGCGGGCTGGGGCATCTTGCGATTGGGTATGCGGTCCGGGTCCGGGAGGCCGCGGGGGCGGCCCCCGGCGAGGCGCCGCCGGACCTGCTGCGGGTGGCGTACCCCGTGTTCTACGGGGCGGCGCTCGACCGGGCGGCCGCCGCTGCGGACATCGACCCGCTGTTCTTCGCCGCCCTGATCCGGGCCGAGAGCCTGTGGGACCCGGAGGCCGGCTCGGTGGCCGGCGCCCTGGGGCTCACGCAGGTCATCCCCTCGACGGGCGAGGGAATTGCGCGGGCGCTGGGGGTCCGGGAATTTGCTCCGTCCGACCTCTTCCGGCCGGCGGTGTCGCTCGAATTTGGGGCGTACTACCTAGGCGTGCAGCTGGAGCGGTTCGGCGACCCGCTGCTGGCGCTGGCGGCCTACAACGCGGGCCCGGGGAATGCCCTGCGGTGGGCTGGGGGCGGCGATGCCGGTGCTGCGGAGCTGGCGGAGCGGATCGACTTCCGGGAGACGCAGGCGTACGTGCGGGTGATTGTCGAGGCCTACGCGTACTACCTTGCGGCGTGGGGGCCCTGATTCGACCATAACGCCGGGGTGGCGGTAACGTGAGGTTCCCGGCGAGCGGAGTCGGGACGCAGGAGGTGAGCCATGGCGACGAAGCGCACGTACCAGCCGCACCGGATTCCGCGGAAGCGCGAGCACGGCTTCATGAAGCGGATGTCGACCCGTGCCGGGCGGCTCGTGCTGAAGGCCCGGCGGCTGAAGGGCCGGAAGCGCCTGACGGTCGTGTAGGGCCTGCTGCGATGGACCGTTCGCGGCGGCTGCGGAAGGGTCCAGAGTTTGATATGGCGTATCAGAAGGGGACTGCCGTGCGCGGTCCCCTTCTGGTTGTGCGGGTTTCGCCGAACGGCCTGGGGCGGGACCGCTGGGGGTTTGCGGTGGGGCGGCGGCTGGCGCCGCTGGCGCACGACCGGAACCGGGTGCGGCGGCGGCTGCGGGAGGCGGCGCGGCAGGCCGGAGAGGAAGAGGGGCGGGATATCATCGTGGTTGCCCGGGAGGGCGCGAAGGCTGCATCGGTTGCGGAGCTGGCGGAGGAGCTGCGGAGGCTGCTTCGGCGGGCGGCGAAGGGTGGAGGTGCTGGCGGGCGCCGGCCCGGGGCCGTCGAGGGGGCATCCGGGGAGGAGCAGAGGCAGGAGGGGGTGAGATGATTGGGCGAGTGCTGGCGAAGCCGCTGATCTGGCTGGTGGTGGCGTACCAGGCGACGTTTTCGAAGGTGATGCCGCCGGTCTGCCGGTTCGAGCCGTCGTGTTCACGGTACGCAAAGGAGGCGCTGGAGCGGCACGGGGCGTGCCGGGGCGGGTGGCTGGCGCTTCGGCGGCTGAGCCGGTGCCGTCCGTTTGGCGGGAGCGGGTACGACCCGGTGCCGTAGGTGGCGGAGCCCGGTTCCCGGGCGCGGCAGAGGCGGCGGGCGGGAGCGCGAGGGGAACCGTGCTGAACGGGGACTCTCGGGAAGCGCTGCGAGATGCCCCTGCCAGCGGAGACCAGTCGCATGGGGTTCTCGGGGTGTTTCACGTGGAACGGCCGCCCGCAGGAAGGGGCGGGGCATCGGATCCGACCGGCCGGGGCGGAATGTTGAGGCCGGAGTCGGGCGTTCCACGTGGAACGGGACGGCTCGCCGCGCAGTGCGGCAGCGGAGCCAGGAGCAGCGCGGCGCTCCGCCGGGCCCCGCCGTCGGCGGGTGTTTCACGTGAAACGGGAGCCCGCGACGGGCTTCTGATGCCGGCCGCAGTCGACGCAAGGGGCAGCCAGCGGGCGCTGCGAACGCCGTTGCGTATAGAACGCGTCCTCGCAGCCGCCGCCCGGCGGGCCGCTGCTCTGCCATGACACCCGGGCCGGGCCGGGTGCGCCCGGGCGCGGCGCCTCGCCGAATCGCAGTGACGTTCCACGTGAAACGCGCGCCCTGCCCGGCCCCGGCTGGCTCCGCGGGGCGGGCGGCAGCGCCGCCGGCGCGCCGGCGACGGCCATGCTTCACATGCAGCGCCCGGTGCGGCCTGGCGGCCCGCGGTGGCAGCCCCCTGGGCCCTCCCGATGCATGGCGCCGGTGTTTCACGTGCAACGCCGGGAGGCTGCGCCGGCAGAAGAACAAATGTTCGTCGTTCCACGTGGAACACCCCGTCGGCACGGCCCGTAAGCGCACGGCCTGCTACCATCCTCGCGTGACCCGCCTCCGCTTCGCCGGCGCCGCCCTCCTCGCCGCCGCCGCCCTCCTCGCCGCCGCCTGCGTCTCCGTCACCAACCCCGAAGGGTGGGCCCCGCCCGTCCTCGACGGAGCCGCCCTCTACCTCACCACCGACCACGGCCATATCTCCCGCACGACCCTGAGCAGCGACGGCCGCTCCGCAACCGCCGCCTGGACCTTCCCCGATAAGGACATCAAGGCCGACGACAAACTCCGCCCCAACGCCGCCTACGGCCCGCCCATCCTCGCCGACGGGCGCGTCTACTACGCCACCTTCGAAGCCGGCGTCTTCGCCCTCAACGCCGAAACCGGCCGCCCCGAATGGCCCGAAGAAGGCAAAACCAACGCCTCCGCCATCACGGGCAACATCGCCGGCGGCCTCGCCTACGCCAACGGCATCCTCTTCTTCGGCACCACCGAAGGCCGCCTCTACGGCTGGAACGCCGCCAACGGCGCCCCCGCAAAGGGCTGGGAAACCCCCCTCGTCTTCGATGCGGGCATCTGGGCCACCCCCGTCGCCATCGGCGGCACCCTCTACGTCGCCACCATGAACGGCGAACTCCACGCCATCCGCATCAGCGACCGCTCCCCCGCCTGGCCCCAGCCGTTCAAAATCTCCGGCGCCATCCCCGACCTCGTCGCCCTCGACGAGGCCCGCCTCTTCGTCCCCAGCATCAACCGCCACGTCTATATCCTCGATGCCGCCACCGGACAGGTCCTCACCGACTTCCGCGCCAAAGACTGGGTCTGGACTGCCCCCGCCCTCGACGGCAACCGCCTCTTCTTCGGCGATTTCGGCGGCCACATCTACGGACTCGACATAAGCACATCGCCCGCGACCGAGCTCTGGCCCCCGGCGTCGACCGAAGGCCACCGCGTGAAAGCCGGCCCCGTCATCGTGGATGATGTGCTGGTGGTTGCCGACCGCGCCCCCGTCGTCACCTTCATCGATGCCCGCACGGGCGAAGTGCTCAACCGCGTGCCGATCGACGGCGCGGGCACCGTCCGCGCCAACCTGCTCGCCGCCAATGGCGGCGCCTACATCCTCACGACGAAGGCCCGGCTCTTCTTCGCCAACCCGGCGAACCGCTCCGTCGTCGAAGTGCCGGTCAGCGGGGTGAAGCGCTGATGGGCGAGCTCTTCACCATTGCCCTGCTCAACCCGATGGTGAACCTCCTGGTTCTCCTCAACAACCTCCTCTTCGGCTCCTTCGGGCTCGCCATCATCGCCTTCACCATCCTCGTCCGCGTCGTCACCTTCCCGCTCACCTACCGCCAGCTCCACGTCACCCGCCAGATGCAGGCGATTCAGCCGCGCGTCCAGGAGATCAACAAGAAGTACAGCGACCCGAAGCGCCGGCAGGAAGAGATGATGAAGCTCTACCGCGAGGCCGGCGTGAACCCCCTCGGCTGCCTCGGGCCGATGCTCATCCAGTTCCCCATCCTCATCGCCCTCTACAGCGCCGTCCGCATTGCGCTGCCGAACTCCCCGGAAGCCCTCGAAAAGCTCTCCAGCCACGTTTACGATTGGGCCTATCTCCAGCATGCCCTGCCCGTAAAGGAATTCTTCCTGGGTATGGACCTGCGCCACCCCAACCTCCTCATGGTGGTGCTCGTGGGCATTACCACCTACGGCCAATCGAAAACGACCGTCACCGTCAGCACCGATGAACGGGTCCGCCAGCAGCAGGCCATGATGAACGTGATGCTGCCCCTGATGTTCGCCTTCTTCGCGCTCCAGTTCCCGAGCGGCGTCAGCCTCTACTGGGTCGTGAACAGCATCGTCGGCATCGGCTTCAACATCCTCATCTATGGCTTCAAACCGCTCGGCATCGAACCGTTCTTCAAGGTCCGCGCGCCCGAACCGGCGCCCGCGGCGGCCGAGCCTGCACCAGCTGCCGCCGTCGTCTCATCCGCTCCAGAACTGAGGACACCCACCCATGGACCAGGCCGAAGCAAGCGGCAAAACCGTCGAAGACGCTCTTAAGAACGCCCTCGCCATCCTCGGCGCAACCCGCGACGAAGTCGAAGTCACCATCATCGACGAAGGCAAGAAAGGCGGCCTCTTCAGCCGCGGCCGCGATGCCGTCGTCCGCGTTACCCGCATCGCCCGACCGGCCGCTCCACCGGCCTCCGACCCGGCCCCGCCGGCCGCAGAACCCCGCAACGGGGGGAGCCGCCCCCGCCAGCCGCGCCGCGGCCCCCAGCCGGCCGAGGGCGGCCAGCGTGCCGCAGGCCCGGCCGCCCGGTCCGCCGAGCCGCCGCCCCTCCGCCTCACCCAGGCTGACTTCCTCCGCCCCGGCGAGACCGCCCCCGCTGCGCCGGCCCGGGCCGAGCGGCCCCGCCAGCCGGCCCGCCCCCGGCAGGAGCGCCCCGCGGCCCCTGCCCGCCCGGCGCGGCCATCCCGCCCGTCCCGGCCGAAGGAGGAGCAGCCCCACGTGGAACCCGACATCAACGCCGAGGAGGTCGATTTCGCCGCCCAGACGATCGACGACATCCTCCGCATCCTCGGCATCGACGCCGAAATCTCCATCCGCGAGCCGATCACCCCGGGCGACGGCCGCGGTTCCGTCCTCGCCGTCATCGACATCCGCGGCGACAACCTCGGCGTGCTCATCGGCCGCCGCGGCGAAACCCTCCTCGCCCTCCAGTTCCTCGTGAACCTTGCCCTCGCCCGGAAGTACCCCGGCCGCGGCGGCGTGACCGTTGATATCGAGCACTACCGCCACCGGAACGAAGAGCGGATCGTGGAGATGGCCCGCCGCATGGGCGACCGCGTCCGCCAGACCGGCACCCCGATCACGCTCGAACCGATGTCGGCCGCCGAACGCCGCATCGTCCACCTCCAGTTCGTCGATGACCCCGAGCTCGAAACCCACAGCATCGGCGAGGGGGAGAACCGCAAAGTCGTCATCAGCCGGAGAGGCGAAGGAGGCTAGCCACGCGCGCACTGGTCGCCGGCAACGTCGCGCTCGACCGCACCCCCGATGGCGGGTGGGCGCCCGGCGGCCCTGCGCTCTATTCGGCGCTCATGGCCCGCTCCCTCGGCTGCGAGGTTACCCTGGTCACCGCCCTCGAACCCGACTTCCCCCTCGGCATCCTCGACGGCATCGACCTCCGCGCCGCGCCGGGGCTCGTCGCCCGCTACGAAAACCGGTACGACGCCCGCGGCAACCGCACCCAGCGCCTGCTCGCCCCCGGGAGCGACCTCCAGCTTGTGCCGCACCTCTCCCCCGGCGAAACGTTCGACCTCGTCTTCTACGCCCCGGCCTACCACGAGTTCCGGAAGGCGCCGCTCCGCTTCAAGGGGGCCGTCGTCGGCGTCTCGCTCCAGGGGGCCCTCCGCGCGTGCGAACCCGACGGCCGCGTCGTGCCGAACCCCCGGCCGCTCGAGGCGGCCCGCGCCCTCGTCCGCCCCGGCTGGTGCGCCTTCCTGAGCGAGGAGGACACGGCCGCCCCCGAGGCCCTCGCCGCCGCCCTCGCCGCCGAAAAGACGCTTGTCGTCCTGACGCGTGGCTACAACGGCGCTACACTGTTCGAACTGGATGGCAGCACGCAGAGCTACCCCGCCCTGCCTGCCCGGGCGACCGAGCCGACCGGCGCCGGCGACTGCTTCGCCATGGCGTTCATGGTCCGCCTCGCCGAGACCGATTCCGTCGACGAGGCGATGCGGTTCGCCCTGGCGGCAGGCGCCCTCGCTGTCGAAGCGCCCGGGCTCGCCGGTATCGCGACCCGCGCCGCCATCGAAGAACGCATGACCCGGGAGGCCGCCTGATGGGAGCTCGCATCGTCTCGCTCGTCAACCAGAAAGGCGGCGTCGGCAAAACCACCACCGCCGTCTCCCTCGCCGTGGCCCTCGCCCGCCGCGGCCAGCGCGTCCTCCTCGTCGACCTCGACCCGCAGGCGAACGCGACCAGCGCCCTCGGTGTCCTCTGCAGCGACCGCCCCGGCGTCTACGACGCGATTCTCGACGAGACGCCGATCGCCGAGTGCATCGCCCGCGTCGAAGAGGAGGGCGTCGACCTCGTCCCCTCGAGCGCGGAGCTCTCCGGCGCGGAAGTTGAGCTTGTCCCCGTCCTCGCCCGGGAGCGGCGGCTCGCCAACGCCCTCCAGCCCGTGCGCGAACAGTACGACTGGGTGCTGATCGACTGTCCGCCGTCGCTCGGGCTGCTGACAATCAACGCGCTGACCGCGAGCGACAGCGTCATCATCCCCGTCCAGTGTGAGTACATGGCGCTCGAAGGGCTGAGCCGGCTGATGGAGACGCTCGAACTGGTCCGCCGGAACCTGAACCCCGGCCTCTCCATCCTCGGCGTCATCCTTACGATGTTCGACCCGCGCACCCGGCTCGCCCAGCAGGTGGTCGATGAGGTGCGCGGCCACTTCCCGCAGACGTTCGCGACCATCATCCCGCGGTCGGTCCGCCTGAGCGAGGCGCCGAGCCACGGCCAGTCGATCTTCCGCTACGACCCGGGCGGCCGCTCGGCCGCCGCCTACGAGGCCGTCGCCTCCGAACTCTTGGAACGCGTGGGAGTCGCCGTATGACACAGCCGAAGCGTGGACTGGGCCGGGGCCTCGATGCCCTTTTCGGGAGCTCCTCGGCCGCGCCCCCGGTGCAGGAGCCGCCGGCCCCCGCACCTCAGCCCCCCGCCAGCGAGGCGCCGACCATCCCCGAGCGCGAGCCGGCGCACGAGGTCCCGCCGGAGGCGGCCGCCAGCCCCGCGCCGGAACCGCGGCCCGCAGCGCCCGCCCGCCGCGGCGGCCCCGAGCTGCTCGATATCGACCTCATCGCCCCCAACCCGGAGCAGCCGCGCACCCACTTCGAACCGGAGCAGCTCCGCGAACTGGCCGAATCGATCCGCGAGCACGGCATCATCCAGCCGCTCATCGTCACCCGCGACGAGGAGGGCGGCTACCGGCTGATCGCCGGCGAACGGCGCCTGCAGGCGGCCCGCCTCGCCGGGCTCGAGACGGTGCCCGTCGTCGTCCGCGAGGCCGCCGATTCGGAGCTGCTCGAACTCGCCCTCATCGAAAACATCCAGCGCGCCGACCTCAACCCGGTCGAAGAGGCGATGGCCTACCGCCGCCTGATCGAGGAGTACGGCCTGACGCAGGAGGAGGTGGCCCGCAGGGTCGGCAAGAGCCGCGCCACGATTGCGAACGCGCTCCGGCTGCTCAACCTCGAGGCGGAGATCCGGCGCAGCCTCGTCAGCGGCGAGATCACCGAGGGGCACGCCCGCGCCCTCCTCGGCCTGCCCGAGGGCCGCAGCCGGGTGAACGCCTGGCGCGAAGTCGTCCGCCGCCAGATGTCGGTGCGCGATACCGAAAGCTACGTCCGGCGCCAGCTCGCGGCCTCCCCCGCGACCGCCGCGAAGCCGGCCGCCCAGACGGCCCGCCGCGACGCCGCTCTCAGCGATATCGAAGCCCGCCTCCGTCGCGCCCTGAGCACCCGCGTCCGCGTCGAACCGCAGAAGAAGGGCGCGAAAATCATCATCGAGTGCTACTCCGCAGAGGAGTTCGAGAACGTCGTCGCCACCCTGCTCGGGGAGTACCAGTAGCCATGGCCCACGAAGAGACGCCCGAGCACCGCCTCGCCGACCTGGGCATCGAGCTGCCGGCCGTGCCGCCGCCGGCGGGCCTCTACGCGCCGGCCGTGCGTTCCGGCAATCAGCTCTACGTCTCCGGCCAGGTGCCGCGCGCCGGCGACGGCTCCGGCGTGGCCGCCGTCGGCAAGCTCGGCCACGCCATCACCGTCGAAGAGGGCGCGGCGCTGGCGCGGACCTGCGCCCTGCAGGCGCTCGCCGTGGTCCGCGCCGAGCTTGGCAGCCTCGACCGGGTGCGGCGCGTGGTGCGGGTCGCCGGGTACGTCGCGAGCGCGCCCGGGTTCACGCAGCACCCGGCGGTCATCAACGGCGCCTCGCAGCTGCTGCTCGACGTCTTCGGCGAGGCCGGCCGCCACGCGCGGGTCGCCATCGGCGTCGCCGAACTCCCCGCCGGCGTCCCCGTCGAAGTCGAGTTCCTGTTCGAAGTCGAGTAGCCTGTACCGGACCCCTTGTGGATGGCACCGGCCCCAGCGATACTGGTTGTGTATCCCCCCTCACCGCTTCGGCGGGAGGGCCAGGCCGCGGCAACGCGGCCTTTGTCATCTCTGGCTCGTGAGCGGCGACCGGTCCATGCGGGCAGCAGCGTACATCGACGGGTTCAATCTCTACTACGGCCTCCGCGCCCTGCGGGACCGCGCGCCGCAGTTCGGCGAGAACCGCTGGCTCGACCTCCGGCGCCTGGTGCAGGAGCTCGCACCACGTGCACAACTTGACCGGGTGCGCTACTTCACCGCCCGCGTCGAAGCGCGGGCGGGGGACCCGGGCCTGCCGCAGCGCCAGGATGCCTACCTTCGCGCCCTGCAGACGCTTCCCGGCCTGACCATCCATTTCGGGACCTTTCTCACGCACGAGGTGACATTGCCTCTTGCAGAGCCCGCCGGGAGTCAGCGCTGGGCGAAAGTGCTGCGCACCGAGGAGAAGGGTTCCGACGTCAACCTCGCCACGTTTCTGCTGCTCGACGCATTCTTCGACCGGTACGACCTCGCCATCGTCGTCTCCAACGACTCCGACCTCGCCGAGCCGGTCCGCGCGGTCCGCGACGAGCTGAAGCGGCGCGTCCTCGTGGTCTCCCCGCAGGAGCGCGTAACGGCACGCCTCCAGCGGGCCGCCTCGGACTCGCGTGTGCTTCGTCCAAAGGTGGTCGCTCGCTGCCAGCTGCCCATCCCGGTCATCGACGCGCAGGGGCGCCATATCCGGCCGCCGGCAACGTGGGGTCCCTTCGGGAGCACCACCTGAGCCTGCCACGTCCGGCCGGCCTCCCTGCTCCCCACCCCAGCTTGGAGCTTGGAGGTTGGAGCTCGGAGATTGACAGGCCGAACCCGCCCGCCACACTCGCTCCCAGCTCCCAGCTCCCAGCTCCCAGCTCCCAGCTCCCAGCTCCCAACTCCCAGCTCCCAGCTCCCAGCTCCCAGCTCCCAGCTCCCCGCTCCCAGCTCCCAGCTCCCCGCTCCCAGCTCCCAGCTCCCAGCTCCCCGCTCCCCGCTCCCCGCTCCCAGCTCCCCGCTCCCCGCTCCCAGCTCCCAGCTCCCCGCTCCCCGCTCCCAGCTCCCAGCTCCCAGCTCCCGGCTCCCGGCTCCCAGCTCCCAGCTCCCGGCTCCCGGCTCCCGGCTCCCGGCTCCCGGCTCCCGGCTCCCGGCTCCCGGCTCCCGGCTCCCGGCTCCCGGCTCCCCGCTCCCGGCTCCCAGCTCCCGGCTCCCAGCTCCCCGCTCCCCGCTCCCCGCTCCCAGCTCCCAGCTCCCGGCTCCCGGCTCCCGGCTCCCGGCTCCCAGCTCCCGGCTCCCGGCTCCCAGCTCCTCCCTCGGGGCGGTGCCGGGGCTGGGCGGGGCTCCCTCCTCCCTCGGGGCGGGGCTGGCGCGGCCGGCGGGGCTCCCAGCTCCCTTCTTCCTCCCCCGGCACCGTGCTACCCTCCGTACCGGGGGAACGGCCTGAAGGCCCGCCGCTTCGAGGGGACTGCCGGTGTACAACGACCTCGCCATCTTCTCCGGCCGCGCCCACCCGGCGCTTGCCGAAGCGATCGCTGCCCGCCTCGGCCGCACCCTCGGCAGGGTCGACGTCTTCGAGTTCTCCAACGAAAACATCTTCGTCCAGTTCCAGGAGAACATCCGCCAGCGCGACGTCTTCCTCGTCCAGCCGTTCGTCAGCCCGGTGAATACGTCGATCATGGAGCTGCTCATCATGATCGATGCCGCCCGGCGCGCCTCCGCCGGCCGGATCACCGCGGTCATCCCCTACTACGCCTACGGCCGCAGCGATAAGAAGGACCAGCCGCGCGTCCCCATCACGGCCCGGCTCATCGCGAACATGCTTGAAACCGCCGGCGCCGACCGTGTCCTCACCCTCAACCTCCACGCCGGCCAGATCCAGGGCTTCTTCAACATCCCCGTCGATGAGCTGAACGCGCTCTACCCCGTCTCGGCCTACTTCCGCACCAAGAACCTCGAGAACTACACCGTCGTCGCCACCGATGTCGGCGGCGAAAAGCGCGCCCGCGACCTCGCCGTCCGGCTCGACCTGCCCCTCGCCATCATCGATAAGCGCCGCATCGGCAACGCCGAGGTGGCCGAGGCGATGCACGTCATCGGCGAAGTCGACGGCCGCAACTGCCTCATCCTCGACGACGAAATCAGCACCGCGGGGACGATCGTCTCGGCCGTGCACGCCCTGCGCCAGCACGGCGCGCGGGAGATCATCGTCAGCTGCTACCACCCCGTCTTCGCCGGCCCCGCCGTCGAACGGCTCCGCGCGCTCGAGGTGAAGGAGATTGTCGTCACCGATTCCGTGCCGCTCGGCCCGGAGAAAATCCTCCCGAACATGACGATCATTCCCGTGGCGCCGCAGTTCGGCGACGCCATCGGGCGCATCCACAGCGGACAGTCGGTCGGCGCGCTCTTCCAGTAGCCGGCCTCCCGCCCGGGGCGCCCATCCCCCGGCTGTTCTGTGCTGGCTGCCGTGTGTTGTTGACGAACTGTTCATCCACACGCCCCCGCGAATGTGGTATATGTAGCTGTGCCGAATCGGCGGAACTGCCGCCGAGCGGGGGAACCGTCTCCCTGGGGTGTATCCCGGCTCCGGCCGGGTAGGCGACTCCCCTCGCCGAACCCGTCAGCTAACCCCGCAGGCGTAGTGGGAGAGGCCCGGCAGCCCTCCAGCCTGCCGCACGTGCCTCTCAGGTCCGCAGGGACGTTCGCACCGGGGCTCTTGCCGCCGGGCGGCTGTCCCTCCAGCACCGCGATGCAAGGAGGCACGCAATGCTCCGACCCGGATTCCAGCCCTGGTGGCTGCGCTGGCTCGCTCCCCAGCCCGCCAACCCCCTCGCCCGCCAGCAGCGCACCCGTATCTGCCCTGAATGCCGGGCGCAGTACGAACCGCGCGACCGCTACTGCCCCGGCTGCCACATGGCCACCCCTGAGTGGCGCTACGGCTGAAGACGCCCAGTTCCCTCCTCTGGTGTGCTGCGACCCCTGGCAGCACACACCGGCGGGCCGCCCCGGCACGGGCGGCCCGTTCGGCGTCTTCTTGACCGGCGCGTGATCGCTGCGGCACGGCCTGCGACAATGCCCGGGTGACAACTCCCGAGCCCGGGCAGCCGGGCCCCAGCGACCTTTCCGGGCCCCCGCCGCCCCTCGCGGTCGAGGACGGCACCGGCCGGCCGGTCTACCTCCGCCGCCAGCCTGCCTGGAGCTACTTCCTCACCCCCGGCGCCATCCTGCTCGGCGCGCTCGTCATCGCCGCCGCCATCTGGTGGCAGCCCGGCAGCGACGACCCGGCTCCGACCGCGGCCACGCCCGGGGCTGCCGCGGCCAGCACCGCGCCGGCCGGCTCGCCCACGGCCCGCGCCCAGGCGGCCACCCTCCTCGACACCTTCCTCGGCTACGCCCGCTCGCTCGAACTCGATGAGCAGAAGCTGCTCCAGTGCCTGAACGACAGCGCCAACGTCCAGCTCATCAACAGCCACCTCCAGCGCGGCAGCCAGCTCGGCGTCTCGGGAACGCCCACCTTCTTCATCAACAACAAGAAGCTCGTCGGCGCCCAGCCGACGGCCCTCCTCCTCGAAATCGTCGAAAAGGAGCGCTCGCCGAACCCGCCGACCTCCCTCGCCGACTACTCGCAGCAGCTCCAGCAGCTCGCGGCCCAGAACCCGCCCTCGTTCGAAATCCTGCCGCAGCGCCCCGACCTGACCGGCGCCGCCTTCGAGGGCAACCCGAACGCGCGCGTCGTCGTCGCCGAGTTCAGCGACTTCCAGTGCCCCTTCTGCCAGCGCTGGACGCAGACCTCCCTCCCCGAACTGCGCAAGCTGGTCGGCGACGATGTCGCGATCGCCTTCCTCCACTTCCCCATCGCGCAGATTCACCCGAACGCCGGCAACGCCAGCCTGCTCGCCATCTGCGCCGGCGCCCAGGGCAAGTTCTGGGAGATGCACGACCTCCTCTTCGCCCGCCAGGCGGAGTGGTCGAACCTGCGCTGACGCGGCTGCCCCGCCCACGCGCAGCTCCGCTCGGCTTCGCTACGATCGACCCGGAATGGCCGAAACCCGCCGCTCCGGCCTCCGCATCCACTACCGCGTCGAAGGGCGCGGCGACCCGGTCGTCCTCGTCCACGGCTACACCGCGAGCGGCTGGTCGAACTGGGTCGCCAGCGGCTGGGTCGAGCGGCTCGCCGACCGTCACACCCTGGTCATCCCCGACCTCCGCGGCCACGGCCGCAGCGAGAAGCCGCGCGAGGTCAGCGTCTACAGCACGGCGGCTTTCGCCGCCGATGTCCTCGCCGTGATGGACGAAGAGGGCATCGCTGCGGCGCCGGTGGTCGGCTATTCGATGGGCGGGATGGTCGCGCTCGAACTGCTCGGGCGGCACGGCGACCGGTTCCCCCGCGGCGTTGTCGGCGGCATGGGCAGCTACTTCCCGCCGGGGCGGGCCCGTTTCGCCCTCGGACGGTCGCACCCGCGCAGCCTCGCGCCGCGGCGTCGCCCGCTCGATGCCCTCGCCTACTTCGCCCGCTACTGGAGCGAGATGGACCTCGTGGCGCTCAACCGGGTGTTCCGCGGCGTCTTCGCCGACGGCGTCCCCGTCGAGGCCGAGCTGCTCCCGGCGATCCGCCAGCCCGTGCTCGTTGCCGCGGGGACGCGCGACATCTTCTTCGAGCCGGCGGTCGCTCTCGCCCGGTCGCTCCCGAACGCCCGGTTCCTGCCGGTCCCGCACGATGCGCACACGAATGCAGTGCGCAATCCGCGGTTCATCGACGCGGCGGCCGCCTTCCTGCGCGGCGAGGTGGCCGCGCGGTAGCTACCCGCCGCGCACAAAGTTGCCGACGTCCTTCCAGACGAGCTGAGCGCCCGAGTGGCCGGCAACCGTCATGGTGGCCGTGGCAACCGCGGCGATGACCACCACCGCGCCCCAGGCCGCCAGCGGCGCCCAGCGCGGCAGCTCCCGCTTGCGCTCCAGCCAGGCGAGCACGGCGAAGCCGATGAGCGCCAGCCCGAGGAGCATGGCCCAGAAGAACGCCGCATCGCCCTGCTCCGGGTGGTCGCCGAAGCGGGCGCGCTGGCCGACCGCCCTTGCCGCGTCCTTCACCCGGTCTTCGAGCGCCTCGCCGCTCGCCCGCGCCGCCCAGGCGAACACGGCCCCGGCGAAGCCGATGAGCGCCACCGGGATGGCGAAGGAGCGCCGCCAGGCTGGCCGCCAGCCCGTGACCAGGTGGGCAATGGCCGCAAGCGGCACCAGGACCACCGCTGCGTGGACAACCAGCGGATGCGCCGGCAGCCCGGCAATCGCACCCAAGGTGAGCACCATCTCTGCACCTCCATGACCTGGTGAGGGCTCCGCGGGGGAGTTTGGCATCGCCGGGGCGATGGGGATAGCGCAGAAAAGGCGCCCACCTTTACCCTGCAGGGGTCCCCAAACCGGGCGGATTCGCCGCCCCGAATCGGCCGGCGCGCTGCTCGACACGCCCGCCGGCCCGGCCGCACAATCGCGCCGAAGCCCGCTCGATCACAGGAGGTCCGCCGCGATGGAGTTCCGCGATTCGCCCGCCGAAGCCGCCTTCCGCCAGGAGGTCCGCGCCTTCCTCGATGCCGAATTCCCGCCCGAGTTCGCCGAGCGGCCGGTCGAATGGGGGCTCTTCAACGGCGCCGGGCGCGCCGCGCCCGGGTTCGCCGACTTCATGCGCGAGTGGACGAAGAAGCTGAACGCCCGCGGCTGGGGCGCTCCCGCCTGGCCGAAGGAGCACGGCGGCGGCGGGCTCTCCGTCAAGGAGCAGTTCATCCTCAGCGAGGAGTTCGCTTGGCGGCGCGCCCCGCGGCCCGGCGGCATCGGCCACGGCTGGGCCGGGCCCACCATCATGGTCTACGGCACCGAGGAGCAGAAACGGGAGTACCTCCCGAAGATCATCTCGGGCGAGCATATCTGGTGCCAGCTCTTCTCCGAACCCGGCGCCGGCTCCGACCTCGCCTCGCTCCAGACCCGCGCCGTCCGCGACGGCGACGACTACGTCATCAACGGCCAGAAGATCTGGACCTCCGGCGCCCAGTACGCCCACATGGGCATCCTCCTCGCCCGCACCAACCCCGACGCCCCCAAGCACCGCGGCATCAGCTACTTCCTCGTCGATATGAAGACGCCCGGCATCACCGTCCGGCCGCTCGTCAACATGCTGAACAGCCACGAGTTCAACGAGGTCTTCTTCGAGGATGTCCGCGTGCCCGCCAAGAACCTCCTCGGCGAGGAGAACCGCGGCTGGTACCTGGCCACCACCACGCTCGATTTCGAACGGAGCGGCATCGCCACCAGCGTCTCCCACCAGCTCATCGTGCGCGACCTCGTCCGGTTCGCGAAGGAGTCCGCCATCGGTGGCCGCAATGTAGCCACACGGCCCTCGCTCCGCACCGAGCTGGCCGACCGCGCCATCGAGGCGCAGGTCGAATCCCTCATCTCCTACCGGATCATCTCCATGCAGGAGCGCGGCCAGATCCCGAACAAGGAATCGTCGATCGCGAAGCTGTACTCGAGCGAACTCGATGTCCGCCTGGCCGTGACAGCGATGCACCTCGCCGGCCTGTACGGCCAGATCACCGACCGCGAGGATGCGCGCGTGCTCGGCGGGCGGATCGCCCGCTTCTACATGCACAGCACCACGAGCCCGATCGGCGGCGGGACGAGCGAAATCCAGCGGAACATCATCGCCACCCGCGGGCTCGGGCTGCCGCGCGGCTGAGCCGCCTACCCGGCCCGGCGGAGCTGGCCCTGCAGCCAGGCGAGATCGGCGCGGAGGTGGGCCGCCTCCCGCTCCTCGAGCGCGGCGCGCGGCCCCGCAGCGCCCCCGCGCAGCCCCCGCTCGAGGGCCGTCAGCCGGCGCGCGGCGGCCGCCATCCGCTGGCGGAGCACCTCGCCGCGCCCGGGCGCATCAATCGCGTCGCCCGCGGCCAGGGCCAGGGCGAAGGCCGGCCCATCGACCGGCTCGCGCCGCAGGGCGCCGAGCGCGGCCGCGGCGAGCCGCTCCCGCCCGGCGTCGGTCAGCTCGAGCCGCTTCCGGCGGTGGCCGGTCTCTCCGGTCTCGACCTGCACGGTCACGAGCCCATCCCGTTCGAGCGCATCGACGGCGCGGTAGAGCGCGCTCCGGCTGACCGGGAGGCCGAGCGCAGAGAGGTGGTCGAGCAGGGCGTACGGGTGGGCGGGCGAAAGAGCAAGGGCGGCGAGTACGGCGAAGCTGGCATCCATGGCCGCGATCCTGCCCGGCTCGCCTGCCGGGGCCGTATCGGGGATTCGCCCGATTCCGGCCCGTGCAGGGTACCGATTCGCCGCGTCGGCGCCGCGGACCGTCCCCCCGGGACCTGCTCCCGGCCCGGATGTTCCCCTTTGGGAGCCGCCCGGCCTGCGCTGCCGGCGGGCGCCCTGCTGGCGGGCAGCCCGTTCCTTCGCCGGAAGTATCGAACCGTTTTCTTCACCGGGCGGGTGGAGAGTTGGTGACCGGCCGCGGCACGTCGCCGGTGCGACAGGACCCGTCGGCCGAACCTGCTACCGTGGATTACGTGGATGACCCTGAATTTTCCCCGCCAGCCCTCACCGTCATCTGCGCCTGGTGCGAGACCGTGGTCAGCGGCCCCGGAGACGGTCCCGTGTCCCACGGCATCTGCCGGGCCTGCGCCTGCCGCTTCCTCGAGCGGCTCCCGCTTGCCTACCTCGAGGCGATCGCCGATGCCGACGGCACCGTGACGCTCTTCTCCGGCTACCGGTTCCGGCTCGCGGAGGTCCGGCAGGACGGCCGCCGGTCCGCCCATCCGGGAGAGGGTTTCCCCTGATCTTTTCGATGCCGCGGCCTGCTGTTTACGGCCCGTACACATCCCGAACGCGGGGCCGTGGTACGGTGAGACTGCGCGGGGTGCGCAGCTGCCTCGCGGCATCCGTTGATCCAGGTGTGGCTGACTTGCAGGTGGCGGCCTTCCGTTTCCCCGGCCCGGCGCTCAGCGCCTTCACGATCGCCAAGCTGACGGCCCAGGCCGGGCAAAACCTCTTCTTTGCCGCCCTCCTCGTCGCTGCCGGCACCTCCGACCACGCCGCGGCCGGGCTCTCCTCGTTCTTCGTCGCGATGCTGGTCGCCTCGCTCGCGTTCGGGGTGCCCGGCGGGGCCCTGGCCGACCGGATCGGGCCTTCCCGGGCCTTCGCCCTCGGAGGCCTGGCGCGCGCTGCGGTCATCCTTGCCTGGGCGCTGGAACCGGGGCACGGGCTGGCCGTGCCGGCGGCCGTCTTCGCCTACTCTGCGGTTTCGCAGGCGTACTCCCCGGCCGAGATGGCGCTGGTCCGCACCCTCGGTCGGGGCCGCCACGGCGCCCTCCATGCGCTCCTCCTCGCTCTCCAGTTCGGCGGGCAGGGGCTGGCCGTCGCGGTGCTCGCGCCCTTGCTCTGGTGGCTCGGGGGCACCGGCGCCCTGGCCGCCGGCGGGGCTGCCTTCGCGCTCGCGGCCGCTGCGGCGGCATGTGGCCTCGCTGTAGCCACATCGCGCATGCAGCTCGAAGTCCCGGCCCGCGGCTCGGCCTTCCGCGATACCGTCCGCTTCTTCCGCCGCCACGCGATCGCCCGCGAGGCGCTGATCGCCCTCGCCCTCACCTCGATGGTCGTGCAGGGCAGCATCGTCGCCCTGCCGCTCTACCTCCGGAACGACCTTGCCGCCGGCTCCCTCGGCGCAGGCGCGGTCATCAGCGCAGCTGCGCTCGGCGTGGCCGCCGGCCTCCTGCTCGCCGCGTTCCGGCTCCGCCCGCAGGAAGCCAGTGGAACCATGCGCGCAGCCGTCCTGGCCATGGCCGTCGGTACGTTCGCCCTCGCCGCGCTCGATTACGGCCTCCGCGCTGCGCTCGAGCTCACCGAGTTCGGCCCCCTCGTCGACCTCGACCTCCGCCTCGGCGCCTCCTTCGCGGTCGCCGTGCCCGTCGCCTTCCTCCTCGGCCTCGCGGTCTGCCTTGCGCTCCTCGCCGGGCGGACAGCGCTCACGGCCGCCGCGCCCGCTGCCCACCAGTCGCGCGTCTTCGCCGTGCAGGCGACGCTCACCGACGCCTTCGTCGTGCTGCCGCTCGTGCTGTTCGGCGTGGGGGTCGAAGTGGCCGGCGCCCGGCCCGTGCTCGCCCTGATGGGCGGCGTCGCCGGGTTTGCGTTCCTCGTGCTCGAAGGGCGGATCCTGGTGTCCTGGCTCCAGTCGCCGGCCGAGCCGGCTGCGGTGCCCGTGCCCGTCGAACGCGACTGACCCGCCGCCTCAGCGCCCCGCGAGCAGCTCGTCCACCTTCGCCCGGAACGACTCCGCGTCGGGCAGCGCGCCGAACCGTGCCAGCTCCCGCCCCGCCGCATCGATGAGCACAAACGTCGGCGTCTCCCGGATGCCGTACGCCGCCGAGACGGGGTCGCGGTCGACGGACTTTTCGACGAACACGACGCGGTCACGCTCCTCGGCCATCACCCGGTGCACGAACTGCATCCGTTCGCAGGCGGCGCAGGCCGGCGCGCTGAAGAAGACGAGCGTGGGCCGGCCGTCGGCGCGCTGCGCGGATGCCGCCGGGAGCGGGGCGAGGCTGTGGTAGGCCGTGTGCTCCGGTCCGCGGACGATGACGATTTCGCTGCCCGCATTGGCGCGGGCAAGGTTGGCCAGCTCGGGGTCAACCGGCGATTCGCCGCGGGCGGCCAGCCCGACCCACGCGGTGAGGCCGACCGTCGGGAAAACCATCGCGAGGATGATCGCCCAGGCCTTCCAGCTCCAGCCGGGATTCCACCACTGCCGCCGGCCCGGCATCTTCGCTGCCATGCCTCCATTGTCGGGCCGCGGGCGGCCGGCGTCGCGCGGTCAGCCGCCCCCGCGCATCGTCTTCCGCCGGAGGAAGGCCGCTGCCTCGGCGGCGCGGGGCCCTTCGACCTCGTAGAAGACCACCGGGATGCGGCTGCCCCAGGCGCGGACCGCCTCGCCCGGCACGATGCGGACGGTCCACCCCTCCCCGCGGACGGTGTCGCCCTCTGCGGTTCCGCCGAACTCGCGCTCCAGGTAGCCGACGATGAGCGCCGTATCGACGTTCCGCACTTCGAGCCGCTCCAAAGCGGTCAGCCCCCGGCCGCGGGCGGGAAGATGTCGACCTCCGCGCCCGGCGGCACCGGTGTCTCCAGCAGCTGCAGGTGCCGGATTTCGCGCCCGTTGACGAACACCTTGATGTAGTCGCCGAGTTCGCCCGGGGCGGTCCAGAGCAGCTCGCCGATGGCCGGGAACCGCGCCCCGACCGCCTCGAGGAGGTCGCGCGCGGTCGCCCCCGGCGGGAGGTCGAACTCCACGGTCTTGCCGCCCGCAAGGGGTCTCAGGGTGGCGTAGAAGTTCACGTGCATCGCGGCGAACCTCCCCTCCCGCCGGGCCGGCGGCTACAGCCCGGCGACCTCCGCGTACCGCTTCAGGGCCGGGAGCACCTGGTCGGCGCCTTCGGGTCGGACGCCGAAGATGACGCGGTCGACGCCCATCTCGGCGTACTGTTCGATGACCTCCTTCGAGGGCGGCACCCCGAAAACGGAGACCGGGATCGGCCCGCGGCCGGCAGCCTTCGCCCGCTCCTGCAGCTCGCGGATCATGCCGGCCAGCACCTGGCCCGTCCGCCCGCCGATCGGCATCCAGCCGTCGCCGTACTCGAGCACGCGGTCGAGGGTGTGCGGGCCGGCCCCGCCCACGAGGATCGGCGGGTGCGGCTTCTGCACCGGCTTCGGCCACTGCCAGATCGGGTCGAAGTTCACGAACTTCCCGTGGAACTCCGCCTCCTCTTTCGTCCAGATCTCCTTCATCGCCAGGATCCGCTCGCGCAGGATCTTCCAGCGCAGCTTCGGGTCGGTGCCGTGGTTCTCCATCTCGTCTTCGTTCCAGCCGCCGCCGATGCCGAAGAGGAACCGGCCGCCCGAGAAATGGTCGACCGAGGCGACCTCCTTCGCCGTGATGATCGGGTCGCGCTGCATCACGAGGCAGACGCCGGTGCCCACCTTCAGCGTCTTCGTAACCGCCGCCACGGCCGCGCAGACGACGAAGGGGTCGAGCGTGTGCGAATACTCCTTCGGGAGCTCGCCGCCGCCCGGCCAGGGGGTCCGGCGGCTGGTGGGGATGTGGGTGTGCTCCGGGAAGAAGACGGATTCGAAGCCGAGCTCCTCGGCGGCCCGGCCGAGCTCGGTGACCGGGATCGCGTAGTCCGTCGGGAACATCTGGATGCCGTACTTCATCGAAGGCTCCTTGGGAAGCGGGGGTGTGGCGCCCGCGGATTCTAGCCCGCCGCGCCCGCCGGCGCGACCGCCCGCACAATGGCGAGCGAATCGCTGATGACGCCGCGCACCCCCAGCGCAGCGAGCGGCCCGAGCAGCGCCGGGTCGTTCACCGGCCAGGTGAGCACCGCCCCGCTCAGCGCATGGAGCCGCTCGGCCCGCTCCGGCGTCAGCAGCTCCCGGTGGATGGCGACGGCTGCGGCCCGCCGTCCGCCGAGCTTTCCCGCGAGCCGCTCGAACCGCCGCGCGCTGCCGATCGAGTGGACCACCAGCGCCTCCTCGGCGGCCTCGAACGGCGCGAGCAGCGACCAGCGCTGGGCGCTCACGAGGTAGGGCCGCCCCGGCGCAAGCGCGGCCATCGCCTGCCGCACGGCCGGCCCGAGCCGGTCGTCCCACCCCTTCAGGTCGAGGTGGAGGAGGATGTGAGCGGGCGCCAGCTCCAGCAGCTCCGGCAGGCGGAGCCGCGGGCCCCAGCCGGGACGCAGCTCCCAGCGGTCCCAGAGGATGGGCAGCGGCCCGGCGGTCTTCGTGTGGCGCACCTCGATGTGGCCACGATGCAGCCACAGGTCGGCTTCGACGACCCTGGCGCCGGCGGCAACCGCTTCAGCCAGCCGCGCGGGCTCGTTCCCTGCGCGGTGGGCGATGGCGAACAGCCCGGCCGGCAGCTCAGGCGGCATCGGCGGGCACCCGCTCCAGCGGCCGGACCCAGGCCCGGATCGCCCACGGCGCGAACCGGCGCCCGCGCGCCAGCTCCACCGCGTAGAGCGCCGCCAGGGCGATCGCCGCCCCGGCCGCAAGGTCGAGGAGGTAGTGGTTGGCGGTCAGCACCGTCGCCAGGCCCATCGCCGCCGGGGCTGCCACCCCGGCTGCCTTCAGCCATCGCCGCTGCGCGCACCGCACGATGCCCAGGCCGATGAGCAGGTTCCAGCCGAAATGGAAGCTCGGCAGGGCGGCGTACTGGTTCACCAGCGCCGGCGGCTGGAGCACCCGGTACGCCCGCGAATGCTCGGTCACGGTATCCACAAACGACGGGTCGAACAGCCGCGGCGGCGCCACGGGAAAGGTGGCGAAGATGACGAGGCCGACGCTCCCAGAGACAAGGAAGGCATTGCGGATCGCCCGGTACTCGGCCGGGTGGCTGATGACCAGCCAGGCCGCCACCGCGGCGATAAACGGCCAGTGGCCCCAGATGTAGACCCAGTTCGCCAGCGTCACCAGCGCATGGGAGCCGAGGATCAGCTCCTGCAGCTCCTCTTCGATGTGGATGCCGAGCAGCTGCTCGAGGTCGACGACCCGGCGCGCGTTCGCCAGCGCGTCGTCGTAGGCGCCTTCGGTGAACCCGCGGATGGCGAAGTAGGCGATGACGGCGACGAACATGATCCCCAGCTCGCGGGCTGCGGCCAGGCCGGCCCGCCGGGCATCCAGCGTTTCGCCATTCCGGAAACCGCCATGCGTCATCTTCCCAGTGTACCCCGCAGCGTCGGCCGGGTGAGCCCGGGGCACACGGGGCGTTCGCGCACGCGGCCCGGCTGCGTTCCGCCGCCCCGCCCGCTTGACGTTCGCCTGTCAAACCGCCAGATTGCATTTCGACAATCGAAGACCGGGAGGGCCCTTCCGCCGCCAGCCGTGCGGGAGGAGCAGGGGCAAGTCCGGTGCGAATCCGGCGCTGTGCCGCAACTGTGAGGCCGAACGGCCGAGCCAGAAAACCCGCCCAACCGGACCGATGATCCTTCGCGCGAAAGGGGTCGGTGCCATGGTTCTCGCTACCTGAGCCCGCCGCCGAGGCGGGCTTGTTCGTTCTCCCCGCCTTCCCGGCCGTCCGATGCTGCCGCTGCCGCGCACACCGCGCGGCCCAGGTTCACCCTGATCTCTAAGGAGTCTCCATGAAACGGCTTGTCCTTGCCTTCGCCGCGGCCCTCGCCGTGCTCCCCGCGGCCGCCTTCGCCGCGCTTCCCGCCACCGATGCCGTCATCAAAGGCGCAGCCTTCATCAAGACCGTGCAGCGCCCCGACGGCAGCTACGCCGAATCGCCCGGGCAGACCATCGACGCCATCCTCGCCGTCCGCGCGGCCGGCTACGATCCCCGCCTCGACGTGAAGGACGGCAAGTCCCCGGTCGACTGGCTGATCGCCGCCGCACCGTCGATCACCTCCCCCGTCTCAGCGGCGAAAGCAGCGCTCGGCGCGAAAGCGCTCGGCCTCGACCCGAAGAACGTGGGCGGCACCGACCTGGTCGCCATCGCCCAGGGCGGCTACGACGCCGAGACCGGCGCCTACGCGAACAACGCCTTCAGCCAGTCGATCGCCATCCTCGGCCTGGCCTGCACCGGCAACCCCGTCGGCCCGAAGGCGGCCGACAATCTCAAGGCGGCTTCCGTCGAGGGCGGCGGCTGGGGATTCGGCGGCAACGCCGACCCCGATACGACGGCGATCGCCATCCAGGCCCTCCTCGCGGCCGGCGTCCCGAAGACCGACCCGAAAGTTGCCGAGGGCCTCGCCTGGCTGAAGGCGAACCAGGGCAACGACGGCGGCTGGGGCTTCGACCCGAACGATTCGAACACCTCGTCGACTGCCTTCGCTATCCAGGCCCTCCTCGCCCTCGGTGAGGACCCGGAATCGGCGGCCTACACCAAGAACGGTGTCACGCCCGTCCAGTACCTCCTCAGCAAGCAGCTCCCGGACGGCTCCTTCGTCGGCTACGACCCGGCCTTCGCGGCGAACCAGGTGGTGCCTGCGCTCGCCGGCCGCACCTTCTGCAACGCTGCGGAGACGCCGATCACCCGCACCCGGCCGGCCGCGCAGCCGACGCCGACCCCGCAGCCGACAACCCCGGCGGCCTCGCCGACGCCGCAGGCCACGACCCCGGCGCCGCGCCCGCCGGCCACCGGCGATACCGCTGCCGCGCAGCCGGGCAGCCCCGCGCCCGCGCTCGCGGCCGGCGGGCTGCTCCTCCTCGCCCTCGGTGGCGCGGCTGCCGCAGCCGCCCGCCGGCGCACCGGCGCCTGACCCTGCCATGCACCCGGCGAGCTGGGTCGGCTGGGTCCTCGCGGTGATGGTGGTGGCCCTCGCCACCACCAACCCGTTCTACCTGTCGCTCCTCCTGCTCGCCGTGGTGCTCGTGGCGGTCGTCGCCCCGCGCGAAGGCACCGGCGTCGTCAGCTTCCGCGCCCTGGCCGTCTTCGGCGTGGTGATGTTCGCGCTCTCGCTCGGCATCGCCGCCATCAACGGCAGCTACGGCGACCACATCCTCTTCACCCTGCCCGGCCCGCGCGTGCCCGAGTGGCTCGGCGGGCTGCGGCTCGGCGGGCCGGTCTCGGCTGAAGGCTTCGCCGCAGCGTCGATCCGCGGGCTTGCCATTCTCTCCATCCTCTTCGCCTACGGCGTCTTCAACAGCGCCGTGAGCCCCCACCGGCTGCTCCGCTCGACGCCGGCAGCGCTCTTCCAGGCCAGCCTCGTCGTGACGGTCGGCCTGACGCTCCTCCCGTCGAGCGTGGAGGACCTCCGCCGCGTGCGGGAGATGCGGGCCCTGCGCGGGGCGCCCGGCGGCCTGCGCGAACTGCCCGCGCTCGTGGTGCCCGCCATCGTCGGCGGCCTCGAACGCTCGCTCCGGCTGGCCGAGGCGATGGAGGCCCGCGGCTACGGCGCGAGCCCGCCGCTCCCTGCGCGGGCCCGGCTCGCTGCCGCTGCTTCGGCCCCGCTGCTCATCGCCGCGGCCTGGCTCTGGTTCTACGAAACGGACTGGCGGCCGGCGGCCCTCGGCCTCTTCGCAGCTGCGCTGGCGCTCCTCGCGTTTTGGTGGAGAGCCGCCAGCCGCGCCCGTCCCGTGACCCGCTTCGAACGGGAGCGGCTGCCGGCGGCCGAGCGGGCCGGGCTGGTCCTCGCCGGGGCGCTCGCCCTCGGCGCGCTCGGCCTGCGCCTCACCGGCCACGGGGCGATGGACTACAACCCGTTCGCCGGCCTCGAGGTGCCGGGCTTCGAACTCCTGCCCGCGCTCATCGCCGTCGCCAGCGCCTGGCCGGCTGTCCTCCTCATCGCCCGGCCCGCCCCTGCCCCGGCCGCCTCGCCCGAGGCGCGGTTTGCCCCGGAGCGCGCCCCGTGACGGCGCTGGCCAGCCTCCAGGGCGTCACCTACACCTACCCGGGCGCGGCCGGGCCCGCCCTCGAAGGCGCCGCGCTCGACCTCGAACCGGGCGCCTTCGCCCTCGTGGCCGGCCCCTCCGCGAGCGGCAAATCCACGCTCCTCCGCGTCTTCAACGGCCTCGTCCCGCAGTTCCACGGCGGGACCATCTCCGGCAGCGCCCGCGTGGCCGGGCTCGACCCCTTCGCCACGCCGGCCCGGCGGATGGCCCTGGCCGTCGGCATGGTCTTCCAGGAGCCGGAGGCCCAGGCCGTGGCCGAAACCGTCCAGGACGAAATCGTCTTCGGCATGGAGCAGCAGGCCGTCCCGCCGGCCGAGATGCGCCGGCGGCTCGAACGGGTGCTCGCCGAGCTCGGCATCGGCCACCTCCGCGGGCGGCGGCTCGCGACCCTCTCCGGCGGCGAACGCCAGCGGGTCGCCATCGCCGCTGTCCTCGCGCTCGAACCGCAGCTCCTCGTCCTCGACGAACCGACCTCCCAGCTCGACGGCGACGGCGCCGATGCCGTCCTCGCCGCGGTCGAGGCCCTCCACCGCCGGGGCGACCTCGCCATCGTCCTCGCCGAGCACCGGCTCGAACGCCTCCTCCACCGGGTCGATGCCGTTGTCGCCGTTGAGGGCGGCCGGGTGGCTGCCGCGCCGCCGGGCGAAGCGGCGCAGACGCTCCGCTCGGTGCCCCCCGCGGTCGAACTCGCCCGGTGGCTCGGGGCCGACCCGCTCCCGCTGACGGTCGACGGCGTGCGTGCGGCCCTCTCCGGCCGGCTCCCGGCAGCACGCCCGCGGCCGTACCCCCCGCCGGGCGACGAGCTGCTCCGCGCCGAGGGGCTGACCGTGGCCTACGGGCCGGTCGAGGCGCTGCGCGGCGTGTCGCTCACCCTGCGCGAAGGGGAGCTGGTCGCGCTCGTCGGGCCCAACGGCAGCGGCAAGACGACCCTCTTCCGCGCGCTCGCGGGCCTGGTCGAACCGGGCCGCGGCGAGATGCGCTTCGCCCGCGCGGCCGCGCCCCGCTCACCCCGGGAGCGGACCCGCCACGCCGGCCTCGTCCCGCAGGACCCGGCGCTCGCCCTCTACCAGGAGCAGGTCGCCGCCGAGCTCGCCGAGACGCTCCGCCACCGCGGCCTCCCCCGCGGCCGGGCCGACGTCGAAGCCGCCGCCCGGGCCTGGGGCATCGCCGACCTCCTCGCCCGCGACCCGCGCGACCTCTCCGTCGGCCAGCAGCAGCGGGTCGCCATCGCCGCCATGCTCGCCCACGGCCCCCGAACCTGGCTGATGGACGAACCGACCCGCGGCATGGACGGCCCGGCGAAGGCCTGGCTCGCCGCCCGCCTGCGCGACCACGCCGCCGCCGGCGGCGCGGCCATCGTCGCCACCCACGACATCGAAGCAGCCGCGCTCTTCGCCACCCGCGTCGTCGGGCTCCGCGCCGGCGAGGTCGTCTTCGACCTGCCCGCCCGCGAGGCGTTCGCGGCCGATGGGCCCCTCCCCACCCAGGTCGCCCGGCTCGTGCCCGGGGCGGTCACCCTCGACGAGGTCGTGCTCCCGTGCGCCGCCTGATCGCCGTGCTCGCGGCGGCCGCTGCCCTGGCGCCCTTCGCGGCCCGCGCCGACGGCGAGGCCGGGCTCGTCATCCAGGTCGGCGACCAGGTCACCACCTACTGCGTGCCGTTTACCGGCGACAGCATCTCCGGCGAGCGCCTCCTGGCCGCCAGCGGCCTGCCGGTCGAGCTGTTCGGCGGCAGCTCGGGGCGCGTCGTCTGCGCCATCGGGCAGGTCGGCTGCTTCAACCCCTCCTCGTTCGACAGCTGCTTCTGCGAGTGCAAAGGGAACGATTGCACCTACTGGGCGTTCTTCACCCGCGCCTACGGCAAGGGCTGGGTCTACTCCTCGGTCGGGATTTCGCTCGCGCGGGCGAAGGACGGCGAGGTCCACGGCTGGAAGTGGGGCCGCGGCGGCCCTTCGAGCGCCCCGGCGCCGGCCGATATCACCTTCGAACAGATCTGCGGCTACCCGCCCCGCGGCGGCACAGCGCCGACGCCGCTCCCGCCGACGCCGCTCCCGCCGACGTCGACGTCCGTGCCGGCCCTCCAGCCCTCGCCGACCGCGGGCGCCGCTGCCCCGGCGAGCCCGGCGGCGACCTCGGCCGCCAGCCCGGAAGCCCCGGGCGCAACGATGACGCTCGCTCCATCCCCCGCCGCGACCGCCGTCATCACCATCGTCCCGCAGAGCCCGGCGGCTCCCCCGGCGCCGGCAGGCACCGCCGCTGCCGCCGGCGCGCCCGCGGACAGCGGGGACGGCAGCTCCACCATGCGCCTCGCCGCGTTCGGACTGCTCGCGGGGGCCCTGCTCGCCGCGATCGGCGGTGCTGCTGCCTGGAGGGCGCGCCGTGGCCGTTAGCCTGCCTGCCCTCGCCCGCCCGCGCGCTGCGGCCCGCCTCGACCCCGGCGCCGTCGTCTTCGTGCTGCTCAACCTGCTCGGGCTGTTCGCCTACCTCCACCCCTTCTTCGCGCCCGGCGTCGTCGAGGAAGGCTCGGCCTGGTTCGCCCACCGCACCGATGCCCCGGCGGTGTTCGCAGGGATTGCGGCCCTCTGCCTCGTCCTCGTCGTGGCCGACCTCGCCGGCGGGGGCGTCGACAGCAAGCGGCTGGCGGTGCTGGGGGTGCTGTCGGCGCTCGCAGCGGTGCTCCGCACCATCACCCTGCCCGCGGGGGCGAACCTCTACTTCTTCCTGGTCATCCTCGGCGCGTTCACCTTCGGCGCCCGGCTGGGCTTCCTGCTCGGCGCGCTCTCCTTCTTCCTCAGCGCCGTCGTGACCGGCGGGTTCGGCCCCTGGCTGCCGTTCCAGATGTTCGCCGCGGCCTGGATGGGCGCCACCGCCGGGCTGCTCGGCCGGGCCGCCGACCGGGCGGAGATGGGCCCCCGCAGCCGCCTCGCGCTGGTCATCGCCTTCGGATCGGCCTGGGGCCTCATCTATGGCGCCATCACCAACCTCTGGGCCTGGCCCTGGATCGTCTCCGGGCCGGATATCTCCTACGAACCCGGCCTCGGCCCGGCCGAAACCCTCCGCCGCTACTGGAACTACTACCTCCTCACCAGCCTCGGCTGGGACCTTTTCCGGACCGTCTGCAACGCCGTCGTCCTTGCCGCCGTGGGCGGGCCCATCCTCCGCGCGCTCCTCCGCTTCCGCGAACGGTTCGCCTTCCAGGTCGACGCTGGCCCGCCTACGTCCCGCAGCCGGCCGGCGCGACCGCCCGCGCCGCCGTCCGCCCTGCCCCGTCGTACGCCGTGAAGGTGACCTGCCCCACGCCCTGGAGGCTTACCTGCGTGCCGAGCGTCCAGCGCGTGCCGCCCGCGTGGCCGAGGTCGAGGGTCACCGGGCCGCCCTCGCCGGCGAACGTCACGGTCACCCGCACGACGGCGACGTCATCAGCCGCCTCGGCGACAAAGTTCGCGCCCGGCCGCGACGCCCCGGCGCAGGCTGCGCTCGCCGAGAGGAGCTGCGGCGGCTGCCCGCCCCTCCGGGCCGTGACGGGCAGGGTGAAGCTGTTCGCCGGCCCGGTCACCGTCACCGTCGCCGGGTAGTCGCCCTCCTCGGCCGGGAGCGCCCCGGGGTCGACCCGCAGGGTCACCGTCACCGAACCGAAGGCCGGCACCGTCCCGCCCGCAGGCCCGACCAGCCAGGCGGCGCCGTAGGCGAGGGAAAAGCCCGCCGGGCAGCCCGTCGCGTTCTGGAGCTGGAAGCTCGCCTGGCCGCCGGCCGGGATGGTCAGCCCGCCCGTGCCCGGCGGCAGGCCGATGGCCGGGGTGCACGGCGTGGGGCTCGCGGTCGGTGTGGCGACGGTGCCGGTCGGCGACGGGTTCGCCGTGGCCGCGGCGGTGGGCGTCACGGGCGCCGGCGTTGATGTCGCAGCGGGCGTGGAGGTGGCGGCGGTGCCGCCCGGCGCCCCGCCCGACGATGGGCTCGGAGGCGCCGTGGGCGAACCGGCGGCAGCGGCCGTGGCCGTGGCCGTCGCCGAAGGGCTGACGGGGATGATGATGGTCGAACTGCCGCCCGGCCGCGGGGTCTCGCCGGCGGGCGCACCCATGCGCAGGCCGTTGCCGTCGCCCCGGGTGAGCGCGAGCGGGCTGAACGGCAGCACAAGGGCGAGGACCAGGAGCCCGGCGGCCACCCCGAGCAGCGCGCCCGCGCGGAGGAACTGCGGCGAGGTGAACCCGTGGTGCGCGTCCCGGGCCGGGCCGCCCGGCGGCTGCTTGGGCTGGCCCGGGGGCTCCCGGCGGGCCGGCGCCGGCGGCCGCGGCTGCCGGAGCAGCTGCTCCAGCCCGGCCGCGCGGATGCCCGGCGGCGGCGCCACCGGCGCCAGCGCCCCGAAGACGGCGAGCGGCGCGAGCTTCCGCCGCCGCTCGCGGCAGTCGGCGCACCGCTCCACGTGCCGGTCGACCTCCCTCCGGATGGCCGGGGTGAGCGCGCCCCCGGCCGCGGCCGGTGCGAGCACCGCCGCGAGCCCTTCGCACCGTTCGCCGGCCTGCTTCCAGAGCACGTAGGCCGAAATCGCGCTCTCCACCGCCTTCTTCAGCCGGTGGAGGAGCACATAGGCGTTGTTCCGGGTGATGCCGAGCGCCTGCGCAATCTCCTCGGCGTCGAGCCCCTGCCGCACGTGGAGGTCGAGCAGCGAGAGCTGGCGCGGGTCGAGCGCGCTGGCCGCCTCCCAGACGAGCCGGGCTGCCGCCGCGGCCTCGGCCGCCTCCTCGGGGCTGGCGAAGCGGGAAGTGTCCACCACATCGAGGGTGAGCTCTTCGCCGTCGTCGCCGGCGGCCGTGAGCGGCCGGGTTCGGCCCCGCCGTTCGAGCCGGTTGAGCGCGGTGTTCCGCGCGATGCTGAACAGCCAGCCGCGGAAACTGGCCCCCTGCTTGAGCCCGCCGAGCCCGTTCATGGCCTTGAGGAACGTCTCCTGCGCAATGTCGGCGGCCTCGTCGCGGTCGCGCACCAGGCGCGCAGCAAAGTCGTAGACGGCATCGACGTAGCGCTCGTACAGCGAGGCGAGCGCCTGCCGGTCGCCGCCCTGTGCGGCTTCGACGAGGTCCGCGTCAGTGAGCTGGGTCATACCAACTCCGGGCGCCCGGGCGGGCGGTGCCCCGGCCGGACAGGGAGGGGACCGCCGGGGCGGCGGTGATCTTACAGCCGGGCGCGGTCAGGCCCGGTTCGCGCGTTCGCGCCACCAGCCTTCGAGGAAGCCGGCCCCGTAGGCGAGGTGCATGGTGGCCATGGCGGCAAAGGTGAGCACCGGGTTCGCGCCATGGCGCTTTGCGGCCCGGTACGCCGCGAACCCGCCGAGCCCGAGGTAGGCAAGCGCCAGCCCGCGCAGGGCGAGCCGCGCCGTTTTCGAAACCCGCCCCGCCAGCCAGAGCGCGGGCCCGCCGACGACCATCGCCGAGGGCGCGAAGTGCCGCGGCCGGAGCGGCCGCCCCCGCGCGAAGAGCGTGCCCTTCGCCGCGCCGTACTCCCGGTACTGCCGTGCCAGCGCCTGCAGTGTCCGCCGCGGGTAGTAGGTCGAGCGGATCGCCGGGTCCAGCCAGATCCGCCCGCCGGCTTCGATGACGCGGGCGTTGTAGCTGTCCTCGTCGGCGCCGTCGACCGTTTCGTCGAATTCGCCGACCACCTCCCAGACCCGCCGGTGGTAGCAGCCGAACGGCACCGTATCGACGTAGCCCGCTTCGTTCGCGTAGCGGAACTTCGCGTTGCCGACGCCGAACGGGGAGGACATCGCGGCCGCGATGGCGCGGCCCACGGCGCCCTCGCCGACTGTGTCGATCGGCCCGCCGACGCAGGCCGCGCCGGTCCGCTTCAGCGCTTCGACCGACTGGCGGACGAAGTCGGGCCGCACCGTGCTGTGCGCCCCGATGATGATCCAGCAGTCGCCGCGCGCCGCCTTCATCCCCTCGTTCAGGCCGGCCACCGTAATCCGGCGTGGGTTGTCGACAAGTTCGAGGCGGGCGAAGGGTGAGCAGTAGCTCCGCACCAGCTCGCGCGTCGCATCGGTGCTGCCGCCGTCGGCCACGATGACCTCGATCCCGTCCGGGCCGTAGTCCTGCGCGGCGAGCGCATCGAGCAGCCCCGTGATGTACCGCTCTTCGTTCAGGCAGGGGATGACGATCGAGACGAGCGGCCGCTCGGGAAGGGTGAGCGGGGCATCGTCGAGGCGGGCAGACGTGGCTGGCGCGGTCATGCCTCCACGCTACCACGGCCCGCGCGGCGGTCAATCCGCGCCCGGTGCCACGCCTCGACCCGCCCGGCGACCACGGCGGCGTCGTGATGCTCCTCCACCCACCGCCGGGAGGCCGCGCCGACGGCCCCGGCCAGCGCCCGGTCATCGAGGAGCTGCTCCACCGCCGCGGCGATCGCCTCGGGCGTTTCCGCGTGGACCACTGGCGCCTCCACGCCGTACACCTCGGCGAAGCGGAACGACGCGATGACCGGCCGCCCGCAGGCCATCCCCTCCAGCTCGACCATGCCGATCGCTCCCTCGTGCACCTGCCCGATGAGCACCCGGTGGCGGGCCATCAGCCCCGGGAGCCGCTCGCGCGGCTGGTGGAGGAGGAGCACGACGGTCGGGAGCGCCTCGAACTGCCGCGTCAGTTCGCCCCCGGCGATGGCCGTGACCCGCAGGCCGGGGCGGCGGGCGCTGAGCTGGCGCATCGCAGCGAGGATCTTCTCTGCGCCTTTGTTGCGCGCGAGGGCGCAGATGATGAAGACATCGCGCGCATCGGCCGGCAGCGGCTGCGGCCGGAAGGTCGCGGTATCGACCGGGTTCGGCAGGAACTCGGCATCGGGCCGGACGGCCGTGCACCACGGCGCAAGGTCCGGCGTGGAGTAATACACGTGCGCCGCCCGCCGGAGGGCCAGCCGGATCAGCCCGCGCCACGGCCGCCGGGCGAGGTCGCGCACGTCGTCGCCATGGCAGTGGAGGACGTACGGAACGCCCGCGAGGATGCCCACCAGCCCGAGGTAGGCGTAATGGATGTGGACCGCATCGTACCGGCCCCGGCGGAGCCGGGCTGCCAGCCGCACCCAGTCCATGACCCGCAGCGGGGCGACCGCCAGCTTCAGCAGCGGCGGCAGCTTCGCCCCGTACAGCCGCGGCAGGAGGATGTCGACGGTGTGCCCGCGGGCGCGCAGGCCAGCGGCGAGCCCGGCGGCGACGGAAGCGACGTCGTTGACCTGTGCGAACCGCATCAGGCTGCCGGTGCTGCGGGGATAGGTTCGCCGCGGACGATCGCCCGGGCCACGGCTTCGACGCGGTCGACGACCCGGTCCACCGCGTGGTGCCGCTCGACCCATGCCCGCCCGGCCGCCCCGGCCCGGTCGCGCAGGGCGGGGTCGTCGGCGAGGCGTCCGACGAGCCGGGCGATGTCGTCGCCGTCGACGGCGGAGAGGAACGGGGGCGGCTCGGCGTAGGCGCCCTGTTCGTTGAACCAGGTCACCACTGGCCGCCCGCAGGCCATCGCCTCGAGCTCGGCCATGCCGGCCGCGCCGAGCCGCGCCTGGCCGATGACGATGCCGTGCTCGTCGATAATCTGCGGCAGCCGGCTCCGCGGGTGGCGGGCGTAGAGCGTCACGTTCGGGAGCTCCCGGAAGGCGGCCGTGTACTCGCCCCCGCCGAAGGCGTCGATCCGGAGGCCGGGGTGCGTCTCGGCCAGCAGCCGGCAGGCGCGGAGGATGCGGCCCGCACCCTTCACCTCGGTCAGGGCGCAGGCGACCCAGGCCGACTGGTGGGCCGAGGGCGGCGTCTTCGGGGCGAACAGCGCGGTATCGACCGGGTTCGGCAGGAACTCGGCGTCCGGCCGCAGCGGCAACACCCAGCCCGCCAAATCGGGCGTGGAGTAGAACACGTGGCGCGCCTGACGGATGGCGTTGGCGATCAGAGGCCGGGTGAAGGCCGTGCCGCCGCGGAGGTCGGTGCCGTGGCAATGGAGGATATAGGGGAAGCCGCCGAGCGCCCCGATGTTGCCGAGGTAGGCGTAGTGGATGTGGACGAGGTCGTACCGGCCGGCCCGGATGCGCCGGATCAGGTCGAGCCAGTCGAGCGCGCGCAGCGGGCCGGTGATCGGCTTAATGTTCGGGTGGAGCTTCGCGCCCACCAGCCGCGGGTAATAGTAATCGACGGTGTGGCCGCGGGCGCGCAGCCCGCCACCGATCTCCGTCGCGACCGAGGCGATGTCGTTGATTTCGGCGATGCGCATGAGGGTCACCCCTCGCCCGGGCGCCGCGACGGGCTCAGCCACTCCAGGGCAAAGATGGCCGCCAGGCCGAAGATGACCGTCACCGCAAGCGCCACCGCAACGCGGCCGGCGAGCGTGCCCGCCAGCCCGCCCGAGAAGCTGTACGACGTCTCGATCCGGCTCTCGGCGCTGCGGACGGCAATCTGCGCGTTGCCGAGATTTACGTAGGCGGCATCGCGCACCTGGCGCAGCCCGCGGACCTCGTTCAGGAGCGCCTGCGTGGCCGGGTCGAGCTGCTGCTCGGGGAGGGCCGGGGCGAGCCGGCTGTACTCCTCCAGGGCCGCCTCCAGGGCCGCAACCCGCGCGTCCAGGACGGCCGCAGCCTGCCCGGCCTGCACCGGCTGGCCGATAACGGCCGCTGCGATCGCCGCCGCCGCTTCCGGGCTGGCGCCGGATGCCGCGGCCAGGGCGCCCTTCGCCTCGGCAAGCTGCCGCGTGAGCTCGGCCCGCTGCTGGGTCACGAAGACGAGCGGGTTGGCCTCGCCCCGCGTCTCGACCAGCGCCGCCAGGTCGATGCCTCTGCCCGCGGTGGCCTGCGCCAGCCGCTGGTAGGCAGCCTGGTAGTCGGCCTCGGCGTTTGCCGCCACCTCCCGGCGCCGGTCCACGAACCGCGTCCGGAAGAGGCCGTCGGGCTTCGTGTACTCGGCCGTGTAGACGTCGACGAACGCCTGCCGGTACCGCTCCGCTTTCGCCCTGTCCGGGTCCGAAATCGTCACCGTCAGGATGCCGCGCGAAATACCGTCGCCGACGGAGATGGGGGAGAGGCTCACGCTGAAGCGGGCGTACTCGAAATCGGACTCCCCGATCGCCGCAATGACCTTCTCCTTGAAGGCCGGGTCGGCCGTCATCGCCTGCGCCTCGAAGATCCGCAGCCCTCGGTCGCCGCCGATGACCAGGTCGTGAACCGTCGTGTCCAGCGTCATCGTCGCCACGGCCGTCGACCCGCCGGAGACGGCGCCGATGGCGAGCGCTGCCAGGAGGCCGAGTGCGGCGAAGGGGAGGAACACCCACCAGCGGCGCCGGATGACCTCGACGTCGCGCTGGAGGCCGCTGGTTTCGGAGGGCATCGCGAGGTATGGTAGGTTCGCCCGGTTTCACCGGTCAATTGTGAAGCACTTCACGAGGTGCGCGTGCCCCACCCCGACCTCGCGCTCGTGGTCTTCGTGCAGGCGGCGCTGTTCGCCGCCGTCGTCATCCTCCGCGAGCCGAAGCTGCTCATCCCTGCGGTCGTCATCGGCCTCCCCGTCGAATACCTCCAGACACAGGCGGTCGACACGCTCGGCGAAAGCGGCGTCGGGGGCGCCATCCGCGCGATGCTCAACCCCGGCAAGGCCGCCATGGCGGCCACTATCGTGGTCGCCGCCTGGCGCGCCCGGTACGATCCCCGGCGGCTCCTTCCGCCGAGCCGTGTACTCCTCCCGGCGCTCGTCATCCTCTTCCTGTCGATCGTCGGCCTCGCCTGGGCCGACCTGCAGCGGCCGAACAACGCCGTGCTCATCCTGGTGCTGTATGTGGGGTTCGTCTTCGCCGCGCCGTCGCTCATTGACGACCGGCGCGACCTCGAGCGGATTCTCGCCGCGTTCTTCCTTGCGGCAATCGGGCTTTCGCTCCTGGCCGTGGCCCAGCGGCTGCTCGGCGTCTTCCAGTGGCGGGCCATCCTCGTGCAGTCCGATGCCTACAGCTACCGCGCGAACGCCACCTTCGCCGACCCGAACAACCTGGCCCGGCTGCTCGCCATCACCATCGCGCTGGCCGCCGCCGGCCTCCTCGCCCTCGGGCCGCGGCGGCTGACGGTTTACCTCGCAGCGCCGGCGCTCCTGCTTTCCGCCCCGGCGCTCATCGCCACCGCCTCGCGCTCCGGCTGGCTTGGCATGCTGCTGGCCAGTTTCATCGTTGTGGTCCTCGCGCCCGTGCCGCGCTACACGAAAACGCGCATCACCGTGGCCGCCTTCGGCACGCTGGCCGCACTCCTGGGCCTGCTCCTGGTCCAGGGCGGCGCCGATGCGGCCCGCGTCCGTTCGCTCGCGGGCGGCGTCGATGTCGTCCTCGGCGTCCGCCAGTTCCTCATCCGCGCCGGCTGGGAGATGTGGAAGGATAACCCGCTCGTCGGCGTCGGCACCGGCAGCTACCAGAACGCCCTGCTCGTCGCCTACAACTCCGTGATGCCCTACTGGGCGAAGACCTCGCTCTCCCACACCTCGTTCATCAGCATCCTCGCCGAGTGGGGGCTGGTCGGCGTCGTCGCCTTCGCCTTCTTCGCTGGCCGGGTCGGCGCTGCCGCGGTCCGCATCTATCGCAGCGCCGGCGACCCCTTCGAGCGGATGCTGGGCGGCTGGCTGATCGCCGCCTTCGTCGAAATCCTCTTCCAGTCGCAGTCCGAGGGGCGGCTGTTCGAGGAGCCGTACCTCTGGCTGCTGCTCGCGCTCGTCGCCGCGCTCGAAGCCGGCGCCGCCCGCCGCGCGCCCGCTGCCGCGCCCGCCGCGGCCGCGCCGGCTGCATCCGCGCCCGCACCGCCCCGCGAGCCGGCGGCGGCCCCCGCCTGATCGCGGCCATGCGGCCCGGGCGGTAGCATGGAGCCCGCCATGTACACGGTCCTTGCCGGCGGCGTCGGGGCCTCCCGCTTCCTGCAGGGGCTCGCCGCGGCCGTCCCCCAGCGGGAGATCACCGTCATCTCCAACACCGGCGACGACCTCGACTTCGCCGGCCTGCACGTTTCGCCCGATACCGACATCGTCATCTACGCCCTCGCCGGCGCCGTGAACCCCGAGACCGGCTGGGGGCTCGCCGGCGATACCTTCGCCGTTGTCGAGGCGCTCGAACGGTTCGGCTACCCGCGCTGGTTCAACCTCGGCGACCGCGACCTCGCGATGTCGCTCCACCGGACCCGCCTCCTGCGCGAGGGCTGGCCGATGCACCGCATCGCCGCCGAACTCGCCCGCGCCTGGGGCCTCGAGGTGCGCCTCCTGCCGATGAGCGACGACCCGGTCCGCACGCTCATCGAAGGGCCGGAGGGCGAGCTGCCGTTCCAGGAGTACATGGTCCGCCTGCGGACGGAGGTGGAGGTCCGCGGCTTCCGCTTCGCCGGCGCGGAGGCGGCCCGCCCGGCCCCGGGCGTGCTCGAAGCGATCCGCGAGGCCCGGGCCGTCATCCTCGCGCCCAGCAACCCCTTCGTCAGCATCGGACCGATCCTCGCCGTGCCCGGCATCCGCGAGGCGCTGGCCGGCACCCGCGCCCGCCGGGCCGCCGTCAGCCCCATCATCGCCGGGCAGGTCGTCAAGGGCCCGGCCGCGAAGATGCTCGCCTCGCTCGGCCACGAGGTCTCCGCCCTCGGCGTGGCCCGGCTCTACCGCGGGCTCATCGACCTGTTCGTGCTCGATACGGCCGATGCTGGGCTCGCGCCGGAGGTCGAGGCGCTCGGCATGCGCGCCCTCGTCACCGAGACGCTGATGACGACCCCCGAGCGGAAGCGCGCGCTCGCCGCTGCGGTCCTCGCCGCACTGGAGGCTGCCCCGTGACGCTCCCGGTCCTCATCCCCGTCAACCGGCTCGAACAGGCGAAAGGCCGCCTCGCCCCGCTTCTCACCGAGGCCGAGCGGGAGGAGCTCGCGCTCATCACCGCCGAGACGGCGGCCCACGCCGCCGGCGCCGCTGCCGTCATCCTCACGGCCGACCCGCGGGTCATTGAGCGGATGGCCGGCCGCTACCGCGTCCTCCCGGAAGACCCGGCCGTGCAGGGGCTGAACGCCCAGCTCGAACGCGCCATCGAACGGCTGCGCGCCGACGGCACCGTCGCCGACCGGCTGCTCATCCTCCACGCCGACCTGCCGCTGGTTCGGGGCTGGACCATCGAGACGCTCGAGGCGGAGGACGAGGGGCCCGGCTGCGTGGTGATGGTCCGCAGCCGCGATGGCGGCACCAACGCCATGCTCCTCCACCCGCCGGGCCGCTTCGCGCTCGCCTACGGGCCGGGCAGCTTCGAACGGCACGCGGCAGCTGCCCGCGCTGCAGGGATGCGCGTCATCGAAAGCCCGAACCGCGAGCTGCAGCTCGACCTCGATACCCCGGCCGATGTGGCCGCCCTCCTCGCCACGGCCCGTGGCCAGCAGACAGCCGCCGGCCACTACCTCCTCGCCATCGGCGCCGACCGGCGCCTCGCGGCCGCGCAGGCATGAGGCGGCTGCTCCCGGCGCTCGCGGCCGCGCTCCTGCTCGCCGGGGCTGCCTGCGGCTCCGAGCGGCAGCAGGCGCCGCCCCGCCCCACGCCGACCCCCACCCTCGCCGGCAGCGCCCCGGCCGGCGACCGCGTCGTGACCGATATGGCCGGCCGCGCGGTGCGCCTCCCCGCCCGGGTGGAGCGCGTGGTGGTCACCGCGCCCGCCGCAGCCGATTACGCCCGTGCCCTCGGGCTCGAGGTCATCGGGCAACCCTCGGATATCCCCCCGGCGGCCGGGGCGCAGCCGGTCGGCAGCACGCTCAACCCCGACTTCCCCGCCATCGCCGCCCTCGCGCCCGACCTCGTCATCGGCGACGCCGCCGTGCAGGGCGCGCGCATCGCCGATTTCGACCGCTTCACTGTGCCCGTCTACCTCGTAAAGGCCGCGGACTACCTCTCGATTCTCGATGCCATCGAGCGGCTCGGCGCGGCCGTCGGCCGGGAGGAGGAGGCGGCTGCCCTCCGCGGCGACGTCGAAGCGCGCGTTGTCGCCGCCGCGCTGGCCGCCCGGGAGCGCCGCGGGGCCGCCGGCCCGCGCGTGCTCGTGCTCACCGGCGCCGGCCGCGACACCTTCGCCGCCGGACCCGCCACCTACGTGGGCAACCTGCTGAGCATCCTCGGCGCCGAGAACGCCCTCGCGAACCCGCCCGAGGGCGGCCCGCTGCCCGGGTTCGGCGTTATCGATGTCGGCCAGGCCGCGCTCCTCGCGCCCGATGTCGTGCTGGTGCTCCCGGCCGCCGACGGCGGCCTCGACACGCTCATCCGGAGCGACCCGGCCTGGGCGACGACGCCCGCAGTCCGGGACGGCCGGGTGCACGTGCTCGACCGGATGCTCTTCCTGCGCGCGCCCGGGCCGCGCATCGCCGAGGCGATCGAAACGCTCCTCGTCCTCCTCTACCCTGCGCCCTAGCCCTGCTGCCGGGCCGCTGCCGCCTCGAGCACCAGCGGATGGGGCCGCTCCTCCAGCGTATCCAGCACGTCGTACGCCTCGAGGTCGAGGATCGCATCCAGGGCCCGCCGGAGCATCGCCCGGGCCAGCGCCAGCCCGCGCTCGTTCGCCAGGTCGATCGACCCGCACGAGACCACCGGGTAGGTGAGGCACCACATGACGGTCATCCGGTAGTCGTCCCAGCACTGCTCCCAGCTGTAGTCCCGCACGCCGTGCTCCAACAGCGTGTCGTAATACGCGCGGACGATGTCGCGCTCGTGCGCCCGGCGGACAGGCGTATCGACCGACTGGCTCATGAAGTAGCCGATGTCGTACGGGCCGCGCGCTTTGACGGCGATCTGCCAGTCGACCAGCGTGAGCGGCGCGTCGCCCTCGGGGCTGCCCCAGAAGACGTTGTCGAGGCGGAGGTCGCCGTGGCAGAGCGTCTCCGGTACCTGCGAGAAGCGGTCCTGCATCGGGTTCATCCGGTGCATGTACCGGAGGACGAGGCCGCGCTCGAACTCGCTCAGTTCGCCGCCGAAGTTCTGGAGGAACGGTTCGACGGCCTGCGCGAAGGCGACGGCGGCCATCAGGTTGACGGGGTCGTTCCCGCGCGGGATCCAGTCGAGCGCGGCCAGCTCAGGCGCGTTCCACCAGCGGGCGTGCAGCTTCCCGATTTCGCGCGCGAGCGTGAAGCACTCCTCGGCCGAGGCCCCGGCCACCTGGTCGCCCAGGCGCAGCCCGGCGAGGTCCTCCATCAGGATGATGTACTGTACCGATTCGGGGTCGCCGGCCGTGTAGTACGCCCGGGCGCTGCGGACGCCGATCCGGTGGGCCAGCTCGTCGTAGATGCGGCGCTCTTTCTCGTAGAAGCCGAGCATGTGGGCCACACCCCGGCCGCCGGGGTCCGCCGTCGGGATCTTGGCGATCAGCGTCTGCGGCGCGCCCGGCTCCTCCCGGTCGTAGACGAGGGTGATGCGGGCGAGTTCGCCGAGGATGCCGACGCCTTCGCCGATCCGCTGGCGTGGGGCCTCGACGACGCGGGCCTCGCGCAGGTGGCCGCGCTCGCGCAGCGCGGCGGTCAGCCACTCCGGCGTGACGTCATCCATCGTGGCGGGAATGGAAAGGCTGGTCATTCAGCAAAAACCCCCCGGGCGAACAGATTTGAGGAATCTATCACCAGGGGGCGTTGGGGGCGATGCGCCCGGTGCGGTCCTGCTTACAGCTGGGGCGGCGGCGCCTTGGCCGGCTCGCGCAACTCAACCCAGAGGAGGGCCACGATCGCCGAGACGATGGTCAGCGCCATCGAAATGCCGCCGAGCGCGGCCACGATCCGCCGCGTGTCCCGGCTCATCCCGTCGATGTCGCCGAGGAAGACCGAGACGGTGAAGATGCCCGTGAGCAGCAGGAAGCCGCCGGGCACGGCCAGCGCCTCCCATTTCCCGCGGTACATCAGGTGGCCGAAGGCGAGCCCGGCAATCGCAAAAAATGGAATCAGCATCACGAGCCAATCGCGGTGGTTGTCCCACGAATCGCGCAGCTCGAAGAGCGCCACCGTAAAGATGACCGAGAAGGCGACGCCCATCCCCAGGCCCCAGAAGCGGCCCGTGAGCTCCCGCCAGTCGATCGGCGGGCGCTTCGGGCGGGTCGCCCGGTCGTGGATGTAGCTCGATTTCTGCGGTTCGTACGGTGCGGGAAGCGAAAAGTCGGCCATGCTGGCCCGATTGTGGCCGGAAGCGCGGGGTAGAGGCAACCGCCGGGGCCGCCGGCTCAGGCGGTCGCTGCCTCCCGCGCGGTGATGTGCTCCAGCCAGCGGCGGTCGCGGCCGTTCGGGCGCCGGTCGAGCCGCTCCTCGAGGATCGTCCGCGCCTGTTCGAGCCGGCCGGCCCGCGCGCACGCCTCGATGAGCGTCTCCTCGAAGACGTCGCGCTGGGCATGGCTGCCGCCGAGCCGGATGACCTCCGGCCGCGCCAGCTGGAAGAGGTTCGCCGCCCGGTCCCAGTCGCCATGGGCGAAGGCGAGGTACCCCTCGGCCAGCGTCACGAGCACCGGCCCGGCGTACACCTTCCCGCCGGCCACCCGGTCGCGCAGCTGGCCGACCAGCATCGTCAGGCGGTCGGTGTCGTTCACCGCGCACCAGGCAATGAGGCAATGGGCATCGGCCCAGGTAGTCCCGGGCCGCGGGAACCGGTCTGCGGCGTACGCGGCAACCTCGGCCCACGGGAGGTCGGCTGCCGGCCGCTCGGTGAGGGTGCAGCGCCAGAGGAGCGAGGCGGCATCGGCGATGGTGCCCAGCGGCGGTGAGGTGGCCACCGACGGCCGGATGACCCGGTCGTACAGCTCCATGACCCGCTCGAAGTTCCCGGCCGCCAGCTCGAAGAGGGCGAGGTGCCAGTGGTTGTGGACGTAGAGCTGGTGGGCCGGGTCGTAGCCGACGAGCCACTCCCGCAGGAAGGCCGCGCCGCCCTCGGCGTCGCCGGTCTCGTAGGCGATATGAGCGACGGTGTGGGAGGCGTGGCCGTTGCGCGGGTTCCCGGCGAGGGAACGCTCCACGGCCTGCTGCGCCTCGCGGTGGCGGAACAGCTCGTTGTAGGCAAAGGCGATCTGCGAAAGGAACCACCAGTCATCGCCGTAGGCCCCGGCGAGCGGTTCGAGCAGGGCGAGCTGCTCCTCGTTCCGCTCCAGCCGCCCGCTGAAGCCGATGAGCCCGTAGACGCCCGTGGCCTGCGAGAGCACGAAGGCATCGCGCGGGAACTCCGCCACGTGGGCCCGGACCTTCTCGAGCGCGCCGCGCGGGTCGCCCGCCACGGCGGTCGCGATGGCGTCCACGTGCTGGCGCTCCCGCCGGGTCGCCCCGCCGACCACCTGCAGGGCGCGGTCGGCGGCCTCGCGGGCTTCGGCCGGCCGTGCCCGGAACTGGAGCATCCGCGCCTCGGCGATGTGGGCGAGGGCGAAGCCCGGGTCCTCGAGCCGTGCCTCGCGGAAGCAGGCCTCGGCCTCGGCTTCGGCGGCGAGCGCGTGGTCGAGCCCGCGGCAGTACGCCTCGGCGGCTCGCGGCGAGGTGGTGGAAAGTTCGAGCCCGTAGCGGTCGGTAAAGGCCATGCGCGTCCCCCCGGCAGCGTGGGGGCATTCTAGGGCAGCCGGCGCGCGTCCGCGCGGGCTACTGGCCGCTCCGCTTCGGCACGGGGAAAAGCGCCCAGACCCCGTTGTGGTCGCTCGCATAGAGCGGGCGGCCGTCCGGCAGCCGGCCCGGCTTCGTCGCAAACGCGGCCGCCACCGAGGCCCGCCACCCTGCCGAGAGGATGAACGACGTCCGTACCGTCGGCTCCGGCTGCTCGCCGATGACGCCCGGGCGGCAGCAGGTCGGCGGGTCGATGCCGGCCAGCGGGTCCTCGAAACCGAGGCCAATCAGCGCCTCGTAGGCGGGCGAGCCCGGCGGATCGGAAAGGTCGGCGAGGATGATCGCCGGCCCGCCGGTCCGCTGCTTCCGCACGAACTCGGCGAACGATTCCGCCTGCTGGCCGCGCAGCCGTTCGCCTCCGCCGGTGAGGTGGGTGATGAAGACGTCGACGGTGCCCAGCGCCGGCGGCCCCTTGATGCGGACGTGGAGCGCGGCCCGCCCTTCGGTCTCGCTCGTGCGCGGGTTCAGCCATGCCGGCGTCGCGCCCAGCACCACCCACCGGTCGCTGCGGACGAGCACCAGCTCGCCCTCCTCGAAGCCGATCTGCCTTGCGAGCTCCCGGTTTTGCTGCTCGGTGCGGCCAGCGAACCACGGGTTCGCCTGCACGAAGAGCGGCTCCATCTTCAGCTCGGCGGCGAGTTTCGCCACTGCCGAGCCGTGCTTCGCCGTCCACGTGGCCTCGCTGAAGCCGACGAGGTCGGGCCGGTAGCTCCGCAGCTCGTCGATGACGAGCTGGAGCCGCTGCTCGAAGGTGTCGCCGGCGATGGGGTCATTCGCGTCGGTCTGGATCGGGCTCATCAGGTTGATGAAGGCGACCCGGAACTCCGTCGGCTCCGGCGTCGGCTCGGGCGTCGGCACGGGCCGCGTCGGTGTCGGCTCCGGCGTCTCGACCGGGCGCGCGTAGCTGTCGGAGGGAGTGTTCCCCGAGCAGGCGGCGCCGAACCCCGCGAACGCCGCCGCAGCGAGGAAGCCGGCAAGCAGCCGCCGCCGGGTCAGCATTGACATTCCCCCTCGGGCGCTGCTGTAGTGGAGCCCATCGGCGATGACGGAGACGAGTAGCGCCGCATCGGCCGTCCAGCGAGCCCCGGCGGGTGGAAGGGGGCACGGCACGGCAGCGCGAACATCCCTCCCGAGCCCCCGGCCGAACGGCGCCCCGCGCGCCCAGTAGACCCGGGCGGAGGCCCACCGTTACCAGGGGCAGGGGCGTGCTGGCGCCCCATGAGTGCCCGCCGCACGGCGGGAACCAGGGTGGTACCGCGGGCGCGCGCGCTCGTCCCTGGAGCGGGGGCAGGCGCGCGTTGTCGTGTCCGGGCCTCCATGCGCGCATCCATCTCGCCGAAGGGTACGATACCGCCGCCCGCCGCGGCCTTCTCATTCGCACCCTGTGGCGTCAACGCTGCGTCCTGCACCGGAGGCCACCGTGTTCCGTCCTGTCGACCCAAAGGTCAGTTTCCCCGAGCTCGAAGCGCGCATCCTCCAGTTCTGGAAGGAGCACCGCATCTTCGAAAAGAGCATCGAGCAGCGCCCGGAAGACCGCCTCTTCGTCTTTTACGAAGGCCCGCCCACGGCCAACGCCCGCCCCGGCATCCACCACGTCCTCTCCCGCGTCTTCAAAGACCTCATCCCGCGCTACAAGACGATGCGCGGCTACCGCGTCCCCCGCAAAGGCGGCTGGGATACCCACGGCCTTCCCGTCGAACTCGAAATCGAAAAGGAGCTCGGCCTCAAATCCAAGCCCGAGATCGAGGAGTACGGCATCGCCGCCTTCAACGAGAAGTGCAAGGAGTCCGTCTCCCGCTACGTCGAAGAGTGGACCCGCCTGAGCGAGCGGATCGCCTTCTGGGCCGATTACGACAACCCCTACGTCACCTACGACAATGGCTACATCGAAACCTGCTGGTGGATCTTCAAGCAGCTCTGGGATGCCGGCTTCGTCTACCAGGACTACCGCTCCACGCCCCACTGCCCCCGCTGCGGTACCAGCCTCAGCGACCACGAAGTCGCCCTCGGCTACCAGGACGACGTGCCCGACCCCTCCGTCTTCGTGAAGTTCCGCATCCCCGGCGATGCCCTCGCCGCCGCAGGCTTCCGCACCGACAGGCCGCTCGCCCTCGTGGCGTGGACCACCACCCCGTGGACGCTCCCCGGCAACGTCGCCCTCGCCGTCAAGAGCGATGCCTCCTACGGCGTCTACGACCTCGGCGACGAGGCCGTGGTGCTCGCTGAAGCCCTCGCCCCGCGCGTGCTCGGCGAGGGCGCGCAGCCGGCCGCTTCGCTCCGCGGCGAGCAGCTCGTCGGCATCGCCTATGAACCGCTCTACCGGCCCGAGCTGCTCGGCCACCCGGTCCGCCGTTTCGGCGACGACGGCCGCCTCCGCCCGCTCGCGCCCGGCGAATCGACCGATGGCCTCCGCCGGGTCATCGCGGCCGACTACGTCTCGCTCGAAGACGGCTCGGGCATCGTCCACATCGCCCCGGCCTTCGGCGGCGAGGACTTCGAAGAGGGCAAGCACTACCGCCTCCTCTTCGCCCAGCCGATCGACCTCCGCGGCATCATGGCCGAGGGCCTGCCCGGCGCCGGCAAATTCGCCAAGCAGGCCGACCGCGACATCGAGCGCGACCTCGAGGAGCGCGGCCTGCTCCTCAAGAAGGGCACCATCCGCCACACCTACCCCTTCTGCTGGCGCTGCGGCACCCCGCTCCTCTACTACGCCAAGCCGAGCTGGTACCTCCGCACCACGGCCCTCCGCGAGCAGCTCCTCGCCGGCAACGAACGGATCAACTGGTACCCCGAGCACATCAAGCACGGCCGTTTCGGCAACTGGCTCGCGAACAACATCGACTGGGCCGTCAGCCGGGAGCGGTACTGGGGCACGCCCCTCCCCTTCTGGCGGTGCGATGCCTGCGGCGAGACGGCCTGCATCGGTTCCCGCGCCGAGCTTATCGAACGGGCCGAAGACCCGGAGGCCGCCCGTGCCCTCGACGACTTCCACCGCCCCTTCGTCGATGCCATCACCATCCGCTGCGCGGCCTGCGGCGGCACCGCCCGGCGCGTCCCCGAGGTGGCCGACGCGTGGTTCGATAGCGGCGCCATGCCCTACGCCCAGTGGCACTTCCCCTTCGAGCACGAGACGGAGTTCCAGCGCCACTTCCCGGCCGACTTCATCTGCGAGGCGATCGACCAGACCCGCGGCTGGTTCTACACCCTCCACGCCGAGGCCACGCTCCTCCACGCCGCCGGCGCCATCCCCGACGGCATCGCCTACCGCAACGTCATCTGCCTCGGCCACATCAACGACGAAAAGGGCAACAAGATGTCGAAGAGCCGGGGCAACACGGTCGACCCGTGGACCGTCATCGACCGCCACGGCGCCGATGCCACCCGCTGGTACATGTACGCCGCCAGCCCCGCCGGCTCGCCCCGCCGCTTCAGCGCCGGCCTCGTCGAAGAGGGGCTCCGCCGCTTCCTCCTCACCCTCTGGAACACCTACAGCTTCTTCGTCAGCTACGCCAGCATCGACGGCTTCCGCCCCTCCGGCCGCTGGGAGCCGGCCGCCGAAATCGACCGCTGGCTCCTGAGCGAGCTGAACGCCCTCATTGTCAAAGTCACCGATGAGCTGGAGGCGTACGACCCGACCGACGCCGCCCGCGCCATCGAAGCATTCGTCGACGACCTGTCGAACTGGTACGTCCGCCGCTCCCGCCGCCGCTTCTGGCGCGGCGCTACCGAGGGCGACGCCGACAAGCAGAGCGCCTACGAAACGCTCTACGCAGCCCTCACCACCCTCGCGAAGCTGCTGGCGCCGTTCACGCCGTTCGTCGCCGAGGAGCTCTGGCAGAACCTCGTCCGCACCGTCGACCCCGCCGCGCCCGAGAGCGTCCACCTCGCGGCGTGGCCCGAGCCGGACCCGGCGCGCATCGACGCCCGCCTCAACGCCGAGACACAGCTCATCAAGCGGCTCTGCTCCCTCGGGCGCGCGGCCCGCGCGAAGGTCCAGATCAAGGTGCGCCAGCCGGTCGCCGAGGTGCTCGTCAGGCTTCGCGACCCCGCCGAAGCCGCGGTCGTCGAGCGCAACCGGCACCTTGTGCTCGAAGAGCTGAACGCGAAGGCGCTCCGCATCGTCGAGGACGAGACCGCCGTCGTCGCCTACGACGTCAAGCCGAACCTCCCGGTCCTCGGGCCGAAGCACGGGCAGGCGGTCGGCGCCATCCGGCAGGGGCTGGCGGCGATGGACCCCGCCGAGGTCGCCGCCGCCGTCCGCCGCGGGCGCACCGTCACCGTCGCCGGCATCGAGCTGGAGCCCGGCGACATCCTCCTCCAGGCGCAGGACCGCGAGGGGTACGCCGCCGCACAGGAGGCCGGCTACACCGTGGCCGTCACGACGGCCATCACGCCCGAGCTTGCCGATGAGGGGCTCGCCCGCGAAATCGTCCGCCGGCTGCAGGACCTCCGCCGCGAGGCCGGCTTCGAGCTCGCCGACCGGATCATCGCCTGGGTTGCCGGCGACGCCGATGTCGCCCGCGTGCTGGAGCGCCACGGCGCCTACATCCGCGGCGAGACGCTCGCGCTCGAACTTCGCAGCGAGGAGCCGCCCGCCGATGCGGCCCGCGCCGAGGAGGACCTGGAGGGGACGCCCGTCGTCTTCGGGGTGCGCCGGGCGCGCTGAGCGGCTGTCTCCGCGGCACCGGCCGGGGACTGGTCGTTCGCCGTTCGTGAACCGTGTGCAAACCGGCCGATCACGGGCGGCGTATACTGTGCGAAGCCGAATCTCCGCCCACGCGGAGAGCGGGGGACCCAACGCACGGGGTGAATCGCGCGCAGGCGCGTAGGCAACTCCCAATGCCGAACCCGTCAGCTAACCTCGCAGGCTCTTGGGAGAGACGCGGAACCGGCACCTCCCGTCTCTCGAGGCCACCGGCCGCACCGCACCCGGCGCGGCCACCGGACTGTCACGGGGGAACGGGATGGATTCCCGCGAGCCGTCATCGCTTCGCTTCGAACGCGCCCTGAGCTACGCCGCGCGGTTCACCGCGCAAACGTCCCAGAACATCTGGCTGGCCGCGCTCTTCCTCGTCGCCGGCACCGGAGCGAAGCCTGCGCTCGACCTCTCGAGCCTCTTCATCGCCATGCTCCTGCCCTCCATCCTGCTCGGCCTGCCGGGCGGGTCGATTGCCGACCGGCTCGGCCCGGGCAGGGGCTACGCCTTCGGGGCGCTCCTGCGCTTCCTGCCGGTGGCCGCCGGCACCTGGCTCCTCGATGGCGGCACCAGCGCCTGGGTGCTCGCCTTCCTCTACTCCACCGGCTCCCAGGTCTTCACCCCGGCCGAGCTCGCCCTCGTCCGGCCGCTCCAGGCGAGCCATGTCGGCCGCGTCCACTCCTGGCTGGCGGCGCTCCAGTACGCCGGCCAGGCCGCGGGGATGCTCGTGCTCGCGCCCGCGCTCTACTTCCTCGGCGGTCCCACGGCGATGGTGATCGGCGCTGCGGTCGGCATGTCCCTCCTCTTCGCACTGACCGTGGTGCTGGCCGTGCGGGTTGCACCGCTGGCCCGGGCGTTCGCTGCCGGCAGCGCCCGGGCCGCCCTCAGCTTCCGCGAGACGATCGCCTTCTTCGGCCGCGAATCGCTCGCCCGCTACGCCCTCGTCGCCCTTGGGCTGAAGATGGTGGTCTCGAAAGGGATCGTCGTCGCCCTCCCCTTCTACCTCGAGCGCGACCTCGGCCTCGGCTGGGAGGCGATGGCGTACCTCTTCGCGCCCGGGGTCCTCGGCGTGCTGGCCGGGCTCTGGTGGTGCAGCCGCGAGCTGACCCTTGCCCGCGCCCACGAGGTGCTCAGGCTCGGGCTCCTCGGCCTGCTGGTTGCGCTGGCGGCGCTCACCGCCCTCGATTACGGCATCACCGCGGTCGCCCAGTACAGCCACATCCCGCCGGTGGCCCGCCTCGAAGCCTCGATGAACACCACCTTCGCGGTCGCCATCCCCGTCGCCTTCCTGCTTGGGGTCTCCCTTTCCGGGCTCCTCATCGCCGGGCGCGTCGCGCTCACCGAGACGGCCCCGGCCGGCCAGCACGGCCGCGTCTTCGCCGTCCAGCTCACCCTCACCGAGACGGCGATCTCCCTGCCGCTGCTCGCCCTCGGCGTGGGCACCACCTACGCCGGCGCCCGCGTCACCCTCGCGGCCATGGCGCTGCTCGTCGGCGGCTTCCTCCTCCTCGCCGAGCTCGACCGGGCGCGGTTCCTCCGCAGGGTCGGGCAGCCGGCCGACCTCCTGCCCCGCCCCGCAGCCTCGCCCGGGGCCTGACGGCTCAGCCGAGCAGGAACGGCCGCACCGCCTCGAGGAACCCCTGCGGCCGCTCGAGCGGGATCGAATGCCCCGCCCCCGGCACCTCCACCAGCCGGCAGTCCGGGATCGTCGCCGCCATCCGGGCCGCAACCTCCGGCGCGAGCACGTCGCTCCGCTCGCCGCGGACGAGCAGCGTCGGCGCAGCAATCTTCGCGAGCTCCCGCCACGAAGCCTCCGGGTCCGGCCGGCTGATCGGCCGCGTCCCATCGCGGAAGGCGCGGTCGTACCGGAACGTCCAGGTCCCGTCCTCCAGGAGGAGGAGGTTGTTCAGCGTGCGGCGGCGCGCCTCGGCGGGGTCGGCGTTCGGGTTCGCCCGGAGCGCCCGTTCGACCGCCTCCTCCGGCGAGGCGAAGATGTCCGGCGCACGCACGCCCGACTGGATGCGCGCGGCCCCGGCTGCGTGGACCTCGGGGCCGATATCGACGATGACCAGCCGCTCGACCGCCCCGGGGTAGCGGGCCGCAAAGAGGTAGGCGTTGCGGCCGCCCATCGAGAGGCCGAGCAGCGCGAACCGCTCCAGCCGCAGCGCCTGCGCGAAGGCGCGCAGGTCCTCGACCATGGCATCGGCCGTGTAGTCGTCGGCCCAGGCGCTTTCCCCGTGGCCGCGCTGGTCGAGCGCGTAGAGGTGGAACTGCGGCTGCATTGCCGCCGCAAAGGTGTCCCACGAGCGGGCGTGCCCGGTGAACCCGTGCAGCAGCACGAGCGGGGGCCGCCCGGGGTTCGGCCATTCCCGGTAGTGGAAGCGGAGGCCGCGCAGCAGCGCGTACTGGTCGAGCGGGGGCGGAAGCGTCACAGGTGGTCCTCCGTCGGGCGCAGCGTCGGTGTGCCGCGGATGCTACGCTGCCCGCCCGCGTCCGCAACCCCGCAAGCCGCCCCTCCCGTACAATCCGGGCGTGACCCGGTTCCCTTCGACGCCCGACCTCGACCTCCTCTTCCGTCCCCGCTCCGTTGCTGTCGCCGGCGCCTCCACCAACGTCGACAGCCCAGGCCACGACTACCTCGAAGCGATCAAACGGCAGGGGTTCAGCGGCCCCATCTACCCCATCAACCCGAAGGCCGACACGGTCGCCGGCCTCCGCGCCTACCCCTCCCTGCGCGAGGTGCCCGGCCAGGTCGACCTCGTCATCTCCTGCGTGCCGGCCCCCGCCGTCCCGGAGCTGGTCGAACACTGCGGCGAAAAAGGCGTCCGCTTCCTCCACCTCTTCACCGGCCGGTTCAGCGAAACCGGCGACGCCGAGGCCGCCCGCCTCGAACAGGCGATCGCCCGCCGCGCGGCCGAGCTCGGAGTGCGCATCCTCGGCCCGAACGGCATGGGCCTCTACCACCCGGCCGGCGGCCTCTCCTTCCGGCCCGACTTGCCGACCGACCGGGGCGGCGTCGCCTTCCTCAGCCAGTCCGGCAACAACGCCGTCGAGGTCATCACCCGCGGCAACGCCCGCGGCCTCGCCTTCGGCAAGGTCGTCAACTACGGCAACGGGCTCGATATCACGCCGGGCGAACTCCTCCGCTACCTTGCCGACGACCCTGAGACGACGGTCATCGGCGGCTACGTCGAAGGCGTGCCTGACGGCCGCGGCTTCTACGAAGGACTGCGCGCTGCCGCCGCCCGCAAGCCGGTCATCATCCACAAGGCCGGGCGCACCCGCGCCGGCGCCCGCTCCGCGGCCTCCCACACCGCCGCCCTCGCCGGCCAGGCCGAGCTCTGGAGCACCGTCCTCCGCCAGGCCGGCGCCATCGAAGCCCGGAACCAGGACCAGCTCCTCGACCTCATGGTCGGCGCCGCGCTCCTCCGCCCGCCCGCCGGCCGGCGGATCGCCATCGTGGGCGGCGGCGGCGGGCGCAGCGTCCAGTCGGCCGATGCCGCCGAAGAGAACGGCTTCGAGGTCGTGCCCCTCCCGCATGCCGTGCGCGAACGGGTCCGCGAGCGCGCCCCCATGCTCGCCGATTGGGTCGGCAACCCGGTCGACCAGTCGATCCTCGCCGGCAGCGGCCTCTCCTCGAACGGCCTGCTCGAGCTGATGCTCGAAGGCGACCACTACGACCTCGCCATCGCCAACGTCGGCGAGGACTGGTTCTTCGGCCGGCCCGATGCCGCTGACCGGCTGAAGCACGCCTGCGGCCGGCTCGCCGCCATCGCCGCCGCCAGCACGAAGCCGGTTGCCGTCGTCCTCGGGCCCACGGAGACGCGCAACCGCGACCACCGCGCCCTCGTCGACGAGGTCCGCGACGACTTCGTCGCCCGGGGCATCGCCGTCTTCCCGAGCGTGGAGCGCGCCGCCTTCGCCCTCGGCCGGCTCGTCCAGGCCGCGGAGCGCCGCCGGGCCTAGCATGCCGGCAGGCCGCCGGCGGGAGGTTTTGCACATGGGCACCGACGACGTCCTCGCGCACTACCGCGGAGAGGCGCTCGCCGAGCGCATCCTTGAGGCCGCCCGCGCGGCCGGCGTCCACCCGCTTACCCCGGCCGCGCTCGCCCCCGCCGACCAGTTCCACATGGGCGGCCTCCGCGCCACCCGCGAACTCGCCCGCCTCGCCGGCATCGGCCCCGGCGACCGCGTGCTCGACCTCGGCTGCGGCCTCGGCGGCCCCGCCCGCGTGCTCGCCGCCGAGTTCGGCTGCGAGGTCACGGGCGTCGACCTCTCGCCCGAGTTTGTCCGCTCGGCTGCGGTGCTGACCGAGGCCTGCGGGCTCGGCGAACGGGCCGCCTTCCGCGTGGCCGATGCGACGGCGCTCCCCTTCGCCGATGCCAACTTCGATGTCGTCTTCACCCAGCACGCGGCGATGAACATCGCCGACCGGCGCGCCTTCTGGTCCGAGGCGTACCGGGTGCTCCGGCCCGGCGGGCGGTTCGCCTTCTTCGATGTCATCCGCGGGCCGAACCCGGCCGAGCCGGCCTACCCGCTGCCCTGGGCGGGCGACCCCGCAATCAGCTTCCTCCTCGATGCCGGGGCGACCCGCGCGCTGCTGGAGGAGGTCGGCTTCGTCATCGAGGCCTGGAACCAGCCCCCGCCGCCCGTCGGCCGTCCCGATACGTCGAGCCCCTTCTCCCTCCGCGCGGTGATGGGCGCCGGGATGGAGCAGCGGGTCGCCAATCTCGCGGCCTGCATGGCCGACGGCCGCCTCGGGCTGCTGCAGGGGGTGTGCCGCCGCCCGGCCTGACCCTGGCTCGTCGCCCGGAGGCCGGCGCCGGGCGAAACTTGGAATATCGCGTCCCGGGGCCCTCGCATGCCCGATTCCGTCGAACCCCGCCCGATGGTGCTCCGCACGTTCCGCGTGCGCACCAGCAACCACGTCGGCGTCCTCGCCCGCGTCCTCGCCATCCTCGCCGAGCACGGCGCCTCTATCGGCGACCTCCGCACCGTCTTCATGGGCCCCCTCAGCCGCGTCCGCGATATCGAAATCGGCTTCGCCGACGCGGCCGAGATCGAGCCGGCCATCCGCGCCATCGACGCCACCGGCGAGGCCCATGTGCTCGAAGTGCGCGACGAGGTGCTCGACCTCCACGTCGGCGGCAAGCTCGTCATCCGCGCCCGCCACCCCATCGCCAGCGAGGCCGACCTCCGCCGCGTCTACACGCCCGGCGTCGGCGAAGTCGCCCGCCGCATCGCCGCCGAACCGGAGCTGGCCGACCACTACACTATGCGCGCGAGCACCGTCGCCATCGTTTCCGACGGCACCGCCATCCTCGGGCTCGGCAACCTCGGGCCGCTCGCCGCCCTCCCGATCCTCGAAGGGAAGGCCGCCATCCTCGCTGAGCTCGTCGACGTCAGCTGCGTCCCGCTGGCGGCCGGGGCCGTGCCCACAAGCGAGCTCGTGCAGGCGATCGCGACCGTTGCGCACGGCTTCGGGCTGGTCCTGCTCGAAGATATCGCCGCGCCGCGCTGCTTCGAGGTCGAAGCCGGCCTCCGGGCAGCCGGCATCTCCGTCTTCCACGATGACCAGCACGGCACCGCAGCCGTCGTCCTCGCCGCCGTCATCGGCGCTGCGGGACTGGCCGGGCTCGACCTCGCCCGCTGCCGGGTGGGCTGCATCGGCCTCGGCGCCGCCGGCACCGCAATCGCCCGCGCGCTCATGGACTACCTCGGCCGCCCCGTCCTCGGCGCCGACCTCGACCCGGGCGCCATCGAACGGTTCCGCGCCGCCGGCGGCGAACCCTCCGACCTCGCCGCCATCATGGCCACCTGCGACCTCGTGGTGGCGACAACGGGCCGACCGGGCCTTATCGAGCCGGCCATGGTCCGCCGCGGACAGGTGATCCTCGCCCTCTCCAACCCCGTCCCCGAGATCGAGCGCGACGTGGCGATGGCCGCCGGCGCCGCGCTGGCCACCGACGGCCGGGCGACCAACAACATGCTTGCGTTCCCCGGGCTCTGCCGGGGCGGGCTCGATGCCGGCGTCCGCGAGTTCGTCCCGGCGATCTTCCGGGCCGCCGCCGAGGCGATCGTGCAGAGCGCTCCCCCCGGGCAGCTGCTTCCCCCGCCGCTCGACCGCGCCGTTCATCGGCGGGTGGCCCGGGCCGTCGCCGGCGCGGCGATCGATGCCGGGGTCGCCACCCGCGAGGTGCCGCCCGATTACATGCTCGAAGGCCGCTGACGCCCCCGAGCGCATTGACCGCCCGCCCCCCGACCCTCGACGATCAACCACGACATGGTCACCGACCTCCCCGGGCACGTCGTCGAACAGCGCCGCGACGGACGCAAGACCGTCCTCCTCCACCGCTCGATGGCCGTCATCGGCGACGACCGCATCGAAATCAAGAGCGCCCGCGGCACCGTCATCCTCCCCCTCATCGGCCTCCTCGTCTCGTTCGCCATCGGCTGGTTCATGGTCGACCGCGGCCCCGCCCTCCCCTTCTGGCTGCTGGTCATCCTCCTCCTCGTCCTCATCATCCTCGTGCCCGTCTCGGTCATGGGGCTCGTCGGCGCCCTCGTCGGCGCCGATGTCGTCATCGATCGGCGAAAGGGCTCGGCCACCTGGCAGCAGGGCTACCTCGGCATGGGCATCGGCACCAGGGAGCTCGTCCCCTTCGCGAAAATCGACCACCTCGAAATTTGCATCGAAGGCGACCAGCCCGACCGCTGGCACGACCTCCCCGATGACCTCCGCCAGTTCTCCCTTATCCTCGTCAAGAAGAGCGGCAAACGCCTGCCCATCTGCAACGTCCCCGTGCCCGCCTACGGCCAGGAGGACGGCATGGACCGCACCCTCGCCGTCGGTCAGGCGGTCGCCGCAATGACCGGCGCCCGGCTCGACCTGCCCGCGGGCTGGGAGCTGGTCGAAATCGACCTCGAGACCGGCCAGCCGGTCACCAAACCCGCCGGGGAACGGCCCCGGCCACGGAGGAAGCGCCATGACCGCAGCCGCTGACCAGGCCGCCATCGACCTCTTGATGAACGCGAAGACCATCGCCGTCGTCGGCCTCGACAGCCGCACCGACCGCCCGGCCTACCGGATCGCCAGCTACCTCAAAGAAAACGGCTACCGGGTCATCCCGGTCCACCGGGGGCGCTTCCCGGCCGACGAAATCCTCGGCGAACGGGCCTACGCCTCCCTGCGCGACATTCCCGGGCCCGTCGACCTCGTCGACGTCTTCGTCCGCCCTGCCGATACCGACGAGGTGATCGACGACGCCATCGCCATCGGCGCAAAGTGCGTCTGGCTGCAGGAGGGCATCACCAACGACGCCGGCATCGAGCGGGCGCGGGCGGCCGGCCTCGCCGCCATCCAGGACCGCTGCGCGAAGGTGGTCCACCAGCAGCAGGCGGCGCGCCGCGCCGGGGAGAACGCCGCAGGCTGAACCGCCAGGCTCCGCGTCCCGCCCTGGCCGGGTGCGCCGTGAGCCGGAGCACACCAAAACGGGGCCGCCACCAGGCGGCCCCGCTGCATTCGCCGGACGGCCGGGTCAGTCGAGCCGTTCGAAGATGGTGGCGATGCCCTGCCCGCCGCCGATGCAGAGGCTGACGATGCCGTAGCGGCCGCCCGTGCGCTCCAGCTCGTACATCAGCTTCACCGTCAGGATGGCGCCGGTCGCGCCGATTGGGTGGCCGAGCGCGATGGCGCCGCCGTTCGGGTTCACCTTCTCGGGGTCGAGGCAGAGCTCGCTCGCGCAGGCGCAGGAGACGCTGGCGAACGCCTCGTTCAGCTCGATGCAGTCGATCTGGTCGAGGGTCATCTGCGCCTTTTCGAGCGCCTTCCGGATCGCCGGGATCGGGCCGGAGCCCATAATCGCCGGGTCGACGCCGGCCTCGGCCCGGGCGACGATCCGCATCCGCGGGCGGGCGCCCAGCTCCTTCGCCTTGCTCGCGCTCATCAGGACGAGTGCGGCGGCGCCGTCGTTGATGCCGCTGGCGTTGCCGGCCGTCACCACGCCGCCCTCCTTGAAGGCCGGGCGGAGCTTGGCCAGCGCCTCCACGGTCGTGGCCCGCGGGTGCTCATCGGTATCGAAGACCTTCTCCTCTTTGCCGACGCGGATGGTGATCGGGGCGATCTGCTCCTTGAACCGGCCCGCTTCGATGGCGGCGAGGGCGCGCCGCTGGCTCTCGGCGGCGAAGGCGTCCTGCGCCTCGCGGCTCACTTCGAACCGCTCGGCGAGGTTCTCCGCCGTGATGCCCATGTGGTACCCCTTGAAGGGGTCGCTCAGCATGTGGATGATGCCGTCTTCGATCGAGTCGTGGCCGAGCCGGTACCCCTGCCGCGCCTTGCGGAGGTAGAACGGCATCCGCGTCATGTTCTCGGCGCCGCCGGCGACGACCACCCCGGCATCCCCGCTCTGGATGAGGCGCGACGCGGTATTGATCGCCTCGAGCCCGGAACCGCAGATCCGGTTCACGTTCATCGCCGGCGTGCCGATCGGCAGGCCCGCCTTCACCGCCGCGTGGCGGGAGAGGTAGGCGTCCTCGGCAACCTGCCCGACAATGCCCATGACCACGTGGTCGACCCGGTCGGGTTCGACCCCCGCGCGGTTCACCGCCTCGCGGATGACATGGGCGGCGAGGTCGGAGGCCGGCACATCGGCGAGCGAGCCCTGGAACCGGCCGATCGCGGTGCGCACACCGCTCGTGATGACGACATCTTCCATCTTCGAACATCCCGGGTGCATGGAATGCTGGAGCCCGCGGGGATGGGCCCAGGGAGCACGTGGGCTTCATTCTACGCGCGGCCTTCACCGCCGTGCCAGCCCATAGCAGCCGCCCCACCGATAGCTCCGCCCTATGGGTTAGAACGCGCTCCCGTCGTACCCTGCCCTCAGCATCCATCCGAGGAGCCGCCCCGTGAGCGAAGCCGAGCAATCCGTCCCCGAGTACTACGTCGATGCCGTCCAGATCAGCACCGGCGTCTACGGCGTCGCCCTCACCTTCGGGCTGAACCCGCCCCACCCGACCGGCCCCCACGGCACGGTGCCGAAGGACCTCTGCGTCCTCCGGATGAGCCTCGAGCACGCCAAGGTGCTGGCCATGCTGCTGCGCGCCCAGCTGAAGGAGTACGAGCGGGAGAACGGCGAAATCCCCCTCCCGCCGAGCCTCTACACCTCGCTCGGCATCGCCCGCGAAGACTGGGGCTTCTAGCCGGCCCGTTCACGCGTCGAAGGCGAGCCCCTCGCGCCGGAGCGAGACGAACCCCCGCGCGCCGATGACGACGTGGTCGAGCACGGCGATGTCGAGCATCTCGCCGGCCCGGATCAGTTCGCGCGTCAGGGCGATATCCTGCGGGCTCGGCCGCGGGTCGCCCGAGGGGTGGTTGTGGGCGAGGATCACCGACGTCGCCTCCAGCACGATCGCCTGCCGGAAGGTCTCGGCCGCGCGGATGCTGACCGCGTTGACGCTCCCGCCGTTCACGGGGGCGATGCCGCCGAGCAGCCGTCCCTTCGTATCGAGCGGGAGGGCGTAGAACTCCTCGCGCGTCTTCCCGAGCAGCCGCGGCCCGAGCAGGTCGAACACGGCCTCCGGGCGGAGGAGGGTCGGCTGCTCGCCCGGGTCGAGGGCGTGCACCCGCCGCCCGAGCTCGACCGCGGCGGCCAGCTCGGCCGCCTTGGCCGGGCCGAGGCCGTCGACCCGCTGGAGCGCCGCGGGGTCGGCGCGGACCAGCCCGCGGAGCCCGCCGAGCGATTCGAGCAGCCGCCGGGCAAGGTCGACCACGTTTTCGCCGCGGCGGCCCGTGCGGAGGAGGATGGCCAGCAGCTCGGCATCGGCGAGGACGCCCGGCCCGTGCTCGAGCAGCCGCTCGCGCGGGCGCTCGTCGCCTGCCCACTCCCGCATCGTCCGGTAGGGTGCCGCCCGCTGCGCGTCGCCCATGGGCCGCGATTGTAGCCGCTCAGTCGCGCGAGAGCAGCGGCACCCGCAGCCGGAACTGGCTCCCCGGCGGCGGAGGCGTCGGCGTGCGCATCGGCGTGGCGGTCGCGGTGGGCGTCCGGGTGGGTGTCGCCGTCGGCGCCGCGCCCTCGACGTACCACTCGAAGTCGCAGCCCATCTGGTTGCACGCCTCCACAAGGTCGGCGATCACTTCGTCGTCGATCCGCGTCGCTTTGTTGTAGCCGCCGGCGGCCACGCCCCGCACGTGGATGCCCACGATGTAGCCGAGCAGCTCAATCCGGTTCGTCGTGTTCGTCAGGATGACCGCCGAGCCGCTCTGCCCCGGGGCGGTGTCGATCGTGTGGTAGAGCGTGAACGCATCCACGTCGAGGAAGCCGGGCTCGTAGTCGAACCACATCGTCCCGTCCGGCTTATCGCCCGGGTAGCCCACGATGGCCGGCTCGATGTCGGGCAGCCGCAGCGTGGCTGTCGAGAGGATCGCCATCGTCAGCCAGCCCGTCTCCCAGCCCGGTTCGTCGGACACCCGGATCAGCCCCCAGTCGTACAGCTCGTTCCCGGGGTCGAAGTACCAAGGGTCGGGCACCCACCAGTCCGTCGCCCAGGTGAAGCCGAACGGCTCGAGGGCGCCGCTCTTGCCGGGGACGACGCGGATGTCCTCGGTCCAGCCGTCCTCGCTGTAGAGGCAGTGGGCCGCGGTCAGGATGGCATCGGGCGAGATGAAGGTGCCGCTGCAGCTGCTGACGAGAAAGCCGTACCGGTCGTACAGCTCGAGGTAGACGACCGCCGACCAGGGGAAGTCGGCGGTGTTGGTCACCCGGATGCGGTTATCGGGGCCGATGACCGCTGCGGCGCCGGCATCGGCCGGGGTGCGGGCGGCAACCGGCGGGTGGAGGCCGTCGTCGCGGAAGATTTTGCCGCCGCGGGCTGCCGGCGGGGCCGGGTCGGCGCCGGCCGTGCCGCCGGGCGCGAGCATGACGAGCAGGAGGCCGGCGAGTGCCAGTACGGCCGGCAGGAGCGGGAGCACGCGGCGGCGCATCGGGGGCTGCTCCGTCGATGGTGTCGCGGGGAGCCGCCGGGGGCGGGGGCCGCGCGGCGCCGCGCAGCCGCGATTCTACGTGGTCCGGGTTACGAACATTCGGCTCAATCCCGCGCCACCTGCGGGATGCGGATGGGCGCCGGGCGGGGCGGCGGCGTGGGGGTCGGCGTGGCCGCCCGCGTGGGTGTCGCCGGGGGCGTAAAGGTCGGCGGGGTGGTCCGCGTAGGGGTCGGGGTCGCCGTGGGCGAGGCGGCCCGGGTTGGGGTCCAGGTAGGGGTAGGAGCAGGTGTGTCTCCCGGGAGGATGTAGGTCGTCAGGCTGGCGCCGAGTTCTCGGGCATAACTTTCGAGCGCATTGACAACTGGGATGGAAAAACGAACTGAACGATTGACGTAGCTATTTCCGCCGGAAACTACACTGACGATGTATGCTGTGTCTGGTGATACCGCCCAGATTGGACTCCCGCTCTGTCCTTTATAGACGTCTGCCCAGGTGTAAATAAAATCATCATCAAAGAAGAAATCTTCATGATCGACGGCAGTCCACCACATCGTCCCAACTGGCTTATCACCAGGATATCCTGCCGTTACTAGACCGACACTATGATCGTTCAAAAATCCGTCTGGAGCATATGCTATAACGGGGTAAGGTCTCATTATCGTGTCGTCCCAGTCGTAAAGATCGAGCACAAGTATGGCCCAGTCGTAAATTGTTGGAGGCAACAGCGCGTCTGCTGGGTCTCGTCCTGGGCCATTTGCCCATCCGTTTGGTACGGCCATCCTAATTGAATATCCACTGCCAAATGGCCAATTAAGTCCGTTTGATCCTGGTATCACAACGACAGATTTAACGTATCTTCCGGAAAAATAAACGCAATGTGCAGCGGTTAGAACTACGTTGACCGCAACGAGTGTCCCCGAGCAATAGCTGAGGTTTTCGTTATGATCGAAAATCCCCAATCTTGCCACGGTCCGGAAAATTGGCTGCGTGGTGTCAGTAACCCGGATGCGGTCGTCTGGCGGAAACACCGTCGCCGCTCCGGCATCGCCCGACTCCGCCATTGCGGCGCGGATCAGCTCCTCGGCGTTCTCAGGAGGCGGCTGAAGCTCAAACTCCACCAGCTCGTATGGGCTCGCATCTGCCTCGGCCCGGCCGGCCCCGCTCGAGAGAACTATCGCCCCGCCGACGAGCCACAGCCCGGCCAGCAGGAGCCCGAAAACCCGTGTCCAGCGCATCGCACGCCCTTTCCAGCGGAAAAGTGGCGCGACTCTACGCCGGCCCAGCGACAGCGCCTGTCGCGATTTGGGCAGGGATGCAAAAAATTCACAAAACCCGCCTACCGCCGCTCAATCGGCCCCCGCCCGCTCCCGCCCGCGGGATCCCGGCCCTGCCCGCGCGCCTCCTCGCCGTCGCCCGGCTCCGGCACCACTTCGGCCCAGACCAGCACCGCCGAGTGCGGGTAATACGTCACCTCCACCCAGTCGCCCTCCCGCACCCCGGCCACCGCGTGCGCATCGGCGCGCAAAATCTGCCGGTCCACGCGCACGTAGTACGTCTTCAGCACCAGCGAATCCCGCCGCGACCACATCCGCGTCACCCGCCCCTGGCGCACGCGCGGCTTCGCGAACAGGTCCAGCACCGACTGCACCGCCTGGTACCCGAAGAGGAACGCAAGGAATCCCAGCACCACCACCAGGAACCAGGTCGAGCCGCGCTCGCCTCCCCCAACCGTCCGGTCGTACAGGACGAAAAGGAATGCGCCGATGGTGATGGCGGCCACCGGCACCCAGAGCAGCGCCGAGCGGAGGATGCCCCCCCGCACCGCCCGCGCCTTCAGTTCACGCTCCAGCTGCGGGTCGCCGTACGCGCTCATGGCAGCCGAATCTCCATGCCGACGGCAAGGGTGTCCGGGTTCAGCCCCGGGTTGAGCGCGACGATGGCCTCGACGGTCGTGTCGTTATCCAGCGCGATCTGGAAGAGGGTATCGCCGGGCTGCACGACGTACACGCGGCCCGCCGGCGTCGGGGTGGCCGGAGGCGTGGGTGATGCCGCCGCCGTTACCGTGGTTGGCGCCGTGGCCGCGGCCGTCGCGGTGCGCCCTGGCGCAGGGGTCGGGGTCGGCGCGCCGCCGCGCGGCGTGGGCGTCGCGGTCGCGCTGACCGCCGGCGTCGGGCTCGGCAGTTCGCGCACGAGCGGACCGCGGCTCTCGCTCGCCGGCGGGCGGATGAGCAGGAAGGCCGTCACGAGCGTGGCCAGCGCCAGCAGCGCCAGCGACCCGCGGAATACCCTTGCCGAGGGCACAGCCGATTCCGGCGCCATGCACCGCAGGCACACCTCGGCGCCGTGCTCCTCGCAGTAGAGGCGGCCGCAGGTCGGGCAGTCGGCCGTCGCCGGGCGTTCGCAGTAATGACAGGTCGTGTCGGTCACCGGTAGTGCAAGCCTACCCCGCCGGCCGGAACGGGAAAGTCAACCGTTGCTGCCCGCGGGCTCGATGGTGGCGGTCAGCCCGAACGATTCCAGCCGCGCGCGGTAGTGCTCGGCGGCTTCTTTCGGGCATTCGATGACGACCGCCCGGCCGTGGTGGTGCGCCTCGAGCATGATCGCCGTCGCCTCCTCTGCCGTGAGCGAAGGCACCGAGCGCCGCAGCGCCTTCACCACGTGGTCCATCGTGTTCACGTCGTCGTTGTGGAGGATCACGCGGTAGGGCGGCAGCAGCTTCTCGAGCAGCGCAGGGTCGAGTTCCGTCGTCGGAGTCGGCATGGCTGGAGCCTGCAGCTTGGAGCTTGGAGCCTGGAGCCTGGAGCTTGAGTATACCCAACTCCTCCCTCCTCCCTCCTCCCCTGGGGCGGGGCGCGGGCGCGGCGGGCGGGGCTCCCTCCTCCCTTTTCCCTGGGCGGGGCGCCGGGGCCGCGGGCGGGGCTCCCTCCTCCCTCCTCCCTGTGGCGGGGCTGCGGGGCCGCGGGCGGGGCTCCCTCCTCCCTCCTCCCTGTGGCGGGGTGCGTGGGCCGGGCGGGGCTCCCTCCTCCCTCGGGGCGGGGCTGCGGTGCGGCGGGGGCCCCTCCCTACGCCGCCAGCCGTGCGCTGCCGCCCGGGTGGGACCTCCCCGCAGGCATCACCCGGCCCCAGGGATCGATCACCCGCGTCAGCTCACTCCGCGCCCGCGCAAGCTGCTCCTGGATCAGCCCCTCCGACACATCCAGCCGCCACGGCGACAGCCCGGCAAGGTCCGGCCGCACCACCCGGACCGCCGCCGCGGAGTGCGCGATCGCCTCCATCGCATCGGTCGTGGCGTGGGTCAGGATTCTGAACGAGCGGGCGAGCACGCCGATGGCGGTCCGCGGGGGCGGCGCGGCGCCCGGCGGCGGCGTCAGGTCGATCGCCAGCACCTCGCCCGCGCCCAGCGCCAGCGCGCTGGCAATGTCGACCGACGCGGTGATGCAGCCGTCGACGAACAGCTCGCCGCCGATCTCCACCGGCTCGAACACCCCCGGGATGGCGGTCGACGCCGCAATCGCCGGCGCCAGCGGCCCTTCGCGGAAGAGGTGCTTCTGCCCGCGCGTCAGGTTTGTCGCCACCACCGCGAGCTGGAGCCGCGCATCCTCGAAGCGGAGGTCGCGCACGTGGGCATCGAGCAGGCCGCGAACGATGTCGTTCTCGCGCAGGGCGCGGGGGCTCCGCGCAATCCGCGCGGCCAGGTGGACCGGGTTCCAGCGCAGCACCCGGATCCGGCCGAGCCCCCGCCACACCTCGAGCAGCCCCTCCGGGTCGTCCGGGTACATCGCCACCCAGGCGCCGTTCAGCGAGCCGACGCTCGTGCCGACGACGAGGTCGGGCCGGAAGCCGAGCTCGAACGCGGCCTGGATGTAGGCGGCCTGGACCACGCCGTAGGTCCCGCCCCCGCCGAGGACCAGCGCCCGCAGACCGTTCCGGGGAGCCTCCGGTGCCACCCTGCATCCTCCTGTGTCATGGGTATCGGCCGGCCTGCCCCGCCCGTACAGCCCCTTCCCTCTTCCCTTTCCCTGCGGGCTGCTACCTTCGTTTCTGCTATGGCCCGACGCCTCCTCCTGTCCGCTGCTGCCGCCTTCGCCGCCCTTGCGCTGGCCTGCTCCGACCGCGCACCCTCGAACGCCGACGCCGGCACCGCCGGACCCGGCCCTGCCGCGCTCCAGTGGTCGAACTGCGGCGGCCGCGCCGAGTGCACCACCCTCCAGGTCCCGCTCGACTGGGACAAACCGTCAGGCGAAACGATCGAGATCGCCGTCATCCGCTACCCGGCGCGCAAGCCCGACCAGCGGATCGGCGTGCTGATGGCGAACCCCGGCGGCCCCGGTGGCTCCGCCATCGACTTCCTCCGCGCCTGGCAGAGCATCCTCGCCCCCGACATCCGCGACCGCTTCGACCTCGTCGCCTTCGACCCGCGCGGCGTCGGCGAAAGCACCCCCATCCTCTGCCACGACCGCCTCCAGGAGCTCGTCGCCGTCGACCCCGACCCTGACACCGAGGCCGAGTGGCAGGAGGCCGAGCGCGTCGCGAAGGCGTTCGCTGACGACTGCGCCGCAGCCGCCGGGCGCCTCCTCCCCCACGTCGGCACGAAGGACGTGGCGCGGGATATGGACGCCCTCCGCGCCGCCCTCGGCGAAGAGCAGCTCACCTACGTCGGCTACTCCTACGGGACGACGCTCGGCGCCGTCTACGCTGACCTCTTCCCCGGGCGCGTCCGCGCCTTTGTGCTCGACGGCGGCACCGACCAGTCGCTCGACTACGAAACCCTGGCCGTGACCCAGATGGTCGGCTTCGAACGGGCCCTCCAGGCCTATCTCGACGACTGCGCGGCGCGGCGCTGCCCCCTCGGGCGCGACGGCAACCCCCGGGCCGCCATCGACCGCGTCATCGCCGCTGCGGAGCAGGCGCCGATCCCCGCGCCCGGCGCCGACCGCCCGGCCGGCCCCGGCGAAGTCCAGCTCGGCATCATCTCCGCCCTCTACAGCACGTCGTACTGGAATCAGCTCACGCAGGCGCTCGTCCGCGCGCTCGCCGGCGACGGCACCGGCCTCGTCCAGCTCACCGACCAGTACCTGCTCCGCAACCCCGACGGCTCCTACCCGAACCTGATCGAAGCGAACTACGCCGTTAACTCGGTCGATTCGGTCTGCCCGAAAGACCCGCGCGCCTACCGGGCGATGGCCGACCGGTTCGCGAAGATTGCGCCCACCTTCGGCCGGTCGGCGGCCTCGAGCGGGCTCGTCTGCGCCTACTGGGCGGCCCCGCCCGACCCGCTCGGCGTGCCCCGGGCCGCCGGCTCGGCGCCCATCCTCGTCATCGCCACGACCAACGACCCTGCCACGCCCTACGAGTGGGGGAAGGCCCTGAGCGAGCAGCTCGAGAATGCCGTCCTGCTGACCTACCGCGGCAACGGCCACACCATCTACGCCCAGGGCAACGCCTGCGTCGACGAGGTGGTCAACGCCTACCTGCTGAACCTGGCGCTGCCCGCCGCGGGCACCACCTGCGGCGACGGTCCGCCGCCGCCCGGGCAGGCCGCCGAACCGGCTGCATCGCCGCCGACAGAGGCCGCGACGCCGTCGCCCGCTGCCCGCCTGGCCACCCCAACGCCGGCCGCCGCCGGCGACCCACCGGCCGAGAGCGGCCAGTCCGGAGGCGGCGAGCCGGCCACGTGGGGCTACTGGCTGGTCGGCCTGCTCCTGCTGGCGACGGCCATCGCCTTCGTCGGCATCGGCGTCGCTCAGTCCCGCCGCGCGCGCCCGCCCGGCCCCTAACCCCGCCCTCGCGTACACTCCGGTTCACCCCCCACCACGGGACCGGAGGACCCGCGTGGCCAATGCCGCGCCCGGCGCCTTTTGGCTGGGCTAAACACCTCATCCCGGACTCGGAAAAACGTCTGGCAGGTTTGGGAATTGCTCCAACAGGCGCACACGTAGCGAGTTTCTGTGATCATCAACGTGACGATTCGCGCTCTTTGGTTGATTCGCGATCATCCAAAAGAAATGAAGGGAATCGGAAAAGAAGTGATTGACCCGTTCTGCAAATAATTCGGCAAAAACAGGACTAACATAGCTTCTGACGTCATCTCTCCAAACAGGATCAGCAAACTCTGCCGATGGATGGACAACCATATTGCGCAACCTGAAGAGTGCAGACAGATGAGAATGTAATTGCCCACCCGTTTCCTTTTTCAGATCGAAGGCTAACTCCATAGTCTGAGTTATTTTCTTTGCCGCAGATTTTCTGTTCTTTTTCCAAGAAGCTTTCACATCTTTTGTCGAACGTATCGAATCGGCAATTACCTTCTGAAAGGACTCCCACGCGATCGCCAAAGAGACGATTGTCTGAGAGCAAGAGCTCAATTCCGATTCCAACATGCGAGCCCTGTTATCAGCGTCGGATGTATCCCAAACTGCAGCTATTTCGTTGCCAGCAACTAGTGATTGATCTCTATGTTTGCTTGCAATCCATATCCAAAAAGGCGCGGCTGAATATCGTAGCTTCATCGAAAATTGAGGAATAAAATTGCCATCAGGTCTTTCAATAATATGAATATTAACCATTGGCTGGACGCCACGGATAATCAGAAAACCTTTTTCGCCAGTCATACGTTTTTATCTCGATGTATTGCAGTGCATCGATGTCCATTCATGCGGTGTTCTCTGGACATACCTTTGTCTACTTAGAAACACGCATCATTCAGAAGTGTTCAAAAATTTGGTAGATCGAGTACTTTCGTAACGTCTGCCATTATTATTCACGTTATTCGATTTGATCGTGCTTGGCTGCCTGCGAGCGGCGGTGGAGGTTTTTAGCAGATGGTGATGGTCGTATAGGCGAGTGAGGCTAAGCGCCTCAGCTAGAGTAGTGCGGGATGGTGCGTTGCTGGTTATGGATTGCTGATCGGCGGGCATGACGCACCGGTGACGGGGGATTTCGCCCCGATTCTACTCCAAGTCATGGCGCAGGGCGGAAACTGGGGGTTCTTCATCGGCATCGCCCAGTCCCGCCGCGCGCGCGCCCGGCCCCTAACCCTGCCGTCGCGTACACTCCGGTTCACCCCCACCACGGGACCGGAGGACCCGCGTGGCCGATGCCGCGCCCGGCGCCCTCGGAGGCCCGCGGACCCGCCCGGCCCGCTTCTTCTACGGCTGGTGGATCGTGGCCGATGCCGCGCCCGGCGCCCTCCAGGCCGCCCTCCTCGGCCAGGCCTACGGCGCCTGCGTCGTCCTCCTCCGTGAGCAGTTCGGCTGGAGCACGACGATGCTCTCCGCCGCCTCCAGCCTCCGCGAGGCCGAAAGCGGCATCCTCGGCCACTCCACGGCGCCCTGCTCGACCGGTTCGGGCCGCGAAAGGTCGCCTCGGCCGGCGTCGTCATCCTCGGTCTCGGCTTCATGCTCTTCAGCCGCGTGCAGGAGCCCTGGCAGTTCTACGCCGCCTTCCTCGTCATCGCCGTCGGCGCGAGCATGTCGGGCTTCCTCACGGCCACCTTCGCCGCCGTCCACTGGTTCGAACGCCGCCGCGCCACAGCCATCTCGCTCACCTCGGCCGGCTTCGCTATCGGCGGCATGTGCGTGCCGCTCACCGTCCTTGCCCTCGAAAGCCTCGGCGGGCGCACCACGGCGCTCCTCTCCGGGGTCCTCATCATCGCGGCCGGGCTGCCGCTTGCCCGGCTCTACCGGCACCACCCCCATGAGCTCGGCCTCGAACCCGACGGCGGCCCGCCGGCAGCCGCGCGGCGCGCCACGGGCGGCCTCGGCGCGCGCCGGCGCACCGCGACTTCACCCTCGGCGAGGTCGTCCGCACCCCGGCCTTCTGGCTGATCTCGCTCGGCCACGCCTCGGCCCTGTTCGTCGTCGTCGCGATGAGCGTGCACCTCGTCTCCCACCTGCGCGACAGCCAGGGCTAGACGCTCGGCCAGGCCTCCGCCGTTGTGCTGGCGCTCACCTTCACGTTCATGGTCGGCAACCTCACGGGCGGGTTCCTCGGCGACCGGGTGAACAAGCGCGCCCTGCTGGTGGCCTGCATGGCGATGCACTGCACCGGGCTGCTCATCCTTTCGCATGCCGCCAACCCGTGGATGGTCGCCGCCTTCGTGGTCATCCACGGCCTCGCGTGGGGGTGGCGCGGCCCCCAAGATGACCGCCATCCGGGCCGACTACTTCGGCCGGGCCGCCTTCGGCACGATCATGGGCGTCTCGAACCTGGTCATCCTGAGCGGCACGATCCTCGGCCCGCTCATCGCCGGCGTCGCCTACGACCGCACCGGCAACTACCGCCTCGGCTTCGATATCCTCGCCTTCATCGCCCTCGCCGGCTCCGTCTTCTTCCTCCTCGCCAGCCGCCCATCCCCGCCGCCCTCCCGCCGCCCCTAGCCGCCGCTCCCCGCTCCCCGTTCCCCGCTCCAAGCTCCAAGCTCCAACCTCCTCCCCGGGGCGGGGCAGGGCTGCGGCGGGGCTCCCTCCTCCCTCCTCCCTGGGGCGGGGCGCGGGCCGGGGCGGGGCTCCCTCCTCCCTCCTCCCTGGGCGGGGCGGGGCCGGGGTGGCGGGGCTCCCTCCTCCCTCGGCGGGGCGCGGACCGGGGCGGCGGGGCTCCCTCCTCCCTCCTACCCCCACTCCACCGCCAGCACCGTCGCCAGCGGGTCCAGCTCCTCCTCAGGAACCTCGATCGTCAGCTCGCCCGGCGGGTCGCGCCCGAGCAGCCGGTCCACGATGGCGCAGCGGCCGGAGGTCGCCAGTTCGCGGCCTGTGGCCACGATCCACGCCCGGCGCACGTGGTCGATCGGCACGCCCCGCACCGTCACGCGGTCGTACGGCCGCATCAGGAGGTGGAGGTACGTCACGTTCCGCCGCTTCGTCGCCGGGCCGTAGAACTGCCACGGCTCCAGCCCCGGTTCGGTGCCGATGATCGCCTCGCCGTGGCGGGCCATCCAGCCGGCCACCTCCTCGAGGATGGCGGTCTGCTCCGGCGGCAGCGTCCCGTCGCCCCGGGGGCTCACGTTCAGCAGCAGGTTCCCGCCGCGCCCGGCCACCTCGCAGAGCGTGTGCACCACCTGCCGCGGCGATTTGTAGCGGGTATCGGCCGGCACGTACCCCCAGCTCTCGTTCAGCGTCATGCAGGTCTCCCAGCGCTCCCCGGGCGGCTGCGGCGGCACGAACTGCTCCGGCGTCGCGAAGTCGCCGGCCCCGGGCAGCCGGTCGTTGACCAGGATGCCGGGCTGCAGCCGCCGGATGAGCGCCTCCAGCTCCTTCGCCCGCCACTGTTCCGGCGTGCGCTCCCAGCCGCCGTCGAACCAGAGCAGGTCGATCGGCCCGTAGTTCGTCAGCAGCTCGCGCACCTGTTCGAACATGTCGGCGAGGAACCGCTCCCAGCCCTCGGGCGTCGGCTGGCGGCCGCGCCCGAACCGGTACGGCCGGTCATCGTCGGTGAGCGCCGGGTAGCCGGGGTGGTGCCAGTCGCAGAGCGAGAAGTAGAGCCCGACGCGCAGCCCCTCGGCGCGGAACGCCTCCACGTACTCCCGGACGAGGTCGGCCCCGGCGGGCGAATGGGCCACGCCGAAATCGCTCGTCTTCGTGTGGAACATGGCGTAGCCGTCATGGTGCTTCGCGGTGAAGACTGCGTACTGCATCCCGCAGCGCTTCGCGAGGCGGGCGAGCGCCGGGAAGTCGCGGTTCCGCGGGTCGAACGTGGCCGCCGAGGCCTGGTACGCCGCGACCGTCATCGCGCCCGTGGGGAGGGCGACGTTGCCGCCGGCCATCGGCCACGACAGTTCGACTCCCTGCTGGGACGCGTGCCCCCAGTGGATGAACATGCCGAAGCGGGCGGCCGCGAACCAGTCTGTCATCGCGGCCGGATGGTACGCGCCGTACCCCGCTGCCGCTAGCGCAGGGCCCGCAGCACCCGTTCCAGGGCGAGCTCGGCGACCCGCTCGGCGGGCAGGCTGGCATCGATGACGGCCCAGCGCGCCGGGTCGTCCCGCGCCTGGAGGAGGTACCCCTCGCGGACCTTTCGGTGGAACTCGAGCCCCTCCTGGCCGGTGGCGACGGCCGGTCCCTCGCCCGCCTTCCGGGCCAGCCCGGCCGCAGGGTCGATATCGAGGTAGACCACGAGGTCGGGCTCCAGGCCGCCGGCGGCGGCGCGGTTGGCGGTCCGCACGACCACCGGGTCGAGGCCGCGGGCATGGACCTGGTAGGCGAAGGTGCTCGGCGCGAACCGGTCGCAGATGACGGTCGCGCCGCCCTCGAGCGCGGGCCGGATCACCGTGCTGACCAGCTCGGCGCGGGCCGCGAGGAAGGCGAACAGCTCGGCCCACGGGCTCAGCCGGTGGTGGAGCAGGGCCCGGATCGCCTCGCCGGCAGGGGTCCCGCCCGGCTCCCGCGTGAGCACCACCCGCTGGCCGGCCGCCTCCAGCCGCGCCGCAACGGCGGCCGCCGCCGTGCTCTTGCCCGAGCCGTCGCCGCCCTCGAAGACGATGAACCGGCCGCGCGCGCCGCTGCTCACCGCTCGAACGGCGTCCCGGTGCCGAGCGGCAGGATCTTCACCCGGCGCATCGGCTCCTTGCCGGAGCTGCGGCTCTCAAGGTTGTACCGGTTCGCCAGCTGGTGCTGCACCCGCCGGACGTAGCTGTTCGCCGGCGGCAGCTCCACCGGCCGCCCCTCCTCCAGCACCTTCGCGATCGCCTCTTCCGTCTCGCGGAAGATATCGACCATCGGGTCGCGCCGCGGGCCGCGGCCCGCGCTCCCGCGGTCGCCCCGGAGCTGGAGGAGCGCCTGCTCGAGCTGGTAGACGCCGCTGCTCTTCACCACGTAGAGCGGCAGGTTCCGGTCTTCGGCCTCGCGCAGGGCCGGCGGCTTGTTCCGGTAGTAGTTGCGGAGCGTAATCACGGCATCGGCATCGGCCGGGTCATCGACCAGTTCGATGTTGGCGCCCACCGAGCGCGCGGCCTGCTCCAGCCGCCCCCGCGGGATGCCGAACGGGAAGAGCCGCGTAATCCGCGATGCTGCGCGCGGCGCTGCTGTCACGAACGGCGTGCCCTCCTCCTCGTCCTCGGGCTCGGGCCCGGCCGGCTCTGCCGGTTCGTAGGCGCGCGGCTCGCGCGGTTCGCGGTACTCGCGGATGTGGCCGCCGTTCCGGCGGTGCCCAATCTCCCAGGTCGGCGGCCGCCCGCCGCGCGCGCCGCCGGCGCCCAGGGCGCCCATGCCGAACTCGCCGCCCTCGCGGTCCGCATCGTCCACAATCTCGATCCGCCCGCCCGGGCCGAGCTGCCGCGTCTCCGGCTTCGCCCGGTAGCCGCGGAGGATGGCATCGACCGTCTCCGCCACATTCTTGTGAATGGAGACCCGCCGCCAGCTCTCGATCTCGACCACGATGTCGAAGGTCGGCGGCGCCTTCCGCTCGAGGATCGACTTCTGCGTGCCGCGCCGCCGGGCCTCTTCGTCGCCGAGGGTGACCGACTGGATCCCGCCGATCAGGTCGGCCAGCGTCGGGTTCAGCATCAGGTTCTCGAGCGAGGTGCCGTGGGCCGTGCCGACGAGCTGCACGCCGCGCTCGGCGATCGTCCGGGCCGCCTGCGCCTCCAGCTCGGTGCCGATCTCGTCGATGACGATGACCTCCGGCATGTGGTTCTCGACGGCTTCGATCATCACCGCGTGCTGCATCGAGGGCGTCGCGACCTGCATCCGGCGGGAGCCGCCGATCGCCGGGTGGGGCACATCGCCGTCGCCGCCGATTTCGTTCGAGGTATCGACGATGATGACCCGCTTGTTCGCGTCGTCAGCGAGGACGCGGGCCACCTCGCGCAGCATCGTCGTCTTGCCCACACCCGGCCGGCCGAGGAGGAGGATGTTCTTGCCGCTCAGCACGAGGTCTTCGATCACGCGGATGGTGCCGTAGACGGCCCGGCCCACGCGGCAGGTGAGGCCGATCACTTTGCCCCGCCGGTTGCGGATGCAGGAGATGCGGTGGAGGGTGCGCTCGATGCCGGCGCGGTTGTCGTCGCCGAAGTCGCCGATCCGGGCGATCACCCACTGGAGGTCGGCCTCGGTCACCTCCTCCCGGCTGAGGATAATTTCGCGGCCGGGGTAGCGCGCCTCGGGCAGGCGGCCGAGGTCCATCACCACTTCGAGCAGGTCGGTGCGGCGCTCGGCGTCGCGCAGCGGGCCGGAGATGTGCGGCGGCAGCGCATCGAGCAGCAGGTCGAGGTCGTCGGTGACGATCTGTTCAGATGGCAGCGGCGTTGAAGAAGAAGACGGGTGGGTCACGGGCTTATTGCGGCACGGGGAACGACTCCGCCGGGACCGCTACGACCTCCTTGAGGGTCTCGGCCCGCGCGAGGCGGCGAGCGCACATGAGCCGCACTCCGAGGGCCGGATAGCCGCGCTCCTGCGCGGCAGCTTCGATGCCGGGCTGGTGTTCGGCCACCACCAGCGCCCCGTGGCGGGGTGCATGGGCCTCCACGGTGTCGAGCGCAGCCTCCACGAGGCTGCCGCCCTCGGCGAGCAGGAGGTGCGCCTCGCGCTCGCCGATCCCGGCCCAGCCGATGAGCGCGCCTTCGCCATCGGCCACGAACTCGTGCTCGCAATCGAACGAATCGAGCACGGCCCGGAACTCCTGCAGGCCGGGCGCCTCGTTCCGACGGACCTGCTCCGGCACGGCCCGGCAGTACAGCCGGAAGATGCCGGCGCGGTCGGCCCGCGCCGCCGGGCGGAACGGGTTCCCTTCCGCCATCTGCGCCCGCGCGCTGCGGATGGCGTACAGCCGCTCCAGCCGGTACGCGTAGAAGCCGGCCCGCCGGAGCGCCGCCGCGTGGGGCGACCCCTCGGCGTAGCGAAGGTAGAGCACCCGCCCGCCGCGGAGCGCCACTTCCCGCGCGAGCCCGAGCAGCAGCGCCTCGACCGCGTCGTCGTCCTTCGGCCGGCCAATGCGCACCGAGGCGACATCCCAGCCGGCGCCGCCGGCAAGCTGGCGCGCCACCGCCACGCCCCGGTAGCTCAGCCCGCGGCGCAGCCCCACGACGGCTGTCCGGGGCACGCGCGGCAGCCGGGCGATGCCCGTCGCCGCCAGCCCGCTCGAAACGAGCAGGTTCTGCGACCCGCGCAGCGCCACCACCTCGGTATCGAGCCGGTGGAGCTGCGGCCAGAGCGTCGCCGCATCGATGGGGCTCAGCGCTTCGGCTGCCAGTTCGCTCATTTCGCTGCCCCCTGCGGCGCGCCCATCGCCAGGAAGTAGGCGTGCAGCCGCGGATCGTGCGTCAGTTCCGGGTGGAAGCTCGTCGCCAGCAGGTTCCCCTGCCGCGCCGCCACCACGGTCCCGTCCTCCAGCCGGGCGATCGCCCGGGCCGGCGGGTCGACCCGCTCGATGACGGGCGCACGGATGAACACGGCCCGGAACGGCCCGCCCTCGATTCCGTCGATGGCGATCTCCTCTTCGAAGCTGTCCACCTGGCGGCCGAAGGCGTTCCGGCGCACCCGGATCGCCATCACCTCGATGCCCGGCCGGTCGAGCCGGTCGACCTCCTGCGCGAGGAGGATGGCGCCCGCGCAGGTGCCCCAGGTTGGCTTCCCGCTCGCGCAGAAGTCGCGCAGGGGCTGCTGGAAGCCGTTCGAGAGGATCAGCCGGGCAATGGTGGTGCTTTCGCCCCCGGGGATGATGAGCGCATCAATCCCCTCGAGCTGGGCCGGCTTGCGGATTTCGATGGCGCGGTGGCCCATCGCCTCGAGCATCTCGCGGTGCTCGCGGAAGTCGCCCTGCAGGGCAAGGACGCCCACGGTGCGCGGGCCTGGAACCTGGACGTTGGTCATGCGGAAGGGTCCCCCGGCGCAGGGCGCGGCTCACGGACGGCAACCGAGGGGTGCGTGGAACGGCGGATGCTCGATGGCAACGGCAGTGCAAAAACCCTGCGCAACCTGCTTCCAGTGTAGCGCACCCGCAGGGGCCCTGCGTGCCGGGAAACGTTAACGTCCTGTGCCCTGGTACGCCGGCTCGATGATCGCCGACATGCTCCCGCGCGAATTCGGCATCAGCGGGTCCGGCCCGTAGGCGTGGACGAGCTCCTGCTTCGCCCGCACCTCATCGTGGCTGCCGGTCATCAGTACGGCCCGCCCCTGGCTGTCGACCACGCAGGCGATGGCGTACCCCTTCTCCGGCCCGTACCCGAAGATCTCGGCGCACATGCGGATGACGTAGGCGTAGGTGTGCTCGTCGTCGTCCAGCAGCACGAGGTGGTACGGCGGTTCGAGCTGCTGATCGGTCTCGTCGATGACGCGTGTCCCTGGAGATGGCAGCAGGCTCATACCCGCAATTATACCGCGTCGGCCGCTCCGCCCGGCCCCTCAGCGGCCGGGTTCGAACAGCGCCGCGATCACCGCCAGCGCCAGCAGCCGCCCGCCGGCAGGCGTGAAGTGGACCCCATCATCCGTCCGCATCACCCGCGGCACGCCGGCCTCATCGGGCAGCACCGCCGTGTAGCTGCCGTCCGGGCCCGAGGTGAGCGCCCACGCATCGAGGTACAGCACCCACGGCCGCGCCGCCGCCTGCGCCCGGAAGATCGCGTTGACCCGCGGCACGCTCGCCGCGAGGTCGGGCCGCCCCATGTTCGGCTGGCCGACCCAGACGACCGTCCGCCCCGGCCGGTAGAGCAGGTCCATCACCGCGCCCACGCGGGCCGCATACGCCTCCTCCGAACGCACCTGGTTCGCGTCGTTCGCGCCGACCATGAACACCACGACGTCCGGGTCGTAGCGCGCCATCTCGGCCGCGAGGTAGGCCGGCCAGTCGAAGAAGTCGCTCCTGACGAGCCCCGAGGAGATCTTGTAGTCGGCGCCCCGCACCGGCACCCCGCCCAGCGCGCTCCACGCCTGGAAGAGCGCGACCGTCATGAAGTACGAGGTCGAATCCCCGTCCGACCAGATGCGCACGCCCTCGGCCGACTGGAGGCGGGCAGGCGGCGGCGTCGGGGTCGGTGTCGGTGTCGGCGTCGGCTCGGGGGTGCCGTCGAAAGCGAGGCCCATCACGTACACGGGCAGCGGCGGCGCTGCCGCGCCAGCTGCCGGGGCCTCGGCCTGCGGGTTGCTCGCCGCCGAATAGATGACCCCGGCGGCGCCGCCCAGCAGCCCGGCAAGCAGCAGAAGCGCCGCATGCCACCGGCGCGCCGCCCGGCCCCGGAATGGTCCGCGGACCGGGGCGGCTGGGGCGTCGGCGTCGCGTTCGTCCTCCAACCGGGCAACCTCGCAGGGGCTCACACGCTACAACGGATGATGCCAGCCGAAAGTTTCCGCCAGTCGCCCGCTTCGGACGAGGCGGCGACAATGCAGGACGGGGCGGCTCACCCGCCGGCCGATGCCATGCTTTTCCCGACCGTCGACTTCGCCGTCTTCTTCGTCGTTGTCTTCGCCATCGCCTGGCTGATCCGGCCCTGGCATTTCTGGTGGCGCGTCTTCCTCGTCGCCGCGAGCTGGTTCTTCTACGGCTTCTGGGAGCCGAAGTTCGTCCTCCTGCTCATCGGCTCCACCGCCTTCAACTGGGCCGTCGGCCGCGACCTCGCCGCCATGCGCACCCCCGAGGGGCTCACCCGCTTCGGCCGCTGGTTCCTCGGCTTCGGCATCGCCGCCAACCTCCTCACCCTCGGCTGGTTCAAGTACTACGGCTTCTTCGTCGAGGATGTCGCCGGGCTGATTGAGCGGTTCGGCGTCGACCTCCCGCTCCCGCTCCTCCAGGTCACCCTGCCGGTCGCCATCTCGTTCTTCACCTTCCACGCCATCAGCTACCTGGTCGATATCGCCCGCGGCGACTGTGAGCCGCTCTCCCCGCTCGACTTTGCGCTCTACCTCTCCTTCTTCCCCCACCTGGTGGCCGGTCCCATCGTCCGGGTCACCGAGTTCGCGCCGCAAATCCGCGCGCCCCTCCGCGAGCGGGTCATCGATGCCGCCCCGGCCTTCACCCTCATCGTCGCCGGCCTCTTCAAGAAGGTCGTCATCTCCACCTACCTCGCCGGCGAGATCGCCGACCCCGTCTTCGCCAGCCCGGCCAGCCACAGCGCACTCGAAAACCTGTTCGGCGTCTACGCCTACGCCGTCCAGATCTTCGCCGACTTCAGCGGCTACACCGATATCGCCATCGGCTGCGCCCTCCTCCTCGGCATCCAGTTCCCGCAGAACTTCGACAGCCCCTACCGTGCCTGGTCGCTCCAGGACTTCTGGCGCCGCTGGCACATGACCCTGAGCCGCTGGCTGCGCGACTACCTCTACATCCCCCTCGGCGGCAACCGCGGCCCGAAGTGGTTCGTCTACCGCAACCTCTTTCTCACCATGCTGCTCGGCGGCCTCTGGCACGGCGCCGCCTGGACGTTCGTCGCCTGGGGCGCCATCCACGGCGCCGGGCTCGTTCTCGAGCGCGAGGTCCGCGCACGCAACCGCTGGCTCCGCGGCGCGGCCGCGAAGGCCGTCGGCTGGTTCGTCACCTTCCACCTGGTCTGCTTCGCCTGGATCTTCTTCCGGGCCGAGACGTTCGGGGCCGCCTGGGAGGTCATCACCCGTATCGCCACCGCCTGGGGCGAGCCCTCCCCGGCCGTCACACCGCTGCTGGCCGCCGTCATCGCCGGGTCGATCGCTGCCCAGTTCCTTCCGAAGGACCTCTTCCGCCGGTTCGAAGTCGCCTATTCTGAACTCGCCCCTGCCGCACAGGCGGCTATGCTGGCGGTGGCGCTCGTCCTGATCGATGCCCTCGGGCCGGAGGGCGTGGCGCCCTTCATCTACTTCCAGTTCTAGCGGCCGGCGGCCCCGCCCGCCGCGATGGAGCAGCACCAGCAGATGTCCGGCGCAACCCGGCACAGCCCCCGCCAGCGCCTCGGCGCCCGGCCCCGGCGCGTCTTCGGCGTCATGGTCGGCGGCCTCCTCCTCGCCGTCCTCCTCAATGCCCCTGCCCTCGAACAGGGCGCCGAGCGGATGCCCTACGGCCGCGAACGCGACTTCTGGCTCGCCGTTTGGAAGCCCTTCGCAGCCGTCAGCCGGGCCTTCTTCCTCGATGAGCCGCGCAACCTGCTCGACCGCGCCCTCGGCCGCAGCGATGGCGACCTCTTCGAGCTCCCGGCCGCGCCCGGCGGCGAAGAACCGGGTGTTGCGCCGCCCGCAACGGCCACGCCAGCCCGCACCCCGGCCCCAGGCCGCGGCACGCCCGCCGCCACGCCGACGCCCACGCCCGATCCCCGCCCGCGCCTCCGCACCCCCACCGCCGCCGACCCCCTCCGCGTCTGGATTGGCGGCGACTCGATGGTGAAGGTGCTCGGCGAGGCCTTCCTCCGCCAGGCCGCCGAAACCGGCGTCATCGCCGCCACCCACGACCCCCAGCTCTCCAGCGGCCTCACCCGCCCCGACTTCTTCGACTGGCCAGGTCATTTCAACCAGCTCGTCCAGTCCGGCCGCTACGAAGTGTTCATCGTCATGTTCGGCGCCAACGACTCCCAGGGCATCAAGACGCCGGACGGCAAGATCTTCCAGCCCGGCGAGGAGGGCTGGACCGCCGAGTACCGCCGCCGCGTCGCCGGCGTGATGGACCTCCTCGGCGGCCAGGACCGGCTCGTCCTCTGGGTCGGCCAGCCCATCATGCGCAGCTCCGAGTTCAGCGAACGGATGGCCGCCCTCAACGCCATCTACCGCGAAGAGGCCGCAAAGCGCCCGTGGGTGCAGTTCATCGACCTCTGGCCGCTGTTCACGACCCCCTCCGGCGGCTACGATGCCTACCTCGCCGATGATGACGGCCAGGTGAAGGAGATGCGCCACCCCGACGGCGTCCACCTCGTCCGCGCCGGCGGCGAACGGGCGGCCCGCGCCATCCTGGCCGTCCTCAAGGCCGAGGCGAAGATCCCCTGAGCGCCGGGGCCGCGCCCGCGGTCGTCCGTTCCGCCCGCCGGCCGTAGGCTCGAAGGCGATGGACGGCAGCCTCCCGCCCGGGTTCCGGCGCTACCCGCTGCCGCTCGCCCTCGCCATCCTGCTCGTCCAGGGCGCCCTCGGCATCATCCTCTTCGCCGCATTCCAGGAGTGGGTCCCCCGCGAGCTCGACACCTCCGATGCCTGGGGCGGCTACCTGCTCGCCGCCTACGGCGCGGCCCGCTTCCTCCTCGAAACGCCGACCGGCGCCCTCGCCGACCGCGTCGAGCGGCGCGCCGGGCTCCTGTTCGGCTTCCTCCTCATGCTCCCCGCCATCGCCCTCATGGGCGCCGTGCGCGACGCGCGGGCCTACCTCGCCTTCGCCGCCATGCTCGGCGCCGCCACGGCCTTCCTCTGGCCTGCGGCCTACGCCATCGCCGCCGACCTCTACCCGGTCGACCGGCGCGGCAAAGTCATCGGCTTCCTGAACCTCGCCCAGCTCGCCGGATTTGGCATCGGCGCCCTCGGCGGCGCATTCATCGTCGACCACGCCGGCGGCCGCGAGCTCTTCGGCGCCGCCGCGGTGAGCGTCGGGCTCGCCTTCGCCGCCGCTCTCCTCGGCATCCCGAACTACCGCGGAGGGTCGCTCTTCCGCCGGGTCGATGGCCCGGCCCGGCCGCCGCTCCGCGCGGTGCTGACCGGCAGGGTTGCCGCCCTCGCCGGGCTCATCCTCCTCGCCAGCATCGCCCTCGCCATGCTCGTGCCGGCCATTCGCCCCTATGGCGAACGGGAGCTCGGGGTCACCTTCTCGCGGCTCACCCTCGCACTGGTCCCTGCCGTGGCGGTCGGCGCGCTCCTCTACATCCCGGCCGGCGACCTCGCCGACCGGTTCGGCCGCTGGAAGCCGTTCGCCGCGGGGCAGCTCTGCCTCGTCGCCGGCCTCCTGGTGCTGGCGGCGACGGCCAGCCTGCCCGTCGCGATGGGTGCAGCGACCCTCGTCTTCGCCGGCAACGTCCTCACCGTGCCGGCATGGAACGCGGCGGTGATGGACCTCGCCCCCGAAAGCCACCGCGGCACCCTGATCGGCCTCTCCGTCGCGCTCAGCGGGCTGGCGCTGGCCCTCGGCCCCGCGCTCGGCGGGTTCGTCGTCGGCCGCTGGGGCGCGGAGGCTGCCTTCCTCGTCTCGGCCCTGCTGGCGGCGCTCGCAACGTCCGCGATCGCCGCCTATGCCCGGGGCGCGCCGCCGGCCCGGCGGTGACCCGGCCCGCACACGCCGCACCCCAAACCGTTATGCTCCACGCACCTGCGCACTGGAGGATTGCCCCATGCCGAGCCCCGAAGCCGAGCAGCTGGCCGCCATGTTCCGCGCTGCTCCCGCGCCCCTCGAGTCCCCGTCCGTCGAGCAGCTCCGCGCCAACATGGAGAGCATGGCCGTCCTCGGCGGCCCCGAGCCGGGAACGGTATCTGAGCCGGTCGATGCCGCCGGCGTCCCCGCCGAGTGGATCACCGGTCCCGGTGCCAGCCGCGACCGCGCCATCCTCTACCTCCACGGCGGCGGGTATGTGATCGGGTCGATCGCCACCCACCGGGGCGTCGTCTCCCGCCTCTCGGCCGCCTCCGGTGCGGCCGGCCTCGCCCTCGACTACCGCCTCGCCCCCGAGCACCCCTTCCCCGCGGCCGTCGAGGATGCGGTTGCCGCCTACCGCTGGCTCCTCGGGCAGGGCATCGCGCCCGGCCGCATCGCCATCGCCGGCGACTCCGCCGGGGGCGGGCTGACCGTCGCCGCTCTCGTCGCCCTCCGCGATGCCGGCGACCCGCTCCCTGCCTGTGCCGTCACCTTCTCCCCCTGGGCCGACCTCGCCCTCGAGGGCGCCTCCATGGACGAACGCGACGCCATCGACCCGATGGTCCACCGGCCCGGCATCCAGCAGATGGCCGACTGGTACCTCGCCGGGCAGGACCCGCGCCACCCCCTCGCCTCACCCATCCACGCCGACCTCGCCGGCCTGCCGCCGCTGCTCATCCAGGTGGGCACCGCCGAGACCCTCTACGACGACGCCGTCCGGCTCGCCATCCGCGCGATCGAAGGCGGCACCGCCGTCACCTTCGAGCCCTGGCGCGACCTCTTCCACGTCTTCCAGCTGTTCGGCATGCTCCCCGAGGCGCAGGAAGCCGTCCGGGCTGCCGGCGCCTTCATCGCCCGGTACACCGCCGGCTGAGGGCTTCAGCGCGGCAGCTCCTCCACCCGCAGCCCGAACAGCGGCGGCGGCTCGACCCCCAGCGCCGCGAGGTACGAGCAGAGCTGGCTCCGGTGGTGGACCTCATGCTCAACGAGCCCGCCGAGCACCCGCTTCCACGCCGGGAACGGGTCGCCCGCCAGGTTGCCGATCGTCCGCTCCAGGTCGGCAGTCGTCAGCACGGCGACGGTCTTCTTGCCCGTGCGCAGGCAGAGCGCCCGCAGCCGGTCGGCGGTCAGCCCGGGCGGCGGTTCGTGGCCGGGGTAGCGCGGCTGACCGCTGAGGACCGCCTCGAGGTTCATCCGCCGGCTGGCGACGATATGCAGCGCCAGCTCCGCCACCGTGTACTCGCCCGGCGCCGGCCGCCACCCGAGGTGCTCGTCGCGCAGCCGTTCGAACGCCTCGTACGTCCGCGCCTGCACGTTCACCACGTACTTCACGAGGTCCTCGCGGGTAATCACGCCCTCATCCTACGACACGTCCGCCGGCGCGCCGGCGCGGGCGGCGCGCTAATCTCCCGTTAATCACGCACTTGGAGCATCGCCCCGGATGTCCCGTGAGCAGGCCGCACCGTACCTCGCCGAGGCGCTTGGCACGTTCGCCCTCGTTTTCGCCGGCCCCGGCGCCATCGCGGTCGATGCGGCCTCTGGCGGCGCCGTCAGCGGCGTCGGCATTGGGCTCAGCTTCGGGCTCATCGTGATGGCGATGATCTTCGCGCTCGGCCACATCTCTGGCTGCCATATCAACCCGGCGATCACGCTCGCCTTCGCCGCGCGCCGGCGGATCGGCCCGGCGGCAGCGCTCGGCTACATCGCCGCCCAGCTCGCCGGGGCTGCACTCGCCGGGCTCGCCATCGTCGCCATCGTCGGCGACTACGCCGATGCCGGCGCCAGCCTTCCCCGCCTCGGCGGGACCGACGCCGCCCTCGTCTCCGAAGTCGTGCTCACCTTCTTCCTCGCCCTGGTCGTCTTCTCGGTCGCCACCGATGCCCGCGCGCAGGGCGCCCTCGCCGCCATCGCGATCGGCGGCTACGTCGCCATGGCCGCCACGGGCTGGGGCCCGGTCGCGAACGCCTCCATGAACCCCGCGCGCTCGTTCGGCCCGGCGGTGGCCTCCGGCGCGTGGCATGCCCACTGGGTGTACTGGCTTGGGCCGATCGCCGGCGCGCTGCTCGGCGCCCTCGCCTTCGAACTCATCCGCCCCGGCTCGCCCCCGGGGCCGCCGCCACCAGGAAGGAGCTGACCATGGCCGCACTCCAGCTGACCCCCGCCGAAGAGGGTGAACTCCGCGCCCGCGTCCGCCGCGAAGCCGAAGCCCTCGCCCGCGAGTTCGCCGGGATCTTCTCCCCCGAAACGGTCGAGCGGTACGTCACCGAATCGTTCGATGCCATCCGGGGGCGCGCCCGCCTGCTCGATTTCGTGCCCGTCTTCGTCCACCGCTACAGCCGCGAGCGGCTCCGCGCCCTCGCCCAGGCCGAGGGGCTGATCGCCAAGGACCGGCCCGAAGTCCTCTACGTCTGCGTCCACAACGCCGGCCGCTCGCAGATTGCCGCCGCGCTCACCGCGCGGCTCAGCGGCGGCGCCGTCAGCGTCCGCTCCGCCGGCTCCGACCCGGCCGACGAAATCAACCCCGCCGTCGTCGAGGTCCTCGCCGAGCGCGGCATCGACCTCTCCGAGGAGTTCCCCAAGCCGCTCAGCGACGAAGTCGTCCGCGCGGCCGATGTCGTCATCACCATGGGCTGCGGCGACGCCTGCCCCATCTACCCCGGCAAGCGCTACATGGACTGGGAGGTGCCCGACCCGGCCGGCCAGCCCCGCGAGGTCGTCGAGGCCATCGTCGAAGACATCGAGCAGCGGGTCCGCAAGCTCCTCGCGGAGCTGGGCGTCGCCGCCGCGCAGTAGCCTTCGGCCCGGCTACCACTCCCTGCCGATGCCGCCCCGGCCGCCGAAAAAGCCGGACGGCCAGTTCCGGCCGGTGATCATCGCTTTGTCGACGTCCTCTTTCGTCGCGATGCCCGCCTCCACGATGGCGCGGGCCTCGCGCGCAGCCGCGGCGAACACCCGGTTCAGGATGAACCCGTAGGTCCCCGGCGTGTCCTTCACCATCGAGACCTCCTTCCCGGCCGCCTCCGCCAGCCGCCGCACTGTCGCGATCACCTCCTCGCTGTTCTGCGGCGTCCACACCACCTCGCACATCCGCATCACGCTCACCGGGTTGGAGAAGTGCATGCCGATGAACCGCTCCTTGCGCGCCTCCGAAACGTCCCGCGCGACGTCCTGGATGCAGAAGCCGCTCGTGTTGGTCGCGAAGATCGCTTCCGGCTTCACCAGACCGTCGAGCTCCTGGAAGACGCGCTGCTTCAGCTCCAGGTTCTCCGGGATCGCCTCGATGATGATGTCGCAGTCCGCCAGCGGCGCGAGCTCCGTCGTGTAGGCGATGCGAGCCATCGCCGCGACCGCGTCGTCGAACCCGAGCTTGCCGCGCTCCACGGCCCGCTTGAGGCCCCACTTGCCGTCTTCGATGGCGGAGCGCGTTTTCGCGATCGCCTCGTCGCTGATATCGCGCACCACCACGTCGTAGCCGGCGGCCGCGAACACCTGGGCGATGCCGCCGCCCATCACGCCGCCGCCGAGGCAGCCCACCTTCCGCACGTCTTCGAACTTCATCGCGCCCGCACCTCCGTCCGGGCACCGTGCGCCCGGGAGAATTCTGTGCCGTGCACGCTACACGAGGCGCCCATCGCGGTGAAGCGCCTCGCGGCCTCTTACCCCCTACCCCCGCGAACGGTCCCAGCGGAACGCCAGCCGCGCCAGCAGGCCCGCACCGACGAACCACGCCGCCAGCACCGCCAGGACCCGCTCAATCTCCCAGCTGCCGCCGTAATCCACCGCCGCCACCCACTCCGGCAGGAACACGTAGCGGAAACCCTGCGCCATCCACTTCAGCGGAAAAACGCTCGCGACCGCCTGCAGCCACCCCGGAACCGATGAGTACTGGATGAACACGCCGCTGATGAACTGGAGAACGAGGTACGGCGGCTGCACCACCGCCGGAGCCGCCGTCGAACTCCGGATTAGCCGCGTGTACGCAATCCCGAGCAGGCTGCACGAGCCCACGCCGAGGAACAGCACCGCTGCGAACACCGCCCACCGCCCCGCGTCCCGCGGCGGCGATACCCCGTAGAAGGTCATACCGATCGCCAGGATGATCGCGACCATCAGCACCGCCGTCGTGATCGCCAGCCCCACCTTGCCGATGAAGTACGCCGTGCGCGGCAGCGGCGTCGCCGAAAGCCGCCGCAGCAGGCCGTCGTGCTGCTCGATCGCGATGCCGATCGCCAGCCCCGCGAAGCCGGCGCTCATCACCCCTGCGGCGATCATCCCCGGTACGAAGTACTGCGCGAACGGCACCGTCCCCCGCCCGGGCGGCCCCGGCAGGTCGCCAGAAAACACTGTCGAGAACACCACCACGAACAGGACCGGCAGCAGGAACGTGAAGAAGACCTGGTCGGTTGAGCGGAAGAAGCCGACCAGCTCAATCCCGACCCGGCTCGCCCCGAGGCGCGCCAGCCGGGCCGGCGAGTTCGGCGCGAAGGTGCGCGGTCCGGGTGTCCGCCCGCTCATCCCGCCGACTCGCCATTGCCGCCGTGTTCCCGGACCAGCCGCAGGTAGATGTCCTCCAGCGTCGGCCGGCGCACCTCAAGCCCCGGCACCTCCCCGCAGCCCTGCGCCTCCGCCCACCGCGCGAGCGCGACGACGACGGCCGTCGGCTCCGGCGTCAGCAGCTCCAGGCGGCCATCGGCGTGGGCTTCCCAGTCGCCCGGCGGCGGCGGAAGCCCGGGGGGCGGGTCGATCGTGACGCGCGCCAGCTCCCGCTCCCGGCCGCCGATCGTATGCGGCGGGCCGAGCTCCACGATTCGGCCCCGCACGATGATCCCCACCCGGTCGGCCAGCTCCTCCGCTTCGTCGAGGTAGTGGGTCGTGAGCAGGACGGTTCGGCCGCGGGCGGCGAACTCCTTGATGACCGCCCAGGCCTGCCGCCGGCCCTCAGGGTCCAGACCCGTCGTCGGCTCGTCGAGGAAGAGCAGCTCCGGGTCCCCGATCAGCCCGAGCGCCAGGTCAGCCCGCCGTTTCTGGCCGCCTGAGAGCTTCCCAATCCGGGTATTCCGCTTCTCCTCCAGGCCGACCATCGCAATCGCTGTGTCCGGGTCGAGCGGGTCCGGGTAGAACCCGGCGAAGTGGCGCAGCAGTTCCCGCGGGGTGAGGGCATCGAAATACCCCGCCGACTGAAAGACGACGCCGACCCGCACCCGCCACGCGAGCCCGCCCGCCTCCGGGTCCGTGCCGAGCACCCGCACCTCCCCCGCCGTCCGCCGCCGGAACCCTTCGAGAATCTCGACGAATGTCGTCTTGCCCGCCCCATTCGGGCCGAGCAGGGCGAACACCTCCCCGGCCGGCACCTCCAGCGACACGCCCGCGACCGCCTCCAGCGCTCCGTACCGCTTTACGACATCGCGGGCTTCGATTGCGGCGGACATCGCGGACAGATTCTAGAGCGGACATTAACAACCCCGGGGCGCAGCATGGAGAGCACCCGTGTTGCACGCGTGTGCCCCCTGCTGCATCGCGCCATTCCGCCGTACTATCTGGCACATGGCTCGCCGCGCCCGCCTCCTGGCCTTCCTCGCCCTGCTGCTCGTGGCGCTCGGCATCTCCCTCGGCGCCTGCACCGGCGCCGACGAGCCGGCCGCACCCGCACGCTCGCCCACCGAGGCCCCGGCCGCACCCACGCCCGCGCCGTCCCCCTCCCCAAACCCTGCGCCCGCCCTCCGCGGCACCCCGGGCTGCCGCCAGCCCCTGCCCGCCGACCTCAAGGCGGGCGAGACGGTCTCCCGCACTCTCCAGTCCGCCGGGCGCACCCGCACCTACCTCGTCTACCTCCCGCCCTCGGCCGGCCCGGCGGCCGAGCCGATGCCGCTCGTCCTCAACTTCCACGGGCTCGGCAGCACCGGCGCCCAGCAGCACATCTACGGCGGCTGGGTGCCCATCGCCCAGCGCGAAGGCTTCGTCGTCGCCAGCCCCAACGGCGTCCAGAACTCCTGGCTCATCGCCGCCGGTCTCGATGACATCCAGTTCGTCTACGACCTTGTCGCCGCGCTCGGCAACGAACTCTGCCTCGACCCCGCCCGCGTCTACGCCACCGGCATGTCGAACGGCGGCTTCATGTCGACCACCCTGGCCTGCCGCGCGCAGGACCTCATCGCGGCGGTCGCCCCGGTGGCCGGCGAATCCGCCCCGGCCGCCGGCTGCGGCGAACGCCCGGTGCCCATGGTCCTCTTCCACGGCACCGACGATACGGTCGTGCCCTACCAGGCCGGGACCATCAACGCCGGCGCCGTTTCGGGGACGCCCTTCCCCGGTGTGGCCGCCGTGCTCGACGCCTGGGCGAAGCACAACGGCTGCAGCGATGCCCCGCCGGCGGAGACCCGCATCGCCGCCGACGTCGTGAAAGTCGAGTACCAGGGCTGCCGGGCGCCCGTGGTGCACTACCGGGTCGAAGGGGGCGGCCACACCTGGCCCGGCGCGGTGCCGGTCCCGCGGCTCGGCGCCACGACCACCTCCATCAGCGCCAGCGACATCGCCTGGGAGTTCTTCAAGGCGCACCCGAGGACGCCCTAGTTCCGCGGCCTCAGCCGTAGACGGAGCGTCCCCCGCCCCCGGCGCTCCCGCGCGCCTGGCGGAGGTCGGCTGCCGCCTGGGCCGCGAGCGCCCCCGCATCGCCGCACACGGTGATCATCTGGAAGCCCGCCGCCGCGTGTTTCGCCGCCAGTGCCGCGTTCGCGTGGATGCCCGCGACGATGCCGCGCTCCCGGCAGGCGGCCGCAATCCGCAGCCGGGCCGCTTCGAAGGCGCCCTCGTTGTCCATCCGCGGCGGCAGCCCGAGCGTGATGCTCAGGTCGGCCGGCCCCACGTAGACCGCATCGATGCCCGGCACCGCGAGGATCTCTTCCAGCCGCTCGAGCGCCTGCTGCGTCTCGATCATCGGGATGCAGGCCACTTCCCGGTTCGCCCCGGCGAAGTAGTCCGCCCCGGCGTAGTAGGCCGCGCGCGTCGGGCCGAAGCTCCGGTACCCCTCCGGGTAGTAGCGGCAGGCGCCCACCGCCTGGCGGGCCTCCTCCGGGCTGTTCACCAGCGGGATGATGACGCCCATCGCACCGGCATCGAGCACCTTGCCGATGATCCCCGGCTCGTTCCAGGGCACCCGCACGAAGGGCACCGTCTCCGTCCCGCCGATGACCTGCAGCATCGCCACCGCTGCCTGGTAATCAACTACGCCGTGCTGCATATCGATGCACAGCCAGTCGAACCCCTGGTGGGCCATGATTTCGGCCGTAAACGTGTTCGCAATTGAAAGCCAGCCCCCGAAGGTGACCTCGCCCCGGGCCCAGCGCTCCTTCACCGTGTTCGTCCGCATCCCGGCTCCTTTCAGCGGCTTGCCGCCCGCTCCAGCACCGACGGATTGACGCACGACGGCGGCGTCCGCCCCGTCAGCACGGCCACCAGGTTCCGGACGGCCATGTCCCGCATCGCCGCCCGCGTCTCCACCGTCGCCGAGCCCACGTGCGGCAGCACGATGACGTTCTCCATCGCGAGCAGCGGTTCGTCCGGCGCGGGCGGCTCCGGGTCGAGCACATCGAGCGCGGCCCCGGCGATCGTCCCGTCGCGCAGCGCGGCCGCCAGGGCCTGCTGGTCGACCACCTGCCCCCGCGAGGTGTTGATGAGCCACGCCGTCGGCTTCATCAGCGCCAGCTCTCGCGCGCCGATGAGGTGGTGCGTCGACGGGTCAAGGTTCACGTGGAGCGTCACCACGTCGGAGAGTTCCAGCAGCTCCTCGAGCGGAACCGGGCGGCAGTCCTCCAGCCCTTCGACCGGCTCGTTGACGAGGTCGTGGTAGACCACTTCCATCCCGAACGCCTGCGCGCGCAGGGCCACGGCCTGTCCGATCCGCCCGAAACCGATGATGCCGAGGGTCTTGCCGGCCGGGTCCCACCCCAGCGGCGGCGGCGGTTCGCGCCGGCTCCAGCCGCCCGCCCGCACATACGCAGCGTTCGCGAACAGCCGCCGGGCGATCGCCAGGATGAGCGCCATCGTCAGGTCGGCCACCGCGCCGCTCAGCACCCCCGGGGTGTTGCAGACGGCGATGCCGCGGGCCGTGGCCGCCTCGAGGTCGACGTTGTTGTAGCCCACGCCGAAGTTCGAAATCACCCGCAGCCGCGGCGCACGGTCGAGCGTCTCCGCCGGCAGCGGGAAGAGCGCGCTGCAGAGGATCCCCTCCGCCCGCGGCAGCGCCTCGGCGATCGCCGCCGGGTCGCTGCCCGTCACGATCGGCGTCACCGAGCGGCGCAGGTCTTCGAGCAGCCCGGCGGGCAGGTCGATGGCGATGATGGCCGGCGGCTTCGACATCGGGGCAAGGCTACTCCGGCCGCATGAACGCTGCCACCCCCGCTCGCTACTTCCGGGTCAGGTCGGCGACCAGCGTCTCCGGCTTCGGGAAGTCGAGGTCTGCGTAGACCGCCACCAGCTTCGCGTCCTTCGGCACATCAAAGGTCACCCAACCGCGGATCGTCCGCCCCTGGGCGAGGTCGGTCATCTTCAGCGCCGGCTCGCGGCCGAAGAACGCCGGGTCGTAGGTGTAGCCCTTCTCGTCCTGGACCGTGAAGTCGAAGGTCGCGACCGACACGCTCCCCTTCGCCGCCTCGATGCTGACCTCGATGGCGACGAGCCGGCGGCCCGGTTCGACCACGGCGTCCGGTGCGCGCGCGGGGTCCTCAACCGCGTGGACCGTGACCCGCGCCTTGCCGGCCTCGACGGTCTCACCGAGCTTCGGCCCCGACCCGGGCGGCGGAACGGTCGGCGCGGGCCCGCTGTCGCCGAAATCGTCGCCGCTGCCGCCGGCGAGCCCCGAGCAATCGGCTGCGACCCAGCGGCCGTCCTCCCACTTCCAGGGTTCGAACTCGCCGGCGCCGACAAAGTCCTCGAACCCCTCGGCGGCCTTCGGCGCCTCGATCGTGACCGAGACCTCCGCGCCGTCCTTCGTGAAGTTGCGGACCTCGACGCCGGCGACCTTGAAGTCCTTCAGCTTCACGCCCGCGAGCTGCTCGATGAACACGACGCCGAGGCGGGTGGTCGATTCGAACTCCTTGAAGTCCACCTGGTCGCGGCACTCCTTCGCGTAGGAGTCGTACCATTTCCGGTAGTCGCCCTTGAACAGGCCTTCCGCAGCCTCCCGGACGGCCCGTTTGAGGCCTTCTTCCGTCCGGGCCTGCCCGTCACCGCCGCCGCAGGCGGCAGCGAACAGGATGACGGCGGCACCGAGGGCGAGTGCGGCGAGGGCGCGAAACCGGGGCATGGCGGGCTCCCCCTGGGAAATCAGGGCCGCAGCATATCACCTGTTCGGTGATTCGGCGGATAACAGCCGCCCCGGGGAACCGACGATGCAGAGACGGAGGCTTACCCGCCCGCCGTGGCAGCAGCGACAACCCGGTCGCCGAGCCCCATGCTTGCCGCCACACGAACTGCCAAAGCCTGGTGGTCTGGCAGACCGAGGAGGATGACGCGCTCGTACCGCTCGAGCAGCCCCACATACAGCTCTGCGAGGAACGACGGGCTTGCGACAATCTCGTCGAGCGCCACGCTGATTTCTGGGGCGTCGTCTTCCGGCAGCTCCTCAAGAATCTGCCGCGCCCGCCACCTGGTCGCGAACGTTCGGCCACTATCTTTCAGGCGCAGCTCCATGGCCCACCTCGGTATCGAGCAATGGTACAGGAAAATAGGCACTGGCAACCGTAAACGGGAGGTGGGCGAACGGGCTGGCCTGCATCCGGGAATTAGACAGGCTCACGAGCCCGCCCCCGGAAGCGATGTCGAGTGTGGCGCCGGGGATGGCTCCAATCGCCAGGGCAACGTGGTGCAGCCCGTACCCGCGGTACGGCTCCGCGCGTGACGTGATCCCCTCCTCGAAGGCCCGCGCAATGCATTCCTCGGGCGGCAGGTCACCGAGCACGGGCCGCAGGTTGGCTGCGAAGCCCGGGCCGAAGTCCGCAACTGCAAGGTGTACCCCCGGCGTGCCGCTGGTCCGCCCGGTGTGGGTCTGGAGGACGGCGTAGCAGTCGGAGCCGTGGTCGCGTGCGTTCCCGGACAGCTCCGATGCTACGGTGAAAATCGGTTCGATGAGGCTTGCCAGCCCTGCCGCGCGCAGCACCCCCTCCAGGCGGATGCCCATCTCCTCGAGTTCGGCAAAGTCGGTGATGCGCATCACCGGCACGTGGTGATGGATCCGGTAGGCGGCGGGCGCCCGCGCCCCGGGAGCAACACTCCAGCCGTTCACGACCAGCTCGTCGTACATTCCGATTCGGTCGAAGTAGGCAAGGACGGCCGGATCGCGCGGCAGCCGGACGGCAGCGCGGCGACCGGCTCGTTGCGCCCCCAGGCATTGGGCGAGCAGCGCCACAACGCCCGCCGGCGCAACCCACTTCACCTCGTGGAGGTCAATCTCAAGCTCGTCCGCCCGGCTGTCCGCGCCCAGAAATGCCAGGTCGGCGACCGTCCGCAGCTCTCCCGGGGCCACGAGAGGCCCGCTCATCGACTCGCCCCGCGGAAAAACAAAACTGGTCGGGGTGACAGGATTTGAACCTGTGGCCTCTGCGACCCGAACGCAGCGCTCTTCCAGGCTGAGCTACACCCCGCGCCTGCCCCCGAGCATACCAGCCAGCCCGCACAGGCGCGAGCGCGCACCCGTCCCCTAACCGCCGCCCGGCGTACCCTGTTGCCATGGATACCCTCCAGCCGCGGCTCGCCGCCCGCGCTGTCATCCTCGATGACCGCGGGCGCACCCTCCTCTTCCGCATCCACGCCCCGGGCGACCCCACCCGCGTCTTCTGGATCACCCCGGGCGGCGGCCTCGAACCCGGCGAAACCGAACTCGATGCCCTCCGCCGCGAACTCTTCGAAGAAACCGGCCTCCAGTCCTGCGACATCGGCCCCTGCGTCTGGGTCCGCGACCAGTCCTTCCGCTGGGGCGAGCGGCTCATCCGCCAGCGCGAGGCGTACTACCTCGTCCGCTGCCCCGCCTTCGAGGTCGATACCTCCCGCCACCTCGCTGAGGAGCGCGCCTTCCTCCAGCGGTACCGCTGGTTCACTCCCGAGGAGCTCGCCGGCTGGCCGGAGCGCCTCGTCCCGGCCAACTTCGCCGACCTCTTCGCGGCCCTCGCCCGCGGCGACCTCCCCCGCGAGCCGGTGCAGCTCGGCCGCTGAGCCCGCGCCCCGTCGCCCGGCCTCCCCTACAATCGCCGCGATGAACATCCTCGTTACCACCGACGGCTCCGAGCGCTCCGCCTGCATCCTCCCCCACGCCGCCGCCCTCGCCCGCGCGGTCGGTGCCCGGCTCCATCTCGCCCGCGTGCTCGATCCCCGCTCCGATGCGGCCGGCGTCGTCGCCGGGCGGCTCGCCGAGGCCGTCTCCGGCGTGCGAACCCGCTGGGAAGCCGAGCTCCGCACCCTCCTCGCGGACCATGGGATCGAGGGCGAGCCGCTCGTCATCGAGCGGCGCTGGGGCGAGGATGTCCCCGCAGCCATCCACCGCGCCGCCGATGAGCTCGGCGCTGTCCTGGTCGCCATGGCCTCCCGCGGGACCGGCGCCATCCGCCACGCCGTCTTCGGCAGCGTCACCATGGGCGTCCTCGGCCGGGCCGACCTGCCCGTCATGACACTCTCAGGCTGCCCGCCCGTCATGCCGCACGCAGGTCCCTACCACCTTCTGGTCACCACCGACGGCTCGCCCGATGCCCGCAGCGTCTTCCCCGCGCTCGCGCCCCTGCTCCTTCCCGGACGTGTCAGGGTCACCCTCGTCGAAGTTGTGGTCATGCGCGCCCTCGAAACCGAGCCCGAGGCGAAGGCGCGTGCCCTCCCCGGGCTCGAAGCCCTCCGCCCGCGCATCCCGGCCGGCGTGGAGGTCGCCTGCCACCTGCCGGTCGTGCCGCCGGGCGCGGGCATCGATACCGCCATCATCGAGGCCGCGAAGGAGCTCGGCGCCGACGCCATCGCCAGCGCCACCCACGGCCACAGCGCCCGGCGCCACCTCATCGCCGGGAGCACGGCGCTCGGCGTCGCCCGCCGCTCGCCGGTGCCGGTCATCCTCGTCAAAAGCGCCCCGGTCGATTGACCCCGGCCCCGGCTACCACGGCCGCTTCCAGCGGTTCCAGTTGAACGGCTCGATACCGTCGTCGGTAATCTGCCAGATGGTGGCCTCCGCCTTCCCGCCGCTGATTTCGAGGAAGCCGATGGTGCCGTACTGCGTTTCGAGGTTGTGCGGGTAGGTGGGCGAGCCCGGGTTCACGCAGAGGATGCCGTTGATCGTGTTGATTGCCTCCACGTGGGTATCGCCGTAGACCAGCACGTCGAGATCCGTCGTGCCGAAGTACCGCTTCAGCGCCCGCTCCAGCGTCAGGTGGGGCGGGTATTCCGGGATGGGCACATCGTGCACCAGCCCGACCTTCAGCCCCTCGAGCTCGAGCAGCCACGCCTCCCGCAGCCGCGGGTGGTCGGGCTGGACCGGCCGGCCGCCCGAGCCGTCCTCGCCGTTGCCGCGCGCTGCGTACGTCGGCGCGATGTCGTGCAGCTGGTCGATGACCACGAGGTCGTGGATGTCGCCCGCGTGGAGGATGCAGTCGACCCCGCGGAAGGCGTCGAACACCTGCGGCCAGAGCTCGTGGCGGGCTTCGGGAATGTGGGTATCGGAGATGAGACCGATGCGCATGGCCGAACTGTAGCAGCCCGCCGCCCGGCGTTCAGCGTGCGTCGCCTTCGGCCAAAACGGGCAGGAGCAGCCGGAAGATGCTCCCCCGGCCGGGCGTGCTCTCGGCCGAGAGCCACCCCCCGTGGGCCCGGGCGATGGCAAGCGCCGTCGGCAGGCCCAGCCCGGAGCCCCGCCCGACCGGCTTCGTCGTGAAGAACGGGTCGAAGATCTTCTCGAGCACCTCGGGCGGCATCCCGGTGCCGGTGTCGCGCACGGCGATGACGTGGTAGCGGCCGCGGGGCAGCTCGGGCGGCGCCCACCGGCGGCGGCTGCCCAGCTCCGCGGTGGTGCGGGTTACCGTGATCGTCCCGCCCTCCGGCATCGCATCCCGCGCGTTGACGAAGAGGTTGACGAGGACCTGCTCCAGCGCGCTCGCCGACCCCTTCACCCGCGCCTTCCCGGGGCCGCCCCGGATGACCAGCTTCACCTGGGGCTCCACCATCGGCCTGGCGAGCGCCGCCGACTCCGCAATCAGCTCGTCGAGGTCGACGACCTCGTCCTGCGCGATATCGGGCCGGCCGAAGGCGAGCAGCCGCCGTACGAGCCCTGCCCCGCGCTCGGCCGCGTGGGCCGCATCGTCGATCAGCTCGCGGAGGGCGGGGTCGGCCGGCGCGGCCTGCCGCAGCAGGTAGAGATTGCCGAGCACGGCGGTGAGCAGGTTGTTGAAATCGTGGGCCACGCCCCCGGCCAGCACGCCGAGGCTTTCCAGCTTCTGCGCCTGCCGGACGAGCAGCTCGAGCCGCTCCCGCTCGAGCTCGGCCTCCTTCCGGCGGGTGATGTTCAGGAAGCTGCCGACGGCCCGGAGCGGCCGCCCATTCGGGGCCCGCTCGATGATCCGCCCCCGGGTGAGGTACCAGCCGTAGCCGCCCCCGGGCAGGAGGTAGCGGTGCTCGACGTCGATCGCGCTGGCCTCCGCCCGCAGGTGCGCTTCGAAGGCGGCGACGACCGCGCGCCGGTCATCCGGGTGGACCCGCTCGAGCCAGTGGGGGAGCCCCGGCTGGGGCGGTGCCCCTTCGGAGTTGCCGGCGAAGGCGACCATCTCGTCGCGGGCGACGTCCCACTCCCACAGCGTGATCTCCGAGCGCTCCAGTGCGGCCGCGAGCCGCCGTTCCGCTGCGAGGCGCTGCTCCTCGGCGCGCAGCGCTTCGATGAGTGTCGCGCAGGTGGCAAGGAACGGCCGCAGGAAGGCGACATCCGCGTCGCTGTATCCCCCCGGCCGGTTCGCGACACCGACCATGCCGACCACCTCGCCGCGGCTCACGATCGGCAGGCCGAGGTAGCTGGTCAGCCGCGGATGCCCCGGCGGAGTCCCGTGGGCGCGCGGGTCCGAGCCCGGGTCGTTGCTGATGACGGGCTCCCCTGTCCGGAGCGTAACCCCGAAGAGCGTGTCGAGGTTCTCAAAGACGAGGTCCGGCGGTGCCGCCTCGGCCAGCCTCGCCCGGTCGGCGGGGTCCTCCGGGTAGGTCAGCGCAATAGCCCGCAGCTTCGGCGCCCCTCCCGGCTCGGCCATCGTCTCGCCGATGAATCCGTACTCGCTCTCCGTCAGGTCCAGCAGTGCGGCGAGGAGCCCCTCGAAGACAGCCTGGTGGTCCCCCGAGGCGATGAACTCTGCCTGCGCCCGCGAAATCGCCCCCAGCAGCCGGTTCGTCCGCTCCAGCTCTTCGGTCATCCGCAGCCGCTCAGTGATCTCCCGTGCGATGCCGCCGATGGCCATCACCTGCCCGGCTTCATCCCGCACCGGGAAGAGCGACAGCTCAACGTCGATGATACGGCCGTCGCGTGCCCGCCGCCGCGTCGTGACCTGCACGTGTTCACCCCGCTTCACCCGCTCCGTCAGCTCGCGGACCTCGTCCTCCCGCCCGGGCGGGGCCAGCACGTCCGCAGTCCGGCCGATCATCTCGGCGGCCGTCCAGCCGTACAGCGCCTCCGCGCCGCGGTTCCAGCTCAGGATCCGCCCTTCCAGGTCGCGGCTCACGATCGCGTCACCGGCCGACTCCACGATCGCCGCCAGCCGGGCGTGCTCGCGCTCCGCAGCCACCCGTGCGCTGATGTCGCGGAAGAGGAACCGCACCCCGGTCGGCACACCCCGGGCATCGACGATGTACGAACCCTGCGCCTCGATCGGGAAGCGCGAACCGTCCTTCCGGATCGCCGTGAACCGGTGCACCTGCTGGCCCGGGCGCCGCTCATACGGCAGCCCCTTGTGCACCGTGCCGGCGAAGTCCTCCTCGCCCGCCCGGAGCGCGCGCCGCCAGCTCTCCTCGTCGACCACCTGGTAGCCGTACAGCCCGGCCAGCACATCCTCCACCGTGTACCCCAGCAGCACCTCGGCCAGCCGGTTCATCGAGGTCACCCGGGCCGAAGGGAGCTCGAACTCGATGAGCGCCTCGGGCAGGTGGTAGCGGAACTGCTCGTATTCAGCCGAGAGCTCAAGGTACCGCTGCACAAGAAGCTCGGGTGTCTCGAGGTCAGCCGGGTTCGTCACGCAGGGCCTGCCCGGGCTCGTGGTCGTCCCCCCGCCGGCGCGCCGGAGCCCTGTGGCGGCCAGCAGCCATAGCGTACCGCCCCGGGCTCGCCCCTCGCACTCAGGGTTTTCCCGCAGTCCCGCGACGGCCACGGGTTCGACACCCGCGCGCCGCCGGCCAGACAATCCCGCCATGACCATCACCCACGAGGCGCTGCGCGAGGCCTTCCGCGCCCGCGGCCGCCAGCTCTGGCTCGTCGGCGGCGCCCTCCGCGACCGCCTCCTCGGCATCCCGTCGAAGGATATCGACTACGCCACCGACGCCCTCCCCGACGAAATCGAGGAGATCGCCCGCTCCCTCGGCGCGAAGGTGAGCACCGTCGGCAAGCGGTTCGGCACCATCGGCGTCCTCGTCGAGGACACGTGGGTCGAAATCACCACCTTCCGCGGCGACAGCTACGCCGGCGGCAGCCGCTGGCCCGAGGTCACCTTCGGCCGCACCATCGAAGAGGACCTCGCCCGGCGCGACTTCACCATTACCGCCTTCGCCGAAAACGCCCACACCGGCGAGTGGCTCGACCTCTTCGGCGGCGAGGCCGACCTCCGCGCAGGCATCATCCGCGCCGTCGGCGACCCGGCCACCCGCTTCCGCGAAGACCCCCTCCGCATCCTGCGCGGCGTCCGCTTCGTCAGCCAGCTCGGCTTCCGGCTCGACCCGGCCACTGCCGCCGGGATGCGCGAAACCGCCCACCTCATCGCCACCCTCTCGCAGGAGCGCGTTACCGCCGAGCTCGACAAGCTCCTGCAGGGGCGGGCCCCGGCGGCCGGCCTCGAGGCCCTCCGCGAGGTCGGCGCTCTTCCCCACGCCCTCCCCGAGCTGGCCGCCATGCCCGGCTGCGAGCAGAACCGCTTCCACAGGTTCGATGTCTGGGGCCACACGCTCGCGACCGTCGAGGCGATCGCCGCCACGCCGGAGACGCTCCGCCTGCGCCGCTGGGCAGCGCTCCTCCACGACATCGGCAAGCCTGCCGTCCGCCACCGGAAGCCGAACGGCGAATGGGGCTTTTACCGCCACGAGGTCGTCGGCGCCGAGCTCGCCGCTGCCCTCCTCGAGCGGCTTCGCCTCGGCCGGGCGGAAAGCCACGTCGTCGTCCTCCTCGTCCGCCGCCACATGGACCGCCCCGACCCGGCCGACCGCCGCGCCGTCCGCCGCTTCATGGCGAAGCTCGGCGGCCACTGGCGCGACCTCCTCGCGCTCAAGCGCGCCGACAACGCCAGCCACACCTACGACGACACCGCCTACCACGACGCCCTCGAGGCGGCCTGCCTCCGCGCCGAGCAGGAGGAGGCCGAAGCAATCCGCGCCGAAAGCCCGCTCTCCGGCGACGAGCTGGTCCGGATGTTCGACCGCCCCCCGGGGCCGTGGGTCGGGGTGATCAAGCGGCAGCTCGGCGCCATGGTGCTCGACGGCGAACTCGCTCCCGGCGATAAGGAGGCCGCCGCCCGCATCGCCCGCCGCCTCATGGGCCGCGATTGACCATCCCCGGCCGCCCGCGCCTGTGGTAGCCTGCGGCCATGGCCGCCCGGTACACCGGAGTCCTCGCCCGCGACGCCGAGGGGTGGTACACCGCTACCTGCCCGGCGATGCCCGGCGCCGTCGCCGAGGCCGCGAGCCGCGACGAGGCCATCGATGGACTGCTACGCGCGCTCGCGGCATGGCTCGATGCGGCCGCCCGCCGCGGGGAGCGCCCGCGCGATGAGACGCCCGAACTTGTGGCCGATGCGGTTGCCGGAGCGCTCCGCGACCTTGCCGCGGAAGGCGCCCCGCTGGTGGTCGAAACCATCGCACTCAGCCTGCCCGCGGCGCAGGTTGCGTGAGCCGCCTGGCCGGGTTCTCCGCGCGCGAGGTCGGCCGGGTTGCCGAGCGGCTCGGCTGGCAGCTCGAACGGCAATCCGGGTCGCACCTGGTGTACGTTCCGCCCTCGCAGGGGCTCCCCATCCTCGTTGTGCCCAACCACCGCGAACTGCGTCCCGGCACGGTCCGTGCCCTGATCCGCGCCATGGGAATCGACGTCGACACCTTCCTGCAGATCGCCGGGCGGTGAAGCCGCCTCATGGGCCGCGATTGACCATCCCCGGCCGCCCGCGCCTGTGGTAGCCTGCCGGCCGCAATGACCGTCACGCCCGAACGCCTCCGCGAACTCGCCGCCGACCCGCAGCCCGCCCCCGCCGGCCGCGAGCACATCCTCGTCCTCGGCGCCGGGATGGCCGGCCTCGCCGCGGCCTTCGAGCTCCGCCGCCGCGGCTTCACCGTCACCATCCTCGAAGCCCAGCCCCGTGTCGGCGGCCGCATCCAGACCTTCCGCGAACCGTTCTCCGACGGCCTCTCCGGCGAAGCCGGCGCCATGCGCATCCCCCGCGCCCACGACCTCGTTCTCCACTACGTCGAGCGGTTCCGCCTCCCGACGGTCCCCTTCGTCATGGAGAATCCCCGCACGTACGTCGCCTTTAACGGCGAACGGGTCCGCCGCGGCGACTTCGATTCTGCGCAGCACGCCGGCGACTTCGAACTCCAGCCCGGCGAAACCGACCTCCCGATCGGCACCCGCTGGGAGCGGGAGATCGCCCCCCTGCTCGCAACCATCCGCGAGCACGGCGACCTCGGCTGGGAGGAGGTCGCCAGCCGGTACGACCACTACTCCCTCTCCGAATTCCTCGAATCCCGCGGCTGGTCGCAGGGCGCCATCGAGCTCTGGGGGCTCCTCACCCACATGGAGCCGTTCATGAACAGCGCCTTCCTCGAAGTGCTTCGCGAAGAGGCCGGGCACTGGTTCACCGATGTCGTCACCATCCCCGGCGGCATGGACCGCCTGCCCCGCGCCTTCCTCGCCGAACTCGGCGACGCCATCCGCTACGGCATGCGCGTCATCGCGATCCACCAGTCGCTCGAAGGCGTGCAGGTCCGCTGCCGAACCGTCGCCGGCGAACACACCTTCACGGCCGACCGCGCGATCATCACCATCCCCTTCTCCCTCCTCCGCCACATCGAAATCACCCCCGCCCTCAGCCGCGGCAAGCAGCGCGCCATCCGCACCCTCTACTACGATGCGGCCACGAAGATCTTCTTCCAGTGCCGGCGCCGCTTCTGGGAGGAGGACGAGGGCATCAGCGGCGGCGGCTCCGTCACCGACCTCCCGATCCGCACCATCTACTACCCCGCCGGCGGCGAGCCCGGCGGCCGCGGCATCCTCCTCGCCAGCTACACGTGGGCCGAAGACGCCCGCCGCTGGGGCACGCTCAGCCCCGAGGAGCGCCTCGCCCAGGCGATCGAAAACGTCGAAGTCATCCACCCCGCGGTCCGGCAGGAGTTCGAACTCGGAGCCAGCAAGGTCTGGCACCAGGACGAGTTCGCGGGCGGCGCTTACGCCCTCTTCGAGCCGGGCCAGCAAACCCACCTCTACCGCCACATCATCGCCCCGGAGGGCCGGCTGCACATCGCCGGCGAACACGCCTCCCTCGCCCACGGCTGGATCCAGGGCGCCGTCGAATCCGGCCTCCGCTGCGTCGCCGAAATCCTGGACCGGGCTGCGGGCTAGCCCGCCCCCTCGCTCCCCTCCGACCGCGCCCGCTCGTACGCCCCCAGCAGCGAGAGGAGCAGGTCCTCCAGCCGCGCCCGCGTCCACTGGCCGTTCCGCCGCTCCGGCCCGGCTGCCGCGGTTGAGCCGCGCGGCCCCCCGGTGCTCATCGTCACCGCGATGTGCCAGCGCGTGCCGCCGACCCGCCGCCGCTCCACCAGGGCGAAGGTCAGCGTATGGTCCTGCGCCACGCGCACCGTGAAGGCGGCCGCCTCCGCATCGTCGGCCGGCAGCCGGCTCACCTCGACGGCGAGCCCCGGGCCGTACACCGCGCGGATGTCGGCCGCGGCCTCCACCGCCCACCCGTGGAGCGTCCGCAGGAGCGCCAGCTGCGACGCCCGGTCGTGCGCCCCCGCAATGCGGCGCAGCGCGCGCCGCTCCGCCCAGGCATCGCGCAGCTGTTCAACCCGCCTGCGGAACGGCTCGAGGGTCAGCGCCGGCACCGTCCCGCCTCCACCTCCCGGCATCGCATCTGGGCCTGCATCGTCCCGATTCTGAACGCCCGGCATTTCGTCCGCTTTGCGCCGACGTTACGGACGCATTTCCTTGCGGCGCAGCACAACGGCCGGGCACTGCATGTGCCCGGCCGCTGCCGCTGCCTGCCCGCGCCGCCGGCTAAACCGCTGCGGGGCCCCGTTCGTTCGTCCGGACGCGGATCACATCGAGCACGTCCGAAATGAAGATCTTCCCGTCGCCGATTTCGCCGGTGCGCGCGTTCTCCACAATCGCATTGACGACCTTCTGGAGGTCCTGGTCGTTGACCACGATCAGGATCCACGCCTTCGACAGGTACTCGACCTTGTACTCGCGCCCGCGCCACTGTTCCGTGATGCCGCGCTGCTTGCCATGCCCCTTCACCTCGGCCACCGTCATGCCGCCGTAGCCGAGCTCTTCGAGCGCCTCGCGGACGAAGGGGAGCCGGGAGGGCCGGATGATCGCGTCGATGCGCTTCATTGCAGTTGCCTTCCTCTCTCGATGGTCCGCGGAGCCGGGGCCCGGCCCCGCGGTGAGTCTAGCTGATCGCCGTGCAGCCTAGGCGCCCGGGCTGAAGACGCCGGGGCCCGTCGGCCCGAAGTCCGGATAGGAGTCGAGCCCGTGCTCGAGCAGGTCGAGCCCCTTCTCTTCCTCCTCCTGCGGTACACGGAGGCCGATCGTGTACTTGATGGCGGTAAAGAGGATGAAGGCCGTCACCACCACCCAGCCGATGATCGCGGCCGCGCCGACCAGCTGGGCAGCCAGCTGATCGAAGCCGCCGCCGAGCAGGAGCCCGTACTTCGAGGGGTCGCTGTAGCCGGCCTGCTCCAGCCCGCCCTCGCTCGAGAAGAGGCCGACCGCGATCACGCCCCAGAGCCCGGCGGCGCCGTGCACCGGGAACGCGCCCACCGGGTCGTCGATCCGGACGACATCGAGCAGGAGCACCGCGCCGTACATCACGGCCGAGGCCACCGCGCCGATGACGACCGCCGCCCACGGGTCCACCGTCGCGCACGGCGCCGTGATGCCGACCAGTCCCGCGAGGATCCCGTTGATGGTGAGACCGGGGTCGTACCGCGTGGTCAGAATCTTCGAGTAAATCACCGCTGCAACGCCGCCGGCAGCCGCCGAGAGCGTCGTATTGACCGCAACCTTCGCCGCCAGGGCCGCGCCGCCGCCCGTCAGCGCGAGCGTCGAACCCGGGTTGAAGCCGTACCAGCCGAACCAGAGGATGAACATGCCGAGCGTGGCGATGCCGATGTTATGGCCCGGGATGGCGTTCACCTGCTTGCCGGGGCCGAACTTCCCCAGCCGCGGCCCGAGCAGCGCCGCACCGACGACGCCGGCCCAGCCGCCGACCATGTGCACCACGCCCGAACCGGCGAAGTCGATGTAGCCGCTGGCAAGGAACGGATCCTCGTTGAAGGCCGACATCCAGCCGTTCACGTCCCAGGCCCAGTGGACCACCACCGGGTAGATGAAGCCCGTAATGACCACCGTGTAGGCGAGGTAGGCGCTGAACTTCAGCCGCTCGGCAAGACAGCCGGCCACGATCGTGGCCGCCGCCGCCGCGAAGGCGAACTGGAAGAACCAGCCCGCAAACCCCTCGTACGTGTCGTAGAAAAAGTCGCCCCAGCCGATGAACCCGTTCGCCGAGTCCGAGGCGCCGTAGGCGATGCCGTAGCCGACGGCCCAGAAGAGGAGGCCGCCGACGCAGGCGTCGATCATGTTCTTCATCAGGATGTTCGCCGTGTTCTTGGAGCGGACGAACCCGCCCGTCAGCATGGCGAAGCCTGCCTGCATGAAGAACACCAGGAACCCCGCGACGAGGAGCCACGTCGTATCGAGCGCGGCGAGCAGGTCGGCGACGTTCTCCTCGGTCGTTGGTTCCTGGGCTGCGGCAGCAGAAATCGCCGCCATAGCCAGGATGGCGCCGCCCAGCACAGCGAGCGGCCGGTGCAGTGTGCGCAGCCAGGTGCGCCGTTTCATGCGCGTGAACCCCCGTGACGTTCCGGTGCCCCGCGGCACCTGCGGATTGCCAGCGTGCGGCGGCCGGGGCCCCGCGGACGCCCCCGCTGGATGGCCGTAACGGTAGGAAGGCGCGGTTTCTCGCCGATTTCGACGCCGTTTCGAACCTGTTTCCGGGTCATGACGTTGATGTTTCACGGCCCGCGCCGCCGGCGCCCCCGCCCGGCCCCGCTGGCCGGGCGGCCAGCATTGGTGCGATATTTCACAATCTCGTCACGTGTGGTACATTGCTCGGGGTTTGCCCCAATTCACTGCAGGAATCGCCCCGGCCCGCATCCCCGCACGAGGACCGGCAACGCGCAGGAGGCAAGGAACGCCGCGTGAACATCGTCGTTTGTGTCAAGCAAATCCCCGATCCCGAGACCCCGGCCGCGTCCTTCAAGGTCGATGAGGTTGCCAAGAAGGTCATCCCGGCCCAGGGCATCGCCCCGGTCGTCAACCCGTACGACCCGCAGGCGACCGAGGCCGCCCTCCGCCTGAAGGAGGCCGCCGGCACCGGCAAGGTCACCGTCATCAGCCTCGGCCCCGAGTCTGCCCGCGACGCCATCAAGCACGCCCTCGCCATGGGCGCCGATGAAGGCGTCCTCATCACCGGCCCCGAGTTCGAGGACATCGACAACTTCCAGACGGCGAAGGCCCTCGCCGCTGCCATCCAGAAGCTCGGCGGCGCCGACCTCGTCCTCACCGGCCGCGCCGCCGCCGACTGGGACATGGGCGTCGTCCCGCTCGGCATCGCCCAGGCCCTCGGCGTCCCCTGCGTCACCGTCGCCAAGGCGATCGAAAAGAACGGCGCCGGCCTCAAGGTGGAGCGCGTCCTCGAAGACGGCTTCCAGACGGTCGAAACGCCGCTCCCCGCCGTCGTCTCCGTCTCGAACGAGTTCGGCGAGCCCCGCTACCCGCAGCTCCGCCAGATCATGCTCGCCGCCAAGAAGACCGTGCAGGTCTGGGGTGCGAACGACCTCGGCATCGCCGGCGACATGGGCAAGGAGAACCGCCGGCTCGTCCTCGAAGCCCTCTACGTCCCGAAGGTCGAGAGCAACGTCGAGATCATCGAAGGCGAAACGCCCGAAGAGAAGGCCCGCAACCTCGCCCAGAAGCTCCGGGCCGCGAAGCTGATCTAAGGAGGAGCACGCACCATGGCAGGAATCCTGGTCATCGCAGAAGCCAACGAGGGGGCGCTGGCCCCCATCTCGGGCGAGCTCCTCGGTGCTGCCCGCAAGCTCTCCGCTGAGGGCGCCGGCAGCGTCACCGCCTTCATCGCCGGCGGCGAGGCCCTCGGTAACGAGCTCATCGCCCTCGGCGCCGACGCCGCCATCGTCGATACCAACCCCGCCCTCCAGGGCGCCCTCGCCGAGGTCTACCTCCCCGCCGTCCAGGCCGCCCTCCAGCAGTCCGGCGCCGATATCGTCCTCATCGGCCAGACGGCCCTCGGCCGCGATCTCGGCCCCATGCTCGCCTTCGCCCTCGATACCGCCGTCTCGATGGAGACCGTCGACCTGAAGTACCAGGGCAAGCTGATCGCCACCCGCTCCTGCTACGGCGGCAACGCCCGCGCCGAGGTCTCCTTCAAGAACGCGCCGGCCATCGCCACCGTCAAGGCGAAGTCGTTCGACGCCCTCGCACCCGATGCCTCCCGCACCGGCACCGTCACCACCATCGACGTCGCCGGCGAAGCCCGCATCAAGATCCTCGGCGTCCAGAAGGCCGAGAGCACCGGCATCCGCCTCGAGGATGCCCCGGTCGTCGTCTCCGGCGGCCGCGGCCTCGGGGACCCCTCCGGCTTCAAGATGCTCGAAGAGCTCGCCGCCCTCCTCAAGGGCGCTACCGGCGCCAGCCGCGCCGCCTGCGACCTCGGCTGGTACCCGCCGAGCCAGCAGGTCGGCCTCACCGGCAAGGTCGTCTCCCCGAACCTCTACATCGCCGTCGCCATCTCCGGCGCCAGCCAGCACATGGCAGGCATGGCCGGCTCGAAGAACATCGTGGCGATCAACAAGGACCCCGAGGCGAACATGGTCAAGGTCGCCAAGTACGCCGTCATCGACGACTACCGGAAGGTCATCCCGGCCCTGATCGAAGAGATTAAGAAGCTCGGCTGAGCCGCCGGCTCCCGGTGCAGCCCAGGGGGGCGGGGGGATGCATCCCCCGCCCCCTTTGCGCTATTTCACCGCCGCCCGCGGCCGAAGGCCAGCCACGTCACCGCCGCGCTCGCGAGCAGGGCCGCCGCAGCGCCGCGGAATGCCAGTTCGTACCCCGCCGGGGAGGTGCTCGCCAGCCCGATCGCCGCCGGGCCCGCTGCCCGGCCAGCCGCCACGAAGAGTGCCTGCAGTCCGATGAGCCGCCCGAAGTACGGGCCCGCGAACCGCTCGGAGGTGACCAGGGCCCGCAGCGGGTAGATCGCGCCGAAGACCGTGCCGAACAGCCCGACCACCACCCATACCTGCCACCACGCATCGGCCACGGTGGCCGTCGCTGCCGCCCCGGCGACACCCGCAAAGCAGATCGCCAGCATCGCCGGGCTCGAGACCCGTCCCGAGAGCATCGGGAGGAGCAGCCGGGCCGGCAGGCTGACGATGCCCGTGACGGCGATGGCCCAGGCCACCCCGCCCGGCGAGAAGCCGCGGCCTTCGAGCCCCGCCACCAGGTGGAACTGGAATCCGCTGAACGCCACCGTCGCAACGAAAAACGCGAGGGTGAACAGCCAGAACGCCCCGTCCGCCTGGCGGACTCCCGCCGCTGTCTCCCGGAGGAAGCTGCGCGGCGCCAGGCGCTCCCCCGTCGGCCCGGCCGGCTCCCGGATGACCGCCGGGACCGCCGTCCCCACGGCGAGCAGCATCCCGCCCAGGACCGCCATCGCCGCCCGCCAGCCGAGGCCATCGACCAGCCAGCGCGTCAGCGGCGTGAAAATCGTGATGCTGAAGCCGCTCAGCAGCGTCAGCACGCCGTACGCCCGCGGCCGCTCCTCCGCCGGGAACCAGCGGTTCATCAGCACATACACCGGCTCGTAGAACGTGGCCGCCATCGCCGGCCCGAGGACGGCCGCGAGGACCGCGATGAACTGCCACGCCTCCTGCGCCGTCCCGAGCAGCGCCAGCCCGGCGCAGCCCAGCACCGCGCCGCCGGCCATCAGCCGGCGAGTCCCCAGCAGGTCGGCCACCGTCCCGGCAAAGACCCCCGACACGCCGCTCACGAGCAGCGCGGCGCCAAACCCGGCAGACACCACGCCCGCGCCGAACTCCCCGGCCGGCCCGCTCGCCGTCACGAACACCGAGAACGCGTACGACAGCGTCCCGTAGCTGGTGTTGATGAACAGCGCAGCGGCAGCAACCTGCAGCCACTTGCGGGAAACGACGGCGCGTCCCGTGCGTGCCAGCGCGACCTGCATCGCCGGATACAACCACAGCCCGGCCGCTATCGCAATTCTCCGATGTTCGAACAGCGCGTTCGGACGTACGGCCGCGCCTGCGCTACCATAAAGCGCGCATCTGCTGCTGGCGCTTTCGCCAGCCCCGGCAGCGAACCCTGGCCCCGGAGAGAACGCGTGAACTCACCGAACGACCCCGGGCAGGCCCCCGCCGAGCGCCTGCCCCATCGCCTCTACGACGCCGACGGCAACCCGACGAAAGACCGCCCCTGGATTTTCCGCACCTACGCCGGGCACTCCAGCGCCGCCGCCTCCAACGCGCTCTACCGGAAGAACCTCGCCGCCGGGCAGACCGGCCTCTCTGTCGCCTTCGACCTGCCGACCCAGACCGGCTACTCCTCCGACCACCCCCTCGCCCTGCCCGAGGTCGGCAAGGTCGGTGTGCCCATCAACACCATCGACGACATGCACCAGCTCTTCGAGGGCATCCCCCTCGCCGAGATGAACACGTCGATGACCATCAATGCCACCGCGATGTGGCTGCTCGCCCTCTACATCGGCGTCGCCCGCGAACGTGGCGAGGACGTCCGCAAGCTCCAGGGCACCACCCAGAACGACATCATTAAGGAATACCTCGCCCGCGGCACCTACATCTTCCCGCCCGAGGCGAGCCTCCGCCTCATCGCGGAGATGTACGAGTACTGCCTCGATAACCTGCCGAAGTGGAACGCCTCCAACATCTGCAGCTACCACCTGCAGGAGGCCGGCGCCACCCCCGTCCAGGAGCTCGCCTTCGCCCTCGCCAACGCCATCGGCGTCCTCGATACCATCCGCGAGCGCGGCGTCGTCCCCGCCGACCGCTTCCCCGAAGTCGTCGGCCGCATCTCCTTCTTCGTGAACTCCGGCATTCGGTTCATCGAAGAGATGTGCAAGATGCGCGCCTTCGTGGAGCTCTGGGACGAGATCACCCGCGACCGCTACGGCGTGACCGACCCGAAGCTCCGGCTCTTCCGTTACGGCGTGCAGGTCAACTCCCTCGGCCTCACCGAGCAGCAGCCCGAGAACAACGCCTGGCGCATCCTCATCGAAGCCCTCGGCGTCACCCTCTCCCGCAAGGCGCGCTGCCGCGCCCTCCAGCTCCCCGCCTGGAACGAGGCCCTCTCCCTCCCTCGCCCGTGGGACCAGCAGTGGTCGCTCCGCCTCCAGCAGATCCTCGCCTACGAAACCGACCTCCTCGAATACCCCGACATCTTCGACGGCTCCGTCGTCATCGAATCGAAGGTCGAAGAGCTCAAGCGGCAGGCCCGCGAGGAGATCGCCCGCATCGAAGCCATGGGCGGCATCCGCGCGGCCGTCGAATCCGGCTACCTCAAGTCCCAGCTCGTCCGCTCCATGTCTGAGCGCGTCAGCAAAATCAACTCCGGCGAGCTCGTCATCGTCGGCGTCAACCGCTGGACCGACGGCCTCCCCTCGCCCCTCCTCACCGGCGAGGACGGCGGCATCTTCAAGGTCGACGAAGCCGAGACCCGCCGCACCCTCGAAGCGCTCGCCGCTGTCAAAGCGAAGCGCGACCCGGCCCGGGTGCAGGCCGCCCTGAAAGCCCTCGAAGCCGCGGCCCGCAGCGGCGCCAACCTGATGGAGCCCTCCATCGAATGCGCCCTCGCCCGCGTCACCACCGGTGAATGGGCCGATACCCTCCGCGGCGTCTTCGGCGAGTACCGCCCGCCCACCGGCGTTGAAGGCCAGCGCCTCTACGTCGATAGCGACCGCGTCGCCGAGGTCCGCCGCCGCGCCGAGGAGTTCGTCCGCCGCACCGGCCACCGCCCCCGGATCGTCGTCGGCAAGCCCGGCCTCGATGGCCACTCCAACGGCGCCGAAGTCATCGCCGTCGCGGCCCGCCACTGCGGCTTCGATGTCGTCTACTCCGGCATCCGCCTCACGCCCGAGGAGATCGTCCAGAGCGCCGTCGAAGAGGCCGCCGATGTCGTCGGCCTCTCCATCCTCTCCGGCTCCCACCTCGACCTCACCCGGCAGGTCATCGAAGGGCTGCGGGCCGCCGGCGCCGGCGACTCCATCCCCGTCATCGTCGGCGGCATCATCCCCAGGGACGACCACGAGGCGCTCCGCGCCCTCGGCGTCCGCCAGGTCTTCACCCCGGCCGACTTCGACCTCGCCGACGTGATGAGCCGCATCATGGACGTCGTCGAAGAACAGGCCGGCGTCCGCGCCCGGTGACCGCCCCCGCGCTCGACGAGCTCATCGCCGGCGCGGTCGCGCTCGAAAAGTGGCCGCTCGCCCGGCTCGTCCGCCTCTTCGAGGACGCGCGCCCCGAGGCCGTGCCCGGGAAAGCGGCCGCCATCGCCGCCCTCGAAACCCACGGCGCCCTGCCCCGCGCCATGGTCGCCGGCTTCACCGGGACCCCGGGCAGCGGCAAATCTACCCTCGTCGGCGAACTCGCCGCCCGCATGGTCGCCCGCGACCCTGCTATCTCCGTCGCCGTGCTCGCCATCGACCCCTCCAGCTACCGCTCAGGCGGCTCCATCCTCGGCGACCGCACGCGCGTCCACTTCCCTATCGGCGAACGGCGGCTCTACTTCCGCTCCCAGCCCTCCGACCGTGAGCTCGGCGGCATCGGCCGGGCCACCTACCCCGTCGTCCGCGTGCTCGAGCGGCTCTTCGATTACGTCTTCGTCGAAACCGTCGGCATCGGCCAGAGCGAAGTCGAAGTGGAACGCCTGGCCGACCGCGTTTACCTCGTCCTCCAGCCCCTCGGCGGCGACCACATCCAGTTCATGAAGGCCGGCATCATGGAGGTGCCCCACGCCTTCATCCTCAATAAATGCGATGTCGGCGCCGCCGCCCGCCGGAGCTACCACGCCCTCCGCGCCAGCATCGACTTCGCACGCCCCGGCGAGGCGTCGCCTCCGCCGATCTTCCGCACCAGCGCGCTCTCCGGCGAAGGGCTCGACGACGTCCTAGCCGACCTCGTCGCCCACCGCACCCTCCGCGATGCGGCCGGCCGCCGGGAACGCGACCGCTACTTCTTCGAAAAGTGGGTGCGCGACGAGTACGGCCGCTTCGGGCTCGACCTGCTGGAGCGCCAGGGCGGCGCCGAGGGGCTGCTCGCGCGGGCCGCGACATTCGAAGCCGCCCAGGCCGCCTACCGGCCGCCCGTCGCCCCGCCCGGCTGAGGCCGGCCCCGGCTCACGGCCCGCAGGTAACCACTGCGGTGTGCTCGCTGCCGCGGTCCAGCTCCAGCCGGGTCTCCCCGGCTTCCAGCAGCTCCTCGCCATCGAAGGTGACTGAGACGAGCGGGCGCGAGTAGGTCACCGACTGGTCGACGAACCGCCAGCTGAAGCGCGCCTCGCCCTGGCGGATGTCGACGGTGTAGCTTCCCGCCGGGACACGGTAGGTGCCGGCCTCCCCCGGGCCAATCGCCCGCGCCGGCACCGCGAACACGGGCAGCAGGTTGATCAGCCGCCGAACCAGCCCCGGCGGCGGTGCAATCGGGTCGCAGCCGGCGTTTTCGAGCCGGACCTCCGCCGACCCGACGGCGAAGCTCGCGACGGCCAGCGCCCCGCCGACCACCACCGTGGCCGCGATCAGCAGCGCGAGCAGGAGCGAGATGATCCGCGCCGCGAGCGGCCAGGCAACCCACCAGCCGAGGATCGGCAGGATGGGCGGAACGAAGGGCGTCGGTCGCCCGGGTGAGCCGGGCAGGACGAGCGGAGCGGGCATCGGGCGGCCTCCATGGTACGGACTGAGGCCTTCAGTTTCCGCCAGCCCGGCAGCCCTGCGGAGGGCCGACCGGGCCCCGCCGCGGGGGCCGGCTGCCGGACCGCCATGCCGCCACAGCCCGCAGCCTTCAGCCCTCGCGTCAGGCCCGGCCTGCGCCGTCGGTGCGGCCGTCGGCCGCATCCAGCGCCAGCGGGAGCTGCGCCGCAGCCTCGCGCCGGCCGCCTTCCGCGAGGATGGCGCGGTAGAGCTGCTCGTGCCGGAGCACGTTCAGCGCCGCGCTGAAGTGCCGCTCCACCCGCCGCCGGCACTCCCGCCGGTCCAGCTCCTTCGCCCGCCAGGCCGCCTCCGCAGCAGCGTCGATGTCCTCGCAGATGATGCCGGTCACGCCGTCCTGCACCACCTCCGGCACCGACCCGTTCCGGAAGGCGATGACGGGCGTGCCCGTGGCCATCGACTCGATCATCACCAGGCCGAACGGCTCCGGCCACTGGATGGGGAAGAGCGTGGCGAGCGCGTCGCGGTAGGCGCGCAGCTTCTCCTCCGTCGGCGGCTGCTGCTTCACCTCCACATCGAGCCCGCGCAGCCGCGGGCGCACCTCCGCCTCCCAGTACTCGTGCTCGATCGGCTCGTTGATCTTGACCACCATCAGCAGCGGCAGCCCGGCCCGCCGGGCGATCTCGATCGCCTGCACCGGACCCTTCTCCGGGTTGATCCGCCCGCAGAACAGCAGGTACTCCCCGGGCCGGTCGCTAAAGGGGAACGCCGCCGGGTCGATGCCGTTGTGGATGACCGTCGCGTGCACCCCATCCGGCAGGGTCGAACGCTGGTGGTGGCTGATCGCGACGAGGTGCAGCCGCCGGCCGAGGTCGGCAATCAGCCCGCGGTTGTCAGGCGTCACCGGCCCGTGCACCGTGTGAACCACCGGAACCGGCACCGCGGCGCCCACGATGGGGCCAAGGAAGGTGTGGTCGTGGATGATGTCGAACTCGCGCCAGCGGTCGTAGGCGGCGAGCACGTGCCGCGCCTCGACTGCGGCGTTGCCGAGCAGCTTCGATGGCGGGTCCGGGAAGGTCGTCACCAGCCGCGCCTCGGTTCGTGAGCCGCCCGCGGCGAAGAGGGTCACATCGTGGCCGCGCCGGGCCAGCCCGTCCGCGAGGTAGCTGACCACCCACTCGATGCCGCCGTAGCCCGTCGGCGGAACGGCGAACCACGGCGGCGCAACGATGGCGATCCGCATCGTCTCCATCTCGCATCCCTCGGGTTCGAACGGTTCTCTGGCGCGGGCCGCCCCGGCCGCGCCTTACCACCATTCTTCGTTCGCTATTGCGAAGACGTCAATACCGCGTCGGCTGCCGCTACCGCGGCCACCGGTCGGAGAGCACGATGGCGAGGTCGCCCCGCACCCCTTCGACCTCCACCGCGACCCCGGCCGCGCCCCGCCGGAAGGCGAGGTCGACCCCGGCGCCGGCCACCCGGAGGTTCCGCAGCCGCACCCACTCGACCATCCCCGGCAGCTGCGGGCGGGTGATTGCGAGCGTGCGCGGCCCGGCCGGGCGCACCCCCAGCATCGTCGCCAGCACGAACGGCAGGCTCGCCGCCGACCACGCCTGCGGCCGCGAAGCGACCGGGTACGGCGTGGGCACCAGCCGCAGCTCCCGCGGGTCGCCGCAGTACAGCTCGGGGATGCGGTAGGCCGGGAAGGCGAGCGCCGCCTCGATGAACGCCGTCCCCAGCGCCCGCGCAAGGTCGTCGAAACCGTGCCGCCGCAGCCCGGCGAGCAGGATCGCGTTGTCGTGCGGCCAGACGGAGCCCGTGTGGTAGCCGAGCGGGTTGTAGCCAGCCACCGACGACGCCAGCGTCCGTACGCCCCAGCCGCTGAACAGGTCCGACTGGAAGGCGCGGTCGGCGAAGGCGGCCGCCCGCGCGGGCAGCGGGTCGCCCAGCCAGAGGAGGTGGCCCGGGTTCGAAGCCGGCGTCGGCACCGGCGTCCGCCCCCGCTCGAGGCAGAGCACGTAACCGAGGGCATCGTCGCCGAACCGCTCCTCGATGAGCGCCGCCAGCCGGCCGGCGGCAGCTTCGGCGCCGTCGGCGGGCTCGCCGCAGAGCGCCGCCATCCGCACGAACGCCCGCAGCGCCGCCAGCGTGTAGCCCTGCACCTCGACAAGGGCAATCGGCGGCTCGGCGAGCCGCCCATCCGGCCAGCGGATCGCGTCGTGCGAGTCCTTCCACCCCTGGTTCTCCAGCCCCGCAGGAGACTCCCGGGCATAGGCCACCACGCCCCCGTGCCGCTCCAGTTCGGCCAGGCACCAGCGGGCCGCCGCCCGGAGGTTCGGCCAGAGCCGCTCGATCGCCGCCCGGTCGCCCGTCCAGGCCAGGTACTCCTCAGCCGCGACCAGGAAGAGCGGGGTCGCATCGATGCTGCCGTAGTACCGGCCGAAGGGCACCTCGCCGATGCGCGCCAGCTCGCCCCAGCGCAGCTCATGGGGAACCTTGCCCGGGGCTGCGTCGCTCGCAGGGTCGTGCTCCTCCGCCTGGTAGCGGGCCAGCACCTCCAGCGCCCCGCGCAGCAGCCGCGGCGCCCACGGCGCCAGGAACATACCCGTGACCAGGCTGTCGCGCCCGAACAGCGTATCGAACCAGGGCACCCCGGCCGCGATGAACTCCGTCCCGTCCACCCCCGTCCGCAAGGCCCGCACATCGAGCAGCGCGCGCTCCACGGCGTCGTTCAGCGGCTCGTAGTCGCACTGGAAGCGCGTCGCCTCGTCGAGGAAGGTCCGCTCCTCGCGCTGCACCCGCGCAATCACCTGCGGCACCGGCTGGCGCTCCCCCGGTTCGCCCGTGCTCACCCGGATGTCGAGCACCACCGTCTCCCGCGGCTCCAGCACGAGCCGGTAGAGCGCCCCGCCGGCGCCGATCGACGAAGGCGGCGGGTCGAACCGCACCGAGGTCGTCCGCACCGTGCCGTCGGCCCCCGCGTACCGGAAGCGGATGCCCGTCCGCCCCGCCTGCGCATCCACCGGCGGCCGCGGGCTCCGCCGCTCGAAGCCGCGGACCTCGAAGATGTCGTGGAAATCAGCATCGACCTCGAGCCGCACCTCGACCGCCTGCGGGTCCGGGTGGTAGTTCGAAACGGTCAGGCTCTCGACGAGCCCCCGGCCGAGCACCCGCCGGCGGCGGATGACGAGCGCCCGCGCCGGAACCACCCGCCCGCCCGGTTCCGCCATCGCCGGGTTCGTGTACACGGCCGAGAAGATCGCGCCCGACTGGCTCGCATCGAGCAGGATCGGCGCCACGCCGCCCAGCGTCAGCCGGAAGCGCGAGAGGTGGCGCGTGTCGCAACGGTAGAGCCCCGTCGCCTCGTGCTCCTCCGCATCGATATCGCCGCCCGGCAGCGCCACGAGCGAAACGCCGTCGTTCCGAAGGATCACGCAGTCGGTAATCGAGCCCGTCGGCTGCGGTTCTTCGCCGACCGGCAGCCAGCCCGCCGCGGGGATCGGTCGCGCCTTCGACATGCCTGCTTCGCGGGAAATTCTCCCCCGCAGCCCGCGCCCGGTGAAGGGCAGCGCCCGCACCCGGTGACACCTCCCCCTCGGAGCTCCGCACCCGCCCCCGCACGCTGACCCCGAACTTCACACGGAGGTCAGCACCACCTTGGCACTCACCCTCATCGAAGCCGCGAAGCTCAGCAACGATACCCTCCTCGCCGGCGTCATCGAGACGATCGCGCAGGAAAGCCCCGTCCTCCAGCGCCTCCCCTTCATCGAAATCGTCGGCAACGGCCTCACCTACAACCGCGAGAACGTCCCCCCGTCGGCCGCCTTCTACGATGTCGGCGACGACTGGGACGAGAGCACCCCCACCTTCACCCAGGCCACCGCCACCCTCAAGATCCTCGGCGGCGACGCCGACATCGATAACTTCCTCAAGGCCACCCGCTCCAACCTCCAGGACCTCGAGGCCGCCATCGTCCAGCTCAAGGCGAAGGCCGTCCAGGCGCTCTTCGACGATACCTTCATCAACGGCAACGCCGCCGCCAACCCGCGCAGCTTCGACGGCATCGACCGCCTCTGCGACCCGGCCCAGGTGGTCTCCATGGGCCCCAACGGCGGCACCCTCACCCTCGCGAAGCTCGATGAGCTGATCGACCGCGTCCGCGGCGGCAAGCCCGACCTCCTCCTCATGAGCCGCCGCTCCCGCCGCACCCTCAACGAGATCGCCCGCGCCTCCGGCGGCTTCCTCGAAGCCGACCGCGACGAGTTCGGCCGCATGGTCCAGTACTACGACGGCATCCCCATCGGCCTGAACGACTACATCGCCGACGACCAGGCGGTCGGCACCAGCACCGACTGCAGCACCATCTACGCCATGCAGTTCGGCGAGGGCGGCCTCGCCGGGCTCACCGCCCCCGGCGGCCTCACCGTCGAGCGGGTCGGCAGCCTCGAAACGAAGGACGCCAGCCGCATCCGCGTGAAGTGGTACGCCGGCCTCGCCCTCTTCAACTCCGTCAAACTCGCCAAGCTCGTCGGCGTCCGTCCGTAACGCCCCCGGCTCCAACCGCGGCGGGGTGAGCGGCCCCGCCCCCTCAGGCCGCCGCCAGCCGGTGGCGGCCCGCCTCCTTCGCCCGGTAGAGCGCCCGGTCCGCAGCCTCGTACGTGACCGAGAGCGCGTCGAGCGGCCGGTCCTCCGGGGCCGGCTGCCACGGCGCAAACCCGCCGCTCACCGTGACCTGCAGCTCGAGCCCGCCCCCGATCGCCACCGGTTCGCGCGCGACCTCGCCCACGCACCGCAGCGCAATCTCCTTCGCCTCCGTCGCCGGCACCGTAAAGAACACCGCGAACTCCTCCCCGCCGATCCGCCCCACCACCCCGGCCTCCCCGGCCGCCGCCTCCAGCCGCCGCGCGACCTCCCGCAGCACCACATCGCCCGCCGGGTGCCCGTACGTGTCGTTGATCTTCTTGAAGTAGTCGATATCGAAGATCGCGATCGCCGTCGGCGAGTGGATCGCCGCCTGGTGGAACCACGCCCGCCGGTTCAGCGCCCCGGTCAGCGCATCATGGTTCGCAAGGTATTCCGCCTCGATCCGCAGCCGGTCCAGCTCCGCAGCCTGCTCCTCCAGCGCCACCGCGTTCGCCCGCAGCACCTCCATCGTTTCCTCCATCTCCTCCTCCGCCCGGACGATGTCGGTGATATCCCGCGCCACGACGTAGCTCTCGTCGTCCGTCGCCGCGGAGGCGTTGAACGACACCCAGCGCCAGCTCCCGTCGGCATGCCGGAACCGCCCACGCAGGTCGCACGCGTCCCGCCCTTCGAGCACCGCCCGCGCCCGCGCAATCTGCTCCTCCCGGTCGTCGGGGTGCACGAAGTGCCACAGGCTCTGGCCGATCAGCTCCTCCGGCTTCCACCCCAGCGTCCGCTCCCAGGCCGGGCTCACCCGCTTGAACCGCCCCCGCCCGGTCACGATCGCCAGCATATCGATCGAGTAGGCGAACACCCGGTCGCGGTCCCGCTCGGCCTCCCGTTCGGCCGTCACATCCCGCCCGATGAACACGAACCCGCCCGGCGCCCCGCCCTCGCCCGGCAGCGCCGAGATCGTCACCCAGATGGTCAGCAGCTCCCCGCCCGGCCGCCGGTAGAGCCACTCCCGCTGGATGCTCACGCCCGGCCGCAGCTCCGCGATGAGCGCTGCCAGCCCCCGCCCGGTGCCCAGCGCAGCCAGGTGCCCCACCGACGGCAGCGCCCGCAGCTCCTCCGCCGACATCCCGAGCAGCGCCTCCGCCGCCGGGTTCGCCCGCGTGATCCGCCCCTGCCCGTCGGTCGCCAGGATCGCCAGCCCCGCACCATCCACGATCGCCCGCTGCAGCGCCAGCGCCTCCCCCAGCTCCTTCGTCCGCCGCGCCGCCAGCGCCTCCGCCCGGCGCCGCCAGGTCACCAGCAGCCACGCCGTCCCCGCCAGCAGCACCGTCAGCAGCGTGCCTGCCGCGGCCACCGTATCGGCCAGCGCCGCGTTGCTCACCGGGAATGCCGCCCCCGGCCGCACCTCCAGGCGCACCACCCGGCCGCCCAGGACCGCCCGCCGCACCGCCAGCTCCTCCCCGGCCTGGCCCCCCGTCGCGAACAGCATCGGCCCCTCGGCAGCCGAGTCATCGAACACCGTAATCTCCACCTCCGGCGCCATCACCCCGAGCGCCGCCCGGTAGAACTCCTCCTGCGCGAACACCGCGAACACCCACCCCGCAGTCGCCCGCTCCCGCCCCTCGGCGTCGAACGGCGCCGGCCGCTCCCCGTACACCGGCACGAAGAGGATGAACCCCGGCGCCCCGTCGCGCACCAGCGGCACCGTCCCCGTCATCTGCATCGACCCGGAGCGCGCCGCCGCCAGCGCCGCCGCCCGCTGCACCGGCGCGCCATCGAACCGCACCCCCAGCGAACCCCGGTTCTCCTCCAGCGGCTCCACGTACTGCACCACCCACGCCGGCCCGGCCGCCGGCCCGCTCCCCGGCACCGGCCGCACCTCCGCCGGCGTGCCCCCCGGCCCCAGCCGCGCCGCAAACGCCGGCAGCTCCGACTCCGGCACCACCGCCGCGTACCCCACCGACCGGAACCCGGGGTACCGCTGCCCCACCCGCATCCCCTCCACGAACCCGCGCCACTCCTCCGCCGTCACCTCCTCCGAGGCGCCGAAGAGCGCCGCCCCGCCGAGCAGCACGCTCTCGTAGGCCGCCAGCCGCGTCTCCAGCCGCTGCACCGCCTGCGCCGCCTCCGCCGCCAGCCGCTCCCGGTCCCGCGCCGCGCCCTCGGCCTGGAGCTGCGCCGTCAGCAGCGCCGTCGCGATGACCCCCGCGGCAGCCACCGCCAGCGGCAGCACCGGCCCGCGCCCCAGCGCCCGCAGCAGCCACCCGAAACGGCCCCCTCGCACGCAGTCTCCCCTCCGGCGGAGCAGCCTCCGCCCTCTTTCCTTACGTTTCGGCACGCAACCGCCCGCGCTGGAGTGCCTCCGGCCCCTTGGCGCTCGCCCGCCGCCCCGGCCACCTTCGCCCCATGGCCGCCCCGCTCCTCCGCCCCTACCAGCGCCGCGTCTTCCTCCCCCTCTGCCGCGGCCTCCTCACCGTCCGCCACGAGCAGTTCACCCTCCTCATGCCCCGCCAGTCCGGCAAGAACCAGCTCGCCGCCACCATCGTCACCGCCCTCCTCCTCGCCCACGCCCGCCGCGGCGGCAGCATCGTCATCTGCGCGCCCACCTTCCGCCCCCAGGCCGCCATCAGCCTCGAACGCACCCGCGCCATCCTCGAACCCGCCGCCCGCCGCGCCGGCCTCCAGCCCCGGGTCGAGGAGCACCGCATCCGCTGCGGCAACGCCGAGGCCGTCTTCCTCTCCGCCTCCGGCCACGCCCAGGTCGCCGGCCACACCGCCAGCATCGCCCTCCTCGCCGACGAAGCCCAGGACATCGACCCCGACTGGTTCGACCGCCAGTTCCGCCCCATGGCCGCCTCCACCGGCGCACCCGCCCTCCTCTTCGGCACCCCCTGGGATGGCGACTCCCTCCTCGAACGCGCCATCGCCCGCAACGCCGGCCGCACCGCCGCCGGCCTCCCCCTCCACTACTCCGTCTCCTGGCAGGAGGTTGCCCGCGACGTGCCCATCTACGGCCAGTATGTCGAACGCGAACGCCAGCGCCTCGGCGCCCAAAACCCCCTCTACCTCAGCCAGTACGAACTGATCGCCTCCCGCACCAGCGCGCGCCTGCTTTCTGCCGAGGCCCTCGCCCGCATCGAAGGCAGCCACAGCCTGCTCGAAGGCCCCCGCGCCGGCGAACGGTACGTCGCCGGGCTCGACCCCGCCGGCGCCGGTCCCGATGCCACCGTCCTCGCCATCGGACGGCTCCAGCCCGGCCGCCGCCTCGAAATCGTCGCCTTCGAAACCTGGCAGGGCGCCGACCTCGCCGGCTTCGCACCCCGCGTCGCCAGCATCGCCGCCCGCTGGGGGCTCGAACGGCTCGCCATCGACGCCACCGGACTCGGCCAGCCGCTCGCCGCCGCGCTCGAACCCCACCTCGGCCGCGCCCTCCTCCCCGTCGCCTTCAGCCAGCAGACGAAGAGCGCCCTCGGCTGGGAGCTCATCGCCGCCTGCGAAACCGGCCGCCTCGCCCTGCCCTCGCCCGCCGGGGGCCAGCCCGCCCTCCTCCAGTGCTGGGAGGAGCTGCGCGCCTGCCGCCGCAGCCTGCGCATCGGCGGCATCCTCCACTGGGAAGCCCCCGCCGGCCAGCACGACGACTTCGTCGCCGCCCTCGCCCTCGCCCTCCACGCCGCCGGCGCCCTCCCCCAGGAGCGCACCGCCCGCGGGAGAAGGAGCTAGAAGGGAGGAGGGAGCCCCTCCCCTCCATACCTCCCCCCAGGGAAGAGGGATGAGATGCTCTCCCTCCTCCCTCCTCCCTCCTCCCTCGGGGCGGGGCCGGAGCGGCCGCGGGGCTTCCCCTCCCTCCTCCCTCCTCCCTGGGGTGGAGGGGCGGCCGGGCGGGGCTCCCTCCTCCCTTCTCCCTTCTCCCTCCTCCCTCCTCCCTGGGGCGGTGCCGGTGCGGCCGCGGGGCTCCCTCCTCCCTCCTCCCTCCTCCCTCCTCCCTCGGGGCGGGGCCGGTGCGGACGCAGGGCTCCCTCCTCCCTCCTCCCTCGGGGCGGGGCCGGGACGGACGCGGGGCTCCCTCCTCCCTCCTCCCTCGGCGGGGCGGCCGGGAGGGAAGGGGCCAGGCTTCTAACAAATTTCCTACTGACACGCATCAGGGATTTCCCGTATTCTCTCCATCGTGTTCACTATTCCTTCCCCTACCGTGGGGAAGCGTGACACCCGCGGGGCAGCAGCGTTGCCGCCCGGCGGACCGTCAGCGACCAGGCCGTTTCCGCCATGTAAGGCGAGAGCGGCGCCAGCAGACAGAAACCTTGGAGGCAGCGAGAGAGCACACGGACTGAACACGACGGGGGTCTGACAGCGCCGGGGAGGAAACAGCGCGCGACCTTCACCACCACACCGCCGGCACGGGACAGCCGGCCAACGCGAGGACGGAGGTATCAATGACACTCGCACTCTACGGAAAAAGCCGACGGCGCCAGGGCGCACTTCTTGCCGCCGCCCTCCTCGCCGTCCTCATCGCCACCATCGGCGCCCTCGTCGCACAACGCGACGCCCGGGCGATCGACCTCGTAAGCGCCAGCGGCACCTGGACCGCCACTATGCCGCCCTACACATGGCTTACCTGCGGGCATGGGCTGAACACCGACACGATCCGCTGGGGCAGGACATCTGATTCCGGCTGCGGAGACGTCAACAACCGCTCCGGCTACAACTGGACCGGCAACTCGGTCTCGAACATCAGCTTCGGGTCGGAATTCTTGCTCGGCACGTTTATCCATTACAACAATCCGATCTGGGGCACATCGCCGACGTCGGTCACCCTGGGCCTGCAGCTCGTCTTTACCAGCCCGAACCACACCGTCAACCTTTCGGTGCAGTTCCAACATCATGAGACGGACAACCTTGCCGACCCGTGCGCTTACTCCGGCCCGGGCATCGACAACTCGGAGGGCTGCGCCGACCGCGTCCTCCTGCCGTCGCTCGCAGATCAGCCGTTCCAGATCGGCGACAACCTTTACATCCTCGAGTTCACCGGCTTCAACCTGCTCTCAAGCCCGTCGGACTCCTGCCCCGCGACGAAGAACGAGGGCGGCTTCTCGCAGACCAACATCGACCGGCTCTACACGAAAGAGGACGCCACCAACAAGGCCTGCGTCTACGCGAAGCTGACGCTCAAGCAGCCGGTCGTCACCGTGGAGAAGTCGGCAGTCTCCGGCTCCGTCAGCGTCGGGAGCGACATCAAGTTCAAAATCACCGCGAAGAACTCCGGCCAGCCGGACGCGACTGGCTGGACGCTCACCGACACCCTCCCGAGCGGCTATACCTGGACCGTTGAATCCCCGGCGAGCGGCTGCAGCATCTCCGGGACGACGCTCACCTGCAGCAACATCACCATCCCCCGGGGGACGCCAAACCAGCCCGGAACATTCGAGGTCGTGGTCAAGGCATCGACGAAGGGCAAAGGCTGCGGCACCGTCACCAACGACAAGGCGACCCTGACCAAGGGCAATGAAACGCGCGAGTCCGGCTCCGCCTCCGTCCAGGTGACCGGCTGCGGCACCATCATCATCAAGAAGGTGGTCGCCGGCCAGGGCTCCAGCCCCACCGACACGTTCACCGCTGCGGTAAATAATGAGAACGGTTCCGCCGGGGACAAGAGCGGCATCAGCTTCAGCCAGAGCTCGCCGTACACCCACACCTTCGGCGGCCATAGTAGTGGCAATGATTTCATCGTCACGGAGACGGCGCTCCCGGCCAACTACCAGCTCCTCGCCACTTGGGAAGGCAGCGGTAACGCGAATTGCCCGGCTGTCGGCTCGAACAAATGGGACTCCAACAACCCGCAGAACGGCGAGCGCATCACGAACCTCGGCAGCGACACGAAAACGGTCTGCTTCCTGAACGTCAAGGTCACCGCAACAAGGTGCACCGACCTTGGCCTCACGCTGATCGACAAGTTCAACTTCAACAACAACACCTACCAGTGGGAGAGCGGCAGCGGTACACCCGGCCGGCAGGTCACCATCTTCGGCGGCACCGCAACCGGCGGCAGCTGGACCTCGACGGTCCCGATCGGCGCCGTCATCGTCAAGGGCGGCTCCGGCCCGGTGGCGTATAAGATCTTCCCCTTCCCGCCGCCCTATCCGGCCGACACCATGATCGGCAGCTTCGATAACACGGGGCTCGTCAACTGGGGCGGCAACACCCCGGCCGTCTCTCACGTCGAGTTCTGCCAGCGCACCTCGACCCCCAAGGGCAACATCATCGTCGGCAAGGTGAAGGACCCGACCGCCGGCGTCCCCAACGCCGACGGCTCCCAGTTCAGCGGCACCATCTCCGGGCCGACCAACACCACCTGGGGCCCCATCACCTTCGGCGGCTTCACCAGCGCCATCCAGGTGAATGCCGGCACCACCTACAGCCTCAACGAAACCGGCACCGAGAACGGCTGGACGCCGTACGGCTGGGCCCTCGGCAGCTACACCAACAACCAGGCCGCCTGCCCGAGCGACAAGAACAGCTACACCGCCGGCAGCTCCATCAGCAACGTCACGGTCACTGCCAACCAGACCACCGTCGTCTGCGTGATGAACACCAAGACGGCACAGACCCCCAGTATCTCCAAGACCAGGGCGACCGAGGGTGTCTCCGGCGGCTACGCCTACTGGGACATCAGCGTCGCCAACCCCGAGAACTTCTCCCAGACGGTCGAGATCCACGACAGCGGCGCTACCTACGTCAGCCACAGCGGTGGCACCTGCTCCGACACCGACTTCTCCGACGGGAAGATCACCTGCTCGGTCAACGCCAACGCCACGCTGACCGTCAAGGTGAAGAAGGCGGTCACGCCGCAGTGCAAGCCCACCGAGGTCAACAACACCGCCGCGGTGTACCTCGTGCCGGCCAACGGCGGCGAGAAGACGCTCATCGGCAGCGCCGGCGGCGATAACGACACCAAGTACACCATCCCCGCCGACGAAAAGAAGTGCGGCCTCCCCACCATCACCAAGCAGGCCAGCCAGGCCTCCGAGGTCAGCGACCCTGCTGACATCGCCTGGGTCGTCACCGTCACCAACCCGAACGGCACCAACGGCATCACCCGCAACGTCTGGATTAAGGACCAGAACGTCACCGTGACCTCCGGCCCGGCCTACACCGGCAAAGCGGAATGCAAGCCGGACAGCGGCCAACCGTTCGAGCAGGCGCTGACCAGCGCGAACGGCGTCTACTGCACCATGCCCGCAGGCTCCAGCATCACCTTCACGGTCAAGCCGGCCAAGACTCCCGAGCGCGCCTGCAAGGACCAGACGTTCACCAACACCGTCGAGCTCTACCTGGCAGGCGACCCGCCGACCAGGCTCGGAGAGGCTTCCTCGACCATCACCCTCCTCGGCGACCCGAAGCTCTGCACCAGGACCATCAAGGTCTGCAAGATCCTCGAGGACAACCGCGACGGGTACAAGCGGCCGGCAGGCACCTTCACCCTCACCGTCAACGACGGCAGCCAGACAACGCAGCACGCGCTCGATGCCGCCGAGGGCGGCCAGCCCGCCTGCACGGCCGTGACCGTCCCCGCGAACGCCACGATCACCGTCGGCGAAACCGCCACCCGCCCGGCCGACTGGAACGGCGACGCCGACGGCTACCCGAAGGTTACCCAGGACGGCTACACCTTCACCGTCACCAACAAAGAGAAGCCGATCGAGGTGACGGTGACCTTCGTCAAGAAGATCTGCGAAACTTTCAAAGACGTCCCGAAGAACCCCGGGACCGACTACGTCCACGTCGGCGCGCCCGTCGTGCAGGAGACCGTGGCGGCGCTCGGCGATACCGAAGGCAAATGCACGACGGTCAACGACTGGGAGTTCGAGATCTGGTCCTCGACGACGTCGAACCCGTCGTGGCCGGCAGACACTCCCTCGGGTGGGGCTCTGCTCCAGAAGGCCGGGGTCGGGCCGAACGTGCTGAATTCGGACGCACTCACCGAACTCCTCAACAGCCCGTCTAAGCGGCTGTTCGTCAAGGAGAACTACCAGGCCGGCTACATGTTCGCCGCGCTCAAGTGCGAGGGCGACACCTACAACAACGACAACTGGGAGTGGATTTTCTGGAGCGCGGCGAAGGACGGGCAGGTCACCTGCACTGCCTACAACGTCCCCGCCACCAAGACCATCACCATCACGAAGACCTGGGTCGGCGACAGCAGCATCACCGAAGAGGACTACCCGACCTTCCAGGGCCTCCCGGAAGGTGTTACGTGCACCGGCCCGCAGCCCTCGTCTCCGTCCGGCACCCCGCCGGTCGTCACCGGCACCTGGACCTGCACCGTGCCCTACAGCTGGGAAGGCCAGGTCACCGAAGTGCCCGCCACGGGGTGGGAGCAGTGCACCTACCCGGAAGCGGTGCCGCTGAATGGCGGCCGCGAGCAGGCTCTCCAGGCTGCGACCATCGTGCCCCTCGACACCTGGCTTTTCACGAACTGCAAGCAGCCGTCCATCGTCGTCAAGAAGGTCGTCACCAACGTCGAGAACGACACCACCCAGTTCACCGTCACCCTCACCGGCGGCGAGAGCTCCCAGACCGGCCAGATCGCCGAAGCGGGCCCGGTGAACGCCAGCTTCACCAACCTCTCGATCACCAACAATTACACCGTCACCGAAAGCGGCCAGAACGGCTACCAGGTCCTCGGCTGGGCGTTCGCCAACGACGGCACCTGCCCGGCGCAGCCGACGCAAACCGGGGCAACCGCCAACGTTGGGTCCCTGAACGCCGGCGAAACGAAGACCATCTGCTTCTACAACGAGCGCTTCGGCAACGTCGTCGTCGATAAGCAGGCGCCCGCGGGCGCCGTCACCCCCGGCACCACCTTCGAGTGGACCATCTCGGTCAGCGTCGCCAACGGCCCGACCTCCTCGGTGCTGACCCTTACCGACACCCTGCCGGCCGGTTTCACCTACGGCACGCCGACCGCCGACTCGCCGCTGAGCTGCACGCTCACGGGCCTGTCGCTCTCCTGCACGCTCCCGCAGGGCACAGGGATCGGCACCTACAAGGTCACCATCCCGGCCACCGTCCCGACCAACGACTTCGACGTCTGCGGCGAGACGACGAACACCGTCTCCTTCTCCGGCGCCGGCACCCAGGGCACCGACAGCGCCGCGGTGGACATCGGCTGCGTCGCCAGCGACGGCCGCATCCTCGTCCGCAAGGTCGTGAAGGGCCAGCCCGGCGACACCACGTCGTTCACCGCCGAGCTCACCGGCCCCGGCATCACCGGCACGGCCACCCAGGATTTCAGCCAGCAGACGCCCGGCCTCTTCCCCGGGCTCTCCGCCGGCACCTTCACCGTCAGCGAGGAGCCGAAGGACGGCTACGCCTACCTCGGCTGGGCCTACGGCACCATCTCCGGCGATAGCGTCACCTGCCCGGCCAACCCGACCGGCACCGGCAGCGCCACCGCCACCCTGAGCAATATGTCGCCGCAGGCCGCCATCTGCTTCTACAACGAAGCGCGCGTCACCATCCGCGTCCACAAGACGCTCAACGTCGTCGGCTTCACGTCCGACGGCCAGGGCTGGGAGTTCACCCTCACCGGCTGCGGCATCACCCCGCAGAAGAAGACCACCGACGCCAGCGGCATCGCCGAGTTCACCGACCTGCCGCCGGCCATCGGCTGCCAGTACACCGTCACCGAAACCGTCCAGCCCGGCTGGACCCCGCAGTTCGTCTCGCAGACGGCCCAGCCCGTCGCGGGCGGCCAGGTCGTCACCCTCGAGTTCCTGAACATCCGGAACTTCGACCCGCCGTGCGTCGACCCGAACGACCCGCGCTGCGAGCCGCCGCCTCCGCCGAGCACGCCCACGCCCACGCCGACGACGCCTGAGACGCCGACGCCGACGCCGACAGGCGCCACGTCGACGCCGACCCCGACGGGCACGACCCCGCCGACCAACACCCCGACCGCGACGCCGACGAACACGCCGGTGACGCAGGTCGCGGGTGAGCGGACGCCGGGTCCGGGCGCCTCGCCGACGCCGCTGGCGCCGGCCACGGGCTACGGCTTCGGCACCGCCCAGGGCGGCATGAGCCTCCTGCTTGTGCTCGCCGGCCTGGTCAGCCTCAGCCTCGGCCTCGGGTTCCTCGCCCTCGGCCGGCGCACCAACCGGTAACGCCCCGGCCGGCAGCCGCCGGCCCCGCTAACCCCACCGCGAGGCCCCGGGAACCCCACCCGGGGCCTCGCCCCGTTTCGAGGGAGGAGGGAGCCCCGCCGTTCCCCTTCTCCCCGCCCAGGGAGGAGGGAGCCCCATCCCCTCGCCAGCCGCCCCGCCGCGGGAGGAGCTTGGAGGTTGGAGCTTGACCCAGCCGGCGCCGTCGTGACACTCGCTCCCAGCTCCCCGCTCCCCGCTCCCAGCTCCCCGCTCCCCGCTCCCGGCTCCCGGCTCCCGGCTCCCGGCTCCCGGCTCCCAGCTCCCAGCTCCCACCTCCCAGCTCCCACCTCCCACCTCCCAGCTCCCCGCTCCCAGCTCCCAGCTCCCACCTCCCAGCTCCCCGCTCCCTTCTCCCTCTAAACTACGCCCATGAGCACCATCCGCATCGGCCTCATCGGCGCGGGCGCCAACACCGCCGCCCGGCACATCCCCGGCTTCCGCCGCATCCCCGGCGTCGAAATCGTCGGCGTCGTCAACCGCACCCCCGAGAGCTCCCGCCGCGTCGCCGACCAGTTCGGCATCCCGCGCGTCTTCGAATCCCCCGAAGCCGTCTGCGCCGACCCCGAAATCGACGCCGTTTGCATCGGCACCTGGCCCTACAAACACCGCGACTACACCATCATGGCCCTCGAAGCCGGCAAGCACGTCCTCTGCGAAGCCCGCATGGCCATGGACCTCCCCGAGGCCCTCGAGATGCTCGCCGCGGCGCAGCGCCGCCCGGAGCTCGTCGCCCAGCTCGTGCCCGCCCCGTTCGATTTCCGCCTCGGGCCCACCATCACCCGGCTCATCGCCGAAGGCGCCCTCGGCGAAGTCCGCGAAGTCACCGTCCGCGTCCTCAACGGGCAGGGGCTCGATCCCCACGCCCCGCTCCACTGGCGGCAGCGGCGCGACTACTCCGGGCGGAACGTGCAGATGTTCGGCATCTACGTCGAAATCATCGAGCGGTGGCTCGGCCGCCACGCCGGGAGCGTCACCGCCGACGGCGCCATCCTCATCCCCGAGCGGCGCGACCCCGAGACCGGGCAGATGGCGCCCGTCACCGTGCCCGATACCTACGTCGTCTGCGGCGAACTCGCCCGCGGCGCGCGCATCACCTACCACCTGAGCACCATGGCCGCCGGCGCCGAAGCGAACGGCATCGCCGTCCATGGCACGAAGGCGGTGCTCCGCTGGCGCCCGGATGACACCGCCGAGGTCGTCACCTTCGGCCAGCCGCACGGCCACCCGCTCGAACCCGACCCCGGCACCGACCGCGGCTGGCGGGTCGAAGAGGACTTCATCGCCTCCATCCGCGAGGGCGCGCCCGTCCGGCTCACGAACTTCGAAGACGGCGTCGCCTACATGCGCGTCGTCGATGCCGCCCACCGCAGCTGGGAAGAAGGCCGCCGCCTCCCCCTCGGGGAGTAAGGGAACCCCCCACCGCCGCCGCCCCTCCCCCAGCTTGGAGCTTGCCCCCGCCCGTCCACACCTCCTTCCCCAGCTTGCAGCTTAAGGCCTCGAGTCCGGCTGCCTTTGACCTTCAACCTCCCAGCTCCAACCTCCAAGCTCCCAGCTCTGAGCTCACTCCTCCCAGTACCTCCTCCCGAACAGCTCCTCCGCCAGCGCCGCCTCCTCCGCGTCGCGCGGGGGCAGGCCGTGCATCGCCAGCCCCAGCACCTCCGCTTCCCGCAGTGCCCGGTCCCGGTCGAGCGGCGCCTGCCCGGCGGCGAACACCAGCCGCAGCGCCGCGATGATCGCCTGCGCGCGCGGCGGGTCGCACTCCTCCCGCCAGAGCGCATCGATCACGTTCCATGCCGCTGCGAGCGGGTCGCGCTCCGAAACCGGCCGCCGGCGGCGGGCGCCCGGCTCCCCCTTCGAACGCCGTTCCGTCGTCATGCCCCGAGCGTCGCGCCCGCGGCGCAGCATCCCCCACGCCCCGCTGGCACCCGCGGCACCTGCTGACGACTTCGCTCCCCGGCGACAGCCGCCGCTTGGCACGAATAGAACATCCGTTCTACGCTCAGCGGCACACATCCACCACGAGAGGGGGCCTGAGATGTCTGAGCCGCTTCCCCGGCCCGCCCGCTGCGACGCCCTGCCCGAGCACACCGACTACCGTGATACGGGCTGTGACCTCGCGCCGTCCTGCCTCGCCTGCCCGCTGCCGAAGTGCCGCTACGACCTGCCAGGCGGCCTCGCCGCCATGCTCCGCTCCAGGCGCGATGCCGCCATCGCCGAAGCCGTCCGCCGCCGCCACCTGCCCATCGACGACGTCGCCGAGATGTTCGGCCTCTCCCGCCGGAGCGTCTTCCGCGCCCTTCGCCGCGTCGAACGGCCGGGCCGGCAGCAGTGAGCCGCCGGCCCGGCGCAGGAGGCGTCGGGGGCAGCGCCCGCGCGGGCGGGACATCCCTTGCAGGCGCCGCCGGGGAGGAACCCTCCGATATGACATTCGGCCGGGTTCGCCCCGTACAACGCAGCAACATTGCAAAAGTTATTGTCAAAATTCCGCGGCAACGGACCGCGCCCGGCCTCCTGGCCCCCGTACCACCGCTCCGCCCGGGGCGGTACGCTGGGGATATGGAGCAGGTCATCGGCCACGCCGACCTCCGCCGCGAACTCGCCGCTCTCGCCGCCAGCCCCGAGCCGCCCCACGCGCTCCTCTTCGCCGGCCCGGAGAGCACCGGCCGGGCCGTCCTCGCGCGCTATCTCGCCATGCTCCTCAACTGCGAAGCGCTCCATCCGCCGCCGGCAGCCGGGGCCTCCCTTTTCGGCGACGCGCTGCCGCCCGCTGCCTCCGCGCCCGGCGAGCCGTGCGGCGCCTGCCGGGCCTGCCGCCTCATCCTCGAAGGCGCCCACCCCGACGTGATCACCGTCGCCCCCGGCGATACCCTCTGCCGCCCGCGCGAGGGCGAGTCGCACCCCGCCCACCCCGACTCCGCCGATATCCGCATCTGCCAGGTCCGCGGCATCACCGAGCTCGTCGCCCGCTACCCCTTCGAAGCCCGCACCCGCGTCATCATCATCGACCCGGCCGACCGCCTCGCCCTCTACGCCGCGCCGGCCCTCCTCAAGACGCTCGAAGAGCCGCCCGGCCACACCGTCTTCGTCCTGGTCACCGCCGCGCCCGACCGCCTCCTCGAGACAATCATCTCCCGCTGCCGCCGGATCGATGTCCGGCCCGTCGCCCGCGCCGAGATCGAAGCCGGTCTCCTCGCTCGGGGCGTCGACCCGCGCATCGCCGCCGAGGCCGCTGCCGCCGCCCGCGGGCGCCCCGGCCGCGCCCTCGCCTTCGTCGCCGACCCCGACCTCATGGGCCAGCGCAGCCGCATCCTCGAGCGGTGCGCCCAGCTCGCCGCCGCCGGCATCCCCGCGCGCTTCGACTACGCCCGCACCCTCGCCGAGCGCTGGCGCGGCGACCAGGCCGCCGTCCGCTTCGAGCTCGAGTGCTGGGAGGCATTCTGGGAGGAGCGGCTCCGCCGCGCCGCTGCTTCCGGCGCCCGCGAGGAGCTCGCCGGCCCGCTCGAAGCCCTCCGCGCCGTCGCCGCCGCCCGCGAGCACCTCCTCGCCAACGTCCAGGCCCGGCCCGCCTTCGACCTTATGCTCCTCCGCTTCCCCCGCGTTACACTGGAACCCAGCACCGAGGAAGAACTCCCGGCCCATGCCTGAACGACCCCCGCGCGTCGCCGGCGTGCGCTTTCGAAACGCCGGCAAGATCTTCTATTTCCACGCGGCCGGCCTTCGTCTCGAACCGGGCGAATACGTCGTCGTCGAAACCGTCCGCGGGCCCGAAATCGCCCGCGTCGTCATCGCGCCCGACCAGGTCGTCGTCGATGAGCTCCCCCGCGACGAGCTCAAGCCGATCCTCCGCCTGGCCACCGAAGCCGATATCCGCCGGGCCGATGAACTCCACCGGAGGGCTCAGGAACTCCTCCCCGAGGCGCGCCGCCTCGGCGGGGAGACCGGGTTTCCCGCCCGCATCGACGCCGCCTCCTTCACCCTCGACGGGAAACGGCTGACCTTCTCCTTCACCAGCGAAGAGCGGCTCGATTACCGCGAATTCGTCCGCCGCGCCAGCCAGCAGTTCAACGCCCGCGTCGAAATGCACCAGATGGGCGCCCGCGACCGCGCCCGCCTCGCCGGCGGCTACGGCATCTGCGGCCGCGAACTCTGCTGCGCCAGCTGGCTCGAAACCTTCCCCTCCATCTCCATCCGCATGGCCAAGGACCAGGAGCTTCCGCTCAACCCCCAGAAGATCAGCGGCCTCTGCGGGCGCCTCCTCTGCTGCCTCAGCTACGAAGACGAGGGCTACCGCGAGATGCGGAAGTCGCTCCCGAAGGTCGGCCAGCGCTGCAGCACCCCAACCGGCGAGGGCAAAGTCGTCGCCATCAACATCCTCAAGCGGCAGGTCACCCTCCTCGTCGACGGCCAGCGCATCGAAGTCGGCGACCGCGACCTCGGCACCGTCGTCCGGTGGGACCCCTCCAGCAAGAGCGCGCCGCCCCCGCCCAGCATCGCGCGAGAGGAGGCGATCGCCCTCGGCCTCATCGAGCCCGACGCCGAAGACCTCGCCGAAACCCCGGCCGAGGAGCTCGAAACCGCCTTCGAACCCGGGCCCGGGCGCGGCCGGCTGCCCGGCGGCGGCCCTCGCCGCATCGTCCCGGCCCGCCCTGCGAAGGCCGAGCCTGCCGCTCCGCCGCCCGCGCAGGCGCCGCCGGCTGCTTCCCGTCCCCGCCGTCCGCGGGGGAGTGCCGAATCAGCCCAGCAGCCCGGCGCCGCCAGGCCGGCTCAGCCGGCGGCCGGACCGCAGCCCCCGGCGGGCCGCCTCTTCCGCCGCGCCGGCAGCGGCCAACAGCAGCCCCCGCCGCCCGGGGAGCCGCCGGCGCACGCAGAGGGGACCTCAGCCGGGGCATCCCGCCGGCGCCGGCGCCGCCGCGGACGGGGCGGCGGCCAGCAGCCGGCCCCCGGCGAGGACTGACCCGGGCTCCCCCTACTCGAGCGCCGCGAGCGCCGCCGCGAGCTTCTCCCGAGCCTGCTTCGCGACCTCCGCCACCTCGGCGTCCTGGACGATGCTCATCGCGGCCACCGGGTCCATCGCCTCCACGACGATGCCGCGGCCCGTATCCCGCACCACCACGTTGCAGGGCAGCAGCATGCCGACCTCCGGGTTCGCGCTCAGCGCCCGGTGCGCCAGCGGCGGATTGCACGCTCCGAGGATGAGGTAGGGAGGCATCTCCGCCCCGAGCTTCGCCTTCAGCGTTGCCTGCACATCGATCTCGGTAAGCACCCCGAAGCCCTGCGCCTTCAGCGCCTCGCGGACCGCCTCCACCGCCTGGTGGAACGGCAGCCCCGTCTCCCGGCGCAGGCCAAACGTCAGCTGTTCGATCGTTGCGGTCATGGCAATCACCTCCTCCTCCCACCGTAGCAGAAACCGGCCCCTCCCCGGTGAAGCGGAAACCCCACCCCCGCCGGCGTCCCTGCCCCAGGGAGGAGGGAGCCGCACCCCCGCTGCCACCCGTCCCCGAGGGAGGAGGGAGCGCCGCCCCGCCGTTTCTCCCCGCCCAAGGGAGGAGCCTGGAGCTTGCCCCACCCCCGGCCGCCCCACCCCAGCCTGGAGCCTCGAGGTTGGAGCCTGACAGGACAAACGCGCCGACCACACCCGCTCCCTCCTCCCCCGGGGCGGTGCAGGGGTGGCCGGGGCGGGGCTCCCTCCTCCCTCCTCCCTCCCGTATCATGCGCCTACCTTTCGACACCGGAGTTTCAACGCACGTGGAGACCTCACCCCGCAGCGCCGGCTTCTCCCCGGCCCGCCTCGACCGCATCACCGCCCACCTCGAACGCCACTACATCGAGCCCGGCAAAATCGCCGGCTGCCAGCTCCTCGTCGCACGCCATGGCATCCCCGCCTACTTCCGCTCATTCGGCTTCATGGACCGCGAGCGCCGGCGCCCCATGCGCGACGACACCATCTTTCGCATCTACTCCATGACCAAGCCGATCACCTCCGTCGCCCTCATGCAGCTCTTCGAAGAAGCGCGCTTCATGCTGAACGACCCCGTCGCGCGCTACCTCCCCTCGTGGGAGCACCAGCGCGTCTGGGTCAGCGGCGACGGCGACGAGATGGAAACGAAGGCGCCGAACCGTCCCGTCTCGTTCAGGCACGTGCTCAGCCACACCGCCGGCCTCACCTACGGCGCCACCAACCACCCCGTCGATAAGGCCTACCGCCGGCTCGGCATCCAGCGCGGCCCCGGCGAAACCCTCGATACCTTCGTCGAAAAGCTCGGCCGGGCGCCCCTTCGCTATGAACCCGGGGAACGGTGGATGTACTCCTTCGCAACCGACGTCTGCGGCGCCCTCGTCGAGCGGATCTCCGGCCGGCGGCTCGATGCATACTTCCGCGAACGCATCTTCGAACCGCTCGGCATGACCGACACCGCCTTCTTCGTCCCGCCCGAGAAGCAGGAGCGGTTCGCTGCCAACTACCAGCGCCAGCCCGATAAGACGCTCAAGCTCATCGACGACCCCGAGACCAGCAGCTACCTCCGCGAGCCGTCGTTCCTCTCTGGCGGGGGCGGGCTGGTCGGCACAACCCGCGATTACTTGCGCTTCTGCGAAATGCTCCGCCGCGGGGGCGAACTCGATGGCGCCCGCATCATCAGCAGCCGCACGCTCGAACTGATGACCCGCAGCCACCTGCCCGGCGGCCAGGACCTCACCAGCCTCGCAATCGGCGCCTTCTCGGAGACCGCGAACGAGGGCGTCGGCTTCGGTCTCGGCTTCGCCGTCACCCTCGATGCCGCCCGCGCCGGCACCCTCGGCGAGGGCGACTACTACTGGGGCGGCGCCGCCTCCACCATCTTCTGGGTCGACCCCCGCGAAGACCTCGTCTGCATCTTCATGACCCAGCTCATGCCGTCAGGCACCTTCAACTTCCGCGGCCAGCTCAAGAACCTCATCTACTCCGCTATCGACTGAGCCCCGCCCCTTCAACCTCCTCCCTCGTCCCTCCCCCCAGTCAATAGATGGTTAAGATGACATTGACAACCCATGCAGCACGAACTAGGCTCGGATGACCGGACTCGGCGGAGGGTTTTGATGTTGAAGACGGTAATCCAGCATAGCTTCAGGGAAGCGCGGTCCCGGCTCCAGTGGATCGCTTTGCTCGCGACTGTTCTCCTCTTCGCGGGCGCCTCTCCGGCAGGCGCCGGTCCCGCGACAGTTACGCTGAACGCCGGCGGATGCATCGGGTACGGCCAGTCCTGGCTCAGCTACCCTGCCGGATACACGGGAACCACTGGCTGCAGCGGGAGTTCCCGCTACCTCTCGGGCACCGTGGTTCAACAGAACGGAACCTCACGCACGCTTGCCGGCGGGTGGTATTCCGGGGACATCGTCTGGGGCAACATCGGCAATCCATCACCGGTAACCGCTGCGGCCGGGACGCATGCCCTGCAGTTCATCACCGCATTCGATGGCTACTACGGCACCAACACCTGGTAACGGAGGGTACGCAGTGCGCCGCATCATCTTCACGCTTGGCATCTTCACGGCCGCAGCCGTCGCCGGTACATGGCTGTTCTTCACCGGCGGGTCCCCGGCAGCCGACGCCAGCCCCGGCTCGCTCGACCGGGATGGCCGCGTCGTTGTCTGGCCCGGCCAGGCCGAACTCGCCCGCAGCGAGGGCGACCTCCTTGCCGCCGAAATCCTCTCGGATGGCCGGCTGTCATACGAGGAGTACGATCGCGTGACCCGCGCGTTCGTCGCCTGCGTCGAGGCCCGGGGCGGCCAGCTTGCACGCCCGCTGGTCCCCGGCCCGCTCCAGGTGTACGCCATCGAGTTCGCCTTCCCGCCCCGGGCCGAGGGCGATGCCGCCATCGCTGCCGCAAGCCAGGCAGCGGTCGACGCCTGCGCCTCGCCGACCTACGCCCGCATCAGCGCCATCTGGTCCCAGGCGCACCAGCCGTCGCCGGCGCAGCTGCGTGACGCTCACGTTCAGCTCGTCGGCTGCCTGCGCGCCGAGGGCCTCGAGATTCCCGAAGCCGCTGCCGCCGGCGGCAGCCTCCTTCCCTTCGTCCGGGATGACATGGACGCCTTCGTCCGCTGCTCCGGGCCCGTGAGCGACGCACTCGGCATGTCTCCCGCCTACTTCGCCGGCACCTGACCTCACCCCCACCAGGCACCCCACCCCAGGGAGGAGGGACCCCCGCCCCTCCCTTCTTCCCCACCCTGGGATGAGGGAGGAGGAGCCCGGCCCCGGCTGTCACCCGTCCCCGAGGGAGGAGGGACCCCCGCCCCTCCCTTCTTCCCCACCCAGGGATGAGGGAGGAGGGTGCCCGGCCCCGGCTGTCACCCGTCCCCCAGCGCGGAGGTTGGAGCTTGAAGGTTGAAGCTTGACCGAATAGGCGCGCCGGCCACCCTTGCTGCCAGCTCCCAGCTCCCAGCTCCCAGCTCCCCGCTCCCTCCTCCCTCGGTGGGGCAGCTGGGCCGGGCGGGGCTCCCTCCTCCCTTCTCCCTCCTCCCTCGGTGGGGCAGCTGGGCCGGGCGGGGCTCCCTCCTCCCTTCTCCCTCCTCCCTCGGTGGGGCAGCTGGGCCGGGCGGGGCTCCCTCCTCCCTCCTCCCTTGGCGGGGCAGCTGGGCCGGGCGGGGCTCCCTCCTCCCTCCTCCCTCCTCCCTTGGCGGGGCAGCTGGGCCGGGCGGGGCTCCCTTCTCCCTCCTCCCTCCTCCCTTGGCGGGGCAGCTGGGCCGGGCGGGGCTCCCTTCTCCCTCCTCCCTCCTCCCTTGGCGGGGCAGCTGGGCCGGGCGGGGCTCCCTTCTCCCTCCTCCCTTGGCGGGGCAGCTGGGCCGGGCGGGGCTCCCTTCTCCCTCCTCCCTTGGCGGGGCAGCTGGGCCGGGCGGGGCTCCCTTCTCCCTCCTCCCTTCTCCCTCGGGGCGGTGGGGGGCGGCCGGGGCGGGGCTCCCTCTTACCGCGTAATCGCGTCTACCTCCGCCAGCTCCTCCGCCGTCAGCCGCCACGCGGCCGCCGCCACGTTCTGGTCCACCTGCTCCGGGCGCGTCGCGCCCGCAATCACGCTCCCCACGTGCGGCTGGCTCGCCAGCCACCCGATCGCCAGGTCCACCATCCCCTTCCCCCGCGCCTGCGCGAACGCCTCCAGCTTCTCCAGGATCGCGAAATTCCGGTCCGTCAGTACCCGCGCCGCCATCGGCCCCGCGTTCGCCAGCCGCGTGCCCGCCGGGAGCTCCTCCCCCTTCCGGTACTTCCCGGTCAGGAAACCGCTCGCCAGCGGGAAGTAGGGCAGGATGCTCAGCCCGTAGGCGTTGCACGCCGGCACCAGCTCCGCCTCGATCCGCCGGTCGAGCAGGTTGTACTCGTTCTGCGCCGAAATGAACGGCGTCACATTCAGCCGCTGCGCCACGAAGTGCGCCTCCGCCGCCTGCCAGGCCGCAAAGTTCGAATGCCCGATGTACCGCACCTTCCCCTGCCGCACCAGGTCGTCCAGCGCCCGCAGCGTCTCCTCGATCGGCGTGTGCGGGTCCGGCCGGTGCACCTGGTACAGGTCGATGTAGTCCGTATCCAGCCGCCGCAGCGAATCCTCCACCGCCTGCATGATGTACTTCCGCGAGGCGCCCATCCGGTGCGGCCCCTCGCCCATCTTCATCCCGAACTTCGTCGCAATGACCACCTTCTCCCGGTGGCCCTTCAGGATTTTTCCGAGGAACTCCTCCGAGCGGCCGCCCCCGCCGTACACATCCGCCGTGTCGAACAGCGTGATCCCGAGGTCGAGCGCGCGGTGCACCACCGCCTTCGAATGCTCGAAATCGCAGCGGATGCCGAAGTTGTTGCAGCCGAGCCCCACGAGCGATACCTCGAGGCCCGACCGGCCGAGATGCCGGAATTCCATGCTGGTTGCTCCTGCGAATGTGCTGGTGGCGCGAAGTATACGCGCCAGGCGGCCCGCTTCTGCCCGCGCCCGCCCCGATTGTTCCTGCTACGCTAACCAAATGCTCGAGCTCCCGGCCAGCCCGGCCCCCGCCGGCGGCCCCTTCGCCTCCCTCCGCTACCAGCAGTTCCGCTGGCTCTTCGCCTCCAACATCGCCTTCTTCTTCGCGATGAACGGCCAGTTCGTCGTGCGCTCCGTCCTCGCCTACCGGCTCACCGGCAGCGAACTCGCCCTCGGCCTCATCAACCTCGTCGTCGCCATCCCGATGCTCGTCGTCTCCCCCTTCGGCGGCGTCGTCGCCGACCGCGTCGAAAAGCGCCGGCTGATCATGACCGGCCAGGCCGTCCTCGTCGCCTCCGAGCTGGCCGTCTTCGTCCTCCTCGTCCTCGGCCTGCTCGAGTTCTGGCACCTGCTCGCCGCGGTCTTCGTCATGGGCTGCACCTTCCCGTTCATCATGCCGGCGCGGCAGGCGATCGTCGCCAGCATCGTCGGCCGCCAGGGCATGGCGAACGCCATGGCCCTCCAGATGGGCGGCATGAACGCCGCCCGCGTCGTCGGCCCGGTCCTCGCCGGGCTGATCATCGCCGTCGCCGGCGTTCGCTGGGTCTACGCCGTCGCCGTCACCCTCTACGCCCTCGCCTTCTTCTCCATGGCCCACGTCCACCGCGCGCCCCCGCCGACGGCGCCCGCGGGCGCCCGGTCTGGTCCGAGCTGCTCGGCGGGCTCCGCTACGCCGCCGGCGACCCGCCCGTGCGGGCCCTCCTTCTCCTTTCGATCATTCCTATCCTGCTCGCCATGCCGTTCCAGGCGCTCCTCGTCGTCTTCGCCGATGACGTCTGGCACGTCGGCGCCGGCGGGCTCGGCGTCCTCCAGGCCGCGGCCGGGCTCGGCGGCATCGCCGGCTCCTTCTGGGTCGCCTTCACCAGCGAGTCCCCCCGCAAGCTCCGCCTGATGATGAGCACCCTCCTCGCCTTCGCCGGGAGCCTCCTCCTCTTCTCCCTCAGCCCCTGGTTCCTGCTCGCGCTCCCGCTCGTCTTCGCCGCCGATGTCTTCGCCAGCGCCTTCACCACCACGGTGAACACGCTGATCCAGGTGCTGATCCCCGATGAGGTCCGCGGCCGGGTGATGAGCCTGATGATGATGACCTTCGGCCTCACCCCGCTCGGCACCGTCCCCGTCAGCGCCCTCGCCGAAGCGCTCGGTGCGCCCGCGGCCGTGGCGATCGCCTCGGTGGTGACCGTCGCGCTCTCCCTGGCCCTGCTGGCCGCCAGCCGGGCGCTGCGCGGCATCGACAGCACCGTCGCCCGCGCCCTCGAAGCCGAGGCGACCGCCGCCGCACCTGGCTTCCGCCCCGGCGCTCCGCCCGGCGCCCCCGCGTGGGGCGGCCGCGCCCCCGATGTCGGCTAGTCCGCCGCCGGCGGCTGCTCGAACCGCTCGTAGATCAGGTCCGCTTCCTTCGACAGCAGGTCGCGCAGGCTCTGCAGCATCCGCTCCGCATCGTGCCGGATGGTGTGCAGGCCCTGGAGGTCGCCCTCTTCCACCCGGCGGACCTCCACCTGCAGGTCGGCGGCCTCCGCTTCGAGCCGGCGGAGCTGGGCCGCCAGCTGCCGGAGCCGCGGTTCGGTCCACGGCGCATCGCGCAGGATCTCGGCGTAGAGCCCGTCGGCCCGTTCCACCTCCAGCCGGTGCTCGCGCAGCGCCTCGATCACCTTCGCCAGCTCCTGCCCTACCCGCTCAGCCCACGCGCGTTCACGCATCGGCTGGGGCCGCCGCAGCGCCGCGAGGAGCGCATCCTGCGCGACGAGCAGGCCGTTCTGCGTCCGCTCTGCCCCGGCCAGGGCCGATTGCTGGAGGTCGGTCAGTGCCGGTGTTCCCCTGCCGGTCATGGACATCACCTCCCGCTCGTGCAGGATACGGCCCGGGGGTACGCCGCCCGTGCCGCACCTCATTGTAAAGAGTCGATGGCCCCGGGTCAGGGCTGGATGGCGATCGCGGCCGCCCAGAGCAGCGCATGCCAGAGCGCAAACCGGGCGGTCGCCTTCAGCACGGGGTTCAGGTCGCGCCCGCTCGTCCCGCCGAGCACCTGCCGCAGGTTCGGCCACGCGAGCACACCGGCCGCAGCCGCCGCCGCTGCCCCCAGCGGCGCGTCACCGGCCACCGTCGCCGCGGCAGGCACCGCCAGCGCAACGCCCAGCAGCACGGCGAACCACCAGCGCGTCCCCCGGTCGCCGAGCACCACCCCGAGCGTCACCTTGCCGGTCCGCCGGTCGGTGGGGATGTCGCGCAGGTTGTTCACCACGAGGATCGTCGTCACCGTCGCCCCGACCGGCACCGCCGCCCAGAAGCTGAACCAGGTGAGCTCCCCCGCCTGCACGTAGTACGTCCCCATCACGGCCACGAGCCCGAAGAAGACGAACGTGAACAGGTCACCGAGCGCGTGGTACCCCACCGGCCACGGCCCGCCGGTGTAGATTACCGCCGCGACGATGCTCGCAAGGCCGACCGCCACAATCGGCCAGCCGCCAACCCATGCCAGGTAAATGCCGACCACGAATGCCATGCCGAACGACGCCGCCATCCCGGCCTTCAGCTCCCGCGGCGTCAGCAGGCCGAGCTGGCTCGCCCGCGGCGGCCCCAGCCGGTCCGGCGTATCGGCGCCGCGCTCATGGTCGAAGACGTCGTTCGCGAAGTTCGCGCCAACCTGCAGGCAGAGCGCCCCGAACAGCGCTGCGAGCGCCGGCAGGGGCGCGAAGGCATCATCCCGGACCGCGGCCGCTGTGCCCACCGCCACCGGCGCCGCTGCGGCCGTCAGCGTCGGCAGGCGCGCCGCCATCCGCCACGCCTGCAGCCGGCCCGGGCGCGTCCCCGCTGCCGCGGCCGTCATCGCCGCTCCGCCGTGATCGACTGGATGGCGCCGAACATCGGCCGCCGCTTCCGGATGCGGCGGAATCCCGCCTCGCGCAGCATGCGGACCATCTCCGTCTCCTCCGGCAGGTAGGCCGCCGATTCGGGCAGGTAGTGGTAGGCCGCCCGGTCGGCCAGCAGCCCGCCCACCCGCGGCACCACCTTCTGGAAATACAGGCGGTGCCCCGCCGCGACCAGCGGATTCCCCGGGCGGTCCACCTCCAGCAGGCCCAGGCGCCCGCCCGGCTCGAGCACCCGGGCCAGCTCGGCGAGCACCGGCGGAATCGCCACAAAGTTCCGCAGCGCAAAGCCCGAGACCGCCACCGTGAACGCCCCATCGCGGAACGGCAGCCGCAGGGCATCGCCCTGGACCCATGCCGCTGTCTCACCGGAGCGCGCGGCCGCCTGCTGGAGCATCCCGCGGCTGAAATCGAGCCCGACGGCCAGCGCCCCGCGCGCCCGGCAGAGCTCGACGAAATCGCCCGTGCCGCAGGCCAGGTCGAGCACCACATCGGCCGGGCTTACCGCCAGCCGCTCGACCAGCGCCATCCGCCAGCGCTGGTCCGCCCCGAAGGTCATCAGCCGGTTCACCCGGTCGTACGAGGGCGAAATCCGGTCAAACATCGCGCGGACCGCGCGGGCCTTCTCCTCGGGCGGGGGCAGGTGCGCCATCGGCCGTATTGTCGCAAGCCCGCCCCTACCGCGCAGTCAGCCCCGGCGCTCTGCCCCGCCCCTCGCCTACCCCTGCCCGAGCGTGGAGCTTGAAGCTCGGAGCTTGACGGACTCGAGGTGTCGGCCAAACTCGCTCCCCGCTCCCCGCTCCCCGCTCCCAGCTCCCCGCTCCCCGCTCCCATCGACACTCTCCCCCCCCGGGCCCCACAATCACCCCATGACCGAGCCGCGGCCCCGCGTCGATGTCGTCATCCCCTGCTACAACGAGGTCAAAGTCCTCGAGCAGAGCACCCTCGCCACCCTCGCCCTCTTCGACCAAAACCCCCAGTACGACTGGCGCCTCGTCATCGCCGATAACGGCTCCACCGACGGCACCTCCGAGCTCGCCCGCCGCCTCGCCGCCGAACATCCCCGTGTCCATGCCCTCGTCCTCGAGGTCAAAGGCCGCGGCCTCGCCCTCCGCGAAGCCTGGCTCCAGAGCGACGCCGACATCGTCAGCTACATGGATGTCGACCTCTCTACCGACCTCGCCCACCTGCCGGAGCTCATCGCCCTCGTCGCCGAGCGCGGCTGCGACGTGGCCATCGGCTCCCGGCTCGCCCGGGGCGCGAAAGTCAAACGCCAGCTCAAGCGCGAAATCACCAGCCGCGGCTACGTCGCCCTCATCCGGCTCACCTTCCCCCGCCTCCGCATCACCGATGCCCAGTGCGGCTTCAAGGCCCTCAGCCGCCGCGCCGTCGAGCTCGTCGTCCCCCGGATCGAAAACCGCATGTGGTTCTTCGATACCGAGCTCCTCATCCTCGCTCACCAGGCCGGACTCAGGATCTGCGAGCTCCCCGTCCGCTGGGTCGAAGACCCGGACACCAAGGTCAAAATCGTGAGCACCGCCATCGAAGACATCCGCGGGCTGCTCCGCATGCGCTTCCGCCGCCCGCAGCACCGAACGCACGCGGCCTGACCGTTCCGCACTTGCTTACATCCGAACGTCAAGGTTGGCCGCGCGTGTGGGCTCGCGGTTTGATCCGCTCCCTGCCCGATGGTATAACTCAGCCTTGCTACAGGATTCACAAAGTTCCCGCACCGGGGCCTGCTGCGCCCCGCAGCCGGGGAGGGGGAGGCCGGCCGCATGGAATGGGCTAATCTACCGCACGACTTCGCAGAACCCCTCGAACTCGTTATCGTCGCGATCTCCATCACCGCCATGCTCGGGATCCTCGTGCTCTTCGGGCAGTGGTGGCAGAAATAAGGCAGGAAGACCGCATGGCCGTCGAAGCACCACCCAAGCCAACCCTCGCCGATAAGATCTACGACAGGCTCTTCCACAACTACGTCTGGAAGTCCATCTTCCGCACCGGCTACCCGAACACGCCGCGCAACCAGATGCTCATCGTTGCGACGAACGTGTTCCTCCACCTCCACCCGACCCGCATCCACCGCACCCACGTCAAAATCACCCACACCTACTGCCTCGGTGGCCTCTCCTTCTTCATGTTCCTCGGGCTCACGGTCACCGGCATCCTGCTGATGTTCTACTACGTGCCCTCCGTCGAGCGGGCCTACCTCGATATCCAGAACATCACCACCACCGTCCAGTTCGGCCAGCTGATGCGCAACATGCACCGCTGGATGGCCCACGCCATGGTCATCCTCGTCTTCCTCCACATGATGCGCGTCTTCTACACCGGCGCCTACAAACCGCCGCGCGAATTCAACTGGGTCGTCGGCGTCATCCTCCTCGTCCTCACCTTCCTCCTCAGCTTCACCGGCTACCTCCTCCCGTGGGACCAGCTTGCCTTCTGGGCCATCACCGTCGGCTCCGAAATCGCCGGCTCGGCGCCCGTCCTCGGCCCCAAGACCCGCTTCTGGATGCTCGGCGGCTTCGAAGTCGGCCCCAACGCCCTCATCCGCTTCTACACGCTCCACGTCATCGGCCTGCCGCTGCTCGCCGCCATCTTCATGGCCGTCCACTTCTGGCGCATCCGCCGCGACGGCGGCCTCGCCCGGCCGCTCTAGGCCCGGGCTCCACACCAGGTTGAGAGAGGGGAACGCATGGCAACCGCAGTCGTAGCCCGCCCCGTCGCGCGCCCGCAGCCCCGCGCGCGCGACGAAGAGGTCCTCGTCTGGCCCGACCTCATCTTCATCGAATTCATCTCGGCGCTCGTCTTCACCGTCGGCCTCCTCATCCTGTCGACGTTCATGAACGCGCCGCTCCTCGACCAGGCGAACCCCGACGTCACCCCCAACCCCTCCAAGGCGCCGTGGTACCTCCTCAACCTGCAGGAGCTCCTCCTCCACATGAACGCAGCCATGGCCGGCATCATCGTGCCGACCGTCTGGCTCATCCTCCTCGCCGCCTTCCCGTACTTCGACCGCGATAACGAAGGCCAGGGCGCCTGGTTCGCCACCGAAAACGCCTGGCGCATCACCATCGTCTCCGGCATCGTCGCCTTCGTCGGCACCTGGCTCCTCATCCTCTGGGATACCGGCAAAATCGCCTACTTCCTCAATGCCTGGTTCGGCCTCTCCGGCGGCGATACCTTCCGCTTCCTCGAGAACGTCCGCTCCATGCAGTCCCAGCTCCCCTGGCCCGAGTGGTCGCGCAGCATCACCTACCTCCCCTTCGAGCTGCGCATCCTCGATGGCACCGGCCGCGGCGGCCCAACCACCTTCCAGCACCTCGATTTCCCCGGCTGGCTCGTCGAGCAGGCGATTCCCATCACCGCCCTCGTCGGCCTTCCCAGCCTGCTCATCTACACCCTCTGGCGGATGGGCTGGGTGGTGAGCCGCCGCGATGCGCTCCTCGCCCTCTTCACCGGGTTCGTCGTCGTCTTCGGCGTCCTCACCCTGGTGGGCACGGCGTTCCGCGGCCAGGGCCAGGAGCTCGTCATGCCCTGGCAGCTCAAGGTGAGCGAAGGCATCCCGGGCGAGGAGGCGCACTGACATGGCACAGGCTCAACCCGCTCCCCGCGCAACCGGGCGCATCGAACGCGCCCGCCAGATCGAAGCCCGCAAGCTCGCGCGCCGCTCCTTCCTCCGCGTGAGCGCCTTCTCCGGCCTCGCCCTCTTCACCGGCGGCCTCATCGCCAGCTTCCTCGGCTTCTTCAACCTCCGGAAGCCCACCGGCTTCGGCGGCACCGTCACCGTCACGCCCGACCGCATCCCGCGGCCCGGCGCCGACCCGGTCCGCATCCCCGAGGGCAAGTTCTGGCTCGTCAACCTGAACGGCCCGGAGGGCGACGTCCTCCAGGCCGGCGGGACCGGCGGCCTCCTCGCCCTCTACTGGAAGTGCCCCCACCTCGGCTGCACCGTCCCGTGGAACCCCGCCTTCAACGGCGCCGCGGTCAACTTCCCCGGCATCATCGGCTGGTTCCGCTGCCCCTGCCACGGCTCCACCTACTCGAAGGCCGGCATCCGCGTCTATGGCCCCGCACCCCGGCCGATGGACACCATGGCCATCAAGGTCAACGGCGACGGCTCCGTGAGCGTCAATACCGGCCAGATCACCGGCGGCGCGGCCGATAACCCCCTCCGCGCTGTACCGTACGCCTGACCCGAGGAGGTTCGATTGAACACCCAAAAGCAGATCATCCTGATCGTCGCCCTCCTCTTCATGACTGTCGGCGGCTGTGCGGCCTACGCCGCCATCGACCTCCCGGTCCGCGCCCCCTCCCAGGAGGAGTGGACGCTCAATGAATCCCGCGAGCGCGGCGCCCTCCTCTACGCCAATAACTGCCGCACCTGCCACGGCAACCGCGGCGAAGGCGGCGTCGGCCTCCCCCTCGATACCCCCGAGCTGAAGAACCAGGACCCCCTCGTCCTCGCCGCCAACAAGGCGATGATCCGCCGCACGCTCTACTGCGGCCGGGCCGGCACCCTCATGCAGCCCTGGCTCAACACCAACGGCGGGTCCCTCAACGCTATCCAGATCGAACACCTCATCAACCTGATCACCGCCCCCGAGGACACCGAAGTCGACGGCGTCCCCACCTCAAAGTGGTGGCTCGAAGCCGAGCACTTCGCCCACAACCTGAACACTGAGCTCTCGGCCCTCGTGGGCGGCGATACGCTCTCCACCATCGCGAAGGCTCACGGCATCGGCTACCGGGAGATTTCGGCTGCGAACGGCAACCGGAACGTTGACGAGATCCTTCCGAAGAACACCCGCGTCCGCATCCCCGGCTTCAAGGCCCGTCCGGACGGCTACATCTACACCGTCTACAAAGACAACGAGACGCTCCGCAAAATCGCCGACAGCCAGCTCGTTGGCCCCGTCATCATCGCCGACCTCAACGGGCTGAAATACACCTTCGAAGAAAAGCGCGGCGTCGCCACCCTCCAGCTCCTCACCGAAGATGGCAAGCCCCGCGCCGGTCTCTTCCCGGGCGAAATCCTGGAGCTCCCCGAAGGCGCGACCTACATCGTCGCCGCCGGTGATACCCCTGCCTCCATCGCCGAGCAGCATGGCATCACCGTCGCCGACCTCCGCCGCCTCAACCCTGCCATCTTTGAGGGGGTGAACGATACCGACCCCCTGGAGCACCGCCGGCAGCTCAACCTGCCCAGCCTCGTCTACATCGCCCGCGAAGGCGATACGCTCCAGGCGATTGCCGAGGCCCATGGCATCACCGACGTCGCCGGCCTCGCGCAGCTGAACAACCTCGACGCCGGCGCCCCGGTCGTGAACCCCGGCCAGGAGATCCGCCTCCCGAACGGCACCCGCTACATCGTCGGTCTCGCGGACACCTGGGAGTCCGTCGCCCGCAGCCACAAGACCACCGCCGCCGAGCTCGCCCGCGCCAACGGCAGCGACCCCGCTACCCCGCTCAGCCAGGATGTCGTCCTGCAGCTGCCGAAGATCGACCGGTACACCGTCAAGGGCCAGACCCTCGATGAGGTCGCCGAGGGCTTCGCCAACGTCACCGCCGCGACCCTCGCAGAGGCCAACGGCATCCAGCCCGACTCCGTGCTCGCCATCGGCACCACCCTGAAGCTGCCCGACTCCGCGTGGGGTACCGCCCCGCCCGATGCCATCAACCCCGGCACCGCCTGCGTCCAGTACGCCATCCCCAATGCGGTCTTCGCAACACTGCCCGGCCTCGGCACGCCGGTCACCATCGAAAAGCCGGAGGAGTTCAGCACCGAGGTGACCATTGAGGCGCACGCCAACGACTGGACGGTCGTTGCGGATGGCCAGCGGAAGGAGCCCAACATGGGCGGTGTGAAGGTGAAGCCCGGCACCACCATCACCTTCACCTCCATCGTCGGCCTCCACAACATCGTCTTCAACGGCGAGGCCCAGGGCCCCGACCTGAAGCAGGGCGACACCCGCCAGATCACCATGAACACGCCCGGCGAGTACAAAGTCACCTGCGACTACCACCCGCCCATGCTCGCCTACATCTGGGTGGAAGAGTAGCGCCTCACACTCGGGTGCATACAAAGGGGGCCGGGCAACGGCCCCCTTCGTTTGACCGCCGCATCCCAGCTCCGTACGATCCGGGCGATTCACCGCGCCCGCGCGCAAATCTCCAAAACAGGAACAGGGGTAGAAGGGATGGCAGCAGCCCAGACTGGCAAACGGTACGTCGTGCCCGGCGGTGTCGCCGAATTCATCGTGACCAAAGGCGGCAACGGAGAGCTCCGCTGCGGCGATGTGCCCATGCAGATCCGCGGCCAGGAAGACCCGAACGTCACCGTCGACACCACCGGCATGGAAACCGTGCAGCTCGGCAAGCGCTACCGCGACGAGCAGACCGGCATCGAAGTCCTCGTCGTCAAGCCCGGCCCGTGCGCCCTCAACGTCGACGGCCGGCCCATGGAGCTCCTCCAGCCCAAAGTCCTCCCCTCGGCCGACTGACCGCGGCCTTGCCGCACAGGCGCTACGATCAGGTGGCCCGCTTCCCGGCGGGCCACTCCCATTTCCGGCACTGCCATGTCGCTCGAGAAAGCCATCGAATCGCAAATCCAGGAGGCCATGGCCGCCGGTCTCTTCGATAACCTCCCCGGCGCCGGCAAACCCCTCCGCCTCGACGGCAACGAAAACGACCCGAACTGGCTCGGCCACCACATCCTCAAGAACGCCGGCGTCCTCCCCGAGTGGCTCAACCTGGCCCGCGAGATCGAACACGCCCTCGAACAGCTCGCCGGCATCGACGATGCCCACCGCCGCCTCTGCGAACACGCCGCCGCCACCGGCGACTGGGCCGGCCACCGCCTCGCCATCCTCCACGCCCGCCAGCGCTACGAAACCCTCGCCCGCGACATCCGCCGTATGCAGGACCGCTTCAACCTCGATGCCCCCGGCATCCGCACGGAGCGGCCGGGCATCTGGGTCGAGTACCACCTCGAACGGCTCGATGCCCGCATCCCCGAGAGCCAGCGCCGGCTGTTCGCCTGAGCAGCCCAACCCGTGATACATTGACCAATGCGCCCCGCGCGCACCCACTCCAACCAGAAGGCGAGGTGAGAGCCGCTCTTGTCCGAAGTCATCGTTGCCGAAGGCGAGCCCTTTGAAGTAGCCCTCAAGCGCTTCAACAAGCGCGTCCAGCAGGACGGCATCCTTTCCGAAGCGCGCCGCCGCGAGCACTACGAAAAGCCCAGCGTCAAGCGCAAGAAGAAGGAAGCCGCGCGCCTTCGCAAACTCCGCAAGAAGCAGCTTCGCAGCGAAGCCCGAGCCGCAGCCCGGCGCTGAGCCGCCTCGCAGCAACCGCTACGCACACACACGATGGCCCGGCAGCTTCGCCGGGCCATCCCATTCCGGAGCACCGCCATGTCCCTCCGCGACCGCATCCAGGCCGACCTCGCCGACGCCATGCGCACCCGCGACGAAACCCGCAAATCCACCCTCCGCATGCTCCTCTCCGCCATCAAGAACGCCGAAATTCGCACCCCGCCGGCAGGCGCCACCGACGAAGAGCTCGCCCGCATGGCCGAACTCCCGCCCCTCGTGCTCGATGACGCCGCCGTCCTCGCCCTGATCCAGAAGCAGATCAAGCAGCGGAAAGAGAGCATCGAGCAATTCGCAAAGGCCGGCCGACAGGACCTCGTCGAGAAAGAATCCGCCGAGGTCGCCGTCCTCGAGAGCTACCTCCCGCAGCAGGCTTCCCGCGACGAAATCGAAGCCGCCGCACGCCGCGTCATCGCCGAAACCGGCGCAAGCTCCCCGCGCGACCTCGGCAAAGTGATGCCCGTCCTCACCCGGGAGTTCGCCGGCCGCGCCGATGGCCGGACCATCAACGACGTCGTCCGCAGCCTCCTCGCCGGCTGACCTGCAATGACCGTCCGTGCCGTCCTCTTCGACTGGGAGGGCACCCTCGCGCGGCAGGGCGCCGAGCCAGTGCCGGCAGCCTGCGCCGCCGTCGCCGACTACGCCGCACGCAACCTCGGCGTTGCAGCCCGCCCCGCCGACCTGGAACGCGCCTTCACCGCCGTCCTTCCCCACCGCGCCCCCTCCGGCGGCGACCGCGCCCCCGAGATCCGCGGCATGCTTGGCCAGGCCTTCACCTGGCTCGGCTGGCCGGCATCTGCCGGCGACGTCGAAGCCGCAGCCCGGGTCTTCTTCGAAGCCGCCAGCCGCGGCCTGCAGGTCTTCGACGATGCCCGCGCCGTCCTCGCCTCCCTCAAGTACCGCGGCTACCGCGCCGGCGTCGTCAGCAACTCCATCTTCCCCGCCGAGTACTGGCGGCCCCTGGTCAACAGCCTCGGCCTCGCCGGCTACCTCGAAACCTTCGTCTCTTCGGCCGATGTCGGCCTCGCCAAACCGAACCCGTCACCCTTCCGCCGCGCCCTCGCCGACCTCGGCATCCCGCCCCACGAAGCAATCTTCGTCGGCGACACCCCCGCGACCGACATCGCCGGCGCCCGCGCCGCCGGCCTGCGCGCCATCCTCCTCGACCGCCATGGCCGCCGCCGCGAGGCAGCCGGCTACCTCGTCATCCAGCGCCTCAGCGCCCTCGCCGATGTCCTCGGCGAAGGACTCTCGCCCCTCGCCGGGCCGTAGGCACCCGGCGGCGGGCGCCCCATCCCGCTCTGGTATGCTGGGGTCACCACGATGATCCGCCCCCCATCGCCGCCGGTCTCTCGTCTCTCGGCAGCCGCCTTCGGGCTCGCCATCGCTGCCTGCGCCGCGCTCCTCGTCGCGCCCATCGATGGCCTCCGCACCGACCTGAACGAAGGCGACTTCGCACCCCGCACCCTCGAAGCAGCCCACGACGCCCAGTTCGTCTCCGAAGCGCTCACCGAAGCCGCCCGCGAACAGGCCGCCTCCGCGGTTCCCGAAGTCCCGCTCCCGCCCGACCCCCAGCTCACCGACCAGCGGGTCGCTGCCCTCCAGCGCTACCTCTCCGGCGTCCGCTCCATCGTCGCCCGGACGGACCTGACCACCCAGCAGAAGGTCGACCTCGTCGCCGCCCTCGAAACCCCCTCCGCTATCAGCAGCACCACCCGCCTCTACCTGGTCGCCCTCGATACCACCGGCCTGAGCCTCTTCGAATCCCGCGCCGCCGACCTCCTCCGCGCCCTCATGAGCAGCCCCATCGGCCGCGGTGCTACCCCCGAAGAGCAGCAGCGCGACATCGCTGCCGCTGTCGAACAGCTCATCGCCCAGCGGGGGACCGCTTCTGAGGGTGAGCGCACCGCCCTCGCCGCACTTCTCCGTGCCTTTGCTGCCCCCAACTTCCGCGTCGATACGGCCGCCACCGAGCGCGCCCGCGAACAGGCCCGCGCCGCCGTCGCACCCGTCGTCCGCACCATCACCGCCGGCCAGGTGATCGTCACCGAGGGCCAGCGCATCACCGCCCAGGAGATTGAAGCCCTCCGCGCCACCGGCACCCTCCGCTCCGGTCTCGACCCCTACGCCCTCGGCGGCGCCGGCCTCATCGCCGCCGGCTTCGGCCTGGTCCTCGCGCTCTACTGCTACCTCCTCCAGCCGTTCGAACCCCCTGCCGGCCGCCGGCTGCTCGCAGCAGCGCTCGCCATCGTCGCCGCCCTCCTCGCCGCCCGGGCCGCCTTCCCCGTGCTCACCCCCGATGCCGACCGCACATTCCTCCTCCACGCCATCCCCGTCTCCACCGCGGCCATCGTCGTCGCCTCCTTCTCCCGCGTCTCCTTCGCCGCCGTCGTCGCCCCGGCGGTCGGCATTTTCACCGCCTTCATCGGCGGCAGCTTCTCGCAGGTTGCCGGCTCCGCCTACATCGGCCCCCTCCAGGCGCTCGAGTACGCCATGGTCGCCACGGCCGGCGGCCTTGCAGGGGCAGCAGCCGTCTCCCGCGCCGAGAAGATCAACCGGTTCGCCCTCGCGGCCGTCACCACCACCGTCGCGACCGCCGCCGCCATGGCAGCCTTCTGGCTGTTCGAAATGCCGCGCGCCAACATCGACCTTGCCTGGATCGGCCTCGCCGCCGCCATCCACGGCGTCGGCAGCGCTGTCCTCGGCCTCGGCATCTTCATCCTCCTCGCCTTCGCCCTTCGCATCACCTCCCGCATCCAGCTGCTCGAACTCGCCCAGCCGGAGCACCCGCTCCTCCGCCGCCTCCAGGAAGAGGCTCCCGGCACCTACCACCACAGCATGCTCGTCGGCGCCCTCGCCGAGCGCGCCGCCGTCGCTATCGGCGCCGATGCCCTCCTCGCCCGCGTCGGCGCCTACTACCACGATGTCGGCAAGCTCGCCATGCCCGGGTACTACATCGAAAACATGATCGAGGCCGGCGCCGCCAATCCCCACGAGGGCCTCCCGCCCGAGGAGAGCGCCCGCATCATCCGCGCCCACGTCACCAACGGCCTCGAACTCGCCCGCCGCTACCGCCTCCCCGAAGCCGTCCGCGACTTCATCCCCCAGCACCACGGCACCCGGCTCGTCAGCTACTTCTACCGCACCGCCGTCCGCGAAGGCCGCCAGCCCGACCCGGCCGACTACCGCTACGCCGGCCCGCGCCCCCAGACCCGCGAAGCCGCCATCGTCATGCTCGCCGACTCCTGCGAAGCCGTCATCCGCGCCGGCGACCACGACCCGCCCGCCATCGACGCCGCCGTCGACGCCGTCATCGCCGAGCGCCTCGCCGAAGGCCAGCTCGACGAGTGCGACATCACCATGCGCGACCTCCAGGCGATCGCCCGCACCTTCAAAGCCACCTTCCGCGCCGTCTACCACCCGCGCGTCCGCTACCCCCAGCCTACCGCCGAAGAGCTCGCCTCCGTCGCCCGCGGCGAAACGCCCGTCCGCTCCCCCTGACCGGCCTCCGTTCGACACACCCGCGCGCCGCGCCGCACAATCCCCGTATGCGCTTCGCCATCATCCGCTTCCCCGGTACCTGGAGCGACCGCGATACCTACCACGTCCTCCACGACATCCTCGAGCAGCAGGCCGAGATCGTCTGGCACCGCGAGACCGACCTCTCCCGCTTCGATGCCGTCGTCCTCCCCGGCGGCTTCTCCTACGGCGACTACCTCCGCTGCGGCGCCATCGCCCGCTTCTCCCCCGTCATGGAGTCGGTCATCGCCTTCGCCGAGGCCGGGAAGCCGGTGATCGGTATCTGCAACGGCTTCCAGGTGCTCTGCGAAAGCCACCTCCTTCCTGGCGCGCTCATGTGCAACGCCAGCCTCCAGTTCCGCTGCGAATGGGTCTACCTCCGCCGCGAGGGCGGCTCCAGCCCCTGGGTCGACGCCATCCCCCAGGGCGACGTCCTCCGCGTCCCCATCAGCCACGGCGAAGGCAACTACTACGCCGACCCCGAAACGCTCGACCGCCTCGAAGCCGCCGGCCGCGTCGTCTTCCGCTACTGCGACGCTGCCGGCAACGTCACCCCCGAGGCCAACCCGAACGGCTCAGCCCGCAACATCGCCGGCATCATCAACGAACGCGGCAATGTGCTCGGCATGATGCCCCACCCCGAGCGCGCCGGCGAACCCCTCGTCGGGGGCACCGACGGCAACCGCATCTGGGAATCCGTCATCCGCAGCGCCGTCGAAACCGTCCGTTAGCCCGAGCGAAATCCCTGATTTCGCAACAAAATCTTTACACGACAACATTGCGGAGCGCAGAATCCCGGCGCGAACCTGTCGCGTTCGCCGGCGCGGGCCCAGAGGGCCGGCCGCAGGGAGAACCGCCGTGTCCGCAGCAACATCGCCCGCCTACCCGTTCGGCCTCGATGTCGATGCCCCGTCCGCCCAGGGCCGCCTGACCATCCTGTTCCGCGGCATCCTGGCCATCCCCCACCTCCTCATCGTCAACATCCTCGCCAACCTCATCCAGCTCCTCGTCTTCTTCGCCTGGGTGGTCATCATCATCACCGGCAAACTCCCATCCGGCATCGCGAACCTCATCCTCGGCGTCTTCCACTGGGAAATGCGCGTCTGGGGCTACACGTACCTCCTCGCCGGCCGCTACCCGCCCTTCGCCTTCGGCGAAGACACCTCCTACCCCATCCGCCTCTGGGGCCAGCCCGAACTTGAAGGCCGCAACCGCCTCAGCGTCTTCTTCCGCATCATCCTCGTCATCCCGCACCTCATCCTCATCGTTATCCTCGCCGTCATCGCCCTCGTCCTGCTGGTCATCGGCTGGGTCGTCGGCATCTTCACCGGGCAGATCCCCGGCGGCATCCACAACTTCCTCGCCGGCTTCAGCCGCTGGTACGCCCGGGTGACGGCCTACATCTACCTCCTCACCGACCGGTACCCGCCCTTCAGCCTGAGCTGACCGCCCCGGCCCGCTGCCGTCCCCCTCACCCGTACGCCCTGTCCCGCGTACCATAGCCCCATGCCCGTCGACCAGGCCGCCCTCGATGCCGTCGCCCTCAGCCGCGACGAGTACGACCTCCTCGTGCAGCGGCTCGGCCGCGAACCGAACGAGGTCGAACTCGGCATGTTCGGCTCCCTCTGGAGCGAGCACTGCGGCTACAAGAACAGCAAACCGCTGCTCCGCCTCCTCCCCTCCAGCGGCCCGCGCGTCCTCACCGCCGTCGGAGCCGAAAACGCCGGCGCCATCGACATCGGCGACGGCCGCTGCGTCGTCATGAAGGTCGAGTCCCACAACCATCCCTCCGCCATCGAGCCGTACCAGGGCGCGGCCACCGGCGTCGGCGGCATCGTCCGCGATATCTTCGCCATGGGCGCCTACCCCATCGCCATCCTCGATTCCCTCCGCTTCGGCCCCATCGACAACCCCCAGGACCGCTACCTCTTCCACGGCGTCGTCGCCGGCATCGGCGGCTACGGCAACTGCCTCGGCATCCCCACCGTCGGCGGCGAAGTCTTCTTCGCCGAACCGTACGCCGGCACCCCGCTCGTCAACGCCATGTGCGTCGGCGTCGCCGAAACCGCAAAGCTGCTCAGCGCCCGCGCCCAGGGCGAAGGCAACGTCCTCCTCCTCGTCGGCGCCGATACCGGCCGCGACGGCATCCACGGCGCCAGCGGCCTCGCCTCCCGCACCGACCCCGAGGCACGCTTCGAAGAGATGCGCCCCGCCGTCCAGGTCGGCAACCCCTTCCTCGAAAAGCTCCTCATGGAGGCCTGCTACGAACTCGCCTCCCAGCACCGCGACTGGGTCGTCGGCCTCCAGGACCTCGGTGCCGCCGGCCTCACCAGCTCCGTCGTCGAATGCTGCGCCAAAGGCGGCTCCGGCGCCATCCTCGACCTCGAAAAGGTCCCCCGCCGCGAACAGGGCATGACCCCGTACGAGGTCATGCTCTCCGAAAGCCAGGAGCGGATGCTCGTCATCGCCAAAAAAGAGCACGTCGCCGATGTCACCGCCCTCTTCGAGCGGTGGGAGCTCCACTGCGCAGCCATCGGCGTCGTCACCAGCGGCAACGAAGTCGTCGTGCGCGAGCACGGCGTCGAAGTCGCCCGCGTCCCGGTCGATATCGCCACCGACCCGCCCCAGTACCGCCGCCAGGGCGTCCGCCCCGCCGAACTCGCCGAACTGAACGCCTTCGACCCCGGCACCCTGCCGGACCTCGCGTCGGACCGGGCGGCCGAAACCCTCCTCCGCCTGCTCGCCCGCCCCAACATCGCCTCGAAGCGCGGCGTCTTCCGGCAGTACGACCACCAGGTGCTCGCCAACACCGTCGTCCCCCCGGGCGGTGATGCCGCCGTCCTCCGCGTGCCCGGCACCGGCCGCGGCATCGCCGTCAAGACGGACGGCAACGCCCGCCTCGTCTACCTCGACCCCTACACCGGCGGCGCCATCGCCGTCGCCGAGGCCGCCCGCAACGTCGTCTGCACCGGCGCCCTCCCCGTCGCCGTCACCGACTGCCTCAACTTCGGCAACCCTGAGCGCCCCGACGTGTACTACACCCTCGAGCACGCCATCCGCGGCATCGCCGAGGCCTGCCTCCAGCTCGAAACTCCCGTGGTCAGCGGCAACGTCTCCCTCTATAACGAAGCCGGCGGCCGCCCCGTCTACCCCACCCCCGTCATCGGCATGCTCGGCCTCCTCGACGACGTCGCCCGCCACCTGCGCGCCGCCTTCCCCGGCCCGGGCTGCCAGGTCGTCCTCCTCGGCGCCGGCCTCGAACAGCCCGCCAGCACCCTCGGAGGCTCCGAGTACCTCGAAGCCGAGCACGGCCGCGTCGCCGGCATGCCCGCCATCGACCTTGCCCTTGAGAAGCGGCTCCACCAGCTCGTCCTCCAGGCCCACGCCGAAGGGCTCCTCCTCAGCGCCCATGACTGCTCCGAAGGGGGCCTCGCCGTCGCCCTCGCCGAGAGCTGCATCCTCGGCGGCTGCGGATTCGTCGGCCCGGCCGAGCTCCCCGGCCGGCTCGATGCCGCCCTCTTCGGCGAAGCCCAGTCCCGCATCATCGTCACCATCCCCGCCGATACCTACCGCCAGGGCGGCGGCCTCGCCCGCCTGCGCGACCTCGGCGCAGCACTCGGCGTGCCCGTCACCCCGCTCGGGCGCACCACGCCCGAACCCCGCTTCCGTCTCGGCCCCATCGAAGCCGAAATCGATGCCCTGCGCGCCGCCTACGAGTCGCTCATCGACGCCTGACCGCGTCGGTCCGCCGTTTCCGGTATGCTGAGCCTGTGTTCGGCGGATCCCTGCGCGTCGCCCGCCTCTTCGGCATCGACATCGAAGTCCACCCCTCGTGGTTCCTGATCCTCGCCTTCCTCTCCTACTCCCTCTCTGAGGGGCTCTTCCCCGCCCGCTACGAGGGCTGGGGCACCGGCACCTACTGGGCGGTCGGCGTCACGGCCGCTTTCCTCCTCTTCTTCACCGTCCTCCTCCACGAGCTCGCCCATGCGCTGGTCGCGAAACGCCGCGGCCTCCCCGTGCCGCGCATCACCCTCTTCATCTTCGGCGGCGTCTCCCACCTTGCCCGCCAGCCGTCTTCCGCCGGTGAGGAGTTCCAGATTGCCGCGGCCGGCCCCGCCACCAGTTTCGTCATCGCCGCCGTCACCGGCCTGGCCGCCCTCCTCCTCGGCTCCCTCAACGAGCAGCTCGAGGCCATCCTCTACTACCTCGCCGCGGTCAACGCCCTCCTCGGCGTCTTCAACATGCTCCCCGGCTTCCCGCTCGATGGCGGCCGCGTCCTCCGCTCCATCGCCTGGAAGCGGAGCGGCAGCTTCCGCAAGGCCACCCGCACCGCCGCCGGCGTCGGCGAGCTCTTCGGCTACATGCTCATGACCATCGGTTTCTTCATCCTCCTCGGCGGCTTCCTCCTCGATGGGCTCTGGCTCATGTTCATCGGCTGGTTCCTCCTCGGCGCCGCCCGGGGGGAAGCCTCCAACCTCCAGCTCGAAGGCGTCCTCCGGCGCCTCACCGCCCGCGATGTCATGCGCGCCGACTTCCCCACTGTCGTCCCCGGCCTCCCGCTCCAGGCCGTTGTCGATGAGTACATGGTCGGCCAGGGCGAGCGCGCCGTCATCGTCGAAAACGGCGGCGTTGTCCTCGGCATCCTCACCGTCACCGATATCCGCCGCGTCCCCCGCTCGGAATGGCCCTACACCCCGGCCCAGGCCGCCATGACCCCCCGCGAGCGCGTGATCACCGTCGACGCCGCAACCCCCGCGGTCGATGTCCTGGCGCTCCTCGGCGAGAAGGCGCTCAACCAGGTGCCCGTCCTCGAAAACGGCCGGATGGTCGGCCTCGTCACCCGCCGGGAAATCCTCGACCGGCTCCAGCTCGCCGAGAGCCTCGGCGCCAACACCCCCGCCATCGACGAAGAACGTCCCGCAGCCCCCACGCCCGGCGCCTGAGCGCCGCGCAGGCCCCTATCGCCTGCCGTCTGCCAGCGGGCGCCGCGCCCACTCCTCCCAGAGCGCCCACGCCTGCTTGTTCGACCCATCCGAGCGCCGCAGCCCGATATCCTTGAACGCCACCGCCGGGCCGGTCGTCGCAAACGCCGGGTCGAGCGCCGCGAACCACACCACCCCGCTGAACCCGAGCGCCTCCGCCTCCGTCAGCACCCGCTGCAGGTACGCCTTCTGCTCCGCTTCCGTGCCGACCGCCTCCCGGCCCTCCACTGGCGCCGACGGATAGCCCGTCTCCGCCACCAGGATCTCCCCGTCCCAGCGCGTCCGAAGCTGGCGGTAGTAATCCTCGCGGATGTCGGCCACGCTCCGCACCTCGCCCAGGAACGGGTAGGTGCTGACCGCCAGCACGTCCATCCTCCCGCGGAACCGTTCGATCAGCTCCCACCGCGGCGGGTGCACCTGCCCGAACGTCCCCTCGAGGTCCTCCAGCTGCCACGTCGGGAACACCTTCGTCCCCGGGCTGTTCCCCTTCACCACCGCGTACGCCTCGTCGTACAGCGTCGCGAACGCCTCGAACTGCCGCGGCGCCCGCTCATACGTCATGTTGATCTCCAGCCCGAGCGCCATGTACGCCGGCTTGTAGTTCTTCGCGATGTAGGCGGCATAGGCCACGAACGCGGCCCGCACGCCCGGGTCTTCGAACCCGGCCTGCACATCGACCGACGACGGCAGGTTCGCCAGCCGGCTCCGCTGCACCGCCCCATCCGTCGGGTCGATCGCGTAGTAGAGCCGGAGATTGCTGTACTGCTTTAAGAGTGCCGTCTCCAGCCGCGTCGTCTCCGCCGTTGCGTTCGAAATCGTCCCGCCCGGGAGGAACTCCGCCCACGGCGGCGTCCGCTGGATGAGGAGGAGGTCGGCGTACTGCGCCGCCGTCGCGAACGCCTGGATGTACGACTCGCTCGTCAGCTCCGCCGGCAGCGAGCTGAAGCCGAGCAGCACCGTCCGCGGCTCGCCCGCCGGCTCGGGCCGCACCACCGTCGGGCCGGGGCCCGCCGGTCCGGCCTCCGGCGCCCCGGTATCCTCCGCGCCCTCGGTCCGGCAGCCGGTAAAGGCCAGCCCGGTCAGCGCCAGCAGCGCTGCTACAATCCAGCTGGCGGGGACCCACGAGGAGCGGCGCATGCCCGTGCGCGCAGTCTTCCTTGCAGCCATCATCATTGGCCTCCTGGCCGGCGGCGCCGTGGCCGGCGCGCGGTGGGCCGCCTCCCGGGGCGGCAGCGATTCCCCCTCCGCCGCAGCGCCCGAGCCCGGCTCCCCCGCCGCAGCCGCCGCCGGGTTCGCCGCCGCCTGGGCCGCCGGTGACCTCCAGGCCCGCTACCTGCTCCTCTCCCCGGCCGCCCAGCGCACCTACAGCTACGAAGCCTTCGCCGATGCCTACCGCGCCTTCGAAGAGCAGCTCACGGTAACCGGGACCGACGTGCGGGTCGCCGATGTGAACGGCTCCGCCGCCCGCCTCGACGTGCGCCTCGCTACAGCCTATTTCGGCACGCTCGAATACTCCACCACCCTCCCCCTCGTCCCTGCACCGGGCCGTTACCTTATCGACTGGACTCCCGCCGCCATCCATCCCCGCCTCGCCGGCGGCTACGCATTCAGCTCCGTCATCACGCGCCCCGTCCGCGGCACCATCTACGACCGGAACGGTATCGAACTCGCCGTCACCCGCGAAATCCGCCACGTCGGGCTCAACCGCAGCGTCATCACCGACCGCCCCGGCCTCGAAGCGGCCCTCCTCGCCTTCGGCTTCACCCCCGAGCAGGTCGAAGCTGCCTTCAACTCGCCCAGGCCCCTCAACCACCGCGTCCGCGTCGGCCCAATCCCCGACGACCGCGTCGAAGAGGCCAACCGGCTCCTCCGCCCCTTCCAGGGCGTCATCATCTACGTCGAAACCCAGCGCGTGCACCCCCTCGGCCCGGCCGCAGCCCACGTCGTCGGCTACACCCGCGAGTACACCGCCGAGGAGCTCAACGCCCGCGCCGGCCAGGGCTTCCGCCCCGGCGACCGCGTCGGCGCCGCCGGCCTCGAAGCCACCTTCAACGACCGTCTCGCCGGGAGCATCGGCGCCGAACTCCGCCTCATCGGCCCCGACGGCGCCGTCGCCGAAGTGCTCATCTCCCGCCCCTTCCGCCAGGGCGAAGACCTCTACACCACCCTCGATGCCCGGGTCCTCCAGCGCGCCCACGAACGCCTGGGCGGCCGCGCCGGCGCCGCCGTCGTCATCGACCCCGCCACCAACGACCTCCTCGCCCTCGTCAGCTCCCCCAGCTTCGACCCCAACGCCTTCGAACGCGGCGATGCCGCTGCCCTCGCCGCCATCACGGCCGCGCCCGGCGCCCCGCTCGCCAACCGCGCGGCCACCGGCCTCTACTCCGCAGGCTCCACCTTCAAGCTCGTGACCGGCGCCGCCGGCATGGTCTACCTCGGTCTCACCCCGAACGACCGGCTCGACTGCGGAGCCGTCTGGTACGGCGTCGACCCGCCCCGCCGAAACTGGGAGGGGAGCCAGGGCCCCCTCACCATCGCCGAGGCGCTCATGCGCTCCTGCAACCCCGTCTTCTATGAAATCGCCCTCCGCCTCTACAACCAGTTCGATGACGCCCTCGCCGCCATGGCCCGCCAGTTCGGCTTCGGCGCCCCGACCGGCACCGTCGGCGTCGTCGAAGAAGCCGGCCTCGTGCCCGATGCCGCCTGGAAACGCCGGGCCACCGGCCAGCCCTGGTACCCCGGCGACGAAGTCAACCTCGGCATCGGCCAGGGCGACCTCCTCATCACCCCGCTCCAGCTCGCCAACGCCTACAGCACCTTCGTCACCGGCCAGCTCCGCACCCCGCGCCTCCTCCAGGAGGCCGAGGCAACCGTCCGCGGCACGCTCCCGCTTACCCCGGAGCAGCACGCCCACCTCCAGCGCGGCCTCGAACTCGTCACCGGCCCCCGCGGCACCGCCGCTGCCGCCTTCGCGCTCGCCGGCTATACCGACTTCGCCGGCAAATCCGGCACCGCCGAAGATGCCAACGCACAGGCGCACGTCCTCTTCGTCGCCATGAGCCCGGCGAAACAGCCCCGGGCCATCGCCGCCGTCGTCCTCGATGACGGCAAGTCCGGCTCCATCGAAGCCGGGCCGATCGCCCGCGATATCGTCCTCGCTGCCCTCCGGTAGCGCGGCCCTCAGCGGCCCTTCCACTGCGGCTCGCGCCGCTCACGCGCGGCCGCCATCCCCTCCCGCGCATCCTCCGTCGCCTGGGCCACGCGCCGCATCGTCTCGCCGAACCGGATCGCCTCCACCCACGGCATCTGCTGCCCCCGCCAGGCGACCTCCTTCGTCGCCCGCACCGCCAGCGGCGCCGATTTCAGCAGCCGCTCCGCCAGCGCCCGCGCCTCGTCCATCAGCCGCTCGTGCGGAACCACCTTCCAGGCCAGCCCCATCTCCTTCGCCCGGTAGGCATCGACCCGCTCCCCGATGAGCAGCAGCTCCATCGCATACTGCCAGCCGACCTTCTGCGGCATCCGCACCGCCCCCTGGATCGTCGGGATGCCCAGCCGCACCTCCGGGAAGCCGAACTCCGCCCGCTCGCTCGCGATCACGAAGTCGCAGGCCGCCGCCAGCGTGCAGCCGAATCCCAGGCAGTAGCCGTTCACCGCTGCGATGGTCGGTTTCCAGATTTCGAGCCCGTTCTCCAGCGACGTCAGGCTCGGCGTCTCCCAGTGGGTCGCCCCCCGCGGCGGCGCCGCCCCGCGCAGGTCGGCCCCTGCGCAGAACGCCCGCCCGGCGCCCGTCACGATCGCCACCCACGCGTCCTCGTCGTCCCGGAAGCGCACCCACGCCGCGTCGAGGTCCTCCCGCAGCTCCGCGTTAATCGCGTTCAGCGCCTCGGGGCGGTTGTACGTGATGACAGCGACCCGTCCCTCGCGTTCGTACAGCACGGTTCCCGGCATCAGCTTTCCTCCCGACCAGCGTCGCGCGGGAGTCTACACCAGCCGCCCGCTCCTCAGATTGCCCGGCCCCGCAGCCGCTCCTCTTTGCCCGGCTTCGCCGTCAGGAAGTCGAGCACCTGCTGCCAGTACCGGCTGAGCAGGTACTGTCCGAGCAGCGCCCCCGCGACAGCCGTCAGCACAATGACCCAGTCGCCGGTGTGCACCTCGGTGAAATCGAAGAACGCGCGGAGCCGCGGCGTGTAGATCGTCACAAGGAAGCCGGCCACCAGCAGGATGCCGAGCACGCTCGTCAGCACCGGCCGGGTCAGGCTCCGCCAGGAGGCGCCCTGGAACCCGAGCACCTCCACCATGAAGAAGAGCCCCGTAATCCCCATCGTCAGCGACACCAGCGTCCTCGCCTCCGCAATGTCCCGCCGGAGCAGCCCCTCCGTCAGCAGGTGCACCAGGATCGCCGCCACCGCCAGCGCCACCGAAGCCGGCAGCGCCCAGCGCAGCACGTTCCGCGTGAAGTCGCGCCCCGCATCAGGCGGCGGCACGCTGATCGAAATGAACACCGCCGGGATGCCCAGCGTCAGCAGCGCCGTCAGCGAGCCGTGCCGCGGCAGGAAGGGGAAGTCGAGCCCCAGCATGTTCGTCGCCACGATGATCAGGTAGGCGTACAGGCTCTTCGCGATGAACAGCTTGCTCAGCCGGGCCGCATTCCCGAGCACCGCCGTCGCCTCCTTCGCCCCCCGGATAAGCGCAAGGAACGAATCGTTCAGCAGCACAATCCCGGCCACCGCCCGCGTCATCGAGGTGCCGCTCGCCATCGAAACCGCAACGTCGGCCGTCCGCAGCGCCTGCACATCGTTCGCACCGTCGCCCACCATCGCCACGAAGTGCCCCTGTTCCTTCAGCGCCGCCACGATGCGCGCCTTGAGCGCCGGCGTGACCCGCCCGAACACGCTGTGCTCCTCCACCGCCCGCAGGAACGCCTCCCCGTCGAGCGGCTCGAGCTGCGGCCCCGCGACGACCCCGCCCTTCAGCCGGATGCCGAGCTGCGCCAGCAGCGCCCGCACGGTCTCCGGGTTGTCGCCGGAGATGATCTTCGGCTCGATCCCGAGCTGCTCCATCATCGCAAAGGCGTTCCGCACCTCCGGCCGCAACTCATCGGCCAGCGTCAGCAGCGCCAGCGCCCGGAGCGTGCCCGGGTCCTCGTCCGCGCCGGGCAGCCGCTCCGCCTCGGCGAAGACCACCCCGCGCAGGCCGTGTTCCGCCGCCTCCCGGTAGGCCGCCTCCAGCTCCGCGCCGTTCACGCATCGGGGCAGCACCGTCTCCGGCGCGCCGAGCACGAACGTCCGCACCTCGCCGTCCTTCTCCAGCCGGACGGCGCTCCACCGCCGCTCCGAGTTGAACGGCACCGAACCGGTCGGCCGGGCGAGGTTCGTCGTGTTCCCCAGCGCCTCCGCCAGCGCCTCGGCCGTCTTGCTCTCCTCCCGGCTCGCCGCGGCGAACGCCCCCAGCCAGCCCGCATACCCCTCCGCCCCGGGCACCCACCGCACCTCCCGGAGCGACATCCGGTTCGCCGTTATCGTCCCCGTCTTGTCGAGGCAGATCACGTCGACATAGTTCAGCGCCTCGACCGCATTGATGTCCTGCACAATCGCCCCCGCCCGCGACACCCGCACCGCCCCGACCGCGAACGCCACCGTCATCCCCAACAGCAGCCCCGTCGGCACGACCGTCGTCACCGTGGCTGTCGTTGCCTTCAGCGCGTCGGCCAGCCCCCGGTCGTTCATCGTGTACTGGATAAGGAGCGCGGCGGCGAGCACCCCGGTCGCCGTCAGCAGCACCCGCAGGATCCGCTTGAACCGGATCTGCAGCGGCGTCAGCCGCTTCACCAGCTGCCGCGCATCCGCCGTGAGCCGCATGGCGTACGCCTCCATCCCCACCTTCTCCGCCAGGTAGTAGCAGTCCCCCGTCGTGCAGAAGCTCCCGCTCCGCAGCTCGTCGCCCGGCCGGCGCTTCACCGACTCCGATTCGCCCGTCAGCAGCGATTCGTCGATCTCCGCCTCGCGCGCCACAATCGGCCCATCGGCCACCACCTGGTCCCCCTTCTTCAGGTGCACCAGGTCGCCCTGCACCACATCCTCCGCAGGGATGTCGATCTCCACCCCGTCGCGCACCACCGTCACCTGCGGCGCCGTCAGCGCCCGGAGCTCCCGCAGCGTCCGCGTCGCCTTCAGCTCCTGCAGCGTGGCCACGAGCACATTGGCGATGACCACAATCCCGACGAAAAACCCGTCCTTGAACTCGCCGATCGCCAGCAGCGCAAGGATGAGCGACCCGAGGATCACGTTGAAGAACGTCAGGACGTTCGCGCGGATGACGTCCGCGTCGGTCCGGATCCGCCCCCCGTCCCGGTTGGTCAGCCCCGCGGCGGCGCGCGCCATCGCCTCCGCCGAGGTCAGCCCCCGGAGGGCCGTTCCATCCTGCAGCCCCGGCAGCGGCGCCTGTGCTGTCTGCGTCACCCGTTTAGCCTGACGCAATCCCGCCCGGAATGAAAGGGCAGGCCGTTAACCACCGCCTAACACTGCCCGGTGCACAGTACATATGCGCTGAGCATGCCCCTGCAGCATGCGCAAGAAACGGCGGCCAGCTTCTCCCTCCAGCTGGCCGCCGTCGCGTTTTCCGTCGCTGACGCGGCATCCGCCCCCGCGGGCGTGCCCCCGCCTCAGCCCTTGATGCCGATGATGGACAGCGAGATCAGCATCGCGATGAAGACGCCGCAGAGCAGCGTCAGGTAGCCAATCGTCTTCCACATGGGCAGTCCACCCTCCCGCTGGACTCCGGGGTTTCGCCCGGCTTTCCCATCCTAACTCCCGCGCCGCCCATACGCGATCTCCCTCGCACCCGCTACCATATCCCCATGCGCTCTCTCGCCCGGGCCCGCTGGTGAACGCCCTTATCCTCGCCGCCGGCGATGGCGGCCGCCTCGGCGCCCTCACCCGCGAACGCCCCAAGCCCCTCGTCGAAATCGCCGGCCGGCCCATCATCAGCTACACCCTCGAAGCCCTCGCCGCCGCCGGCGTCTGCGAAACCGCCGTCGTCATCGGCTACCGCGCCGGCCAGCTCGGCGAAGCGCTCGCCGCCGACGCCCGCGGCCTCAGCCTTTCCTTTATCTACAACGCCCGCTTCCGTGAAGGCGCCTCCCTCTCCCTCGCCGCCGCCCGCCAGTGGGCCGGCAGCGAACCCTTCCTCCTCCTCATGGCCGACCACCTCCTCTCCGAACCGATCATCCGCCGCCTCCTCGATGCCCGCGCCCACACGCCCCCCGGCGTCTCCCTCGTCGCCGCCGATACCCCCACGCGCTGGCCCGCCGACTACCTCGACGAAGCCACCCGCCTCGCCCTCGACCCCGACGGCTTCGTCACCGCCATCGGCAAGCACCTCGAACCCTACGACGCCCTCGATACCGGCGCCTTCCTCCTCGACCCCGCCGCCTGGGACGCCCTCGACGCCGCCCCCGAAAGCTGCGAACTCTCCACCATCTTCTCCATCCTCGCCGCTCGCCGCGCCCTCCGCGCCGTCGACATCGGCGGCGCCCACTGGTACGACATCGATACCGGCGCCGACCTCGAAGCCGCCGCCGCTCTCCTCGCCGCCCGTCGATGAGCTACGACGGCCTCGTCTCCCGCTACCTCAACCGACCCCTCAGCCGGCCCGCCGCCCGCGCCCTCCGCCGCACCCCCGTCACCCCCAACCAGGTCACCGCCTTCACCCTCCTCCTCGCCGTCGCAGCCGGCGCCATGCTCGCCGCAGGCTGGAACATTGCCGGCGGCATCGCCATCCAGGCCGTCAGCGTCATCGATGGCGTCGACGGCGAACTCGCCCGCCTCAAAAACGCCGCCACCCGCTTCGGCGCCATCTTCGATGCCGTCACCGACCGCTACGCCGACGCCGCGCTCATCGCCGGCATGACCGTCTACGCCGCCCGCTTCGAAGACTGGCCCCGCCCCGAATTCGTCGGCATGCTCGCCCTCGGCGCCTCACTCATCGTCAGCTACAGCCGCGCCCGCATCGAAGCCGACCTCCCCCACGTCGCCCGCCAGGGCAACCTCGACCGCATCTTCGGCCTCGCCAGCCGCGATGTTCGCTCCCTCCTCCTCGCCATCGGCGCCGTCCTCGGCCAGTGCTACCTCGCCCTCGCCCTCGTCGCCGCCCTCGCCGGCCTCACCATCGCCTGGCGCCTCGCCTACCTCCGCTTCTCCCCCGCCGCCTCCGCCCCCCCGCCGCGCTGAGCTTGAAGCTTTCCCCCGCCCCATCGTCCCCGCCACCCCCCAGCTTGGAGCTATCCAACACCTCCAACCTCCAACCTCCAAGCTCCCTCCTCCCTACTCCCACCGCACCTCCGCAACCCCGCCCCGGTCACGCAGCTCAATCTCCAGCAGCGCCGTCCCGCCCCCGTGGCTGAACACCACCTCCAGCCGTCCCGCCTCCGACGGCCCCGCCGCCCGCGCCGCCTCCTCCCCGTCCACCCGCACCGTCACCTCCCCGCGGTAGACCAGCACAAACCGGTACCGCCCCGCCTCCGGCAGCTCCACCGGCGCGCTCGCCACCAGGCTCCACCGGTCGTCCACCAGGTCCGGGAACGGCGCCCCCGCGTACGACAGCGCCAGCCCCTCCACCGCGCCGTCCGCCACCTTCACATGCCCGCTCGTCGGCCGGTCATCGAACACCTCCACCCGGAACCGCGCCGGCCGCGCCAGCTCCCGCAGCGGCAGCGGCGTCGGCGTCGCAGTCGGCGAAGCCGTCGGCGTCGGCGTCGAAACCGGCGCCGTCACCTCCGCCGTCACCGTCGCCGCCGGACCACGCGTCGGCGTCGAACGAACCCCGCCCTCGCTCGCCGCCGGGTCGAGGAACTGGAACGCAATCACCCCCACCACCGCCAGCGCCAGCAGCGCAACAATCTCCCGGAGCCCCAGCCCGCGCATCACCCAAACAGTGTCGCCCCGCCGGCCCGAACGCGGAACGCCGCACACGCCCCCGCCGACACATTTTGCCCGCCGCTTACCATCTCCCCGTTCCGGCAAACGCCGCCGTGCCCCACACTTCCCCCATGCGCTCCCTCGCCGCCCTCGCCGCCGCGCTCCTCGGCGCCGCCCTCCTCCTCGCCGCCGCGCCCGCCCCCCGGCCCCACGCCCAGGCCCCCGGCGGCGACCGCCCCCACCGCGCCGTCGCACCCGCCCTCGCCGCCGATTCCGCCCCCGGCCTCGCCACCCTCCCCGCCGGCACCCCCACCCCCACCCCCACCCTTCCCCCGCCTCCGCCTGCGGCTACCGCGCCGACGTCCGCGCCCTCGCCGACCCCGCAGCCGCCGCCGTCGACCGCACCCCCGCGCCCGCCGCCATCGCCGGCCTCCTCGCCCTCGACCGGCCCCCGGCCTGGCCGCCGCCAGCCCCCGCCACCTCCCCACCGAAGGACGCGCCGTCCAGCTCACCGCCTGGCTCCGCGCCGCCATCCGCGCCCGCGACGGCACCATCGACCTCCTCCTCTCCGCCAGCCCCGATGGCCCCCCCCTCCGCGCACGCCTCCCCGCGCCCGGCTGCACCGAAGGCGCCAGCGAAGCCGACCGCGCCGCCATCGAAGCCGCCCGCGTCGCCTTCATCAACCGCTGCGGCGTCCCCCCATCCGCCAGCTGGCGCACCCTCGGCGGCCAGGCCGCGCTCGTCGGCGTCCCCGCCTGGGGCGAACCGCGCACCACCGGCACCGACGGCGCACCCTCCGGCATCGAACTCGCACCCGTCCTCGCCTTCGCCATGCCCGAAGGCGCAACTTGCAGCCCGGACCAGCCCTTCGGCCCCACGCCCACGCCCACGTCCACGCCCGGCGCCGCGCTCGAAATGCTCATCCACGTCGACCCCATCCGCGTCAGCCGCGGCGGACAGGTCACCGTCACCATCATCGTCCAGGAGCCGCCCCCGCCCGGCGGCACCCCCGTCCCCGGCCCCGCCGGCATCCCGTGCAGCTACACCGCCTACGACCGCGCCCTCAACCCCATCGCCTCCGGCGGCCCCAGCCCGACCGGCCCCAACGGACGCGTCAGCTGGACCTTCACCGTCCCGCCCGACGCCGCCCTCAGCGACTACGCCACCAACACCCACGGACGCGTCACCCCCGCCTGCCAGGGCCTCACCGCCCGCGGCTCCGCCCGCCTCGAAATCGTGGAATAGCTTGAAGCTTGCCCCTGCACCCCATCCCCCTTCCCCAGCTTGGAGCTTGAAGCTTGAAGCTTGAAGCTTGCCCCCGCCCCGTCTCCCCCCGCCCAGCTTGGAGCTTGAAGCTTGAAGCTTGCCCCTGCACCCCATCCCCCTTCCCCAGCTTGGAGCTTGAAGCTTTTCCACCTCCAACCTCCAACCTCCAACCTCCAACCTCCAAGCTCCAACCTCCAACCTCCAAGCTCCAAGCTCCAAGCTCCAAGCTCCAACCTCCAAGCTCTCTATGCTAAAGTCCGCGCCGTGCCCGAGCTGCCCTACCGGAACCTCGAGGTCTGGCGGCGGTCGCACGCACTCACCATGGCCGCTCTCGACCTCGCAGAATCCCGGCCCGTCGCCCGTCGCCCTGCCCTTGCCGACCAAATTACCCGCGCCGCACTCTCCATTCCCCTCAACATCGCCGAGGGCCGCGGCCGTCGAACTCGCAACGACTTCGCCGGGTTCCTTGCCATCGCCCGCGGCTCCCTCTTCGAACTCGACGCCGCCCTCTACCTCTGCCACTGCCGCAACCTCCTCCCCGATGGAACCTACGCTGCCCTTCACTCCGAAATCTACGAGCTCACCGCCATGGTCCAGGCCATGATCGACTCCCTTCGCAACCCGAAGTAGCTTGGCCCCGCACCCCATGGTTCCCCTCCCCAGCTTGAAGCTTGGAGCTTGAAGCTTGCCCCTGCACCCCATCCCCCTTCCCCAGCTTGGAGCTGGCCCCGCACCCCATGGTTCCCCTCCCCAGCTTGAAGCTTGGAGCTTGAAGCTTGCCCCTGCACCCCATCCCCCTTCCCCAGCTTGGAGCTGGCCCCGCACCCCATGGTTCCCCTCCCCAGCTTGAAGCTTGGAGCTTGAAGCTTGCCCCCGCCCCGTCTCCCCCCGCCCAGCTTGGAGCTTGAAGCTTGAAGCTTTTCCACCTCCAAGCTCCAAGCTCCAACCTCCAACCTCCAACCTCCCACCTCCAAGCTCCAACCTCCCACCTCCCACCTCCAACCTCCAAGCTCCAAGCTCCAACCTCCTCCCCGTTAACCCCACCCTTCCCCAAAGCGTTACTACCGCCGGACGGAGAGCACCCACCCGTGCTCCCCGTACCACGCGCTTCCACGCGCCCACCACGAAAGGATTGACCCTTGCACCACCGGTCAGTACCTTTCGCAAGACTTTACCCGCGCCCGGGGCACACCCCGCGGCGCCTCATCATGTCCGTCACACCAGGAGGCCCCATGCCCCGCTCCCCGCTCCCTGTTCCCCGCTCCCCGCTCCCCGGAGCCTCGGCGGGGCGGAGCGGCGGGGTCCCTGCTCCCGGCTCCCTGTTCCCCGCTCCCCGTTTCAGCCTCCAACCTCGGCGCACCCGCGCCGGGTGGCAGGAACATCCCACACTCGGTACGAAAGGAGGGCTTCGCTGAGCGCGGCCGCACGCCCGGCGCCGGGAACGCCGTGACGCTCCCGCAGGCGGAAGGCCCCGCACCAACGAAATCCGCACACACCACCGTCCGACCAGAGGGAAGCCCGGATCCGCCCATGGCCAGCGCCAGGCCAGGCGCGGCAGACGAGCGGGCAACCTCGCCAGCAGCCGAAGCCGGCGCCCGCCGGCAGCACCTGCAGAACGAATGCCCGCAGTCCGGGCGCATCCGGAACACGGGAGCCCGCCCCCCAAAGGCAGGCGCCCGCCAGCAACCCCACACCGCGGGGAACCGGCCCGCGAGGCCGCATCGCCCCGCAACCACAGCCAGGAGTCGCTCCGAACCCCGCACACCGCGGGGGAACGAAACCCACAACGACTCACATGACTGGAGAGGTAACAGCAATTGAGTAAGGAACTTGCTCAGACCGTTGGCGGAAAGAGGGTCGCGTGGCTCATCGCGCTCCTCGCCGCCTTCGCCGTCGCGGCAGCCCTCGGCAGCCAGTGGCGGACGTCATCCGCGGCGCTGCCTTCGACCACGGCCGTCATCAGCTCGACCGGCGGCACCGGGCCCGGCGACTCGCGAAATTACACCATCACACTGACGTTCAACCCGAGCCCGTCTGCTTCTGCCGGCGGCGGTTCATTCACCATCGACCTTGATGACGACCTCATCATCAACGGTCTCCCCGCCTCAACCGTCCCGGGAATCCCGGTGTGTTCTGTCAATCCCGGGAATGTCGTGACGTGCGCGACGGTCGCGAACCCTAACGGGTTTACAAACGGCACGATCACGATCAATGCCACCAACCCGTACAGCGGCGGCACAATTAGCCCCCCGACCGGCTGCCAGATCACCGAGGGCACCACGGTAAGCTGCACCGGGACCACGCACAGCGCCTACACCGTTGCCAACGCCGTCTCGGTCTCGCCTGAGAGCGCGACCAACGCCCTCGGCGTCCCGCATACCTTCACCTTCACCTTCAGCGGCACCGAGACCTGCGCCTCGGACACTGACAATGACAGCGTCACGCCGGAGTGCACCGCGGCCGACGTCAACCTGAGCCCCGGCCTGAGCTTGGTGTCGATCCAGGTCGACGGCAGCGACGTGCTCGTCACCGTCCTCAACAGCTCGCCCACGAGCCCCGGCGGCACCGTCTCGCTCGATGTCGCCACCGGCGACGACCCTGAAGACGACGACTACACGACCTTCACCTCCGCGGAAGGCACCAAGGACTACGTCCGCCCGCACCTCTACCACATGGCGGACAACGGCCTGCCGATCGTGGCCCAGGAGGTGAACAACAACGTCCGCGGCTCGCAGCACACCATCTGCGTCGCCACCGCCGGCTACGACGCCAACAACGACGGCGACTACCTCGACAGCGGTGACGGTGACATCGCCCCGGTGGGCCTGGTCCTGCCCGGCCTGACGCTCTCCAACATCGTCGTCACCAACGGCGGAGGCTACGCCAGCACCGCGGACACCGACCCGACCTTCAGCGATGTGCAGATCTACGTCGGCAGCGTCGGCGGCCAGGATGCAACCTGCATCACCTGGCGCTCGCTCGATGCCGGCGACCAGACGATCAGCCTCCTCTACGTCGGCGCCGATGGCCAGAATTACAACGTTTTCTGGCGGCCGAACGTCAGCAACCTCAACACGGCCGGCACCCAGGGCGTCGTCAAGGAGTGGAACCGCCTCGAGGACAGCACCGTCACGCTCTCCGGCGGCGCCACCGGCAGCGGCACCGGCAACAGCGAGTCCACCCCGGTCATCAGCCGCACCCTCGGCGTCACCCTCAACCCGGTCACCGGCCAGTACCAGGGCGAGCCGGTCATCATCAGCGACGTCTTCCGCGGCAGCCACACCAACACGCCAGGGCAGAAGGAAGGCCCGATGCCGCTCGCCGGCGTCCAGTGGACGGTCGACCGCGCACCCGGCTCCAGCTCCTGCGGCAACCTGGGCGGCGCGCTCAGCGGCACCACCACGCTGACCAGCACGCCGGCCGGCGGACCGAACACGCACGTCGTCGGCGGCCAGCCGAACGTCACCTTCGACCCGGACGGCTGCGCTCCCGGCCAGCGCGTGGTCATCCGCATCCGCGGCACCGAGCCCGGCGCCCTCGGCTCCGGCACCGGCAATACGGTGACCCAGCTCATCGAGTTCAACTTCGTGACGTCCATCCCGGCGAAGCACGTCTTCCTCGCCTGGGCCGGCCAGCGCGTTGTCCTCGAGCACAACTGGGCGCTCGACCCGTCCACCCGGGCGTCGTCCCAGGCCACCTGCCCGGTCCAGCAGGGTACCGGCCTGGTCACGTACATCCGCCAGGCGAACAGCCCCGGCAACTTCATCCCCGGCGGCACGGTCAACACGATTTCCGGCAACGACGAGGCCAGCGCCACCTTCCAGGCGAACGATTCGTCCTACCCCTGCATCTCCGTCGCCGTCTACGAGTCGGAGGACCAGGGCCAGGTCGACGTCGAAGCGTTCATCCCCGGCGAGCCGGCCTCCAAGGTCGCCTGGGTCGTCTACTACATGAAGATCGAGACCGTGAACCTCTCGCTGGTCACGCAGGTCTCGAAGCCGACCCACAACGGCTCGACCGCTCCCGACTGGGCGCCTGGCAACCCGTGGGACGCCTCGCAGGATGACAGCGACGGCACCACGGAGTGGAACGTCTCGAGGGACATCCTCGTCCGCGGCCGGGTCTCCGGCTGGTTCGTCAACAGCAACCCGTCTGGCCGCCCGGCCGATACGAGCAATCCGCTCAACGTCCGCCCGGCCAACCGCTGGGTCATGCCCAACGACTGGCCGCTCCTCGCCGGCGGTCCCGATGGCGAAGAGGCGTTCGGCACTGCTGAGCAGTTCCGGCCCTACTACGACATCATGATCGCCCCGAACAACGCCCTCGGCCTGGCGCTCGCCTCCAACAGCGGCGTCGGCCTTAACCTCGTTGCCGTCGTCGCCGCCGGCAACAGCGGCGTCGGCACGTCCACCTCGCCGATCGGCGTGACGACCTGCGCCTCGCTGCAGACCGGCGACATCGTCATCTTCTCGAACTCCCCGTCCGTCAACCGCACGGTGATTTCCTGCTCGGGCACCGCGCTGGTGATCAACCCGGCTTTCACCGCTGCTCCGCCCGCGGGCACGGCGATCTTCGAGGCGTCCGGCACGCCGTTCATCGGCCCCTACAGCGCGCTCGATATCGTCGGCCTCAGCAAGGACGGCTTCGGCACCACCGCGCCGACGTCCCTGTCCGGCTTCACCGTGCGCGACACGGCCTGGAAGGACTTCGACGTCGACTGGTGGGACGCCCCGATGCCGCCCGCTATCCTCAGCGTCGGCCTCCGCGGCACCGGCTTCATCAAGGCGGTGTTCAAGGACGAGGTCTACTACCTTGGCACGCCGAACACGGACCCTGTGGCTACCGGCGGCACTCAGGTCTACCCGAACCCGTACTACTGGACCGAGATCCCCGAGAGCCCGTTCATCAGCGCGGTCGCTGCCGGCGGCGGCTTCCTCTGGGATAGCTGGGGCACCAACGGCTCGGCCCAGGGTCCGTACCTGTTCTGGCGGCCCGTCCGCGTCGGCGTGAACAGCGCCGGCATCGGCGAAGCCCTCAGCTCGACCGACATCACCGAGCTCGGCATCATCCGCAGCGCCTACGGTGACCAGACCATCGCCCGCGACCTGGTCGTCTTCAGCGACAACCACGGCGAGTTCATGGTCGCTGCCAACGGCGACTTCAAGACCGACCTCTCGGCCTGCGCCACCAACGCGCTCGCCGGCGGCAAGCACTGCAAGCCCGGCGACAAGGTCGGCACGGCCACCATCACCGCCACCGCCGACTACCCGGACTTCCGCGGCAAGCACTTCCCGGTCGCGTCCAACGCGGTCACCGTCGACTGGACCTGGGGCGGCTACAAGGACGTCTCCATCCAGCCCGGCGAGACCGACCAGTTCGTCTACGTCGTCTTCCACGCGCTCGACCGCGATGGGTTCTGCTCCGTGCCGTCCGGCGCGGTCAGCCTCCACCCGGTCCTCACCAGCGCGGATGCCGGCAACGACTTCTCGGCCCTCGGCGCCCGCTACAACGGCGACCCGAACGAGAACGTCGACTTCCTGATCGACAGCGGTGAAGGCATCATCATCGCCCAGTCCGGCGGCGGCGCCATCAACGATGGCAAGCGGTTCGCCACCGGCGTGACGACCTTCTCCGTCAAGGCCAACAACCCGGCCACGTCGGGCATCAAGGAGTTCCCGCTCAGCCCGCTCGCGGCGGAGGGCCAGGACGACGAGTGCCAGGCCTGGATCAAGGTCTCGAACAGCCTCCTCGGCATCGTCAACGTCCTCGTGATTGCGAAGGATGACGAGGGCAACATCGGCTTCGACCGGGTCATCGACCTCCAGACGACCACGAGCTACACGCTCAACTTCCGCTGGAGCCTCATCACCTGGGCCGGCGCCGACAACATCCCGGTGATGGATGCCATCAAGGGCACCGGCAAGAACGAAGCCGGCAACGACATCTCCGACAGCGTCACCGCCATCTACGGCTGGAACGCTGCCGCCCAGGCGTGGCTCGGGTTCTTCCCGGCGGGCGTTGATGTGCCCGGCGCGAACGACCTGACCGCCCTCAAGACTGGCGAGGCCTACTGGATCGCCATCACCGGTCCGTCGTCCGTCACCTGGACTATCGCGACCAACGTCGACTAGCACCGGCGCCCCCGGAGGCCGGCCTGCCCCCCGCGGGCGGGCCGGTCCCCCGGGCCCGGGCAGGTTGAAAACGGTCGTACAGACAGGAATGGAGCAAACCATGACGAAAGTTCTCAAGGTGCTCGCTGGCGGATGGCTGGCTGCAGTCCTCGGCATCGCGCTCTTCGCGGCCTCCGGCGCCCTTGGTGGGCAGACGGTCTCCGCAGAGTCGCCGCCGAACCCGCCGGCCCGGTTTGTCGGGACGGTCACCGTCGATGGCCAGCCGGTTCCGGCCGGCACCGTCATCGAAGCGCGCATCGGCAACGCCGCCTGCGGCGTCACCCAGACGTTCACGCAGGGCGGGCAGGCCCGCTACGTCCTCGATGTCCCGGCGCTCGACCCGGGCGCGAACCCGAACTGCGGCGTCGACGGCGCGGTCGTCAGCTTCTACATCGGCGGCAAGAAGGCCGCGGAGTCCGGCACGTGGCGGAACTACCAGCTCAACGAGCTGAACCTGACCTACACGACGCCGACCCCGGCGCCGTCGCCCACGGCGACCCCGCGGCCGCCGTCCACCGGCGAAACGCTCGCCACCGATGGCGGCGCCTCGGCCAGCTGGCTCCTCGCCATCGCCGGCCTCGGCATTCTCGCCTTCGGCGTCAGCGGCCTCGCCGTCGCCCGGCGCGCCCGCTAGCCTTCACCCTCCGGGTGACCACCACGGGGCCCCGCACCAGCGGGGCCCCGTTCCATTTCCCCCGGCGCGAGCGCTCACCGCTCACGATGGTCCCTCCTCCCCCCTTGCTCCAGCTTGAAGCTTGACCCAACCGAGGCCGTCATCACGCCCGCTCCCCGCTCCCAGCTCCCCGCTCCCAGCTCCCCGCTCCCCGCTCCCAGCTCCCAGCTCCCCGCTCCCAGCTCCCTCCTCCCTCCTCCCTACCGCCTCCGCGGCCGCGCCCCCGCCGCCTCCAGCGCCCGGGCAAGCCGCTCCGCCGTAAACGGCTTCTGGATCAGCCCCGCAATCCGCCGCTTCACGTCCGTATCGATGTGCGCGTCCGCCGCATACCCGGTGCACACCACCACCGGCAGGTCCGGCCGGATGGCCGTCAGCGCCCGGAACGTCTCCGAGCCGGTCATCCCCGGCATCACCAGGTCGAGCAGCACCGCCGCGAACCGGTCCGGCCGTGCCCGCACAATCTCGACCGCCGTCGCGCCGCCCGGCGCCTCCACCACGTTGTAGCCCAGTTCACCGAGCGTCGCCGCCAGCGCCCGGCGCACCATCGGGTCGTCGTCCACCACCAGAACGAGGTTCCCCTCGCCTGCGCTAAAGACGTCGCCGGTGGCGTCGGCCCCGCCGGGCGCCAGCGGGAAGCTGAGGGTGAACGTCGTCCCGCGCCCGGGCTCGCTGTCGACCGTGATATCGCCGTGGTGCCCCTGCACGATGCCGTACGTAATCGCCATGCCGAGGCCCGTCCCCGAGCCCGGCGGCTTCGTCGTGTAAAACGGCTCGAAGATGCGCATCCGCACCTCGTCGGTCATCCCCGGGCCGGTGTCCGCAATTTCGACCCACGCCAGCGGGCCGGTCGCGCCCGCGCGGATCGCAATCCGCCCGCCCTCGGGCATCACATCGCGGGCGTTCAGCACGATGTTGGTCAGCGCCTGCTGCAGCTGCCCCGAATCGCCCTCGATGATCAGCGGCGTCTCCGGCAGCTCCACGTCCACCGCGATGCGCGAACTGATTGCCGGCGCCACCAGCTGCACCGTGTCCTCGATCACCGTCAGCAGGTCGACCCGCCCGAAGCGGACGAGCCCGCCGCGTGCGAACGACAGCAGCCGTCCCGTGAGGTCGGCCGCCTTGCGGGCCGCCTCCTCGATGAGCGCCACGTTCTCGCGCTCGTCGCTGTCGAGGTTGCGCGAGCGCTTCAGCAGGCCGGCGAACCCCAGAATCGTCGTCAGCAGGTTGTTGAAGTCGTGCGCCACTGCGCCGGCCATCGTCCCGAGCGATTCCATCTTCTGGCTCTGCATCAGCTGGGCCAGCAGCGCCTTCCGTTCCGACACATCGCGGGCGAGCACGAGCACCGCCTCGCGCCCGCCGTAGGCCACAAGCGAGGCGACCACCTCCACGTCGAGCGGCGAGCCGTCCCGCTTCCGGTAGCGCACGTCGGCGAGGTGCACCTCGCCGTCGGCGTGGATGCGCGCCATGAACGCGCCGAGCTCCGCCTCGTCTGCCATCGAAATATCGTCGAGGCGGAGCGACTGCAGCTCCCGCTGCGCATAGCCGAGCACGCGTGCCGCGAACGGGTTCGCATCGAGGATGCGCCGGCTGGCCGCATCGACCGTGAGGATCATCTCCTCCGCCTGCGCCACCAGCGAGCGGTACTTCAGCTCGCTCTCCGCCAGCGACTCCAGCGCCGAGGCCTTCTCCAGCGCCAGCGCGAGCGGCCCCGCCAGCGTCGCCAGCAGCTCGGCATCCTCGGCGCCGAACCGCCCGGTGCCCTCGCCCCAGAGCTCGACCAGGCCGCGTACCGCATCGTGCACCACGAGCGGCGCCCGGATGACCGAACAGAGGCCGGCCTCCAGCAGCGCCCGGTGTCCTGCGTGCAGCGGGGCCTCGTCGCGCGCGTCGGCCGCGAACTCCGGGGCGGCCCGGCCGGCCGATCCGGCGCCCCGCAGCCGGCCGACCGGCAGTTCGTCCGCGAAGGCCTCCGCCGGCAGCGCGATGCCGGCGTCCACGGCGAGGCGGCGGGCGACGGCCTGCCCGGGTTCGACCAGGAACACCGCCCCGAACGCCGCACCGAAGAGCGCCCGGCAATCCGCGAGGAACCGCTGGGCCACCCGCTCGGCCGTGCCGCCGGCGTTCAGCCGGGCCAGGATGCGCGTGGTCGCCTCGAGCCGCGCCGTCCGCCGGGCCTGCTCCTCGCGGCTGCGGAAGTGCCGGATGGCAAGCGCCAGCGGCTGCACCGCCTGGGCGAGCTGCTCCGCCTCGGCCCGGCCGAATCGGCCCGGCTGGCGCGCCCCGAGGGTTACCACCCCGCAGACGCTGTCGCCGTCGCGGACCGCCACCCGCATGCTCGAGCGGATGCCTGCCTCCAGCGCCGCCGCCGCGGTCGCCGTCAACCCCGGCGCAGCGGCCAGGTCGTCGAAGACGTGCACCACGGGGCCTGCCGGCGGCCACGCATCGAACACCTCCTCTGCCGTCAGCACATCGCCCGCGCGCCATCCGGCGCCCTCCGGGTCGGCCCCCGCGACCCGCACGCTGCTCCCTTCGACGACCCCGATCGCGCACTGGTCCGCGCCGTACATCGCCCGGAGCGCTCCCGCTACCTGCGCTGCCATCTCCTCGAGTCGGTCGTGCGCACCGAGCGCGCCCAGCAGGTCGAGCACGGCCCGTGCCCGCTGCGCCTGCTCGTGCGCCGAGGCGATGAGGTACGCCCGTTCGAGCACGGTGCCCAGCGTCGCCGCCAGCTCGCCGAACTGGGCCAGGTCCTCCCCGTCCCAGGCGCGCGGCGCCGCCGCTGCCACGGTGGCGATGCCCCGCACGGCTCCTGCCCCGTCCCGGATCGGCGCCCGCATGACGCTCCGCAGCCCGTGCTCCGCAAGCATCTGCGTGGCGCGGTCGAGCGCCCCGGCCCGGGCATCCTCCACCAGCACGGGGCCGCCCACGACCAGCCCCCGCCAGGCGTCCGGCTCCTCCCGCACCGCCCGCTCGAGTTCGGCCAGCTCCCCGGCCGAAAAGTGGTCGCTCGCGGCCGAGAGCCTCGGCTGACCCCCGGGGCCCGTGGTCAGGACCACCGCATGCGATGCGCCGAAGATCCGTCGCACCTCCCGCACGAACACGTCACCCGCGTCCCGCATCGAAGCCGCCGGCGTGAGTGCGAGCAGCACGCGCGTCTTCGCCTCCAGCAGCTCCGATTGCTCCGCCAGCCGCCCGAGCAGCCGGACCCGGTCGATCGCCACCGCCAGCGTCCGCGCCAGCTCCATCAGCCGCTCTTCATCGGCCCGGGTGTACCGGTGCGCGCGCCTGCTGCCCACCGTCACCAGTCCCACCGTCCCGTCGGTGAGCCGGAAGGGCACGCGCATCCCCGAGAGGAGCCCCCGTTCCCGCCCGATCGCCGTTCCCGGGTTGGGCGGCAGCGTCGCGAAAATATCCCCGGCGGGCTCGTCGCGGTGCGCCAGCGCCTCCCGGTAGGCGGCCACGTCGGCGTCGGTCAGCTCCGGCTGCAGGTCCGACGCGCGCATCACCGCCGAGCTCAGCCCGAGCAGCTCCCGGCGCCGCCGCTCGAGGTCGACGGTCCCGACCGCCACATGGTCGGCGCCGAAGTAGTCGCGCAGCCGCTCGGCAATCGCCTGGCAGGCCGGCCCCAGCTCCCGGGCCTCCCAGAGCGTTTCCAAAAGCTCCGCTGCAACGCTGAGCATCCCCGCATGCTGCTCGAGTGCCACGGCGTGCGCGACCGCCAGCTCCCCGCGCCGCAGCCGCTCAACCCCCAGCTCCACCACTCTCGCGACGCGCGCCAGGAAGCTGCGCTCCGTCGAGCACCAGGCCGACGGCTCCCGCCGCAGCGCCACCACCGCCAGCCCCAGCCCGCCCCAGCGGCGCGACCGCACCGCCGCCGCCAGCGACCCCATCCCCAGCGCCTCCCGCGCGAACGCTTCCGCCGGCATCAGGTCCGGCTCGTCGAGCGATTCCCGCACCCACGTCTCGCCCGGCCGTTCCTCGGTCAGCCGCCGATTCCGCCGGTCCGTTGCTGCGGCGATCGCCGCCTCCCACAGCCCCGGTGTGAGCATGCCGGCCGGCGCCGACCGCACCGTCCGCTCACCGCCAGGGCCGCCCTCAACCAGCACGAAGACCGCATCCGCCCCGGTGGCCGCACGCACACCCGCCGCGACGCCCTCCAGCAGGCTCGCCTCGTCCTCTGCCGCGGCGATCGTGGCCAGCAGGTCCGCTTCCGCTGCCCGGACCTCCCGCTCGAACTCCAGCCGTTCGAGCAGCAGCCGGGGCCGCAGCTCCGCCATCGCAGCGGCGGCCAGCTGCGCCAGCCTCCCGAGGTGCTCTCCCGAAAACGCGCCCGGCCTCAGGCTCCCGGCAAGCACGAACCCGACCGCCCTCCCGCGTTCGTCGGTGAGGGGAAGCCGAACTGTGCTGCGCACGCCCGCCGCAATCGCCGCCCGCTGGCCCGGCGTCGGGTTTGGCAGCTCCAGCGTATCTGCGATGACGGCCGCACCCTCCCGCTCTACCGCCTCCACGAAGGCGCGGTCGCTCCGCCGGTGGTCGAACGGCCAGCCCCCGGGCGAAAGCGGTCCCTCGAGCGGCCACCAGAACGCCCGCCTGCCGCGCCGGCTGACCGCCACGTACACGCAGTCGGCCCCGAGTTCGCGGGCTGCCGCCTCCGCAAAGCGGGCAGCGACCTCCTCGACCTCCCCGGTGTTGGCTGTTGCGCGCGTCATCCCGGGCAACGCCGTTGTTCCCGGCGCGCCCGCGGCCATCCCCGGGTCCGCCGGCAAATGCTCCCCCATCGTGGTCCCCCCGTCGCCGGCGCCCGCGCGGGGCCCCGGTGCCCTCAAACTCGAAAGGCGCCCGCATCGTACGTACAGGCGTTCCGTGCGCGGTATCAGGGAGTTCCCGGACATTCGCACTGCAACGAACTTTTTGGCCGGGTTCAATGGAAATCCGCGCCGCAACGCTCCCGACCCGGCGCAGCCCGTGCCCGAGAGCGCCGGCGGAGTACCATACGCACCATGAACGAAACGCTGCGCTCGCGAACCCGCGTCGTCGTCACCGGCCTCGGCGCCATCACGCCCGCCGGTCAGACCGTCGACGAGTTCTGGCAGAACCTCGTCGACGGCCGCTCGGGCATCGGCTACCTCACCATGGTCGACCCGACCGGCTACCCCTGTAAGTTCGCCGGCGAAGTCAAAGACTGGGACCCGACTCGCTACATCGAGCGCAAGGCCGCCCGCCGCATGGCCCGCTTCTCCCAGTTCATGGTCGCCGCCGCCGCACAGGCCATCGCCGACGCCGGCCTCGACCTCGACGCCGAAGACCGCGACCGCATCGCCGTCCTCGTCGGCAACGGCGGCGGCGGCTACCCCGATATCCAGGAGGCCGCCCGCACCCTCTTCGAGCGCGGCGGCATGCGCATCGACCCCCTCTACCTCGCCCGCTCGCTCGGCAACATGGCCGCGGCCCAGGTCTCCCTCCAGTTCGGCCTGCGCGGCTACAACGGCACCATCGTCACCGCCTGCGCCGCCGGCACCCAGGCCATCGGCGAGGCCGCCTGGCTCATCCGCACCGGCCGCGCCGAGATCGCCGTCACCGGCGGCTGCGAAGCCGGCATCTCCGAGCTCGGCCTCGCCGGCTTCTCCGTCATGCGCGCCCTCACCAGCTTCGACGGCCCGCCCGAGGAAGCCTCCCGCCCCTTCGATGCCACCCGCGACGGCTTCGTCCCCTGCGAAGGCGCCGGCGCGCTCATTCTCGAATCCGAAGCCCATGCCCGCGCCCGCGGCGCACGCATCTACGCCGAGATCGCCGGCTTCGGCTGCACCAACGATGCCTTCCACGTCGCCGCACCGCCCGACGACGGCGAGGGCGCTGCCCGCGCCATGGCCGAGGCCCTCCGCGACGCCGGCCTCTCCCCGGCTGACATCGACTACATCAACGCCCACGCCACCAGCACCCCCCTCGGCGATACCGCCGAAACCCGCGCCATCAAACGCGTCTTCGGCAAAGACGCCTACCGTGTCGCCATCAGCGCCACCAAGTCGCTCATCGGCCACGGCCTCGGCGCCAGCGGCGGCATGGAGACCGTCGCCACCATCAAGACCATCGAAACCGGCACCATCCACCCCACCATCAACCTCCACCACCCCGACCCCGACTGCGACCTCGACTACGTCCCCAACGTCGCCCGCAAGGCCGAAGTTCGCGCCGCCCTCAAAAACAGCTTCGGCTTCGGCGGCCAGAACAGCTCCCTCGCCATCGTCCGCTACGAACCGTAGCCGTCGCGGCGTCCCGCCTCGCGCAGCCCACCGCCAACACCACAGCGGCCCCGGGAAACGTCCCCGGGGCCGCTGACCGTTCGCTCCGGAAGGAGGCGGCTACACCACGCCCGGCGGCACCTCGACGTCGCCGTCGCGCAGCGGCCGTGCGGTCGGCCGTACCGCCACCTCGAGCAGCTCCGCGATATCGAAGGCCCGGATCGTCCGCTTCTCCTCGTCCGGCTGCACCGCCGGGATGCCGTCCTCGAACATCTGGATGCAGAACGGGCAGGCCGTCGCCACGATGTTCGCGCCCGTATTCGCGGCCTCCGCCGCGCGCAGGTGGTTCACCCGCGTGCCCGCTTCCTCCTGCCACATGTTCCCGCCGCCGGCTCCGCAGCAGAGCCCGCGCTCCCGCGACCGCGGCATCTCCACCAGCTTCGCGCCGGGGATCGCCTCGATGACCTGCCGCGGCGTGTCGTAGATGCCGTTCCCCCGGCCGAGATAGCAGCTGTCGTGCACCGTAATCGTCGCCCCGGTCCCCTCCTTCGGCTTCAGGTCGCCCTTCGCCAGCAGGAACTGGAGGAAGTCGGCGTGGTGGGTCACCTCCCACTTCCCGCCGAAATCCGGGTACTCGTTCCGGAACGTGTTGAAGCAGTGCGGGCAGCTCGTGATCACCCGCTTCACGCCCATCTCGTTCAGCGCATCGGCGTTCGCCTGCGCCATCGTCGCGAACAGGAACTCATTGCCGAGCCGCCGGGCCGGGTCGCCGTTGCAGGTCTCCGCCTGCCCCAGCACACCGAAGCTGACGCCGGCTTCCAGCAGCAGCTTCACCACCGCCTGCGTAATCGGGATGTTCCGCTCCACCAGCGCGCCCGAGCAGCCCACCCAGTAGAGGTACTCCTGCGAGCCGTCGTAGATCGGCACATCGATCCCCTGCGCCCGGAGCTGCTCGATCCACGTCTCCCGCGTCAGCTGCGTCCCGCGCCACGGGTGGCCGCGCTGCTCCAGGTTCTGGAGCGCCGCCTGGGCCGTGGCCGGCACCCGGGCCTGCTCCATCACCAGGTACCGCCGCATCTCCACAATCGGCGGCACGTGCTCCACCAGCACCGGGCACTCCTGCATGCACGCCCCGCAGGTGCGGCAGGCCCAGAGCGTCTCATCCTTGATGTACCCGCCCACCAGCGGCTCCAGCTCCTCCTCCGGGTTCTTCCCCTTCAGGATGAGCGGGCCCGCGTGGTTCATGTACGTCTTGATGTCCTGGATGAGCGCCATCGGCGACAGCGGCTGCCCCGCCGTATACGCCGGGCACACCTCCGTGCACCGCCCGCAGCGCACGCACGTGTCGGCATCGAACAGGGTCTTCCACGTGAAGTCCTGCAGCCGGCCTGCGCCGAGCCCCGCGCCCTCCTCGATCAGCTTCTCGATGTCGCCCATCGGCTCGAGGTAGAGCGGCGTGGTCGGCCGCTTGAAGAACGCGTTCACCGGCGCCAGCGCAATGTGCCGGAACTTCGTCAGCGCCATCAGCGTCAGCAGCACAAACGCTCCGACGACGTGGAACCACCACCAGCCCACATGGAAATTGAGCAGCGTATCGGGCGAAATCCCGCCCACCGCCTTCGCCACCACGTAGCCCGCCGGCGACCACTTCGACCACGACTCGTTCCCCGCCGGGATTTCGTCCGCCGCCAGCCGCAGCCCTTCGACCACGATCCCGCTGAACAGCACAACGCCCAGCAGGCCGACGATGATCGCGTCCTCCGTCCCGCGGCGGTCCCAGTTCAGCTTGTCGGGCGGCGAGATGTACCGCCGGTACACCGCCATGCCGATGCCGATGAGCCCGATCACGCCGAACACGTCGCCCACGAGCGAATACACGAGGTATGTCGGGCCCGTCAGGAACAGGTGCTCCCGGTCCGACCCGAAGATGACCGGCAGGTAGTCATCCAGCGCCAGCAGGATGGTGACGATCGTCAGCACCACGAAGCTGGAGTAGATGAAACCGTGCATCACGCCCGCGTACCGATCGTTCTTCACCCGGCTCGTCCCGGCGCCCAGCGTCAGCATGTTCGTAATCCGCGCGCTCAGGCTCTGGTTCACTCGGTGCGGTTTCCCCAGCCGCCAAACGCGCAGCCGCTGCAGCAGCGCCCCGAAAATCACCGCCATCGATATGGCGAAGATGAAGTACATCAGCCAGGGCGTCTTGATGTTGAAGAACACCTCGCGCGAGGCGTCCCTGGTGTGAACCGCCGTCTCGAAGGCCGAAATCGCCGCCAGGATCGCCACCGGGACGACGATGCCGCCCCAGCTGCCGCGCAGCCGCGTGCCCTTCCGGCGCTCTCCCCCGTTGCCGGTCATCGAACCTTGCTTCATGTCACGCGTTCCCGTTCCAGGTTTCGAAGCGGTGCGCGCCGGCAGGCCCCGCGCGCACGATGTAGCCGCATCCTACCCGAGCCTCCCCTTCGGTGCGAACCCTGTTCATCCCGCCCGAACGGTGCCCCGCGTGTCCCGGCTTACGCCGCCCCGGCACGACGGCGCCCCGGCCTTCCGACCGGGGCGCAATTCCAGGCGTGTCCCTTGAGTCCGCCGCTACGACTTTGTCGGCAGCTCGTTCGTTGGCGTCCCGTACAGCTTCCGCAGGTCCGTCTTCAACACCTTGCCCATCACGTTCCGCGGCAGCTCATCCACCACGGCCACATACTGCGGGGCTTTGAACGACGCCAGCCGCGATTTCGCGTATTGCGTAATCTCCTCCGGCGTGATCGTCGCGCCCGGCTTCAGCACCACGATCGCCTTCACCACCTCGCCCCACTCGACATCCGGCACACCGATGACGGCCGCCTCCTCGATCGCCGGGTGCTCCTCGAGCACGTTCTCGATCTCGCCGGGCGAGATGTTCTCGCCGCCGCGGATAATCAGGTCCTTCTTCCGGCCCGTGATGTACAGGTAGCCGCCCTCGTCGAGTTTGCCCACGTCGCCGGTGTGCAGCCACCCATCGATGATCGCCGAGCTCGTCGCATCCTCCTGCTTGTAGTACCCCTTCATTACACGGTCCGAGCGGACGCAGATTTCGCCCTCCTCGCCGGGCGGCAGCGGGCGGTTCCGCTCGTCCATGATGGCGAGCTCCACGTCCGGCATCGGCTTGCCCACCGAGCGCAGCCGCTGCTCCTTGATCTCCGTGTCCGTGCTGAGGTCGTGGTCCTCCGGCCCGAGGAACGTCAGCGTCGCGGTCGATTCCGTCTGGCCGTAGGCATTGATCAGACCAATCCCCTTCGGCGGGAAGATATCGCACGCCTTCCGCACCACCTCGTACGGCATCGGCGCCGCCCCGTAGGTGATCTGCTTCAGCGACGAGATGTCGTATTTGTCGAAGTCCGGCACCTCCATAATCCGCTTCAGCATCGTCGGCACCACGAAGGCGTGCGTGATGCCTTCCTGCTGCACCGCCTGCAGCCACAGCTCCGGCGAGAACTGCGGCAGGATCACCAGCGTCCGCCCCATCCAGACGCCGAGGATCATCGTCGTCGCCCCGGCCACGTGGAAGAACGGCGCCGAAACGAGCAGCTTCTCGTGCGTCTCCAGGTCGGCCGGCGGCTGGTTCGTCGCATACGCCGTCATATCAAGGAACGAGAGCTGCACGCCCTTCGGCTGCGCCGTCGTCCCCGAAGTAAAGATGATGAGCGTCGCATCCTTGTCGTCGATCTCGGTCCAGACCTCGTCCTCCGCGCCGCTCTCCAGCAGCTCCTCGTAGCGGAGGTACCCCTCGGCCGCGCCGCCGAGACTCACATAATGCTGCACCGTCGTCAGCGTCGGCCGGATCCGCTCCACCAGCTCCCGGTACCGGTCCGAAACGAGCAGCACCTTCGTCTCGCTCACGTTCACCATGTAGGTGAGCTCCTCATCCTTCGCCCGGTAGTTGAGCGGCACGAAGGTCGCGCCCAGCATCGCCGACGCGTAGTAGCTGATCACGAAGTCCGCGCTGTTGACCGCCATGATCGCCACGTGGTCGCCTTTCTCGACCCCGAGGCCCTGGAACGCGTTCGCCAGCTTGCACACCTGCCGGTACATCTCCGCGTAGGTGAGCCGCTTCCCGCCCCCGTTGCCGTCGAAATCGACCAGCGCCTCCCGGTCGGGGACGACCGACGACGTGATCTGCAAGAACTCAATCGTGTTCATTCAGACTCCCGGTGAAAAACGTAGGGACACCCTTGTGGCCGCCGATTCTACCCGAACCTGCCATCCCGGGCGAACCGGCGGCCGCTCGCCCCGTCCCCCGCGCGTTTCCCCGCCCTTGACAGCCCCGGCCGGCTTCTGCACCATCCCGCCAGCATTCTGGCCGTATGGCCAAACTGCCAGGGGAGCCGACCATGTCCGCCGATGCCGGGTCCACCCCAACCTCCCGCCCCGCCTGGTGGAGCCGCCAGTACATCGAACCGTTCACCCTCGACGACGACGAACTCTGGCGCATCGTCCGCGAATCCACCCGCGCCGCCGTCGCCTGGGTCACCAAATCCTGCGAACCCGTCGTCGCCCAGATGTCCTGCTGCTGGTACGACGGCCACATCTGGATCACCTCCACCCCCAACCGCGACAAATACCGCGCGCTGCGCCGCAACCCCGCCATCTCCCTCTCCATCTTCGACCCCAACGACTGGTTCAAGCAGGTCACCATCCGCGGCCGCGTCACCTTTTTCGACGACCGCGACTCCGTCCGCCGCTTCATCCACGAACTGATCACCGCCGGGGGCCGCCGCACCGTCCCGCCCGATGTCTACCAGCGCGAATTCGAACGCTTCGATAGCCCCGAGCGCGCCGTCATGCGTGTCGATATCGAACGGATCCGCAGCTACGACGGCCGAAAGATGTGGAAAACCGAAGTCGAAGGGCTCGACCCCTGGAGCGCTGACGCGTAGCCGAGGCCCCGGGCGGACGCTAGCATGTGCCCGCCATGTTCCACGTCCTCTTCTATGACTACGTCCCCGATATCCTCGAGCGGCGCGAGCCCCACCGCCCGACCCACCTCGCGCTCGCCCGCGAGTACCACGAGGCCGGCCGCCTCCGCCTCGCCGGCGCCGTTGGTGAGCCGGTCCACGGGGCCATGCTCGTCTTCACCGACCCCGAGTCCGCCGCCGAGTTCGTCCTGCGCGACCCTTACGTCCTGAACGGTCTCGTCACCGCCCACCGCATCGAACCCTGGCACGTCGTCATCGGCCTTTGAGGCCCGCACTCCCGCGCCCGCTGAACGCATCCTGCAGGGCATCGACCAGCAGGTTCAGGCTCAGGACAATGCAGCTCAGCGCCGCTGCCGGGCCGAGCAGGTACACCGGGCTCTCGCGCAGGTACTGGCGCGACGCATTGATCATGCCACCGAGAGACGGCGCCGGCGCCTGCACCCCCAGCCCGAGAAAGCTGAGCGCCGACTCGATGAAGAGCGCCACCGCCAGCATCAGTGCGAGGTGCGTCAGGAGCGGGTCCCACGCGTTCCGCGCCACGTGGTTCAGCCCAATCCTCAGCCGGCTCGCCCCCAGTGCCTGCGCCGCCAGCACGTACTCCCGCGTCATCTCCGACCGCGCCTGGGCCCGCGCGAGCCGCGCGAACGACGGGATGACGAAGAGAAAGAGTGTCACGCCCACGCCCCAGCGGCCCGGCCCGGTGATCGCCAGCACTGCCAGCGCGATGAGCAGCCCCGGGAACGCCAGCCACGCATCGATGACCCGCATCAGCAGCCCGTCAACCAGCCGCCCGAGCACCCCCGCCGCCAGGCCCAGCGCCGTGCCGGCGATCGCCCCCGGGACGACAGCGAGCAGGATCGTCACCAGCGACGACCGCAACCCCGCGAACGTCCGCGCGGCCACATCGCGCCGCAGTTCGTCCGTGCCGAACGGGTGCGTCCACCCCGGACCCAGCAGCCGGCCGTCTGCTGTCTGCGCCACCGGGTCCGGCAGCAGAACCGCCGCCAGCGCCGTCGCCCCCGCGAGCATCACCAAAAGAACTCCCGCTGCCAGCACCCGCCGATCGCGGCGCAGCGCTCTCGCTGCTCGCCCGCTCACTGCCGCAGCCTCGGGTCGGCGAGCGCCGCCGCCAGGTCGGCCGCCAGGTTCACGAGGACATACGCCGCAGCAAACACAACAACCACCCCCTGCACGAGTGGGATATCCCGCTGGCGCACGGCGGTCACCGCGAGGTAGCCGATCCCCGGCCGGGTGAACACCTGCTCGATGACCAGCGCCCCGGTCAGCAGATTCCCCACCTGCAGCGCCGCCACCGTCAGGACGGGCACCAGCGCCGGCCGCAGGCAGTGCCGCACCAGGATCCTCGGCTCCGGCAGCCCCCGCGCCCGCGCCGCCCGGATGTACTCCTGCTGGAGCACGGCCGCAACGCTCCCGCGCGTGAACCGGGCCAGTACCGCGCCCATCGAAAGCGCCAGGGTCCCTGCAGGGAGCACCAGCGTCCGCAGCCCGCCGATCGGGTCGCTCAGCACCGGCACCCGGCCCGAAGCCGGCAACCACCCCAGCTCAATCGCAAAAACCCAGAGCAGCACCGTCGCCACCACAAAACCGGGCACCGAAAGCGCCAGCGACACCGCCGCCGAAACCCAGCCGTCCAGCCGCCCGCCCGCTGCGGCCTGGAGCGTCCCGAGCCCGATCCCGACCGTGATCCCCGCGGCAGCTGCAGCCGCTGCCAGCTCTACGGTCGGCCCGAGCGCCCCGCGGATTAGCTCCCGCACCGGCATCCCCCGCGAGAGCGACGTCCCCAGGTCGCCCCGGAGCAGCCCCGCGAGCCAATCGCCGTACCGCACCAGGAGCGGCCGGTCGAGCCCCAGCTCTTGCCGGATCTCCGCCACCCGCTGGGGAGTCGCATCCTCGCCGGCCAGCAGCTCGGCCGGATCGCCGGGCACCAGCTCCAGCGTTACGAAGACCAGCAGCGTCGCCAGCACCAGCAGCGGAATGCTCGCCAGCAGCCGCCGGATGACGAAAACCGCCATCGTGCACCTCCCTCGCTGGAAGGCCGCGCGGGGAGAGAGGGGGGAGGAGACCCGCGCGGCCCCCAGCACCGCTGGCCAGGCTAGGCCTTCAGCCAGATGCGCCCGAAGTTGGGTGCCTGGAGCGGCACGATGAAGTACTCGTCGAACCCCTGCGCCCGGTCGGAGACCACATCGAGCGCGCCCGATGGCTCCAGCACCGCGATCCAGGGGTCCTCAACCCACAACCGGTTAAACCGGCGGTACAGCTCCTTCGCCTCCTCGCCCAGCGGGTCCACCGTCCCGATCTTCGCGAGGATCTCCTTCAGTTCCGGGCTCTCCTGGTACGCCTGGTTCGGAATCGCGATGTTGAAGTTGTTCAGCAGCGCCGAGGCTGGCGCCGGGTCGGAGAAGTTCATCCCGGCCACGTAGAAGTCGCCGTACTGCCGCTGCCGAAGTGTATTGATGAAGACTGCCGTCTCCGTCAGCTTCGGCGCGGTCTTGATGCCGATCGCTTCCAGGTTCTCCTTCACGATCAGCACGCTCGCCTCACTGCGCTGGGTGTACGGGATCTCCAGCGGCCGGTCCTGGCTGAAGCCAGCCTGCTGCAGCAGCGACTTCGCCTTCGCCGGGTCGTAGTACGGCTTATCCAGCTCGGGGTCGTACGCCGGCGAGTACTCCGGCCAGATCTGCGCTGTCGCCGGGTAGAACCCTTCGCCGACCTCCTTCGCAATCCGTTCCCGGTCGATCGCCCAGAAGATGGCCTGCCGCACCCGCCGGTCCGCCAGCATCGGGTTCTTCACCACCATGCCCAGGAACAGCCCGCCGATCCGCGGCGCCTTTCGCACGCGATCGCGGAACCGCCGCGCATCCGCACCCGGGAGCCGGAACGCCACGTCCAGCTCCTTGGCCTCGAACGCTGTCGCAACCGCCGTCTCGTCGGTGAAGATCCGCGCCTCGACCCGGTCGAGGTACGGCCCGCCTTCCTGCGCCGAGAGGTGCCAGTTCCGGTTCGGCACGAACGAGATGCCAACGCCCGGCGTGTACTTCTCCAGCATGTACGGGCCGGTCCCGTTCAGCGCTTCGCCCGCCAGCATCTTCGGCAGCGACGCCTCCCGGTGGATGTTCAGGGTGGCGAAGTACCCCGTCATGTCCCACCGTGGCCGGTCGAACGTGAACTCCATCGTCCGGTCGTCCACCTTCTTCCGCCCGGTGATCGACTTCGCCAGCTGGCTCGGTGTGCCGCTTACCGTCACGCCGTACGCCTTCGGATTCACCGAAAAGTCGATGCTGAAGAACACGTCTTCCGGCGTCAGCGGCGCCCCATCGTGGAACGTCACTCCCGGCTTCAGCCGTACCGTCAGCTTCGTCCGGTCGGCCGAGTACTCGAACTGGTCCACGAGCAGGAGCTCGGGATTCCGGACATCCTTCCGGTATCGGATGAGCGGCTCGTGCACCAGCCACGGCAGGATCCGGTTCGGTGGCGCCACCACGAACGGGTAGCCCGCGTTCAGCTGCAGGTCCCCCGTCTGGTTCATCCGCAGCGTGCCGCCCTTGCGCGGCGCCTGGGTGGTGGTTGCGGGCGCCGTGGCGCCCCCGGTCCCGGCGGTTGGCGGCGTCGACCCGCTCTCGTCATCGTCATCGCCGCAGCCGACTGCCCCGAAGGCAGCCGCCCCGGCCATCGCAGCCCCCGCACCGGCAAGGAGCCGGCGCCGCGTCAGTACGCGAGAAGTCAAAGTGTCGCGTTCCATCCTGAGCAAGCTCTCCTGTCCCCGGCCGCCCTCCGCGGGCGGCCGGCGTCGTTGTGTGGTTCTGTGGTGCTCCAGTTGTGGAGGCCGGGTCACTCACGGACCGGGCGCATCGCGTAGATGCGCCGGACCGCAATCTCAACCTCGACTGTCTCCGATTCGTGGCGGACGGCCTCCGTGCCCGGCACCGGCCGCGCCGTGCCGTAGACCATCGCCACGGCGCCGTCGTCCAGGTGCTTGGCGAGCGCCACCCGCGGATTCTGGGCGATGTCGCGCGCCCGCACCGACCCGGTGAACATCCGCATCGTCAGCCGCCCATCCGGCTGGAAATCCGCATGGACAATGGCGATGTGCGGCTGGCCGTTCGGGCCCACCGAGGCCACGGTGCACCACCGCTGTGCGGTCCACATCGCGAGGAACTCGGCCGCCGAAAGCCGCCAGTCGGGGCGGGCGAACACCCGCGCCACCTCCGGCCCGGCCGTCGCGGCCGTCCGGTCCAGGATCTCCTGGATGCGCGCCACCACCTCGGGCGGCCACGTCTCAGCAGTCTGCGTCATCGTCACATCCTCCCTGCGCGGTGAGCGCCGCCGCCGCAGCACGCGCCAGCGCGGTTTCCGCATCGCGCGGTGTCACGCCCGGGTGGTTCCGTTCGCGCGCCACCGCCTCCGCGGCCTCCACCATTGGCAGCAGGTCCTCCCCGGTGTACCCGAGGCGCAGCATCATCCGGCTGAACAGGTGCGGCAGGTGGCTGCACCAGTGCAGCTCGCGCGAGGCAAGCAGGTCGTGCACCGGCGCCTCGAACGGCAGGGCGGCGCGGATCATCGCCGCGTTCCTCGCCGAGGCCGCCGGGTTCGCCCGGAATGCCTCCGAGCGCCGGCGTGCATCCGCCTTCCCCCGCGCGATCACCTCCAGCGGCTCCCCCGCAGCCTCCACCGCAGCCGTGAACTCCGGGTCAATCTCCCCCGGGGGGATGTACCCGGCGTCGCGCGCCAGCCGCCCAATCGTCTCGGAGTAATCGAGCAGCGTGACCGCCTCGTGGCCGTTTGCCCGGGCTGTCTCCTCCACGGCCCGGATGACCGCCGCCAGCTCCTCGCGCCGGACGGTGCCGTCGCTCGCGCCGCCCGCGATCAGGTCCTCGGCCTTGAACTCCCACGGCATCCCGAAGAGCGGCCGCACAAGGTCATGGCCGATGACGTTCATCGGCTTCTCTATAAACTGGCAGACCTGCGTCTGCTCCCGGGGGCAGGCGCGGCAGCCCTCCCGCATCATCCCCTGGAAGATCGGCATCAGTTCGCCCGGGGTAATCGTGGCCATGCGCTCCGCGTCGCGGATCAGCGCATCCCACGCCGGGCTGCACCCGCCAGCGGCGGGCGAAACCTGGGATTGCATGATTCGTGCTCCTCAGCAGGTAATCCTGGCGCCGGGCCCTCGGCCCGGCAGCGTGCCTATCAGGACGCGGCGATGAGGAGCGGGGTTCGCGGGGGAGGGTCGATGCCTGCCGGGTCGGCCGGCCGGGGCGCCAGGGCCGCGCAGGCCGCAAACGCCACCCACGCGCCTGCGCCCAGCAACTGCAAAACGGTCTCCAGCAGCACGGTGACTGGCGCCTGCCCGCCGACCTGCGTCTCGGCGCAGGTCGCCATCTCAGCGTGGCAGTGCGCTTCGTGGTCGCCCGGTGCGTGCGCGTGCCCGTCCGCGTGGTCGTGGGTGCCGCCGTCGCCGGGCACCGGCCCGCTGAACGGCAGCTGGAGTTCGATACCTGTCCCGGGAATTGGCACGGCGAGTGCCGGCCAGTGACCGAAGAAGCTCAGCATCGGCAGGAGGCTGACAAGCAGTACCCTGGCCACGCCCTGCAGCGGGAACCCGGCCATTGTGCGCACCGTCACAAACTGCCTCCGCCGGCATTCTGGTTTCGCGCCGGCGCGCTGTCAATACGTGCGCATCAGCTCAAGGCGCCCCGCCGCCGCTTCCGCGCCCGCGAAGGCTGCACCCGCGGCGGCTCCCCCGGCGCCTTCGGGAAGTGCGGCGGATACGGCGCCTCGCCCAGCCCGGCGCGCGCCTGCTCCTCCGCCAGGGCCAGCAACGGCTCCAGCGAATATGCCCGCGCATCCATTCCCGCCATCGCATCGCCCCGCTCCGCCAGCAGGCCGGGCACCGTCGCCAGCGTGAACTGCCCCGGTTCGGCGCGCGGCAGCTCCTCCCACGTCAGCGGCATCGAAACCCGGGCGTCCGGCGTTGCCCGGACCGAGTAGGCCGAGGCCATCGCCCGGTCCCGCAGGTTCTGGTTGTAGTCGATGAACACCCCGTGCCGCTCCTCCTTCCACCACGCCGTCGTCACCAGCCCCGGCGCCCGCCGCTCCGCCTCCCGGCCCAGCGCCAGTGCCGCCCGCCGTACGTCCGCGAACTCCCACCGCCGCTCGATCCGCACAGAGATATGGATGCCCCGGCTGCCCGAGGTCTTCGGATAGCCCTCCAGCCCGAACTCCCGCAGCAGCCCGCCGATGAGCAGCGCTGCCTCCCGCACGGCCCCGAACCCCGCCTCCGGCGTCGGGTCCAGGTCGAACCGCAGCTCGTCGGGGTGGTCCGGGTCATCGGCGCGCACCGGCCACGGGTTCAGGTCGATGCACCCCAGGTTCGCCGCCCAGGCGAGCCCCGCCGCGCTGTCGATCACCGGCAGGCTGGCCGAACGCCCGCTCGGGTAGGTCACCCGCGCCGTCCGCACATACGGCGGCAGCCGCGCCGGCGCCCGCTTCTGGAAGAACGGCGGCCCGCTCACGCCGTCCACATACCGCTTGAGCACCAGCGGGCGGTCCCGCACGCCCCGGAACGCCGCCTCCGCCACCGACAGGTAGTACCGCACCAGGTCCAGCTTCGTGTGCCCCGCCGCCGGGAAGAACAGCTTGCCCGGGTTCGAAACCGGCACCTCCACGCCGCCGGCATCCACCAGCACGCGCTCGGTCGGCATGGCGGCAGTATAGCCGCGCCCGGTTGACGGCAAAGGAGTGCTGCTATATTTTCCCTCAACTACCCGATGAGAAGGCTGCCATGACCGCAAAGTTCGTCACCCACCTCTGGTTTGAACATGGCGCGCTCGAGGCCGCGGAGTTCTACACGCGGGTGTTCCCGAACTCCCGCATCACCGCCGTCACCCACTACAGCGAGGTCGGGCGCGAGATTCACGGCCAGGAGCCCGGCTCCGTCATGACCGTCTCCCTCGAACTCGACGGCCGCCCCTTCATGCTCCTCAACGGCGGCCCCGGGTTTCGCCTCAACCCGGCCTTCTCCATCCTGCTCGAATGTGACACCCAGGAAGAGATCGACCGCTACTGGGAGGCCCTCCTCGAAGGCGGAGAAGGCCAGCAGTGCGGCTGGCTTGTCGACCGCTTCGGCGTCAGCTGGCAGGTCTCGGGCCCCATGGACGCCTGGCTCACGACGCTCGACGCCGCCGCGCGCGACCGGGTCCTCGCCGCAATGTTCCAGATGACGAAAATTGACCTCGCCGCGCTCGAGGCCGCCGCCCGCGGCAAGCCCGCCCCGGCCGGCCAGTAACCAACCCCAGGGAACCCCGCAGCAGAACGCTGCGACAGGGCAGGAAGGAGAACCACAGATGCCCGGCACCACCCTCCTCATCGGCACCCGCAAAGCCTTCTTCATCTACCGCTCCGATGCGGCCCGCGAACGGTGGGAGCTCTCACCCCCCATGCTCAAGGGCACCTCCGTCTACCAGGCCGCCGTCGATACCCGCCGCCGCCCGGCGCGCCTCCTCCTCGCCGCCAACCACTGGGCCTGGGGCCGCTCCGTCGCCCGCAGCGATGACGGCGGCCAGACATGGGAGCAGCGCTCCCCCGGCCTCGGCTTCCCCCAGGACATGGGCATCACCATCGACAACGTCTGGGGCATCGCCCCCGGCCACCCCGATGAGCCCGGCGTCGTCTGGGCCGGCACCCAGCCCGCCGGCCTCTTCCGCTCCACCGACTGGGGCGAAAGCTGGGAGCCAGTCGATACCCTCAACCGCCTGCCCGACCGGACGTTCTGGTACATGACCGGCGGCGGCCAGTCGGCCCTCACCGCCATCGAACTCGACCCCCGCACGCCGCGCCGCATCTACGTTTCTATCGCTACCGGCGGCGTCTACTGCTCCGAAGACGGCGGCCAAACCTGGGAGCCGCGCTGGCACACCGCCATCGCTACCACTCCCGAGGTCCGCGAAATGTTCGAAAAAATCGAGCAGATGTTCCCCGAGATGGCGGCCCAGTTCCCCATGCCCGAGGGCGTCGACCCCCTCGCCGCCAACGAGTTCCACAAGTTCCGGCTCGACCCCAAGAACCCCGACCGCGCCTGGGGCCAGGCCCACGTCGGCGTCTTCCGCTCCGACAACGGCGGCCGCAAGTGGGTCGATGTCACGAACGGCCTCCCCTCCTTCCACGGCTTCCCCCTCGCGGTCACCAGGCAGGGCCGCGATGCCGTCTTCGTCGCGCCGCTCGAGATGGAGGCCGACAACTTCCGCGTCATGAACGGCCAGTTCGCTATCTACCGCACCACCGATGCCGGCGCCTCCTGGGAGCGGCTGACACGCGGCCTCCCGGGCCCGCACGACTACCAGAGCGTCTACCGCGACGCCATGGACACCGACGGCGTCGACCCCGAAGCCGTCTACGTCGGCACCACCAACGGCGAGGTCTACTACGGCCGCGAGTGGGGCGAATCGTGGGTCCGCCTCCCTGGCACCCTGCCGCCGATCCTCTCCGTCACCGCCGTTCCCAGCGACCTCCTCTAGCCGCCCTCAGCCGTCCCGCCGGATGTAGTCGATCAGGTCCACGCTCTCCGGCGGGCGGCCGATCGTGGTCAGGATCGCTGCCGCCTCCGCCCGGTGGTGGGTCGAATGGTTGAACACGTGCAGGATCAGCTGCCAGAGCGGCCGCGCATCCGGCACGGGCGGCTGATTCCGCCGGTAGCGGACCGTGCCCCGCAGCCGTTCCTCGTCGAGCTCCGCGAAGAACCGCGCCAGCTCTCCCCGCCCGGCCTCCCACGCCTCCCGCACGGCCTCCAGCGTCGGCCACGTCGCCGGGCCGTCCAGCTTCGCCTCAGCATCGCCCAGCCAGCGCCGCAGCCAGTGCCGCTCCGAGGCCACCACGTGCGCCAGCAGCGCATGGAGCGAACCGTCGCCGTAGCTCCCCGGGATGCGTGCCGCCGCAGCCTCGGGCCCCGCCTCGACCGCTGCCCGCAGGATCCGTTCGTTCGCCCAGTCCTGGAACGCCGCCATAAAGCGGATCAGTTCAAGCGAAAACGGCGGCGCCATGCCTCGCCCCCGCCCCGGCCGCGCCCGTTATGCCACCCCCGCCGGGAAGGTCGTCGGGATCTTCGCCGCCATGTCGAAAAACTCCTGGAACGTCTGGTTGAACCGGTAGAACGTATCGCGCCGGTGGTAGTCCTTCCCCCGCGCGAACTCCTCCGCGCTCCGCAGGTCCAGCGAGTTCAGCGTGTACTCGTGCGTCGCCCGTCCGTTCTTCTGGATGTCCTCGATCATCGCCCGCCACGCCTCCGGCGACTGCACCAGCACAAAGTCGAGCTCCTCCGCCCGCTTCGCATCAATCTCCTTCACGTCCTTGACTTCGAACGCCTCGAAGTCGATCTCGAAGTACCGGTCGCCCACCTGCACACCCATCTCAGCATCGCAGGTGCCCAGCCGCTTGAAGCTGTCCGAGGCGTTCAGCAGGTCGGCCGCGGCGCGGAACCATTCGACAGAGGGGAATTCGGGCATCGCGTCACCTCCAGGGACGGGACCGATGGCGCAGCATCGGCAATGTGGGCGGGAGTGTACCCGCTTACAGCCTGCCTGTCAGGCCGCCGGGCCGGCCGCTCCGGTATACTGCGCCCGTCCGCGCAGAAGCCCCGCCCCCGGCCCGCAGGAGGTGCGTTGTGTTCGAACTCGAAGGCAGCATCGCGGTCGTCACCGGCGCAGGCTCCGGCATCGGCCGCGCTATCGCCGAAACCCTTGCCGCCCAGGGCGCCCGCGTCGCCGTCGCCGATATCGACCTCGAGGCCGCCCGCGCTGCCGCAGCGGCCATCGGCCCCGCCCGCGCCGAGCCCTTCCCCGTCGACGTCGCCGACCAGGCCTCCGTCGATGCCCTCCGCGATGCGGTGCTCGGCCGCCTCGGCGTCCCCGATATCATCGTCAACAATGCCGGCTGGGACCGCGCCCAGCCCTTCCTCCAGACCGACCGCCCCTTCTGGGAGAAGGTTGTCGCTATCAATCTCCTCGGGCCCATCGCCGTCTGCCGCGCGTTCGTCCCGGCCATGGTCGAGCGCGGCGCCGGCGGGCGCGTCGTCAACATCGCCAGCGATGCCGGCCGCGTCGGCAGCACCGGCGAAACCGTCTACGCGGGCGCCAAGGGCGGCGTCATCGCCTTCACAAAATCGCTCGCCCGCGAAGTCGCCCGCGCCGGCATCACCGTCAACTGTGTCTGCCCGGGTCCGACCGATACCCCGCTCTTCCGCCAGCAGCCCGAGCGCATCCAGGAAGCCCTCGCCAATGCCATCCCCTTCAAGCGGATCGCACGCCCCGGCGAGATCGCTGCCGCCGTCGCCTTCTTCGCCTCGCCTGAGGCCGGCTACATCACCGGGCAGGTCCTCAGCGTCAGCGGCGGCCTCACCATGGCCGGCTGAGCGCTCGACAGCCGCCCGTCCCCCGCGGCAGAATCCCGCCCATGGCAACCGTCCAGACCGTCCTCGGCCCCGTCGATGCCGCAACCCTCGGCGTCACCCTCAGCCACGAGCACGTCCTCGTCGGCATGGGCGAAGACAACCACCACTACCCCTGGCGCTTCGACTGGGAGGCCACCCGCGCCGCCGTCATCCGCGAACTCCGCGAAGCCCGCGAGGGCGGCATCGGCACCATCATCGACCTCACCACCCCCGACCTCGGCCGCGACGTCGAATTCGTCCGCGATGTCGCCCGCGAGGCCGGCATCAACGTCGTCGTCGCCACCGGCATCTGGCGCGATATCCCCCGCTCCTTCTGGACCCGCGACCCCGACGAAATCGCCGATATCTTCGTGCACGAAATCGAAGTCGGCATCGGCACAACCGGTATCCGCGCCGGCGTCATCAAAGTTGCTAACGACATGGGCGGCGTCACCCCCGAGGGCGAGCGCATCCTCCGCGGCGCCGCCCGCGCCTGCAAGCGCACCGACATCCCCATCAGCACCCACCAGTGGGCCCCCGAAGAGGTCGGCTGGCAGCAAGTGCAGATCTTCGAGGACGAAGGCGTCCAGATGGACCGTGTCGCCATCGGCCACAGCGCCGATACCACCGACGTCGACTACCTCGAACGCCTCCTCCAGCGCGGCGTCTACCTCTCCATGGACCGCTACCCCGGCGCACCCGGCCGCCCCACCTGGGAGCAGCGCAACGCCACCGTCAAAGCCCTCATCGACCGCGGCTGGGCCCACCGACTGATGCTCGGGCACGACTACGCCCCGATGCCGATCCTCAAGGGCCAGCAGCCGCCCCCTCCCCAGGGCCCGACCCGCTACCTCTTCGTGTCGACCGTAGCGGTCCCCGCCCTCCTCCGTGACGGCGTCCCGCGGGAGACCATCGACCTCATGCTCCGCGAGGTGCCGCGCCGCTTCCTCACCGGCGAAGCCGCCTGAGCAGCCTCAGTTCACCCCATCGCTGGCAACCAGCGGCGCCGCCATCCGGAACGGCAGCACGGGCCCCAGCTCCACGTCGACCCGCTGGCCGCCCGGCGCGAAGACCGGCTCCTGCACCGCGAACCGCCGCGCAACCGGGAACCAGAGCCGGATGGCTGCGCCCGGCGTGCCGCACCCCGGCCGCTGGCCCGGCCGGCTCCCGTCGGCCAGCACGTCCACCACGTACACCGTCTTCCCGACGTCGGATGCCGGCGTCCCCGGCCCCGGCCCCGCCACCCGGGTGAGGTCCTCGCCGCAGGCCCGCCCGTTGACCAGCGCAATCACCGGCTGCACCGCCGGGTCGAGGTTCGCGCCATCCGCCTGCACAATCCCGTACGGCCAGGCGAAATCCGGCGGGCCGGGCGGCTCCTGCCCCCGTGCAGCCCCGGGAATGCACAGCGCCGCGGCGAGCAGGCCTGCCAGCAAACCCTGGCGGAGCGCGCTCCCGCGGCGCCGAATCTGCATGCCGGGAGTATGCCTAGTTCGTCCCGTCCTTTGCCACCATGGGCCCGTAGTTCCGCGGCGTCAGCTGCGGCCCCAGGCCGGTCAGGTTCCGCTGCGACGGCCCCGCGCCGCTCCACGTCGCCGTATCCGTCGCCAGCTGCCGGTTGCCCACGAAGTAGAATTGCACCGTCCGCCCCGGGGCGCCGCAGCCGGCCAGCTGGCTGTCAGCAATCACGTCGACCACGTAGACCACGCCGGAGCCGTCCGCGATGGTCTGGCCGACGCCGCACGTTTGCGAACTCCCGCCGCTCGTCACAATCGCCAGCACGGTCTGGCCCGGCCCCACGCCCGAAGGCACCGAGCCGTAGAAGGTCGCCGGGGGCGAAGGCGGCGCACCCTGCGCCATCACCAGCGCCGGGATCGAAGCCGTCGCCGCAGCGACAGACGCAATTGCAAGGAGGATCGCTCGTTTCATTGCACCTTCCAATAGCGCGGGAACGCGCTCGCAGGTAGCAGCGTAGGCGGCGAAGATTATGCAGGCAAGCCGTTCCGGCACCCCCGCCGGGCGCCCGCCAGACTGTTTACGGACAGTTTACAGCCCGCCTGCGAGCCGCCCGCCATGCCAGCCCTCGCCGCCCTCCGCGCTGCCCTCCGCCCGCTCGCCCGGCCCGCCCGGCAGGCGCTCGCTCCCCTCCGCCGCGCCCGCTGGCGCGCCCGCTACCTCCGCGACGGCATCGAAGGCATCGCCATGGAGCTGCGCTCCGCCACCCACCACCACGACGAGCTGCTCCGCATGTTCGGCGCCGCCGTCGGCCGCGACGTCTCCATCCACGGCCCCATCCACATCGTCAACGCCGGCACCGACTTCCGGAACCTCCGCATCGGCAGCCGCGTCCATCTCGGCACCGACGTCCTCATCGACCTCGCCGACCGCGTCACCATCGAGGACGAGGCCACCCTCTCCATGCGCGCCAGCATCGTCACGCACATCGATGTCGGCCCCGGCTCCCTCCGCGAACGCCGCCCCCGCGATCAGGGGCCCGTCCGCATCGGCCGCGGCGCCTACCTCGGCCTCGGCGCCACCGTCCTCCACGGTGTCACCATCGGCGAAGGCGCCACCATCGGCGCCCATGCCCTCGTCGACCGCGACGTCCCGCCCGGCGCCACCATCCTGGCCCCCGCGCCCGCCGCGCCCCGGAGCCGGCGGAGTGACTGCCCCGCCCCCCGGCGGCCGCGGCCGCGTCCTCGTCCTTGGGCTCCCCTACTTCGGCCGCCGGCTCGCCGCTGATCTTGCCGGGCTCGGCTGGAAGGCGCGCTACCTTCCCCATCCGGGCCGCAGCCTCCCCGGCTGGGCCCGCGTTGCCGCCGCCGTCGCCCGCGCCGACATCGTCTATCTCATCGGCAGCCGCCTCGACCGCGGCTCCCCGCAGGACCGCCTCCTCCGCATCCGCCGCCGCCCCGTCGTCATCCACTGGGTCGGCACCGATGTCCAGATCGCGCTCGAGGAGCACCGCCGCCGCAACGCCTCGGCCCGCATCGCCGAGCGCGCCATCCACTGGGCCGATGCCCCCTGGCTCGCCGAGGAGCTCCGCCTCGCCGGCATCCGTGCCGAGTACGTTCCCCTCCCCATCCCCCTCCCTGCTGCCGACCCCCCGCCCCTCCCGGAGCAGTTCACCGTCCTCCTTTACTACCCGGTCGATGCCTTCGACCGCGAAGTCTTCGATATCGACACCATGCTCCGGTTGCCCCCGGCCTTTCCTGCCGTCCGCTTCCTCATGATCCCCTCCCCGCCGGAGACGCTTCCCGCCCCGCTCCCGCCCAACCTCGAAGCTCGCGGCTGGGTCGACGATATGGACGCCCTCTACCGCGAGGTCACCGTCCTCGTCCGGCTCACCACCCACGACGGCCAGTCGTTCATGGCCGCCGAAGCCCTCGCCCGGGGCCGCTACCTCATCTGGACGCACCCCATGCCTGGCGGCATCCAGGCCGCCGGCTTCGAGGCCGTCAGCGCTGCCCTCCGCCGCCTCCTCGAACGGCACGAGGCCGGCACTCTGCCCCTCAACCTTGATGGCCGCCGCCAGGTGCTCGAACGGTTCGGCGGCGGCGCCCCCCTCCGCGACATCGACGAGCGGCTGCAGGTCCTCCTCCCCCGCTGAGGGCTCCCCGCCATCGGGGAATTGCGATACGCTCGAGCCATGAAGGCCATCCCGACCCTCACCACCGACGAGGAGCGCGCCGCCGCCATCTTCCGCGCCCTCGGCAACCCCGCCCGCGTGGCGATCGTCAGCGAACTCGCCCGCCGCGCCGCCTGCGTCAGCGACCTCGTCGCGGCCCTGCCCCTCGCCCAGTCGACCGTCTCCCAGCACCTCAAAGTGCTCAAGGAAGCCGGCATCGTGCGCGGCGAAATCGAAGGCCCCGGCGCCTGCTACTGCCTCGACCCCGAGACCATCCGCTGGGTCGCAACGTTCTGCTACAACCTCTGCTGCCCGCCCGGCGCCGGCGAACCCGCCTGCCCCTGACCCATCGTGTGCCGGGCCCGTCACCTGCTGCTGCCCCGCCACCATAGGAACGGTGAAGCCCCTTGCCGCGAGGAGCGCTCGTCATGTTCCGGTTCCTGTTTCCCTTCCGGCGGTGGCGCCGCCTGAAGCTCTTCCGCCGCCGGAGGTTCAGGGCCGGACCCCGCCTCTGACGCTCAGCCCTGCTGCAGCCCCAGCCCCGCAAGGAAGTCCAGCAAAAGCCGGTTCACCTCCTCCGGCCGCTCCTGCTGGGTCCAGTGCCCGCACCGCTCGAGGTGCTCCATCCGGATCCCCGGGATGAGCGCCGGCATCGCCGCCGCCATCTCCGGCTTCAAGATCGTGTCGTTCGCCGCCGTGATCATCATCGCCGGCACGTGCAGCTGCGGCCCCTGCGGCGCCCCCTCCTCCTCCGCGTTCAGGTCGGCCGCCCGGTACCAGTTCAGCCCGCCGCGGAACCCCGTCTTCCGGTACGCCTCCACATAGACTGCGATCTCCTCGTCCGAAAGGAACGAGCGCCGGTCATCCGGGATCCGCGCCAGCACTCCGCTCCCGTCGCCGCCCACCCGCATGAACGTGGTGAAGTCCTCCGCCCGCGTCCAGTCCATGAACATCTTGTGGAACGTCCGCTCGATGTCCGCCTCCAGCTCGGCTTCGGCCACCCCCGGCCGGAGGAAGTAGCGCATGTAGAACGTCTCGTCGGTCAGCCCGTGGTAGTCGCGCAGCGCCTCCGTCGTCCGCCGGTTCGATGGCGGCGCGTACGGCGTGTTCAATCCCACAATCGCGGCCACCCGCTCCGGGTAGCGCAGCCCCATCTGCCAGACGACCGCGCCGCCCCAGTCGTGCCCGACGAACACGGCCCGCTCCAGCCCGAGGGCATCGAGCAGGCCCGCCATGTCCGCGCAGAGCACCTTCATGGTGTACTGGCGCGGGTCTTCCGGCGCCTCGGTGCCGCCGTACCCCCGCATATCCGGCGCAATCGCCCGGTAGCCCGCCTCCGCGAGCGCCCGCAGCTGGTGCCGCCACGAATACCACAGCTCCGGGAACCCGTGGCAGAACACCACCGGGAAGCCGCTCCCGGCCTCCGCCACGTGCATCCGGATCCCGTTCGCCTGCACCTCGCGGTGCACAATCTCGCCCACGCTGCTGCCTCCCGCGCTGGTTGCTCGCTGTCTGCTACGGGGCCACATCCTACACTGTCCCCGTGGCCGAACTGCGCATCCCTTTCTTCCGCCCCGCCATCGACGACGACGACATCGCCGCGGTGGCAGACACCCTGCGCAGCGGCTGGCTCACCAGCGGCCCCAACGTCCGCGAATTCGAGCGCGAACTCTCCGCCGTCTGCGGCGCCCCGTACGTCAACGCCGTCAACTCCTGCACCGCAGCCCTCCACCTCTGCCTCCGCGCGTGGGATATCGGCCCCGGTGACGAGGTCATCGTCCCCGCCTACACCTTCTCCGCCACCGCCACGGTCGTCGTCCATACCGGTGCCCGGCCGGTCCTCGTCGACGTCCGCGAGCGCGACGCCAACCTCGACCCCGAGGCGTTCGAACGCGCCATCACCCCCCGCACGAAGGCCGTCATCCCCGTCCACTTCGCCGGCGAGCCCTGCGACATGGACGCCATCCTCGCGATCGCCCGGCCCCGCGGCATCCGCGTCCTCGAAGATGCCGCCCACGCCATCGGCGCCGCATACCGCGGCCGCCCCATCGGCTCGATCGGCGATGCGACCGCCTTCAGTTTTTACGCCACCAAGAACATCACCACCGGCGAAGGCGGCGCACTCGCCTCCTTCGACCAGGCCCTCAGCGAGCGCGTCCGTATCCTCACCCTCCACGGCATGACCCGCGACGCCTGGAACCGCTACGACGCCGGCGGCAGCTGGCGGTACGACATCGTCGAGTTCGGCTTCAAGGACAACCTCACCGACCTCGCCGCCGCCCTCGGCCGCCGCCAGCTCGCGAAGCTCGAGCGCCTCACCGAGGCCCGCACCCGCACCGCCATGCGCTACCTGGCAAACCTCCGCGATGAGCCCCTCCTCACCCTCCCCGCCTTCGATGAGGCGAACCACCACGCCTGGCACCTCTTCATGGTCCGCGTCGATAACGAGCGCTCTCCCGTCCACCGCGACGACGTCATCCGCCGCCTCGCCGAGCGCGGCATCGGCACCTCCGTCCACTTCATCCCGCTCCATTTCCACACCGCGTTCCGCAGGCTCGGCTACCAGCCCGGCGATTTCCCCGTCTCCGAACGGATTTTCGAGGGCGCCATCAGCCTGCCCCTGTTCCCCTCCATGACGGACGCCGACGTCGATTTCGTCTGCGAAAATCTGCGCGAAATTCTTCACGCAAACGCTTGAGCCCGGCAGTGCTCCTGCCGAACAATGAGGCGAACGGCCCAATTCGGCCCGAGGTGGCAGTCTGTGAACCCCGCGTACCGCCTGGCTGCCGCCCTGCTCCTTCCCCTCGCCTTCATCGCCTCCGCCTGCGGCGACTCCCCGAAAAAGACCCCGCTCGCTGACTGGGTCGACGGCCTCTGCCGCGCCGCCGCGGCGCTGGACCGCGACCGCGACGCCGTCGTCGAGGAGTTCTCCTCCACCGATTTCTCAAAAACCGCCGAGGCCAAAAAAGCCTTCGCCGAAACCGTCGAGAAGCAGCGAGAGCTGGCGAAAACCTTCCGCGCCGCCGTCGACGACCTCGGCCAGCCCGATATCGACGGCGGCAAAGAGGTCGTCAGGGCCTTCGAAGAGCAGTTCAAAGAAAACGACCAGCGGACCGACGACATCGCAAAGCGTGTCGCTGCCATCCCCGACCGCGCCGACTTCCTCGCTGAGTTCCAGCGCATCGCCGACCAGGCCGGCGAGCCCGACTTCCGCGCAAAGCTTGTCCTCGTCGCCAAAGACCACCCGAAGGTCGAGGACCTCATCGCCGCCATCGACGATGACCCCGACTGCTCCCGCGTCATTTTCGCTGCCAGCCCGGCTACCAATCCCCAATCTGAGGCCTGGGTGAGCGGCGTCTGCACCGCCCTCGGGGCCTGGATCGAAGCGCTCAGCACCGGCGCCGATGCCATCAACCGCAAACTCGATGCCGCCCAGACGCCCGGCGAGGTCAAGCGCATCCTCGTCGACTTCTTCGAACAGGGCCTGGCCGATACCCGCGCCCTCGACCGCGCGCTCAAGCGGCTCGAGCCGCCCCCGGTCCGCGACGGCAAGGAGATCAACCGCGTCTTCACCGCCGCTGGCGAAGACCTCGTCGCGGCGATGGAGCGGCTCACCCGCGAAGTCCGCTCAGCCGACTTCTCCACCATCGAACAGGCAGACGCCGAAGCCGCCCGCTTCGTGGCGCTCATCGACCAGCTCTTCGGCGACGTCGCCGCCAGCTTCGACGAACTCCAGCAGTACGACCCCGAGGGCCTCGACGTCCTCATCCAGGAACTCCCCGAGTGCCAGTTCTAACCGGCTGACGCCAGGCCCCGCCTGCGGCCCTTCGGCCGTCATCGCCTGTCGACGCAGCCGGGCAGCCGCCTCCTGGCGTTGGAGCACTCTCGCCCCCGCGGGAGTGCTCCGCCTTCACTCCGATGTCTTCACCACCCCAACGACCACGCCTGACGTCGCCCTCGCGACCGGCCGCCCTGCCACCGAAACCTCCCCGCCGCCGTAACACCACATCCCCCACGGCAGGTTGAGGCCGACGGCCGGCTCTGCCTGCCCCGGGCAGGAGACCGCCGGCACCGCCGGCAGCAGCCGTTCGCGCCAGCCCGCAACCACGGCCGCCGGGTCCGCCACCTGCTCGAACTTCCCGGTCGCCGGGTAGAACAGCCACGTCGCATTGCCTTCCCGCGTCCAGCAGCGGTCCCGGCTGCCCGGCGCACCCTGCAGCGGAGCCCCCCGGAGCAGGACCCCGGCGCCGCCCGGCTCAAAGATGAACGACACCAGCGCGTAACCATCGAGCCGCGCCCGCCCGGGCTCCCGGCCGCTCACCGGCTCGACGAACACCACCTCCTCCCCGCCCAGCCCGAGCCCTTCGCAGGCGAGCGACCAGCCCCCGGGGACCGTCGCCAGCATCTGACCACCGGGGTCGACTGCGGCCACCGTCGCCCCGCGCTTCGTCACCTCACCGTCGAGCCGCACCGCCGCGAAGACCCCCGGCCCGTCGCGGTGCGCGTACCCCATCACCTCCAGCCCGCCGTCATCCGCGTGCCAGGCGATCGGTGCAGGCCACGCCCCGAGCGCGCCCCCGAGGATGTCCATCCCCCACCGGCGCAGCACCCGCCCTGTGGCTGCTTCGAGGACGATGAGTTCGCCCCGGTCACGGTCCCGCAGGTCGGCGCTCTCCCAGCCCACCGCAAGCAACCGCCCGTCGTGCGAAAGCACCGCCGTCGTCGGCCGCTGCGTCGGTTCGAACCGCAGCAGCGTCGCCAGCTCCTGACCGTCGAGGCTCCACCGCACCACCCGCCGCTCGCTCACCGTCACCACCTCGCGCCCGGTCGCAAACACCCACTCCGGAAGGATGAATTCGTCCGCTGAACCAACCCGGAACGATGCAACGACCCGTCCGCTCGCCGGGTCAATGCTTGCGATTTCCACTACCGGGTAGCTCCGCGTGCCGGTTTCCGCGCTCCCCACCTCGAGGGCAAGCACGAGCAGGTCTGTCCCCGGCGGCACAACCTGCGGCGGCCCCGGTGACTCGGTTGCCGCCGGCGTCGCGGTTGGAGCGGGTGTTGCGCTCCTGTCCCCATCCGCGTCGCTGCACGCGCCTGCCAGCGCCAGGCCCGCCAGCGCGGCAGCCAGCGCCAGCGTCCCGCCCCGCAATTGTGCTTTCCCGGTCATGCGTTCCCTCCTGCCAACCCTGCACGGTACAACGCCCGCGCCGCCCCGGGTGTTCCCGCCCGGTGCAGGCATCCCCCACCCCGCTTCCGCCGCGTACTATTCCCCTCCGTGGCTGCCGCTGCACCCTCCTCCCGCGTCGAACGCCCCGCCGCGACCGCCGTCCTCGTCGGCATCGCGGCCCTCGCCCCGATCGCCGTCGACGTCTTCCTCCCCTCGATGCCGGCGATGGCCCGCGAGTTCGAAACGTCCACCGGCACCCTCTCCCTCGCCGTGACCCTGTTCATCGTCGCCTTCGCCGGCGCCCAGCTCTTCTGGGGCCCCCTCTCCGACCGCGCCGGGCGCCGGCCCGCGCTCCTCGGCGGGCTGGCGCTCTTCGTCGCCGGGAGCATCCTTTGCCTCGCCGCTACCAGCATCCCCCTGCTGCTCGCCGGCCGCGTCCTCCAGGGCCTCGGCGGCGGCGCCGGGCCCGCAATCGCCAACGCCGTCGTCATCGATACCTACCGCCGCGAGCGAGCCGTCGGCGTCCTCGCCCTCATCACCCTCTCCATCGCCCTCGCGCCGATGATTGCGCCGGTCTTCGGCGGCCTTGTCCAGGAGTACGCCACCTGGCGCGTCGTCTTCGTCATCCAGGGCGGCGTCGGGGTCCTGCTCGGCGTCGCGTTCTTCGCGCTCATCCCCGAGACGAACCGCGCCCCCGACCCCGCCGCCCTCCGGCCATCCCGGCTGGCCGCCAACTACCGCCGCCTGTTCCGCTCCCGCACCTTCACCACGGCCGCCGTCCTCATGGGCCTCCTCTTCGCCGGCCAGCTCATCTTCATCTCCACCAGCTCCTTCGTCCTCGTCGACGACCTCGGCGCCAGCCCCGTCGTCTACGGGCTCAGCTTCGGCTTCGTCTCCTTCGGCATCATGACCGGCGCAACCATCTGCCGCCGCTTCAGCCGCCGGTGGCCGCCGGGGCGCATCGTCTTCGTTGCGGCCGCCACGGGCTGGGCCGCCGCCCTCGCCATGGCCGCGCTGGCCGGGCTCGGGTTCGCCAGCCTTCCCGCCACGGTCCTGCCCGCCTTCGTCATCCTCGCCGGCAACGGCATGGCCCGCCCTGCGGCCACCGCCACCGCCCTCGCCGACTTCCCCGAGACCGCCGGGCTCGCCTCCGCTGTCCTCGGCTTTACCCAGATGGCGGTCGCCTCCGGCTGCAGCATCCTCTTCAGCGCCTTCGTCGAACCGGGGCCCGGCACCCTCGCCGGCGGCATGGCCCTCGCCTCTACCGCTGCCTTCGCGCTCTTCACCCTTGCCCGGCCTCCCGCCTTCAGCCTCCGCCAGCCTGCGCCGGGAACGGGTGCTGCCGCCGCCACAGGTACGCCAGCGCCCCCGTCGCCACGGCCACATTGAGCGACTCCACCCGCGGATCCATCGGCAGCGCCACCCGGAAGTCGCTCTCCCGCAGCAGCAGCTGCCCCACCCCCTCGCCCTCGCTCCCCACGATCAGCGCCGTCCGCCCCGGCCAGTCGAATTCCGTCGCTGCGGCGCTCCCCTCGCCCGCATCCGCCGCAACCACCCAGTAGTTCGCCTCTTTCAGCGTCCGCACGGCCATCGCGAGGTTCTGGGGCGCCGCAACCGGCGCGACGAAGCTCAGCCCCGCGCTCGCCCGGTGCACCCCCGGCGTGATCAGCGCGCCCCGCCGCAGCGGCAGCACCACCGCATCGACCCCGACCGCCACCGCCGTCCGCAGGATCGCCCCAACGTTCTGCGGGTCGGTCACCCGGTCGAGCAGCAGCACCAGCGACCGCTGCCCGGCCTTTCGGGCCGCCGCCTTCAGGTCGACCGGCTCCACCGGCCGCACCCGCGCGAGGATCCCCTGGTGCACCCCGTCGCCGGTCAGCTCATCGAGCCGCCGCGCCTCCACCCCCTCCACCCGCAGGCCTGCCTCCCGCGCCGCCTCCGCCAGCGCCAGCACCCGCTCGTTCGAGGTCTCCCGGTAGTAGAGCACCGACTTTGCGTGCCCCGTCGCGAGCGCCATCGCCACGGGGTTGATGCCGAAGGCGATATCGTCCGGCGTGCTGTTCGGCTTGGGGCGGAGGCGCGCCATGCACGGAGTTTCGCACGCCCGCCCCGGAGGCGCGCCGCTGCTCCCATGCCGTACCCTGTTTCGTGATGGCTTCCCGAACCGGCCGCCCCGTCGCCGCTGTCCTCACGCTCGGCTGCAAGCTCAACCTCGCCGACTCCGGCGAGATCGCGGCCGGGCTGCGCCGCGCCGGCTTCGACGTCGTCGACCAGGTCTGCGAGGCCGACGCCTACGTCATCAACACCTGCTCAGTCACCCACGTCGCGGACGCAAAGTCGCGCAAGCTGATCCGGTCGATGCGCCGGCTCGCGCCACAGGCCCGCGTCGCCGTCACCGGCTGCTATCCCCAATCGGCCGGGTTCGACGCCGTGCGTGAACTCGGCGCCGACTTCGTGGCCGGCACCCGCGACGCCGACAAGGCCGAGCTCGTCCGCTTCCTCGCCGACGGCGCCGCTGCCCCGGCCGCGCCGGGCGAATCCCCGCCGGCTCCGCTCGCGCCCGGGCTGACCCGCGCCTTCGTCAAGGCCCAGGAGGGCTGCAACGACGTCTGCGCCTTCTGCATCGTGCCCCGGACCCGCGGCCGCGAGGAGAGCCGCCCGGTTGAGGCCGTCGCCGCCGAGGTCCAGCGCGCCGTCGAGGCCGGCGCCCGCGAAGTGGTCATCACCGGCACCCAGCTCGGCGCCTGGGGCCGCGACCTCGACCCGCCCCTCCGCCCGCACCACCTCATCTCCGGCATCCTCGAACGCACCGAAGTCCTCCGCCTCCGCTTCAGCTCGCTCCAGCCCCAGGACATCACCCCCGAGTTGCTCGCCCTCTGGCAGGACCCTCGCCTCATGCCCCACTTCCACCTCGCCCTCCAGTCCGGCTCCGAAACGATCCTCGCCGCCATGCGCCGCCGCTACACCGCCGCCGAATTCCTCCGGGCCGCCGAGCGGATTCGCGCTGTCGTCCCGGGCGTCGCCATCACCACCGACGTCATCGCCGGCTTCCCGGGGGAAACCGAGGCCGACTTCGCCGCCACCCTCGACCTCTGCCGCGAGGTCGGCTTCGCCCGCATCCACGCCTTCCCCTACTCGCCGCGCAGCCGCACCGCCGCCGCCCGGATGCCGGGCCAGCTCCCGCCCGAGGTGAAGAAGGAGCGGATGGCCCGCCTCCTCGCCCTCGCCGAAGAGCTCTCCCTCGCCTTCCGCCGCGCCCACCGCGGCACCGTCCGCCCCGTCCTCTGGGAGGAGGAAAAAGAGGGCGGCTGGTTCGGCCACACCGACAATTACATCCCCGTCTACGCGGCCGGGGCCAACCTCCGCAACCGCGTGACGCCCGTTCACCTGGGCGAGGTGTACCATGACGGCGTCCGGGGAACCCTCCCCGCGGAGGCACCGTGAACGCCCTGCGCCGCATCCTCCTCGCCCTCTACAGCATCCTCCTCCTCGCCGCCTGCGGCGGGCTCTTCGCCCTCGCCTGGAACCAGGACAAGAAGCTCGACATCCAGGTCCGCTCCTTCAACCTCCAGGCCTTCATCGTCTCCAGCGATACCGCCCGCATCGTCTTCGCCGTCATCGTCGGCGCCGTCGCGCTGCTCGGCTTCCTCTCGCTCCTGGCCGCCGTTTGGCGCAGCGGCCCGGCCCGCTCCCGCGGCGTCCTCAGCCTCCGCCAGGAGGACGGCGGCACCGTCGAGGTCTCTGCCCAGACCCTCGAGGCGCTCCTCCGCGATGCCCTCCAGGCCCTGCCCGAAATCCGCCGCGCCGAACCGCGCGTCGACGTCCGCGCCGGCGCCGTCGACTGCCATATCGACGCCACCATCGAAGGCAGCGTCAGCATCGCTGCCGCCACGAAGCTCATGGTCGACGCCGTCCACGCCGTCCTCCGCGAGCAGGTCGGCGTCACGAACGTCCGCCGCCCGGCGATCCGCATCACCTACGACGAACTGGCGGCGCGCCCGGCCGGGTTCGCACCGCAGCGCCCGGCCTACCCGCCGGCCTCGCCGCCGCCCGGCCCCGCCGCCCCGCCGGCCCCATCTTCCCGGCCGCCCGCGGCGTCGACGAGCCCGAGCAGCCTCCATCTGGAGCCCGGGACGATGGCTGACCAGCGCGCATCCCGGCCCCCGGCCGCACACGAGCTCCCGTGGGTGCTCGAGGCGCTCCTCTTCGTCGCCGATGAGCCGCAGCCCCTCGGCGCGCTCGCCCGCGCCGCCGGCGTCAGCGAAGCCGCCGCCCGCCGCGCCCTCGCCCAGCTCGCCGCCGACTACCAGGCTCGCGGCCTCCGCCTCATCGAAGACGGCCAGAAGTACCAGCTCGGCGCGGCCCCCGAGTACGCCCCTTACATCGAACAGCTCCTCGGCGGCGGCCCCGGGCAGCGCCTCAGCCGCGCCGCCCTCGAAACGCTCACCATCATCGCCTACCGCCAGCCCTGCACCCGCGCTGAGATCGAAGCGATCCGCGGCGTCAACAGCGACCGCCACGTCGCCATCCTCGAGCAGCGCGGCCTCATCGAGCAGGCCGGCGTCGGCGACGGCCCCGGCCGCCCGAAGCTCTACCGCACCACCATCCGCTTCCTCGAGCACTTCGGCATCAGCAGCCCGAAGGAGCTCCCCCCGCTCCCCGAGGTGCCCGAGGAGGAGGTCGTGCAGGCCGAAATCTAACCCGCCTGCCCGGCCCGCATGGTACGGTAGAACAAGCAAAGTATCGCTGCCCGGCCCCGCAGGGCAGCAGCGGGCGCCCCCGGCCCCGCGAAAGGTCCCTCCCCTGCATCTCTATCTCGGCAACCTCAGCTACCTCACCACGGCCGAGGAGCTGGCCTCCCTCCTCGCCCCCTTCGGCCCCGTCGCCGCGCCGTACCTCGTCCTCGACCCTGCCACCGGCCTCTCCCGCGGCTACGCCCTCGCCGAATTCGATGACCCGGCCGCCGCCGCAGCTGCCGCCGCGGCCCTCAACGGCAGCTTCCTTCACGGGCGGGTGCTCATCGTCCGGCCCGCCGAAACCGGCGAATAGCCGCACCCCCTCGGCCCGCGAACCCTGCTACCCTCTCCCTGTGGAACTTCGCGTCGCCCACCTCTACCCCGAGGTCATGAACCTCTACGGCGACCGCGGCAACGCCATCGCCCTCCGCGCCCGCTGCCAGCGGCGCGGCATCGCCTGCACCATCCTCCCCGTCAACGTCGGCGACCCGCTCGACCCCGCCGAGGTTGACATCGTCCTCGTCGGCGGCGGGCAGGACCGCGAGCAGCGGCGCATCGCCCCCGACCTCCTCCGGCGCGGCCCCGCCCTCCGCGAAGCGGTCGATGCGGGCCTCCCCGTGCTCGCCGTCTGCGGCGGCTACCAGCTCTTCGGCCACCGCTACGTCGACCACGACGGCAGCGTCATCCCCGGCATCGGCGTCTTCGACGCCGAAACACGCCACCCCGGCCCCGTCGCCGACCGCTGCATCGGCGACATCGTCGTCGAAACCCCGTTCGGCGAAATCGTCGGCTTCGAAAACCACGGCGGCCGCACCTACCTTGCCCCCGGGCAGGAGCCCCTCGGCACCGTCCGCCTCGGCCGCGGCAACAACGCCGAAGACCGCACCGAAGGCGCCCGCCGGGAGAACGCGATCGGCACCTACCTCCACGGCAGCGTCCTCCCGAAGAATCCCGCCCTCGCCGATGCGCTCATCCTCGCCGCCCTCCGCCGCCGCTACGGCCCCTCGGTCGAACTCCCCCCGCTCGACGATGCCGCCGAACGCCGCGCCCACGACGCCGCCCTCCGCACTGCCCTCGCCCGCGCCCGCCGCCCCGCCTGAACCGCCGCTTTCCCCCGGTCCCCCGGCCTGCGCCGGCGAACTATCGCGTCGGGCCCCGCGGCGCTACCCTTTCCCCCAGCTATGGGCGCTATCTCCACCCTCTTCCTCGCCATCACCATCGATATCAACCCGGTCATGGCCGAATTCGGGCCCTTCACCCTCACCTGGCACGGGCTCTTCACCGCACTCGGCATCCTCGCCGGCGTCACCCTCTCCGTCTGGCTCGCGAAGCGCGACGGCATCCCCGTCGAAGTCGCCCAGGAGATCGCCCTCGTCGGCGTCCCCTGCGCCATCGTCGGCGCCCGCCTCTTCTACGTCGTGGAGCACTGGGACCGCTTCCAAAACGACCTCCCGAGCATCGTCTTCGGCATCACCGAAGGCGGCATCACCCTCTATGGCGGCCTCCTCGGCGGGGTCCTCGGCGGCCTCATCTACGCCATCTGGCACAAGTGGCCCATCGGTATCGGCCTCGATGCCGCAGCCCCCGGCATGATCCTCGGCCAGGGCATCGGCCGCATCGGCGACCTCATCAACGGCGAGCACATCGCAAAGCGCACCGACCTCCCCTGGGGCGTCAAGTACCTCCACCCCGATAGCCCCCAGTACCAGTACAACCTCCTTAACCAGGACCCGGAGAACCCCCTCCGCCCCCTCGACACCTACGCCGTCCACCCTGTCGCCGGCGGCTACGAACTGATCGGCGACTTCATCATCCTCGGCATCCTCCTCTTCGTCTGCTACCGCTACATCAAAGTCCCCGGCTGGGTCTTCTGCTCCTACGTCGCCATGTACGGCATCATGCGCTTCTTCCTCTCCTACTTCCGCATCGATGAGCAGACCTTCGCCGGCGTCCCCGTACCCCAGCTGACCGCGGCCGTTACCCTCGGCATCGCCGTCATCGCCGCCGGCATCCTCTACAAAAAGCCCGGCCCCATCACCCCCGAGTACGCCCTCCGCGTCTGGGGCCGCCTCCCCGACGACATCGCCCCGCCGAAGGACGGCGCCGCCGAAGCCGAACCGACCCGGGCCTGAGATGCCCCGTCCCCTCGCGGTCACCCTCTACCGCGCAAAAGGCTGCGGCCTCTGCGACCGTGCCGAAGCCCTCCTCGCCCGCCTCGCCCGCGACCTCCCGATCGCCGTCAGCGCCGTCGACATCGCCGGCGACCCCGCCCTCGAAGCCCGCTACTTCCTCGAGATCCCCGTCATCGAAGCCGGCGGCCGCATCATCGCCCGGGCGCCCATCGCCGAGGCGGCCCTCCGCGCCGAGCTGGAGGCGCTCCTCGCCGCCCCCTGACCCCGGCCGCCAGCCCGCCCGGTCGACACCCCGCCCCCGCCCTGCCACCATGGAGCCACCATCCCGGGGTGCACCCATGGCCGGCAACGTCCAGGACCAGTTCGGGCCCGCTGCCCGCGCCTACGCCGTCTTCTCCTACCACGCCGCCGGCCCCGACCTCCCCGTCATCGTCGAGGCCGCCGGGCTCACCGGTGCCGAGGCCGTGCTCGATCTCGGCACTGGCGCTGGTCACACCGCCATGGCGTGCGCCCGCCACGCCGCGGCCGTCGTCGCCCTCGATATCACCCCCGAGATGCTCGCCACCGCCGCTGAACTCGCCGCCAGCCGCCGCATCGACAACATCACCTTCGAACTCGGCGACGCCGCCCGCCTCCCCTTCCCCGGTGCCGCCTTCGACGTCGTGACCTGCCGTGTGGCCGCGCACCACTTCCCCGACCTCCCCCGCGTCATCCGCGAAGCGTGGCGCGTGCTCCGCCCCGGGGGCCGGTTCGTCATCGCCGATACCATCGCGCCCGAAGACGCCGCCGCCGATACCTTCCTCAACACGATCGAGTTCCTCCGCGACCCCTCCCACGTGCGCGACTGCCGCGGCTCTGAGTGGATTCGCCTCCTCCAGACCGCCGGCTTCGAGGCAGAGATGGTCTTCCGGATGGTCCTCGCCCTCGACGGTGCCGACTGGGTCGCACGCCAGCGCACCCCGGCCGAGAAAGTCGGCATCATCCGCCGCCTCCTCGCCGAGGCGCCGCCCGCCATCCGCGCCCAGTTCGACATCCGCGATGACCCGTGGGGCTTCTCCCAGCCAATCGCCGTCATCCGCGCCCTCCGTCCCGCCTGAGCCCTACCGCCCCGCCCGGTCCTCCAGCCGCAGGCGCAGCACCTCGCGGGGAGCCCCGCCGAGCCGCCGCTTGTACTCCTCGCTCCCCCGCAGGAAGTCGAACCGCCGCAGCCCCCGCTCCAGCGCGTCGCGCAGCGCCCACGCTTTGCTCACCAGCCCCGCCGCCAGCGCCGCAAAGGCCGGGTCGTAGCCGCTGTTGTACAGGTAGGCCGTCTCACCGTCTTCGAAGGTCAGCGTCACCGCCGCCGGCCGGCCGTCCAGCCGCGTCACGCCCAGCGACAGCATCCCCCGCCCGCCGAACTCCGCCGCGAGCGCGCCGAAGAACGCCTCCATCTCCGCCGTCAGGAACGCCGCCTTGTCCTCCCGGCTCGCCCGCATCAGTGCGAACAGGAGCGGCAGCGCCTCCGCGGCATCGGCCCCGGTGAGCCGCTCGAAGCCGGCCTCACCCGCCGCCGCGAAGTTCCGCAGCTTCCGGCGCAGCTCGTGGCGGTCGTGCTTGCCCAGCCCCGCGAGGTACTCCTCGAACGTCCCCGGCAGGTCGACCCCCGGGCAGACCGCCTCCGGCTCGGCCGCGAACGACCAGCCGTACAGCTCGGCTGCCCGCGCGAACGCCGCCGGCCACGGCCCGTCGGCCGCGATGCCCCACAGCTCGAGCCGTCCCGTAAAGTCCTCTCGCAGCCACTCGAGGATGCCGGCCGCGACGGCATCCTCCTCGCCCGGCAGGGCCAGCGGCCCGGCGTAGTCTCGCACCTCCGGGTCGCCCAGCTCCCGCGCGCCGGCAGGCGAAAGGTCGAGCGCCGCCGCCCCGATCAGCCGCTCCTCGCGCCGGATCGAGAGGAACACCGCCTCCCCAGCCGGCCGGAACACCCGCAGCCACGCCCGGTGCCAGCCCGGCAGGTGGAACGGCGTCGCCCCCGGCGCCTCCCGCGCCAGCGCCTCCCACTCCGGAGCCAGCGCCTCGAACTCCTCCGCCGTAATCAGCGGCAGCGGCGCGGGCCCTGCAGCCTCCGACTCGTCCATCCTCACAACCCGCGCAGCCCGGGAGCGCCCGGCCGCGGCCGCTCCTCCCACAGCCCGCACGTCGTCTCGGTCTCATCGAGGAACGGCCCCACGCACTCCCGGCCGTCCCGGACGATGTGCCGGCAGATGTTGATCAGCCCCTGCCCCCGGCGGTGGTCCCCCATCGTCATCTGCAGGTACAGGCAGCGGGCAGCAAGCCGCAGCGGTTCGCCGTGTTCAATCATCGCCGTCAACTGTACCGCCCCGGCCCGCCGTGCGCCCCCTTGGCGCGCGCCACGGAGCGCGCTACCCTCCCGCCCATGCCGCTCCCGGCCGGGTCGCCCGGCGCCGCCGCAACCTACGAAACCGATGTCCTCGTCGTCGGCGGGGGCATCGCCGGCCTCTCCGCCGCCGTCGAAGCCCGCCAGCACGGCGCCGACGTCATCCTCATCGAAAAGGCCCCGCGCGAACACCGCGGCGGCAACACCCGCTTCGCCGATGCCCAGATGCGCTTCCCCCACGAGGCCGACGCCTACGGCCCGCGCGACTACACCGCCGACGACATGTTCGACGACCTCATGCGCATCTCCCGCGGCCGCGCCAACCGCGACCTCGTCCGTACCCTCTGCGACAACGCCCGCGCCGCCGCCGAATGGCTCACCGCCCTCGGCCTCGAATGGGAGGCCGGCTACCCGCACACTGCCGGCTACCGCCGCAGCCCGAAAGCCGGCGGGCAGGGCCTCGTCGACCTCCTCTACCGCCGCCTCGAAGGCCTCGGTGGCATCGTCAGCTACGAAACCGCCGCCGTCGACCTCCTCCTTGCGTCCGGCGGCGGCATCGCCGGCGTCCGCGCCCGTGGCCCCGAAGGCCTCATCGACCTCCACGCCCGCGGCGGCACCATCCTCGCCTGCGGCGGCTTCCAGGCCAGCGTCGAAATGCGCGTCCGCTACCTTGGCCGCTTCAGCGACGCCCTCATCCTCCGCGGCAGCCGCTACAACACCGGCGAGGGCCTCATGATGGCCATCGCCGCCGGCGCCCAGCCCGCCGGCCAGTGGGGCGATTACCACTCCGCCGTCCTCGATGCCCGCTCGCCACGCATCGAATGCGGCGTCACCGCCCTCTACAACTACCAGATGGGCATCTTCGTCAACCGCGAGGGCCGCCGCTTCCTCGACGAAGGCGAAGACTTCCGCGACCACACCTACGTCAGGTTCTCCAAGCACATCGTCGAACAGGCCGGCGGCCAGGCCTGGTGCATCTTCGACCAGAAAGCCTTCCAGCGGGAGGAGTTCGCCCGCGCATGGCGCCCCGTCGGCCCGCCGCTCCAGTCCGATACCCTCGAGGGCCTCGCACGGCAGATGGACGTCCCGGCCGAGAACTTCCTCGAAACCGTCGCCGCCTTTAATGCCGCCGTCCAGCCCGGCGACTACGACCTCGACCGGCTCGACGGCAAGCGCACCCTCGGCATCTACCCGCCCAAGAGCAACTGGGCCCTCCCCATCGACACGCCGCCCTACCTCGCCATCCCCGTCACCGGCGGCATCACCTTCACCTTCGGCGGACTCAAGTGCGATACCTCCGCTCGCGTCATCGACACCCGCGGCCAGCCCCTGCCCGGCCTCTACGCCGCCGGCGAACCGATGGGCGAGTTCTTCTACGACAATTACCCCGGCGCCACGTCCGTCATCCGCGGCTGCGTCTTCGGACGCATCGCCGGCGCCCACGCCGCTTCCCGCGCCCGCGGCGGCTGACCCCGGCCTGTTCGCGGCCCCTCACCCGCCGATATTCGAGACATGAGGCACTTCTGGAACTGGGCCGTCTGCGCACCCGCCCTCCTGCTCGCCCTGGCCTGCGCCGCTGCCGGCTGGCAGGACGTCGCCGAGCCGCCCATCGCCTGGACGGGCGCCGCCTTCTTTGCCGTCATCGCCGAGATTGCCTCCCGCCTCGGCCGCCGGGCCCGCCGCCGCGCCGAAAAGAAGCAGGCCGCCCTCGAGGCCCTCGCCGCCACTGCGCTCCTCCGCGAGCAGCTGCGCGCCGTCCACCACCGCCGCGCCGCCTGACTTCCCCCCCGCCCCGCGCCCGGCTACGCTACGCCCGAATGGGCAGCCCGGGCTGGACCTTCCTCACCAATCACGGCCACGTGCTCCTCTGCATCGCCAGGGACCCGGGCATCCGCCTCCGCGACATCGCCGAGCGCGTCGGCATCACCGAGCGCGCCGCCCAGCGCATCGTCGCCGACCTCATCGAAGCCGGCTACATCACCCGCAGGCGCGTCGGCCGCCGCAACAGCTACCAGGTCCACCCCGAAATGCCCCTCCGCCACCCCGTTGAACAGGCGCACTCCGTCGGCGAACTCTTCCGCCTGATCGAGCCCCCGCGCAATCCCGCCGGGCGCAGCTGAGAGCCCCCCGGCCCAGGCCTACGCAGTCCGGGCAGCGCAAACCCGGGCCGCGGAGGCACCCGCAGCCCGGGTCGCGGTGCGCACCGCTGCCGCGCCCGGCAGCCTCAGGGCGTGATCACAATCCGCCCGCCGACCCTGCCGTGTTCGAGCTCCTCTTTCGCCTGGTTGATCTCGTCCAGCGGCCGGTACACCACGTCGATCGGCGTCAGCCGCCCCGATTCCGCCAGCGCAACCACCTCCCGCAGCTCCTTCACGGTTCCCCAGAGCGTCGCTTCGAACGCCACTTCGAAACCGACCGTCTGGAGCACCCGCAGCTTCGCCGTCCCCCCGGCCAGCCCGATCTGCGAAACCTTCCCCCGCGGCCGCGTCGCCGCCAGCGACAGCTCCAGCGTCGCGTCGCTGCCCACGAAGTCGAACGCAGCCGTCACACCCCCGCCGCTCAGCGACTGGACCTGCGCCAGCACCTCGGGGTCGCGCCCGTCCAGCACGTGGTCCGCGCCGCACTCCCGCGCCACCGCCCGCTTCGTTTCATCGATATCGACAGCGATCACCGGCACGCCTGCCAGCAGCTTCAGCAGCTTGATGCCGTACTGCCCCAGCCCGCCGACCCCGATCACCAGCGCCGCATGGTCCGGCTGCAGGTACGGCCGGGCCAGCCGGATCGCCCGGTAGGGCGTCAGCGCGGCATCCGCCAGCGGCGCGGCCGCCCGCGGCTCCAGCTTCGCGAGCTTCACCAGGTACCGCTCCTGCGGCACCAGCAGGTACTCGGCATAGCCGCCGTCGTAATTCGAAAGTCCGACCCACCCGGGCGTCGCGCAGAGCTGCTCCGCACCCTCGACACACGAATCGCAGAACCCGCAGCCCCATCCGCCGAACACCACCACCGGGTCCCCGGGAGCGACCGCCCGGACGCCGGGCCCAACGGCCTCGACCACCCCGGCGTTCTCGTGCCCCAGGATGAGCGGCATCCTCGGCAGCACCGGGAGCTCCCCGCTGATCACGTGCAGGTCGCTGTGGCAAAACCCTGCACCCTGCACCCGGACCAGGATCTGCCCCGGCCCGGGCTCCGGCGTCGGAACCTCCTCGACCACCAGCGGCTGACCATACGCATGCAACCGCGCAGCCCGCATACCGTTTCCTCCTTCTTCGATGCGATGCGCTTCGCGATACCTCTAAATTCTTGAAGCCCGGCACAGGCGGCTGTGTTAACGCCGGCCCCGACCCGGCCGGCACGCCCGGGAGCACCCTGCGAGGGCCCGCTCCCGGGCCCCCGGTCCTTGCCCGGGCCTCACCCCCCGGGCGCCGCCGGGCGCAGCTCAGTTGCCCTGCTGCTCGCCGCCGGGCTTCTCGCTCCCTTCGCGGCCGACGGCCGTCTTCACGACCACCTTCACGCCCTGGATCGTGCCCTCGACAGCCCGGCGCACCCGGATGGCAGCCGCCTCGCTGACCTCCCCGGCGGCCTCCACCGCACCCGTCGCCGCCGCGCTGGCGGCTTCCTCGGCGGTGATCGTCGCGCTCTTCGCCGCCTCGATCGCCCCCTCCACAGCGCCCACCGCCGCCGCGGTCAGGTCCGCACCGATCTTCGAGGCCTCGCTCACCGCACTCCGCGCCGAGAGCGAAATCGCAGAGAGCGTCTCGGTCCCGGTCTCGGCGGTTCCCCGCACCGTCCCGATCACAGCAGCCTTCGCCGCGTTCCCAATCGACGCCGCCGTCACGCTCGCCGCCTCGACGGTCGCCGTCAGCGTCTCCGCCGTCGTGCTCATCGCCTTCCCCACGACCTCCCCGACCGCGTCGATCGCACCCTTGGTCGCGTTGATCGCCAGGTTCGCCACCGCGCCGCCCGTCTCGCCCGCCTCTTTCACGACCACCTGCACCGTGTCGGCCACCGTCTCGACCGCCGCGGCCGTGACTTCGCCGGTCCCCCGGATCACGCCGATGATCCCTTCCTTCACGCGCCGTCCGATATCACGTTCGTCCATGCTGAGCCTCCTGTTCTCAGGATGCACGGAGTATGCCCAACGCGTGTGAACGCCGGTGCGGTCCGAACGCCCCAATTTCCCCTGCCGAATGGCCCGGTCGCGGGACCTCCGCGGCACCCGTCGCTCTGCGCTCAGCTCCGCCAGGCGCGCTCGATCGTCCCCCCGCCGAGCACCTCATCGCCGCGGTAGAACGCGATCGCCTGCCCCGGCGTGAGCGCCCGCTGCCGCCGCTCGAACCGCACCACCGCCCGGCCCGGGCCGGCCTCCACGAGCACCGCCGGGGCCGGCTCCGCCCGGTAGCGCGCCTTCGCCTCCAGCCGTTCGCCCGGCGCCGGCGCCTCCCCCGCCACCCACGTCACCTCCACCGCCTCGGCCATATCGGCGAAGAGCGCCTCCTCCGGGCCGATCATCACGATGTTCCGCTCCGCGTCGATCTCCGTCACATACCGCGGCTCCCCGGCCGCCACGCCCAGCCCCCGCCGCTGCCCGATGGTGTAGGCCGCAATTCCGCGGTGCTGCCCGATGACCGCGCCGCTCTCGTCGACCAGTGCGCCCGGCTCCTGCTGCACCCGCGCCTCCACGAACGCCCGGTAGTCGTTCCCCGGCACGAAGCAGATCTCCACGCTGTCCGGCTTCGCCGCCACGTCCAGCCCCAGTCGTGCTGCATGGGCCCGCACCTCCGCCTTTGTCAGCCCTCCGATGGGCAGCAGCAGCCGCCGCAGCTGCTCCTGCCCCAGCATGTACAGCACGTACGACTGGTCCTTCGCCGGGTCGATCCCCCGCAGCAGCCGGTACCGCCCGCTCGCCGCATCAAACGCCACCCGCGCGTAGTGCCCCGTCGCCACGTACTCGGCGTCAAGCGCCGGCAGCCGCTCCATCAGCGCCCGGTACTTGATGTGCTCATTGCAGCGCACGCACGGGTTCGGCGTCCGCCCCTGCGCATACTCCTGCACGAACCGGTCCACCACGTGCTCGCGGAACTCCCGCTCGAAGTTCATCACGTAGTGCCGGATCCCCAGCTGCCCGGCCACCCGCCGCGCATCATCGATATCCTCGATGCTGCAGCACTGCTGGTGGCCCCGGTACTCCTCCGGCCGCTCCTCCGTCCACAGCCGCATCGTCACGCCCACCACCTCGTAGCCCTGCTCGGCGAGCAGCGCCGCCGCCACGGAGCTGTCCACTCCGCCCGACATCCCGACCACGACCCGGGGACGTGCCATCGGCTGTGATACCATTCCTTTCGCCCGCAGCGGCGGGCAGGAGTTCGCGTCTGAGTCCCGAGACCCTCGCGCAACGCGCCGTCGATGTCCTCTCCGAGCACAAGGCGCTCGATATCGCGCTCATCGACATCTCGCGGACCGCGACGTTCACCTACTACTTTGTCATCGCCACGGCCCAGTCGCCACTCCAGTTCGACGCCCTCGTCGAATACCTCGAACGCGACCTCGGCCCGCAGGGCGTCGTCCTCCGCCACCGCGAAGGCTCACCGGAAAGCGGCTGGGTCCTCCTCGATTTCGGCGACATCATCGTCCACCTCTTCACCGCCGACCAGCGCGCCTACTATCGCCTCGAAGAGCTCTGGGGCCGAACCTCCCCGGTCGTCCGCTTCGCCGATTGAGCCTGCCGCGGGCGTCGCTCAGCGCTGCCCCTCGCGCGGCCGCTCCCCGTAATCGCCGAAGGGCGCATCCCGCCGCCGGATCGTCTCCCGGAACCCCACCTCCCGGAAGCTCTCGACCCACCGCAGCGCCTCCTCGGTGTGCCGCGTGATGCCGTCGAACAGCGTCCCCAAAAGCTGCGTTGTCCGCAGCCCCATATTTTCGAACGCCTGGTTGATGAGCAGCTTGTTCAGCGCCAGCTGGTTCGCCGGGATGTTCCGGAACCGCCGCGCGTACGCCTCCGTCCGCTCGCTCAGCTCCTCCGCCGGGTAGACGTGCGAAACGAGCCCAATCCGGTAGGCCGTCGGCGCATCGATCTGGTCGCCCGAAAGCAGGAACTGCTTTGCATGCTCCAGCCCCAGCCGGTACACCCACAGCATCGTCGTCGGCGTCCCGTAGATGCGCGACGGCGGGTAGCCGATGATCGCGTCCTCCGCCATGAAGATCAGGTCGGCGCAGAGCAGCAGGTCCGTGGCCCCGCCGAGCGCATAGCCGTGCACCTGGGCGATAACCGGCTTCGGGCACTCCCACAGCGTCATGAACCGCCGCATGTTGTGGCCCATGAACTGCAAATCGCGGACCGGGTCCCACGCCCCGGGGCGCGGCTCCGGGTGCGGCGCATCGAACCGCCGCGGCCAGGGCACCCCGTCGGCGCCCGGGTCCAGGTCGTACCCCGCCGAGAATGCCCGCCCGGCCCCGCGCAGCACGACCGCCGAAACCGCCGCCGACGCCGTCGCCCGCTCGATCGCGTCCGCAATCCCCTGGATCACCGCCTCGTTCAGCGTGTTCAGCTTCCCAGGCCGGTTCAGCGTCACGACGGCGATGCCATCCCGTTCCTCGTAGAGCACCGGTTCAGCCATCCCCGCGAGCATACACCGATGAGGGAGGATGGAGCCCCTCACCCCCTGCTCCCCACCCCGAGGGAGGAGCCTGGGGCTGTTCCAAGCCTGCCCGCCTCGGCACCCCGGGGCTGGATCCTGGCAGGCGGACCCGCGCTCCCTGCTCCCCGCTCCCTGCTCCCCGTTCCCTGCTCCCCGCTCCCTACTCCCCCAGGAACTCGTTCACCAGCTGCATAAACCGCTCGAACTGGTCGTGGTGCACCCAGTGCCCCGCACCCTCCACCTCCACCGCCCGGTAGTTGTGGAACGCCGACAGGTCTGGCGGCCCGCCCGGGCGTGTCCCCCAGCTCTCCCGCCCCCAGATGATCAGCATCGGACACCGGATCTGGTTCCAGAGGTCCCGCGCATCCTCCATGTTGAATTCGTACGGCGACCCCGCGTGCGTGTAGTTGTCGAACTTCCACGTGTAGCCCGCCTGCGTCGCCCGCACCCCGTGCTCCGTCAGGTGCCGCGCCAGCTCCGGCGAGAGGTGCCGGTTCGCCTCCTGCATTCGCCGGGTCGCATCCTCCAGCGTCAGGTACGTCCGCAGCTGGCGCCGCTCCAGCTCGCGCATGCTCTCCACCCACTGCCGCATCCGCTGGTGCGCCGGCCGCCGCTCCCGCTGCCAGCCGAGCCCGCCCAGCCCCTCGATCGTCACCAGCTTTTGCACCTTCTCCGGGAACGCCCCCGCGTACTGCAGCGCCACCCCGCCCCCGAGACTGTGCCCGATGATCACGTACGGCGCCCGCCCGATCGCCTCCCCCAGCGCGTGGATATCCAGCGCGTAGTCGATAATCGAATAGTTCCCCCCGATCGCCCAGTCCGAATCGCCGTGCCCGCGCAGGTCCGGCGCATACACGCAGAAACGGTCAATGAGCGCCTGCGCCACCCGGTCCCACGAGCGCGCATGGTCCCGCGTCCCGTGGACCAGGATGAGCGGCGGCTTCGCCTCGTCACCCCAGGTCAGGTAGTGCAGCTTCAGCCGCTGCGACGTGTACCAGCGGGATTCCGGCTCCATGCGCGCCATCCTACCCGCATCCCGCCTTCGAGGCCCGGCTACAGCCGCGGCAGCGGAATGCCAAGCGCCTCCTCCAGCTCATCGATCGCCCGCGTCGTCTCATCAACCTTGATCGTGTGCATCCCCAGCGCCTTCGCCCCCTTCAGGTTCGCGCCGAGGTCGTCGAGGAAGACCGCCTCCGGCGGCTCGATGCCCAGCTGCTCGCACGCGATCTGGTAAATCCGCGGCTCCGGCTTCCGCACCCCCACAATCGCCGATTCAACCACCACATCGAACAGGCTGTGCACGTCGATGCCGCTCGTCCGCCGGTGGGCCGGCTCGTCGCGCGCCACGTTGTTCGTGATGCTGCCGAGCTTCACCCTGCCCCGCAGGTGGCGCACCACCGCCACCATCTCCGGCCGCTCGCCGAATCCCTGGAAGAACCACTCGAGGAAGTACTTCCCGGTTGCCCGCGTGTCGATCCCGGCGATGTGCCGGTCGAACAGCTCCGCGAACCCCTCCGGCGGGATTTCGCTCCGCTCGAACCGCGACCACGGCCCATCCTCCGGCGCGAAGATCGCCACGCGCACCTCATCGGGAATCCCGTGCTCCCGGCAGAACTCCTTGATGCGGGTCACCGGCGAGTGCGTCAGCACCCCGCCGATATCGAAAATCGCTGCACGAAACCGGCTCATAGCCGAATTGTACGGAGCCCGGCCGCAAGGAGCCCTTCCCGGCGATCCCTGCTATACTGTCGCGGCCGCGAATCGCGGCGAAGGAGATTCGATTGCGACAGCCGTTCGATATCGTCTTCCTCGGCACCGGCAGCCCGCTCCCCAGCCCCGACCGCTGCGGCTGCGGCCACGTCATCGTCGCCGGCAGCCAGCACATCCTCGTCGACTGCGGCTGGGGCGCCGCCCGCCGCATCCTCGCCTCCGGCATCCTGCCCTCCGCCATCGACACGGCCATCTTCACCCACATGCACACCGACCACATCACCGACTTCCCGGACTTCCTCTTCCTCCGCTGGACGTCCGGCGCACGTGTGCCGCTCCGCGTCTACGGCCCCGAAGGAACCGGCGACATGGTCGAAGGCTTCCTTCACGCCCTCCGGCGCGATATCGGCTTCCGCCTCGCCCACCACGGCGACAAGCTCCACCCCGACGGCATCGTCGTCGAAGTCACTGAGCTCTCCCCCTCGGCCCGCCCTGCGCCCTTCTTCGAACGCGACGGCCTCGTCCTCGAACGGTTCGAAGTCGACCACTTCCCGGTCGTCCCGGCCTTCGGCTACCGCGTCCGCTTCGACGGCCGCACCGCCGTCCTGTCCGGCGATACCTCCTTCTGCGAAAGCCTCCTCCACGCCGCCGCGGGCGCCGACATGCTCGTTTGCGAGGCGCTCAATACCGCCATGCTCAGGGAGCGGATCGCCGCCCTCCGTGCGATGGGCCGCGACCTGCAGGCGTCCCTTTTCGAAGACATCCCCAGCTACCACATCGACGTGAGCGATGTCGCCCGGCTCGCGCAGCAGGCCGGTGTCCGCCAGCTCGTCCTGGACCACCTCATCCCGCCCGTCCCCAACAGCGGCCCCGAAGTCGACCGCTTCATCGCCGGCATGGCCGAGCGCTTCCGCGGCCCCATCCGCGTGGCCCGCGATACCGAACGCATCCCCGTCCCCGGAGCCCCCGCATGAGCCATGAGGAGATGTTCGTCGCCTCCCTGCGCAACCGCATCCGCGCTATGAACACCCTCTGGGAGCGCGCCATCAGCGATATGACCCTCGAACAGCTCAACCACCACGAGCGCGCCGGCGTCCTCCCCATCGCCTTCAGCTTCAGCCACTACATCCGCTCGCAGGACCAGTCCATCAGCGCCATCTTCCTCGGCGAGCCCCCGCTCTGGCAGCAGGGCGGCTGGGCCGCCAAAGTCGGCGTCGCCGTCGATGCCCTCGGCCGCGAAGAGTCCGTCGAGCAGATGGAACACCAGCGCTTCGGCGACCTCGACGCATGGAAGGCCTACCAGGCCGAAGTCATCGCCCGCACCAGCCGCGTCCTCGACACGCTCACCGCCGACCGCCTCGCCGAGGTCGTCCTCCCGCAGCTTCCACCCAACATGCAGAACATCTTCTGCGCCCTCGTCATCGGCCCCGGCGCGCCCCTGCGCCGCCTCGACGTGCTCGAATGCTTCGTCTACCAGCACGGCCTCCGCCACATGGGCGAAGTCGAGCACGGCCGCGCCCTCGTCGGCCTCGGCGGCATGACCTCCTGACGCAAGACGTAAGAATTTACCTAAACGCATCTGGAAATCCCTCCACGCCGGGTTTACCATCGAAGATGTGACCGGCGCAGATACGCCTGCCCGCCGCATCCTGGTCATCGACGACGAACCCAGCGTCCGCAGCATGCTCACCCGCGCGCTCGCCGTCTGGCAGTTCGAGGCCGTCGCCGTTCCCACCGCCGAGGAGGCCCTTGCCCGCCTCCGTTCCGGCGAACAGTTCGCCTGCATCCTCCTCGACCTCACCATGCCCGGTATGGGCGGCGAGGCAGCGCTCCGCGAAATCGAGGCCCTCGCACCCGGTACCCCTGTCGTCCTCATGAGCGGCTATCCCCGCGACGACCTCGCCCGGCAGGGTCGCCACTTCCTCGCCAAGCCGTTCGACCTAGAGACCCTCCGCACCCTCCTCGACCGGGTCGGCGCGGCCTGACCCCCTGCGCCAGCGGCCTTCCGCCCGGTGGTATCCTGAGAACGTGAGCACCGAAGCGCACGACGTTGTCGACGTCAGCCCCTACTGCCCCGCCTTCCAGCACACCGTCGAGCTGATCGGCCGCCGATGGACCGGCGCCATCATCCGCTCGCTCCTCGCAGGCTCCTGCCGCTTCTCCGCAATCCTCGCCGCCATCCCCGGCCTCTCCGACCGGCTCCTCGCCGAACGGCTCCGCGAACTCGAAGCCGAAGGCATCATCACACGCACCGTCTACCCCGAGCACCCCGTCCGCATCGAATACCGCCTCACCGAGAAGGGGCGCGAACTGGAGCGGATTGTCGCCGCCATCGACGCCTGGACCGCCCGCTGGTTCGACCCGGCAGCCCACGGCATCGAACCCCGCGGACCAGTCGGCTAAACGCCCGGTTTACAGCCCATCACACGATTGCGTAGGCTTCACCGCAGGGGCCCCGCAGGAGGCTTCGATGCGCACCATGCTTGCCGGCGTCGTCCTGGCCGCCTTCCTGGCGGCCGCATGCGGCGGAGGCGGTGGGCCCGGCGGCAACCCCTTCGGCGAACCAACCGCGACCGGCACCGCACCCGCAGGCACCCCGGCGGGTGGATCATCTCCCACCGCGTCGCCGGCCCCCGCTTCGGCGGCCAGCCCGACCCCAACGCCGAACCCCGATACCTACACCGTCCAGGAGGGCGACACCCTCGGCGCCATCGCCGAGCGGTTCGGCATCACCATCGCCGATCTCGTCGCCGCCAACGCCCTCGCCGACCCCGACCTCATCTTCCCCGGCCAGGAGCTCCGCATCCCCAAACCCACCGCCGCACCCGCCCCAACCCCCACCCCCTGACCCCGCCCCGCCCTCCCCCTCCCCAGCATGGAGGTTGGAGCTTGCCCCGCCCCTGCCGGCCACCCGTCCCCCAGCTGGAAGCTTGGAGCTTGGAGCTTGGCAGAACAGGCATGCCCATCACCCTCCCCGCTCCCCGCTCCCCGCTCCCGGCTCCCCGCTCCCAGCTCCCCGCTCCCCGCTCCCAGCTCCCAGCTCCCGGCTCCCCGCTCCCCGCTCCCTCCTCCCTCCTCCCTCAACTACCATGACCCCGTGAGCGACTTCGCCAACATCTTCCTCGCCCTCCTGCTCGAGGCCACGCCCTTCCTCCTCGCCGGCGTCATCATCTCCGTCGTCGCCGGCCCGGCCGTCGAGCGCATCCTTGGTGCCGCCGCCTTCCGCAGCCCTGCAGCCAGCATCGCTGCCGGCGCCGGCGCCGGCCTCGTCCTCCCCATGTGCGACTGCGGCAACCGCCCCCTTGCCCACCGCCTCGCCCTCGCCGGCCGCCGCGAATTCGCCCTCGCCTTCCTTGTCGCCGCCCCCGTCATCAACCCCATCGTCATCGTCACCACCTGGCTCGCCTTCCGCGATGCCGAGCTCGTCGCCCTCCGGCTCGGCCTCACCCTCCTCGCCGCCGTCGCTGTCGCCCTTGTCGTCTCCCGCTTCCGCCGCGACATCGCCCTCCCCCTCGACATCGAGCCCGCCGCGGCCGATGCCCCGCCGCCCGCCGGCCCCGCGAGCTGGGCGCCCCGCATCCTCGAGGAGTTCTTCGAACTCTTCCAGTTCCTCGTCATCGGCGCCGCCCTCGCCGCCGCCATCCAGGTCTTCGCCAACCAGGAGGACTTCCTCTCCGCCAGCGGCGTCTTCCTCTCGATCGCGGCCCTCATGTTCCTCGCCTTCCTCCTGAGCATCTGCTCCAGCGTCGATGCCTTCGTCGTCGCCGGCCTGGGAGGCGCCGTCGGCCTCGGACCCGCCCTCGCGTTCCTCGTCTTCGGGCCCCTGGTCAACCTCAAATCGGTCCCCATGTACCTGCGCCTCTTCTCCGGGCCTGCCGTCGCCGTCCTCGTCGTCATCTGCGCCCAGGTCGCCTTCGTCGGCGCCGCCGTCGCGGAGCTGCGCGCATGGTGAGAGACGCCGGCTACGCCCTCGCTGCCGCCGCGCTCGGCCTCCTCATCGCCTGGCGCCTCTTCGATGGCACCGCCCGCAACCTCGTCCAGGGCTGGTACGTCCCCATCCTCGCCGCAACCGCGCTCCTCCTGCTGGCTGCCGCCGCGGTTGCCCTCGCCGCCGCCGTACGCGAAGGCCCGCCGCGCTGGCGCCGCCCCACTGCCGCCGGGGCCGTCGCCGCCGCCGCCATCAGCCTGCCGCTCATCGTCGCAGCCGCCTTCGAGCCGCGCCCCCTCGCCTCCTCCAATCTCAACCTCTCCGCCGCCTCGGCCCGCCAGTTCAGCGCCTCCGCCAGCGCCGCCGACCCCGCCCGCCGCAACATCTACCAGTGGGCCTACGAATTCGAAACCGCCGACCCCGCGGCCATCGCCGGCCAGCCCGTCGAGGTCATCGGCTTCGTCTTCCGCCGCGACGGCGACCCGCCCGAACGGTTCCGCGTCGCCCGCTTCGTCGTCGCCTGCTGCATCGCCGATGCCCAGGGCTTCACCCTCCCCGTCCTCTGGAAGGACGCCAGCACGCTCGCCAACGACCAGTGGGTCCGCGTCACCGGCCGCGTCGGCATCGGCCCCGGCGGCGAACCCATCGTCCTCGCCGCGAGCGTAGACCCCATCGAGGCGCCCCAAAATCCGTACATTTATCCGTGAACGTCGGCGAGGTTCATTATGGTATGTCACAGATTCGGACCAGGCCGCGAAAGTACGCCGAGGACCATGCCTGCGCGCCGTGAATAGGTGCCAAATAGGTGCCATGCATAATATGTGAACTATCCGTTTAGGTCATAACCGAACCGACGGCGGTCACGCCCCTCGGCCCCGGCCTGTCCGGCCCGCAGCACACACGGCTGCCGTCCGCGTCCGCGTTGCCCCGCAGCGGGCTGCGGGCGTCGACCTCCCGGTGCCGGGCCTCGGCTGCGTGCCCGGGTCTGCTCCAGCCAAAGCCGGGCTCCAGCCTATCGCGTGCTCCCTCGGCCGGGACGGATCCGCTGCGTCCGCCGGCTCCCCCGCGCACGCAGCGGTTCTCGCTGCCCTGGAGCAGGCCGGTCACCGGCGGCTGGCGGTTGCAGCCCGTGCTGCGGCGCGGCGGCTGCCTCGCGAGCGGTGCCTCCCGGTCCCCTCGGCCGGGGTCGACGCAAAAACGTCCGGGAGGTCTTGCAAGGCCAGCCCGGGTTCGGCATACTGCGAGGCGATGCAGCGCCCGGTTCGGACGTGGCCCGGCCCCATACCACACCGGCGGGCAGAAGTCAATAGAGTTGCAACCCTCAAATCCCCGCTAGGGGACTGAAACGGAGATATCCCTCGTAGAACTCCTCGTCCCGAGGATGAGGTTGCAACCCTCAAATCCCCGCTAGGGGACTGAAACGCCCCCGTCCCAGGCCGCACCGACGGCACGAACCCGTTGACGTTGCAACCCTCAAATCCCCGCTAGGGGACTGAAACCGCGGATGTGGCACAGGATATCGAATGCGTTGGCCATGGTTGCAACCCTCAAATCCCCGCTAGGGGACTGAAACTCCTCGTAGATGAGGACATACCCGGGCCGGCCCCGGGAGTCGTTGCAACCCTCAAATCCCCGCTAGGGGACTGAAACTGTACTTTGAGCGCTCGCCCTTGCGCGTGAGCGCGTTGCGGTCAGGTTGCAACCCTCAAATCCCCGCTAGGGGACTGAAACCGCCACGAATGGGCGGCGAGGTCAGCGGCCTCGTCGAGGTTGCAACCCTCAAATCCCCGCTAGGGGACTGAAACGCTGAGTACTCGGCATCGATGAGTGCATCCGCAATGCGGCGCGGTTGCAACCCTCAAATCCCCGCTAGGGGACTGAAACAACTGGAAAACTTCCTCCGCGCGGCCGCAGAGTTCCCCGAAGTTGCAACCCTCAAATCCCCGCTAGGGGACTGAAACAGCGCCCGGCTTCCCATGCCCCCAGACCGAGTAGTCGTACCCGGTTGCAACCCTCAAATCCCCGCTAGGGGACTGAAACTCGAATTCTTTTCCAATCTCCTTTTCCAGCATTGTTGTCTTGTTGCAACCCTCAAATCCCCGCTAGGGGACTGAAACGATGAAGGGCTTATCCTTGGTCCAGTCGGTCGGCTCATCAGACGTTGCAACCCTCAAATCCCCGCTAGGGGACTGAAACTTTACCGGTCCCTGTTTTCGGCTTTACGCTTTCGGCGTTGCAACCCTCAAATCCCCGCTAGGGGACTGAAACTTCCGGCCGATGTGGTGGCAGTAGTATGCCCGGCCATAGACGTTGCAACCCTCAAATCCCCGCTAGGGGACTGAAACCGCTCGTACGACCGCATGAACCGCTGCACGTCAGCGATGTTGCAACCCTCAAATCCCCGCTAGGGGACTGAAACGTCGGGATCGCCCGGTCACCCGGCTCGGTGAGGCCGTCGAGTTGCAACCCTCAAATCCCCGCTAGGGGACTGAAACTCCAGGACCTCGCCCGGCACCCCCTCGATATCCTCGATGTTGCAACCCTCAAATCCCCGCTAGGGGACTGAAACGTAGCGGAGCGGGAGTCCGAGCTCCCGCCCGAGGCCGTCGAGTTGCAACCCTCAAATCCCCGCTAGGGGACTGAAACACCAGGATCCCTGGCCGACCGCGCCGATCGTTCGTGGGGAGTTGCAACCCTCAAATCCCCGCTAGGGGACTGAAACAGCACGATATCGCGGCGGGGGAGGCACCCGCCGACGATGTTGCAACCCTCAAATCCCCGCTAGGGGACTGAAACTTTTGCGATGCGGCGCGCCCAATCCTGGGCGCCCTCATCGTTGCAACCCTCAAATCCCCGCTAGGGGACTGAAACTCCAGTCGCGCTTGTTGAAGTTCTGGACGGCAGCCTGGAGTTGCAACCCTCAAATCCCCGCTAGGGGACTGAAACCCCCGCTCCTCCCTAAAGGAGTACTGGATGGCCGTCGGAAACTGTTGCAACCCTCAAATCCCCGCTAGGGGACTGAAACTCCATGAGCTGGGCCTTGGTCCAGCTCAGGTCAGGAGGTTGCAACCCTCAAATCCCCGCTAGGGGACTGAAACCTCTGGGTGATGCGGACGTCATTGGCGCCCGCGCCATTAACCTCGTTGCAACCCTCAAATCCCCGCTAGGGGACTGAAACAGGGAGAGCGTCCGCCTGGTCGGCAGACCCTCGATGTACCGGTGTTGCAACCCTCAAATCCCCGCTGGGGGACTGAAACCGTCGCTCCGCCTCAGCCTCCAGCCCCGGTGCCCCCCTTCGTAACCCTCCGCCCCGCGCAGCCCAGCGTTCCACATGGCCCAACGCCACGACCTCCGTCCCGGCACCGCAGACGCGATAAGGCGTTCCCCCCGCGAAATCTGCCGCGTGTACATCCTCCACCATGCGGGACTGGAACCCCCGGGCGACGATGCCGCCGACGCCGTGATCTTCAGCGACGGCGGCTGTCAAACCCCCGCCCTGTTCTGGTCAGACTGGCGCTCTTGGGCGGTCCAGTGTGATTGCCCCATCGAGAGCTTCGTTGTCCTCGTCTACCCGGCTCCTGGCTACGAGGCGTTCGCCCTCGAGGTCCGCGAATGGTGCAACGGCCTCCCGCCATAGGTGGCGGGCCCCTCCCCGTTCCCGGGACGTCGGCCGGAGGCTCTGACCGCCCCCCCCCGCCGCGAAACAACACGGCACGCGTTGCTCCATGCTGCAGTCGCGGCAAGCCTCGCGTCGGTGGCGCCGAATTCCCGTTCCCGTCCTGCCATGCCCGGCCAGCCAGGCGCGCCGGGATGTCCGCTGCCTGGCGAGGTGGCTCGCTGGCTGACCGCAGGCTTTCGCTCGGCCTTCCCCGCAGTCCACCGGTTCCGGCCCGGTCACCCGGGCACGCGAACGCAGTGCGGTAACCTGGTCCCCGGCCTCGGCGTTTCCGGTTGTTGGCCTTCAGATGATATGGCGCAGACAACGAGCCACCGGCACCGCCCGGGAAGATCCCGGCCGGGAAGACGAGTTCCGCGAAGGGAAAGAGACCGCCGGGGCCTGGGAACTGGCGCCCGCCTGCGCCCCCCTCCAGCCGCCCGGCCCCCAAATTTCCGCGCGTTCACGCCGGGGCCGTTAACTTTCCCCAGGTGATCGCGTTTGTATGTGAGGGCCCGCGCGATGGCACGCCCAAAAGGTCTCTTCACTGAGGCGCCTGCCCCCGGCCGCGAAAAATTTTTGTGGAAAACCCTTGTGCGCGAGGTGGAAGCCACATAGAATCAGCCGCCGTTTCGTTCGTCACGTCCGGTCCGCCCGGTCCCAGCAGTGAACCACTCCGAACCGCACCAGTCCGACACCACCGAGCCTCGCCCAGCCCTTGCGCTCCAGCCGCACGAGACCGCTTCCGCCAGGAGGGTGTGACGTATGGCCTTCCCGCGAAACCGGGCGTCGCGTTCGCGCCCGGCCGCTCGCGGTAACGTCGCCGTCCGGCAATCCGCCCGCGCAGTGTCGCTGACCCGCCCCGCGATGGCCCGGCCGGGACGCTGCCCGCAGTTTCCCCGTCCGGCTCGCCGGGCGCCCGCCTAGCGCCCGCATCCCCCGTGTGCTCGCCGGCGCGCACCCGCGCGGTGTCCGGCGCCTGTCCGTCGTTCCGTCCATCCCGGCCGAGAAGCGCCGGGACCCGTTCCGCAGCACCGACCTCGCCCGCCGCCGCTTCGTGCTCCACACCAGTCGCTGCTTGCACAGCGCCGACCCGGGTTCCGGAGGAAACGCCACAAAGCGATATGCACCTCTCCAGGTCTCCGCCTGCGTCCGTTGCCCGTCTGCCTTCGAAACCGTCCGCATCGCCGTGCAAACCAGGAAAGGAGGGAAGATTGCAGGCTCCGCCCGAAGGTGTCTCCGGGCTTGTGGACGCCTGGGAGCAGACCGATCTGCCCCGCAACCATCCGCCGTTCGTCCTCGTCATCAACCAGGACGCCGGCGAACGCCTCCTCGTCTGGCCCTGCGGCCAGCACTACGCCGTCAGCGAAGGGCAGCGCCCCCGCCGGCGCTTCCACCGCATCCGCTCGGTGCTCGAGCGGCAGTACGCGAGGTGGTTCGGCCGGGTCCCGGGGTCGCGCCGCGTATCCCGGTTACCCACCACCTGCACGGCCTGCCAGGTCCTGGGGTCCGACGAGCTCTTGCCCTGGGCTGCCATCTTCGCGGCCATGCCCGACAGCTACTTGCAGCAAATCGCCTACCGGTACGCTCTCGCGCTCGACCCCGGTCTCCGGTCAGCACTAATGGAGAAGAGCACAAAGTTCATCCGTCTGCCCCAGGCGGGGCCGCTCAGCGTCGCCGTGCATTCCCGGGGTGTCCGGTACGCCGGGACGCACGCCGGCCAGTTCTACCTCACAGCCTTCGATCCGACCGTCTATGGGCCAGACCTGGTCGACCAGTTCCTGGCTGCTGCCGAAGAATCGCCGCTCGACTGAGGATGAACAGGAGGGCCGAACTGATTCGCGACCACCACGCTGAGCAGCTTGCTACCCCGCTCGACGTCCTGCGCCGGCTCGCCAGGGTCAAAGCCGAACTCGAACGCCTGGAGGCCGAGGAGCAGGAACTGAGAGAGCGGCTCATGGTCTTCCTGCAGGACCTGCCCACCCCGGTGCTCGTCGACGACGCCGCGGGGCTGGAAGCCCGCTTGCTTGCCATCCGGCGCCGCACCATCGATGCCGGCAAAGTCCCGGCCGATCTCCTCGCCATCCTGGCCCGGCGCGACCTGGTGACCGTCAAAGCCGCGGCAGCGCCGGTCGTCCCGCCGGAGGCCGTCACCGTCACGACCCGGCCCCAGCTCCGGGTGAGGCGCCGCTACTGAGGTGGCGGTCTCCGCGGCGGTTGCCCGGTCGCCCTGGGCGCAACGGCGTACTCTGGCTCCGCTCCTGGCCCGGGACTTCGCCTGCCCCTTCCGGGGCTCGTCATCCCTCCGCACTGGGCCGACCCGTCTCCCGGGTCGCCCGCACGCATTCTGGGAGGTAGCTCAGACATGAGGGAAATCGAAATCGGAGGCAAAAAATACCGAGGCGTCTCCACAACGGAGGTCTTTGAAACAACGCGGCTCAGCCGTGCCCATCCCGCGGCCTTCGTGTTCCCCGGGCCGAGTGACGATGAATGGGTCCTCTACTGGCACTGCGGCGCACGCTACGTCGTCGACATTTCCCGCGTCAGGACCCATTCCCGCCTCGACCGTCTCCGCTTCCGCCTCCAGCTGCTGCAGGCGCGGCTGCTGGGCAGGCGCCTCCAGAGCGGAGGCGGGTACACCACCTGCCGGCAGTGCTGGTACTGGAGCCATCCCGAGCTCCAAAACCTCACCCTCCTCCTCATCGGCTGGTCCGAGGACCAGGTGGCTGAATTCCTCTTCGAATGGATGAAGATGCGGCACCAGCGAGACATCTACCGGGGGGACGCCGACTTCGTCGTTCCAATCCCCGATTGGCCGTTCGGTCCCGTCAAGGCGCTCGAGGGGTATCGGTACTTCTGCCGGAAGGGCGGCCACCTCTACCTCACTCCAACCCACCCCGACCTCGTCGACCCCGCAGCTGAATTCGAATAGTCCCCGCAGGCGACGTCAGTTTCCCCGCCCTGGCCTGGCGCCCGTCTCGCCCTGGGCCTGGCTGGCCGGTCGCCCCGCCACAGTCGTCACGTCCACGCATCCGAAACCTGTGCTGACCTTCGCCCCCACGCCGGCGAACCGCGCAAACCGCGCCAGCACCCCAAGCAGCCCGCCGTACGGCCCCCCGGCAGACCGGAGTTCGAATTCTGCCGCTCCCACGAAGCCCGGGACCAGCCCCTTTAATTGCACGGCTACGCTCGCCAGCCGGTGGCGGCGCACCACAATCCCCTCCAGCGCCGCCCCGGCCCCGGCGCCGAGGTCGACCGGCGCCCAGGTCTGCCACCGTTCCAGCAGCCCCCCGAATACCAGCTGCGGCACGGGCAGCGGCAGGTAGTTCCCTTTCGATCGGAAGGTCGTCGGCGTCACGAAGTTCAGGGTCGTCCGCGTCTCCGGCGCCGGCGCAAGCAGCCCGGCAGCCAGCTCCGGCCACGTCGCCCGCTCCACCGCCGCCTCGCCTTCCCGTCGCCACCACCGCGCGTTGAGGAGCAGCCGGTCTGGCATGGTTCGGCTCAGGTCCAGCACGAACGGCGCAAGGATGCCGTAGGCCGTAACCACCAGCCGTTCATCCGGCTGCCGCCGCAGCGCAATCGAAAACGGCTTCTCCGCCGACATGTCGTGCAGGGCCGTCGCCAGCCCCTCGTCCCGCGTTGCGAGCTCCCGGTAGAACCACGCTTGCAGCGCCCGGCCGACAAACGCCGTCTCCTCGGCCTCGCCCTCCCACCTGCCGGGAACCTCGACGCGAACCAGCTCGTTCACTGGACCGGCTGCGCCTCCGACACCATCACCCACCCCATCGGCAGCCAGCCGCCGGGGCCATCAACCACCCGGTGCCCAACCGGGAAGTTCCCCGGGTCAGGCGACTTCGAACGCGAAAGGCGGTAGCGGTTGAGGAGCAGCTGCATCAGGTTGCGGTCGTCCCGCAGGTGGCGGCCGATCGTCTTGGCTACCCAGCCCGTGCCGAAGCCGACCGGGAAGACAATTTCACCAGCCGGCACCTTTCCTTCGAAGTTCGTGGCCACGTCCGGGTCATGTCGTCGCCAGTGCTCAAGCTCGATCTCCCGCAGCGCTGCCCCCCAGGTCTGCAGCACGCCAAGGAGGTTGCTCCCGAACAGCTCTTTCCGCCCTTTATCCAGTTCCCTCCACGGCGACCACTCGACGGGTGTAATCGTCAGCGTGGTCGAGAACTCGGCCCCCGGGCTGACCGCCTCGACCCACACCGGGATCGCCTGTCGCCCCCGTGGCGAATCCGACCGCACCTGCACCTCCGAGGCCACCATCTTCGGCTCATTGGCCGGGAAGGCGTCGGCCAGCCGCAACCAGCGGTTAATGTCCCGGTTAGGGAAATCGCCGCCCGGCCGGGTGCGCTCAACATCGACGTCGAACGCCCGTTGCTCAACGCCCCGGGCTGCCTGTTCCCGGGGCCCTCCCCCGGAGCGAACCAGCTCCCGCACCGTATCCCGGTTCTGCTGGACGAAGGCGTCGAGCAACGCCGACCGGAACGCACCCTTCAGCGTGGACCCCGGGAGGTAGACCCTGCCCATCCCATCCCGGATGAACCCCAGCAGGTCCTGCCCCACGGCGCGCGTCCCATAAACCGGCAGCACCGCACGCGTCGCCCGCCCCAGGAGTTCCCCGGAGAGGGCGGCCGCAATCCGGCCGTCGGCAATGCGCGGGATAAGCTGGTCCGGCAGCAGCTCCAGCGCCCGGTCCACGTCGACCAGGCGGACCTGCGTGCCGCCCTCGTCGCGAAAATCGTAGTCCCGGTGGTACCGAATTCCTGAACCGATATGCAGCGGGGTCAGGACCCGTACGGTGAGGCGGAACCGGAGCAATCGCGGCTGGGTCACAGGCGCACCTCGTCGAGAAAGAGTCCGAGGCCGTACCGGTAAACCGGGTGCCCCCGCCCCGCCTCCGGAGTCACATCCGCGAGCCCGCCCCCGGGCCCCTTTCCCCCCAGGTACGACCCTTCGGCCAGCATGCCGACCCGTTTCGAGCGCCACCCGCTCCACTCCTCCGAGGAAATCCACCCTCCCCGCTCCACTACCCGGTAGCCGCGGTCGGGGTCGAGCTGCAGCGCGCCGGCAGCGAGGTCGGCCTGCGTTGGCCAGCAGAGCGAGAGGGTCGGACCAGCCGCCGGGTCCGGGGTGACCGGCAGATCGCACGCCTCAGGTCCCAGCAGCTCGAAGCGGCCCAGCCCGCTCGAACGCTCCCCGCCGATACCGGCCTCCCCAAGCAGCCTGAGGCACGTCGTCAGGCCTTCCAGCGCTGCCTCGTCGGCCACCCACGCCACGACTCCCGGCACGAATTGCCCGGCTCGCCGGTTCCCGTCGCCGTTCAGTGAGAAGTGGGTCGCCGCTGATTCGTAGAGCGCCGAGGCCCCCGAGAGCCGGTCGACCGTGACCCTCGGCCGGGACTGCACCGCCCACGATGCCTCTTCCTGTCGGGTCTCCAGTCCGAAGCCCAGCAGCTCGCCCGCACGCCTTGGAGTCCCGCTGGGTGCCCCTTCCCGGAACAGCCAGCGGTAGGCGCCCCGGTCGATGAATGACACCGGCCGCAGGAACTTGCGGTCTTCAAACTGCCGGACCGGTCTGCGAACCGGCAGCGGAAAGAACACCTCGGCCAGTTTCCCGTCTGTCCACCGGACCGGCAGCATGCTCGAGATGCGAATCGGTGGTTCTGCGGACCGCATCTCGTTGAGCCATGCTTCGAGCACCCCGGTGCCGAAAAGTGCTCGCATCGCCCAGCAGAGCGCCCCGAAGAGCGTGTCCGAGGCAGCCAGCGCACGAGCCCGGTCGAGGTCCTCGGCGTGCGACCCGAGCCGGAGCGGCGACCGCGGCTGGAGCCCGAAGACCCAGGCGGAGGGCGGCATTGCTACGCCGCCGCCCAGGCAGCGAGGTCATCGAGCGCCCGCCGGAGCTCGGCAACCGTCGGGTAGGTCGCCGGCCCCTGCCTCGGGACCAGCCGCTGCCCATCGACCTTCAGCTGGCGCACGGAGATGTTGGTGAACGCCACTCTCCCGGAACCGCGTGCCCCCGAGGAGCCCAGCGCATCGGCCTCCAGCAGGTCCAGCCCGTCGGTCAGCCACTGCAGGCCTGTCGCGATGCGATCGCCCTCGTAGACGAACAGCCCGATATCGCATGGGCCGAACTCCGCACCCGCCGGGACTCGCTCCATCGTCCGGGGAACCGCCGCCGACGTGACCCGGTCGATCGCCGCCTCCGACTTGAGCTCGGTGAACGGCAGGTCGGTAGCGGCATCCATCAGGCGTTTTACCGACGCTTCCGTGAGAAAGACATCCGAGAACCGCAGCCGTGTCTGGCAGAGCCACCGCTCCCGTTGCGGCGCCGGCGCGCCGAACAGCTGGCAGAGCGTGCACTTCGAATACTCCTCCTCCTGCTCGCACACATGCACGTGGACCCGGTTGCGCTGGATGGCCCAGTTCTGGTCGAGCCCATGAACCCGCTCCAGGAGCGACCGCATCTTTCCTTTTATAGAAGACCCCGGAATGTAGGGCTGCCGCGTGAGCGGGTCTCGCACCACCGGGTTATCGACACCCCCGATCGTGAGAGATGCCTCCTGGGCGCCGATCCGCAGGCCGGTCCTTGCAACGACCGTCGAACTCAGGGTCAGGATGCTTGTTATCGTGGCAGGGTTATCAGCCAAAGTCGTCCCCCTTCAATCTGCCAGCACTTACTTCTCAGGAAGGTAGGCCACGACGGCCTCGAAGAAATCCGTGAGTCGCCGATATCGCGCCTTCCCCTCGTCTTCGTTCTGCGCTTTTCCAACCTGCTGGACCATCGCTGCCAGGACCGCCCCGAGGTCCCTCAGCTTCTCGTCGCGCTTCACCTGGTAGTTCAGCCTCGGTTCCAGCAGTCGCGCCCGCCGCAGCGCGCGCTGCGGGTCTTGGTCGAGCAGGAAATCGATCCTCCGCGCTTCACCATAGAGGCGCCGCACCGAGGTCCGCGTCGCGCCAGAGGTCGCCAGCCGCTCCGCCAGGCCGATCAGGGCCTCCACATCGTCGCGCACAATGATCCGCTCGGCCTCCGACGCATACCTCGTCGCATCGACTGCAGCCGCCCGGCCTTGCTGCTCTGGCGGCCGGCGGTTGCCCTGGTAGCCTCCCTGGCCTGGCCGTTGAAACTGCGTCATACCTGAGCACCTCCTGCCCGTCGTCTCTGGTCGGTGTTGCCATCGCTGGCCGTCCGCAGCTCGGCAAGCCGGGCCGCGAGCGCTACCCGCCGGCCCCCCGGCTCGCCGCCAATCTCCGTCTCGAACGCCTCCTTGCGCAGGGCCTTCAGCACCTGCTCAGCCTCAGGGTGGTCCCGCGCCACCCGGTTCAGCTGGTAGTACGAGCGCCAGACCAGCGGCTCATACCGTCCCGGTGCCGCGTGCTCCAGCAGTTGCAGGTGCTGGAGTGCCCGCCGGGCGAGCTGCTTCCTGCCGTTCTGCCCCCGCACCAGCGAGACCAGCGTCTGCGTATGCCGGAGCACGTCCTCGAATCCCGCCCACGTCAGCCACACGTCGAGCGCCACCACGGCATCCTTCGGACGAGTCTTGTCCGGCCGCTCCCCCTTGGCCTTGCCCAGCGCTCCCTCCGCAGCCTCGATGCCGGCCTGCACCGGCCGTTGCGCGTGGGCGACCGTCACGCCCGCGGAAAAATGCAGCGCAGGGTTGCCTGCTGTCCAGCGCCGGAACTCCTCCCTGAGCTCCCGCGCGAAGTCCAGCACGTCGAACAGCGGGCCCGCCAGCGCCGTGTCGTCCCCTCCGCTGAAAATGAGATAGATGTTCGGGTACTTCCTGGCAGCGAACTCCGGGAGGTACGCCTCGAAAAACAGCGATAGCGCCGTGCTGATCGCCAGGAAGCGCGAAGGCGACGGCCGCTTGCGCTCGAAGTACCGCTGCAGGAAGAGGCCGAGATCGTCGACGTCAGCTTTCATCGTCGCGATCAGCTTTCGACCTTCGCTGCGCTCCGCAATTTCCCCAAAATCCAGCAGCCCCTCCTCCGAACGCGGCGCATACCGGCCCGTCGCCACAAGGCGTGCACACGGCAGCCTCCGCAGCCCGTCTGAATCCAGCGCGATGACTGCCCCCCGGACCACCCGCTCCGGCGGCTTACTTGCAAGCTCGACCCGGTGCCCCAGCGCGGCCATCACCCTCCGCCACCCCGTCGCACGCTCCCCGGGCTCCGTGGGCTCCAGCACCACGAACTCCGAATCGAGCAGCTCCCGCCCGAGCTCCTCCAGCGAGGCGCACATGCCGCAAACGCGCCGCTCCACACCGTCGTCGTCCTCCGTCCGGCCTTCAATCGCCTCACGCCCGCACGTCCGGCACGCCCGCCCCATCGACGCCACCGCCTGCGGCTCAAAGAGCGCCCCGCTCCGGGCCAGCCCCGCGAACTTCCGCGATTTCCGTGCGGAAAGCTCCTCCCGCAGCCGGCGGTGCACGTCCCGAAATTCCTGGATTTCTTTTCCGGAGAACACCATCGCCGCCAGGTTCAGCGAAAGGACCGGCCCGTGCGCCCGGAACAGCACCCGGTCCAGCTCCTCCTGCAGCTGCTCCACCATCCCGACACGGCTCGCAGGCACGGCAACCTGGAACTGGCCCCCAACCACGGAGAACGCGCACCAGGGCGGCACCCCGCAGCGGATTGCCACCCACCGGGCTGCCACCAGGCTCAGCAGCTGAATATAAAAGGAACGAGCCCGCAGAGCCCGGGCCGCCCTCCGGCTCCCGGTGTCGTGAATGAACTCTTGGATCCCGGAGACATCCCCGGCGACAATCCCTACCGTCGTTTCCTCGGCCGTCCGTGCCGGGCTGCCGTCAGCCGCCAGCGCCGCCGCAAACACCCCCGCAAGATGCAGGTGCGTCGCCAGCGGAATATCCGCCACCGTGTTCATGAACGCCGACGGCACCCCCATCGCACCCCGGTACACCGCCCCCGTCAGGTGCTCGCTGAGCGCCAGCCAGTCTCCTCCCGAAAGCGCCGCCGCCGCTTCCAGCCCCGAGCGCAGCCCGTCGAACACGCCGCCGAACGCCGCCTTTGCCCGGTCACCCTCACTGCTCCTCAGCTGCCCGAACAGCAGCTCCGAATCCAGCAGCCGCGGCAAGACGTACACGTCCCTGTCCAGGCTGGCCAGCGGATTCAGCAGCGCCGGGACTGGCGTCCCTGCGTCGCGCTCGCCCCGGTCGTAGCGGTCATCCCGCTCGCCCGCCGAAAGGTGGTCCCCCAGCACCACCCACCGCACCAGGTCGCCCAGCTCCTCCGCGTCTGGCGCATGGTGCAGCGCCGCCGCATCCGCCAGCCCCCGGAACTCCGGCAGCGTCTCCCGCGCCAGCGTCCCGCTCATCGCCGCGTGGGCGTACCGGTACCGCCGCTTGCAGCTCTCGCAATCAGCGAACCTCACCTGGTGCTGGTCCGGTGTCTCGCAATCAAACCGCGAAGGTTCCGTCCCCCGCCCCTGCACCTGCGCCCACACCTTCCCCAGGTCATGGAACAGACCCGCGCAGTATGTCCGCAGGACCTCCTCCGAAATCTCCCAGGACATCATCGCGCTCCAGGCACCGCAGGAGCCCGCATACTAGCACGTCCATGTGAAACCGGTGAACCCCCTTTTGGCGACAATTCCGCGACAATTGCATCCACCCGCTGGCGCTCTCCATACTTCCCCCGTGCCGACAATCCTCCTCGCCACCATTGGCAAACGAGACCCCTTCGACAGGGGCGAACCAACCGGGCCACTCCGCCTCGCGCGTGAAACGAAGCCCGACCGCGCGCTCCTGGTCGCCACCGCCGCCGTGCGCGCCCAGGCCGAGGCAACCGCCGCCGAACTCCAGGCCCTCGGCATCGAGATCGCCATCGACATCCTCGACGACCTTCGCCGGAACGTGCCCGACCTCGCAGTCAGCGTCTCCGACCTCCTCCTCGCCGGCCGCGACCTCATCCGCCGCCGCCCCGAGCTCAAAGAGGCCGAGGTCATCACCTGCTTCACCTCCGGCACCCCCCAGATGTCGATCGCCTTCACCCTCGTCGTCCGCTCCCTCCTCCCCCGCGCCCGCCACTTCCAGGCCCTCAACCCCGCCGAGGCCCAGGGCAATCCCCTGCGCGAGTTCGACCCCGACGCCCTCGTTCACCTCGACGCCCGCGACCGCACCCTCGAGGCCCTCGCCGCCGGCAACGCCGCCGCTGCCCTCGCCGCCGGCGAACCGCTCCTCAACCTGCCCGCCGGCACCCCGCCGCCCTGGGACCAGAAAGCCCTCAAAGCCGCCGTCACCATCGCCCGCGCACTCGTCGCCGTCGAAAACTACCAGCGGCAATGGCTCCGGCAGGTCGCCGCCAACATCCCGGCCAGGGCCGGCGGCGCCGACCTCTCCCACCTCAAATCCTGGCTCGAACGGTGCAGCAGCGACGACCTCGCCTGGGGCGCCGAGCTCGCCGCCTGCTCCCTCCGCCTCCAGGCCGCCGACCGTCCCGCCCAGGCGATCCTCGTGGCAGCCACCGCCGCCGAAGTCATCATTTCCGCCGGCCTCCGCCGCGCCGGCATCGACCCCGACGACATCCGCGACCCCGCCCGGTTGCCGTCCGGCTTCACCGAAAAGGACCGCGTGAGCATCGACGGCGGCCGCTGGCGCATCGAAGGCCTCCAGCGCCGCGCAAAGCTCCTCGAAGCCCTCTCACCCGCCTACCGCCGCGCCGTCGAAGAACAGGACGCCGAAACACTTCGCGCCCGCCTCGCCGGCGCCCGCAACGAAGCCGTCCACCAGGGCCGCCAGGTGACCGGGGAGGCCCTCGAAGCCGCCGCAGCCTACCTTCGGATCCTCGCCGAGGCCGTCGGCGCCCCCGCCCCCTCCAGCCTTCCCACAATTCCCTCGAGTCTCAGCGCTCTTGTCCAGCTATGGCGCACCTGACCAGGACCCCGGTCATTTCTCCTGCGCAGGCCCTGCGTCCCGCCGCTGCCTCTAACGAACATAACAGCAGAGGACATGCGAATCCTTCACGTCACGGAACAGGGCAGCACCATCCGGACCACCGGCGAATGTCTTGAAATCTTCGTCGATGGACTTCCCGTGCTTACCGCAGGGCTCCACACCCTTGAAGCACTCGTCCTCCACGGTGCCGTCCAGCTCACCGCTCCCGCCGCCAGCCGGCTCCTTGCAGCCGGCATTCCCTCCGTCTACGTCGGGCTCGACGGCAGGCTCAAAGGTCGCCTCGAGCCCATCGGACATCCTGCCGCGAGGCTCCGCTCGGCCCAGGCCCTCGCTGCCGCGGACCCTGTCCGCCGTCTCGCCATCGCGCGCGAGATCGTCCGCAACAAACTGACCGCCCAGGCGCGGCTCCTCCGGGCCCTTCGCCGGCCCGAGACCTCCGCCCTCCTCGCGCTAATTCCCCGGGTCCGTGCAGCAGAGACCCTCGATGAACTCCGCGGAACCGAGGGCTGGGCAGGCCGAATCTATTTTTCCGCGCTCCGCGCACACCTCAGCCTCGCCGGCTGGCGCCGGGCACGCCGCCCCGCTCGCGACCCGCTCAATGCCCTCTTCAACTACGGCTACGCCCTCCTCATGCGCCCTGCCATCCTCGCCGTCGCCGCTGTCGGTCTCGACCCCTACCAGGGCTTCCTTCATCACGCCACCCGCGGCCAACCAGCTTTTGTCCTCGACCTCATCGAAGAGTTTCGCGCACCCCTGGTCGATCTTCTGGTTGTTCGGCTCTATCCCACCCTCTCCCGAGATACGGGATGGTTTGAACAGACGGAAGCCGGCACCCGGCTTGCACTCGACGTGCGCAAGCGGCTCATCGCCGCCTTCGAATCACGCCTCTCACGCGCCACCCGCTACCGCCCGACAGGCCGCCGGGAGGAGGTCGGCCGCCTCTTCGAACTCCAGGCCAGGGCCTTCGCCCGCGCCATCCGCACCGGCGGACCGGTCCGCCCCGCATGGTGACGCCCGATGGACGAACGCTGGTACGCCATCGCGTACGACATCCCCGACAACCGCAGGCGCGAAGCCCTCGCAACCTGGCTGGAGGGTTGGGGTGAGCGCGTTCAGCGCAGCGTGTTCGAATTCCAGCTCCGGCCGTCCGAATTCGCCCGCATGCTCGCCGGCATCCGCGCCCGCATCGACCCGGCAGTCGACCAGGTCCGGGTCTACCACCTCGGCGCCCGCGGCTATCGGTCGATCGAAGTCCCGGCTGGCCCGCCGGCCCGGCCGCGGCCCAGGTGGTTCATCGTGTGAACGGCCGCCCCCTTGTCATACCGCGCGTGGCGTGGCATAGTACCCGCATGGCCGGATGGGAGAGCCCCGCGCTTACCACAAGGAGGGAAGAAAGTCAATAGAGTTGCAACCCTCGAATCCCCGCTAGGGGACTGAAACCAGCCGTCCGGATCGAGCAGGCTCCCGTCCTCGTAGACGAGCAGTTGCAACCCTCGAATCCCCGCTAGGGGACTGAAACCTGTGGCCTGCCATCTTCAGCGCCGGGAGGCCATCCCCGGCGGAGTTGCAACCCTCGAATCCCCGCTAGGGGACTGAAACGACAACTGCCGTGAAATTGCCGCCCGCCCGCGGCGACGCGCCGTTGCAACCCTCGAATCCCCGCTAGGAGACTGAAACCCTACCGGGACGGGAACGTGTTACCATCTGCGTGCAGCCTCGTTGCAACCCTCGAATCCCCGCTAGGGGACTGAAACGCCGTTCTCCACCAGCACGGCACGCACGGCACGGCGAAGAGTTGCAACCCTCGAATCCCCGCTAGGGGACTGAAACCCGACGGGAACTCAGCCGCCAGTTCCAGCACCAGCTGCGGCAGTTGCAACCCTCGAATCCCCGCTAGGGGACTGAAACTCGGATTTCCCTCCTCGGGGGTTGGGCTCCCCGCCCAGCGTTGCAACCCTCGAATCCCCGCTAGGGGACTGAAACCCCCGGCGATCCTCGGTCGGGATCGCCCGGTCGCCGACCTGTTGCCACCCTCGAATCCCCGCTAGGGGACTGAAACTGGGGAGATCGTAGCCGGCGTACAGTTCGCGAATAAGATCGCGTTGCAACCCTCGAATCCCCGCTAGGGGACTGAAACCCCGCAGGGATGATCGCGACGGCCCGCTGGCCGTCAATCGTTCCAGTTGCAACCCTCGAATCCCCGCTAGGGGACTGAAACTGGCCCTTCTGCCGCGCGAACTGCGCAGCAAGGGCCCAAGTTGCAACCCTCGAATCCCCGCTAGGGGACTGAAACGCTTACGCTTGGCCAGCATTTTCACGGCCAGAATAAAAAGGTCGGTTGCAACCCTCGAATCCCCGCTAGGGGACTGAAACCTCACGGAGCGCTCCCTACGACCGCCGACCCGATCGGCAAGGGTTGCAACCCTCGAATCCCCGCTAGGGGACTGAAACTCATAGTCGGTGCTGACCGGCATGGTCAGGAGAACGCGCCGGGAGTTGCAACCCTCGAATCCCCGCTAGGGGACTGAAACCCAGTAGTCAGCATCACTAGCGTAGGACTGCCAGTTTGCGCGCGGTTGCAACCCTCGAATCCCCGCTAGGGGACTGAAACCCCGGCTTCAAGCCGGACTGGCAGCACCGTGACCGAATCGCCATTGTTGCAATCCTCGAATCCCCGCTAGGGGACTGAAACGGCCGATCGGCAGGCACCCAACCCTCAACGTACGCCGGTCCGGGTTGCAATCCTCGAATCCCCGCTAGGGGACTGAAACCACTCCCTCCCGTGGTCGCCTGTCCGTCGTACTGCTCGATACCTTCAGCGGGTGGGTGTACGCCCCCCGCCGCGGGTCAGCCGGCATGGTCGCCCGGCCGGCGAAGTGGCTGAAGCCGCGGCAACGGGCATTTGGCAATCGGCTCCCGGTCATCGCCCCATTCGGGCAGGGGCCAGGTTCGAGAACGTACCGGACAGCCCTACCGCACCGACTGCATGGTCGCCCTCAATGCGCAGCCGTGCTGCTCAACCCGGATTCCCGCCACCCCGCAGTTCCTCGCCTGCGACAACAACCCAGCGGTGCCTTGCCCGGCCGCCGCGGCCGGGTGCTCGTTCGCGACACACCGGAGCCGGATCGCATGGTCGACCGCACCCGCCCCGCGTTCACCGGCGAGGACATCCAGCGCAGCGTCGATACGTGCCACGCCTGGCGCGTCGAACGGGAGTCCTGCCCGGCGGCGGGGATATGCCCGGCCTTTGCAAATCAGCTACGCTCAACCGGGAGCCCAGGCACGGCAACGTGCCAGCACCGGGCCGCTGCGTCGGACCTGAAGTAGTCATCGAAGTAGTAATTAAGGAAGGTGACGCCGGGCCGTTCGAGGAGACGATGCAGCGCCTTGTGGCGCAACTCGACGAGCAGAAGGCAGAAGCCGCCAGTCTCGGCGCCGCAATCGCCGGGAGCCCGGAGGAGCGTGGATATGTCGGGAGCTGACCCCATCAGCGAGAAGCGCGAGGCAATTCTCCGGCTCTGTGCCCGTTACGGCGCCCGCAACCCCCGGCTGTTCGGTTCCAGGGCCCGCGGTGAGGCAGACGAACAAAGCGACATCGACCTCCTCGTCGAACTTGAGCCCGGGCGTACCCTCCTCGACCTCGGCGGCCTGCAATACGAACTCGAGCAGCTGCTCGGCCGGCCGGTCGACGTCGTGACCGAGCGCGGCCTCAAGGCACGGCTCCGTGAACGGGTGCTGCGCGAGGCAGTTCCCCTGTGAGAGACCCCAGGGAGCGACTGCGCGACATGCTCGAAGCCATCGCGGCCATCGAGCGGTACCTCGGGCGCGGGCAGGCAGCCTTCGAGCAGGACGAGCTGCTCCAGGGCTGGTTTGTCCGCAACCTCCAGGTCATCGGCGAGGCCGCCCGGGCCCTGCCGCAGGAGACACGGGACCTCGCCCCCGATGTCCCGTGGCCCGCCATCATCGGCATGCGGAACGTCCTTGTGCACGGATATTTCGATATCGACACCGCCATCGTCTGGGAAGCGGCCAGCCGCGACCTCCCCGCGCTCAGGCCGCGGCTCGAAGCGCTGCTGCAGCGGCTGGAGGAGCAGGCGGAGCGAGAATGACACCCTCACGGTCGCCGCGAGGCGGCGGCAATGCCAGCATCGGCTGGAACGAAATCCCGCCCGAGTTTCACGAACGCCTCGGCCTGAAGCCGGGGCTGGTGCGAATATGAGCGCCGCGCTCTCCGAGTCCGACCTCGAAGTGCCCTCCTGGCTGGACGTCTGCCCGGTCTGCCGCTCTTTGCTCTCGTACACCGAGCACGCCGGAGACGGACTCCGCCACTGGGCAGGGGTATCGAAACCGACATCGCTGGCCACGTCCCTCCACCAGAGGAGGATTGACCCAGTGCATGCCGGAGCATGACAGTTTCTGTCGGCTCTGGTCGATAACCCCATCGACCCGAGCAACGTTGTCCGGGTCCACATGTCCAGGCTTACCGTGTCCGGCTGCGTGGTGAGGGGGCACTTGGGAGACCGCTACTTGCTGGCCCTCCACACCAGAAGCGGAATCCGGTGGTATGTGGTCACGACCGAAGAAACAAAGGAAAATAGATAGCGGGAAGCGATAGGCGCCAGCTCGTTTCCATTCCCTCCCCGGGAAGTCTCCCGGCCAGTGAAGCAGAGACGTCAAGTTTGGGGCAGGGAGCTCGTTCATCATTGCCGTGACATTGGGAGGCTGTCATCAGGGCGCTCGGCGTCGGACGGGCCATCACGGAGCGCACGCTCCGTATCCGGGCGTACCGTTCCGGGCGCACACTGGCTGAACTTGTGCTGACGAGCGATGTGGTACGGGAAGCGAGAGCGCACCTGGCAAGCAAGGTCATCTCAAGCGACCGCCGTGCCAGTCGCGGAAGCTCGCGCCGGGCGCCCATCACGCCGAGGAGGGTAAAACGTGAGCCAGCAGGAGACCCCGCCCAACAGGGTTGACGATTTCAGGCAGGACCTTGCCGACATCATCGAAGCCGTCCGCTCCAAAACCTGCGCGCTCGAGGTGGCAGAGGCTGACGGGGCGCTGCTCATCGACCTCTCTCGTCCCGGCATCGAATGCCGGCGCCGTATACGGCTGCGCGTCGTGGTCGATTCATCCCGGGTCGGCACCATTGAACTTGTTAGGCCGCTCGGGAACAGGAAGGAGCGCCGCTTCGGTGCGAAATTCCAGTTTTGGTGGAGGTACTGAGCGACGACGACTCGGCTACGGTCGGGGGCCAGCGCATCGCATACGTAAGTTTCGTACGTCATCAGCGGCAGGCCGCGTTGCAACCATCGAGTCACCACTAGGGGACCGAATCTTGTCGGAACCTCACCGCGGTAATTACACCGGTTTCAGACGTTGTAACCCTCGAATCCCCGCCAGGAAACTCAACGGTCAGGCTGCATTCGGCGTACCGGTGCCCCGGGAATCGTGACGGCGAACCGCTATCGCGCCATGCGCGAACGCGGCGCTCAAGGCTACCCCCACCCGCGACTGCACCGGCACCCGTGAATCTCCGCGAATCCGCCTCGGTCACGTGCGGCGCGGCGACGCTGCTCGCCACCGTGGCACGGGCGCCCAACTCCGCAGCTCGCCCCGCGGCCGTCTCGTAGCCGTCGTTGGCGTCCAGAGGGGGGATTGATGCCGTCCCGGAGTCGCACAGGCTGCCGAAGAATTCCTGGCCCCCTTCGCTGCGCAGGGCAGGCCGCGCGTCGGCCCTTTCGGGGCCGGCCGCCGGGGGCCCGGCTTTCTCCCTTCATATCGTCCGCCCCCAACCACTCACCTACCGCCTCCTGCCGTTGGCCCGGCAGATGCCCCGGCCCGTCCGCCCGGCGGGGCGGCGGCATCTCACGCCGCGAAGCGGCTACAATCACGCCCCAGGCGCCGGCCAAACCGTGTCCTGCAGCTCCGTCAGCGACCCGTGCGGCCGAACGCCATCCCCTGCGTTGCGCGGAGTCGCGCCTTCAGTCCAGCCCGGTTGCCCCGCAAAGGAGACGAGCGTGAAACTCGAGGACATCACCCCCGACGCGGTCATCCGCGGTGTCTTACCCGACGGACTTGTCACGGTCGTCAGCGTGCAGTGGCACGGTTCCGATGCCCTCACCCTCGTGTACCGCACCGGCGATGGCAAAGTCGCCGACCGCCTCCTCTACCGCGAGGACGAACCGACCATCGAGCTCGTCGAGGCCGGCCGGCCCTGGAGCTTCGACGGCGACGGCGCAACCTACCGCCTCGCTGCGGAGGCGCACCGCATCCGCCTCGCGCACCTCTTCGACCCCGTACTCGCCGTCCACACCTCGCTCGTCGAGCCGCTGCCCCACCAGATCACCGCCGTCTACGAAGCGATGCTGCCCCGTCAGCCGCTCAGGTTCCTCCTCGCCGACGACCCCGGCGCCGGCAAAACCATCATGGCCGGCCTCCTGATTAAAGAATTGATGGTCCGTGGCGACCTCCAGCGCTGCCTTATCGTCTGCCCCGGCAGCCTCGTCGAGCAGTGGCAGGACGAACTCTCGCGACGCTTCAACCTCCCCTTCGAAATCCTCACCAACGACAAGCTCGAAGCAGCCCGCACCGGCAACTGGTTCCTCGAAAACGACCTCGCCATCGCCCGCCTCGACAAGCTCTCCCGGAACGAAGACGTCCAGCAGAAGCTCTTCGCCCAGGACAACCGCTACGACCTCGTCGTCTGCGATGAGGCCCACAAGCTCTCGGCTACCTACTTCGGCGGCGAAGTCCAGTACACCAAGCGGTACCGGCTCGGGCAGCGCCTCTCCGAGATCACGCGTCACTTCCTGCTCATGACAGCCACGCCCCACAACGGCCGTGAGGAGGACTTCCAGCTCTTCATGGCCCTCCTCGATGGCGACCGCTTCGAAGGCCGGTTCCGCGACGGCGTCCACCAGGTCGACGTCTCCGACCTCATGCGCCGCATGGTCAAAGAGGACCTGCTCACCTTCGAGGGCAAGCCGCTCTTCCCCGAGCGCGTTGCCTACACCGTCCCTTACCAGCTCTCCGACGACGAGGCGTTCCTCTACCAGCAGGTCACCGAGTACGTCCGCGGCGAATTCAATCGCGCCGAGGCGCTGAAGAACAACAAACGCGCGGGGACCGTCGGCTTCGCCCTCACCATCCTCCAGCGGCGCCTGGCGTCCTCGCCCGAAGCCATCTACCAGTCGCTCAGGCGCCGGCGCGAACGGCTCGAGGATGAACTCCGGGAACAGCAGTTGCTCCACCGGGGCGCGAACGCTGCGCCGGCCGTCTCCACGCTGCTCCTGGACAAAGATGAAATCGAAGACCTCGAGGATGCCCCGGACAATGAGGTCGAAACCTTCGAGGAGCAGGTCCTCGACCAGGCCACCGCGGCCACGACGGTCGACGAGCTCAAGCGCGAAATCGAGACCCTCAAGCGCCTCGAAGGCCTGGCGGCCCGGGTCCGCCGGAGCGGAAGAGACACCAAATGGCGCCAGCTCTCCGACCTCCTCCACGAAATCTTCACGGACCGCGCCTTCAACGGCGCAGCACGCGAAGAGGCCGCCGCCTACGACGGGCGGCCGCTCCCGAAGCCCGTCGCTTCGCCGCACCAGAAACTCGTCATCTTCACCGAGCACCGCGACACCGTGCGGTACCTCGAGGAACGGATTGGCACGCTCTTTGGTCGCCCGGATGCCATCGCCGTCATCCACGGCGGCATGGGCCGCGAAGAGCGGCGCAAAGCCCAGGAACGCTTCCTCCACGACCCGGACGTCCGCGTCCTGCTGGCCACCGACGCCGCCGGCGAAGGCATCAACCTCCAGCGCGCCCACCTGATGGTGAACTACGACCTCCCATGGAACCCGAACCGCCTCGAGCAGCGCTTCGGGCGCATCCACCGCATCGGGCAAACCGAGGTCTGCCATCTCTGGAACCTCGTCGCCGCCGAAACCCGTGAAGGCACCGTCTACCAGCGCCTGCTCGAAAAGCTCGATGAAGCCCGCAAGGCCCTCGGCGGCAAGGTGTTCGATGTCCTCGGCAAATTGCAGTTCGAAGGCCGGCCGTTGCGCGACCTCCTGATCGAGGCCATCCGCTACGGCGACCAGCCCGAGGTGCGCGCCCGGCTCGAAACAGTCATCGAGAACGCCGTCGATGCCGACCACCTCCGCGAACTGCTCGAGGAGCGCGCCCTCGCCCACGACTCCATGGACTCCAGCCGGGTCGCCCGCATCCGGGAGGAGATGGAGCGCGCCGAAGCCCGCCGCCTCCAGCCGCACTACATCGAATCCTTCTTCCTCGAAGCCTTCCGCCGGCTCGGCGGCGTCATCCGCGAACGGGAGCCGCGCCGCTACGAAATCACCCACGTACCGGCCCAGGTCCGCAACCGCGATCGCCTCATCGGCCGCGGCGAACCGGTCCTCCCGCGCTACGAACGGATCACCTTCGAAAAGGAGCTCATCGCCCAGCCCGGCAAACCGCTCGCTGCGTTCGTCTGCCCCGGCCATCCCCTCCTCGATGCCACCCTCGACCTCGTGCTCGAACGCTACCGCGACCTCCTCAGGCGCGGCACCGTCCTTGTCGACGAGCGCGACCACGGCACCAGCCCCCGCGTGCTCACCGTCCTCGAGCACGCCATCCAGGACGCGAGTCTCCTGCCCTCCGGCGAGCACCGCACCATCTCCCGGCGCCTCCTCTACGTCGAAATGGACGCCGGGGGCCAAACGCGCCACCTCCAGTACGCCCCATACCTCGACTACCGCCCGCTCGCCCCCGGCGAGCCTCCAGCCGACGAGATCCTTGCCCGTCCCGAATGCGCCTGGATCGGCGCCCACATCGAGACCCTCGCCCGGGACCACGCCATCGCCACCGTCGTCCCTGAGCACGTCAAAGAGGTCCGCGACCGCCGCCTCGAACTGATCGAAAAGACCCGTGCCGCCGTCTACGACCGGCTGACCAAGGAGATTGCGTACTGGGACTACCGCGCCGAGCAGCTCGCCCTCGAGGAGCAGGCCGGTAAACCGGCCGCGCGGATGAACTCCATCGAGGCCCGCCGCCGGGCTGACGACCTTCGCGCCCGGCTCAAGCGCCGCCTCGAGGAGCTCGACCGCGAGGCAAAGGTCTCGGCGCTGCCCCCGGTCGTCCTCGGCGGCCTCGTCGTGGTGCCCATCGGCCTCCTCGCCGCCATGACCGGCCGCTCCCTCCCCCAGCCCGCAGCCGCCGTCGATACCCAGGCCGCTGCCGCCCTTGGACGCCAGCTTGTCATGGAGATCGAACGGCAGCTCGGGTACGACCCCATCGACCGCGAGGCCGACAAACTCGGCTACGACATCGAGAGCCGGGTCGTCTCCGGGCCGCAGCGAGGCCGAATCCGATTCATCGAGGTCAAGGCCCGCGTCGCCGGCGCCGACACCGTCACCGTCACCCGCAACGAAATCCTCACCAGCCTCAACAAACCCGACGACTATATCCTCGCACTCGTCGAACTCCACACCGATGGCGGCCATCGCGTACGCTACCTCCGCCGCCCCTTCCGACGCGAGCCCGACTTCGGCGTCACCAGCGTGAACTACGACTTTGCCGAACTCCTCGCCCGCGCCGGAGAACCCGGATGACATCGCATGGGGGTCAGCTCCCGCCATGTAACGAATCTGTCGCCACCGCTGCGGGTGCCATGGGGTTGCCGCGTCGGCAGGGAGGCCGGAATTGCTGACCAGGCTTGCAATCCGTAACTTCAAGCTTTTTGAGAGCGTCGAGATTGAACTTGGCGAGCGCGTCGTTTTCGTCGGCCCAAACAATTCGGGCAAAACCTCTGCACTTCAGGCGCTTGCGCTCTGGCATGCAGGTGTCAGGCGCTGGGTCGAAAAACGTGGTGCCGGCAACGTCCCGAAAGAGCGAGCTGGCGTCACCATCAACCGCAAAGACTTGATTGCGCTCCCGGTCCCCGCAGCAAACCTCCTCTGGCGTGACCTCCACGTGCGCGAAGGCTACCGCGACGCAGGCCGGCAGAAGACGCGCAACGTCCTGATCGAAATTGACGTCGACGGCATGACCTCGGGCGCAATCTGGACGACCCGCCTCGAGTTCGATTACGCGAACGAAGAATCGTTCTACTGCCGCTCCCGCATTGGGCCCGAAGGGACTCGCTACCAGGTTCCCGCTGCCGCCGCCGAATTACGCGTCGCCTACCTTCCGCCCATGTCAGGCCTTGCTGCCAATGAGACGCGGCTCGACCCCGGTGCCATCGATGTGCGCATCGGCGAGGGGCGCACCGCGGAGGTTCTCCGCAACCTCTGCTGGCGAGTCTTCGAAACGAACCCGGATGCCTGGCGCCAAATCGTCAACCGCATAGATGAACTCTTCGGCGTCACCCTCGGCGACCCAGCCTACATCAAGGAACGTGGCGAGGTTGTCATGTCCTTTCGAACAAAGGGCGGTGTCACCCTCGACCTCTCCGCCAGCGGCCGGGGTCAGCAGCAGACGCTCCTCCTTCTCGCCCACATGGCCGCGAACCCCGGCGCCGTTCTCCTCCTCGACGAACCCGATGCGCACCTCGAAATTCTCCGCCAGCGCCAAATCTACCGCGTGCTCGCACAGACGGCTGAGGAAACCGGCAGCCAGGTCATCGCAGCTAGCCACTCCGAAGTCATCCTCAATGAAGCCGCCGACCGGGACATCGTCGTTGCCTTTGTCGGCAGGCCGCATCGCATCGACGACCGCGGCAGCCAGATCCTCAAGGCGCTGAAGGAAATCGGCTTCGACCAGTACCTCCAGGCCGAGCTGACCGGCTGGGTCCTCTACCTCGAAGGCGCTACTGACCTCGCGATCCTGCGGGCATTTGCGGAGAAACTCGACCACCCGGCACGCGAGCTGCTCGAACGCCCGTTTGTCTACTACGTCGGCAACCAGCCGCCCAGGGCCCAGGAGCACTTCCACGCCTTGCGCGAAGCCAAGCCAGACCTCGCTGGTGTCGCCATCTACGATCGCCTCGAAAAGGAATTGCCCGCCGATCCGTATCTCCGCCAGGAGATGTGGCGGAAGCGCGAGATTGAGAACTATCTCTGCCAGGAGGCCACCCTTCTGGCATGGGCCGAGGCGCGGGCCAAAACCGAGACCGGACCGCTCTGGGGCCTCCCCTGGCGTGAGGCCATGGAGAAGGCGATTGGAAAGGTCCGCGATGCGCTCGCCTCACTCGGAAAGCCTGGGCCTGACAGCCCGGACCTCAAAGCCAGCGACGAGTTCCTCGACCCGGTCTTTAAGAACTTCTTCGCTGCCCTTGACCGGCCCAACCTGATGCGCAAGACCGACTACCATACCCTCGCGCCCTTCGTCCCCGCCGAAGCGCTCGACGACGAGGTCCGCGAAAAGCTTGACGCCATCGTCGCTGTCGCCCGCAGCGCGCGGCCGGAAGGATCACCCTCATGACCGTCTCCCGCAAAAAGCTCATCGAAGTCGCCCTCCCCCTCGAGGCCATCAACCAGGCCGCGGCACGCGAAAAATCCATCCGCCATGGCCACCCCAGCACCCTCCACCTCTGGTGGGCACGCCGCCCCCTCGCCGCCGCGCGCGCCGTCATCTTCGCCCAAATGGTCGATGACCCTTCCGCCGTCCCCGAGGAGTTCCCCACCCCCGAGGCCCAGGAGGCCGAGCGCCAGCGCCTCTTCCGCCTCATCGAACAGCTCGTGCAGTGGGAGAACACCACCAACGAGGCCCTCCTCGCACAGGCCCGCGCCGAGATCTGGAAGAGCTGGCGCCGCACCTGCCGCGACAACGCCGACCACCCGCGCGCCGCCGAGCTCTTCGACCCCAGCCGCCTCCCCGCCTTCCACGACCCCTTCGCCGGCGGCGGCAGCCTCCCCCTCGAAGCCCAGCGCCTCGGCCTCGAAGCCTATGCCAGCGACCTCAACCCCGTCGCCGTCCTGATCAATAAGGCGATGATCGAAATCCCGCCCCGCTTCGCCGGCCGCCCGCCCGTCAACCCCGCAGCGCGTGCCGACCGCCGCCTCTTCGCGCGCGAATGGAAGGGCGCGCAGGGCCTCGCCGAGGACGTCCGCTACTACGGCCAGTGGATGCGCGACGAGGCCGAGAAGCGGATCGGCCACCTCTACCCGAAGATCACCGTGACCGCGGAGATGGCCGCTGACCGCCCGGACCTCAAACCCTACGTCGGCCGCGAGCTCACCGTCATCGCCTGGCTCTGGGCCCGCACCGTGAAGAGCCCCAACCCCGCCTTCCGCGACGTCGACGTCCCCCTCGCCTCCACCTTCATGCTCTCCACCAAACCCGGCAAGGAGGCCTACGTCGAGCCGGTGGTCGAGGGCGGCGGCTACCGCTTCACCGTGAAGGTGGGCAGGCCGAAGGATGCGGAGGCCGCGAAGAACGGCACCAAGCTCTCACAAGGCGCCTTCAAATGCCTGTTGTCGGGCTCCCCGTTCAGGTATGACTACATCGACGCCGAAGCGAACGCCGGTCGCATGGGTTCTCGCTTGATGGCTATCGTCGCCGAGGGCAAGCGCGGGCGAGTGTATCTCGATCCGATGTCCGAGCACGAGGTCATCGCGAGACAAGCACAGCCGACATGGAAGCCCGATGCGCCCAGCCGTGGAACCTGGGCCAGTAATGCACAGGGACGCCGATACGGCTTTCATACCTTTGGGGACTACTTCACCCCCCGCCAGCTCGTCGCGCTGACGACGTTCTCGGACCTGGTGGGCGAGGCGATCGAGCGCGTCAGGCGCGACGCCATCGCCGCCGGCCTGCCCGACGACGGCCAGCCGCTCCGCGACGGCGGCACCGGCGCGACGGCCTATGCGGAGGCGGTGGGGGTGTATTTGGGGTTTGTGATCAGCAAACTTATCGACATCAATAACTCACTCGCACCATGGGGGCACCTTCAGGAGTGCCCACTCCACCTCTTTAGCCGCCAAGCAATCCCGATGGCCTGGGACTTTGCTGAAGCTAATCCCTTATCAACTAGTTCTGGGTCTTGGTCCGTTGTCGCAGTGGGGATTCAACGCGGGATGGAACCTACTGTGGTCGGCGCCGATGTGCGACGGCCAGGCATGGCGTTCCAATTGGATGCGGCAACTCAAGACCTATCCTTAGGTAAAGTCGTTTCCACGGATCCACCGTACTACGACAACATCGGCTACGCCGACCTGTCGGACTTCTTCTACGTCTGGCTGCGCCGCTCGCTGCGCCCGGTCTTCCCCGACCTCTTCGCCACCCTCGCCGTGCCCAAGGCCGAGGAACTGGTCGCCACGCCCTACCGCCACGGCAGCAAGGACGCCGCGGAAAAGTTCTTCCTCGACGGTATGACGCAGGCGATGCACCGCCTCGCCGAGCAGGCGCACCCGGCCTTCCCGGTCACCATCTACTACGCCTTCAAACAGTCCGAAACCAGCTCCCCTCCCCCGGCGAAGGAGGGACCATCACTCCTCCCCCCGGAGGGGGGAGGCAGGGAGGGGGGCCAACACCCGGCGGTGGGAGGCAGGGAGGGGGGCACCGCCAGCACCGGCTGGGAAACCTTCCTCGATGCAGTGATCCGCGCCGGCTTTGCCATCAGCGGCACTTGGCCGATGCGAACCGAGCGCAAGGAACGTGCCATCGGACAGGGTTCCAACGCCCTCGCCTCCAGCATCGTCCTCGTCTGCCGCCCGCGGACTCCCTCCCCCGGCGGGGGAGGGGAAGGGTGGGGGACCGCCACCCGCCGCGAGTTCGTCTCCGCCCTGAAGGCCGAGCTGCCGCAGGCGCTTGAGCACCTCCAGCGCGGCAACATCGCGCCGGTGGACCTCGCGCAGGCGGCCATCGGCCCGGGCATGGCCGTCTACACCCGCTACGCCAGGGTGCTCGACGCCGAAGGGCGGCCGCTCTCGGTGCGCGAGGCGCTCGCGCTCATCAACCAGGTCCTCGACGAATGCCTCGCCGAGCAGGAGGGCGACTTCGACGCTGATACCCGCTGGGCGCTCGCCTGGTTCGAGCAGCACGGCTTCGCCGAGGGCGAGTTCGGCGTCGCCGAGACGCTCTCCAAGGCGAAGAACACCAGCGTCGGCGGCATGGTCGAGGCCGGCATCCTCGAATCGAAGCGCGGCAAAGTCCGCCTCTTCCGCCCCAGTGAGCTCCCTGCCGACTGGGACCCCGCCGCCGACCGGCGCCTCACCGTCTGGGAGACGGTCCATCACCTGGTCCGCGCCCTCGAAACCGGCGGCGAGGGGGCGGCAGCCGACCTCGTTGCCCGCCTCGGCAGCCGGGCCGAGACCGCCCGCGAACTCGCCTACCGCCTCTACACCGTCTCCGAGCGCAAGAAGCGCGCGTCCGAGGCGCTGTGGTACAACGCCCTCGTCCAGAGCTGGCCCGAAATCACCCGCCTCGCGCGCGAACACGGCCGTCCGCAGCCCGCGCAGGCTGCCCTCTTCCCCTAGCGCAGGAGGTCCACCATGGCGATGACCAACCAGGAACGCGTCGGCAAAGCCCTCGAGCTGCTCCGCCAGGGGCTCGCTCCCTTCGTCGAGCGCGAATGCCGCAGCAAGTACGGCAAGTACTGGATCACTTCGGTCACCCAGCACTGGAAGAACGAGCTCAACTGGGTCAGCCCCGATACGCCGGCCCTTGATGCCGCGGTCCTCCTCCGCGTGCTGTGGGAGCAGTGGAACGAGGTCTTCCGCGACACCCTTGGCCATGCCGAGCGGAGCCTCGTCTCCGAAATCCGGACCTGGCGGAACAAATGGGCCCACCAGGAGCCGATCTCCAGCGACGACGCCGACCGCGCCCTCGATTCCATCGCCCGCCTGCTCACCGCCGTCTCGGCGCCCGAAGCCGAGGAGGTGAACGCGATGAAGCTCGAGCTGCGCCGCATCATGTTCGACCAGCAGCTCCGCACCGAGAAGCGGCGCGCCGGCGGCTCGCTCATCGAGCCCGCGGTCGCGAGCTCCCTCCGCCCCTGGCGCGAGGTCGTCGTGCCCCATCCCGATGTCGCGAGCGGCCGGTACCAGCAGGCCGAGTTCGCCGCCGACCTCTGGCAGGTCCACCTCGGCCAGGGCTCCGACGAGTACCGCGACCCCGCCGAGTTCTTCCGCCGGACCTACCTCACCGAAAGCCTGCGCCGGCTGCTCGTCGGTGCGGTCCAGCGCCTTTCGGGTGCCGGCGGCGACCCCGTCGTCCAGCTCCAGACCAATTTCGGCGGCGGCAAAACCCACTCTATGCTCGCCCTCTACCACCTCTTCTCCGGCGCCAACCCGGCTGAGCTGCCCGGTGTCGATGCCGTCATGGCTGAGGCGGGCGTCGCCAGGCTCCCCGCCGTCCGCCGCGTCGTCCTCGTCGGCAACAAAATCTCCCCCGGCAATCCCGTCACCAAACCGGATGGCACGCGGGTGCACACCCTCTGGGGCGAACTCGCCTGGCAGCTTGGCGGCCGCCAGGCGTACGAGCGCATCCGCGCCGACGATGAGCGGGCAACGAACCCCGGCGATACGCTGCGTGAGCTGTTCGTTGCGTACGGCCCCTGCCTCGTCCTCGTCGATGAGTGGGTCGCCTACGCGCGCCAGCTCCACGACGAGGGCGACCTCCCCGCCGGCAACTTCGAAACGCAGTTCACCTTCGCGCAGGCCCTCACCGAGGCGGCGAAGCTCGCCGGGAACTGCCTCCTGGTCGTCTCGCTCCCGGCCTCCGACGAGCAAGGCTCCCCGCACACCCAGGCCGACGACGTCGAGGTCGGCGGCAGGCGCGGCCGCGAGGCGCTCGAGCGGCTCCGCAACGTCATCGGCCGGCTCGAATCCTCCTGGCGTCCCGCCTCCGCCGAGGAAGGGTTCGAAATCGTACGGCGCCGGCTCTTCCAGCCGATCGACGGCTCCGACAAATTCACCCAGCGCGACCTGACTGCGCGCGCCTTCGCCGAGCTCTACCGCAGCAACTCGGCCGAGTTCCCCCCCGAGTGCCGCGAGGCCGACTACGAAAAACGCATCCGCGCCGCGTACCCCATCCACCCGGAGGTCTTCGACCGGCTCTATACCGACTGGTCGACCCTGCTGAAGTTCCAGCGCACCCGCGGCGTCCTCCGCCTCATGGCGGCCGTTATCCACAGCCTCTGGGAATCGGGAGACCGGTCGCCCCTCATCCTGCCCTCGACCATCCCAATCGACGACCCCCGGGTCCAGTTCGAACTCACACGCTACCTCTCTGATAACTGGGTCCCAATCATCGAAAAGGACGTCGACGGCCCGACCTCGACCCCCGCCAGGATCGACGCTGAGGTCACGAACCTCGGCAAGTATGCAGCGACCCGCCGGGTGGCGCGCACCATCTACCTCGGGTCGGCGCCAACCGCCGCGACCGCCCATCGCGGTATCGAAGACCGGCGCGTCAAGCTCGGCTGCGTGATGCCGGGCGAACCACCGGCCGTCTTCGGCGATGCGCTCCGCCGGCTCGCCGCCGCCGCGACCCACCTCTACCAGGACGGCGCCCGCTTCTGGTACTCCACCCAGCCCACCGTAACCCGGCTCGCCGAAGACCGCGCCGAGCAGCTGAAGCGCAACCCCGACCGGGTCGCTGAGGAGCTGGAGCGCCGGGTGCGCGACGACCTCCGCGACCGCGGGGAGTTCCCGCGTGTCCATGCCTTCCCCCGCTCGTCCGCCGATGTCCCCGACGAACGGGAGGCGGGGCTGGTCGTCCTCCCTGCCGACTTCCCCCACACCAGGGACGGGGAGAGCCAGGCCGTGCTTGCGGCGCGCGGGATCCTGGAGACGCGCGGAAATGCGCCACGCCTCTTCCGCAATACCCTGGTGTTCCTTGCGGCCGACCGGGTCCGTCTCCAGGACCTGGACGAGGCCGTGCGCCGCTACCTTGCCTGGCGGTCCATCCTCGACGAAAAAGAGACCCTGAACCTCGAGCCGCTCCAGGTCCGCCAGGCCGAGGCCCAGCTCAAGGCAGCCGACGAGACGGTGAACGCGCAGCTCCCGGAAGCCTTCTGCTGGCTCCTCGTTCCCGAACAGAAGACGCCCCAGTCGTCGGTTGAATGGCGTGCCGTGCGGCTCTCGGGGAATGAGCCGCTGGCGACGCGCGCAGGCAAAAAAGCCCGAGCGGACGAAGTGCTGGTGTCAGCCCTCGGGGGCACGGTCCTGCGTACCTGGCTTGACCGTGTTCCGCTGTGGCGGGGCGACCACGTACCGATTCGGCAACTGGTCGACGACTTCGCCAGCTACCTCTACCTGCCGCGCCTCAAGAGCCCCGCTGTGCTCGCGAACGCCGTCTCCGGCGGTATCGCGCTCCTGACCTGGGAAACCGAAACCTTCGCCTACGCCGAAAGCTTCGATGAGGCCACTGGAAGGTACCGGGGCCTCCAGTACGGGCAGACCATCACCCTGCCGCACGATGCTGCCGGCCTCGTCGTTCGGCCGGAGGCCGCTCGCCGGCAAATTGACGCCGAACGGTCATCAGTAACTACCGCGAAAACCGGCATCGATGATGGCGGCAGGCCTGGCCCCATCGACCACGACGAACACGATGGAACCGGCCCGCCGCCGTCGCCGCCCCCGCTGCCCGTCCACCGCCGTTTCCACGGGACAATCGACCTGGACACCGAGAAGCTGTCGCTCCACGCCTCCCAGGTCAATGCGGAGGTCATCGCCCACTTCCTGGGGAAGCTCGGCGCGAAGGTCCGGGTCACGCTTGAAATCGAAGCGATCCTGCCGGACGGCGCCGATGACCACCTCCGCCGCGTCGTCGAGGAGAACTGTCGGACCCTGAAGTTCTCATCCTTCGGCTTCGAACGGGAGTGACGGCGGCCGGCGTCACTGCATTTCGGAAGTCCCGCGACCGCGCACCTCGCGGGCGTCATCCGCTGAGCCCCGGTCCCCATTACCGTGGAGCCATGCAGTGCGAAGGAGATACGAGCGGGGGCGACTGCCTTTGCGGGGCATCGCTGTGTCGCGCGGTCGTCTTTGGCGCATGAGGTCGACTCGCTGGCCGCTGCGCATTCCCTGTCGACCGGGGGCTACGCAGCGTCCGCGACGAACGACATCAGCAGGAACGTCAGCAAGGACCTGGCGCCGAAGCATCTGGTCGAATTTATCCAATGGTTTGATCGGGAACGACAAACGTTGACTGAGCTCAACCTGCGGCCTTTGCTCCTCCTCGGTCTCTCCGCTCCATCCTTAACAGGCCGCCAGTCCTCGCCTTCTCCCGGTTCTCCAGGCCGCAGGCTCGTCCCTCGGACGAATGACCAGGGGCCGATTAGACCAGGGACAAATAGCCAGCGCTCAGCTCCAGGTCCCGAATTCTCCCCCTCTTGTCGGGGCCTTCATCCGGGCTGCTCCAGCGGACGAGGCCGCCCGCACCTGCGCCCTGCGCGGCGGGGCCGTGTTGTCGCTCCACGTGCGCGGCAGGGAGCCGCTGACCGGGCACGGCGTCAAGGACGCGACGACTGACCCTGCCACAATCGAGGCCTGGTGGTCCTGCCGGCCGAGCCCGTGCGCGGCTACCACCTGGGACTCGGGCGCTTGCGGCTATGCGCCGACACTGCGGAAGGCCGCTGGCAGCCGGCGCCCAACCGAGCCCTCGGCCACTCAGCCGGCCCTGCCAATCGGCACAGGTGATGCACCAGGCCGTCGCCGACGGCTGTTGCGCGCGGCGCATGAGCGACGACGAACCTTGGCGGGCACGGCGGCGGAAGTGCCCGTCGTTGGCCGACATCGGGCGCGTTCAACATCAGCAGGACTGCCGGGAAAAAGCGGGCGGCACCCTGTAGCGGGCGGCAGCGGCCCATGACAGACTCACAGCGGAGGGCGCGATGGCGCGACGACCCTGCGGCAGCGGTTCGGGCCACAAAGTGAGCGACCCCGCGCGGCGCAGCAGTCCGTGGTGGGCGGCGGTACACCCGGGCGGCGGCGGGTACCGGGTGCGCCGGGCGCGAACCCGCCGCGAGGCGGAGCATCCGGTGCAGCAGCTCCTGTCGAGCGGGAGCGCGGTGCGCCCGGGCCGCCCGGCCGGCTCACCGTGCAGCAGTTCCTCGACGGGTGGCTCGCTAGAGCGGCGCATCGGCTCAAGCCACTCCGCAGATTCGAGAACGCGTCATCGCCGGAGGTCTCCAGATAATCCGTACATTTATCCGTGACGAACGCCCCGCCCTCGTCGCCCTCGGCGCCGTCACCGCGGTCGCCGTCGGCATCCTCCTCGCCACCCTCCTCCTCGGCGACCAGCGCCGCATCCGCGTCGTCCTCGCCTCCCCCGACGCTGCCGCGCCCGCTCCTGTTACCCTCCGCGAAATCACCCTCGCCTTCGACCGCGAACCCGACCGCTCCGCCGTCGAAGCCGCCCTTGCCTTCGAACCCCCGCTCGAAGGCACCGTCCGCTGGCGCGGCCGCACCCTCGTCTTCGTGCCCGCCGGCCCGCTCGAACCCGGCGAGTACCGCGTCCGCCTCGCCCCCGGCACCCTGGGCCGCCGCGCCGAACCCCTGCGCGAACCGTTCGAACACCGCTTCACTATCCGCGAACCCGGCGTCGCCGTCGTCCAGGTTGCACCAGGCCGCACCGAAGAGCGCCTCCTCGAACTCCGCGCCGGCCAGGAGCCCCGCGTCCTCGCCCGCGCCCCGCGCATCATCGACTACGCCGTCTCGCCTGATGGCGCCCAGGTCGCCGTCGTCACCGCCGGCGCCGACGGCCGCGGCAGCCTCGCCCTCGTCCGGGTGAGCGACGGCGCGGCCACCTCGCTCATCTTCGACCCCGCCATCAACGTCGGCGGCGTCGCCTGGTCGCCAGATGGCGCCACCCTCGCCGTCGTCCGCCGCGACGCCCTCCCCGGCGGCGGCGAAGGCGTCCCCCGCGCCTGGCTCGTCCGCCTCTCCGGTGAATTCGTCGCCACCCTCGACCCCGAGGGCCTCCCCTCCCTCTATCCATCGTGGTCGCCCGATGGCCAGCACCTCGCCTACATCTCGCCGAGCGATGCCCGCCTCGTCGTCGTCAACCTCGCCACCCGGGAGCGCCGCGACCTCGGCCAGCCGCGCGGGGGCGCCGCCGCATGGTCGCCCGACTCCCGCATCGTCGCCTTCGAAAGCGTGCCCCGTGCCGTGTCGCCGGGCGCCGCCCCGCCCCAGCCCGTGCGCGTCGTCAGCCTCGACGCCGCCGTCGACCTCCTCCTCGGAAAAGAAGGCGAAATCCGCTCAGCTCCCCGCTTCCTCGATAGCGAAACCGTCGCCACCCTCCGCCGCGTCATCGGCCCCCAGCGCACCGGCACCGACCTCGTCTTCGAATCCGTCCGCGACGGCCGCCAGCTCCGCGCGATCAACCTCGCCGCCGGCACCGACCTCGTCCTCCACTGGGACCTCGCCCCCGGCGGCCGCGCCATCGTCTACACGGTCCAGACCGCGCAGCAGTTCACCACCATCACCCTCGACCTCGAATCCGGCGACCGCACCCCGCTCGCCCTCGGCGGCGACCTCCCCCGCTGGCTCCCCTGACCGTCCGCTACGCCGCTTGCTCCTCCAGCAGCCGCGCCAGCTCGAGGAAGTCCCGCGCCGTGATGTCGAACGACGGGTCCGGCTCGAGGTCCGGCTGCACATTCGGCCCGGCTTCCTTCGGCCGGGGAATGAATGCCGCCCGCAGGCCCGCCGCCTGCGCGGCCCTCAGGTCGGCCTTGTGGGCGGCCACCAGCATTACCTGCCCGGGCGCGAACCCGAGCAGCCGCGCACCGGCCAGGTACGCCTCCGGCTTCGGCTTGAACGCCCCCAGCACATCGGCGCCCAGCACGCAGTCCCACGGCAGGCCGGCCCGCTTCGCCATTTGCACCAGCAGCGCCACGTTCCCGTTCGAGAGCGTTGAAATCACGTACCGCTGCTTCAGCCGCCAGAGCCCCGGCACGCTGTCCGGCCACGGGTCGAGCCGGTGCCACGCCCGGTTCAGGTCCTCCCGCTCCGCCTCCGGCATGCCGCCGAGCCCGTACTGCGGCAGCAGCTCCTCCAGTTTCCGCCGGTGCAGCTCATCCGTCGTCATGAACGGCCATTCGCCCCGGTTCACCTTCGCGATGCCGCCGAGGTACCCCTCGTACCGCCACGCGTCCGCGAACGCGCCCCAGTCGGCCGAAACGCCGTACCGTGCACCGGCCGCCTCCAGCTCCCGGATGACCGATGACCGCCAGTCGACCACCGTGCCGAAGACGTCGAAGACCAGCGCGCGCACGTCCCGGAGTGCCATGGCCCGGAAGTCTACCCGAAACCCCGTGTTCCCGGCGAAGCCGTTCTACTCGCCCTCGCCGGCCGCCACGTTGATGACGCGCACCGGCGGCGTGGTCGGCGTCGCCCCGGCCGCCGAAACGCCGTCATCGGCCGCCACCCCGTGGATGCGGATCGGCGGGAGGGGTGTCGGCGTCGAGGACGGTTGGCCCGCCGCGCCAGCGTCGCCCCCCGCCGGCAGCTCCGGCGCCGGTTCAGCCGCGAGGGCCTCCGAAGCACCGCCCGGCTGCCCCGTGAGCAGCCCTTCGAGCGCCGGCGGCGTGGCCGGCGCGCCGACGTCGATGACGATGACCCGCTGGGGCGGCGACAGCTGAACGGCGGGCCGAAACGGGCCCCACGCCGCCCGGTCGGCGAACGACAGGATGAAGAGGCCGCTCGCCCCGATGCCGAACAGGAACGCGGCCAGCAGGAGCGGGGCCTTCCCTGCCATGCCTCGCATCATGCCCGCTCCCTGTGAAAATTGCTACCCGGTGACTGCACGGTAACCGCGCGCATTCCACCCGCGCCGGGCAGCGCACACCGCCGAACCTGTTACCATCAGGTATCGGGTCCACCGTCCGCCCCCGCGGAGAGGTGCTGGAGTGGACGATCAGGCACGCCTGGAAAGCGTGTGTACCGCAAGGTACCGTGGGTTCGAATCCCACCCTCTCCGCCACGTCATCTCTTCCCGCCTCGCGACCGTTTCCCCGCTTCCGCTTGTGCCCCCCGCCCGGCTCCCGTAGATTCCTTCGCCAAACCCGAAGGAGATTCGCCCATGCAGGACCTGGCGGGCAAAGTCGCCGTCGTCACCGGGGCCGCAAGCGGCATCGGCCTCGCCCTCGCCACCCGCTTCGCTGAGGAGGGCGCCGCCGTCGTCCTCGCCGACATCGAAGCCGAGCCCCTCGCCATCGCCGAGGCCGGCCTCCGCCAGAAGGGCGCCCGGGCCCTCGCCGTGCGCACCAACGTCCTCGCCGACGCCGACGTCGAGGCCCTCGCCGATGCCGCCTACCGGGCATTCGGCGCCGTCCACATCCTCTGCAACAACGCCGGCGTCTCCGGCGGGGCAGGCGTTCCCATCTGGGAAGCTCCCCAGGCCGACTTCGACTGGGTGTTCGGCGTCAACTTCCACGGCGTCCTCCGCGGCATCCGCGCCTTCGTCCCCCGCATGATCGCCGGCGGCGAAGAGGGCCACATCGTGAACACCGCCTCGGCCGCCGGCCTGCTCACCGGCGCCGATGCCTACTCCATCTCCAAGCATGCCGTCGTCTGCCTCACTGAGGGGCTCTACAAACAGTTCCGCCTCATGAACCTGAAGCTCTCCGCCTCCGTCCTCTGCCCGGGCTGGGTCAATACCCAGATCCTCGATGCCGAGCGGAACCGCCCCGCCGAGTTCGGCCCCGCCCGGGCCGCCGACCTCCCCGCAGAAGCCCGCCAGCGCCGCGCCGTCGTCGAATCCCTCCTTCGCCAGGGCTTCCCGCCCGAAGAGGTCGCCGCGCAGGTCGTCGACGCCATCAAGAACGACACCTTCTACATCTTCCCGATGCAGGACTACATCTGGCAGGCGGTCAGGCAGCGCTTCGAGGGCGTCATCAACCGTACGAACCCCGTCGCGACCGGCCCCCTCCGGTAGCCGCCCTGCCGCTCCCGGGCCGTCGCCCCCTTGCATTCGCCATAACAGTTGCGGCAGTATCAACGCCCCATGCTGCCGCACACCCCGCACGCGGTGGCGAACCGGGCGCCGTTCCTCTGCCGCGTCCTCCTCGCGATGCTGGCGGCGTCCGTCGCCGTGCCCGCTGCATTCGCCCACGCCCTCACCCACGAAGTCCAGCCCGGCGAAACCCTCTCCGCCATTGCCCTGCGCTACGGCGTCGATGTCGACGCCCTCGCCGCCGCCAACGGCATCGCCAACCCCGACCTCGTCTTCGCCGGCCAGCTGCTCACCATCGCCGAGTCGTCGCCTGCCGTCCCGCCGCCCGGCGGCGCCGTCGCTCCCCCGGCCGCCCGCAGCTACGTCGTCGAACCGGGCGATACCCTCTCCGCCATCGCCCTCGCCCACGGCACCACGGTCCACGCCCTCGCCGAGGCCAACGGCATCGACGACCACGACCGCATCTTCGCCGGACAGCGGCTTATCCTCCCCGCGCCCACCCGCGCCCCTGCGGCCGCCGGCGTCTCCCGCCCCGCCGTCGAGGCGCTCCTGCGCGCGGCCGCCGCCGAGTACGGCATCCCGCCGTCCGTCCTGCTCGGGCTCGCCTGGCTCGAGAGCGGCTGGAACCAGGCGATGGTCAGCCCCGCCGGCGCCGTCGGCATCATGCAGCTGATGCCCGCCACCGCCGAATGGGGCCTTGAGTACCTCGCCCCTGGGGCCGTCAACTGGCGCACCGACCCCGCCGACAATATCCGCCTCGGCGCCGCCGTCTTCGCCCACATGCTCTGGCAGGCCGGCGGCGACCTCGAAATCGCCCTCGCCTTCTACTACCAGGGCTGGTGGAGCATCGAGCAGTTCGGCATTTTCGACGAAACGCTCCAGTACGTCGCGAACGTCCTCGCGATTGCGGCCGGCTTCGACGACTGAGCGCCTGCCCTACGCCGTCAGCACCCCGTACGCCTCAGGGATCCGGTCGGTCAGTGCATTCGTGCCCGGCGCCATGTCCTTCCAGCGCGTCATCGCCGGGTTCACCTGGGCAGCCATCGCCAGCCCGCTCCCCCGCGGCGCGATCGTCATCGGCGCCCCGTGCGGCGCCACGATGATGCCCGTCTCCGGCCCCGCGACCGCGGTGTAGACCCGGTTCTCGTCGCTCCGCGCCCGGGCCACCTTCTCCGCCATCGGCGCATCCTCGAAGTGCGTCCAGGCCAGCACCTCCGCCCCTTCCAGCATCAGGATGCGTGCCACCTCCGGCACGTACCCCTCGTCCCCGCAGAGGATGCCGACCCGCCCCGCCGGCGTTGCCACCACCGGCGGCAGCGTCTCGCCTGTCGCGATCCCCCGCCCGTGCGACGCCTCATGCACTACTGTCCCGCCCGGGTGGAGCAGCACCGCCGTCTGCCGCGGCCGCGCGCCGTTCCCCGCCGCGCCGAAGAGCAGGCTCCCGCCGCGCTCCCGGACGGCCGCCTCCAGCCAGGGCAGCGCCGCCTCCCAGCCCTCCGCCGCCGGCGCCCCGCCGATAACCACCAGGTCCGCATCCTGCTCCCGCTGGTCCAGGTAGGCCGCCAGCACCGCCTCCGCGTCGAAGGCCGGCCGCGAGGGGACCACCGCGATCCGCCGGCTCTCCGCCGCCGGCACGACCGGCTGCCCGAGCAGCTCGGTCACCGGCAGCGAGGCCGTCGGCTCGGTCAGCCGCCGGTACAGCCCGGGACGGCGTGCCGGCCGCTCCACCTGCATCGGCTCGATGTCGAACACCACCACCGTCCCCACATCGGCCGGCGCGCAGAGCCGCGTCACCCCCTCCGGGTCGTACACCGAGGACCGCCCTGCGTACACCAGCGAGGTACCCTCCGGGCCGAACCGGTCGGCCGCCGCAATCCACACGCCGTTCTCGAACGCCCGCACCGGCACCAGGTACTCGCACTGCGTGGTCGAGAGCTCCGCCATCGTCCGCCCCCACGAGACCCACGCCGTGAGATCGAGGATCACCTCCGCCCCGTTGACGGCCAGCGCCCGCGCCACTTCCGGCTGGCGCGCGTCAGCGCAGATGAGAATGCCGAACCGGGCGAAGCCCGCATCCCACACCGGGAACTCCCGGCCCCGCCGGAACCAGCGCGCATCGAAATGCCAGAGGAAGCTCTTGTCGTACCGCCCGCGGATCTCGCCGGCCGGGTCGAACACCAGCCCGCTGTTGGTCAGGCTGCCGTCCGGGTGCGGCACTGCGAGCCCCGCGGCCAGCCAGTACCCCCACTGCCGGCACTTCGCCGCCAGCGCAGCGGTGATCTCCGCGAACGGGCGCACCCCCGGCCGGTCGTACGGCCGCTCGTCCCGCACATAGTAGGCCGGGTACGAGCACTCCGGCAGCCCCACGAGCTGCGCGCCCTGGTGGCCGGCCTCGTCGAGCGCCGCGAGGATCGCCGTCCAGTTCTCCTCCGCCCGCTCCAGCGGATACGCCGGCACCTGGCACAACCCAACCCGGAACGCTTCCACAGGCTCCCTCCTTGTGGCGCGATCTTACCCCCGCCCCGCGGGGTCCGCCTGGCCGAGGAACTGGCCGCCGGCGCTCAGCGGCGTGCCGACCACCGGCTCGAGGATCAGCTGGCAGATCGGCATCCCCGCGCGGAGGCGGATTCCTGCCGGGCCGAGGTTCATCATCTCCAGGGCGATGGTCCCTTCAAACCCTGCATGGATGGTCGGCGCAGTGAAGTGGATCAGCAGCCCCATCCGGGCGAGCGAGCTCTTCCCTTCAACTCGGCCGGCGAGGCAGCCCCGCTCCGCAACCCCAGCCGGCAGCTCCGGGGGCAGCGGCAGCCCAATCCGCTCCATCGTCATCCCGAGGATGAAACGCCCCGGGTCGAGGACGAAGCCCTCCGGCGGAATCTCGTACGGGTCGTACAGCCGTTCGAGAGTCGGCCCAACCCTTCCGGCCGTGGGGTCGAAGGTGATGCTGACGCCCGTTGCGGGGATGCGCAGCAGCCGCCCAAGCCGGAGGTTCACCGAGGTCGGGTCGAAAGCGCCCGGGTTCCCGCCCGGAGCCGGCACCGCCGGCGGCGGGTCGATCCGCAGCCGCCCGTCCCGGAGCGCATCGAGGATCGCTGTATCGCTGAGGATCACCGCGGAACTCAGGCCGAAACGGCCGAAAGGGGCACCTCGATGTACCGGACCGCCCCGTAGACATCCCCGGGCAGCTCGACAACCAGCCCGCGGCTCCCCTGCTGCACAACGCGCACCAGCACCTGTCCCCGGCCGTTCGTCCGCCGGACGACTCGCGTGCTCGGTGCGATAAAGGTCACGGTTCTGCCGTCGACGTCCGAAACCTCGGCAACGACCTCCGTCGGGAACATGCCTTCCGCCAGTTCGGCAGCAAGCTCGGCCATCTGCATCGCTTACCCCCAGAGACCACCGATTCTTGCGCACAGGTGGTTGGGCTGCAAACGGCCGCCCCAGATCCGGCACAATAGAACCCGCATGCGCATCGCCATGGTCTCCGCCCATACCAGCCCCCTCGCGCCCCTCGGCGGCCGCGAGACCGGCGGCATGAACGTCTACGTCCTCGAACTCTCCCGCGAGCTCGCCCGCCTGGGCTACGAAGTCGATATCTTCACCCGCCTCGATGGCGACCTCCCGCCCGTCGAACCCGTCGCTCCCGGTCTCCGCCTCGTCCGTCTCCCCGCCGGGCCCCCCGCGCCGCTCGAAAAGGAAGAGATCGCCCGCCACCTCCCCGAGTTCGTCCGCGGCCTCCGAGCATTCGCCTGCAGCGGCCCCGGCTACGACCTGATCCACTCCCACTACTGGCAGTCCGGCTGGGCCGGAACCATCCTCGCCCGCCAGCTCCGCCTCCCCCACGTCGTCATGTTCCACACCCTCGGCGAGGTCAAAAATCGCGCCCGCTTCGGCGAGGCCGAGCCCACCCTCCGCATCCGCCACGAGCGCACCATCGCCCGCCGCGCCACCGCCATCGTCACCGCCAGCGACCACGAACGCCAGCTCCTCGAACGCTACTACGGCGCCGACCCGGCCCGCATGCACACTGTCCCCTGCGGCATCGACCTCGACCTCTTCCGTCCCCTCCCGCGCGCCGAAGCACGCGCCAGCCTCGGTCTGCCGCTCGACCGGCCCGTCCTCCTCTGGGTTGGCCGCCTCGAAAAGCTCAAAGGCCTCGAAATCCTCCTCGATGCCGTCGCCGGCCTCGAACGCGACGACGCCCTCCTCCTCATCGTCGGGGGCGACGACCGCGCCGCCCCGCTCCGCGCCGAGCTCGAAGCACAGGCCCGCGCCCTCGGCATCGCCGGCCGCGTCCGGTTCACCGGCGCCGTCGACCACGCCGCCCTCCCCCGCTACTACAGCGCCGCCGACGTCTGCGTCGTCCCCAGCTTCTACGAGAGCTTCGGCCTCGTCGCCGTTGAAGCCATGGCCTGCGGCACCCCCGTCGTCGCCTCCCGGGTCGGCGGCCTCGTCTCCACCGTCATCGATGGCGTCACCGGCTACCTCATCCCCTGGCGCTGCCCAGAGCCGTTCGCCGAAAAACTCGATGTCCTCCTCGCCAATCCCGAGCTCCGCGCCAACTTCGGCCGCGCTGCCCGCGCCAGCGTCGAACGGTTCCGCTGGAGCACCGTCGGCCTCCGCATCGCCGACGTCTACGATGCCGCCCGCGCCCGCTGCGCCGCACCCGGCAGCAGCGCCCCGCCCGCCATCGCCCCCGAAGCCTGGGAAGCCGCCGTTATCGCCAGCAGCTGACGCCGCGCGCATCGACACCCCTCGCCCGGGCCGCCTACGATGGGATCGTGACCCCGCGCGCCATCTTCTTCGACCTCGACGATACGCTGCTCGATACCTCCGGCGGCGTGCAGGAGGCCTGGCGCAGCACCTGCGCCGCCTTCGCACCCGAACTCGGCATCGAGCCGGCCCGCCTCGAATCCGCCATCCGCGAACAGCTCATCAACTTCTGGAAGGACGAAGCCGCCGTCGAACACTGGCGCACCCGCCTCCACGATGCCCGCCGCCACAATGTCGCCCTCGCGCTCCAGCGCCTCCAGCTCGACCCCGCCGCGGCGCCGCGCATCGCCGATCGCTACTGGGACGAGCAGGCCGCCCGCATGCGCCTCTTCGACGACAGCCTCGAAACCCTCGCCCGCCTCCGGGAAGCCGGCTTCCGCCTCGGCCTCCTCACCAACGGCCCCGCCGAGATGCAGCGCTGGAAGCTCAGTCGCTTCCCCATCGCCGAGCACTTCGACGTCATCGTCATCGAGGGCGAATTCGGTCACGGCAAGCCGCACCCGCGCGTCTTCGAACACGCCCTCGAACGGGTCGGCGCCCGCCCCGCTGAAGCCTGGCACATCGGCGATAACCTCTACGCCGATGTCGGCGGGGCCCGCCGCGCCGGCCTCCACGCCACCTGGATCCATCGCGACCGCCTCGAGCTGACCGACGCTGCCCCGGCCATCCCCGACCGCGTCATCGCCCACCTCGCCGAGCTTCGGGCAGCCCTCGACCTCGAACCTGCCGCCCCCGCAAACCCGTGAACGTCCTCGTCCTCGGCGCCACCGGCTACATCGGCAGCCACCTCGTCCCGCTCCTCGCTGAACGCGGCCACCGTGTGCGCGCCGCCGCCCGCCGCCTCGAGGTCCTCCAGGCGCGGGCCTGGCCCGGCGTCGAAACCGTCGCCGCCGATGCCCTCCGCCCTGAGACCCTCCCCGCCGCCCTCGCCGGCATCGACGTCGCCTGCTACCTCGTCCACTCCATGGGCGCCGGGCGCGACTTCGCCCGCCTCGACCACGAAGCCGCCCGCAACTTCCGCGATGCTGCCGCAGCCGCCGGCGTCCAACGGATCATCTACCTCGGCGGTCCCCGCCCGCAGGGGCCAATCTCTGAGCACCTCGCCTCCCGCCTCGCCACCGGCGAAACCCTCCGCGCCGGCCCCGTCCCGGTCACCGAGCTCCGCGCCGGGCTGATCGTCGGCCCCGGCTCCGCCGGCTTCGAAGTCATTCGCGACCTCGTCAACCACCTCCCGGTCATGATCACCCCGCGCTGGGTCCGCAACCGAACCCGGCCGATCGCCCTCGATGACCTCCTCGCCTACCTCGTCGGGGTGATCGAGCACCCCGAAACCGCCGGGCAGGTCTACGACGTCGCCGGCCCCGAAACCCTCAGCTTCCGCGACCTCCTCGCCGGCTACGCCCGCGTCACCGGCCGGCCCTTCCGCGCCATCGACGTACCTTTCCTCACCCCGCGCCTCTCCTCCCTCTGGCTCGCGCTGGTCACGAGCGTCCCGATCAACGTCGCCCGCCCCCTGGTCGAAGGCCTCCAGACCGACCTCCTCCCCGACGACTCCGCCATCCGCGCCGTCCTCCCCATCCCGCTCCACACCTACGAAGAGGCGGTGCGCGCTGCGCTCGAACGGGAGCGGCAGGAGCCCCTGCCCGCCCGCTGGGCCGAGGGCGCCCTCGCCTACCGCGGCTACAACCCCGATACCTCCTTCTACTCCAAAGGCGAAACCATCACCGTCCCCGTCGAGGCCCCCTCCGGGGCAACCTGGGAGGTCGTGCGCAGCATCGGCGGCCGCACCGGCTACTACTACGCCGATACCCTCTGGTGGCTCCGCGGCCTGCTCGACCGCCTCGCCGGCGGCGTCGGCCTCCGCCGCGGCCGGCGCCATCCCACCGACCTCCGCGTCGGCGATGCCGTCGACTTCTGGCGCGTCGTTGCCCTTGAGCCCGGCCGGCGCCTCACCCTCCTCGCCGAAATGCGGCTGCCCGGCGCCGCCGTCCTCGAATTCGAAGTGCGGGAGCGCGGCCCCGGCCGCTCAGAGCTGGTCACCACCTCCCGCTTCCACCCCAACGGCGTCTGGGGGCTGCTCTACTGGTACGCCCTCGCCCCCGCGCACTACTTCATCTTCCGCCGCATGCCCCGCAAGATGGCCCGCGCCGCCGAGCGCCGCGCCGCTGCGGCCGCCGCCGCTCCCGCCCGCGACACGACCTGACGCACCGGCCCGCTACCTTCCGCGCCAGGACCGCCGGGCCCCGCCCGGCGCGCAGCGGAGGTGCGCCCATGCGCCAGGCACTCTTCGGGTCAGCCGTCATCATCGCCGGGCTCGCCGAACTCGCGAGCACCCTCATCTACCTCGCCGCCTGGGGCGGCATCCTCGTCTACCTCTTCCTCAGCGGCAACGTCGTGTTGACCGCGCTCTGGTTCATCTTCGGCCCGCTCCCGGTCGCGGTCGGCGTCTCCCTGCTCCGCCTGCCGTTCATCCTCCTCGGCTACATGCTCGCAGCACTCGCCGGCATGACCGGCGAGTACTCCGCCGCCCTCGAGCGGATGAACGACCGCTGACGCCTACCGCCGCAGCTCGGAGCCCTTGAACGGCGCGCCGATCAGCGGCCCGATCAGGCAGACGTTCGCTGCCCCGGCCGCGATCGGCACCAGCCCGATGACCGCAATCACCCAGCCGGCCGGCCCGCCGATGACCAGGCCGACCACCACCAGCACAATCCCGAGCACCACCCGCAGCAGCCGCCCCGCCGTCGATGCCATGAACGTCGCCAGTCCCATCGCTGTACCTCCTGCCCGGCGCCTCCCGGTGCGCCGGCTGCTTACCATCCGTATGAAGCCTGCGCCTCTGCGGATCACCCTGTCGAGCGTCCGGCGGTCCCCCGATTTCGGTCCGTCCGGCCCCCTCGACGGCTAACGAAATTTTCGTTAGGCTTGCAGGGTGGACGACCGGCTCAATCCCGCCGAACGCATCATCCGGCGCTTCGGCGGCCAGAGCGCCCTCGCTGCCCTCCTCGGCAGGCGCCAGAGCACCGTCCAACACTGGGCGAAAACCGGGCGCATCCCTGCCCAATGGCACGGCGTCCTCATCTCCCTCGCCCGCCAACGAGGTGTCATCCTGGAACCCAAAGATTTCGTTCAGCCCCAGCCCCGCGCCATCGAGCCCCCAACCGGCCGCCTCGGCGTCCTCCTCGTCGGCCTCGGCGCCGTCGCCACCACCTTCATCGCCGGCGTCGAAAACATCCGGTCCCGCGGCGCCGTGCCCGTCGGCTCCCTCACCCAGATGGGCACCATCCGCCTCGGCAAGCGCACCGAAAAACGCTCCCCGCTCATCAAAGAGTTCGTCCCCCTCGCAAGCCTCGACGACCTCGTCTTCGGCGCCTGGGACCCCATCCCCGATAACGCCTACGAGGCCGCCCTCAAGGCCGGCGTCCTCGACCGCCACGAGCACCTCGACCCCATCGCCGACTTCCTCCGCGGCATCGAACCGATGCCCGCCGCCTTCGACCAGCGCTACGTCAAGCGCCTCCACGGCACCAACGTGAAGTCCGGCCGCTCCAAGATGGAGCTCGCCGAAGCGATCCGCCAAGACATCCGCGACTTCAAGGCCCGCAACGGCTGCGACCGCCTCGTCATGATCTGGTGCGCCTCCACCGAAGTCTTCATGGAGCAGTCGGCCGAGCACGAGAACCTCGAAAACTTCGAGGCGGCCCTCGAAGCCAACTCCGACGCCATCGCCCCTTCCATGATCTACGCCTATGCCGCCCTCATGGAGGGCGTCCCCTTCGCCAACGGCGCCCCCAACCTCACCGTCGATATCCCCGCCCTCGTCAAACTCGCCAACGACCGCGGCGTCCCCATCGGCGGCAAGGACTTCAAAACCGGCCAGACCCTCGTCAAGACCGTCATCGCGCCCATGCTCAAGGCGCGCATGCTCGGCGTCGCCGGCTGGTACTCCACCAACATCCTCGGCAACCGCGACGGCGAAGTCCTCGATGACCCCGAGAGCTTCAAAACCAAGGAAGAATCCAAGCTCGGCGTCCTCGAGTACATCCTCCAGCCCGACCTCTACCCCCAGCTCTACGGCAACATCTACCACAAGGTCCGCATCAACTACTACCCGCCCCGCGGCGATAACAAAGAGGGCTGGGACAACATCGATATCTTCGGGTGGCTCGGCTACCCGATGCAGATCAAGATCGACTTCCTCTGCCGCGACTCCATCCTCGCCGCTCCCCTCGTCCTCGACCTCGCCCTCTTCTTCGACCTCGCCCAGCGCGCCGGCATGAAGGGCATCCAGGAGTGGCTCAGCTTCTACTTCAAGAGCCCCCAGCACGCGCCCACCGTCTACCCGGAGCACGACCTCTTCATCCAGCAGACCAAGCTGAAGAACACCCTCCGCTGGCTCATGGGCGAAGAGCAGATCACCCACCTCGGCCTCGAATACTACGAAGAGGAGTAGCCCTCCCCCGCACGCCGCAGCGGCGGCCCCGGCACACGCCGGGGCCGTTCCCGTCATAATCGAAGCCATGCCCCGCTACGCCTCCATCCGCGAGCTCGCCGGCAACACCCCCGTCGTCGAACTCCGTTCTCTCTCCCCCCGCCCCGGTGTCCGCCTCTTCGCCAAGCTCGAAGGCCAGAATCCCACCGGCTCGATCAAAGACCGCATCGTCATCCGCATCCTCGAAGCCGCCCGCGCCAGCGGCGCCCTCGCACCCGGCCAGCCGATCATCGAAGCCTCGACCGGCAACACCGGCGTCGCCCTCGCCCTCTGGGGCCGGATCCTCGGCCACCCCGTCGAAGTCTGTGTCCCCGAATCCGTCTACCCCGAAATCGAACAGCTCCTCGCCGTCTACGGCGCCCGCGTCCGCCGCGTCCCCCGCCAGGCCGGCATCAAATCCGCCCGCGAAGCCGCCCGCGCCATCGCCGCCGAAACCGGCGCCCACTACTTCGGCCAGTTCGATAGCGACGAGAACGTCCGCGCCCACGAAGAGTGGACCGCCGGCGAAATCCTCGCCGACATGGCCGCCGTGGGCGGCGTCGACGTCTTCGTCGCCGGCATCGGCACCGGCGGCACCATCACCGGCGTCGGCCGCCGCCTCAAAGAGGCCAACCCCGCCTGCCAGGTCCTTGGCGTCGAACCCCGCCTCGGCGTCCACGTCCAGGGCCTCAAATCGCTCGACGACGGCTTCATCCCGCCCATCCTCGATGAATCCGTCCTCGATGGCCGCATCCTCGTCGGCAACCGCCACGCCTTCTCTCACGCTCGCCGAGCCATGCTCGCCGAAGGCCTCTTCGGCGGCATCTCCAGCGGCGCCGTCCTCCATGCCGCCATGCGCGCCGCCTCCCGCCTCCCGCGCGGCAACATCCTCGTCATCTTCGCCGACGGCGGCTGGAAGTACCTCGGTACCGACCTCTGGGCCGCCGACGGCGAACCCGCGCCGAACACCTCCGACGACGACCCCCTCGACGATATCCTCTGGTGGTAGCGCTCAGCCCTCCGCCGGCGCTTTCCGCAGCAGAATCCCCACCCGCGGCACGGGCGGCAGCAGAAACGGCCCCGCGTTCACCAGGTCGATCGCGTCGTAGCCGGCCTCGCTGAACGTCGCCGCCAGCCTGCCCCACCCGCGCAGGTCCACCGCCGGGCACCCCCCGGAGACGACCTTCGCATGCAGCCGGTTCAGCAGCGGGTTCACCACCGGCGCAATCTCCATGACCAGTGCCCGGCCGCCCGGCGCCAGCACCCGCGCCAGCTCCCGCGCCAAGGCGTGCACCACATCGTCGTCGAACCGCCGGATGAAATAGAAGCTCGAAATGCAGTCGAACGCCCCGTCGCGGAACGGCAGCCGCTCCGGCCAGCCGATGACATCCACCGGCCCCGGCCCGTGCGCGATATCGAGGCAGACCGGCGGCTCCGCGCAGCCCGCCCGGTCAGCCAGCAGGTGGGCATAGGCCGCCGTCCCGCAGCCGATATCGAGGTACCGCTTCCCCGGCCCGAGGTCGAGCAGCGCAATCACCCGCCCGGCCCGCGGCGTCAGCAGCGCCTGCCCCGCCTGCGACCCTGCCGCCCGCGCCAGCAGCCGCCAGCGCCCCGTCAGCCAGCGCTCCCGCGCCGCAATCACCGCCCGGCGCCGCCGCATCATAGCCGGTACACCATCCGCGCCCGCCCCCCGGGCGCACCCCGCAGGAAGATGGCCGCCGCCCGCGCCTGCTCGGCGAGCCCCTCGGCGCCGCCCCGCCGCGCCAGCGCCGCCGCGCCGGGGTCCGCCTCCAGCGCGCCCGCCAGCGCCTCGAGCGCTTCGGCGAGGCCCTCCCGGTCCTGCCACGCCAGTTCGAGCTTCTCGCGGTCCTCCGCGTCTTCGGCCACTTCGTCGTAGAACGTCGTCAACGGGCCCATCCGTACCCCGCGGTCCTGCAGCTGCTCGGCGAGCACAATCAGCGGGTGCACCGCACCGAACCCGCGCATCGCCGCGAACGAGATGAACGCGACGAGCGCGGCCCCCTCGCCCGGCGGCACGAACGGCGCCGGCGCACCCTCCGCCTCGATCGTCAGCCGCATCCGCTCCGAGGGTACGGCCCGGCGGCCCAACGGGCGACGCGCCTACCGCCCCCGCTGCCGCTCCCGCGCGGCAAGCTCCCGCTCCGCCTTCGCCGCAATTCGGCCCAGCGCCGCGGCCAGCACCCCCGACGCCTCCTCGTCCAGCTCGCTCGTGAAGTACTGCCGCACCCCCCGCAGGTGCCGCGGCGCCGCATCCCGCAGCCGCTCGAACCCGGCCGGCGTCAGCTCCACCCACCGGCCGCGCCGGTCCGCGTCGTCGAGACAGCGGTTCACCAGCCCGTCGGCAACCATCCGGTCCACCAGCCGCGTCAGCCCGCTTTTGCTGATCAGCACCCGCCGCGCCAGCTCCGTCATCCGCAGCCGGTGGCCCTCCGCCTCTTCGAGCTGAACCAGCACGTCGTACCACGCCAGCGGCAGCCCCCGCTCCCGCCGGAGGTCGTCTTCCAGCAGCGTCGTCACCCGGGCGTGCGCCTCGAGGAAGGCCCGCCACGCCCGCATCCGCAGATCAGCCATCGGTCGCGCGCATCATCGGTTCTGCACTGAATTGCGGCAACAACCCCGCCTACACCGCCATCAGCTCCGCCCACGCCTCGTCGGTAAACGCCTCCGCCGGCACCAGCTCCGGCCCGACCATCACCGCCGCCGCCGCAAGGCCCAGCAGCGGGTTCTTCGCCCGCGCCTCCCGGAACCGGAGCTTCCGCGCCGTCGCTTCCGGCCCGAACTCCGCGTGGATCACCGCATCGAGCCGCGCCGCGAACCGCAGCCGCCGCATCCGCTCGGCCCGCTCCTCCGCATACGGCGTGAACAGCTCCGGCCGCCAGTCGTCGCTCCCCGTGAGCAGCTCACCGACGATCCGCACGTCGCGCAGCGAAATGCTCAGCCCCTGCCCCACAATCGGGTCATTGAAGCCGGCCGCATCGCCGATCAGCACCGCGCCCTCGCGCACCGGCGAATCGACCCACGTGCTCTGGTTCGGCACCGAGTGGCACGGACCCGCAATCCGCCCGGCCGCAATCGCCTCGCTCCCCGGGACCGATGGCAGCCGGAACGCCTCGAGAAACCGCTCCGCCGCCCCCTCGCCGCTGAATCGCCCCTTCTGCTCGTACCCGTAGCTCAGGTAGAGCCGGTGCCGCCCGCCGCCCTGCGGGAACACGAAATACTGCACGTTCCCCTCCGTCCCCATGCTCTCCACCTCCTCCGGCCAGTCCGGCACGTCCTCCACCAGCAGCCCTGCAAAGAGGTGGTGCGGCTCGTCTTCGTACAGCGGGATGCCCAGCTGTTTCCGCACCTGCGAATTCCGCCCATCGGCGCCGACCACCAGCCGCGCCGTCGCCGCGAACGTCCCCGCCGCCGTCTCCCACGCGACTGACGGCGCCGGTCCCGCCTGCACCTCGAACCGCGTCACCCCGCGCACCGCGCTCGCGCCCGCCGCCATCGCCGCATCGAAGAGCGCCTGGCACGCGTTCGGGTGCCCGATCGCCAGCGGCCCGGGGACGCCCGGCAGGAACACCCGGAGGTCCAGCTTCTGCGCTTCTGCCTCCGCCGGGTCGATCCCTTCGCCATACTCCACGTGGTACGGGAGGTGGTGCTGGCTCACCCCTGCGAGGATTTCGTACAGGCCGGTCCGCCGCGCCTCGACCACGCCCCACGGCGCAATCCACTCGCCGCGCACCACATCCCGGAACTGCGTCGTCCGCTCGAGGAGGAGCACCGACTTGCCGCCCCGGGCCAGCACCGTCGCCAGCCCGCTGCCCGCAATCCCGCCGCCGATGATGATGACGTCATACCGTTCCTTCGACACGGGGGCACGGTCCTCTGTTCGGTGCTGTCTCCGCGCTCCACGCGCGTGCCGGTATCCTCTACCATCCGCCCATGCCGCCACAAGCCATCGACTGGTCCGCCTTCGCCGACGAAGCCGTCGACCTCCTCTGCCGCTTCATCCGGGTCGATACCTCCAACCCGCCCGGCAATGAGCGGCTCGCCTGCGAGTTCCTCGGCGACATCCTCCGCCGCGAAGGCATCCCCTTCGAGCTCTACGACGCCGGCAACGACCGCGTCTCCCTCCGCGCCGTCCTCCCCGGCGACGGCTCCAAACGGCCGTTCATGCTCCTCAACCACACCGACGTCGTCCCCGTCGAGCGCGAATTCTGGGACGTCGACCCCTTCGGCGGCGCCATCCGCGACGGCTACATCTGGGGCCGCGGCGCCCTCGATATGAAGGGCCTCGGCATCGCCCAGCTCATGACCTTCCTCACCCTCCGCCGCCTCGGCATCCCCCTCGCCCGCGATGTCGTCTTCTTCGCGCAGGCCGACGAAGAAGCCGGCAGCGAATACGGCATGCGCTTCATCCTGCGCGAGCACCCCGAGACCATGGACGCCGAATACATCATCAATGAAGGCGGCGCCGCCACCACCGAGCTGTTCGGCGTCGAACGGCCCGTCTACAGCATCGCCGTCGCCGAAAAAGGCCCCCTCTGGCTCCGCCTCGTCGCCGAAGGCATGCCCGGCCACGGCTCCGTCCCACACGATGACAACGCCCTCGACCGCCTCGTCCGCGCCCTCGCCCGCATCCAGCAGTGGGAGCGCCCGCTCACCGTCTCGCCCGTCCTCGAAGAGTACTTCGCCCGCCTCGCCCGCGCCGGCATCTACCGCGGCGACCCGACCCCGCAGGGCCTCGCCGCCCGCGCCGCCGAAGACCCCCGTATCCGCGCCATGCTCACCAACACCATCAGCACCACCACCGCCCGCGCCGGCATCAAGCACAACGTCATCCCCGCCTGCGCCGAAGCCACCCTCGATATCCGTCTCCTCCCCGGTGTCGACCCCGCCGAGTTCCAGGCCGAACTCGAACGCGTCATCGATGACCCCCGTATCCGCATCGAACAGGTCCACGTCCGCTCCTCCGACACCAGCCCGTACGACACCGAACTCTTCCGCTGCATCGAACAGGTCATCCACGAGTTCACCGAAGACGCCGTCGTTGTCCCCGGCATGACCCTCGGCTTCACCGACAGCGCCGAAACCCGCAACCGCGGCATCATCTCCTACGGCTTCTCCGCCGGCCTCACCACCCCCGAAGTCGCCCGCGGCGTCCACGGCCACAACGAGCGGGTCAGCATCGAGGCCTTTACCCTCACCTGCCGCCTCCTCTGGGAGGTCACCCGCCGGATGTGCGTCCGCGAACCCGGCGCGTGAGCCGCCCGCTCCCGCCCCCGCCGGTAATCGCCTACCATGCGCGCATGACCGCACCATCCGCAGCAACCTACCCCGGCGGCCTCTCCGAGCTCGATTTCGTCGAGGCCTACGCCCGCTCCGCCCTCAAAAAGCCCGAGGCCGCCGCCGATGCCGCCCTCTCCCGCCTCGTCTTTGCCGAAGCCGGCGACCGCGCCATCCTCGCCGGGCTCATCGCCCAGGAGCTCGCCGAGGCCTGCCGCCGCCTCGTCGCCGTCTACCGCGCCCTCGCCGACCGCACCCACCCCGTCGCCCGGCGTCTCCTCGAACCGCTGCCCGGCGTCCTCGAATGGCAGCAGTTCGTCCATGATGTCGCCGTCCTCTCCCCCGAGCAGGTCGTCCGCCACCTCTACCTCGGCGACGATGCCCTCGAATGGGCCCGGCTCCTCCGCAGCCAGCCCGACCTCGCCGACCTCTCCGGCCTCGTCGCCGCCGCCGAGGAGGGCAACCCCATGCTCCTCATCCCCGACCTCGCCCGCCGCAAGGTCGCCGAGACCATCTGGCTCGCCGGCGTGAGCGCTTCCGGCGAACCGGTCGCCTCCTCCTTCGGCGCCGACGAGGCCAGCGCCACCACCCTCGCCGACCTTACCGCCGATATCGCCGGCATCGCCCGCGGCTTCCTCCTCTCCTACGTCAACGCCCGCCGCACCGCAGGGAGGCCGCCCTCCTGACCATGACCCCCTGGCGCCACGGCCCGCGCAACGCCATCACCGATGTCCCCGGCATCCGCGTCGGTCACTACACCGACCGCCGCGCAGCCACCGGCTGCACCGTCATCCTCTGTCCCGGCGCCCACGCCGCCGCCGTCGATGCCCGCGGCGGCGCACCCGGCACCCGCGAAACCGACGTCCTCGGCCTCGCCAACCTCGTCCGCACCTGCCACGCCGTCGTCTTCGCCGGCGGCAGCGCCTTCGGCCTCGCCGCCGCCGACGGCGTCATGCGCTGGTGCGCCGAACACGACATCGGCGTCGCCACGACGAAGCGGAAGGTCCCCATCGTCTCCGCCGCCGTCCTCTACGACCTCGCCCTCGGCGACCCCCACGCCTTCCCCGGGCCGCAGGAGGGCTACCTCGCCGCCGTCCGCGCACGCCGCGGCGCCGTCGCCGAGGGCTCCGTCGGCGCCGGCACCGGCGCCACCGTCGCCAAGCTCCTCGGCCCCGAACGCGCCCTCAAGGGCGGGGTCGGCACCGCAAGCCTCATCGGCCCGCGCGGCTTCGTCGTCGGGGCGCTCGCTGTCACCAACGCCGTCGGCGCCGTCTTCGACCCCGCCACCGGCGAGTGCGTCGCCAGTCCCCGCGGCGACAGCCCGGGCGAGTTCCTCTCCGTCCCCGCCGCCCTCGAACGGCGCACCGCCGCCATGGACGCCCTCCTCCAGCAGCCGGGGGCCGCCCCGGCCGCCCCCGCTCCGCCGGCGCCCGGCGGCACGCTCGAGAACACCACCCTCCTCTGCGTCGCGACCAGCGCCCGCCTCGAACCGCACGAACTCCAGCGCCTCGCCGTCCACGCCCACGACGGCTTCGCCCGCTGCGTCGTCCCCGCCCACACCCGCGGCGACGGCGACATCGCCTTCGCCCTCTCCATGGGCGAAACCCCGGCCGCGCCCGATGACCTCCTCCTCCTCGGCGCCCTCGCTGCCGCTGCCGTCGAGACGGCCGTCCTCCGCAGCGTCCAGCTCGCCCGCGGCCTCAAGGGCGTCCCCGCCGCCGCAGAGTGGCGCTCCGCCGGCTGAAGCCGCCCTCCACGCCCGGAAGCCCGCCGCGCCCTATCCTGTTAGCCGTGCCCACCGAAGTCCTCGTCATCCGCCACGCCGAAACCTACGGCAACATCGAAGGCCGCTTCTGCGGCCACTCCGAGACCGACCTCACCCCGCGCGGCATCGCCCAGGCCCGCGCCCTCGGCCTCCGCCTCCGCGGCCAGCAGTTCGATGCCGCCGCCTCCTCCGACCTCTCCCGCGCCATCCTCACCGCCCGCCACGCCCTCGAACACCACCCGGCCCCGCTCGACCCCCTGGCCGACCCCCGCCTCCGCGAGATGCACTACGGCGAGTGGGAAGGCCTGCCCGCCAGCGATATCGCCAAGACCCAGGCCGATCTCCTCGGCGAGTTCTTCACCGGCCGCCGCCACGCCGCGCCCGGCGGCGAATCGATCCAGCAGCTCCGCGAGCGGACTGCAGCCGCCCTCCGCGACCTCGTCGACCGCTACCAGGGCGGGCGCCTCGTCGTCGTCTCCCATGGCAACGCCATCGCTGCGCTCCTCGCCGAGCTCCTCGGCATGCCGCTCGAACGCACCTGGGCCTTCGCCGTGGCCAATACCTCGGTCACGCGGCTCACCTTCGGCCGGAGCGGCCGCGTCACCCTGGCCGCGTTCAACGACACCGCCCACCTCGAGGGCGTCGAACTCCCCTGGTGAACTGCCCTGGCCAGCGTCCCCTGCTCAAGCCCCTGCCAGCGCCGGCAGCTCCTGCCGCGGCACCATGCCCTCCAGGATCCGCTCCAGCGCCATCGTGTGGCTGCACACCGACCAGTGCGCGAAGAAGTCGCAATTGCAGTGCCACTTCCCATCCACCAGCTCCACCACGTGGTCGCTGTTCTCCCCGTGGAACGCGACCTGCAGGTTCTCTACGTGCATCCGGTGCCGCTCCTGCGCGTAGACCTTCGCCTTCTCGATTTTGCCAATCAGGCTCGAATGCATGTCACCCTCCTTCGAGAAGCACGAACGGCGGCACCTTTCGGCGCCGCCGTTACGGTCGGTGGATGCCTTTCGGTACATCCATACGCCCGCACCCTACGCGCTCTCCGATCCCCCTGTCAACGAATTTTCACACTTCCGCATGTCAGGCCCCCTTCGCCGGCAGGCCCTCCGCCAGCCAGTCCTCCGCCCGCATGAAATACGGCTCCCGCCCGTGAATCTCCGGCGGCACAATCACCCCCGCGTCCCGCGTCAGGATGTTCGCCACCACCCGGAGCCCTTCCTGCTTCTTCGGATTCCACCGGTACGTGTCCACGCTCAGGACGATGGGCACCACCAGCCCCTCGGGCGCATCGAACCAGAGAAAGAACGGGTTCGTCTCCTCGTTCGTCGGCCGCGATGGATCGTACTCCGGGTTCTTCTCTGCGAACCGCGTCACCCCCGCGATGTACCCCTTCCCGAACGCCGTGTGGAACCACATCACCTGCGCCGCCCCGTACTTCGTCGTCACCTTCCGCTTCGCGACCTCGAACGCCTCCGCCTCACTCGCGCACGGCAGCTTCCCGTGCATCCGCCAGAGGTGGAATTCCCGCGCGAACGCCGTCTTGGAAAGCGGGATGCGCACCGGGTTCCGCTCCGCATACGGCAGCGTCACCGGCATCAGCTTCCCCGGCGAGGTCGGGATCTCCTCCCCGTCGATCGCCAGCTGCGTGCACATCGCCCCTCCAGCCTACTCCGCCAGCCGCCCGTCGTCGCCGTAGCGCAGCACCGCATCCGGCGGTGCCGAAGCCGCTGCCTCGTCCCCCGGCGCCGGCGGGTTCGCCCCCGGCGGCACCGCCACCCGGATGATGCGGCCCTCTGCGCGCCCCTCGGCCGCCAGCTGCGTTCCGAGGTCGACCACCCGTTCTACAACGAACCGGGCGGCCGGCTGTTCGCCGCCCAGCGCCAGCGCCCCCGGGCGGACTGCCAGACTGCCCAGCACCGTGTACCCGAAGAACGCTGCCGCAGCCAGCGTTGGCGGCCGCCGGAACACCTGCCCCGCCGGCCCCTGCGCCTCCACCCTCCCCGCCAGCAGGAGCACGAGCTCCTGCGCCAGTAGCAGCGCCTCATCACGGTCGTGCGTTACCAGCACCACCGTCGCCCGCGACGCTGCCAGCATCGCCGGCAAATCGGCCAGCAGGCTCTCCCGCGACGGCCCGTCGAGCCCGCTCAGCGGTTCATCGAGCAGCACGAGGTCCGCCTCCAGCGCCAGCGCCCGGGCAAGGTTCACCCGCTGCGCCTCGCCGCCCGAGAGCTGCAGCGCGTCACGCTCCAGCAGGTGCCCCACGCCGCACAGCTCGGCCACCCGCGCGATCCGCTGCCGCCGCCCGTCCGGGCCGACCCCCCGCAGCCGGAGCGCCAGGTCGAGGTTCTCCCGCACCGTCCCCCGCAGGAACACCGCCCGCTGAAAGGCGAACGCCGCCCGGCGCGGCCCGGCCCGTTCCGCCGGTTCGCCGTCAAGCAGCACCTTCCCCCGCGCCGGCCGCTCGAGCCCCGCCGCCAGCCGCAGCAGCGTCGTCTTCCCCGCGCCATTCGGTCCGAGCACCGCGGTGGTCGCCTGCTGCCCGAGCGCCAGCTCCGGCACCGCCAGCACCGTGCGCCCCTGTTTCCGCGCCTCGACTCCCCAAAAGCAGACTTCCATCAGCGCGCCCGCTGCTGCACGCGCGTGAGCACGAGGTTCACCGCAAACGCCATCGCCAGCAGGATGATCCCCAGCGCCAGCGCCCGCTCGGTGTTCCCCCGGCTCGTTTCGGTCACGATCGCCGTCGTCAGCACCCGCGTCTGCCCCTGCAGATTCCCCCCGACCGCCATCGACGCGCCGACTTCCGAGACCACACCCCCGAAGCCGGCCATCACCGCCGCCAGCAGCCCGAGCCGCGCCTCCCGCGCCAGCAGCCACAGCCGCCGCAGCCGGCCTGCGCCCAGCATCTGCAGCAGCTCCGGCAGCTCCGGCGGCAGCGCCTGCACCGCCGCCGTCGTAAATCCGATGACCAGCGGCGTCGCGATCAGGAACTGGGCGATGACCATCGCCTCCTTCGTGTAGATCAGCTCCAGCCCGCCCAGCGGCCCCGACCGCACCAGCAGCAGCCACACCACCAGCCCCACCACCACCGGCGGCATCCCCATGCCCGTATTCACCGCACCCAGCACCAGCATCCGCCCGGGGAAGCGGCTCCGCGCCAGCGCATACCCGGCCGGCACCCCGGCCAGCATCGCCAGCGCCGTCGCCGCCCCGGAGACGTACACCGTCCGCAGCGCAATCTCCCGCACCTCCCGGTCCCCCGAGACGATCAGCCGCACGGCTTCGGCCAGGCCGCCCCAGAGCTCCCCCATCCGCTACCGCCCCGCAGCCCCGGGCTGCCTCGACGCGTCGGGCACGAAGAGCGGCTCCCCGTACCGGTCCTTCCCGAACTCGCCGATGGCCCGCTGCGTCTCCGGCGCGACCAGGAACTCGGCCCACGCCCGCGCCTGCGCCGCCTTCACCCCGCGGTGTTTCTCCGGGTTCACCACATACACGTGGTAGACGTTCCGCAGCCGCTCCCCGCCCTCGAACACCACCTCCAGCGACAGCCGGTCCCGCAACGCCAGGTAGGTCGCGCGGTCAGTCAGCGTGTAGGCCCGGCGCTGATCGGCGATGTTCAGGGTCGCCCCCATCCCCTGGCCCGTCTCCTCCCGGCGGGGCACCCTCCCGGGGTCGATGCCTGCCGCCGCCCAGAGCCCCAGCTCCTTCGCGTGCGTGCCCGAGTTGTCCCCGCGCGACACAAACCCGCCGGACGCCGCGATCCGCCGCATCGCCTCCTCGATGCTGCCAGCACCGCGGACCCGCGCCGGGTCGCCCTTCGGCCCCACCAGGACGAAGTCGTTGTGCATCACCAGCCGCCCTTCAACCAGGTCGCCCCGCGCAACCAGCGGCTGCTCGGCTTCCGGGGCGTGGCTCAGCACGGCGTCCGCGTCCCCCTTCCGCGCCATCTCCAGCGCCGCCCCCGAGCCGACCGCAATCACCTTCACCTGCACCCCGGTCTGCGCCTCGAACAGCGGCACGAGCAGGTCGAGCAGCCCGCTGTCCTGCGTGCTTGTCGTCGTCGCGAGGATCATGCTCCCGCCGATCGTCGCCGCGCTGCCCGGGGCTGCCCCGCCCCCGCAGCCGGCCGTCGCCGTCAGCGCCAGCGCAGTCGCCGCGCCGAGCACTGCCCGAACCGTCAGCTGCGCACGGCCGCGCAGTCGCACCATGCGCCGCACTGCTTCGAGCGACATGTCCGATGGAGCATATCGACCCGCCCGCTGCCGCTCAACCGCCGCTCAGGCCGGGGCCAGCACCCGGTCCAGCCAGCCGATGATGTCCGCCATCACCTGGTCGCGGTTGATCTCGTTCAGCATCTCGTGGCGGCCGCCCGGGTAGAACAGCCGGTCGATCCGCTGCACGCCCGCCTCGCGCCACCGCGCTTCGAGCAGCCGCAGCCCTTCGAGCCCCCGGTTGATTGGGTCCGCATCGCCCGCCACCAGCAGCACCGGCAAATCCGGGCGAATCCGCGCCAGCACCTCCGCCGGCGGCAGTTCGAACACGTTCACCCGTTCCCGCCGGACCGTCTGTTTCTCGAAGCCGCACCACGGGTCCGCGATGTACGCGTCGACCTCCGCCGGGTCACGGCTCAGCCAGTCGTAGGGCGTCCGCGCCGGTTCGAAGGCGGCGTTCGGGTTGAAGACCGGCGGGGCCTCCCCCGGCCGCGGCGGCTCCGTCGCCGAACTCCCCGAGAGCACCAGCGCCGCAATCTCCCGCGAGCCCTCCGGCGCCCACCGCTGCGCAATCCCGGCGCCCATGCTGTGCCCAAACAGCACCGCCGGCCGCCCCGGGTGGGCCGCCTTCGCTGCTTCGACGACCTGCCCGATGTCTGCCACCATCGCCGCGAACGCGGCAGCCCCGTCGAGCCCGAAATCCCCCAGCCCGCCCGGGCCCGCCGACCGCCCGTGTCCGCGGTGGTCGATGCCCACCACCGCATACCCCGCCGATGTCAGCGCCTCCGCGAACCGGCGGTAGCGTCCGAGGTGCTCCGCAGCGCCGTGCGCGATCACCACCGTCGCCCGCGCTGGCCCGTCCGGTTCCCACCGTGTGCCGACCAGCCGGAAGCCGTCGACCCGCGACCGCAGCGCGAATTCCGTCTCGTTCACGGAGCCCGCACCATAGGCAGCCCGTCTCCTGCCGTCAACCCTCCCGCCAGCCGCCGAACCGCTGCTATGCTTTTCCTGAAATGAAAGTCCTCGCCATCGAATCCTCCTGCGACGAGACCGCGGCCGCCGTCGTCGAAGACGGCCGCGTGGCCCTGTCGTCCATCGTCTCCTCCCAGGTCGACCTCCACGCCAAATACGGCGGCGTCGTCCCTGAGGTCGCCAGCCGCCAGCACCTGCTGAAGATCGTGCCGGTCATCCAGGAGGCGCTCGCGGCGGCCAACTGCACCCTTGACGATATCGACGCCGTCGCCGGCACCCGCGGCCCCGGCCTCGCAGGGAGCCTCCTCGTCGGGTACAACGCCGCCCGCGCCATCGCGTTCGGCCGCGGCCTCCCCTTCATCGGCGTCAACCACCTCGAAGGCCACATCTACGCCAACTGGCTCGTCGAAGGCCCGGAACCCGAGTTCCCCGCCCTCTGCCTCGTCGTCTCCGGCGGCCACACCGACCTGGTCTTCATGCGCGGCCACGGCCAGTACGAACGGATCGGCGGCACCCGCGACGACGCCGCCGGCGAGGCGTTCGATAAAGCCGGGCGTCTTCTCGGGCTCCCCTTCCCTGGCGGCCCCCACATCGCCCGCGCCGCCCTTGAAGGCGGTCCCTCCTCGCTCGAACTCCCCCGCGCCTGGCTCCACGGCACCTTCGACTTCAGCTTCAGCGGTCTCAAAACCGCCGTCCTCCACACCGTCCGCGAAGGCCGCTACCCCGTTCCCGAAATCGCCTGGGAATTCCAGGAGTCCGTCGTCGATGTCCTCGCCGGCAAGACGGCGCGGCTCGCCCGCGAGCTCGGCGCCCGCAACATCCTCGTCGCCGGCGGCGTCGCCGCGAATGCGCGCCTCCGCGAAGAGCTCCTCCGCCGCTCGCCGGTCCCCGTCCGTATCCCGCCGCCGAAGTTCTGCACCGATAACGCCGCCATGATCGGCGCCGTCGCCGGCTTCCGCCTCGAACTCGGCGAGCGCACCCCGCCCGACGTCGACATCTTCACCACGAACGACTGGGCCGCCGTCTAACCCGCGGCCAGCTGCCCTAGCGCGTGCAGGTCCCCCGCCCGGAGCAGGTCTCCGGCGGCTCGTCCGGCGGGATCCGGGCGCGGCACAGCTCCGACGGGATGCACGCCTGGTCGGTCACCAGCCCCCAGTACTTCGCCAGCGCTTCCTCCGGCGTCTCCGGCCCGTAGCTGAACAGGACACGGTCCAGGTCGCCGATGGTCACCGTGGCCAGCCCGTCGACCGGCACCCCGTTCGCAATGAACGACCACCGCTCGGTCGCCGTATTGCACAGCTGCTCGCCGGAGGGGAGCACCAGGCACGTCCGCTCGGAGGTGACCCCCGGGAACGACGGGTCCGTCAGCCTGAACCCGAGGCTGCGAAAAAATTCGTCCCATGTCGCCAGCGTCGAATGCACATGCACCACCGTGAAGCGCGGCGCGTGGATGTGGACGTGTTCGCTCAGCTCCCGGCCCTCGGTGTCCGAAAGGAACTGCGGCTGCCCGAAATCGAACCTTTGGCCCCGGATCACCAGCGCGAAGTCCGCGTGCTCGTGTGTTGCCGCCCGCGGGCCTGCCGCCGTCCAGCCGGGCCCCGGCTGCCCCGCCGCGCTCCCCTCGCCGCCGTCCCAGCGCCACGCCAGGAGCCCGCCCAGCACCACGACGGCCAGGGCCAGCACGGCCGCTGTCGCCGCCCAGCCCCCCGTGCTCCCCGGCACGCCCTTCTCGAACCATCGCATACCGCCATTCCTCCCTGCGGTCGCCCGTCACGCCCGTCGGCATGGCCGGAGCTGCGGCCGCGCCCCGCCGTCCCCTAGGGTGCGTTCGTCGGCGTTGGCGCGGGGCTCGCAGCGCCCGTCGGCGAGGCCTCCGGCGTCGCGGTCGACCCCGCCTGCGCCGTCGCCGTCGCCAGCTGGGCCTGTACCTGCTGGAAGAGGCTCCGCCAAGCGTCCATGTTCGCCGGCGTCCCGGCCCCGAGCGGCTGCCCGTTCACCAGGAAGCCCGGCGTCCCCCGGATGCCGAACGAACTCGCGGTCCGCTGCTGCTCCGTAACCTCGTCCAGGTGCTCCGAGCTCTCGAGACACTGGTTGAACTTCTCCGTGTCCAGCCCCAGCTCGACCGCGTACTTCTTCAGGTTCTCATCCGAGAACCGCCCCACGTTCAGCTTTTCATCATCAATCTGGCCCGCCTCGGCCTGCACCAGGAAGAGCTTGTTGTGGTACTCCCAGAACTTGTTCTGGTCGGCCGCGCACATCCCCGCCAGCGCCGCCCGCACCGACTCCGGCCCGAGGATCGGCAGGTTCTGGTACTCCAGCTGCACGATGCCGGGCTTCACAAACTCCTCGATGATGTCGATCTCCTGCTCACCGGTGAACTTCAGGCAGAACGGGCACTGGAAATCCGCGTACACCGTCAGCTTCACCGGCGCATCGTCCTTGCCCAGCTTCATCCCGTTCGCGAGGTCCGTGGGCAGGTCGTTCGCCTTCTCCCGCAGCCGGCTCGCGATGTCGTCGCTCGACCCCCCGCCCGAAGTAGCCACCACCGCCACCAGGATCGCACCCAGCACGACGATCACGGCCGCCACGATCAGCACAAACGGCCTCGTGAAAATCTCGCTTCCCCCGCCTCCCGTCCTGCGCGGCGGCGGTGCAGAGGCGCGCGGGGTGCGCTGCGGCCGCGTCCCCTGCGTCCGGCTCAGTTCGCGGCGTGCCTGGCGATTCGACATCGGGCTCTTCCTGTTCGAAAAGGTGGAATCACACGGCGGGCCGACGGGCAGCGCCTGCCCGCCGGCTCAGCCCCGAGATTACCACCCGCCCCGCTACGGGATACGGAAGCCCCGTTTACACAGCTCCCCTCGCCGCCCCACCTGCCTCCCCGCCCCCAGCTGGAAGCTTGGAGCTTGGAGCTTGAAGCCTGACCAAACAGGCACGCCCATCACGCTCCCTCCCGGCTCCCGGCTCCCAGCTCCCAGCTCCCGGCCCGCCTGCTCTCGCCCAGCCCCTCCCCCAGATTGGAGCTTGGAGGTTGGAGCTTGACAGGCCGAACCCGCCCGCAACACCCGCTCCCCGCTCCCCGCTCCCCGCTCCCAGCTCCCAGCTCCCCGCTCCCACCTCCCGGCTCCCCGCTCACCGCTCCCAGCTCCCAGCTCCCGGCTCCCAGCTCCCAGCTCCCAGCTCCCAGCTCCCCGCTCCCCGCTCCCGGCTCCCGGCTCCCAGCTCCCGGCTCCCGGCTCCCGGCTCCCAGCTCCCAGCTCCCCGCTCCCAGCTCCCAGCTCCCGGCTCCCGGCTCCCAGCTCCCAGCTCCCAGCTCCCGGCTCCCGGCTCCCCGCTCCCGGCTCCCAGCTCCCAGCTCCCAGCTCCCAGCTCCCGGCTCCCGGCTCCCAGCTCCCAGCTCCCAGCTCCCAGCTCCCCGCTCACCGCTCCCCGAGGCCGCTGCCCCGCAGGCGCGGGTCCAGCTCGTCTCGGAGCGCATCGCCCAGCAGGTTGAAGGCCAGCACCGTCAGGCTCAGCGCCAGCCCGGGGAAGACCGCCAGCCACCACGCCGTGTTGAAGTACGCCCGCGCCTGCGGCCCCAGGTCGTTCCCCCACGATGGCTCGCCCAGTGGCAGCCCCACGCCAAGGAACGTCAGCGCCGACTCCGCAAGGATCGCCGCCGGCAGCGTCGTGCTCGCCACCACAATCACCAGCGGCCCAATATTCGGCAGGATGTGCCGGAACATCAGCCGCGCCTCCGAGCAGCCGATGACGCGCGCTGCCTCCACGTACATCCGCTGCCGCTCGACCAGCACGCCCCCGCGGATGATCCGCATGATCACCGGCGTGAAGATGATGCTGATCGCGATAATGACCGACCGCAGCCCCGGCCCCAGCCACGTCGCCACCACCAGCCCGAACAGGATCGCCGGGAACGAGAGCAGCACCTCCGCCAGCCGGCTGATCAGCGTGTCGACAAACCCGCCGAGGTAGCCCGCCAGCAGCCCCAGCACCGTCCCGCCCACCACGCTGATCAGCACCGTCGCAATCCCCACCATCAGCGACGGGCGCGCCCCGTACACCACCCGCGAGTACAGGTCCTGCCCGTTCCGGTTCGTCCCGAACCAGTGGTCCGCGCTCGGGCCCACCAGGATGTCCGAGCCGAACTCCTTCGGGTCCGTCGTCCGCATGAACGGCGCATCCGCGAAGACCGCCATCAGCACCAGCCCGGCGATCACCAGCGCCGAGGCCGTCCCCAGCGGCTGCCGCCGCGCGAACCGGCGCAGCCGCCCCAAACCGAAATCGATGCGCCGTCCCGGGATTGCGAGCACGCCTGCCTGCGCTTCGGTGGCCATCCTTGCTTTCCTCCCGCGTCCTTACACCCGCAGCCGCGGGTCGGCCCACGCGTACAGCACGTCGACGATCAGCGTGACCATCAGGAACGAGGCCGCAATCGTCACCGTCACCGCCTGGATCGTCTGGTGGTCCCGGTCGGCCACCGCTTTCGCCGCCATCGACCCCATCCCCGGGATGCCGAACAGCTGCTCAATCACAATCGAACCGCCGAGGATCAGCCCGAACTGCAGCCCCAGCACCGTCAGCAGCGTCAGCACCGAGTTCCGGAACACGTGCACCCAGACGACGCTCTGCTCCTTCAATCCCTTCGCACGCGCCGTCCGCACATAATCCGCGTAGAGCGCCTCGATCATGCTCGAGCGCACGATCCGCGCCACGTAGGCCGAGGCCCCGATCGCCAGCACCAGCGCCGGCAGGACCAGCAGGGCGAAGTGCGTCACCGGGTCCTCCGTCAATCCCCGCCACTGCTTCACGGGTGTCCAGCCCCACCAGTAGGCCGGCAGGTAGATCACCAGCGTCCCCAGCCAGAAGTTCGGCACCGAAAGCCCAAGGATCGAGAAGAACCGCGCCGTATAGTCGCCCACGGAGTGCGCCCGCACCGCCGAGAGCGCCCCGATCGGCACGCCGATCGCCAGCGTGAAGAAGACCGTCACCAGCCCAAGCTGGAGCGTCGTGAAGAAGCGGTCGCGCAGCTCCGGCGTGATCTCCCGGCGCGTCGCCGTGGAAAGCCCGAAATCGCCGCGGAGCGCATTCCCCAGCCAGAGCAGGTACTGCTCCGGCTTCGACTTATCCAGCCCGAGCTCCTTCTTCACAACGGCGATGCACTCTTCGCACGCCGAACCCGAAGCGCCCAGCCGGATCGTCGCCGCATCAGCCGGCAGCGCCCGGATGAGCGTAAACGAAAGGATCGAGACGCCCAGCAGCGTCACCGGAAAGAGCGCCAGCCGCCGCAGGATGTACGTCCGCATCGCATGCTCCTCCCATCGCGAAAAGGGGGAAGGGCGGAACGGGGCGGTCCCGCCTTCCCCCCAGCGGTGTCAGGCGTCCAGCCAGATGTCCTGGACGCGGAAGAACCCGGTGCCCGCGTTCGCGTACATGAAGTCCTTCTCCGGGTAGTTCTTCACCCGGTCGCGGAAGGCCGCGTAGGCGAACTCCGGCACCGGCAGCGGAATGGCCGGCCCGTACTCCTGGTGGATCACCCGCACGATCTCCTGCACCTTCTGCTTCCGCGCCTCGGGGTTCAGCTCCTGCGCCTGCGCGTTCCAGAGCTGCTGCATCCGCCCGGCGAACGCCGCCGTATCCGACTTCGGCGAATCCGGCCGCAGGTTCCCGAAGATCGCCCCGTAGCCCACCGGCACGTAGTGCGCCAGCGCGTTGTAGTCCGGGATCGTCTGGAGCGAAAGCTCCCACGCGATGAACAGGTCCCACGGCTTCGGCGCCTTCTCCGCGAAGCCGGCCACCGCCCGCGCCACGTAGGTCGCCGGGTCCACCACCTCCACCTCGACCTTCACGCCGAGGTTCTGCTCCAGCTGCTTCTTCACGAACTCCGTCGCCGTCGCGAAGATCGGGATCGCCTGCATCGTCACCATCTTGATCGTCGGGAACGTCTGCGACCCGCCGGCCTCCTGCCACAGCTTCTTGGCATCGCCCGGGTTGAATGCCTGGAGCTTCTTCAGCTCCTCCTGCGAAAGCCCGTACCCCTCCTTCGCGAACTCCGAGGCCGTCGGCCCGCCGTACAGCCCCTCGCCCAGGTACAGGTTCTTGATGAAGGCATCCCGGTCGATCGCCATCCAGACCGCCTGCCGCAGCCGCTTGTCCGTCCACTTGAAGTTGTCGAACTGCATAACCAGGTGGCCATTGGCCGGGCCCTTCACCACCTTGATCCCCTTCTCCCGCCCCAGCTCGTCCGCCACCAGCCGGTCGATGTTCACGACCGTCAGCACGTCCAGCTCGCCGGCAAGGAACTTCGCCTTGATCGTCGCCGGGTCCGGGATGATCGACTCCTCCCACGCGTCGATGTACGGCCCTTCCTTCACGTAGGTCGGCGAGGGCGGGTCATGCTGGAAATAGTTCGGGTTCCGCTCGTACCGCGTACCGGTCGGCTCCCGCTTCACCATCCGGTACGGCCCGCTCCCCGCGTTCATCACCTTCATCAGGTCGCCGCCGTTCGCCTCCACCACCTCCTTCGCCACCACCGCAAACGCGCTCGAACCGAGCGCAATCACGTTCGAGGCGAATGGGTTCTTCTGCTTGATGACGACGGTGTACTTGTCCGGCGTCTCAATCTTGTCGATCCAGCCCCACTGGATCTGGTTCACCTGCGAGCCCTTCGTCAGCGCCACCGGGAAGCGGGTGTACGAGTAGGCCACATCCTCCGCCGTCAGCTCCCGCCCGTTCGCCACATCGGGCTGGAATGTCACCCCCTGGCGCAGCTTCACCCGCAGCGTCAGCGGGTCCACCTGCTCATGCTCGACCGCCAGGTCGTAGCACACCGTCTTCGTCGAGACCTGGTACGTCCACAGGTGCGAATACGCCTTCGCCGGGTGGATCGGGTTCGTGACCACGATGTGCGGGTCGAGCCCCGTGTCCGGCGAGGCCTTGGCGATCCGCATCGTCCCGCCGCGCTTGCCCGCCGGCGCCGGCGTCGGGCTCCCCGCCGGCTGCGTCGCCCCCCCGGAAGGCGCCGTAGCAGTTGCGCCGCCCTCGTCGTCATCGTCGTCGCCGCAGCCGACGCTCAGGCCGGCCGCCCCGAGGGCCGCCACCCCGGTCCCTGCCAGGAAGGCACGCCGCCGGATGCGGGCGCGCCAGTAGCGGCTCCAGTAGGTCGATTCCATCGCAGTCCCTCCCCTGTTGGTCGCCCGGAAAACGCTTCGGTCCAAAACTTTGGCTGTCTGGCCAATCTCCGGGTCACGGGTAGTATAGGCACGGCTCCGTCCATTGCAAGCATCGACGCCGCCGATACCACCCCTTCACGAACCGCCCCGCTCGCGGTACACTGTCCGCCGCTGGACGACCGGCCAAATCCTTGCGGTGGTAGCCAAATGCCGAGCCTCGCCGAAATCAACCCCCTCGCACCCGAAACCGCCGAGTGCCCCTTCCCCTTCTACGAGGCCATGCGCCGCGAATGCCCCGTCTACCAGGTCCCCGGCGCCGGCTTCTTCATCGTCTCCCGCTTCGAAGACGTCCTCCACGTCCTCCGCCACCCCGAAATCTTCTCCTCCAAGTCCGGCCCCGGCCTCCGGCCGGTCCCCGATGAGGAGATCCTCGCCATCATGCGCCAGGGCTGGATGCCCGTGAACACCCTCCTCACCCAGGACCCCCCGGCCCATTCCCGCTACCGCGCGCTCGTCAACAAGGCCTTCTCCGCACGGCGAGTCGCCAGCCTCGAACCCTCCATCACCGCCATCGCCAACGACCTCATCGACCGCTTCATCAACGACGGCGAGGTTGAGCTCGTCCGCCAGTTCGCCGTACCGCTTCCCCTCACCGTCATCGCCGATGCCCTCGGCGTCGACCGCGCCGATATGGACCGCTTCAAGCGCTGGTCCGATGACTCCGTCGCACCCCTCGGCGGCTTCCTCACCCGCGAGCGCGAGATCGAGTGCGCGAAGTCCATCGTCGAATTCCAGCACTACTTCGCCGAGCGCCTCGAAGAGCGCCGCACCAGCCCCCGCGACGATATCCTCACCGACCTCCTCAACGCCCATATCGGCCTCGAAGGCGAAGAATCGCGCCCGCTCGATATGGCCGAGATGCTCAGCATCCTCCAGCAAATCCTCGTCGCCGGGAACGAAACCACCACAAACCTCATCGCCTCCGGCATGATGCTCCTCATCCATCACCCGGAGGTCATGCAGCGGCTCCGCGCGCAGCCCGAACTCATCCCCAACTTCGTCGAAGAAGCCCTCCGGCTCGAATCGCCGGTCCAGGGCCTCTTCCGCCAGGCCGTCGTCGACACCGAAATCGGCGGCACGCCCATCCCTGCCGGGACCCGCATCCTCCTCTCCTACGCCTCGGCCAACCGCGATGAAGCCGAGTTCCCCCACGCCGACCAGATCGACCTCGAGCGCGAGGCCCCCGAAGGCCACCTCGCCTTCGGCCGCGGCATCCACTACTGCCTCGGCGCCGCCCTCGCCCGCCTCGAAGCGCGGATCGCCTTCACGCTCCTCCTCAGCCGGCTCAAGAACATCCGCGCCGCCGAGGGCAAGAACGACTACACGCACGTCCCCAGCGTGATCCTCCGCGGCCTCAAGGCCCTCTACCTCGAGTTCGAACCCTCCTGAGGAGACCCCGTCCCCGATGCAGCTCCGCGATACCCCCGAACAGGCCGCCTGGCGCGAGGAAGTCCGCGCCTTCATCCGCGACAACCTCCCTGCCGAGATCCGCGGCGTCACCGGCTTCTTCTACGACCCGCGCACCAACCCTGCCTTCGGCCAGTGGCGCGACGCCCTCGTCCGCCGCGGCTGGATCGCCCCCGCCTGGCCGAAGGAGTACGGCGGCGCCGGCATGACCGTCGTCGAGCAATTCATCCTCAACCAGGAGTTCGCCGAAGCCGGCGCCCCGCAGCCAGGCGGCCTCGGCGTCATGATGCTCGGCCCGACCCTCATCACCCACGGCACCGAAGAGCAGAAGCGCGAACACCTCCCCCGCATCCTCAGCGGCGAAGTCATCTGGTGCCAGGGCTACTCTGAACCCGGCGCCGGCTCCGACCTCGCCTCCCTCCAGACCCGCGCTGTCCGCGACGGCGACGACTTCATCATCAACGGCCAGAAGATCTGGACCTCCTTCGCCCACTTCGCCGACTGGTGCTTCCTCCTCGCCCGCACCGACCCCGACGCCCCCAAGCACCGCGGCATCACCTACTTCCTCGTCGATATGAAGTCGCCCGGCATCACTGTCCGTCCCCTCGTCAACATGGCCGGCGGCCACGACTTCAACGAAGTGTTCTTCGAAGACGTCCGCGTCCCGGCCCGCAACGTCGTCGGCGAGGTCAACCGCGGCTGGTACGTCGGCGCCACCACCCTCGATTTCGAGCGCTCTTCCATCGGCACCGCCGTCGGCCAGCGGAAGAGCATCGAACGGTACACCGCCTGGCTCCGCGAACACCGTGCCGAACTGCCGCCCTCCACCGCCGCGGCCGCCCGCCTCGCCTGGGCCGACCGTGCCGTCGAGGTGCAGGTTCTCACCCTCCTCGCCTACCGCATCATCAGCATGCAGGCCGCCGGCAAGATCCCGAACGCCGAGGCGTCGATCGCCAAGCTCTTCACCTCGGAAACCGGCCAGCGCATCGCCCATACCGCCCTCCGCATGCTCGGCACCGCCGGCGTCCTCATGGACCGCTCCGCGCCGTTCAAAGGCGAAGCCGCCCGCGCCTACCTCAACGCCGTCTCGCTCACCATCGCCGGCGGCACCAGCGAAATCCAGCGCAACATCATCGCCCAGCGCGGTCTCGGTCTCCCGCGCGACTGACGTCAGGCTTGCCGGGGTGGGGGCCGGGACCTCGGCCCCCACCCCGCCTCACAGCAGCGGGTACTCGCCCTTCGCCCAGCGGATCCCCCGCCGCAGCAGCTCCACGTACTCCGGCACCTCCCACGACCCCGGCTCGAACCGCGGGTACTCCGGGAACTGGAACCGCCCCGCCGCGCTCCCGAACGCCTGCCCGCCCGGGGCGACCAGCATGTCGTATCGGCGCCGCCGGTGCCCCGGCGTCAGGTAGAGCACCGCCCCCTCCCCGAACGGGTGCAGGTACAGCACCGGCCACTCCCGCTCCTCCGGCCACGACGATTCCGCGAAGCCCGGCGCCTCGCCCCCGAACCGCGTCGCCAGCAGCGGCCGGACCTCCCCGTGGTACTCGCACAGGTACAGCTCTTCTCCCTCGCCGGTCTCCCAGCGCCCCAGCCCCTCTACCAGCGGGTGCTCCGCCACCGGCCACACCGGGTAGCGCCCCACCGGCGGGTGCGCGATGAACTGGCTCCCCAGCGTCTCCATGTACCTGCGCAGAATCCGCGGGCTGTGCACCCCGTCCGGCTCCATCTCGAACACCGCGTTCGTCCCGTGGAGCGCGAACCACCGCCCCCCGCGCTCCACGAACCGGGCCAGGTTCTCCACCTCGGCCTCGCTCGGGCGCAGGTCGCACGTGTACGTCACCAGGAACCGGCAGCCCGCGATCCCGTCGATATCCCGGAAATCGCGCCCCACCAGCACCCGCACGTCCTCGTGCTCCGCCAGCAGCTCCAGCAGCCGCAGCCGCGGGTAGTCGAAATCGTGCCAGTTCCCCCCGCAGACGAGATAGCCGTCGATCCGGCCCATCGCGCACCCTCCTTCGCGCGTCGGCGCCCCGGGCTAGAAGTCCACCCGCTTCGTGAACCCGCCATCGACCACCAGGTTCACCCCGGTAATCCACGAGGCTGCCGGGCTCGCCAGGAATGCCACCGCCCGCGCCACCTCCTCCGGCGTGCCCATCCGCCCCATCGGCTGCTGCTTCAGCGTCGCCTCATAGAACTGCGGCATCGCCTGCCTGATCATCGCCCACGGCCCGCCCTCGAAGTAAATCGGCCCCGGCGAGACCACGTTCACCCGGATCCCCTTCGGCGCGTACGCCTGCGAGAGCGCATTCGCGTAGTTGATCAGCGCCGCCTTCATCGCCCCGTAGCCGTTCGGCTGCCCGAACGTCTCCACGGCCGCCGTCGTGCTGATGAACACCACCGCCGGGGCATCCGACTTCTCGAGGAACGGCCGGGCCGCCTCGAACCCGCGGACCGCCCCCAGCATGTCCACCTCGAAGTTCTGCACGAACCCCTGCTCGCCCGGCGCCGCGCCCCCGCTCGTGTTGCTGACGAAGATGTCGATCCCGCCCAGCTGCTCCCCGGCCCGCGCAATCCAGGCGATGTACTCATCCCGCTTCCCCACGTCGACCGGCTCCGCGACGACCGTCACACCATGGCGGCGCAACTCCTCCGCGGCCGCGTTCAGCCCATCCGGCGTCCGCGCGCAGATGCCCAGGTGCACGCCCTCCGCCGCCAGCGTCTCGGCGATCGCCCGCCCGATGCCGCGGCTTGCACCCGTAATCAGCGCACGCTTTCCCTTCAGACCAAGATCCATCTCACACTGCTCCTTCCCGGGATTCGCTCCCGAACAATACCGAGTGGTTCACGCCAGGGTGACCGTCCCCGTATCGCCGTCGACGGTCACCAGCTGGCCCTCGCGGATGACCCGCGTGGCGTCCTTCGCCCCGACGACCGCCGGGATGCCGTACTCCCGCGCCACAATCGCCGCGTGGCTCAGCATCCCCCCGGTCTCCACTACCAGCGCAGCGGCCGGTACGAACAGCGGCGCCATCGGCGCATCGAACACCGGCAGCACCAGCACCTCGCCGGGCTGCACCTCCGTTTCCAGCGCCGCATCCACGCTCGCGATCACGCGGGCTGGGCCCGTCGCCTTCCCGGGGCTGACGCCCTGCCCGTGCAGCGCCGCCGCGCCCGGCCCGGCCGCCTCGCCGACGGGCACCAGCTGCGTCGGCAGCTCGAACACTCCCTCCGGCAGCCGGTAGCCCTCCAGCCGGCGGTACTCCTCCTGCCGCTCCCTCACCGCTGCTTTTGCTGCGGCCGGGTCGAGCGTTTCGAACTGGCGCACCTCCGCCAGCCGCAGGAAGAACACGTCCTCCGTCTGCTCCAGCGCGCCCCGCTGCACCAGCCGCCGCCCGATCTCCAGGAGCGGCGGCCGGAACGCCCGGCAGGCCCGCGCCCAGTTCGCTTTCGTCCCTTCGCGCCCGCGGTTCAGCCGCTGCGCCATCACCAGCGTCTCCCGGAACTGGCGGCGCACCCGGTTCGGCAGCAGGCTCTCCACCCGCGCCTCCAGCCGCTCCCGCGCTGCCGCCGTCCGCGCTTCCTTCCGGTGCGGGTCCGCCGAAGCCGGCGCCGCCATATCGGCCCGCAGCGCCCCGAGCAGGAAGCCCGGCGCCTCGTCCCACGTCGGCGTGGAGGGGTCGGTCTCCCGCTGTCCGCGGTAGCCGTACTCCCGGATCAGCTCCCGGTAGCGCGTCGCGAACGCCTCCCACGCCGGCGAAACGGGCGCCGCCAGCCGCGCCAGCAGCGCCTCCGTCGGCAGCTCCGCGAACGCCGCCGCGATCGCCGCGCTGTGCCGCCCTGCCCGCGCGAGGTCCCACGTTGCCTTCCCGGGCTTCGCGCTCTCCACATCCCGCAGCGCGCTCGTCAGCGTCGTGACCCAGGTCGCCGGGTGCTTCGGCACGTGCTGGTCCAGCAGCCCCGACAGGATGCCGGTGTACTCCGCACCCCCGACCGACACGATCACGTGCGAAACGAACAGCCCGGCGACAACCTCGATGTTCTCGTCGATCGCCCGCAGCAGCTCATCCGCCCGGAGCCGCGGGTATTCCCGCGCCCACGCCTGCCGGTACGCCTTCGTCGAAATCTCCGCCCCGCGCGCAATCTCCCGCTCGGCGTTCCGCCAGCGCGCCATGATCCGCCGGCGGGCAGCCTTCGCCCGCTCAATGTCCTGCGCCTGTCCCGCCGTCAGCTCCTCCCCCTCGACGAACTGCTGGAGCATGTCCGTCCCGCCGCCCACCTGGTAGGTTGACGTAATCGCCATCGACCACGCCACACCGAGCGTCCAGCGGCCGCCGACCACCCCGAGCACGTTCATCGCCGGCGGCGGCGCCGTCGGCACCAGGTCGAGCACGCCCAGCTCCTCCGCCATCCGCGTCGTGAACCGGTAGTCCCACTGGTTGATCAGGTCCGCCGTCAGCGGTTTGATGACCCCCGGCAGCACCTCCTCCACGTTCCCGGTCGTCACCAGCCGGTAGCGCGGGTTCGGGTCCGCATCCCACGAGCACAGCTTCTCCGTCATTCGTCTGCCCCCTCAGTACTGTGCCGTGCCGCAATCGACCGAGATGCACGCGCCCGTGATCCCGGCCCCCGCCTCGCTCGCCAGCAGGAGCGCAACGGCGGCCACCTGCTCGACCGTATTGATCTCCCCGGTCGCCGTCTTCGCTTTGAAGATCTTTTCCACCATCTCGTCGAGCCCCGAGAGCCCCATCGCCTTCGCGGTCGCATCGCCGGAATCCCGCACCGCGTCGGTGATGATCAGCCCCGGGCAGATCGCGTTGCACGTGATCCCCAGCCGCCCCACCTCGAGCGCTGTCGTCTTCGTCAACCCGTTCACCCCGTGCTTCGCCGCCACGTACCCGGCCATCCCGGCCGCCCCCTGCTTCCCCTCCACCGACGAGATGTTGATGATCCGGCCCCAGCCGCGCGGGATCATCTGCTGGAGCGCCCATTTCGTCCCGTAGAACACCCCGCCCAGGTTCCAGCGGATATCGTTCTCCCACGCATCGTCATCGAGGTGCGCGATGGGCGCCGGCCGGGTAATCCCGCCCGCGTTGTTCACCATGATGTCGAGCCTGCCCCACCGCTCGACGGCCGTGTCGACCAGCCGCTTCACATCCGCGCTGTTCCGGGCGTCGCCCTGCACGAAGACTGCCCGGTCGCCCGCGCACAGCTCGGCGAGCGCCTGCTCCCCCTTCTTCGCGTCTCGCCCGTTGAAGGCCACCATCGCGCCTTCCCGCAGGAAGGCTTCCACCAGCCCCCTGCCGATCCCGCGGCTGCCGCCGGTGACCGCGGCCACCTTCCCTTCGAGCACCTGCATCTGCGTCCCTCCATCTGCCGCAGGGCGCGCTCAACCCACGCCCTGCGCTGCTGCCGGACGCTTTTACCACATTGCCCGAAAGTTTGGAAGAGCGGCCAAGGAACTGGCCGGGGCTGGCCCCCGGCCCCGCAGGCTCAGCCGTCGAGGCTCGCCGTCACCGGCGTTGCCAGGCCCGTCACCGGGTCCACCCCCTCCGCCACCAGGTACCGCATCAGCATGTCAACCGTCTGCCGCTCCGTCTCCTCCAGGTCGAACGCCCCCGGCTCGAGCAGCCACTGCAGCGCTACCCCGGTCACGGCGCCGATGTGCCGCGCCGCCGCTGCGTCCGCGTCCAGGTCGGCACGGAACACCCCGGCCCGCTGGCCCGCCCGGATCGCCGCCGCCGTCGTCCGCCGGAATCCCTCCCACAGCGCCCGGATCTCGTCGCCCAGCCGCGGGTCGCGTTTCGCGCTCGCCGTGAACTGGACGAACACTTCGTACGGCACCGGGTTCACCTTCGCCAGCTCAATCGAGATCCGCGTCACCGCCCGCATCGTCGCGACCGGGTTCTGCCCCTCGAACTGCGCCTGCGCCACCGACTCATTGAAAATCTCCTGGCAGCGCGCCAGCACCCCCGAAAGCAGGTCCGCCTTGTCCCTGAAGTGGTACGAGACCAGCCCCCGGCTCACCTCCGCCCGCCGGGTCGCTTCGTCGATCGAGGTCTCCGCCCAGCCCTTCTCGGCCATCACCGCCACGGCTGCATCGATGATCTGTCTCCGTCGAATTGCGTTGATGTCCAATCGTGCCATCGTTCAATGCCCTCGCGGGGGGCAGTTCCCCCGTGGTGGTTGCCTGTCTAACTTTTAGGCTAGCAGGCCGAAGCCCTGTACGCCCCTTTTCCTCCCCTCCGCGTTTCGCTACAGTTACGCGCGCAGTTGGACGGCCAGCCAAATTCCCTTCCGGTGATGCCAATGACCCCCGCGCCCGAGACCCTCCTCGACCTCCACCGCCGCATGCTCCGCATCCGCCTCTTCGAAGAGGAAGCTGGCCGCCTCTCCGAGGCCGGCCGCATCCCCGGCGCACTCCACCTCTACGTCGGCGAAGAGGCCGTCGCCGCCGGCGTCGCCGCCCACCTCGGCCCCGGCGACCAGGTCACCAGCACCCACCGCGGCCACGGCCACCTCGTCGCCGTCGGCGGCGACTTCCGCCGCATGTTCGCCGAGCTCTTCGGTCGCGCCACCGGCTACTGCCGCGGCAAGGGCGGCTCCATGCACATCGCCGATATGGACCTCGGCATGCTCGGCGCCAACGGCATCGTCGGCGGCGGCCCGCCCATCGCCGTCGGCGCAGCCTTCTCCAACAAATACCGCAAGACCCAGAACGTCACCGCCTGCTTCTTCGGCGACGGCGCCTCCAACGAGGGCAGCTTCCACGAAGCCGCGAACATGGCCGGCCTCTACCGCCTCCCCCTCATCTTCGTTTGCGAAAACAACGGCTTCGGCGAGTTCACCCGCCAGGACCGCCACCAGGCCATCCGCGATATCGCCGACCGCGCCGCCGGCTACGGGTTCCCCGGCGTCGTCGTCGACGGCATGGACGTCATCGCCGTCTACGAGGCCGCCGGCGAAGCCATCGCACGCGCCCGCCGCGGCGAAGGCCCCACCCTCCTCGAGTGCAAAACCTATCGCTTCTACGACCACGTCGGCGTCCGCGGCATGGGCGTCGTCTACCGCTCCGACGACGAGGTCCGCGCCTGGCGCGAGCGCGACCCCATCACCCTCCTCGAACGCCGCCTCGCCGAGCTCGGCATCCTCGATGCCGCCGGCGCTGCCGCCGTCCGCGACCAGGTCCAGGCGGAAGTCCGCGAGGCTGTCGCCTTCGCCGAGTCGAGCCCCTTCCCCGACCCCTCCGCCCTCACCGAAGACGTCTACGCCAGCTAACCCCCCGGAGCCCGTGCCATGACTACCGCAACCGCCCAGCGCCAGCTCCCCGTCGTGATGGCCATCAACGAGGCCCTCCGCCAGCTCATGCAGGAGGACCCGAACGTCTTCCTCGCCGGCGAAGATGTCGCCCTCTACGGCTCCGTCTTCGGCTTCAGCCGCGGCCTCCTCGATGAATTCGGCCCCGAACGCGTTGTCGATACCCCCATCTCCGAAGCCGCCCTCGTCGGCCTCGGCGTTGGCGCTGCCGCCACCGGCCTCCGCCCCATCATCGACATCATGTTCATGGACTTCATGGGCGTGGCCATGGACCAGATCGTCAACCAGGCCGCCAAGATGCGGTACATGTTCGGCGGCAAGGCCCGGCTCCCCCTCACCATCCACACCATGGCCGGCGCCGGCCTCAACCTCGCCGCCCAGCACTCCCAGTCCCTCGAAGCCTGGTTCTGCCACGTCCCGGGCCTCAAGGTCGTCATGGCCTCCGGCCCCTACGAAGCCAAAGGCCTCATCATCGCCGCCGTCCACGACGACAGCCCCGTGATCGTCGTCAACAACAAGGCGCTCCTCGGCCTCGCCGGTCACGTCCCCGAGGAGATGTACGAAATCCCCCTCGGCCAGGCCGCCGTCGTCCGCCCGGGCACGAACTTCACCATCATCGCGACCGGCCGCATGGTCCAGGAGAGCCTCGCCGCCGCCGAAAAACTGCTGGAGCACGGCATCGACGCCGAAGTCATCGACCCCCGCTCGCTCGTGCCCCTCGATACCGCGACCCTGGTCGAATCGGTCCGCAAGACCCACCGCGCCCTGGTCGTGCACGAGGCGGTCCGCTTCGGCGGGTTCGGCGCTGAGATCGCGGCCCAGCTCCAGGAGCTCGCCTTCGATTACCTCGATGCCCCGGTCGGCCGCGTCGGCGCACCCTTCTCCCCGGTCCCCTTCAGCCCTGCCCTCGAAGCCCACTACGTCCCCAACGCCGACCGCATCGCCAGCGAAGTCCTCCGCCTTCTCGGCCGCGCCGGCTGACCATGGAGCCCGGCATCCTCGGGGTCATCGCCAACCCGGCCTCCGGCAAGGACATCCGCCGCCTTATCGCCCACGCTGCCGTCGTCAGCGACGCCGCCAAGCGCGGCATCCTCCGCCGGCTGCTCATCGGCGCTGCCGCCGCCGGCGCCCGCCGCGTCCACTACCTCCCGGGGCCGCACCGCCTCGTTGAAGATGCCCTCGACGGCCTCGGCCTCCCCTTCGAGGCCGAGCCGCTGCCCGTCGACCTCACCGGGTCGGCGCTTGATACCCGCGCGGCGGCCCGCCTCCTCCGCGAGCGCGGGGCCGCCGCGGTGGTCGTGCTCGGCGGCGACGGCACCTGCCGGGCCGCGGCCGCCGGATGGCCGCATATCCCGCTGCTCCCCCTTTCCACCGGGACGAACAACGTCTTCCCCCTCACCTGCGAGCCGACGGTCGCCGGCCTCGCCGCCGGGCTCGTCGCCGCTGCCCGCGTCCCCCTCGACGACGCTGCCAACCCCTGCCCGCACATCCGCGTCGACGTCGAGGGCGAACCGCCCGACATCGCCCTCGTCGATGCCGCCCTCGTCACCGACCGCTTCACCGGCGCCCGCGCCGTCTGGAAACCGGCCGAGCTCGCCGCCGTCCTCCTCCTCCGCTCCGACCCTGCCGTCACCGGCCTTGCGGCGATCGGCGGCATGCTCGGCCTGCCCGGCCCCGGAGCAGGCGCCCTCGCCATCGATATCGGTGAGCCCGGCCGGGAGGTCCGCGTCCCCCTCGCCCCCGGGCTCGTCGTCCCCGTCTCCGTCCGCAGCCACCGCGAGGTGCCCTTCGGCGAGGCCATCGAATGGCGCGGCCCGGGCATCCTCGCCCTCGACGGCGAACGCGAGCGCCGTCTCCTTCCCGGCCAGCGCGCCAGCCTCGTCCCCTGCGCCGACGGCCCCCTCCTTCTCGATCCCGGCCGCATCCTCCGCCTGGCTGCCGCGGCCGGGCTTTTCATTGAAGTCCCCTGCGGAGCGTCCTATGCCGACTGAAGTCCTGGTTCCCAAGCTGGGCATGACCATGACCGAAGGCACCGTCGCCGAATGGCTGGTGCCCGACGGCGCCCCCGTCCGCGCCGGCGACATCGTCTACCGTCTCGAGACCGAGAAGATCGAATTCCAGGTCGAAGCCGAGGCCGACGGCATCCTCCGCCACGCCGTCCCGGCCGGCACGACCCTCCCGCCCGGTTCCGTCGTCGGCTACATCCTCGCCCCCGGCGAGGCCCCGCCCGCCGGCGCCCCGCTCCCGCCGCCCCTGCCGCCGCCGCAGCCGCGCCGGGCGTCCCCGCTCCGCCGCCCCCGCCGCCCGCGCCCGGGCACGTAGCTGCCTCCCCGGCCGCCCGCCGCCTCGCCGCCGAACTCGGCGTCCCGCTCGAAACCGTCCTCGGCACCGGCCCCGGCGGCCGCATCACCGAGGAGGACGTGCACCGCGCCCACGCCGCCGCAGCCCGCCCGGCCGCTCCCGCGGCTGCCCCGTCCCCTGCCCCGGCCGAACCGTCGCCCGCGACGCCCGTCGCCCGCGCCCTCGCCCGCGAGCTCGGCATCGACCTCGCCGCCGTCCGCGGCACCGGCCCCGGCGGCCGTATCACCAAAGAGGACGTCGAAGCTGCCGCAGCTGCCCGCCCGGCCGCCCCGCCGCCTTCGGCGCCCCCGGTCCCGGCCCCTGCTGCTGCGGCGCCCGCCCCCGGCCAGCGCATCCCCCTCCGCGGCATGCGCAAAACCATCGCCGAGCGCATGCACCGCAGCCTCCAGGAGACGGCCCAGCTCACCCTCGGCATGCGCGTCCGCATGGACGAGGCCCTCCGCCTCCGCGAGCAGCTCATCGCCGAGTGGCAGCCCGAGGGCATCCGCCCCTCCATCACCGACCTGGTCATCCGCGCCGTCGCCCGCGCCCTCCGCCAGCACCCCGCCCTCAACGCCCGCGTCGAACCCGACGCCATCGTCCTCGAGCCGGAGGTCCACATCGGCATGGCCGTCGCCCTCGAGGCCGGCCTTGTCGTCCCGGTCATCCGCAACGCCGACACCCTCCACCTCCGCGATCTCGCCCGCGAAACCGCCCGTCTCGCCGAGGCCGCCCGCGCCGGGACCCTCGGCCTCGATGACTACGCCGGCCAGACCTTCTCCGTCACCTCCCTCGGCATGGCCGGCGTCGAATTCTTCACCCCAATCATCAACCCGCCCAACGTCGCCATCCTCGGCGTAGGACAACTCGTCGACGACATTCGCTGGGACGGCGACCGCCCCGTCCGCGCCCGGACCCTCACCCTTTCGCTCACCATCGACCACCGCGCGGTCGATGGCGCCCCCGGGGCCGCCTTCCTCGGCACCGTCCGCGACCTCCTCGAAGCCCCCTACCGGCTCCTGCTGCCATGAGCACGGCGCGCCGCTTCGATGTCGCCGTCATCGGCGGCGGTGCGGCCGGCGTCGCCGCCGCCCTCGAAGCCGCCCGCCTCGGCGCCTCCGTCGCCCTCGTCGAGGCCGAGCGCCCTGGCGGCTCCTGCGTCCACTTCACCTGCATCCCCACCTCCATCCTCCTCGATGCCGCCGAAGGGTTCGTCCGCGCCCGCGAACTCGCCGTCGCCGGCGTCCTCACCGCCTCGGAGACGTTCCAGCTGGGCCGCGCCAACGACCGCGCCCGCGCCCTCGCCCGCTCCCTCGCGGCCGGGCTCGAAACCTCCCTCCGCCGCGCCCGCGTCGAGGTCGTCGCCGGCCACGCCAGCTTCCGCGAGCCCGGCCTGCTCACGGTCGCCGGTGCCGGGGAGCTCGCCGCCGACGCCGTCGTCATCGCCAGCGGCGCACGCTGGGAGCCGCCCGCGGTCCCCGGCCTCCCCGCCGACCGCCTGGCCACCCCCGATGTCGTCCAATCCTGGCGCGAACCGCCCCCCTCCTGTCTCATCCTCGGCGGCGGGCCCTCCGGCGGCGTCTTCGCCCTTGAATACGCAACGCTCCTCGCCCTGGCCGGCTCCGCCGTCACCCTCGCTGCACCCGGGCCGTCCGTCTTCGCCGGCTTCGACGACGACCTCCAGCCGCTCCTCGCCGACCTCCTCCAGCCGCTCGGCATCACGGTCCTCGTCGGCGCCGTCCCGCTCCGCGCCGAAGGCGAGACGGTCGTCCTCGCAACCGCCGCCGGCGAACGCCCGGTCGCAGCGGCCTGCGTGCTCGCCGCCGACCCTCGTGTCCCGTCGGTCCGCGGCCTCGGCATCGAATGCGCCGGCCTCACCCCCGGTGCCGACGGCGCCATCCCGGTCGATGCCGCCTGCGCGACCGGCGTGCCCGGCATCTTCGCCGCCGGCGATATCACCGGCCAGGGCATGCGCTCATCAACCGCAGCCGTCCAGGGCCGCACCGCCGGCGCGAACGCCGCCGGCGAATCGCGCGTCGCCCGCCTGTCTGCCGTCCCGTGGCTGGCCCACACCGTCCCGCCCGTCGCCGCCGTCGGCAGCACCGCCGCAGCCGCGCAGCAGGCCGGCATCCCGCTCGCGTCGGTCACCCTCGGCTTCGAAGGCACCGCTCCGTCCGTCGCCCGCGGCGGCCACCCCGGCCTCCTCCGCCTCCACGCCGACCGGCGCACCGGCGAAATTGTCTCCGCCCAGGCCGCCGGTCCCGGCGCGCACGAACTCGTCAGCGCCGCCGCCGCGCTCATGCAGACAGAGGCAACCGTCGACCAGGCCGCAGCCCTCGTCGCCTGGCACCCCTCGCCCCTCGAGCTCCTCGCCGAGGCGGCCCGCCGCCTGGCCGGCTGACGCTACGCCCGGAGCGCGTACACCTCGTAGGTCACGCCGTTCGGCCCCGTGCTCCCGATCCCGACTGCCTGCACGGTGTTCAGCCAGGCGTATTTCTCCGCCCCCGTTTCGAACAGCGGCGTCGAGTACACTTTCGTGCTCCCGTCAGCGGCTCGCGCGCCGATGCCCGTATACGTCACCAGGATGTGCGCCCCGTCGTCCGTCTGCAGCGTCAGCCGCACGTCCAGCTTCATGCTTCCGTCCGGCCGCAGCGTCACCCAGTCGCCTCCTGAGTGCGGCACAACCGTGCCCCTCAGCTTCGGGCCTTCGAACGTCCCCGCCGGAACGCTGACGATCAACCGCGATCCCTGCGGCCCCCCCTGGATCATCGTCGGCGCCGAAACGTTCGCCGTCATCGTGAACAGGAATTCAACCGGCAGACTCTCCAGCGGCATTTTCGAAACCTCCCTTTGGTGTTGTGCTCACGGGCGCACCGCCCGGCCGGCGCTGCCCGCGGAGCGTCCCGTCCCGGCGCCCGGGCCCGCGGCGGCCCGATCCTACCCGCCTGCCGCGGGCTGTGCGCTCTCGTGCATCACCACGCTCACCTCCCCGGCAAGCGTGTCATCACGGATCAGCCGCACCACCTCCTCCGCGATCCGCTCCGGCGGCAGCAGCACCGCCCCCTCCAGCGACGGTTCCAGCCACTTCGCCGGCCGCGTCCCGTCGCCCGTCTTCGCGATGATCGGCGTGTCCACCATCCCCGGCGCCACCGCGTTCACCCGCACGTTCTCCAGCTCCTTCAGCATCGCGCACGACTTCGTGAAGTGAATCACGGCCGCCTTCGACGCCGCGTAGACCGGGTCGAACGGCAGCGGCCCCAGCCCGGCGATGCTCGCCGTGTTCACCACCACGCCCCCGTCCCCATGCTCCCGGAACGCCTCCACCGCCGCCCGCGTTCCCATGATCACGCCCGACGTATTCACCGAAATCACCCGGTGCACCTTCTCCAGCGGCGCATCCGGCCAGCCCGGCGTGTCGCCCGTCATGATCCCCGCGTTGTTGTGCACGATGTCGAGCCGCCCGAAGACCCGCTTCGCCGCCCGGAACGTCTCCGCAATGCCCTCCGGCGTGCCCACGTCGCCCTGCACAAACGCCGCCTCCCCGCCGGCCGCCGCGATCCGCCGAACCGTTTCCTCCCCGCCCGCCGCGTCGATGTCGACCACGACAACCTTCGCGCCTTCCCGCGCCAGCCGCTCCGCGCACGCCCGGCCGATGCCCGACCCCGCGCCGGTGACCAGCGCAACCTTGCCAGCGATCTCCATGCAGCCCTCCCGAAATCGAGTCCCCGGGAGTTTATCCTGCTGGACAAAGCTTTGGCCAATAGTCCAGTATTCCCGCATGCCGCAGTCCGTCATCCCTGGGCCCCTCGCCGGCCGCCTTGCGCCCATCCCCTCCCTCCGCGACGGCTTCGAACGGTTCCTCGCCGCCTGCTTCGATACCGACGCCGTACCCGCCGCCACGCTCGAACGCTGCCGGCGCCTCGTCGCCGCGCTCCACCGCGCCGACCCCGCGGATTGCGGTCCCGCCCTGGCCGAGCTCCCGTCCACCGAGACCGACGCCCTCGCCCGCGGCGAGGCTCCCTTTGGCCTCCCCCGCGCCGATGCCCTCGCGCTCGATATCGCCCGCTACATCCCCTGGAGCCACCACGACCTCCCCGATGCACCCGTCCTCGCGTTCCGCGACGAGTGCGGCGACCGCGCGGCCGTCACCCTCCTCGCCGCCCTCGCCATGTTCGATGCCGTCTGCCGGATGACCCTCGTCGCACCCCGCCTCGAAGGAGCCTGACCCATGTCCACCGTCCCCCGCGTCCCCTCCGCCGTGCCCGGCCAGCCGCCGGCCTTCCACACCGTCCTCGCCCACGCGCCTGCCATCCAGCAGCGGTTCGCAGCCCTCTACGCCGACTTCTGGATGGACTCCGCCCTCTCCCAGCGCGAGAAGGAGATCGCCCGGATCCGCAACGCCCGCGTCACCGCCTGCGGTTTCTGCCGCCAGGTCCGCTTCTCCCTCGCCCGCGAAGAGGGCCTCGATGAAGCCACGCTCGACCTCGTCACCGACGGCTACCTCGATGCCCCGCTCAGCCCGCGCGAAAAGCGCATCCTCCAGTACACCGACGCCATCATCGGCGACCCCGCCCGCGCCGACCCTGCTCTCGGCGCCGCCCTCCGCGACGAGCTCGGCGATGCCGGCCTCGCCGAACTGACCCTCGGCGTCGGCCTTTTCCTCGGCCTCGCAAAGGTGCTCATCACCCTCGGCCTCGAGCCCGAGGAGATGCCCGTCACCGTCCTCCCGACGCCCGGCTCCGCCGTCAGCCGTCCCTCGGCCGCCCCCGCCGGCGGCTAATCCCGCAGGACCTTCGGCGGCGCCCCCAGCCCGAAGAGCGTCCCCTTCCCCGTCACGGCGTCAAAGCTCTCCACCATTACCTCCAGCTCGTCGCCGCTGTCGAGCGTCACCACACCCCGCCCGATCGCCGGCACCACCAGCGGCTCCGCCCGGAACGCCCCGCCCCAGCCCTGCACCTTCCCCGGCGGCGTCGGCTTCGTGAACAGCTCCAGCTGCACCCGCCGCCGGTAGCCTGCCCGCAGCACCTCCAGCTCGGCCTCGCCCTCCCAGCGTCGCATCGTTCCCTCCTGCGATTTCCCCCGTCGATAGCCGGGAGAAACCGTTGCAATCGATCTCCGCGCACAGTATAGTCGCGGCACTGGCCGAGCAGCCAAAAATCTGGCAGGAACGATAGCCATGGCCGACGCACCAGCCGAAACCGCGCCCGCTCTCAACCGCCCGCCCCGCAAAAAGCGGCACCCGCTCTCCGGCGCCATCTACGAAGAGCTCCCCGGCAACCGCGTCCGCGTCACCAAGGGCGAAAGCTGGGGCATCTTCGATGGCTTCACCACCCGCCACATCGAAGGCCCCCTCACCTACGCCGACCCCCACATGATCATCTGGGTCGGCGGCAAACCCGTCGAAGGCCTCGGCCACCGCGCTGAGCGCGCACGCGGCATCGAAATCGTCCACGACTGACCTTTCCCACGGAGGCTCCCACCATGGCACTCAAAACCGTCGGCGACCAGGGCCGCAAGACCGAAGCCGGCTACCGCTCCGCCGGCACCCTCTACCAGGAGCTCCTCGACCAGGACTCCCGCCCCGTCCCGCCAGTCCTCCGCCTCGAATCCCCCATCGAGCCCGGCGTCACCCGCGTCCCCGCCGAACAGTACTACAGCAAAGCCATCCACGACCGCGAAGTCGAAAAAATCTGGAAGCGCGTCTGGCAGATGGCCTGCCGCGAGGAAGACATCCCCGAAGTCGGCGACTACATCGTCTACGACATCGCCCACCTCTCCTTCCTCGTCGTCCGCAGCGCCCCCGACCGCATCCAGGCCTTCCATAACGCCTGCCTCCACCGCGGCCGCCAGCTCCGCGAATTCGACGGCCGCGGCGCCCAGGAGTTCCGCTGCCCCTTCCACGGCTGGTGCTGGGAGATCGACGGCTCCCTCAAAGAGGTCGTCTGCCGGTGGGACTTCCCCGAGGTCAACGAGCGCGACTACCACCTCCCCGAGGTCAAAGTCGGCACCTGGGGCGGCTTCGTCTTCATCAACCCCGACCCCAACGCCGAGCCCCTCGAGCAGTTCCTCGGCGACCTCCCCCGCCACTTCGAACGGTGGGACCTCGCCAACCGCTTCAAGCAGGCCCACGTCGCCAAGATCCTCCGCTGCAACTGGAAGGTCGCCCAGGAAGCCTTCATGGAGGCTTACCACGTCGTCGCCACCCACCCCCAGCTCCTCAACGGCATCGGCGACTCCAACTCCCAGTACGACGTCTTCGGCAACTTCTCCCGCGCCATCACGCCGAACGGCACGCCGAGCCCCCACCTGCGCGAAACCCCCAGCCAGCAGGACATGCTCGACGCCATGTTCGACCGCAACCTCGATACCCCGCCGCTCGCCGAGGTCCCGCCGGGCATGAGCGCCCGCCAGTTCGCCGCCATGCTCAGCCGCGAAGGCATGCGCGCCGTCATCGGCGATGAAGCCGATACCTACTGCGACGCCGAATACCTCGACTCCATCTACTACACCGTCTTCCCCAACTTCCACCCCTGGGGCGCCTTCAACCGCATCACCTACCGCTTCCGCCCCCACGGCGACAACCCCGACGAATGCATCATGGAGTGCATGTTCCTTGCCCCGTGGCCGAAGGGCGAACCGAAGCCGCCGGCCGCCCCGATCCACTGGCTCGGCCCCGATGACGACTGGGCCGATGCCCCCGAACTCGGCATGCTCGCCCGCGTCTTCAACCAGGACACCTTCAACATCCCGAAGGTCCAGCTCGGCCTCAAGACCATGAAGCGGCCCGAAGTCGTCTTCGCCAGCTACAACGAAACGAAAATCCGCCACTTCCATCAGCTCTACGACCGCTGGATGGAGCTCGAATAGCCGCCATGCCCGCGCCCGGCGCGCTCGCCTGGCTCGATGAACCGCCCGCCCCGGCCGACCTCGCCGGGGCGCTCGCCGCTGCCGGCTCGGCAACCCCCGCCGACGTCGATGCCCTGCTCGACGCGCTGGACGCCGCCCGCGCCGCCCTCGAGGCGCTCGCCAGGGAGGCCTTCACCCGCGCACCCGTCAGCCGCTCCACCGCCGCCTTCCACAGCGCCCTGCCCGACCTCCGCCCCTTCGTCCTCTACCGCCTGCCCGGCCTCCTCCGCGAGGCCGGCGTCTACACCGCCGCCGAGCTCCGCGCCCTCGCCGTCGACGCCCCGCCCGCCTGGATCGCCCGCGAGGCCACCCGCCAGCTTGCCATCCTCGCTGCCGTCCGGGCGGCCGTCCGCCGCCTCGAAGCCGGCGACCTCGCACCCGCCGAATTCCCCGCCGCCATCCGAACCGCGGCCCGCCAGGCCGCAGCTGTGCAGCCGTTGCCCGTATCTCCAATCCACCCGGAGGACCAGCGATGACCGCACCCGCAACCCGCCGCTACGCCAGCTGGCGCGACGAATTTGAGTCGCGCAAGAAGAGCCCCGCCGAAGCCCTCGAGGTCGTGCAGAACGGCCACCTCGTCGGGCTCGGCATCCTCTGCCCCGGTGTCCTCACCCAGGCACTGCTCGAGCGCGCCCGGCAGCTCGAACGCGTCGATATCCGTTGCCTCGCACCCCGCGAGGTCCCGCTCTTCTCCCCCGACGGCCCCAAAGGCGAAAAGGAGATCGAACTCTTCATCGGCGATGCCCTCCGCCCCGCCCACGACCAGCGCATCGCCACCTACCTGCCCAATACCTTCATGCTCGGCTTCAAGGCCTTTGACGCCGGCCGCCCCGAAGCCCGCATCCCCGACGTCTTCCTCGTCGCCGTCTCCCCGCCCAACGAAAAGGGCTACGTGAACTTCGGCCCCCACATGTGGCACAAGAAGGCCTACGTCCGCCGCTGCCGCCACACCGTCGCCGCCATCGACCCCAACATCGAGCCCGTCTACGGCGATACCTGGATCCATGTCTCCGAAATCGAGACCTTCGTCGACGGCTACATCAAACCCGTCGATATCCCCGCCGTCCGCCAGCGCATCGAAACCCAGGCCCCGCCCGAAAACCGCGACGCCCTCCTGAGAATCCTCAACGAAGCCTCCCCCGACCAGGTCGCCCTCGTCGAGGACATGTTCCACCTCATGCCGCCGGGCATCCTCGAGCAGGCCTTCGGCCTCTCCGAGGTCGACCCGGCCGCCCAGGCCATCGCCGAGCACCTCAAGACCCTCATCCGCGACGGCGACACCATCCAGGTCGGCGTCGGCCAGCCCAGCTCCCTCATGTTCAAGGCCGGCGCCTTCGACCACGCCCACGACCTCGGCCTCCACACCGAACTCGGCTCCCCCGGCCTCGCCCGCCTCTGGGAAAAGGGCGTCCTCACCGGCGCCCGCAAGTCCATCCACAAAGGCCGCGCCGTCGCCACCGCCTGGACCGGCTGCGACGGCACCGACCTCCGCATCATCGCCGATAACCCCGCCTTCGAACTCCACGACTCCAACTACCTCCTCAACCCCCTCCTCATGGCCCAGAACCGCCAGATGACCTCCATCAACAGCGCCATCGCCGTCGACCTCCTCGGGCAGGTCGCCAGCGAGGACCGCTTCGGCGGCCACATGGTCAACGGCACCGGCGGCCAGCCCGATGCCCACCTCTCCGCCGCCCTCTGCCCCGATGGCCGCGCCATCACCGTCCTCCGCTCCACCGCCCTCGAGGGGACCGTCTCCAAGATCGTCGCCCAGCACCCCGAGGGCACCCTCGTCACCGTCCCCCGCTACCTCGCCGATACCGTCATCACCGAGTACGGCATCGCCCGCCTGCTCGATAAGAACCACCGCCAGCGCGCCGAGGAGCTCATCGCCATCGCCCACCCCGATTTCCGCGCCGAGCTCCGCGCCCAGGCGAAGCAGCTCTGGGGCACGCTCGAATGAGCACCGGGCCCGGCCCCCAGCCGGCATCGCCGGGAGAGCCCGCCGGGCGGCTGGCCGGCAAGGTCGCCGTCGTCCTCGGCGCCTCCTCCGGCATCGGCCGCGCTGCCGCCCTCCGCTTCGCCTGCGAAGGCGCCACCGTCATCGCCGCTGCCCGCCGCTTCCCCGAACTCGAAGCCCTCGGCCGCGAATGCGGCGCCATCCCCGTCCCCTGCGACATCACCCGCGACGACCAGGTCGAAGCCCTCGCCCGCGTCGCACTCGACCGCTTCGGCACCCTTGATGTCGCCCTGAACTGCGCCGGCTTCGAACAGAGTACCCCCATCCGCGACCTCACCCCCGAGCGGCTCTACAACATGGCCAGCGTCCAGTTCCTCGGCGCCGTCTCCTTCATCCGCCACATGGCCAACGCCATGGCCGCCACCGGCGGCGGCTCACTCATCACCATCTCCTCCATCACCGCCCTCCTCGTCGGCGAAGGGCTCGCCGCCTACGGCGGCTCCAAAGCCGCCATCAACCACATCACCCGGATCGCCGCCCTCGAATACGGCCCCCAGGGTGTCCGCGTCAACGTCGTCTCCCCCGGGCTCATCGAAACTCCAATGACCGCCCACATGTTCATCCCGCCCGTCGTCCGCGCCTTCACGCGCGAAACTCCCCTCCGCCGCATGGGCACAGTCGACGACGTCGTCGAAGCCGTCCTCTGGCTCGCCTCCGATGCCTCCAGCTTCATCACCGGCCACAACCTCCCCGTCGACGGCGGCCAGCTCACCCGTCGCCTCCCGGGCCGTGACGACTTTCTCGCCTCCTCCTGATTGTTGACTCGATCGCTCGACTTTCTGAACTGGCCGGGCTACAATCAGCCTCGCGGCCCTGCCGCAATCTTCCCCCGAACTGAACGGAGCATCCCCATGACCGACCCCGAAATCGCTACTCGCGGTTACGCTCATCCCGAAGTCCTCGTCTCAACCGAATGGGTCGCCCAGCACCTCAACGACCCCTCCGTCCGCATCATCGAATCGAACGAAGACCCCCTCCTCTACCCCTCCGGCCACATCCCCGGCGCCGTCCAGGTCGACTGGGCCGCTGATCTCAACGACCCCCTCCGCCGCGACTACCTCGACCGCGCCGGCTTCGAAAAGCTCATGAGCCGCATCGGCGTCACCCCCGAAACCACCGTCGTCTTCTACGGCGACAAGAACAACTGGTGGGCCTGCTACGCCTTCTGGGTCTTCCAGCTCTTCGGCCACACCAACGCAAGGGTCATGGACGGCGGCCGCCTGAAGTGGGAGAAGGAAGGCCGGCCGCTCGTGAAAGACGTCCCCACCTACCCGCCCACCGAGTACCGCGCGCCCGAGCGCGACGACACCAAAATCCGCATCTTCCGCGACGAAGTCCTCAAGAAGCTCGGCACCGGCGTCAAACTCGTCGACGTCCGCAGCCCCCAGGAGTACACCGGCGAGCGCACCCACATGCCCGAATACCCCCAGGAGGGTGTCCTCCGCGGCGGCCACATCCCCGGGGCGAAGAACGTCCCCTGGGCCCGCGCAGCCAACCCCGAAGACGGCACCTTCAAGTCCGCCGCCGAGCTCAAGGCGATCTACGAGCAGGAAGCCGGCCTCACCCCCAACGACGAGGTCATCGCCTACTGCCGCATCGGCGAACGCAGCTCCCACACCTGGTTCGTCCTCAAGTACCTCCTCGGCTACCCCAACGTCCGCAACTACGACGGCTCCTGGACCGAGTGGGGCAACTCCGTCGGCGTCCCCATCGAGCGCTGAACTCCGCTACGCTGGTTGGTGAAGCACCCGTGCGGCGGGCGGCCCGTCTGCCCGCCGCACGCCCTCCCGGAGCACCCCCATGGCCCAGCCCCCCAAAGCCTTCCAGCAGGTCATCGACGACTTCGCCTTCGCCGACCGCCAGGAGCGGATCGAGATGCTCATCGAGTACGCCGACCGCTTCAAAGAGGTTCCCGAGCGGATCGCAACCCGCCCCTTCCCCGAAGAACACCACGTCCAGAAGTGCGAATCCGATGCCTACGTCTGGGCCGAAGACCTGCCCGACGGCACCCTGAAGTTCCACTTCGCCGTCGAAAACCCGCAGGGCCTCTCCGCCAAGGCCTGGGCCGTCATCCTCGATGAGACCCTCTCCGGGCAGCCGCTCGAAGAGGTCGCCGCCGTCCCCTGCGACAGCGTCTTCACCGTCTTCGGCAAAGAGGTCTCCATGGGCAAAGGCATGGGCCTCATGGGCATCGCCGATATGGTGACCGCCTTCGCCCGCCAGCGCCTCGCCGCCCGCGCCGCACAGTCCGGCTCAGCGTGACGTAACACAAATGTTCGTTGACCGCGCCCACCCCGCACCGTAGCATCGAACAAACCGCGGGACGCAGGAGGCCATGCCGAAGTACATATTCGTCACCGGCGGCGTCGTCAGCTCAGTCGGCAAAGGCATCACCACCGCCAGCCTCGGCCGAATCCTCAAATCCCGCGGCATCAAAGTCTCCATCCAGAAGCTCGACCCCTACCTCAACGTCGACCCCGGCACCATGTCCCCCTACCAGCACGGGGAGGTGTTCGTCACCGTCGACGGCGCCGAAACCGACCTCGACCTCGGCCACTACGAACGCTTCATCGACCAGGACCTCACCGCCGCCTCCTCCGTCACCTCCGGCCAGGTCTACCTTGCCGTCCTCGAACGCGAACGCCGCGGCGACTACCTCGGCGGCACCATCCAGCAGGTCCCCCACCTCACCAACGAAATCAAAGCCCGCATCTATGGCGTCGCCGAGCAGACCGGCTGCGACGTCCTCATCTGCGAAGTCGGCGGCACCGTCGGCGATATCGAAGGCGAAACCTTCATCGAAGCCATCCGCCAGATCCGTCACGAACAGCCCCGCGATGCCACCCTCAGCGTCCACGTCTGCTTCCTCCCCTGGGTCGGCGCCACCGGTGAACTGAAGACCAAGCCCACCCAGCACTCCGTCCGCGAACTCCGCTCCAAGGGCATCCAGCCCGACGCCATCGTCCTCCGCGCCGACCACCCCGTTCCCCGCGACATCACCGATAAGGTCGCCCTTTTCTGCGACGTCGAGCCCCGCGCCGTCATCCCCATGGAGACGGCCGACACCATCTACGAAGTCCCCATCACCCTCGAAGAACGCGGCCTCGGCGACTTCGTCCTCGACCGCCTCGGCCTCGAAGGCCAGCGCGACCTCGCCGAATGGCGCGACCTCGTCTACCGCCTCAAGCACCCGCGCCGGGCCGCAGAAGTCGCCGTCGTCGGCAAGTACGTCGAACTCCGCGATGCCTACATCTCCGTCAAAGAGGCCCTCGTCCACGCCGGCATCGCCCACGAGGCCGAGGTCGCCATCCGCTGGGTTCCCGCCGAGGCCCTCGAAACCCGCGACCCGGCCGACCTCCTCGCCGGCGTCGACGGCATCGTCGTCCCCGGCGGCTTCGGCGAACGCGGCTGGGAAGGCAAAATCCGCGCCGCCGAATACGCCCGCACCACCGGCACGCCCTACCTCGGCCTCTGCCTCGGCATGCAGGCCCTCGTCACCGAATTCGCCCGCCACGCCTGCGGCCTCGTCGGCGCCAACAGCACCGAGTTCGACCCCGAAACACCCCACCCCGTCATCAGCCTCCTCGAAGAGCAGCACGCCGTCGTCAACCTCGGCGGCACCATGCGCCTCGGCGCCTACCCCTGCCGCCTCCTTCCCGGCAGCCTCGCCCGCCGCGCCTACGGCACCGACCTCGTCCGCGAGCGCCACCGCCACCGGTGGGAGTTCAACAACGCCTACCGCGCCCGCCTCGAAGCCGAAGGCCTCCGCGTGAGCGGCACCTCCCCCGATGGCTCGCTCGTCGAAATCTCCGAAATCTCTGGCCACCCCTTCATGCTCGGCACCCAGTTCCACCCCGAACTCCAGAGCCGGCCGAACCGCCCCCATCCGCTCTTCCGCGAGTTCATCGCCGCCGCCCTCGCCCGGCGGGCCGCCGGCGCCGCCGCCCCCGCCACCGCCTGAGCGCCCGCGCCTACTCCAGGTGCAGCGCCCGGCGCACGTCCGGGTTCTGCAAATCCAGCTCGAACGTCTTGTACTGGTACGTCTGCCCCGTCTCCGGCGAATGCCCCGTCCGCTCCTCGCCGACCCGCAGCACACCCCACGAGAGCATGCTGTTCACGAGGTTCTTCACGTCCGACTCCTCGCGCCGCACCACCGGCTTCAGCGTGTCCACGATCCGGTTGAACGTCAGCCACCCGACCCCCGGCTTGTTCCGCTCGTCGTGGATCGCCACGATCACCGCCCGCCGCTGCTCCTCGGTCAGGTCGTTGTAGTTGAATTTGGCGTAGTCGTACTTCGCCAGCTCCTGCCCCACGTTCCGCGGCCGCTCGATCGCCTCCGTCCGCTCATTCGGCAGGAACAGCCAGTCCGTAAAGTCCGCGTTCACCATCATCAGCAGCCCGCTCTCGTGCAGCGCCCGCGCGAAGTCGCCCGCCCGGCCGCGCGCCAGCCGCTGGAAGTCCGCCTGCGGCATCCGCTTCTGCAGCTCCTGCCCCACCAGCGAAAGCGGCAGGTCGCGCCCGTTCGTCCGGAAGTCCTCCACAATCGCGAGGATCTGCTTCAGCACCTCGGCGACCTCCCGCGGCTCCGCCGAGACCGGCCCCTTCGCCTGCGCCAGCTCCAGCGCCCGCGCCGCCGCCGCGGCCAGCCGCGGCTCGATCTTCTCCACCGCCGCCGGCTCCCTCACCGGCGTTGCAGCAGCACGGTCGACCTCCGGCTCCACGTCGAGGTCGTAGTACAGCACCACGTCGGCCTGCTGCACGAGCTGCGCCGAGGTCGCCCACGACACCCCGATCACCACCACCCGCTTTCCCCGCGCCCGCAGCAGCATCACGACGTGGAAGAAGCTGTGGTCGCCCGAGGCGATCACAAACGTCCCGATGTTCGGGTAGAGGTGGCTCGCCTCCACGCAGTCGACCGCCAGCTTCACATCGACCGAGTTCTGGATGCGCGCCTCGCCCTCCGCCGTCGTGTACCGCCGGGTGAGCACGTACACCGGCTCCAGCCCCGCCGTATACAGCGACGCCGGGTCGCCCGCCTGGACCGGGTCCATCCAGTCCGCGTACGCCCGCGCGTAGGCCACCCGCCCGAACCGCTCCGCCGCCTCCCGCAGCGCCGTCACATTCGGACGACGGTTCCGCTGCATCAGGCTGAACTTCAGGTTCTCCCAGTCGACGAGCAGCGCGACGTCATCGTGCCCGGGCCCATTTCCGCCATCCCGCATGCCGCGATCGTAGCCGAACTTCCCGCCGCCCGCTGTGCACCGTGCCTCCCGGCAGCCCCCGGCCCCGCCGCAACCGCAAGCCCGCATCCGGCCCCACCCGCTCCCCCGCCGCCCATCCGCATTCCCCCGCATTTTTCCGTGTCGACGCGCACGGCCGCTCCGAATGTGGTAGTGTGAACGAGCCGAATCCCGGCCGCGCCGGGAACGGGGGACCCATCACCTGGGGTGCATCCTTCCACAGCGAAGGACGGCGACTTCCGACGCCGAACCCGTCAGCTAACCCCGTAGGCGTTCGGAGGAGCCTCTGCCTCCTCTGCGACCCGGAACCAGGCGGGCCCTCCCGCCCGCCGCCAGCACACAGGAGGTACGCGCAGTGCAGTACGCCATCTCCCCGTCCACCATCCTTCCCCGCAAGACCGTCTACCGCGAAACCGAGCTCAACCTGGCCCGCATCCGCGAGGCCGCAACCAGGCTCCGCTCCTGGGCGCTCGTCTCCGGCGAGCGGATCGTCGGCCTCCCCTTCATCCGCGTCAGGTCCGACCTCCTCTGCGAGGTCCATCTCCCCGTAGACGGCAACGTCCAGCCCCACCCCCAGACCGGCGTCTTCGCCCACACGGCGCCCGAATCACCGGCCGTCTCCCTCCGCGTCGTCCGCTTCGACGAGCTCCGTGCCGTCATTCGCGAGCTGAGCGGCGAAATCGCCGTCGATTGCGGCAGCGCCGGCCCGGTCGAGTTCCATCCCTCCACCGCCGAGTTCACCCACGGAACGCTCCTCTGGCCCGTCCACCGGCTCTCTCCGGCCCTCGCGCCGGCCGTCGCCATCCCGGGGCGCCGCACCCTCGAGGCGGCGTCATGAGGATCCCCCGCGGCGCTCGCGCCGCCGGGGCCGCCGCCGTCCTCGCCGCCAGCCTTGCCTTCGCAGCCTGCGGCGGCGATGACAACGATGACCCGACACCCACGCCCGGCAGCACCGAGACCCCGGCCGCTGCCTCGCCTACCGCCGCAACCCCGGGCGCGTCGCCCACACCCGCGGCAACCACCCCGGCCGCCACCCCGACGCCGGTCGTCTTTACGCCCACTTTCACCTGCACCAACCCCATCACACCCCTCCAGGCCCGCCTCAACCGGGGCCAGCAGGTCGAACTCCAGGGCCGCGTCTTCGGCGTCATGGACCGCAACAGCGATGCCGTCCTCGCCGTTGGCGCCCCCTTCGATGCCCTCCTCCGCGTCGAGGTCATCGTCCCATCCGGCAGCCGCCAGAACTTCCCGGCCGATCCGCTCCTCGGCTTCGCCAACCGCGACATCTGCGTCCGCGGCACCATCGAAGAAATCGGCGGCATCCTCACCATCGCCGCCACCAGCCCCTCCGAACTCACCGTCGTCGACTAACCCGAAAGGAGCCGGCCGATGACCATATCCGCCATCACCATCGCCCGCCAGGTCGGCACCGGCGGCGAAGAGGTCGCCGCCATCGTCGCCGAGCGGCTCGGCTACCGCCTCCTCGACTACCGCATCGTCCAGGAAGCCGCGCTCGAAGCCGGCGTCTCCCCCGAGACCATCGCCGAGGCCGAGCGCCGTCCATCCTTCTTCGCACGCATCATCGAAGCGCTCGCCCGCACCCCTTCCGCGGCCTCGCTGCAGTGGGGCGAGCCGCTCAACATCGACGCCACCCCCATCCTCACCTCCGCCGACTATCGCCAGCTCATCCAGGACGTCGTCGAAGACTTCGCGAATCACGGCCGCGTCGTCTTCCTCGGCCACGGTGCCCAGTTCATGCTCAGGGCCCGGCCCGACGTCCTCCGCGTCTTCATCACCGGCAGCGAAGCCGCGCGCGTCCGCCGCCTCATGGCGCAGGCGCGGCTCGACGAAACCGCCGCCCGCGCCCTTGTCCAGCGCACCGACCGCGAGCGCGTCGCCTACTTCCGTGAATACTTCGGGGCCGAATGGCTCGACCCCGCCAGCTACGACCTCACCGTCTCCACCGACCGGCTCGCGCCGGAAGCCGCCGCCCGCGTCATCCTCTCCGCCGTGGAGCTGCGGAACCCGGTCCCCGCCTGAACGCTCGACCCAGTCACTGGCTGTGCCTAGTCTGGGGTGCGAAGCACACCGCTTCGCACCCCAGCTGCTGTTCCGGAGGCCCCCTTGGACTGGTGGCGCATCGTCCATGTCCTCTCCCTTATCTGGCTCGGCGCCGGCCTGGGCGCCACCTACCCTCTCATCCTCCGCGCCTGGGCAACCAAAGAGCTCCGCACCCGCGCCACCCTCCTCATCGAAGCCGCCAACAACGAAACCCGGGTCCTCCTGCCCGGCGCCATGGCCAGCGGCATCACCGGCTTCTTCTGGGCCGTCGCCGCTGAGTACAACTTCATCAAAGACGCCTGGCTCGGCATCCTCACCCTGCTCTACATCTTCTTCTACTTCGTCTGCCTGCCCCTGCTCGGCTTCGGGCTCCGGAGGGCCAGGCTCGCCGCCCTGGTCGCCCAGAAAAAAGGCGAAGAGACCGAAGAACTCCGCCAGGTCCTCGAAGACCGCGTCCCCATCGTCTTCGGCACCATCCTCGTCCTGAGCGTCCCGCTCCTCGCCTGGCTCGCCGTCTTCAAACCGTTCTAGCGCCCCGGTCAGAACACCAGCGGCTCGCTGCCCGGCCTCGCCGACCCCGGGTCGCATGCCGGGCTCCGCTCCACCCACCGCAGCAGGTCTACCGGGTCGAACGGCCCGATCGCGTCCGCCTCGCCCGGTGCAAACAGCACCGGCCTGCGGTGCGCATCGCCCGGCGGAAGCCCTGTCAGCTCCGCCCGGTACACCAGCGCCAGCTCCCAGCCGTCGGCATCGAAGGGGAAGCTCAGCACATCGGCAACTTCGAGCGCTGAAATCGCCCCGTCGCACCAGTCATCGGCCAGCGCTGCCGCCGTCTCGTACGGGTTCGCCCCGTACTCCATCACCGTCCACGGCAGCCATCGCCCACGCACACCCGGGGCCGTCACCTCGAAGACCGTCAGCCGGCCCTCAAACACCGGCACAAGGTACACCGCCACGTGTGCGCCGCCCGGCGTAAAACCCGCCTGCGGCCGCCCGAAGTACGCCTGGCGCATACCGCGATTCTGCCCCTGGCCAGCCCGCCTGTCGAACCGGCCCGCCTCAGGACAGGATCCCCGCGAACGTCCCCTCGTCGATCGGCCCGACCGCGGCCAGCACCGCCTTCCCCGGGTCCAGCACCTCCCGCCCAACGTCCAGCAGCTCGTCCAGCGTCACAGCATCGAACCGCGCCACCACCTCGTCCACCGTCAGCACCTTCCCCCGCAGCAGCTCCTGCGACCCCAGCCACCCCGCCACCGAGCGGGTGTCCTCCATCCGCAGCTGGATCCGCCCCTTCGCCATCTCTTTCGCCTTCTGCAGCTCGGCCGGCGGCACGCCCTTAAGCAGCTTCACCGTCTCCTCAATCGTCGCCTCCGCCGTCACCCGCGCGTTCTCCGGGTCGCACCCCGCGTAAATCGTCAGCGAACCCGCATCCCGGAACTCGCTCGTGTAGCTGTGGATGTCGTACACGAGCGCCCGCTCCTCCCGCAGCTCAAGGAACAGCCGGCTCGACATCCCCTCGCCGAGGAGCATGTTCAGCAAACTCACCGCAAACCGCCGGTCGCTGTCGAGGGGCACGCTCGGGAACGCGAAGCAGAGGTGCGCCTGCTCCGTCGCCTTCTCCCGCACCCGCACCCGCGGCGCCCCGTTGCGCGGCACCACCGGGTACCACGGCCCCGGCTCGGCCGGCGCAAGGGCCCCGAGCCACTGCTCTGCTGCCGCCACCACCTCCGCATGGCGCACATTCCCCGCCACCGCGAGCACCATGTTCCCCGGCACGTACTGCCTCCGGAAGTACCGCACCACCGCCTCCAGCGGCAGCGCCTTCACGCTCTCCGGCGTCCCGCCGATCTCCCGCCCCAGCGGCTGCCCCGGCCAGAGCGTCTCATCCACCAGGATCGCGCTCAGCTCCGCCGGGCTGTCCTCCACCCCTGCCAGCTCCTCCAGGATCACCGCCCGCTCTTTCTCCAGCTCGGCCGGGTCCATCACCGGCTCCGTCACCATGTCCGCGAGGATGTCGACCACCGTCAGCGCAGCCGTGTGCGGCACCTTCGCGTAGTACAGCGTCGCCTCCCGGTCCGTCGCCGCATTGTGCACCCCGCCGACCGACTCGATCGCTTCCGAAATCTCCCGCGCCGTCGGCCGCCGCGATGCCCCCTTGAAGAGCATGTGCTCAAGGAAGTGCGAAAGCCCCGCCTCCTCGTCACGCTCATACCGGCTGCCCGCTCCGACATAGACGCTTACCGTCGCCGAGCGCGTGTGCGGCAGCTCGGCCGTCACCACGCGCAGGCCGTTTTCGAGAACCGTTCGCTGATGCATCGACACTCCCGTGCCCGCCCGGGCACCAGCCCCGATCCTACGCGCCGCGCCCGCTTCCCGCGAACCGCCCGCGAAACCTGTTCGTAACACCGGTGCAATTCGCACGAAACCCCGGCTCCCTACCCTGCAACCGACACGCAGGGCCTCCCGGCTTTCGCCCCGGCGCCGAAACAGAAGCTTCATATCGCAGCCCCTCGCTGCGCGTGGCCGTAGCCGGCGCCCGGGCGACAATCGGAAGACCCGCCGACCATCACCCCGAGGAGTGCGATGACCCCCGAAGAAATCAAAGCCTACTGCGAACAGAACGGCGTCCGCTTCGTCGACGTCAAATTCGTCGACCTGTTCGGCCAGTGGCAGCACATCACCCGCCCCATCCGCGAACTGAACGACTGGACCGACTACAACCGCTCCCCCTGGCGCACCGGCTACGGCTTCGACGGCTCCTCCATCCGCGGCTTCCAGAAGATCGAGGAGTCCGACATGCTCCTCATCCCCGACCCGGACACTGCATTCATCGACCCCTTCATCGAAGTCCCCACCCTCTCCGTCATCGCCAACGTCGAAGACCCCGTCACCCGGCAGCCCTACACCCGCGATGCCCGCCACATCGCCCAGAAGGCTGAGCAGTACCTCCGCGAAACCGGTGTCGGCGATACCGTCTACATCGGCCCCGAACTCGAGTTCTTCATCTTTGATGAGGTCCGCTTCGCCAACCAGATGCACGCCGCCTCCTACATCGTCGACTCCGACGAAGGCATCTGGAACAGCAACGCCGAAGCGACCCTCCGCGGCGACCTCAACCAGGGCTACCGCCCACGCGTCAAAGGCGGCTACTTCCCCGTCGCCCCGCACGACACCCTCACCGACATCCGCAACGAGATGGTCGAGGTCATGGAGGAGTGCGGCATCCAGGTCGAACTTCACCACCACGAAGTCGCCACCGCCGGCCAGGCCGAAATCGACATGCGGTTCGATACCCTCACCCGCATGGGCGATAAGGCCCTCCTCTACAAGTACATCGTGAAGAACGTCGCCCGCCGCAACGGCAAAGTCGCGACCTTCATGCCCAAGCCGCTTTTCGGCGATAACGGCTCCGGCATGCACACCCACCTCTCCATCTGGAAGAACGGCATCAACCTCTTCGCGGGCGAGGAGTACGCCGGCATCTCGAAGATGTGCAAGCACTACATCGCCGGCCTCATCCGCCACGGGCGCGCCCTCATGGCCATCGCCGCCCCCACCACCAACAGCTACAAGCGCCTCGTCCCCGGTTACGAAGCCCCCGTCAACCTCGTCTACTCCGCCCGCAACCGCTCCGCGGCCTGCCGCATCCCCCTCGTCAGTCCCGACCCGCGCCAGAAGCGCGTCGAATTCCGCCCGCCGGACCCCTCCGGCAACCCCTACCTCACCTTCGCGGCCATCCTCATGGCCGGCCTCGACGGCATCATCAACGAGTGGGACCCCGGCGAGCCGCTCGACAAAATCAACCTCTTCGACCTCAGCCCCGAAGAGCTCGCCAATATCCCCACCGTCGCCCAGTCGCTCGATGGCTCCCTCCGCGCCCTCGAAGAAGACCACGAGTTCCTCCTCAAGGGCGGCGTCTTCACCGAGGACGTCCTCGAGACCTGGATCGCCTACAAGTACGAAAACGAGGTCGACCCCATCCGCATGCGCCCCCACCCCTACGAGTTCGAACTCTACTTCGACGCGTAGGCGGCCCGCCCCGCCTTCCAGCCGCACCACGGCGGCGCCCCGCACCGGGGCGCCGCCGTTTTTCTTCAGCCGCGCCGGCTGCTACTGTTCCCTGGTTCACAAGCTCCCGGAGACCGCACGTGCAGCGCACCATCGCCTTCCTGCTTTTCGACGGCGCCGAAGAACTCGATTTCGTCGGCCCATGGGAGATGTTCACGCTTGCCGGCGAACTCCGCCCCGGTGAAGTCCGCTGTTACACCGCCAGCGAAACCGGCGCCGTCGTCACCTGCGCCAAAGGGCTCCGCGTCCTCCCGGATTGCACCTTCGACGATGCTCCGGCCGCCGATGTCGTCATCATCCCCGGCGGAATTGGCACCCGCCGCGAGCGGGACAACCCGGCCATGCTCCGCACCATCGAACGCCTTCGCTCCCACGCCGCAGTGCTGGCGTGTGTCTGCACCGGCGCCCTCGTCCTCGAGCGTGCCGGCCTCCTCGATGGCCGCCGGGCCGTCACCCATCGGGTCGGGCTCCCGATCCTTGCCCGGAATCCCCGGGTTACCCTCGTCGAGGGCGCCCGCTACGTCGATGAAGGCGACATCATTACGGCCGCCGGCGTCTCCGCGGGCATCGATATGGCGCTCTACCTCATCCACCGCCTCTGGGACGACGATCTCGCCCGCGCCGTCCGCGACGCCGCCGAGTATTACCCGGAGCCCTGGGACTAACCGGCCGCCGCCCCCAGCAGCGCCTCCGCCGCAAGCCGCTCCTCCCCGTACGGGTCCCGCTCCAGCCGGCTCTCCGCGTCGAACACCATCGTCGGCCGCGTCGCTTCGTCGTACGGCTCCCACCGCCCGATGCCCGGGTGCGAGGGGTCGCCCGTCCGCGCAAACGCAATCCACGCGTCCATCATGTTCGCCGAGAGCCGCTCAACCTCCGGGCCCGTTCCGGCGAAACGGTCCTGCCCCGGCGAGCCCAGCGTCCCGAACACAAACGGCATCTCCAGCGCGTGGCACGCCCCAAGCGCGCCCCGCCGCGCCGGCGAGGCGTAGGTGAACAGGTACACGTACGTCCTGGTCTCATGCGCCCGCTGCGCCAGCGCCAGCCGCTGCGCGTTCGCCCGGAACATCCCCTCCGACGAGATGGCGTCCAGCACGTCCAGGTTCTCCGCCGGCAGCCCGCGCCGCCTCCGGCTCTCCCGCACCGCAGCAATCGCCGTCCGCACGGCCTCGCTGCCCGCGCCCGGGAACATCCCCCCGACCGCCCGCTCCAGCCCGGCATCGTCCAGCGGCGCCCGCTCCTGCAGGGCCGTGAACAGCTTCACCTCATCCCGGTTCGTCCCGATCAGCACCGGGATGCCGGCCGCCGCCCCCGCCCGCACCGCCTCGAACGGCTGCACCGGCAGCGTCTCCCCGTCCACCATCGGCGCGAACAGCAGCGTGCCGAACCCCCGGCTCGCCGCGACCTTCGCCTGGGCCTCCAGCAGCCGGTCGGCATCGACCGTGAGCAGCCCCTCCGCTGACGGCAGCCCCGCCGCCTCGACGACCCGGTCGACCACCTGCCCCGCGCCCGCGGCGTCCATCGCCCGCCCGGCCCCGCTCTGCAGGATCGCTTTGTGGAACAGCCCCCTCGCGGCCGGCATCGCCAGCAGCGTCCCGACCGATGCCGCCCCCGCCGATTCGCCGAAAATCGTGACGTTCCCCGGGTCGCCGCCAAAGGCCGCAATGTGCTCATGGACCCACCGCAGCGCCGCGACCGCGTCGAGCTGGCCGCAGTTGTTCGCCAGCCCGCGCCCGGGCACCCGGGTGGAAGGATGCAGGTAGCCGAACGCCCCCAGCCGGTAGTTGATCGTCACCACCACGACGTCGCCGCGCCGCGCCAGCGGCCCGCCGTCGTAGAGCGCCTCCGCGCCGCTCCCGTGCGTGAACCCGCCGCCGTGAATCCAGAACAGCACGGGCCGCCGCCCGCTGTCGCACGCCGGCGTAAAGATGTTCAGGTACAGGCAGTCCTCGCTCTGCGGGCCGCTCGCAGCAAAGCCCGGGATCGGATGCCCGGTCTGCCGCGCTGCCGGCCCGGGCCGGGTCGCGGGCCGTGTGCCCGGCCACGCAATGGGCGGCATCGGCGCCTTCCACCGGAGCGGCCCGATCGGCGCCGCCCCATACGGCACACCAAGGAACGCGGCATGGCCCTCCCGCGGAACGCCCTGCAGCCGCCCGAAACTGGTCTCCACGACCGGCATGCCTGCGGCTCCCCTGTCGAAATTGCCCGGCATTCTATCCGGCACCCGCGCGATGTGGTTGCGCTGTCAAGAAATCGATGAACTTCCGCAAAAATCCGGTTGAAGCCGGGGCGTCGCGCCAGCCCGGGAACCGAAACACAACGGGGACGGCGCCCGCCGTCCCCGTCACTTCAGATCCGGACCTATGCCCGGGTGCCCTTCCAGGTCCCGGAGCCGAACGCCCCGAACTGCACGGTCCCGCCGATCGTGTCGCCGTCGACCGTGCCGCTGAAGGTCAGCTCCATCGGCCCCATCGCGCCGTTGAACATCGTCTTCCAGCTCACGTTGTTCCCGTCGACCGTCCCGCCCGAGAACTCCTGCGAGCCCCGCTCGCTCCCGAAGGTGCCGCTCAGCGCGTTCCCGTCGGTCTTCAGCGTCAGCTGCGCCGGGCGCTCGCCCATCGGCGTCGAAAGCGTGATATTCCAGGTGCCGTCTACGGCCATCGTGCTTGCTCCTTGGTGCGCACTCAAAATTCCGAGCGGCATTCGGAAGCGAAAGCCGCTGCGGTTAGCCGCACCCTAGCCCGAACGGCATGAACGCGTCAACTCCGTCACTCCGCAACCAGCACGATCTTCCCGAAGTTCGCATTGGTGGCCATGTACGCGTGCGCCTCGGCCGCATCCCGCAGCGCGTACACCCGGTCGATCACCACCTTCACCCGCCCGCTCGCGATGTGCGGCAGCACGCTCTTCTCAAACGCCCGCGTGGCTGCCGCCTTCTCCTCCATCGGCCGCGCGCGCAGCGTCGTCCCCCGCACCTGCAGCCGCTTCTGCAGCAGCACCCCGAGGTTCGTGCTCGCTCCCGTACCGCCCATCAGCCCCACGACCACCATCCGCCCCTTCACGGCCAGCGCCCGCAGGTTCCGCTCCCAGTACTCCGCCCCAATCACGTCGAGAATCACATCCACCCCCTTCCCTTCCGTGGCCCGCAGCACCTCCTCGGCGAAGTCCTGCTCCCGGTAGTTGATCCCGAGGTCGAGCCCCAGCTCCGCTGCCCGCGCCAGCTTCTCCGCGCTGCCCGCCGTGCCGGCCACCAGCGAAGCGCCCATCACCTTCGCGATCTGGATCGCCGCCACGCCGACCCCGCTCCCCGCCGCATGGATGAGCACCCGCTCCCCGGCCACGAGCCCGCACTGCAGCAGCGCATCATGCGCGGTGATGAACACCTCCGGTGTCGCGCCAGCCTCCTCCCACGAGAGGACGTCGGGCACCTTCACCGCCAGCCGGTAGTGCGTCGCCACCAGCTCGGCATAGCCCCCGCCCGCCAGCAGCCCCATCACCCGGTCGCCCACGGCGAAGCCCTCGACCCGCTCGCCCACCGCGATCACCTCGCCCGCATACTCCAGCCCGGGAATCTCGAACGCCGGCCTGGGGCCCGGCTGCGGGTAGCCGCCCATCCGCTGCAGCAGGTCGGCCCGGTTCAGCGCCGTCGCCCGCACGCGGATGAGCAGGTCCTCCGGCCCCGCGACCGGGTCCGGCACCTCGCGGTACTCCAGCACCTCCGGCCCGCCCGGCCGCGTAATCACCACTGCCTTCATCGCTTCTCCCCCGCGCGAAACGTCGCCGCCGATCCTACGCCACCCCCGCCGCTACGGGCCCGGCAGCCACGCCCCCGCCGCCCGCAGCCGCGCCTGCAGGGCCGGCAGCTCCACCTCCGCCAGCCCGCATCCCCGCTCCAGCGCGAGCGCCGCGCCTACCCCCGCCGCCTCGCCCGTCGCGAAGCACGCCGGGATCTCCTTCGTCGCATGGTGCACCCGGTGGTCCACCGAAATGCACCGGCCCGCCACGGCGAGGTTCGCCGTCCCCTGCGCCGTCAGCGAGCGCCACGGGATCTCGTACACCGCCCCGTACTTCGTCCAGTGCCCGGTCACCGCCACCACGTCCTCCAGGTGGCAATCCATCTCCTCCCGGCGCAGCTGGTGCCGCCCGACCAGCCGTCGCGACTCCGTAATCCCCAGCGTCGCCGCGAAGCCCGCCAGCCACGCCCGCTCAAAGCCCGCCGCCTGCCCGCGCAGCCGGTCCAGCTCCGCCCGCGCCAGCCGCCGGCACTCGACCTCCGCATACGTCAGGTCGTCCGGGTTCGTCGGGTCAATCGCCCTGCTGATCCGCTCGGCCGCGCCCCACGGGTGGAGGTAGCCGCCGGGGTGCACCGTCCGGTAGTACGTCGGCCGCAGCGGCGATGCCTCCGCCGCCGCCTCGTCCACGTTCGCCGTCCGGAACCAGAGCCACGGGTGCACCAGCTCCCGCTCCACCGGCTCGCCCGCCAGCACGGCGATATCCGCATCGCCCGTCGCATCGACCACCGCCCCGCACGCAACCGCCTCGCGCCCCGCCTTCGATTCGAAGATGACGTGCGTGATCCGGCCGCCCTCCTTCCGCACGCCCACCGCCCACCGGTGGAAGCGCAGGTCGACCCCCGCCTCGAGCACCAGCCGGTCCGCCTCCACCCGGAACTCCTCCGGGTCGTACGCCACCGAATACCGCACCACGTGCGGCCCGCTCCCCCATACGAGCCCCAGCCGGCGGTACTTCTCGACCAGCGCCGGGTCCGGCGACCCCCACTCCTCCCGCGGCGGCGCGATGCAGGCCCCGCGCGCCGCCAGCCGGTCCACCAGCTCCTGGCAGAGCCCCGCCACCACCTGCCGCCCGCGCCCGTCGTCCAGCGTCAGCAGCAGGATGATCAGCCCGTTCGTCGCCAGCCCCCCGAGCGACCCGTACCGCTCCACCAGCATCGCCCGCGCACCCTGCCGCGCCGCCGCTACCGCCGCGGCGATGCCCGCCGCCCCGCCGCCCACGACCAGCACGTCGGTCTCCGCGATGACCGGCACCCGCCGCTCCGGCTCGACGATGAACCCTCCGTCCATGCCGCGCATTCTGCCCTGCCGGTGCGCCGCCTGTCTCGGGCGCGCAGTGCTAGACTCCCGCCCACAGCCACGCCGCGAGGTGCCCCATGCCGGACCACCCCCTGCCCACGCCCGAGGAGGTCGCTCGCTACTTCGACCTCTGTTCAAACTGGGGCCGCTGGGGCCCGGAGGACTCCGCCGGCACCATCAACCTCATCACGCCGGAGAAGCGCCGCAGGGCCGCCGCGCTCGTCCGCACCGGCCGGGCCGTCTCCATCGCCCACCCGCTCAACACCGTCGGCGGCCCCGGCAACTGGAACCCGGCCCAGCACTGGGTCCGCACCGGCGCCGACTTCTCGGTCGACTACATCGGCCTCCTCTTCCATGGCTACGCCACCACCCACATCGATGCCCTCTGCCACATCTTCTGGCAGGGCCAGATGTATAACGGCCGCCCTGCCAGCGAGGTCACCTCCCTCGGCGCCCGCGCCGGTGCCGTCGATGCCTGGAAGGACGGCATCGTCACCCGCGGCGTCCTCCTCGATATCCCCCGCTTCCGCGGGACGGAGTACGTCACCCTCGATGCCCCCGTCCGCGGCTGGGAGCTCGAAGCCGCCGCCGAGGCCCAGGGCACCCCCCTCGAACCCGGCGACGCCGTCCTCGTCTACAGCGGCCGCACCGCGTTCTACGCGGCCAACCCCGGCAGCACGCCCGGCGTCCAGCCCTCCCCCGGCCTCCACGCCGACACGGCCCCCGTCCTGAAACGCCACGACGTCGCCCTCCTCGGCTGGGACATGATGGACGCCCGCCCCAGCGGCTACGCCATCTTCGACGACCCGCCCCGCGCCGGCGGCCCCGTCCACGTGCTCGCCATCGTCTTCATGGGCCTCCCCCTGCTCGATAACGCCAACCTCGACCCCCTCGCGCAGGCCTGCCGCGAAGAAGGCCGCTGGGAGTTCCTGCTCACCGTCGCCCCGCTGAACGTCCGCGGCGGCACCGGCTCACCCGTCAATCCCATCGCCCTGTTCTGAGCAGCCCCCGCCTCCGCTACCATCCTCCTATGCGCATCCCCACCCTCGCCGCGGCCGGCGCCGCGGCCGGCGCGGCCGCCTTCCTCGCGCCCGGCATCCTCCTCTCCCGCATGCTCCACCGCGCCGGCTTCGATCCCGCCTCCGACCGGCTCCCGGCCCCCTTCAGCGTCCGCATCACCGCCATCGCCCCGGGCCGCATCACCCTCCGCCGGGGGCCGGCCGGCGCGCCCGGCGCGCACCTCGAACCCGGCCGCTACCTCCTCGAAGCCGCCCGCGGCCGCGCCTTCCTGGGCCCCGTGCTCGAATCCAACGGCGTCGTCGCTATCCGCGAATTCACGCCCCTCGATGGCGACCTCCGCGTCGGCGACTTCGCCCGCCTCGACCCCTTCGCCTTCCCCGGCGACCCCCGCGAGGCCCACGGCATCGACTTCGACGAGGTCGAAATTCCTGCCCCGCTCGGCCGTTTCCCCGCCTGGTACATCCCCGGCCGGCGCGAAACCTGGGCGGTCATGGTCCACGGCAAGGGCGCCAACCGCCGGGAGACCCTCCGCCTCCTTCCGCTGCTGGTCGAAGCCGGCTACCCCTCCCTCGCCATCACCTACCGCAACGACGAAGGCTGCCCGCCCGCGCCGCACGGCCGCTACACCTACGGCCGCGACGAATACGAAGAGCTCGAAGCCGCCGTTCGCTTCGCCCTCGAACTCGGCGCCCGCCGCATCCTCCTCGTCGGCTACTCCATGGGCGGCGCCATCTGCCTCTCCTTCATGGAGCGCTCCAACCTCGCCTCGCGCGCCGCCGGCTTCATCCTCGATGCCCCCATGCTCGACCTCCGCAGCACCGTCGCCCATGGCGCCCGCCAGCGCCGGGTCCCCCTCTGGTACCTCGCCGTCTCCAACCGCATCGCCGCCCGCCGCTACCGGTTCAACTGGGACGACTTCGACTACCGCCGAACCGCCATGGACCTCCAGGTCCCGGTGCTCCTGTTCCATGGCGACGCCGACCCCGTCGTCCCCGTCGAAACCAGCGACGCCCTCGCCGCGGCCCGCCCCGATATCGTCCGCTACGTCCGCGTTCCCGGCGCCGGCCACGTCCGCGCCTGGAACGTCGACCCTGAGGGCTACGCCGACGCCGTCCGCGCCTTCCTCGCCGCGCTCGAATAGCCGCGCCTAGTGCGCAATCTCCTCGCCCCGGAGCGTCTCCCGCGAGAACGTCCAGTAGAGCAGCCAGAGCGACGGCACCAGGATGAGCGACCCGATGGGCAGCGCCACCAGGAACGACACCACCGTAATCCGCTCTGCCGCAGCCTCCTTATACGTCAGCGCGTTCGCCAGCAGGTAGGGATGCTGCGCCAGCCCCCATGCCCCGACCACCCCCGCCACCGTCGCCGCCGCCAGCGGCGGCGCCAGCCGGGCCCGCCGCGTCCAGAGCGCCCAGAGCGCCGCCAGCCCGAGCATCGCCGTCACGGCCATCGCAGCAACCACCCGGGCATCGTCCAGGTGTCCGGCAAACACCTCCGCATCGGCCGCGGCCACCGGGATGGCCACCGTCGTGGCTGCCCCCAGCGCCAGCGATGCCGCAATCGCCCGGCGCCGGAAATCCTCCTGCAGCGCCCCCTCCGTTCGCGGCACCATGTACGCCGCCGCAAGGAACGCGCAGATCAGCAGCCCGATCAGCCCGCACATCAGCGCGAACGGCCCCAGCCACCCCGCGAACGGCCCCGAAAGCACCCGTGAGCCATCCACCTCGATGTGCCCGCCAGTTACCGCGCCGATGACCAGCCCGAAGGTGAACGGCGTCAGCACGCTCGCCCACGAGAACCACTGCAGCGACTGCCGTGCCAGCCGGCTCTCCCGCTGCCCGTAGTGCCGGAAGGCGAAGGCAGCGCCCCGCGCCACAATCCCGACCAGCGCGATGAACAGCGGCACATAGAGCGCCTCGAAAATCACCGCGTAGGCTGTCGGGAACACCACGAAGAGCGTCACCACCAGCAGGATCAGCCACACGTGGTTCGTCTCCCACACCGGCCCGATCGCCTTCTCCAGCGCCAGCCGCTGCTCCTGCTTGCGCGGTCCCCACGCCAGCAGCGACCAGATCCCGCCGCCGAAATCGGCACCGCCGAACATCGCGTACATCATCACCGCGGCGAGCGCCACGCCCGCCGCCGCCAGCTCAGGCGACACTCTCGGCCTCCCTCCCCGCTGCGCCCGGCAGCCGCTCCGGCTGCTTCGGCCCGTGCGGCCACTTCAGCAGCGCCACGATGAGCGCAATCGAAATCACGACGTACAGCAGCGTGAACAGCACGAAGAAGACGAGGATGCCGTCCCGCTCGGTCACCGCCTCCGACGTGCGCAGGTACCCGTATACCACCCACGGCTGCCGCCCAAACTCGGTCACGAACCACCCGGCCTGCAGCGCGGCGAACGAGAGGAACCCGCTCGCCACCAGCGCCCACGAGAGCCAGCGGCCCGGCAGCCAGCCCGGCTCCGCCTTCCGCCGCCGCCACCACGCCCACCAGTACCAGCCGGCGATGAACAGCAGCGCAAACCCGGCCCCCACCATCACCTGCAACGAGAGGTGCGTCAGCAGCTCGTTCGGCCGGTCCTCCTTCGGCACATCGTTGAGCCCCAGTACCTCTGCGTTGAAGTCCCGGTAGCCGAGGTAGCTGAGCAGTTTCGGGATCTCGATGGCGTACTTCGTCTCCCCGTCCACCGGGATGCCCCCAATCCGGAGCGGTGCCCCGCGCTCCGTCTCATACTGGCCCTCCATCGCCGCGAACTTCACGGGCTGGAGCTCCGCAACCCGCCGCGCCGCGAAGTCCCCCGCCACAATCTGCAGCGGGATCGAAACGACCGCCACGGCCATCGCCAGCTGCAGCCCGAGCCGCGCATTGACCGCCGGCTTCTTCCGCCAGAGCAGCCACGCGTACACCGCCGCCACCGAAAACCCCGTCACCACGTACGATGCCAGCGTCCCGTGGATCGCCTCGTGCAGCCACGCCGCGTTGAACATCGCATCCCACGGGTCCACGTCCACGACCTGCCCATCGACCACCCGGAACCCCTCCGGCGTGTTCATCCACGCGTTCGCCGAAATCACGAACACTGCCGAAAGCGCCGAGCTGATGACAATCGGGATCGTCACCAGCCAGTGCGCGAACGCCGACATCCGGTTCCAGCCGTAGATGTAGATAGCGAGGAAGATCGCCTCGGTGAAGAACGCGAACCCCTCGAGCGAGAACGGCATCCCGATGATCCCGCCCGCGTACTCCATAAACCGCGGCCACAGCAGCCCCAGCTCGAACGACAGCACCGTCCCCGAAACCGCGCCCACCGCAAACAGCAGCCCCACCACCGGCGTCCACGCCCGCGCCAGCTGCCGGTACCGCTGGTCGCCGGTCTTCAGGGCCATCCCCTCCGCGATGAACAGCAGCAGCGGCAGGCCGATGCCCAGCGGGGTGAAGAACGTATGAAACACGAGCGACAGCCCCATCAGGGCCCGCGCAGAAAGCAGCGTGTCGAACTCCACGCGCGTCCCCTCCGCGCCGAACCGGGCGCAAACCCAGTATCGCGGATGCGCATCCCGCTCGTGGCAAAACCGCTCAATGGCCCCATAGGTCCTGCGAATGGCCCCTTTCTCCCGGCCTAACCGTTGCCTGTGCCACCATGCCATGGTGCGAGCACCCTCCCTCGGCATCCTCCCCTTCGTCATCTGGCTCATCGTGGTCGCCTGCGACGGCACCGCCGGCGCCCCCGCACCCGGCCCCGCACCTTCGGCGACCGCGCAGGCGCCCGCCGCCGCCCCATCCCCCGCCCCAACCCCGGCGCCCCTTCCCCCGCTCCCCGGGATCGTCGTCGAACGCGTCGCCGGCGGCCTCCAGCGCCCTACCTTCGTCACCGGCGCCGGCGACGGCTCCGGCCGCCTCTTCGTCCTCGAAAAACGCGGCACCATCCGCATCGTCCGCGACGGCGCTGTCCTGCCCGAGCCCTTCCTCGATATCCGCTCCCGTGTCACCTCCAGCGGCAACGAACAGGGGCTCCTCGGTCTCGCCTTCCACCCCCGCTTCGCCGAGAACGGCCGCTTCTTCGTCTACTACACCGCCGCAGACGGCGGGGCCAACACCCTCGCCGAATTCCGCGTCTCCAGCACCGACCCGGACCGCGCCGACCCCGCCTCCGCCCGAGTCCTTCTCGCCATCCCCGACCGGTACAGCAACCATAACGGCGGCATGCTCGCCTTCGGCCCCGACGGTTACCTCTACATCGCCCTCGGCGACGGCGGCGGCGCCGGCGACCCCCTCCGCGCCGGGCAGGACCTCGCCAACCCCCTCGGCGCCATCCTCCGCATCGATGTCGATGCCCCGCCCGCGTCCGGCCTCGCCTACGCCATCCCGCCGGACAATCCGTTCCTCGGCCGCGAGGGCGCCCGCCCCGAAATCTGGGCCTACGGCCTGCGCAACCCCTGGCGCTTCAGCTTCGACCGCCAAACCGGCGACCTCTGGATCGCCGACGTCGGCCAGAACGCCCGCGAAGAGGTCAACTTCCAGCCGGCCGGCTCCCCCGGCGGCCAGAACTACGGCTGGAGCATCATGGAAGGCACGAACTGCTACCGCCCCGCCAGCGGCTGCGACCGCACCGGCCTCACCCTCCCCGTCTTCGAGTACACCCACAGCGACGGCTGCTCCATCACCGGCGGCTACGTCTACCGCGGCGCCGCCTTCCCGGCCCTCCGCGGCGCCTACCTCGCCGCCGACTACTGCACCGGCGCCGCCTGGGCTATCCGCCGCCAGGGCGAAACCTTCCGCGCCGACCGCCTGCCCGACTTCCCGACCGGCATCTCCTCCTTCGGCGAAGACGACGCCGGTGAGCTCTACATCGTCCGCGACCAGCCCGGCACCCTCGAGCGCCTCGTCGTCCGCTGACCCGCCGCTGCACGCCCCGGCCGGGGACGCTACGCTATCCGGCGACCCCTACCACACCCGGGAGTGCACGCCCATGAAGCTCGGCCTCTACCTCGGCTACTCCGGCGCGAAGCTGGACCTGCCCGTCGATACCGTCCTCGAAGCCGAACGGCTCGGCTGGGATTCCGTCTGGACCGCCGAAGCCTACGGCTCCGATGCCGTCACCCCGCTCGCCTACCTCGCCGCCCTGACGAAGCGCATCAAACTCGGCACCGCCATCATGCAGATCCCGGCCCGCACCCCGGCGATGACGGCCATGACCGCCATGACCCTCGATGCCCTCAGCGGCGGCCGCATGCTCGTCGGCCTCGGCCTCAGCGGCCCCCAGGTCGTCGAAGGCTGGCACGGCCAGCCCTACGGCCACCCGCAGGCCCGCCTCCGCGAATACGTCGCCATCCTTCGCAAAATCTGGGCCCGCGAGGAGCCGGTCGAGTTCCACGGCAAGGAATACAACCTCCCCTACACCGGCCCCGGCGCCACCGGCCTCGGCAAACCGCTCAAGAGCATCCTCCACGGGCGCAACATGCCCATCTACCTCGCCACCCTCGGCCCCAACAACATCCGACTCACCGCCGAGATCGCCGACGGCTGGATTCCTGCCTTCTTCTCCCCCTACCGCATGGACGTCTTCCGGCCCGACCTCGAGGCCGGCTTCGCCCGCGCCGGCAACGGCAAGTCGATGAAAGATTTCGACATCGTCGCCACCTGCAGCGTCATCATCACCGACGACGTCAAGGCCGGCCTCGCCGCCACCAAGCCCGGCATCGCCCTCTACGTCGGCGGCATGGGCGCCCGCCAGAAGAACTTCTACAACGAACTGATGCAGCGCTACGGCTACACCGAGGCCGCAGCCCGCGTGCAGGAGCTCTACCTCGCCGGCCGCAAGGCCGAAGCCGAGGCCGCCGTACCCGACGAGCTCGCCGATGAAATGGCCCTCGTCGGCCCCGTCGAGCGCATCCGCGAGCGGTACAAAGCCTGGGAGGATGCCGGCGTCGGCACCCTCCTCATCGGCACCCGCGACAGCCGCGTCCTCCAGCTCATGGCCGAGCTCACCGGCGCGCTCGCGAACGCCGGCTAATTCCCGGGGAGATTCGCCGTGGCCGAAGAGTTCGTCATCATCCTGCCGCCCCACCTCTCCATGGACGCGCGCCGCCGACTCGCCGAAGCGCGCGTCTTCGAACAGGAGGTGCTTGCGCTGCTCGGCGAACTCCTCGGCCGCGAGCTGCCCGCGCCCCACGCCTGCATCGAAGAGCACCGCGCCATCGGTACCTGGGATTTCCACATCCTCCGCTCCTGGCAGGCCGGCGACCTCGCCCTCCGCGCCACCGCCCGTCCCATCGAAGGCGCAGGCGGCCCCTTCGGCGAAGACATCGAATTCGAGGTCGTCGAGGTGCCCCCGCTCCGCTTCGCTGCCATCGCCAGCCTCGATATTCGCGTCGGCGGCTCCCTCCGCATCACCGTCGCCGGCTGCCCGCCCGCCGACCTCGAGCGCCTGCGCGCCGCCTTCGGCCGCCACATCGGCGCCCTGCTCGCAGCGCTCGAATCCGGGGCCGTACGCTAAGCCTGGTCCGTCGCCTGCCCGGCTGGCGCACCGGCGGCCCCGGCGGTTCCATCCCGCTGCTCGAGGAATGCCGCCCACGCCGCATCCCGCCGCCGCGCCCCGCGCCGGTAGCCGATCTGCGCCCCGATGAACGTCCCGAACAGCTGCGCCAGCACATACCCCCCGAGCAGCAGCACCCCGAACGCCAGCGCCGGGTGGCCGAGGATGCCCGGCCCCCACAGCACCATCCACAGGAAGAGCGCCGAGGCCAGGATCAGCCCGAAAAACGCGCCCCCGTGCACCCAGCGCGCCTCCGTCTTCTGCTTGTCGAGGTAGAGGCGCAGCACCTCCTGCGGGATCTCGTTCACCGTCGGCCGCTCCCCGGTCCCCGTGCCGCAAAACGGGCAAACCGTATCCTCCGCCCGCAGCCGCGCGTAGCAGAACCCGCAGAACCGGCCCGTCGCCGGCACCCGCCGCGCCAGCCGCTCCTCCATCTTCGGCTGCAGCCGGTCCAGGTACGGGTAGGGCGACTCATACCCCGCAACCCCGCGCACCTCCGGCGCAGCGCCCTCGCGTGCATCACCCTCCCGCATGCCCCTAGCGAACCACCCCGCGCCCCCGGCCGCAACCCGCCCGCTCACCCCAACGGCCGCCGCTTCGTATACTCACCAGCTGTGACCACCCAACCGGCCCTCCACGGCGAAGACGGCTACCTCACCATCCACGGCCTCCGGCACCACTACATCCGCTGGGGCAGCGTCGACAATGAGCCCCTCGTCCTCCTCCATGGGCTCATGAACAACGCCCGCTACTGGGAGCACATCGCCGAGCGGTTCGTCGACCGCTGGTGCGTCTACGCCCCCGACCTCCGCGGCCACGGCGAAAGCGAGCACGCCCCCGGCGGTTACCTCGTCTGGGCCTTCGCCATGGACCTCCGCGGCTTCGTCGAGGAGATGGACCTCGAAGCCTTCGACCTCGTCGCCCACAGCATCGGCAGCCGCATCGCCATGGCCTACGCCCGCGACCACTCCCATCGCATCAAGCACCTCGTCCTCGCCGATATGGGCCCCCAGATGGCCGACCAGGGCGCCCGCGGCATCCGCCGCAGCACCGGCGAAGCCCAGAAGGCCCCCGGCTTCGCGACCGAGGCCGAAGCGATCGAACACTTCGCCCGCCTCTACCCCGGCCGCGACCGCGACTTCCTCCTCCGCCAGGTCTACGCCTCCCTCCAGCTCGATGAGGAGAGCGGCAACCTCGTCTTCCGCTTCGACCCCGCCATCCACCAGGCTACCGGCCGCGGCGCCATCGCCGAAATCCCCTACCTCTGGGAGAGCCTCGAGCACATCACCTGCCCCACCCTCGTCATCCGCGCCGAAAAGAGCAAAATCCTCTCGCCCGAGATCGCGGAGGAGATGGTCCGGCGCCTCCCCAACGGCCGCCTCGTCGAGATCCCCGATGCCGGGCACCAGGTGCCGCTCCACCAGCCCGAGGCCTTCAGCCGCGTTGTCCGCGAGTTTCTCGAGTCCTGAGCCGACGCCCTAGAACCCGTTCGTCCCGTCGGTGAACCGGAGCGCATCCAGCAGGATGCCGTGCGCCGCCATCTCCCAGTGGAGGTGCGCCCCGGTCGAGAGCCCGGTGTTCCCGACCGCGCCGATGAGCTGCCCCGCCTCAACCCGGTCGCCCTCCGCCACCGCGATGCTGCTCAGGTGCGCGTACCCCGAGTACAGCCCCCCGCCGTGGTCGATGACCACCATGTTTCCCCGCACCCGAAGCTCCCGGGCCAGCACCACCACGCCCGAGTTCGTCGCCACCACCGGCGTCCCCTCCGGCGCACCGATGTCCGTCCCCCCGTGGTGCCCGCTCGGCGCAGAGCCGTTCACCGACCGCTGCTCCCCGAACCGCGCCGTCAGCGCACCCTGCGCCGGGATGAGCCACGGCCCCGACCACAGCTTCTGCGGCGTCACCTTCACGTAGATGCTCTTCAGGAGCGCCTGTTCCTCCGCGACCACCTGCGGGTCGAGCAGCGCCGCCGTCTGCTCGGGCGTGAATTCGAGGTAGTCCACCGTCCACTCCGTCGGCAGCACCCTGACCGTCGCCTGCAGCGTGCCCCGCGTCCCGTTCGGCATCCGCACGTCCACCAGCAGCGCGTGCTCGCCCGGCGGGTCCTCCGTATCCACCGGCACGAACGTGTACTGGCTCTGGCTCCCCTTCGTCAGCGGGTACTTCCGCCCGAGAAACTCCACCTGCCCGCCGATGACGTCCCCCGTCACCGAGACCAGCACCGCCCCCGCCTGGTACACCTCCAGCGTCGAGACGACCAGCTCCGGCGGCACGAGCGGCGTCGGCGAAACCCCCGGCGGCAGCGTCGGCGTCGGCGCGGGCCCGGCCGGCGTCACCATCCGCACCGTCACCTCGGGCGTCCCGTCCGCGCCCGCCGAGCACGCCGCCCCCGCCAGCACCGCTGCCCCCGCCAGCGCCGCCAGCGCCAACCGGCCAGCCAGCCCCGCCCGGTACCCCATACTCCGCAGGTTCGCCCATCCCTGCCCGCCGGGCAACCGGGCCGGCTCCCGCCCGCCTCCACGTGCTGTTTCGTCGCGGCCGACGATCCGTCATCTTGTTCCGCTCCCCTGCCGGCTGCCCTTTTTCGTCCGATCGCCTCCTCCGAACTTTTCCTCGGGTGTTACCGGCCTGTCTATCAAGCCGGCACGCCATGTGTGTGCGCCACGAGGCCGGCCGCCCCTCCAGCCCCTACCCGGAGGTTCCTCCCGTGTCCGCCGGTCCGATCCGCCCCACCCGCCGGCCAATCATGGCCGCGGCCCTTGCGCTCGTCGCAGCCGCCCTCCTGCTCCCCGCCGTCCACCGGGTTTTCGCCCAGGAACCCGATGGAACCCTCGTCATCGCCAAGGTCATCCCCGGCGACCCCGGCGACACGACCACCTTCTTCGCGACCCTCGCGCCCTGCGCCGAACCGAAGGACGGCAAAACGTTCGGCTTCAGCCAGCTGGCACCCGCGAGCGTTTCCGTCGCGCCTGACTGCTGGCTCGTAAGCGAACAGCCCCCGCGCGGCTACGAGAACCTCGGCTGGTCACTCGGCAAACTCGACACTGACGGTCGCCCCGTTTGCCCCGAGACCGTGGACGTTCGCTCCACGCAGGCTGAGGTGAAGACCGGCGCAGGCGACCCCGTCGTCGTCTGCTTCTACAACCAGTTCAACTCCGGCCCCAACGACGAGCCCCGCCAGGACGCAAACCTGTTCATCGCGAAGGTCGTGCCCGGCTCCCCGGCCGATTCCGCAACGTTCACCGCCTCCGTCGCCCCCTGCAACGACCCCAAAGCGGCGGCTTCCGTAACCTTCAGCCAGGGCGCCCCCGCCAGCCTCGCCGTCAAGGACGGCTGCTGGCAGGCCGAAGAGGTCGACCTCCCGGCCGGCTACGTCAACCTCGGCTGGGCCCCGGGCCGCATCACGATAAGCAAGGGTGGCCAACCCCAGCTCTCGTGCCCCGACAGCCCCGCCGACTTCTCCCCGGTCGCGAAGGTCGACATCAGCGCCAAAACGGGCCCCCAGGCCGTCTGCTTCTACAACCGCACAAAGGAGCTGGGGGACCCTCCGCCCGGCGGCAGCGCGACCCTCACCGTCGCCAAGGTCATCCCCGGCCACCCGGACGACGATCGGAACTTCCAGGCCTGGGTGACGCAGTGCGAGGAAACCACTGACCCCATCGCCCCGCCGCCGCTCGGCCTCGCGTTCGGCCAGCCCGCCCCGGCCGAGGCAACCCTCGAACCCGGCTGCTGGGCGGTGAGCGAGGAGCTCCTGCCGCGGTCGCCCTACGGTTTCGCCGGCTGGGCTTTCGGGGTTGAAAAGGGTGGCGAAGTCTACTGCCCGGACCAGCCCGAAAGCACCGAGCAGCCGGTCCGACTCAAGCTCGGCGCGGGCGACCACCCGGTCGTCTGCTTCTACAACACCCGGCTCGACGACCCGCCGCCCGTTGAGAAGCCGACCCTCACCGTCGCCAAGGTCGTCCAGGGCGCTGCGGAGGACACCACCACGTTCACCGCGGTCATCCCCGTCGATTTCCTCGACGACCTCGAACTCCGGGTCACCTTCGCGCAGGGCGCCCCCGGGCAGCTCGTGCTTGCCCCCGGCAGCTACACCGTCACCGAGCTCCCGAACCCCGGCTACACCACCGTCGGCTGGAGCTACGGGCGCTTCGAACCCTGGCCCGATGACCCGCCCTGCCGCGTCGGCTGCGACTTTGAGACCGGGCGGCTGGTCTGCCCGGCAGCCCCCGACTATCCCGGCGACACCGCGCCCGTGACCATCACACCCACCGGCGCAACGCCCGAAGCCAGTCCCGGCGCCGGCGAGCACATCCTCCTCTGCTTCTACAACGAACCGCTCCTCGGCAGCGAAGACCCCGCCGAAGACACCGGCGGCCCGCCGCCCGCGGTGACCATCCGCGTCGAAAAGACGGAGAACATCGTCGGCTTCGCACGGCCCGGCGCCGGCTGGGAGTTCACCCTCACCGGCTGCGGCCTCGAGCCCCGCACCGCCGTCACCGGCCCCGACGGCGTCGCCGTCTTCGACGGGCTGCCCCCGGCCGTCGGCTGCTCCTACACCGTCGCCGAGACCCTCCGCCCCGGTTGGACCGCCCAGTACGACCGGCGCGACGCGCAGCCCGGCCAGCCGGGGGAGACTGTGACCCTCGCCTTCCTCAACGTCCGCGAATGGAACCCGCCCTGCATAGTCGGCTGTTACGAACTGCCGCCCGCCGACCCCCCGGGGGCGCCCCCGGCTCCCCCCGCTCCGCAGCAACCCCAGCCCGCCGTCCCGGCCCCGCCCGCGGCGCCGAACCCGCCCGCACAGTCGAGCAGCAGCGAAACGCCCCCGGCCGACTCGTCGGCCACCGGCGCGCCGCCGCCCCCGGCCTCCCTGGCCACCCCGCTTCCGCCGCGCGCAGGCAACGCTGCAGCACCCGGCCGCGCAGCGCTCCCGGCCCCGGCGGCCCTGGCGGTCCTCGTCCTGCTGAGCAGCTCTGCCGGCCTCGCCGCGGCCGCCCTCGCGCGCCGCACCTAGACCGTCCGCCCGCGGGTCCCGGCGTGGCGTCAGCGCGCCAGGGCCCGCTCCGCATACGGGCGCAGCATCTGCATCGGCGAGAGCGGCGTGCCCAGGCTCGCGCAGACGCCCCGAAGCAGCCCGATGACCCGCCCCAGCAGCACCAGGTCGCCCGGAATCTGCTCCACCGGGTTCGACCGCAGCGCCCGGTTCCGCTCCCGCAGCTCGGCCCGCGGCGCATCGATCGGCCGCGGCTCGAACAGGATCGCCAGCGTCGCCAGCAGCGCCCCCGGCTCCTCGTTCCGCACCCGCACGCCGAGCTCCCGGAACGCCGCAAGAATCTCCCCCGGGTCGCGGTTTGCCGTCCCGAGCACCAGCCGCGCAAAGCCGCGCCGGGCCGCGTCCGGGAGCTCCTTCGTCAGCCCGAAGTCCAGCAGCGCGACCCTCCCGCCCGGCAGCACCAGGATGTTCCCCGGGTGCGGGTCCGCCTGGAACAGCCCGTCGACCATAATCTGGTGGCCGTACGCATTCGTGATCGCCGCCGCGAGCGCCGCACGGTCGGGCGCGTGCGCATCCCGCCGCTCCGCATCCAGCAGCCGCACGCCCTCCACGTACTCCGTGACCAGCACCTTCGGCCGCACGTACCCGTCGACCACCGCCGGGACGACAACGCCCGGCAGATGCGCCAGGTTCGCCCGCACCCGCCGTGTCATCTCCGCCTCCCGCTCGAAGTCCAGCTCCATCGGCACCTGGCTGGCGATTTCGTTCACCACCGTCCGGTAGTCGAAGTTCGGCTCCAGCCGCGCAACGATACCGACCAGCGCCTTCAGGTTCCGCACATCGAGCCGGACCAGCCCCGCCACCTCCGGGTACTGCACCTTCACCACCACATCCCGTCCGTCGGGCAGCCGCGCACGGTGCACCTGCGCCAGCGATGCCGAGGCGAGCGGCTCCGGGTCGAACGCCGCGAACAGGTCCTCGAGCGCGGCCCCGAACTGCTCCTCGATCGTGCGTCGAACCACCGGAAACGGGTGCGGCGGCACCGCATCCTGCAGCCGAGAAAGCGAGCGCGTGTACGGCTCGGGCAGCAGGTCCGTCCGCGTGCCCAGGAACTGCCCCGACTTGATGTACAGGCCCCGCAGGTCCGTCGCCAGCCGGTACAGCAGCTCCGCGAACTCTTCGTGCCGCGCCGTCCATGCCGCCTCTGCCGCGGCCGGCGGCAGCTTCCGCGCACGCCGCTGGGTCCGCTTGTAGCCGAGGTAGATGCGGGCCCCGGTCCGCGCCACCCGCGCCGACCGCCGCAGCCGCCGTACGGTTTCGAACATCGTTCGAGCAGTATACGGGACAGCCGCGTCCCCCTGCCGCCGCGCTGCCCGTCAGATCTGGCTGTAGCCCGAACCCTTCCGGTCCACCCCGAGCCCCTTCCCCTCGCTGATCCAGCCGTACTCCAGCAGGATCTCCTGGCTGTAGGTCACCCGGCCCGCGACCTTCTCCTTCGGCTCAGTCGCCAGGAGGAGCGCGGCCTTTGCCATCAGGATCGGCGGCTCGCCCCGCGGGTCATCCATCCCCGTCACCAGGTGGTGGAACACCGTCCCGGGCGTCGGCACCACCTGCGACGGCGAGACGCACGTCACGCTCACCCCGTCGTGGTACACCTCGCTCGCCAGGCCCTGCGTGAACCGCTCCAGCGCCGCCTTTTCCGCCCCGTACAGCGTCCCGCCCCGGCCGATGTTCTCCGGGTACGGCCCGCGGCCCGGCCCGATCGCTGCCCCGCTCGAGATGTTGACGATCGCCCCCGACTTCCGCGGCAGCATGTCCTGCAGCACCAGCTGGCTCAGGTAGAACGGTGCATGGAAGTTCACCGCAATCGACCGGTGCCATTTGTTGATCGGGTAGTCCTTGATCGGGATGAAGTAGGTGAGCGCCGCGTTATTTACGAGTACATCGATCGGCCCGAACGCCTTCCGCGCCTCCTCCACCGCCCGGACGCACTGCTCGTACTCCGAAATGTCGGCGGCGATCGGGATTGCCTCGCCGCCCGCTTTCCGGATCGTCTCGACCGTGTGCTCGAGCGAGCCCTCCAGCGGGTGGTCGCCCTCCCGCAGCGTGCGCGCCACGCAGGCCACGCGCCCACCCTCTTCCGCGAACAGGCGCGCAATCTCCGCGCCGATGCCCCGGCTTGCGCCGGTCACAATCACCGTCTTGCCATCCAGCCTGCCCAATGCGGGTCCCTCCCTGACGTCAACGTAAGCGTCGGGATTGTAGCCGAACAGCCCTCGGTCCGCGCGCAACGAAAACGCCCGCCGTCAGGCGGGCGTCGTACGCTCCTCGTGCCCCGGGCAGGCGGTACTCAGGCAGCGTCCTGCGTCGACTGGGCCTTCTGGACGAGGTGCGCCATGCGGCGCTTCAGGCGGTCGGCCTTGCCCACGTGGATGGCGCCCTTCTTCGCCGCGCGGTCCACCGCCGAGTACGCCCGGCTGAGGGCTTCCTTAATCGCCTCGCCGTCGCCGGCCGCGACCGCCTCGCGGAGCTTGCGGATAGCATTGCGGGCGCGCGTGCGCCGCGAGCGGTTGCGCTCCCGTTCACGGAGCGACTGGCGCCAGCGCTTAATAGCGGACTTGTGATGAGCCATCTGGTACAAACCCGGGGCAGATCTCGTGTGTGCCGAAGGTTGAGAGTAGCAACCGCCCCCGCATCGAGCAATCCAGCCGCCCCCGCTCCTTGCTCCCCGCTCCCTGCTCCCCGCTCCCTGCTCCCCGCTCCCTCAGGGTGGCGGCGCGGCCGGGGTGGGGCTCCCTCCTCCCTCCTCCCTCCTTTCCCTCCCCTTGCCCTCCCCTGCCCGCCGAAGGTAGAGTTTGTGTGCTTCTTCACGACCGCACGGGCCCGGGCCCCTTACGAGCCCGTGCCCGTCGCACAAGCCCTGGGAGCCCGCGCCGCCGATGAGTGCAGCAGCCACCTCGCCTTGCCCTGCCCCGGCACCCCGCATCGTGGCCTTGCTCCCCCGCATCGGGTGCGCCCTATGAGCTTCTACGACCAGTGGTCCGCCATCCTCATCGCCGCAATCGCCGGCTTCATCCTCGTCTTCACCGCGCTCATCGCGACCCGCCTTCTCGCCCCCTTCGCCCGTGAGCGCGCCAAAGGCCTCTCGTACGAGTGCGGCATGCTCCCCATCGGCCGCAACTGGGCCCAGGTCCACGTCCGCTACTACCTCATCGCCATCGTCTTCCTCCTCTTCGATGTCGAAACCGTCTTCATCTTCCCGTGGGCGATCACCTACCTCTCGCTCGCCGAGTTCATCTTCTGGCAGATGATCCTCTTCATCGCCATCCTCAGCCTCGGCCTCGTCTACGCCTGGAAGCGAGGCGTCCTGGAGTGGAAATGAGCGAAGCGACCGTTCCTCCCTACGTCCCCGATTACGGCGCCGAGCCCGAACGACTCCGCCCCGTTGAGCTGCCCCAGGCCCGCGCCGCTTATCGCATCGTCCTCCCCGGCGTCATCCAGACCGGCGCCGACCTTGTCCTCGCCATGAGCCGGAAGAGCTCCCTCTGGCCCATGACCTTCGGCCTCGCCTGCTGCGCCATCGAAATGATCGGCACCTTCATGGCCAACCACGACCTCGACCGCTTCGGCATCGTCCCCTGGCCCAGCCCTCGCCAGAGCGACGTCATGATCGTCTCCGGCACCGTCACCAAGAAGATGGCCCCGGCCATCAAGCTCCTCTACGAGCAGATGCCGAATCCGAAGTACGTCATCTCCATGGGCGCCTGCGCCACCAACGGCGGCCCCTACACCGAATACGACCGCGTCCTCCAGGGCGTCGACAAGATCATCCCGGTCGATGTCTACGTCCCCGGCTGCCCGCCGCGCCCCGAATCGCTCCTCGATGGCTTCCTCCGGCTCCAGGAGAAAATCATGGAAGACAGGCGGATGGTCGGATGAGCAAGCCCCTCGCCCCGAAGCCCATCGACCAGGTCGTCAAACTCCTTGAGCAGCGCTTCGGCAAGCTCCCCGTCACCATCTCCCGGACGGCCACCGACGCCAATATCGATGTCCCGCCCGAGCATTTCCGCGCCGTCGTCGAAGAGCTGAAGAACCACCGCGACCTCGCCTTCGACTTCCTCCGCAACATCGTCGGCATCGACATGCTCGAAGAGGGACTCGCCTGCAAGTACCAGTTCTTCTCCTACAAGAACCGGCAGTCGGTCCAGGTCACCGTCCTCACCCCGCCGGGGAACCCCCACATCCCGAGCATCACCGACCTCTACCCCGCAGCCAACTGGCACGAGCGCGAAGCCGCCGAGATGGTCGGCCTCGTCTTCGATGGGCACCCCAACCTCAAGAACCTCCTGCTCGACGAAGACGTCCGCATCCACCCGCTCCTCAAGGCCCACCCGCTCCAGAAAGCCGAAATCCTGCAGGGCATCGAAGACACCACCCCGGGGTTCCCGTTCTGATGCCCGCCGCCATCCGCCGAGCCAGCCCGAGGTACGCCGCATGAGCATCTGGCCCGAAGAGCGTCTCCGCGCCCTCGCCGACGACGGCTTCGAAACCGTCGATATGACCATCAACGTCGGGCCCCAGCACCCGGCAACCCACGGCGTCTTCCGCATGGTCCTCACCGTCGACGGCGAAAAGGTCGTCGATTGCGAGCCCTACATCGGCTACCTCCACCGCGGCCTCGAAAAACTCACCGAGAACCACGACTACCGCCAGTCCATGGGCTGGTGGGACCGAACCGATTACCTCGCCGGCATGGCCTGCGAAATGGCCTACTGCATGGCCGTCGAAAAGCTCGGCAACATCGAAGTCCCCCGCCGCGCGGAATACATCCGCGTCATGATGGTCGAACTCTCCCGCATCCTCTCCCACTTCATGTTCCTCGGCGCCTTCGGCGCCGATGTCGGCTCCTTCGGCACCTCCTTCATCTACGCCTGGCGCGAACGCGAGCGCATCTACGACTTCTTTGAGGAAGTCGCCGGCGACCGCATGTTCCCGACCTACTTCCGGCCCGGCGGCGTCCAGATGGACCTCCCCGACAACTACCAGGACCGCGTCCGCTGGCTCCTCGGCTCCATCCGCCAGGGCCTCGAAGACTTCGACGGCCTCCTCGTCGGCAACGAAATCTTCGTCGAACGCTGCCGCGGCCTCTCCCCCGTCACCCCCGAACAGGCCATCGCCTGGGGCCTCACCGGCCCCTGCCTCCGCGCGACCGGCTACAAGTTCGACCTCCGCAAGGACGAACCTTACAGCGTCTACCCCGAGCTCAAGTTCGATATCCCCACCGGCACCACCGGCGACGTCTTCGACCGCTTCATGGTCCGCATGGCCGAAGTCTGGCAGAGCACCCTCATCGTCGAGCAGTGCCTCGATGCCCTCTCCCAGATGGAAGGCGAACTCGTCCTCAACCCCGACCTCCCCAAGACGCTCCGCATCGACAGCGGTGAATGCTACGTCCGCACCGAGGGCACCAAGGGCGAATACGGCGTCTACGCCCTCGCGAAGGGCGGGAACAAGCCCTACCGCATGAAGCTCCGCTCGCCCTCCTTCTGCAACCTCTCCGCCCTCCGCGAGATGGTCATCGGCACCTACGTCGCCGACGCCATCATCATCCTCGGCTCCCTCGATATCGTGCTCGGCGAGGTCGATAAATGATGCTCTTTGCCGACCCCCTCTTCGGGCTCCCAGCCTGGCTCGATGCCATCATCCGCATCGTCATCGTCGTCCTCGCCATGACCGTCATCGTCGTCTACAGCACCTACGGCGAACGGAAGCTCGTCGCACGCTTCCAGCAGCGCCTCGGCCCCATGCGCACCGGCCCCTGGGGCCTCTGGCAGGGCTTCGCCGACGCCATCAAGCTCGTCGGCAAAGAAGACATCCGCCCGAAGAACGCCGACCGCTGGGTCTTCGAACTCGCCCCCTACGCCACCTTCATCCCCGTCCTCCTCACCCTCATGGTCCTCCCCTTCGCCGAGAACTGGGGCGTCCGCAACCTCGCCCTCGGCGTCTTCTTCGTCTTCGCCGTCCTCGGCCTCAACATCGTCGGCATCCTCATGGCCGGCCTCGGCTCGGGCAATAAGTACGCCCTCCTCGGCGGCATCCGCGCCGCCGCCCAGATGATCAGCTACGAAATCCCGCTCGTCGTCTCCCTCCTCTGCGTGGTCATGATCACCGGCGCCGATACCGGCAACGGCGTCGGCACCCTCAACCTCAACACCATCGCCGCCCTCCAGGAAGACCGGCCCTACATCGTCCTCCAGCCGCTCGCCTTCCTCATCTTCTTCACGGCGATGCTCTCCGAACTCCACCGCGCACCCTTCGATATCCCCGTCGCTGAATCCGAAATCGTCGGCGGCTACTTCGTCGAGTACTCCGGCATCCGCTGGAGCATGTTCCAGCTCACGGAATACGCCTCGATGTGGGGCTTCGCCGTCTTCGGCTCCGTCGTCTTCCTCGGCGGCTGGGCCTGGCCCTTCGGCGTCGATAGCCACTGGGCACTCCAGCTCGCGACCACCTTCACCAAGGCGCTCGCCATCGTGGTCGTCATCATCTGGATCCGCACCACCGTACCCCGCCTCCGCATCGACCAGCTCATGAACTTCAGCTGGAAGGTCCTCCTCGAACTCTCCTTCCTCCAGCTCGTCGTCAACGGCATCATCCTCTACTACGAGTGGCCGCAGGAGCTCCTCGCCCTCACCAGCGCCCTCGGCGCAGCCTTCCTCATCTTCCTCATCATCCGCCACGCCTCTGCCCGCTCGACCAAAGGGCTCCTCGGCACCTATCGCACCCTCGGAGCGTCGTCGTCATGAAAGGTATCCTCAAAGGCCTCGGCGTTACCTTCTCCACCTTCCTCCGCAAGCCCGTCACCATCGAATACCCCGACGAGCGGAAGGTGCTCCCCGTCCGCCAGCGCTCCTTCCCCGTCCTCACCTGGGACTTCGACCACGACGAACCCTTCTGCACCGGCTGCAACGTCTGCGTCCGCAACTGCCCGGTCGATTGCATGACCGCGGTGATGAAGGACAACCCGAAGTACGCCGAGGGCACCAGCAACCGCCGCAAAATCGTCGACAAGTTCTGGATCGACTACGCGCGCTGCATGCGCTGCAACATCTGCGTCGAGGTCTGCCCCTTCGAAGCCATCGTCATGGACAACACCTGGGCGGGCCACGAGCACTCCGTCTACGACCGGCGCGACCTCCACATGGATATCGACGAGCTCACGAAGGTCGCCCGCAGCGGCCAGCTCGTCCACCCCTTCCGCCCGCAGGACAACATCGAAGCCCTCGAACGGAAAGCAAAGGGCGAGGAGCCGCCGCCCCCCTCCTTCGTCGGCGGCCGCCCGGAGGACCGGCAGCGCCAGCTCGAGCGCATCGCCCGCGGCGAACCCGCAGCCATCCAGGAGCGCGAACCCGAGAAGCCGAAGGCCGCCGCGTCCGCTGCCGCAGCCGGGGCAGCCGCCGCTGCCGCCGGCGAGGCCGAGGTCCTCTCCGAATCCAAGATCCGCGCCAAGCGGATGCGCGCCGAGCGCGAAGCCAAGGCCTACCTCGACCGCGGCGAGCCGGTCCCCCAGGAGATCCTCGACCGCATCGAGTACTACAAGAACCTGAAGCCCGGCCAGCCCGCCGCGGCCCCGGGTGCAGCCGCCGGGACCGGCGCCGCCGCCGGCGAGGTGCTCTCCGGCACCAACCCCGACGGCACGATGCGCTTCCCGCCCGGCATCGGTATCGGCCCGAAGGGCGACCCGAACAGCTACGAGAAGGTCCGGGCCCGTCGCATGCGCGCCGAGCGCCAGTTCAAGGAGCTCACCGAGAAGGGCGAGCCGATCCCGGAGGAGCTGGCGAAGACCCTCTACGAGCTGGGGAGCGACCTCGCCCCCGGCGGCAGCATCTGGCAGACCCTCGCCGCACAGGGCGGCGGCGCCGCAGCCGCAGCGCCCGCCGCTGGCAGCGCCGCCGGGGCCGCGAAGGGCGCCGCCTGGACCCCGCCCCCGGGCGTCGGCACCGGCCCCAAGGGCGACCCGAACAGCTTCGAAAAGGTCCGCGCCCGCCGCATGCGCGCCGAGCGCCGCGCCCGTGAAGCCCTCGCAAAGGGCGAACCCATCCCCGAGGACGTCATCCAGACCATCAAAGAACTGGGCGGCACCCTGCCGGAGGGCGTTGAGTAATGGCAACGGAAGTCATCTGGTGGGTCTTCGCCGTCCTCATCACCATCCTCTCGGCCGGCGTCGTCTTCTCCCGCTCAGTCATCCACTCCGCCATCTTCCTCATCGGCAGCCTCGCCGGCGTAGGCGTCATGTTTGTCATCCTGACCGTCGAGTTCCTCGCGCTCACCCAGTTCCTCATCTACGGCGGCGCCGTCACCGTGCTCGTCCTCCTCGCCCTCATGCTCACCCGCGCCGACCCCAGCGGCCGCGCCGAAAAGGTCAACGGCCCCCAGGCGCCCTTCGCCCTCCTCGCCGGGATTGGCGTGGCGGCCGTCCTGCTGGTCGCCGGGCTGAGCACCGAATGGGCTGGCAACACCGAAGCGCCGACGAACATCGCTATCGAAACCATCAGCCAGCGGCTGTTCGAGGACTACGGCCTCCCCTTCATCCTCGCCTCCGTCCTCTTGCTGGTAGCCCTGATTGGGGCCATCATCGTCGCTCGGCAGGAGGAGGGCGAGTAGACCGATGGTACCGCTGGAAAACTACCTCGCCCTCAGCGCTGTCATGTTCGCCCTCGGCGTCTACGGCGTCCTCGCACGCCGCAACGCCGTGCTCATCCTCATGAGCGTCGAACTGATGCTCAACGCGGTGAACCTCAACTTCGTTGCGTTCGCCGCCTACCTCGACCCTGGTCGAATCGTCGGCGCCATCTTCGCCGTCTTCATCATCACCGTCGCCGCTGCCGAAGTCGGCCTCGCGCTCGCCATCGTCATCCGGCTCTTCCGGAACCGCGCGACCGCCAACGTCGACGAAGCAGCAACCATGAAGTGGTAAAAGGGGCCAGGACTACGCATGGGAGCTGAACAGGCCTGGGTGCTCGCCGCTATCCCGGCGGGCGTGTTTCTGGTGCTCGCACTCTTCGGGCGCGCCCTGCCGCGCGGGGGCGACTACCTCGGCATCGCCGCCATCGCCTCGTCCTTCGTCCTCTTCTTCGTCGTCCTCGCCGACTTCCTCGATACCCCCGGCAAAATCGGCCCCGTCGTCAACGATATCGAATGGTCCTCCATCGGGGAGACCTTCACCCTCCGCATGGGCATCTTCATCGACCCCATCACCATCGTCATGTTCGGGGTCATCACCACCGTCGCCCTCATGGTCAACATCTTCTCCCTCGGCTACATGAAGGGAGAGCCCCGCTACTTCTGGTTCTACGCCGTCCTCCAGCTCTTCGCGGCCTCAATGCTCCTCCTGGTCATGGCCGATAACCTCCTCCTCCTCTACATCTCCTGGGAGCTCGTCGGCGTCTGCTCCTTCCTCCTCATCGGCTTCTACTGGGAAAAGCGCTCCGCCACCGAGGCCGCCAAGAAAGCGTTCGTCACTACCCGCATCGGCGATGTCGGCCTCCTCATCGGCATCATCCTCCTCTGGAAAGAAGGCGGCACCTTCAACATCCAGGAGCTCATCCACCTCGCCGAAGAGGGGCACTTCAGCCAGCCGTACCTCTTTACTGCCCTCGCCTTCATCTTCCTTGGCTGCATGGGCAAGAGCGCCCAGGTCCCCTTCCACGTCTGGCTCCCCGACGCCATGGAAGGCCCCACCCCCGTCTCCGCCCTCATCCACGCTGCCACCATGGTCGTCGCCGGCGTCTACCTCACCGCCCGGCTCCTGCCCATGTTCGAAGTCGCCGACGGCATGCTCCTGGCGGTCACCATCGTCGGCCTCGTCACCGCCCTCCTCACCGGCTTCATCGCCCTCGCCCAGACCGATATCAAAAAGGTCCTCGCCTACTCCACGGTCGGCCAGCTCGGCTTCATGTTCGTTGCCCTCGGCGCCGGCGAACCGGCTGTCGCCATGTTCCACCTCATGACCCATGCCTTCTTCAAGGCCCTCCTCTTCCTCGGCGCCGGCTCTGTCATCATCGGCACCCACCACAACCAGGAGATGGACCGCCTCGGCGGCCTCTGGAAGAAGATGCCGATCACCGGCACCACCTTCCTCATCGGCTCGCTCGCACTCGCCGGCGTCCCGCCGCTCGCCGGCTTCTGGTCCAAAGACGAAATCTTCGTCGTCCTCGAACATAAATGGGGCGCCTGGGCCGTCATCCTCCTCGGCATCAGCGCCGTAACGACCGCCTTCTACACCACCCGGCTCTTCATCCGCACCTTCATGGGCCGCCCCGCCGACCCGCACGTCTACGAACACACCCGCGAAACGCCGCCGGTCATGACGGGCCCCCTCGTCTTCCTCGCGTTCCTCGCGGTCACCAGCGGCTTCGTCGTCTTCCAGGATGTCGGCAAGGCCCTCGGCTTCCCCGGCGGAATCACCGAGTTCATCTTCCTGCCCGAGCACGGCCCCCACGTCTACAAGCTCAAGTGGGGCTTCGCTGCCGCCTCTGTCGCGATGGCCGTCACCGGCATCTTCGCCGCCGCCTGGATGTACTGGGGCAACGACCTCCGCCGCTCCACCGCCCTCGCGAACTGGCAGCCCCGCCTCTACGACATGCTCCGCAGCAAGTTCTACTTCGATGAGCTCTACCAGGGCATGATCGACCGCGGCGTCCTCGGCTTCAGCTACATCGTCTCCTGGTTCGACCGCTACGTCGTCAACGACACCGGTGTCGATGGCTCGGCGCAAATCACCGGGTTCACCGGCGGTGTTCTCAAATACATCCAGACCGGACGCGTCCCCAACTACGCTATGGCCGTCGCCCTCGGCGTGATCGGGCTCGCGCTCGCCGGCCTGGCGGTGAGGGGCTAATCGCATGACCTTCGACGAAGGCCAGGGCTACGTCGTCCTTGCCACCATCGCCGTGCCGCTCCTCGCGGCACTCATCCTCGTCTTCACCCCCGGCTCCCAAAAGATGGCCGTCCGGTACATCTCCGCGGTCACCGGCGCCATCCTCGCCGCGCTCTCCATCTACATCTTCACCGCCTACCAGGTCGATGGCGACCAGGCCCAGATGAACCTCCGATGGACCTGGGTCGAAAACACCGCCTTCCTCGGCGAAAACGGCATCGCCCTCCGCCTCGCCGTCGACGGTATCTCTGCCCTCCTCGCCCTCCTTACCGGCGTCGTCGCCTTCGCCGGCGCCCTCGCCAGCTGGAAAATCGAGTACCGCAACAAAGACTTCTACATCCTCTACTGGATCCTCCTCGCCGGCGTCTTCGGCACCTTCTTCGCCTACGACCTCTTCTTTTTCTTCTTCTTCTACGAACTCGCGGTCATGCCGCTCTACCTCCTCATCGGCGTCTGGGGCTCCACCCGCAAGGAGTACGGCGCCGCCAAGCTCACGCTGATGCTGGTCGGCGGCTCGGTGCTCATCTGGATCGGCATCTTTGCCGTCTTCCACCAGGCCAACATCGGCACCTTCGACCTCCCCTCGCTCTGGGCTGCCGGCCAAAACGGCGCCATCAGCCCAACCGCCCAAAAGGTCATCTTCCCGCTCATGGCCGTCGGCTGCGGCGTCCTCGCCGCTCTCTGGCCGTTCCACACCTGGTCCCCCGACGGCCACATGTCGGCGCCCACCGCCGTCTCCATGGTCCATGCCGGCGTCCTCATGAAGCTCGGCGCCTTCGGCATCATCCGCCTCGGCATCCAGCTCCTGCCCGAGGGCGCCGAGTTCTGGATGCCCGCCCTCATGGTCCTCGGCACGATCGGCGCCGTCTACGGCGCAACCGCTGCCCTCACCCAGCGCGACTTCAAGCTCATCTCCGGCTACAGCTCCGTCAGCCACATGGGCTACGTCCTCATGGGCCTCGCCACCATGAACACCATCGGGATAACCGGCGCCGTCCTCCAGATGTTCTCCCATGGGGTGATGACCGCCCTCGTCTTCCTCATGATCGGCGCCCTCTACGACCAGGCCCATACGCGCGACATGAAGGAATTCGGCGGCCTCGCGAAGGTCATGCCCCTCTGGGTCATCTTCTACGCCATCGCCGGCCTCGCCAACGTCGGCCTGCCCGGCTTCTCCGGCTTCACCGCTGAATTCCACATCTTCGTCGGCACCTTCCGCACCTACCCGGTCTTCGGCGCCCTTGCCATCTTCGCCGCCGCGCTCGCCGCCGCCTACATGCTCCGCATGTTCGCGACCGTCTTCTTCGGTCCCACCAATCCCCACTGGAAGGATTTGAAAGACCTCACCCCCATCGAACGCCTCTCCGGCGCCATGCTCATCGCCTCCATCGTCATCATGGGCGTCTGGTGGGCACCCTTCACCGACCGGGTAGGCCATACCGTCACCCTCCTCCCGGGGGTCACTGGCTGACATGCGCGATTACGCACTCTTCATCCCTGAATACATCGCCTGCGGCGTCGCCCTCCTGATCATCGCCATCGAACTCTTCGCCCCGAAGGTCCGCAAAGATACCCTCGCCTACCTCACCGCACTCGGCGCGCTCGCCTGGTTCGCCGCCGGCCTCGCCTTCCTCGACCGCGACCCGAAGTCGTACCAGGGGCTCTTCCTCAGCGACGATTTCACCAGCTTCTTCCGCCTCCTCGCCGCCGGCATCGTCTTCGTCGTCGCCCTCATGTCCGCCGAATTCCTGAAGCGCCACAAGGGCGTCGACCACGGCGAGTTCTACGGGCTCCTCCTCGTCGCCGGCTCCGCCATGACCGTCATGGCCGGCGCCACCGAACTCCTCACCGCCTACCTGGCCCTCGAAGTCCTCTCCTTCTCCCTCTACATCCTCGTCGGCATCCTCAAGCGCGACCTCCGCTCCAACGAGGCCAGCCTCAAGTACATCCTCCTCGGCGCATTCTCCAGCGCCCTCTTCCTCTACGGCCTCTCGCTCGTCTACGGCACCGCCGGCACCACCAGCTATGCCGGCATCGCCGAAGCCTACGCCAGCCGCGATTCCGGCCTCGACCCGGCCGTCGTCGTCGGCCTGATGCTCATCCTCGCCGGCGTCGGCTTCAAAGTCTCCGCCGCCCCCTTCCACATGTGGGCCCCCGACGCCTACGAAGGCGCGCCGCTCCCCATCACCGCCTTCCTCTCCACCCTCTCCAAGGCGGCCGGCTTTGCGCTCATCCTCCGCCTCTTCTCCAGCGCATTCGTCACCGACGCCGAGACCTGGCGCTGGGCCTTCCTCGCCCTCGCCGCCCTCACCATGACCGTCGGCAACCTCATCGCCATCCAGCAGAAGAACCTCAAGCGGCTCGTCGCCTACTCCTCCATCGGCCAGGTCGGCTACATGCTCATCTCCATCGCCGCCCTCGGCTACGGCGACGCCCAGGTCGGCATCAACGCCACCAGCGGTCTCCTCGTTCACCTCGTCGGCTACATCGTCACCACCCTCGCGCTCTTCTCTGCCCTCACCGCCGCCGTCAACCGCACCGGCAGTGAAGAGATCGCCGGCCTCCGCGGGCTCGCCGAAACCCAGCCCTTCCTCGCCCTCGTCATCACCGCCTCCCTCTTCTCCTTCGCCGGCCTCCCCTTCTTCGCAGGCTTCGCGACCAAGCTCTTCCTCCTCCAGGGCGCCACCACCGACGAAACCATCTGGGTCGTCGCCCTCGCCGTCCTCAACAGCTTCATCAGCCTCTACTACTACCTCATGGTCATCCGCCAGATGTACCTCTTCGACCCCGTCGGCGATGCCAGCCGCTACCGCGTCCAGCCCGTGCTCTGGGGCCTGGCCGCCGTGCTCCTGGTCGGCATCCTCTTCATCGGCATGTACCCCGGGCCCGCCTTCGAATTCTCCGAGCAGGCCGCCCGCCCGCTCTTCGATGCCGCCTCCGCCGCTGCCGCGGCCCGCGTGCAGGCCCCCTGAGCGGGCCGCCTCCGCCCGTCGCTCACCACACCGCACGTCCAAACAAAGAAGGCGCCGCGGATGCGGCGCCTTCTTTGTTTCGATCCCGGTGAACGTCCCGGACGATTACTGCACCTCCAGCACCGTGTGCATTCCCAGCTCGTAGTGTGTCGCAATGTTGCAAATCAACACGTACCGCCCGGCCGGCAGCTCCAGCGTCGCCTCCCGCGATTTCTTCGCCGGGAACTCTTCAATCTCTCCGACCACCTCCACCTGCTCCTCGTCCACCTTCTTCTCCTTCACCGGCAGCCGGTCTTCTGGCAGGTCGGTCCGGACGAACACCAGCTCGTGTGCCGTGGTCCCGGTGTTCTTCGCCTTCACCCGGACGTCCCCGGCCGGCACCGACGTCCGGTCGAGCTTTATCCCCCAGTCGAACAGCTCCGCGTTCAGGCGCGGCGTCGCATCATCGTCATCGTCGCCCCCGCAGCCGGCCGACAGCCCCGCGGCGGCCCCCGCAACGAGCAGCGCCGCCGCCATCGCGGCCCGCGCGCCCCACACAACCCTCTGCATGACGCACTCCCCTTCGTGTGTTGTCCTTCTCCGAAACGTAAACCCGGCTTAACCCGCCAGTCAACACATCAGAAAGCCCTGCATTCCGAGACGGGAAACACATGGCACCAGTCCGACCCGTTTCCCCGGCCTTGCCGCGCCTTGCCCATTCCGCGCTACACTGGGCGTAGCATGCCGAAACTTGGTTTTCTCAATCGCATCCTCGGCGACTCCAACGAGCGGGAGCTGAGGCGCCTGCAAAAAATCGTCGACGAAATCAACGACCTCGCCCCCGAGACCGAAGCGCTCTCCGATGAGCAGCTCGCCGCGAAAACCGCCGAATTCAAGGAGCGGCTCGCCCAGGGCGAAACCCTCGATGACCTCCTCCCCGAGGCCTTCGCCGTCACCCGGGAGATGGCCGCCCGCAAGGTCGGCGAGCGCCCCTATGACGTCCAGCTCATGGGCGGTATCGTCCTCCACGAAGGCCGCATCGCCGAGATGCGCACCGGCGAAGGCAAAACCCTCACCGCCGTCGCCCCCGTCTACCTGAACGCCCTCCTCGGCCGCGGTGTCCACGTCGTCACCGTCAACGACTACCTCGCCCGCCGCGATGCCGCCTGGTACGGCCCCGTCTACCACGCTCTCGGCATGTCCGTCGGCGTCATCCAGAACGCCGGCATCTCCTTCATGTACGAACCGGGCTACGAGCCCGAAACCGAAGGCCCAGCAACCGGCTACAAAGACCTCCGCCCGGCCACCCGTAAAGAGGTCTACCAGGCCGATATCACCTACGGCACCAACAACGAGTTCGGCTTCGACTACCTCCGCGACAACATGGTGCGCGAATGGGAAGACAAAGCCCAGCGCGACCTCTACTTCGCCATCGTCGACGAAGTCGACAACATCCTCATCGACGAAGCCCGCACCCCGCTCATCATCAGCGGCCAGGCCGAAGAAGCCAGCGCCACCTACATCAAGTTCGCCCGCGCCGTCAAAGGCCTCCGCGAAGAGATCGACTACGTCATCGACCACAAGGCGAAGCACGTCGCCCTCACCGAAGAGGGCATCGAACGCGTCGAACGCGCCCTCGGCATCCGCAACATCTTCGAAGGCGACCCCCGCCTGGCCCGCCACCTCGAAGCCGCCCTCGATGCCGAGTACCTCAAGCGCATCGACCGCGACTACGTCGTCCGCGACGGCGAAGTCATCATCGTCGACGAGTTCACCGGCCGCCTCATGCCCGGCCGCCGCTGGAGCCACGGCATCCACCAGGCCGTCGAAGCCAAAGAAGGCGTGCCCATCCAGCGCGAATCGATCACCTACGCCACCATCACCTTCCAGAACCTCTTCCGCCTCTACGAGAAGCTCGCCGGCATGACCGGCACCGCCGAAACCGAAGCCGAAGAGTTCCACAAAATCTACGGGCTCGACGTCGTGGTCATCCCCACCCACCGCCCGATGATCCGCGTCGACCACCCCGACGTCGTCTACATCAACGAGCGCGCCAAGTTCAACGCCGTCGTCAACGAAATCGAGGAGATGCACCGCATCGGCCGGCCCGTCCTCGTCGGCACCACCTCGATCGAAAAATCCGAATACCTCTCCAGCCTCCTGGCCCGGCGGGGCATCCCCCACCAGGTCCTCAACGCCAAGCACCACGAACGCGAAGCCCTGATCGTTGCCCAGGCAGGGCAGCGCGGCGCCGTCACCATCGCCACCAACATGGCCGGCCGCGGCACCGACATCAAGCTCGGCCCAGGCGTCGCCGAGCTCGGCGGCCTCCACGTCATCGGCACCGAGCGCCACGAATCCCGCCGCATCGATAACCAGCTCCGCGGCCGCGCCGGCCGCCAGGGCGACCCCGGCTCCTCTCGCTTCTTCGTTTCCTTCGGCGACGACATCATGAAGCGCTTCGCCCCCGACTGGGTCCCCGGCATGATGCAGAAGCTCGGCATGACCGAGGACATGCCCCTCGAATCGCGCATGGTCACCCGCGCCATCGAGCAGGCCCAGCAGAAGGTCGAAGGCCACAACTTCGATATCCGCAAGCGCCTCGTCGAGTTCGACGACGTCATCAACGAACACCGCAAGCAGATCTACAGCCAGCGCGACAAGATCCTCCGCGGCGTCGATACCCGCGCCAACGTCCTCGAGGAGATGCTCTTCCGCGAAATCGAGCGCATCACCGAGAACGTCAATCCCGACGACTTCGAATCGCTCGAACTCGCCCACGCCGAGCTCCGCGAAATCTTCCTCCCCGAAGACCTGCCCACCATCGAAGAGATGGCCGAGCTCCGCGACGAGCTCACCGACGAGCTGCTCGACCGCGCCGAAGACCGCTACGAGCAGATGGAGGCCGCCATCGGCCCCGAAAACATGCGCAAGGTCGAGCACTGGCTCCTCCTTGAAGCCATCGATACCCACTGGCGCGAACACCTCACCGCCATCGAAGAACTCCGCCAGAGCATCGGCCTCCAGGCCTACGCCCAGGTCGACCCCCTCGTCGCCTTCAAGCGCGAGGGCCACGATATGTACCAGCAGCTCGTCCAGAACATCCGCCGCCAGGTCGCCCGCACCATCTTCAAGGTCCGGGTTGTCCAGCAGCCAGCGCCCCAGCCCGCACCCGCCCCCGTCGGCGACGGCGCTGCCGCCCCGGCGCCGGCGCAAAAGGCCGCGCCCATCCTCGCGAAGGCCAGCGGTCCCAGCCCCGAGGAGATCCGCCGGCTCGGCGCAGCGCCTCAGGCCGGCGGCAAGGGCTCCAGCGCCGCGAAACGGCGGAAGCTGATCCGCTGATGGGCGCCCTCGCCGACCTCGGCCTGAGCACCAGCGACGGCCCCATCATGCTCGTCTCCGCGCCCGATTCCGTCCTCGCCGAGGCCTCCCGCATGAAGCCCCGGCCCGCCTTCGCCAGCTCCATCCTCACCGCCGAACCCACCCCCCGCATCCTCTGGTGGCCCGAGCGCGCCCAGCTCGAGCCCGGCCTCCTCAGCCGCCTCGCCTGGATGACCTCCGTCGCCCGCGGCGAAGCCTGGCTCATCCTCGACCCCGCCGAGCCCGAATCGCCCGCACCCTCGGAGCTCGAACCCCTCCTCCCCGCCGCCTCCCTCGCCCTCGTCGAGCAGCGCCCCATCGGCCGCGGCGAAATCGCCCTCCGCGTCCGCCCGCGTGGCGCCTGAGCCGCCGCGAGCCTCGCGCACCGCTCTGGTACAGTTGGCCCACACCCTCGCACACGCGCTCCGCAGGCCCATGAGCAAAGACAAACAGAAGAAGCAGAAAGCCAAGCACCGGCAGCCCGGGGCCGGCTCCTCCGCGCCGCCCCAGCCCGAGCCCCTCCCGCCCATCCAGGGCCCCGCCCGCGCCATGGTCATCATGGCCCACCCAGATGACGCCGACTTCCTCTGCGCCGGCACCGTCGCGAAATGGTGCGCCGAAGGGTGGGAGGTGATCTACGTCGTTGTCACCAGCGGCGACAAAGGCACCCACGACCCGACCATGCACCCCGAAAAGCTCGCCGCCATCCGCGAAGAAGAGCAGCGCGAAGCCTGCCGCGTCCTCGGCGTCAAAGAGTGCATCTTCCTCGGCTACCCCGATGGCTTCACCTCCGAAAGCGCCGAACTCCGCGGCCAGATCGTCCGCCTCCTCCGCCTCTACCGGCCCGATGTCGTCATCACCTGGGACGCCTTCCGCGGCACCTTCAACCACCGCGACCACCGCAACGTTGGCCAGGCCACCATGGACGCCATCTACCCCATCGTCCGCGACCGCCTCTTCTACCAGCACCACGAGCACGAAGGCCTCGAAAGCCACCAGGTCAACGAAGTCCTCCTCGCCGGCGCCGATAAGCCCGACTACAGCGTCGACATTACCGACTACTGGGAGAAAAAGGTCGAGGCGATCCTCTGCCACACCAGCCAGCTCGGCGGCCGCACAAAGGAGGACTTCCTCCGCGAGCGGGCCGAGCGCGAAAAGCGCGAACCCGGCAAACCGATCGAAGAGCGCTTCCGCCGGTGGAGCATCCGCCGGCCCATGCGCCAGCCGCAGGCAGCAGCCCCGGCCGAGCCCCGCCCGAAGCCGCAGCGTACCGCCGCCGGCTAACCCTGCCCCTGCAGGACCACCCCATCCGCCAGCAGCGCCGCAACCCGATCCTCGCTGATGCCGCACTCGCGCAGCACCTCCACCGTGTGCTCGCCCACCAGCGGCGAACGCCGCGGGTACCCGTTCGGCATCTCCGGGAACCACCCCAAAAGCCGCGGCCCGCGGACCGTCCCCAGCTGCGGGTGCTCAAAATCCTCGAAGTACCCCGAGGCGTGCAGCCACGGGTCCTCGAACAGCTCCTCCGTCGAGACCGCTGACGCGGCCGGCACCCCCCGCGTCAGCAGCCGGTCGAGCACCTCCAGCCGCGGCATCCCCGCCAGGACCCCGGCGATCCGCTCGGCCAGCCTCCCCTCCACCGGCTCCCGCAGCGCCTGCTCGGCCAGCCAGCCCCCGGCCCACTCCGGGTGCCCCAGCCCCGCGCACACGCCGTGGAAGTGCTCCGGCTTCGTCGCCGCAATCAGCACCCAGCCGTCCGCGCACTGGTAGTACCGGTTCAGCGCCGAAAGCCCCAGCAGGTCGAGCCCGCCCTTCGGGTTCGGCGGCCGCCCTTCGTACCACGTCACCTCGCCCGAAAGGGTCAGCACGCTCTGGTTCGCGAGGCAGGTCGTCACCTCCTGGCCCTCGCCCGTCACCTCCCGCGCCGCCAGCGCTGCCACCACCCCGAAGGCCGCCATCATCGCGCTCGCCGTATCGTTCACCGGGATCTGGTAGAACACCGGCTCGTCGTCGCCGCCCTGCAGCGCCATCAGCCCGCTCCGCGCCTGCACCAGCGGGTCGAACCCCGGGTCCTGCGCCAGCGGCCCGCTCGGCCCATAGCCCGTCACCGAACAGCTGATGATCCGCGGGTTCACCGCCCGCAGCGCCGCGTAGTCGATCCCCAGCCGCTCCCGCACCCCCAGCCGGAAGTTGTCGAGCACCACATCGCTCACCCGCACGAGGTCGAGGAACACGTCCCGCCCCTCCGGACGCTTCAGGTCGATCGCCAGGCTCCGCTTCCCCCGGTTGTAGCCCACAAACCCAAGCCCGTACGTCCGGAACGGGTCGCCCTCCAGCGGCTCCACCTTGATCACGTCGGCGCCCCAGTTCGCCAGGATCGTCGGCGCGTACGTCCCCGCGATGAATGCCCCCAGGTCGAGCACCCGCACCCCGGCCAGCGGGCCGCCCGGCAGCACCGGCCCGTCCCCGCCCCGCACCCGCTCGTGCGCCCCGATATCCGAGAGGGCCGCCGGCTGCGGGAGATGCCGCACGGCGCCTGGGGTCGCGCTCAGCGTCACCGGCACCCCGGGGATGACCACCCTGCCCAGCCGCTCGTGCTCCAGCTCCACCCGCATCCCGTTCGCCCGCACCGTCTCGCTGTTGAACCACTCGTCGATCGTCCCGACCGGCCCGCGCGGCACCCCGGCCGCCTGGAGAATATCCAGCCACTCCTGCCGCGGCTTCTCCTTGAACCGCGCTTCGAGCGCCTCGATCACCTGCTGGTTGACCCCGGGCTTCAGCAGATTCGTGAACTCACCCTCCACCCCCTCCAGCGCCATCAGGTGGAGCATGTCCGTCGCCTCCAGCGCCTTCAGGAAGAACTGCGGCGTCAGCGTGCCGAGGAAGAACCACTTCCCGTCCGCGCACTCGTACAGCCGGTAGTTCGGCACACCGCCCCTGCTTCCCCGGCCCCCGAGGCGGAACATCTCCCCCGCTTTAATCGTCCCGCCGCTCTCCACCGCCGCCACCCCGTGCAGGCCGCTCACCTCCAGCGTCTGCCCCCGGCCCGTGCGCAGCTTTGCGTACAGCGCCGTGGCAAGTGCCCCCGCACCGAGCATCGCCTGGCCGTACTGCACCTGCGGCGTCACCAGGTAGGTCGGCCGGTCTTCGTAGCTCATCTGCAGCCACGCCACGCCCGAGACCGCCTCCAGCAGCCCCTCGTCCGGCGGCAGCTGGCTCCATCGTCCGAGGGGGGAGTAGGGCGGAAACCATGCGTGCACCAGGGCGGGGTCAGTGCCGCGCACGGAAACGGAGTCGAGGCCGCTCCGCTCTAACTCCCCCGGGGCCCAGTCGAACACAGCGGCATCCGCACTGGCAAGGAGCTCCCGGGCCGCAGCCAGGCCCTCGAACTGGTGGAGGTCCAGGGTCACCACCCGCTTGTTCCGGTTCCAGCACCAGTACCCCGGGTGCTCCCGCATCCGGTCGCCCCCCGGCGGCTCCACCTTGATCACCTCGGCGCCGAAGTCGGCAAGCAGCATCGTCGCCATCGGCCCCGCGATGCCCTGGCAGAAATCGATGACCCGGAATCCGCTGAACGCACTCATGGCCCGGAACTATAGCCCGGAGCCGGCGCATCGGCATCGCCTCGCCCCGGGGGCGGCCCGGAGACAACCCCGGGACGGTCCGGTGCCCGCCGCTCCGGCGGCGCTGCCCCCGGCCGACAATCAGGACGAAGGACCCGCCATGCGCATCATCGACCACGCCGACCTCCCCCGGGCGCTCCTCCAGCGGTCCGTCGACCTCCGCGCGGCCGAAGCCCGCCAGGCGCTGGCCAGGCTCGCCCTCGCCCCGCCCGGGGCTACCTCGCCGGCTGCGCCCGGCGCCGACGTCGTCCAGCTCTCCCCCGAGGCCCGCGCCGCCTGGCAGCACCTCCGCCGGCCTCCCGACCTCGCCGCGCTCGCCGGCCTCCTCCGCGACGCCCTCCCCGTCACCGGCGCCGGTCACGGCCCTGCCTTCGCCGCCCTCCGCGCTGCGCTCACTGCCCTCGGCGTCCAGCCCGCAGCCATCCCCGCGTCCCCCGCCGCCCTGGGCGCGCTCCTCAGCGCCCTCCGCGCCGCCTTCCCCGCATTCGCCGCCGACGATGCCGCCGCGGCAACCCTCGCCGCCTGGCTGCTCGCCGGCCGGCCCGGTCCCGGGTTCGAACTCCCGCCCGCCCTCCTCTCCCTCCTCGCCGCACCCGAGCCGCGCCGCCGGCCGCGGCCCGCCCGCCGCGGACCCCGCAGCCCGGGTCGACAGCGCTAGTCAAAAATTTGTACATTCCCGCGCGAGACGCTTCCGCCGGAGGCCGCGCATGAACGTCACCTGGGCCGAACTCCAGCCAGAATTCGACGCTATCACCCGCCGCATCGTCTGGGCCGTCGTCACCACCGTCGACACGCGCGGCCGCCCCCGCTCCCGCATCCTGCACCCCATCTGGGACGGCCACGTCGGCTGGGTCGCCACCTCGCCGCTCTCCCTCAAGGCGAAGCACATCGCCGCCAACCCCTGGGTCGCGGTCGCCTACTGGGACCAGCAGCACGAGCAGGTCTACGCTGAGTGCCGCGCCTCCTGGGATACCTCCCTCGAACGCCGCCAGTGGCTCTGGGACTTCTTCAAGTCGACCCCGCCCCCGCTCGGCTACGACCCCGGCACTCTCTGGCGGAACGGCCCCTCCGACCCCACCTTCGGCGCGCTCCGCCTCGACCCCATCCGCATCGAAGTCTCGCGCCTGAGCGAAATCATGACCGGGAAGCCGCCCCGCGTCTGGCGCCCGGCAAACGGCTAGGCCCCGGCTGCTCACGGTCCCGCTGCGCCTCGTACGCCGCCAGCATCTGCGCCCCCATCCGCGGCAGGTCCGGCTCCTGCTCGCCCCGGTACACCCCCGCCGCAACCTGCCGCCAAAGGTCCAGCACGGCCGTAAGCTGCTCCCGGAAGTAAATCCCGTAGGCTGCCGCCAGCTGCTCTACCCGCTCCCCGAGCTGTGCCGCCTCCACCGTGCCCGCCCGCGTCGCCTGCCACGCCACGCTCGTCCCGATATGCTCCCACGGCCACGCCAGCACCGTGTTCTCCCGGTCGGCCAGCGCTGCCCGGAATCCGTCCGCCGTCCGCCGCGAAACCACCGCGGCCTCCTCCCGCATCGCCGGCCGCAGCACCTCCGGCCGCTCGAACGGCCCCGGCCGCGCGAACGCCGCCCCGCACACGAGCGACGCCGCATTGCTGCACACCCGCTCCAGCCGCGCAAACGGCATGCCCTCCAGGGGCTCCTCCCCCGCGAACTGCAGCAGCAGCCAGGCCCCGAACCCCGGCATCGGCTCCGCCGGCGATTGCTCCGTCGTCCGTCGCCAAAACCACCTCATGCTTCCATTCTCGGCTGTTCACGGCTCTGCCGGCATCCCGGACCTTCGGCTATGCAGCCGCGCGATATCCCCGATGTTGCACTCCCCCTGCGAGGGCCAACCGGTCACCAGATGGGTACCCGCCCGGCCGTACCGCCTCCCCTCCGCGCCTTCCTAGCATGAGCCTGCTGCGGCGAACGGAATGGGGGAGTCCGCCGCCCTCCGTCGCCCTTAACCTCGAACGGAGCGCTGCCCGTGCACGGGAAACATCTCATCAGCGTCGCCCTCCTCTGGGCCGGCCTCACCGCCATCGGCGAGCTCCTGGTCTTCGCCGACCTCTTCCCGCCCGTCGGCTCGCACGAGGCCGAGGACTTCGACAGCATCTTCCGCTTCCTCCTCATCCTCGGCATCCCCGTCTTCACCTTCGTCATCGCGGTCGTCACCTACGCGGCCCTCACCTGGCGCGTCCGCGGCGACCAGCCCGATGAGGACGGACCACCCATTCGCGGCCGCGGCTGGGTCCCCCGCATCTGGCTCGCCATCACCGGCGCACTTGCCGTCTTCGTCATGATTCACCCCGGCCTCACCGGCCTCGCCAAGCTCCAGTCCAGCTATACCGCCTACGGCTGGGGCCCCGAAGAAGCCGACCTCGAAATCGATGTCACCGCCTTCATGTGGCAGTGGACCTTCACCTACCCCGATGGAACGGAAATCTCCGTCACGAAAGGCAAAGAGGTCGTCATCCCGGTCAACAAACACGTCCGCTTCAACGTCAACTCCGTCGATGTCGTCCACTCCCTCTGGATCCCGGCGTTCCGCATGAAGATCGACGCCATCCCCGGGCGCACCACCTACATGACCGTCTACCCCACCGAACTCGGCGCCTACAACGATGACCAGGCCTACCGCGTCCAGTGCGCCGAGCTCTGCGGGCTCGACCACTCCAAGATGTGGCTCCCGGTCCGCGTCGTCACCGAATCCGAATTTGAGGCCTGGCTCGCCAGCCTCAAGAGCGAGGGGAAGTAAGCATGTACGCAGTCAAATCCGTCTTCGGCGCACTCGGCCTCGGGCTCATCGGCTTCTACCTCGGGCTCGGCATCGTCGCCTTCCTCCGCTGGCTGTTCGGCTACTCCGACCCCTGGGGCGGCGAAATCAACATCATCGGCGGCTGGGTCCTCGGCCTCTTCATGTGGCTCATGGGCATCGGCATGTGGGGCCAGTGGGGCCGCGAATGGTTCGGCCTCAAAACCTACACCCGCCAGCTCCCCGGCTGGCAGCGCTACTTCACCTTCAACACCGACCACAAGGTCATCGGCATCCAGTACCTCGTGACCTTCATGGTCGTCTTCTTCCTCGCCGGCGCCCTGGCCATGCTCATGCGGCTCGAACTCGCCCAGAGCGGCAACCAGTTCCTCAGCAACGCCCAGTACAACGGCACCATGGGCCTCCACGGCATCCTCATGGTCGCCGTCGCCGTCGCCGCCGTCATCGGCGGCATCGGCAACTACGCCGTCCCCCTCATGATCGGCGCCCAGGACATGGCCTTCCCCCGCCTCAACGCCCTCACCTTCTGGCTCGTCCCGCCCGTCGCCGTCGGCCTCCTCGCCACCCCCTTCCTCGGCGGCATCGAGCACGGCTGGACCGCCTACCCCCCGCTCGCGATTTACACCAACAGCGCCCAGGTCCTCTTCAGCCTCTCCATCATCACCTTCGGCCTCACCTCCATCCTCGGCGCCCTGAACTTCATCGTCACCATCATCTACATGCGCGCCCCCGGCCTTACCTGGGGCCGCCTCCCCATCTTCGTCTGGTCGATGTTCGCCACCTCCTGGATCGCCCTCCTCTATACGCAGGGCTTCGCCGCGGCGCTCTTCCTCGTCCTCCTCGACCGGCTCGGCTTCTCCTTCTTCAACACCGCCGGCGGCGGCGACCCCCTCCTCTACCAGCACGTCTTCTGGTTCTACTCGCACCCCGCCGTCTACATCATGGTCCTCCCCGGCTTCGGCCTTGCGCTCGAACTGATCGCGCACTTCTCCCGCAAGCCGCTCTTCGCCTACCGCTACGCCGTCGCCGCCTTCCTCGGCATCCTCGGCCTCAGCGGCGTCGTCTGGGCCCACCACATGTTCACCTCCGGCATGCCCAACTACCTCCACGGGCCCTTCCTCGTCGCCACCGAGCTCATCTCCATCCCCACCGGCCTCATCTTCCTCTCCGCCCTCGGCACTATCTGGCTCGGCCGCCTCTGGCTGAAGCCGCCCATGCTCTTCGCCCTCGCCGTCATCTTCAACTTCGCCTGCGGCGGCGTCACCGGCATCTTCCTCGCTGATGTCCCCACCGACATCCACCTCCAGGACACCTACTTCGTTGTCGCCCACTTCCACTACACCATCGTCGGCGGCGAAATCTTCGCCCTCTTCGCGGCCATCTACTACTACTTCCCCAAGATGACCGGCCGCATGTACAGCGAGCGGCTCGCAAAGCTCCACTTCTGGTGGATGTTCATCGGCTTCAACGCCACCTTCTTCCTCATGCACCTGCCCGGCATCAAGGGCATGAACCGCCGCATCGCCGACTTCCCCTCCGAGCTCGACCCCGTCAACCTCGCCATCAGCCTCGCCGGCTTCTTCCTCGGTGCCTCCTTCCTCGTCTTCATCTGGAACATGGTCTACAGCTGGGTCCGCGGCCCCGTCGCCGAGGCCAACCCCTGGCAGGCCCGCACCCTCGAGTGGCAGACCAGCTCGCCGCCGCCCCATGAGAACTTCCCCGTCCCGCCCGTCGTCAGCGGCGGCCCCTACGACTACGGCGTCCCCGGCTCAAAGCACGCCACCTTCCCCGTCCCCTCCGCCGGCTTCGCCGGCGCTCCCGCGGGCGGCGGCGGCCAGTAACCAGGAGTCACGACCATGCGCAAACCGATGCAAACCGGCCTCATCGTCGCGGCAATCCTCGCCGTCCTCACCGTCACCGAGTACCTCTTCGCCACCCACGTCGACGACGACCTCGTCCGCTTCCTCGGCATCTCCGTCTCCGCCCTCGGCAAGGCCGGGCTCATCATCTACTACTTCATGCACATCTACCGCCTCTGGCGGCCCCAGGAGGCCCACTAAATGGCGCTCGCAACCGCACACCAGCCAGCCGCTCACGCCCCGGCCCACAACCACCTCGCCATCAAGCGCGCCGGGCTCTGGCTCTTCTTCTTCTCCGAGACCATTCTCTTCGGTCTCCTCCTCAGCGCCCGTTTCTACCTCGAAGGCATCCACCGCGAAGAGCTCAACCAGCTGCTCGGTCTCGCGATTACCGTCATCCTCCTCATCAGCTCCGTCACCGCCTACACCGCAGAAACCGCCATCGAGCACGACAACAAGAAGGTCGCCAGCTGGTACCTCTTCTTCACCATCCTGCTCGGCCTCATCTTTGCCGGCGGCGTCGCCTATGAGTGGTCGATTGCGCACTTCCACCGCGACGAAGCCTTCGGCTCCGTCTTCTTCGCCATGACCGGCATCCATGCCACCCACGTCGTCACCGGCGTCATCATGCTCATCCTCGTCTGGCTCCAGGCGCTCCGCGGCCGCTACAGCTCGAAGAACCCCTGGGCCGTCAGCGCGGTCGTCATGTACTGGCACTTCGTCGACGTCGTCTGGGTCTTCTACTACCCCGCCCTCTACCTCACCAAGTAACCTCGCTCCGCCATGCGCAACGTCCTCGCCAGCCCCATCACACGCCAGCTCCTCCTCTGGACCCTCGGGGGATTCCTCGTCGGCTGGCTGGTGAGCGTCCTCTGGTGGGCGATGCTTGAGCCGACAACCGCCCGGGCGCCCGACGAGATCGTCATCCCGCCGGGCGCCTCCGAACTCATCGCCCAGGGCCGCCGCGTCCCCGGCATCCCCTCCGTCATCCGCGGCGGCCGCACCGGTATCGTCCGCATCACGAACAACGACGCCGTCGAGCACTACCTGGCGGGCACGCTCATCCGGCCCGGCGCCACCGCCGAGGTGCGCCCCGCCGAAAAAGGCGGCGAAATCGCCTGCAGCTTCCATACCGGCGGCGTCATCGGCTACCAGCTCGACCGCCGCCCGCCGATCACCGTCACCTTCATCCCCGCCGCCGCCCTCGGCGTCCCCTTCGGCATCGCCTTCGGCGTCGCCGCCATCGTCGCCCGCCGCCTCGGCGGCGAACCCGCCGAACCCTCCCCCGCCTGAGCCCCGCCCGCCCCCGGTGCGGCCGCCCAAGGAGCTTCCCCGTGCCAGTCCCACCTGCGCCGTCAGCTCCTCCCCGGCTCGAAGGCCGGTACGTCCTGTTCGAACCGGTCGTCCCGGGCGCCCTCGACCCCGCTGCGCGCGACCTCTTCCTGGCCGCCAGCGAACGGGGCGCCAGCGGCGCCGACCCCGCCGCCCTCGCCGGCTCCCTCGCAGCCCTCGCAGCAGGCCGCTGCGCCGCCTGGGTGGTCCACCTCCGCCCCGCGCTGCCCGCCGCGCTCGCCTGGCTCAGCGCCGATCCCGGCCGCGCGGCCGATGCCGGCCTTCTCCTCGGCCGTGCCGGGCTCTCCTGGCGCGCACCCCGCATCGCCGGTCCCGCTGCCGCCGAGGCCCTCCTGCTCCTCCTCGGCTACGCCTTCGAAACCCGCGGCTTCCTCTCCGTCGCCGTGCGCGCCGCACTTCGGCCCCGGCGCAGCACCCGCCCCGTGCCCATCCTGGTGAGCGAGTGGCCCGCGCTCCGCGCCTCGCTTGCCTTCCGCGCCGCCCGCTGACCGCGCCCCTGTCGCCCCGCTCACATCCTCCCGCGCCGGGTGCTGCCCCGCGCCCGTCGCAGACCTACTGCCAGCGCTTCCGACGTCCTACACTCAGAACCACATCCCGTCCCGGAGGATCACCATGTCCCAGGCACAGACCGGCACGTGGGCAGTCAAAGTCGGCCTCGCCCAGATGCTCAAGGGCGGCGTCATCATGGATGTCGTCACCCCCGAACAGGCGAAAATCGCCGAAGAAGCCGGCGCCTGCGCCGTCATGGCCCTCGAGCGCGTCCCCGCCGACATTCGCCGCGACGGCGGTGTCGCCCGCATGAGCGACCCCGAAATCATCTACCGCATCATGGAGGCCGTCACCATCCCCGTCATGGCCAAGGCCCGCATCGGCCACTTCGTCGAGGCCGAAGTCCTCCAGGCGATTGGCGTCGACTACATCGACGAGTCCGAGGTCCTGACCCCCGCCGACGAAGCCCACCACATCGATAAGCACCAGTTCAAAGTCCCCTTCGTCTGCGGCGCCCGCAACCTCGGCGAAGCCCTCCGCCGCATCGGCGAAGGCGCGGCCATGATCCGCACCAAGGGCGAAGCCGGCACCGGCGACATCGTCGAGGCCGTCCGCCATATGCGCGCCGTCCAGGACGAAATCCGCCGCCTGACTACCCTCTCCGACGAGGAGATCTACACCGCCGCAAAGGAGCTCGGCGCCCCGCTCGAGCTCGTCCAGCAGGTCAAGCGCGAAGGCCGCCTCCCGGTCGTCAACTTCGCCGCTGGCGGCGTCGCCACGCCCGCCGATGCCGCGCTCATGATGCGCCTCGGCGCCGACGGCGTCTTCGTCGGCTCCGGCATCTTCAAGTCCGAAAACCCGCCCGCCTTCGCCCGCGCAATCGTCGAGGCCACCACCCACTACCAGGACCCCGAGGTCATCGCCCGGGTCAGCCGCGGCCTGGGCAAGGCAATGCCCGGCATCTCCGTCGCCTCCCTCGGCGAAAAGGAGCTGCTCGCCACCCGCGGCTGGTAGCCCCGCCGCCCCCGGTTCTCCGGCCTCCGTCGCCCTCACGATGCCCGCCCAGCCCGGCGGGCATCGCGCGTCGTTAGCCGCCGCCCGCCGGGACCGGCGGATCCCCTCGGCCTCCAGTTCACGCCGCGGCAGACGGCAACGGCGGGCAGCGCTGCAGCCGCCCGCCCGGGCGAGAAATTTCCTCGCGCGAACCGTTGCAGCCGTCCTTTGAAGTTTCTATAGTAAGTTGCAAATTGCAACGGATCGGCCGCGCCGATCTCCCGAGGAGGTATCATGTCCCCCCGCTCCAGCCCGCCGTCGAAATGGCTCACCCTCCTCGCGACCTGCGTCGGCCTCGCCATGCTGATGGTCGACACCTTTATCGTGAACGTCGCCTTCCCGGCGATCGGCCGCGACCTCGGCGCCTCCCTCAGCGCCACCGAATGGACCGTCTCCGGCTACGTCCTCATGACCGGCGTCTTCCCTATCGCCATGGGCCGCCTCGGCGACATCTACGGCCGCGACCGCGTCTACCTCGTCGGCCTCATCGGCTTCGTCATCACTTCCGGGCTCTGCGGCCTCGCCCGCGGCATCGACGAGCTCATCGCCTTCCGCATCCTCCAGGGCATCGCAGCCGCCACGATGATGCCCCTCACCCTCTCCATCATCACCGTCGCCTTCCCGCCCCAGCAGCGCGGCCTCGCCATCGGCATCTGGGGCGGCGTCTCCGGCCTCGGCCTCATCGCCGGGCCCATCCTCGGCGGCCTCCTCGTCGTCGGCGACCAGTGGCGCTGGATCTTCCTCATCAACCTCCCCCTCGGCCTGGTCGCCGTGCTCCTCGCCATCCTTTGGGTGCCGTCCTCCCGCGACCCCTCCGTGCCCCGCTCCGTCGACTGGCGCGGCCTCACCGTCCTGTCGGCCGCGCTCCTGCTGGTCCTCGTGGCCGTCAACCGCGGCAACGAAGTCGGCTGGACCTCCCCGGTCATCCTCGGCAGCCTCCTCGCCGGGGCCGTCCTCCTCGCCCTCTTCCCGCTCGTCGAACGAGCAGTCGCGCATCCCCTCGTCGACCTCTCCCTGTTCCGCAGCGGGCCCTTCGTTATGGCCTCGGTCTCGGCCTTCCTCTTCTCTGCCGCTGTCTTCGGCTCGCAGCCCTACGCCAGCCTTTTCATGCAGAACTACCTCGGCTTCACCCCGCTCGAGGGCGGGCTCGCCTTCCTCCCCGCCACCACGCTCGTTGCCGCGCTCATGCCAGTCTCCGGCATCATCGGCCAGAAGCTTGGCCACCGGATTCGGCTCATCATCATCGCCGGCTCGTTCGCGGTCGGCTGCTCGTTCCTCTACCTCCTTCAGCTCGATACCTCCAGCCGGTACCTCGACGGCCTCCTCCCATCGTTCATCCTCCGCGGCCTCGGCATCGGCCTCGTCATTTCCGCAACCTCCTACGCCGCGGTGAGCTCCCTGCCGCTGGCGAAATCCGGGCTCGCCTCCGGAACCCTCACCATGGCCCGCAATATCGGCACCTCGGCCGGGGTCGCCATCTTCGGCGCTGTCTACCTTCGCACCATCGAAAGCCGCCTGCCGGAACGCCTCGCCGCAGCCGGCGTCGAACCGTCGGCCGTGCCGGGGCTTGTCGACCGTGCAACCCGCTTCCTGCCGGCCGAAACGGAGCCCGCGGGGTCTGCAACTGCCGCCGGCATCGTCGACGCCTACGTCATCCTCGCCATCGCCGGCCTCGCGATCGCTACCCTCGCCATCGCCGCTGCCGCGATGATCCGCCCCCGCCGGGCCCCGGCCCCGGTCGCGCCTGCCGCTGCAACGCCCGCGCCGGACCCCGCCGGCAACGCCTGATCGCCGCCTGCCGGGGGCCCTGCTCGCTCACGATTGTCCTGCGCCCGCCCGTCGCCCTCACGATGCCCGCCCAGCCCGGCGGGCATCGCTCGTCGTTAGCCGCCGCCCGTCGCGCTTCCCGGCGTCCATCCCGCTCCTCGCGTACACTGGAGACATGGCCGCGCGCCTCGCCGCCGTCACGCCGCGCCGGTTCGCGCTCGCCTGGTTTGCCGGCCTCGCTGCTGCCCTCCTCCTCACCTGGTGGCTCCGCGCCGGCAACTCCGCCAGCGTCGCCTTCGTCTTCGTCTGCGCCGTCGATAACGTCCCCCCGCCCGAGTTCCCGGACGTCCTCTTCACCCTCGCCCTCGAGCCGCTGCCCGTCTACCTTCTCCTCTCCGCTGCCGCCGCCTACCTCGTCTTGTGGCAGCACGTCCGCGCCGCCGGCCGCGGGCGCCTCTTCCCCGCCTGGCGGCTCGCCGCGTTCCTCATCGGCATCGGACTCGTCATCCTCACCGTCTTCGGCCCCCTCGCCGGGTACGACCGGGTCTTCCTCTTCGTCCACATGATCCAGCACTTCATCCTCATCACCATCGCGCCGCCGCTCATCCTCCTGGGTTCGCCGATGACCCTCCTCCTCGTCGCTGCCGGCCCCCGGCGCCGCGAGCGCTGGGTCTACCCCCTCACCCACGCCCGCTGGTTCGAACTCTTCACCAACCCGGTCGTCGGCCTCGTCCTCTTCGCCGCCGTGCCGGTGCTCTGGTACATCACCCCCCTCTTCGAGCGCTCGTTCACGAACGACTGGCTCCACTTCGGCGGCTACGCCCTCTTCCTCTTCGCCGGCATCCACTACTGGTGGCCCGTCATCGGCGGCAATCCCACCCGCTGGAACCTCCCCCACCCGGTCCGCATCTTCTACCTCTTCGCCCTCGTTCCCATCCACGCCTTCCTCGGCTCCCTCTTCTACGAACCCTCCCGCGTCCTCTACGAAGAGCTCGCCGCGCAGCCGCGCCTCTGGGGGCCCGACCCGCTCCTCGACCAGCAGATCGGCGGCGCCATCATGTTCCTCGCCGGGGAAGCCATCGGCCTGGTCGCCGTCATCGCCGCCGCTGCCGCCTGGGCCCGCGCCGACGAACGCGAAGCCAGGCGCGCCGATGCCCGCATGGCCCGCGAAAAGGCCCGCGCCTCCGCTCCTTAGACGCCCCGCCGGTCGCCCCAGAGCAGAATGTGGAGCCGCGTGCTGAAGCGGTACCCCTCCCGCGCGCACGCCTCGGCCAGCCATCGCCCGCGCGCGGTCAGCACCGCCGCCGACGTGCCCTCCGGCATCAGCACCACCCGCTCCGGCGGAATGCCGCCCGCCGCACAGACCGCCCGCACCTCCTCGAGGTCCCCCGGCTCAGCCACCACGAACTTGAACCACGCCCGCCCGCTCGCCGCGAACTCGCGCAGCACGGCGGGCGCAATCCGCCGCAGTCCCTCGTTGCCGGAGTGGGCCAGCTTCGGCGAGACATTGAACTGGTCGATCAGCTCCGCCAGCGGCCCCGGGCCCACGGTCCCGTTCGTCTCGACCTCAAACCGGTACCCCTCGGCCCGCAGCGCCTCGACCAGGGGTACGAGCTGCCGCCGCTGCAGGAGCGGCTCCCCGCCGGTGATGACCACGTTCCGCGGCGGCAGCGCCCGCACCGACGCCGCCGCCTCCTCCTCCGTGATCTCCATCGTCGAAGCGGCCCGGTCGAACCGCTGCCAGTCCCACGTGTACGCCGTATCGCACCAGCGGCAGCGGAGGTTGCAAATCGCCAGCCGCACAAACGTGCTCGGCACGCCCATCGAAACCCCTTCGCCCTGCACGGACGCGAAGATTTCCGGCCCCCCGTCAGCCATCCGCGCAACAATCAGCCGCTCCATCAGCCCGCCTCCAGCGCCGGGTCCCGGGCGCCGGCGGCTGCGAACCCCGCAGCGCGCAGCCGGCACGCGTCGCAGCTCCCGCACGGCCGCTCCCCGCCGAGGTAGCAGCTCCACGTCAGCCCCAGCGGCGCACCCAGCTCCAGCCCGTACCGCACAATCTCCGCCTTCGACATCCGGATGATCGGCGCCGCGATCCGCACCGGCACCCCGTAGGCCGACCCCACCTTGCTCCCCAGCCGGATCACCTCCTCCATCGCCCGGTAGAACTCCGGCCGGCAGTCCGGGTAGCCCGAGTAGTCGATGGCGTTCGCCCCCACGTAAATCACGCCTTCGAGTCCCTTCGGGTCGGCGCCGCCGCCCTCGATCCGGTCGAGCAGCCAGCTCTCGAGCGCAGCCGCCGCCAGCGTCACGAAGAACGTGTTCCGCAGCGGCACATACGTGATCGGCACCTCGGCCGCCATCGCCTCCCCCGGCCGGTCCGCCGGGACCGCGAAGGCGCTGCTGGTGAGGGCCGAGTGCGCCGCCAGCCGGGCATAGAACGCGGCGTCCGCCTCCACCAGCGGGATGCCCAGCGCCTCCGCGACCGCCCGCGCCGCCGCCAGCTCCCGCGCATGCCGCTGCCCGTAGGCGATGCTCAGCGCCCGCACCTCCCCGCCCTCCCGCACCGCATGCGCCGCCACCGTCGTCGAGTCCAGCCCGCCCGAGAGCAGCACCACCCCAAGCCGCGCCCGTTCGTTCGCCATACCCCGAGCCTACCACCGCGGGGAGGGATGAGGGATGAGGGATGAGGGATGAGGGATGAGGGATGAGGGATGAGGGATGAGGGATGAGGGATGAGGGATGAGGGATGAGGGATGAGGGATGAGGGATGAGGGATGAGGGATGAGGGATGAGGGATGAGGGATGAGGGATGAGGGATGAGGGATGAGGGATGAGGGATGAGAAGCTCTCCCAGCTCCCACCTCCCACCTCCCACCTCCCACCTCCCTCCTCCCCCGGCGGGGCCGGGGCGGCGGCACCGGCGGCGGGGCTCCCTCCTCCCTCCTCCCTCCTCCCTATACTTCCCCCGTGGCTGCGGAACCCTCCCATGCCCCGGTCCCGGTGCTCGAAGGCGAAGGCCTCACCCTCCGGCCCTGGGACGCCGACCTCGTCGCCCAGATGGCCCACTGGGGCGAATACGGCTTCCCCTACCACGCCTTCGACCTCGGCCACCTCCGCGACCCCGCCCGCGCCGCGGCCGCGCTCGCCGAGCACACCGCCCCCGGCCGTCACCGCCACTACGTCGCCGTCGAAGCCGGCCGCGCGGTCGGACGCTGCTCCGTCAACCTCGAAGACCCCGCCGGGCTCTACCTCTGGGCCGTCCATGTCCCCCCGGAGCACCAGGGCCGCGGCGTCGCCCGCCGGATGCTCGCGGTCCTCATGCGCGCCCTCGAACAGGAGTTTCCCGGCCGCGACTTCGTCCTCACGTCGAACACCTTCGCCGCGCATGCCCACCGCGCCTATCTCGCCCTCGGCTTCCGCATCGTCGAAACCCGCTGGCAGGTCGACCGCGAAATCGCCGAGCGGCTCTGGCGCGTCACCGACCAGGAGCGCGCCCCCCTCGCCGGCCACATCCGATTCTACGAAGGCCGCTGGCAGGTGCGCGCCTACGTGTTCCGCCGCGCCCGCGGCGCCCCCATGGACCTCCGCGTCGCTCAGGCCGGCGGCGAGAGCGGGCAGCGCCCGCAGCATCCCCTGGCGCAGTAGTCGGCCTGGAGCAGGAGCCCGCCCTGGAGCCGGCCCGCCGACCCGAACGGCCGGCCGTCCCGCCCCCCGAGCCACCGCTCGAGCTGGCGAAGCTTCCCGTACGTCCCCGGCGAGGGGAGCGCTGCCCACGCTTCCAGCGCCGCCTCCTCCGTCCAGGCCCCGGTCCCGAGCGCCGCCGGGATGACCGCGTTCGCCGCCACCTCGACCGCTGTGCCCCGCCCGATGCCCGGCGCCCGGGCGGCCTGCCAGCCCGACCCCGGCGCGAGCATCGCCGGCCAGCCGCCGCCCGATCCCCCCGGCCACCACCGCGCGGCCAGCGCCCCGAGCGCCCCGAGCCGGGCACCGGGCGCTGCCGCCGGGCGCACCCGTCCCCCGCGGACAGCGGCCCGGCCGCCGCGCGGAGGGCCGCCGACATCGCCAGCGTCCGCTCCTCGCCGTCGTATCCCTCCGCCGCTTCGAGCAGCCCGGCGAGCCCGGGCCGCTCCTGCACGGCCCGTGCGAGCGCCCGGTGCGCCGGCCCCAGCAGCGCCTCGGCTGCCAGGGCGAAGAGCGCTGCCCCGGATCCGTGCGCTGCCGCGAGGAGCGCGGCGCGGTTTGCTTTCATCCGCAGCCGCCGGGTCCCCATCCGGGCCAGCGTCCCCTCGACGTCGAGCCCGGCCGCCCGGGCGAATGCGCACGGCGGGACGAACGCCCCCGGCGGCCCCGCCGGCGCCGGCGCGAGGACGAGCAGCGGCACCTGCCGCACGCCCCCATGGGGCGTCGCCCGGAGCGGCAGGTCGTTCTCCGCCACCACGTGGAGGGCGACGCCGGCGTAGGCCGGGTCGCGGTCGTGCCCGTGCGCGAACCACCCCGAATGACGCAGGTGCAGCTCCACGTCACCGCGCAGCAGATCCCCCTCGACCTCCACGATGGCGCCGCGGAAATCCGGCCCGGTCCCGTCGCCGGGCACCCCGGGGAACACGACGCGCGCCGTGCGGCCGTCCGCCAGCCGGTGCGGCCCCGCCGGCCCGCGGCCCCACGCCGCCTGGAGCTCCGCCTCGTCCCGGAAGGGGAGCGTGTCCCGCCCGGGCCGTGTCCCCCGGGCCCGCACCGCCTCACCCCTGCCCATCATCCCCCTCCCCTGCCCTCATCGCCCTTTCCCGAGCCTGAAGCCTGGAGCTTGAAGCTTGACCCAACGGCGCCGTCATCACACTCGCTCCCCGCTCCCCGCTCCCTCCTCCCAGATCCCTCCTCCCAGATCCCTCCTCCCTCGGCGGGGTTGGGACGCGGGGCTGGGGCTCCCCCCTCCCTCCCCTCCAGCTCCCAGCTCCCGGCTCCCGGCTCCCTCCTCCCTCGGCGGGGCCGGGAGGTTGTGCCGGGGCTCCCTCCTCCCACCTCCCAGCCTCCTCGGCCAGCATCCGGAGCAGCGTTGTGCTCGCCCCGCGCGGCCGGTGGAGCCCCGTCTCCCACTCCGAAACCGTCTGCTGGCGCACCCCGAGCCGCCGGGCGAACTCCGCCTGGGTCAGCCCCAGCCGGCGGCGGAGCGCCGAGACCCGTTCCGGCGTCCACCCGGCCGCCCGCTCCGTGCTCCCGCCGGCCTCATAGCGTTCCCGTTCTTCCACGCGGGCAGTGTACACGATTCCGTGTAAACCTCGCACTGAGGGATGAGGGATGAGGGATGAGGGATGAGGGATGAGGGATGAGGGATGAGGGATGAGGGATGAGGGATGAGGGATGAGGGATGAGGGATGAGATGCTCTCCCAGCTCCCACCTCCCTTCTCCCTCCTCCCTTGGCGGGGTGGAGGTGCGGGCTGCGGGGCTCCCTCCTCCCTCCTCCCTCAGGGCGGCGGAGCGGCGCGGACAGGGGCTCCCTCCTCCCTTGGCGGGGTGGAGGTGCGGGCTGCGGGGCTCCCTCGTCCCTCCTCCCTCAGGGCGGCGGAGCGGCGCGGACAGGGCTCCCTCCTCCCTCGGCGGGGCGGTGCGGGGGCCGGGCGGGGCTCCCTCCTCCCTCTTCCCTCCTCCCTCCCCCCTCCTGCTCTACACTCTCCCCGTGCACATCGTCGAAACCGCCGGGCTCACCCGCCGCTTCGGCACCGTCACCGCCCTCGATGCCCTCGACCTCGCCATCCCGCCCGGCATCACGGGCCTCGTCGGCGCCAACGGCGCCGGCAAGTCCACGCTCTTCCGCATCCTCCTCGGCCTCCTCCCGCCGACCAGCGGCACCGCCCGCGTCCTTGGCTACGATGTCGCGACCCGGGGGCCCGAGCTCCGCCAGTTCGTCGGCTACATGCCCGAGCACGACTGCCTGCCTGGCGACGTCTCCGCCACCGAGTTCGTCGCCCACATGGCCCGCATCTCCGGCCTCCCCGGCGACGCCGCCCGCGAGCGCACCGCCGAGACCCTCCGCCACGTCGGCCTCTTCGAAGAGCGGTACCGCGAGATCCGCAGCTACTCCACCGGCATGAAGCAGCGCGTCAAGCTCGCCCAGGCGCTCGTCCACGACCCCCGCCTCCTCTTCCTCGATGAGCCGACCAACGGCCTCGACCCCGCCGGCCGCGACGACATGCTCGACCTCGTCCGCCGCACCGGCCGCGAGTTCGGCATCTCCATCGTCATGGCGACCCACCTCCTCGGCGAAATCGAACGCGTCTGCGACCAGGTCGTCGTCATCGATGGCGGCCGCCTCCTCCGCCAGGGGCCGCTCGCCGATTTCACCGCCGCCACCGGCACCCTCCTCGTCGAGGTCGAGGGCGACGACGACGCCCTCGTCGCCGTCCTCCGCGGGCGCGGCCTCCGCGTCGAACGGGACGGGCGGTACCTCCTCCTCCCCGTCGCCGGCGAGCACGTCCTCGATGCCGTCCGCGACGCCGCCGCCGGGCTCGACTGCGGTATAGTCCGCCTCGAACGCCGCCGCCAGGCGCTCGAAGATCTCTTCCGCCCGGAACTGGAGGCCGCCGATGCCGCCCGCTGACCCCCGCGCCGGCGCCATCTACGACCTCGGCTACCGCACCTACGAGGGCCCCCGCCTCGGCCGCCCGGCCGCTATCCTCGCCCTCTATACCTTCACCCTCCGCGCTTGCTTCGGCATCGGCCGCCGCACGAGCGGGAAGATCGTCCCCTTCACCGTCACCGCCTTCGCCTTCATTCCCGCGCTCATCCAGCTCGGCGTCGCGGCCCTCCTCGGCAGCCGCATCGAGGTGATCGCCCCCTGGAACTACCTCGGCTACAGCCAGGTCCCCGTGGCCCTGTTCTGCGCCGGCGTCGCCCCCGAAGTGTTCGGCCGCGACCTCCGCTACCGCACCCTCGCCCTTTACTTCTCCCGCCCCCTCCTCCGCGCCGACTACGCCCTCGCCAAAGCCGCCGCCTTCATCACCGCCCTCGCCGTCCTCACCCTCGGCCCGCTCCTTCTCCTGGTCATCGGCAACGGCCTCGCCAGCGACGACCTCCCCGGCTACGTATCCGACCACTGGGGCGAACTCCCCCGGTCACTCGCCGCAGGGCTCGCCATCGCCGCCGTCGCCGGGCTCGGTTCCCTCGCCATCGCCGCCTGGGCCGGCCGCCGGGCCTACGCCACCGTCGGCATCGCCGCCTGGTTCCTGGTCACCCTTCCCCTGGCGAACATCCTCGTCGAGATCGGCGGCCAGGCCGGCCGCTACGCCGCCTGGTTCAGCCCCTTCGACCTCCTCTACGGCGTCGCCCTCGCCGTCTTCGCCCGCGACCCCGGCCCCGATGCGATCCAGGCCCGCGCCGGCCTCCCCATCGCCACCTATCCCCTCCTCGCCGCCGTCCACGCAGCGGCGGCGGCCGCCCTCCTCCTCCGGCGCTTCCAGCGGGTGCAGGCATGACCGCCGCCACCGTCCCCGCCATCGAACTCCGCGGCGTCTCCCGCTGGTACGGGAACGTCGTCGCCGTCAACGACGTTTCCTTCGAGGTCGGCCCCGGCATCACCGGCCTCCTCGGCCCCAACGGCGCCGGCAAGTCCACCCTCCTCCACATGATGGCCGGCTTACTCCGCCCTTCAGCCGGCGAGGTCCGCATCCTCGGCGAACCCGCCTGGCGGAACCCCGCCATCTACCGCCGCGTCGGTCTCGTCCCCGAGCGCGAAGCCGTCTACGGCTTCCTCACCGGCCGCGAACTGGTCGAACTCGCTGCCCGCCTCCACGGCCTCCCCGACCCCGCGGCCGCCGCCGCCCGCGCCATCGACCTCGTCGAGATGGGCCCCCACGCCGCCCGGCAGGCCGGCGGCTACTCCAAGGGGATGAAGCAGCGGATCAAGATCGCCGCTGCCCTCGTCCACGACCCGCAGGTCCTCGTTCTCGACGAGCCGTTCAACGGCGCCGACCCCCGCCAGCGCCTCCACCTCATGGACCTCTTCCGCCGGATGGCCGCCGAGGGCCGGACCATCCTCTACTCCTCTCACATCCTCGAAGAAGTCGAGCGGCTCGCCGATACCGTCCTCGTCATCGTCGCCGGCCGCCTCGCCGCCTCGGGCGACTTCCGCCGCATCCGCGCCCTCATGACCGACCGCCCCCATACCTTCACCGTCCGCTCCAGCGACGACCGCGCCCTCGCCGCCCGTCTCCTCGCCGAGCCCGCCATCCGCGGCATCGCCTTCGAAGACGGCCGCCTCGAAGTCCGCTCCGCCGAACTGCTCGCCGCCGCACGGGCCCTCCCCCGCGCCGCCCGCGAAGCCGGCGTCACCCTCTTCGAAGTCCGCCCCACCGACGAATCGCTCGAAACCGTCTTCAGCTACCTGGTGCACCGGTGAACCCCGACATCGCCCGCCTGACCGTCCGCCAGCTCCTCGGCCAGCGCCGCACCGTCGCCGTCGCCCTCCTCGCCCTCGTCCCCGTCGCCATCGCCCTCCTCTTCCGGTTCGCCGCCCCGGAAGACGCCGACCCTGAACGGTTCACCGCCCGCGGACTCCTCGGCGGCATCGTCACGACCACCATCCTCCCCCTCGTCACCCTCGTCTTCGCCACCGGCGCCTTCGGCCAGGACGCCGAAGACGGCACCCTCATCTACCTCCTCGCCACCCCGGTCCCCCGCCGTGCCATCGTCCTGGCCCGCCTCGTGGTCGCCTGGCTCGCCGCCGCCGCCCTCCTCCTCCCCTCCGCCGCCCTTGCCGGAGCCCTCGCCCTCCAGGGCGGCGACCCCGGCATCGTCCTCGGTTTCGCCGTCGCCGTCGTCGCCGGCGCCTTCGTCTACACTGCCGCCTTCACCTGGCTCAGCATCGCCACCGGCCGCGCCCTCGTGGCCGGCCTCCTCTACGTCTTCCTCTGGGAGGGCGCCCTCTCCGGGCTCTTCGGCGGTATCCGCTTCCTCTCCATCCGCCAGTATACCGCCGGCATCGCCGGCGCCTTCTTCGACCTCCCGCCCGCCGTCTACCAGCCCCGCCTCGAACCCCTCCCCGCCATCCTCCTTGGTGCCGCCGTCGCCGCCGGCATGCTCCTCCTCGCCGTCCGCCGCCTCGAGCGCTGGGAGGTCGGCGAACCCTCCTGACCTGCCCCGCTAACCGGGCGTTCAACGTCTGTTCAACGTCCCTTTACCTCGCCGGGAAACGATGGCCCGTGGCCCGCACGGCACACCATCCCACGCAGCGAGGTAGCATCCCATGACCCTGGACCACGACCCGTCCGACCTCCTTCCCCTCGTCGACGACTACCGGTCCAACCAGTGCTTCGTCCATCCGCAGACCTGCCGCTGGAGCTGCGGCAACCAGTGCGCCCATCCCGCGCCCAACGAAAGCAGGAACGACTACTTCGGCGACGTCGCCCGGCGTTACATCTCCCGCCGCCGCCTCCTCGGTTTCGGCGCCCTCGCCGCCGGCATGCTCGTCGTCGGCCGCCAGGGCGTCTTCGGCGCCGAAACCGCCCGCGCCCAGTCCGGCGGCAGCAGCTCCGGCCTCACCTTCACCCCCGTCCGGCTCGACGACACCGACCGGATCATCGTGCCGCCGGGCTACAAGAGCGAAATCCTCATCCGCTGGGGAGACCCCCTCTTCCTTGAGCCCGCCACCGGCTTCGATATCGACGCCCAGACCGCCGAAAAGCAGGCCCGCCAGTTCGGCTACAACTGCGACTACCTCGGCTTCATCCCCCTCGCCCCGAACCGCGCCCTCCTCATCGCCAACCACGAGTACACCAACCCCGAGCTGATGTTCCGCGGGTACGACGACAAGAACCCGACAAAAGAGCAGGTCGACGTCGAGCTCCAGGCCCACGGCGTCAGCGTTGTCCACATCGAGCGGCACCCCACCCGCGGCTGGCGGTACACCCTCGGTGCCTGGCACAACCGCCGCATTACCGGCACCACCCCCATGCGCTTCACCGGCCCCGCCGCCGGCCACCCCTGGATGCGCACCAGCGAAGACCCCTCCGGCTACACCGTCCTCGGCACCCTCAACAACTGCGCCGCAGGCATCACCCCCTGGGGCACCGTGATGACCTGCGAAGAGAACTTCCACCAGTACTTCGCGAACAACGACAAGGTCGCCGACAAGGAGAAGCAGGCCGTCCACAAGCGGTACGGCTTCCCCGGCGGCGCCAGCGAGCGGAAGTGGGAGCGCTACCACAAGCGGTTCGACCTCGCCCAGGAGCCGAACGAAGGCTTCCGCTTCGGCTGGGTCGTCGAGTTCGACCCCCTCGACCCCGGCTCCCTGCCCCGCAAGCACACCGCCCTCGGCCGCTTCAAGCACGAAGCCACCTCCACCGTCATCGCCAAAGACGGCCGCGCCGTCGTCTACATGGGCGATGACGAGCGCTTCGAGTACGTCTACCGCTTCGTCAGCGACGGCCGCTACGATCCGAACAACCGCGAGGCCAACATGCGCCTCATGGAGAGCGGCACCCTCTTCGTCGCGAAGTTCAACGACGACGGCACCGGCCGCTGGCTCCCCCTCGTCGCTGGCCAGGGTCCCCTCACCGCCGCCAACGGCTTCCCCACCCAGGCCGAAGTCTGCATCAACACCCGCCGCGCCGCCGACCTCGTCGGCGCCACCAGGATGGACCGCCCCGAGGACATCGAAGTCCATCCCCAGAGCGGCGTCGTCTATGCCGTCATGACCAACAACTCCCAGCGCGGCACCAGCGGCAAGCCCGGCGTCGATGCCGCTAACCCCCGCCCCCAAAACCGCCACGGCCACATCATCGAAATCATCCCCGACGGCGACCACGCCGCCGCCACCTTCCGCTGGCGGTTCCTCATGATCTGCGGCGACCCCGCCAAGGATAAGGGCACCTACTTCGCCGGCTTCGACCAGTCCCTCGTCAGCCCCATCTCCAGCCCCGACAACATCACCTTCGACCGCCGCGGCAACCTCTGGATCTCCACCGACGGGCAGACCAGCTCCTTCAAGAAGAACGACGGCGTCTACGCCGTCCCCGTCAGCGGCCCCGAGCGCGGCTACAACCGCCAGTTCCTCTCCGCCGTCCCCGGCGCCGAATGCGCCAGCCTCATCTTCTCCGATAACGACGACACCCTCTTCGTCTCCATCCAGCACCCCGCCGAAGGCACCACCCTCGAGAACGCCTCCAGCCGCTTCCCCGACGGCAAGGAGCCTCGGCCGGCGGTCATCTTCATCCGCAAGGAGGACGGCGGCACCATCGGCTCCTGAGCCAGCCGCCGGAACGGGACACCGCGGGGGCGCCCACCCGGGCGCCCCCGTTCCCGTCCTGCCTATCCAAAACCGTCATCGTGCAAAAAATCGGCGGCCTCACGCCGCGCCCCTTGCCTGTTGCCCCCCATGCTGGGCGCGAATCGCCCCGGCGCACATAAACCCCGCCCCGCGTAAATCCTTCCTCCAGCCTCCCGCAGCTTCGACATAAGAGCGTTGAACGGCCGGCCGCCCCCGGCGTACTCTTCGGCCCTGCCCACCCGGCAAACCCCGGGGGAACGGCCCCGGTGCCGCCCAGTCCATCACCCAACCCCCTCGCGAATCGCCCGCCCCGCGGCGGGAGGAAGGAGTGTGTGTGCCGTTGGAACCCGCCAGTGCGAGCAGCGAACCCCGCCACCTCGCCCGCTCGTGGCGCGCCGTCCTCGGCTGCCTCGAGGTCCAGCTCAACCCGCACACCTTCGCCACCTGGCTCAAGGGCGCCCGCCCCCGCTCCTTCGACGGCGCCACCCTCGCCATCGAAACCCCCAACGACATCGCCCGCGACTGGCTCGATACCCGCCTCCGGCCCGTCATCGAACGCGCCGTTGCCCAGGTCTTCGGCGACGTCGCCGTCACCATCGTCGGCCCCGGCATCGACCCCGCAGCCGCCCGCCCCGCCGGCGAAATCCTCGGCACCGTCAACTGCCGCTACACCTTCGACGAATACCAGCCCTCCGAGGGCAACCTCCTCGCCCTCCACGCCATCCGCGACCTCGCCGAAGCCGTCCCCGGCGCCCCCTCGCCCGTCGTCCTCTACGGCCCACCCGGCCTTGGCAAAACCCATCTCCTCCACGCCGCCGCCTGCCTCGCCAGCCGCCTCGGGCGTCGCGTCGCCTGCTTCGATGCCGCAGCCTTCACCGCCCGCTTCGTCGAAGGCGTCCGCACCAGCCGCCAGGGCGACTTCCACGCCGCCATCCGCGAAGTCGACCTCCTCCTCCTCGACGACCTCCAGCAGCTCGCCGGCCGCCGCGCCACCCAGGAAGAGTTTGCCTCCGCCCTCGATGCCGTCATGCACCGCGGCGGCCACGTCGCCGTCGCCTCCGAGCGCCACCCCTTCGACCTCGACCTCCTCGACCGCCTCTCCTCCCGCCTCGCCCAGGGCATCGTCACCCGCGTCGAACCGTTCGACGACGACGCCCGCCGCGCCTTCATCGAACGCGTCGCCCGCCGCCACCGCATCGCCCTCCCCGCCTGGGCCGTCCAGCGCCTCGCCAGCTGCCGCGCCCCCTCCGTCCGCCTCCTCCTCGGCGCCGTCAACCAGGCCATCGCCCTCCAGCGCGTCGGCCGGCTCGACCTCGCCCGCCTCGATGCCGAAATCGCCCGCGTCGCCATCGCCGAAGCCGCCGGCGCCGAGCCGACCGCCGAGCTCCTCGAACGGGTCGCCCGCTACTTCGGCGTCGAAACCGGCGACCTGGCCGGCCGCGCCCGCGGTGCCCGCGTCGGCGAAGCCCGCGCCGTCGCCGCTGCCCTCCTCCAGGAGCACGGCCTCAGCCTCACCCAGGTCGGCGCCCTCCTCGGCGGCCGCGATAAGAGCACCGTCAGCGCACTCTCCCGGAAGGGCCTCGCCCTCCTCGAGGAGCACCCCGCCCTCCGCCAGCGCGCCATCGCCTGAACCACCCGGTGATCAGCTCCGCCGGGCCGTTCGTAGAATCCCGATGTGCAGGCGCTCGCCGATGACATCGCAGCCATCCGCGCCGTAGCCCGCGGCGATGACGCTGCCCTCGCCCGTCTCTACGACCGCTACAGCCGGCCCTGCTACAGCTTCGCCCTCCGCATGCTCGGCTCCGAACCCGACGCCGAAGAAATCGTCCAGGAGACCTTTCTCCGCGCCTGGCGCAGCGCCGCCAGCTACGACCCGTCCCGCGCCAGCGTCTCCAGCTGGCTCCTCGCCATCACCCGCAACCTCTGCATCGATGAACTCCGCCGGAGGCGGCGCAACGTCGCATCGGCCCCCATCGACGACGCCGCACCCCTCCCTGGCGCCGACCGCACCGACCTCGCCGCCGAGCAGGCGGTCGACGCCGCCGCCGTCCGCGCTGCCCTCGCCAGCCTCCCCGGCGAGCAGCGCAGCGCCATCGAACTCGTCTACTACTATGGACTCACCAGCAACGAGGTCGGCCGCCTCCTCGGCGTTCCCCCTCCCACCATCCGCAGTCGTCTCCGGCTCGGCCTTCTCAAACTCGCCGGCATCCTCCGCCCAGGAGACCCCAGCCGATGACCCAGCAGCCCGGCCACCCCGCTGAATACCTCCCCGAACTCGCCCTCGGCGTCCTCCCGGAGTCCGAGGCCGAGGCCATCCGCCGCCACCTTGCCGGCTGCCAGCCCTGCGCCGAGGAGTACGGCGAACTCGTCCGTGTCGCCGCCCTCCTCCCGCTCGCAGCCGATGCGCCCGGGCCCTCACCGGAGACCCGCGCCGCCGTGCTCGCCGCGGTCCGTCGCAGGCCATCCCGCGCTGCCCGGCCCCGGCTGCTGCCCGCCTCGCCCTGGGCGGCTCGCATCGCAGCTGCCGTTCTCCTGCTCGCCGTCGGCGGCGGGCTCGGCTGGCTCGTCGGCCGCGGCGGCCAGGAAGAACAGCCCTCCGCCGCGCTCGCCGCCCGCGATGCCCTCCTCGCCGACGCCGCCCGCGGCGAGACGCTCCGCGCCGCCGCCACCAGCAGCTCCGGCATCCAGGCCAGCGTCCTCCTTGCACCCCGCTCCGGCCTCGCCGTCGCCGTCCTCGATGGCCTCCCCCAACCGCCGCCAGGCCGCACCTACCAGGCCTGGCTCATCGCCGGAGACACCCCGCAATCCGCCGGCCTCTTCGCCTCCGGCGGGCCGCTCGTCCTCGCGCCAGGGGGCGACCTCCGCCGTTTCGCCGCCTTTGCCGTCACCCTCGAAGCCGAGGGCGGCGCCCCCGCCCCCACCTCCGAGCCCCTGGTTGTTGTCCCCTTCGCCCTCGCGGCCCGCCGCTGAGCCCGCTCAGAAGTCCAGCACCACCCGCCGGAACCGCTCCACATACCGCCCTTCGCCGGTCCGCCACCGCTCCTGCGCAAACCGCGCCAGCGCCTCCGTCTCCCCGAACTGCGAACCATGCGCGGCCAGCGCCCACACCTTCCGCTCCAGCTGCGCTCCGATCTCTACCTCGAAGTTCGGCTGGTTCGTATTCCAGAGCAGCACCTCCCGCACCCGCCACGGCTCCAGCCCCTCGGCAACCTGCTCCGGGAAGTTCAGGTGGTCCCGCGCCGCCGGGTAGACCGCATCCAGCGCCGCTGCCCCCGTCGCCCGGTGGTCCGCATGGTTGATGAACCGGTCGCGAATGATGAAATCCGTCGGGTCGTGCGTCAGCACCAGCAGCGGCCGGGTCTCCCGGATCGCCCGCACCAGCGCGCCCACCAGCTCCCGCGAATACGCCAGCTCCCCATCCTCGTACCCCAGCATCCGCGGCGGCTCCGTCCCCAGCCGCCGGCACGCCTCGGCCTGCTCCTCCCGCCGCAGCGCAATCAGCCGCTCCCGCGGCATCGCGCGGTCTGCCGTTCCCTTCGCCCCGTTCGTCGTCACCACCCAGTGCACCGTCCACCCCGCCTCCACCAGCTGGAGCACATACCCGCCGCACCCCAGCTCCCCGTCATCCGGGTGCGCCGCAATCACCAGCGCTGTCGGCATCGCATCCCTCCACCGGGCATCCGCTGAACGGCCCCCTCCGATCGTCGCAGCTCATCCCGCCCCGCGCGAACCGCCGGGCCGCTCCCGCCTCGTGTTCCGAACACGATTGACGATAAACCCTGCACTTTGTTACCGTTCCCGCGAACATCCGTTCGGACGGCCGCCCATGAACACCCTCTCACCCCGCCAGCAGCAGATCCTCGACTTCCTCCGCGCCTTCATCGAGGAGCACGATTACCCGCCCTCCATCCGCGACATCCAGGAGGGCTGCGGCATCTCCAGCACCTCCGTCGTCGACTACAACCTCCGCAAGCTCGAAGAAAAAGGCTACATCCGCCGCGACCGCGAAATCTCCCGCGGCATCGAACTCCTCGGCGCCCGCGGCCGGCGCCCCCGCATCGTCGAGGTCCCCCTCCTCGGCACCATCGCCGCCGGCCAGCCCATCCCCGTCCCAACCTCCGACCGCTGGGCCGCCGACGCCGAAGAGATCCTCGCCGTCACCGAAGATATGGTCCGCGGCCGCACCAACGTCTTCGCCCTCCGCGTCCGCGGCACATCCATGATCGAAGACCTCATCGACGACGGCGATATCGTCTTCCTCGAACCCGTCCGCACCGCCGACGACGGCGACCGCGTCGCCGTCTGGCTCAAGGACCGCGGCGAAGTCACCCTCAAGCGCATCTACCGCGAAAACGGCCGCATCCGCCTTCAGCCCGCCAACAGCACCATGGAGCCCATCTACACCACCCCCGAGAACGTCGAAATCCAGGGCCGCTTCATCTCCTCCTTCCGGCCGAGCGATTAGACTGTCCCCAACTATCACCCGCCGGGGGACCCTCGGCTGCCGGCAGGAGCCCATGGCCCAACCGCTCCTCGAGGTGCGCGGCCTCTCCGTCGAATACCGCGCCCGCGATGCCACCGTCTACGCCGTCTCCGGCGTCTCCTTCTCCCTCCAGCCCGGCGAGCTCCTCGCCATCGTCGGCGAATCCGGCTCCGGCAAATCCACCGTCGGCCTCGCCGTCCCCCGCCTCCTCCCGGCCGAAGCCGCCATCACCGCCGGCGCCATCACCCTCGGCGGCACCGACCTCCTCGCCCTCCCCGATGCCGAACTCCGCGGCTACCGCGGCCGCCGCATCGCCATGATTTTCCAGGACCCCGTCGCCGGCCTGAACCCCGTCATCGATATCGGCAGCCAGGTCGCCGAAATCCTCACCAGCCACCTCGACCTCGGCCGCAAAGAAGCCCGCCGACGTGCCATCGACCTCCTCTACCGCGTCGGCCTCGCCGAGCCCGAGCGCATCGCCCGCTCCTACCCCTTCCAGCTCTCCGGCGGCATGTGCCAGCGCGTCATGATCGGCATCGCCACCGCCCTCGACCCGCAGCTCCTCATCGCCGATGAGCCCACCAGCGCCCTCGATGTCACCGTCCAGGCCCAGATCCTCTACCAGCTCGAACGCCTCCGCGCCGAACGCGGCACCGCCGTCCTCCTCGTAACCCACGACTTCGGCGTCGTCGCCCAGGTCGCCGACCGCGTCGCCGTCATGTACGCCGGCCGCATCGTCGAAGAAGGCCCCGTCCGCGCCATCCTGCGCAGCCCGCTCCACCCCTACAGCCATGGCCTCCTCGCCACCCTCCCCCGCGTCGACGGCGTGCGGGCGCACCTCCACCAGATCCCCGGCAGTCCGCCCGAAATGACCGCCCCCGCCGCCCGCTGCCCCTTCCTTCCCCGCTGCGGCAAAGCCCTCAGCCGGTGCCGCGAAGCGTCGCCCCCGTCCCTCGAGCCTGCCGGGGACGGCGACCGCCGCGTCGCCTGCTACAACCCCATCTGGCAGGGCGCCCCGGCCGACTAACTCCGTTTCCCGCCCGCGAGCGGGCCCCGCACCGGCGCCAGCCGCGCCAGCCGTCCGAACGCCACCTCCAGCGCCACGTCGTCGTCCATCTCGTTCCTCTTGTGCGCCCGGTCCGCCTCCGCCAGGATGGCGAACGCCTCCCGCACCGCCGCCGTGCCGTGCCTTCGCGCCCGCTGCACAGCCGCCTGCTTCAGGTTCTGATACCTCGCCACATTCCCCAGCTGCCGGTCGATCTCCTCTTCGCTCGCCCCCTCCTCCAGCAGCGCGGCCAGCGCCCCCAGCGACCGGTACCGCTCGAACACCGCCCCGAGAATCCCCTGCTGCGACTCCCCCAGCGCCAGCCGCCGCCGCAGCAGGTCGAGCGCCGTCCCCAGGTCGCCGTCCATCAGCGCATCCACCATCCGGAAGTGGTCCGGCTCCCGCTCGCCCGCGCACACCCGCATCACATCCAGCACCGAAACCTCCCGCCCCATCGCCCAGAGCGCCAGCTTATCCAGCTCGTTCGCAATCAGCAGCGTGTTCCCGCCCAGCGTATTCGCCAGGTACGCCACCGGGTCCGTCTCCGGCGGCGGTTCCTCCCCGGGCTCCAGCTCCTCCCGCGCCGGCGCGCCGCTCCGGAACCGGATCCCCCGGATGCTCGCCTCCTCGCGGATATACCGCACCCGGTCCTGCTGCTTCGTGAGCGCCGGGTAGTGCTCCACTGTCACACCCGGCACCTTCTTCAGCAGCTGCACCAGCGGGTTCGCATCCGTCACCTGCCGCATCTGCTGCTCGGCAAGGAACGGCCGCCCGACGAACACCACCGCCGACGACTCTGGCACCTTTTCCAGCAGCGTCGGCAGCTCCGCCCAGGCGCCAGGTGCGCGCGGCCCCCGCGCCCCGCCCCGCGGCTCGTACCGCGCCAGCAGATTCTCCACCACGACCAGACGCAGCGGCGCCAGGAACGGCGGCGCCATCGCCGGCCCCACCACATCGGCCGGCTTCGCATCCCGCCCGTCGACCTCTGTGAAGTTATGGGCGAGCATGCCCGTCCCGCCGTCGGCCTGCTCCTTCAATTCGCGCAGCCGCCGCCGGATCGCCGCCTCGTCGCCCCCGTAGAGCAGCACGATCACGGGCCTCAGCCTACCGCACCGGGCATCCCGCCGCTCACCCCTCGGTCGTCAGCGCATACTCCAGCGCATCGGCCAGCGCCAGCCAGCTCGCCTCGATGATGTCCGTCGATGAGCCCACCGTCGTCCAGTGGCGTGTCCCGTCGGTGCTCTCGATGAGCACCCGCACCCGCGCCCCCGTCGCCGACTGGCTGTCCAGGATCCGCACCTTGTAGTCCACCAGCTTCACCTGCTCCAGCTGCGGGAAGAGCGGGTTGAGCGCCTTCCGTACTGCGCCGTCCAGGGCATTCACCGGGCCGTTCCCCTCGTGCGCCGTGTGGACCGTCTCCCCGTTGATGTTCAGCTTCACCATCGCCTCGGCGAGCATCTCATTCGCACCGTCGCCCTTCCGTACCCGCCGCCGCTCCACAATCACGAAATCCTCCAGCTCAAACGGCGGCTGGTAGCCCGGCAGGCTCCGTCGCACCAGCATCTCGAAGCTCGCCTCCGCGCCCTCGTACTGGTACCCCTGGGCCTCCCGTTCCTTCACCACTTCCAGCAGCCGCCTGATCTCCTCCTGCGACAGGAAATCGAGGCCCGCCTCCTTCAGCTTCACCAGCAGGTTCCGCTGCCCCGAAAGCTCTGAGACCAGCACCCGCGACCGGTTGCCCACCAGCGCCGGGTCCACATGCTGGTACGCCCGCTCGTCCTTGATGATCCCCGCCACGTGGTAGCCCGCCTTGTGCGCGAAGGCCGATGCCCCCACGTACGGCGTCTGCGGATTGAGCGCCATGTTCGCCAGCTCGGCCACGTAGTTCGCCACCTCCGTCAGCCGCGCCAGCTGCTCGTCGTCCAGCACATCGATGCCGTACTTCAGCTTCAGGTTCGCCGCGATGGTGAGGATGTCCGCGTTGCCGCACCGCTCGCCGTAGCCGTTCACACAGCCCTGCACCTGCCACACGCCGGCCTCCACCGCATGCAGCGAGTTCGCCACCGCCAGCCCCGCATCGTTGTGCAGGTGGATGCCCAGCCGCACGTCCTTGATCCGCTGCTGCACCGCCTCGATCGCCTGCAGCATCCGCCGCGTCGTCATCCCCCCGTTCGTATCGCACAGCACCAGCGCATCTGCGCCCGCCCGCGCCGCCGTCACGAGGCACTGCAGCGAATAGTCCGGGTCGCCGTAGAAACCGTCGAAGAAGTGCTCCGCATCGAAGAAGACCGTCTTCCCGAGCTGCTTGAAGTAGCGGACCGTGTCCGCAATCATCGCCAGGTTCTCTTCCGGCGTCGTCTCCAGGATCTCCGTCGCCTGGTACAGGCTCGCCTTCCCCACCAGCGTCACACCCGGCGTATCGGCCGCCACCATGCTCTGGATGTTCGCGTCCGTTTCGCACGTCGTGTTCGGCTTCCGCGTGCCGCCGAAGGCGCTCACCTTGGCGTTCCGCAGCTTCACCTCCCGCAGGCGCCGGAAGTACTCCGCATCCTTCGGGTTCGAACCCGGGAAACCGCCCTCAATCCACTCGAAGCCCAGCTCGTCGAGCTTCTTCGTAATCCGGATCTTGTCCTCCACCGAGAGCGAGATCCCTTCCATCTGGGACCCGTCGCGCAGGGTCGTGTCGTACAGCTGTACACGGTCGGTGGGCATAGAAATCCTTTCTCCAACTCAGGGGTGCGGCAGGAACGCTCAGCAGCAATCGGGACAGGGTCGGAACAGGGGAGGTTGGGAAAGGCGCTAAATCGCAACCCCGCGCGATGGACGCGGGGTGGCTCTCACCTCGGGCCGGCTGGCCAGTTTCATGGCACCCATGCTAGCACGGCTTCCCGTTCGCCGGGTAATCACGCCACAAACGCATTCACCGCCCGCTCCAGCTCGCCCAAATCGAACGGCTTCGGCAGGACCGTCGCGACCCGCCGCGTGCGCGGGTCGTCCGCGTCCAGCACCCCTTCCCCCGTCATCAGCACTACCGGCGGCCCCGGCTCCGAGGCCGCCTCGATTGCCGCCACCACCCGCATCCCGTCGCCATCGGCCAGGTGCAGGTCCAGCAGCACCAGGTCGAACCGCTCGCGCTCCAGCAGCTCCACCGCCTCCCGCGCCGAGGCGCACCACGTCACCTCATGCCCGTTATTCGTCAGCACCTGCCGAATCAGGCGAGAGATCGTCCGCTCGTCCTCCGCGAGCAGGATTTTCATTGGGGTCAGCCACCTCCACGGCCTCCGGGCCCGCCCAGCGGCAGCACTGCCGCTACCCTGGCGAAACGTTCGCGACGTTCGCAGTGTACGGATCCGCCCATCGCCACGACAAGCTGTCGCGCCCGGAAAAACGCAAATCCTGCGTCCGCCGCAATCGGCCGCGCCTCGCCGTCTGGCGTGCCGCTCGCAAACTCCACCACGGCCTGCCCCGGCTCCACCCGGCAGGTCAGCCGCACCGTGCCGCTCCCCTCCCCCATCCGATTCGCTGACCGCGCCAGCCCCGCCAGCGCCCGCACCAGCCGCCCCGCATCCCACGGCCCCTCCACCGTCGGCGGCGCTTCGCCTTCAATCGCCGGCGAGCCGCCCAGCAGCTCACCGGCCGCGCTCACCGCCGCCGCCAAATCGCACGGCCCCGGCGCCAGCGCCAGCTTCCCCCGCTCCAGCCGCGACATCTCCTGCAGGTCATCCGCCAGCTGCTGGAGGTCGTCCACCGAGGCCGCCAGCATCTCCGCCAGCTCCCGGTCGAGGTACAGCCCGCCCTCCGTGTCCGCATTCCGCTTCGCCAGCTCCATCACCATCCGGATCGAGGTGAGCGGCGTCCGGATCTCGTGGGCGAACGCTCCCATCGTTTCCCGGCGAAGCGTCTCGGCATCCGGCTCCTGCGGCCACTCCTCGGTCATGCATCCCCCTGGGGCTGCGCTCCCTGGGGGCCCCGCGCTACCTCGGCGCCTCCGGCCCCCGCACTGTCAGCGGAATCATACCGGCATCCGCGTCAGCGTCACGCGCCGCGACCGCCTGCTCCTCCGCGTGGTACGAACTCCGCACGACCGGCCCCGCCTCCACGTGCCGGAACCCCATCGCCAGCGCCTCCGCCTTCAGCTCCTCGAACTCCCGCGGCTCGTAGTACCGCCCGATCGGCAGGTGCGCCGGCGTCGGCTGCAGGTACTGGCCGACCGTCAGGATGTCGACCCCGTTCGCCGCCAGGTCCCGGAAGACCGCCAGCAGCTCCTCCCGCGTCTCCCCCAGCCCCACCATCAGCCCGCTCTTCGTCAGGGTGCCCGGGTCGAGCTCCTTCGCCCGCCGCAGCACCCGCAGCGACCGCTCATACACCGCCTGCGGCCGCACCGTCCGGTACAGCCGGGGCACCGTCTCCGTATTGTGGTTCAGGATCTCGGGCCGCGCTGCCATCACCGTCGCCAGCGCCGCCTCATCCCCCTTGAAGTCCGGGATGAGCACCTCAAACGTCGTGCCCGGCGAGAGCCGCCGCCCCCACCGGATCGTCTCCGCGAACATCCGCGCCCCGCCGTCCGGCAGCTCATCCCGGTTCACGCTCGTGATGACCGCATGCCGCAGCCCCATGCGCTGGATGGCCAGCGCCACACGCCGCGGCTCGTCCGTGTCCAGCGTGCCCGGGCGGCCGGTCTTCACCGCGCAGAACCCGCACGACCGCGTGCACGTATCGCCGAGGATCATGAACGTCGCTGTGCCCCGGCTCCAGCACTCCCCGATGTTCGGGCAGCGCGCCTCCTCGCACACGGTGTGCAGCTCGCTCTCGCGCATGAGCGCCACCAGCTCCCCGAACCGGCCCCCGGCCGGGAAGCGGACCTTCAGCCACGGCGGCCGCGCCGACGCCCGTTCCATACCTCGAGCGTAGCATGCCCGCCGGCCCCCTGCGGGCGGCCGCCTCACGGCGACGCCATCGCCGCCGCTTCCACCGCCTCGATCTTCGCGTCCGCCCCGCGGTACCACTCCCGGTACTCCGAAACGTTCCGCCGCCGCACCGCCTCGCGCCCTGCAGCCGTGTGCGCGGCCAGCTCGTCCAGCGCGGCATCGACCCGCGCCTTCCACGCCGCCAGCCGCTCCGTCGGCGCCTGCAGCGCCCGCAGCTCCCGCGCAAGGCAGAGCGTCCGATCCGCGTATGCCGCGAAATCCGGCCGGAAGGCATCCCGCCGGTAGAACCTGTCGTCGGGGTACACCTCCCGCAGCTCCTCGCGCGCCCGCCGCAGCTCCGCCGCGCCTGCCCGCACCCGCCCCACGAACGCCTGCGGCGAGACCGTCCCCGGTGTCGCCCGGCTCGTCGGCACTGCCTGCGGCGAGGGGCAGACCGTCTCGGCCGGGAAGTTCGCATCCGCTGTGCCGCACCCCGCCAGGATTGCCGCCGCCCCCAGCGCCGCCAGCACCGCCCTGCCCTTCACCGCTCGCCCTCCGCCTCCAGCCATGCGATCGCCGCCCGCACCGCCCTCCCCCGGTGGCTGATGGCGTCCTTCTCCTCGTCGGTCAGCTCCGCCTGCGTCCGCCCGTCCTCCACCACGAACACCGGGTCGTACCCGAACCCCCGCTCGCCCCGCGGCGCCGTGCCGATCCTGCCCTCCTCCACCCCTTCGAAGGTGACCGGCGGCCGGCCCGAGGCCCGGGGCCACGCCAGGGCGACCACCGCCCGGTAGCGCGCCGTCCGCCGTTCGTCCGGCACCCCTGCCAGCCGCTCGAGCAGCAGCTGCGTCCGCCCCGCATCGTCCAGCCCGGGCCCGCCGAAGCGCGCCGAGTACATGCCCGGCCCGCCGCCGAGCGCATCCACCTCAATGCCGGAATCGTCCGCGAGCGCCAGCATCCCCGTCGCGTCGGCGCATGCCTGCGCCTTCTTCACCGCGTTCTCCGCATAGCTCGCCCCGTCCTCCTCCACCGCGAACTCCACCCCGAGCTCCCGCGGCGTCAGCACCGTCCACCCGGCCGGCTCGAGCAGCCGCCGGAACTCCCGCACCTTCCCCGGGTTGTTCGTCGCCAGCACGATCCGCCGCAGTCCCGGCTCCTTCGCCACGCCAAGAGTGTCCCCGACGGCACCCGCCGCCGGCAAACGTCCGCCGCCCTGTGGTACATTCCCGCCCGCGAAACTTCGCACGAGGCAAACCATCTCATGCGCGCCATGGTGCTCCGCGGCAGGCAGCTCGCCGTCGAAACCGTCGAAACCCCCCGGCCAGGCCCCGGCCAGGTGCTCGCCCGCGTCCGCGCCTGCGGCATCTGCGGCTCCGACCTCCACGCCGCGAAGTACCTCGACGACATGATCGAAGCTGCCCGCCGCTCCGGCTCCGCCGAGTGGGACGCGGCCGCCGCCGAAGCCGGCATCATCATGGGCCATGAGTTTGTCGCCGAGGTCGTCGAAGCAGGCCCCGGCGCCGAAGCCTGGGCCCCGGGCACCCGCGTCACCTCCATCCCCGTGCTCGTCGACCCGTCCTCACCCACCGGCATGGCCGCCATCGGCTACAGCGCCAGGTACCCCGGCGCCTACGGCGAATACGTGCTCATGAGCGCGCCGCTCCTCCTCCGCGTCCCCGATACCCTGCCCGACACCGTCGCCGCCACGACCGAACCGTGCGCGGTCGGCCTCCACGCCGTCCGCGAAGCCCGCATGCAGCCCGGCGAAACTGCCCTCGTCATGGGCGCAGGCCCCATCGGCCTCATGACCCTCCTCTGGCTCAAGCACGAAGGCGTCCAGCACGTCGCCGTCTCCGAGCTCTCCCCCGAGCGCCGCGCCCTCGCCGGCCGCCTCGGCGCCGACCTCGTCATCGACCCCCGCGAAACCCACGTCCTCGAGGCCATCCAGGCCGCGACCGGCCGCCAGGCCCCGCCCGTCGTCTTTGAATGCATCGGCGTCCCCGGCACCCTCCAGCAGGCCATGGACCTCGTCGAGCGCATGGGCCGCGTCATCGTCGTCGGCGTCTGCATGCAGGAAGACCGCATCCTGCCCCTCGTCGGCATCAACAAGCAGCTCACCCTCAAATTCGTCCTCGGCTACACCCCGGCCGAGTATGCCGAAGCCCTCCAGGCCCTCGGCACTGGCGCGATCGATACCTCCCCGATGATCACCCGCACGGTCACCCTCGAGGAGCTGCCCGCCGCCTTCGAGGCCCTCGCCGACCCCCGCGACTGCAAGGTTGTCCTCGTCCCCGGCCCTGCCTGACCCTCCACCGTCGCCCCTCGGGTCACGTCGGCCGGAGCGCCCCTGCGCAGCTTGCAGCGGAGAACCCTGCTAGGCTACGCATCCCCACGTGGAAGACTTTTCGCTCATCACGTCCATCGCCATTGCCCTCGGCCTGGCTGCCGTGGGCGGCTTCGCTGCGCGCCTCGTCCGCCTCTCTCCCATCGTCGGCTACCTCGCCGCCGGTCTCCTCATCTCACCCGCCACCCCTGGCTACAAGGCCGACTCCGCCGCCATCCAGCAGCTCGCCAACATCGGCGTCATCTTCCTCATGTTCGGCGTCGGCCTCCACTTCAACCTGCGCGACCTCCTCTCTGTCCGCACCATCGCCATCCCGGGCGCCCTCATCCAGGTCTTTGCCGCCACCGCCGTCGGCACCGGAATCGGCCTCGCCTTCGGCCTCCCCTGGCGCGAAGCCCTCGTCCTCGGCCTCGCTATCAGCATCGCCTCCACCGTCATCCTCATCCGCACCCTCGAAGACCAGGGCCTCATGGGCACCATCCACGCCCGCGTCGTCATCGGCTGGCTCATCGCCCAGGACATCATCACCGTCATCGTCCTCGCCATGCTCCCCTCCCTCGGCCACGGCGATAACGGCCCCCTCTGGCAGAACGTCCTCCTCGCCCTCGGCCGCGGCGCGGTCTTCGTCGTCATCATGCTTGTGATCGGGGCCCGCCTCCTTCCTCGCCTCCTTTCCCTGGTCGCCCGTACAGGCTCCCGCGAACTGTTCGTCCTCGCCTTCGTCGCCGCTGCCCTCGGCATCGCCGCCAGCGCTGCCGCCTTCGGGCTCTCCATCGCCCTCGGCGCCTTCATCGCCGGCGTCGCCGTCTCCGAAACCGAAACCTCCCACCAGGTCGCCGCCGATGTCGTCCCCCTCCGCGACGCCTTTGCCGTCCTCTTCTTCGTCTCCGTCGGCATTCTCCTCGACCCCGACGTCGTCCGCGCCAATAAACTCCTCTTCCTCGCCATCCTCCTCTCTGTCCTCTTCGTGAACGCCGCTATCGCCTTCGTCACCGCTGCCGCCTTCCCCTTCTCCGGCCGGACCGCACTGGTCGTCGGCGCCGGCCTCGCCCAGCTCGGCGAGTTCACCTTCATCGTCGGCTCCGAAGGCATGCGCGAGGGCCTCATGACGGAAGAGACCTACGCCATCATCCTCGCCGTCGCAGCCATCTCAATCATCCTCAACCCCATCGCCTTCCGCACCCTCGACCCCATCGAGGCCGTCCTCCGCCGCCTCGGCCCTGTTTGGCGCTTCATCGACCGCCAGGGCGAAATCCCCCAGCCGCAGGTCCCCCGCTCCGACCACGTCGTCGTCATCGGCTACGGCCGCGTCGGCGAACTCACCGGCCACGCCCTCAGCCAGCTCGGCATCCCCTTTGCCGTTGTCGAAATCAACCTCGAACGTGCCCGAGCCCTGAACGCCGCCGGCATCCCCACCATCTGGGGCGATGCCGGCACCCGCGAAGTCCTCGAGCGGACCGGCATCGAACACGCCCGCTCCGTCGTCATCACCGTCCCGGAAGAAAGCGCTGCGTTCGTCGCCACCGCCGCCGCCCGTGCCCTCAACCCCGCCGTCCCCATCATCGTCCGCGCCCGCGCCGGCGGCGAAATCCGGCCCCTTTGCGAACTCGGCGCCAACGAAGTCATCGTCCCCGAGTACGAAGGCGGCCTCGAAATCATGCGCCAGACCCTCGTCTACCTCGGCTTCGACCCCCAGGAGGCGCTCCACCTCTCCAACGCCGTCCGCGATATCCACTACCAGGCCGAGGCCTTCGACCACCCAATTTGAACCAGCGCGGCGTCGGCCGCGCGGCACGGAAACGGGCCCGGCAGATGCCGGGCCCGCTGCGCTGTCCCCCTGCCGGGGCCGCTACTCGATTTCGACGACCGCGCCGGCTTCGGTCAGCTTCGCCTTGATCTGCTCCGCCTCCTCCTTGCCGACGCCTTCCTTCACCTTCGTCGGCGCCGCCTCCACGAGGTCCTTCGCCTCCTTCAGGCCGAGGCCGCTGATAACCTCGCGGATCGCCTTGATGACGTTGATCTTGTTGTCGCCGAAGCTCTTGAGGATGACGTTGAACTCCGTCTTCTCCTCATCGGCCGCAGCCGCCGGGGCCGCGCCCGCCGCCGGCGCCGCACCCGCTGCGACCACCATCGGCGCCGCCGCGGTGATGCCGAACTCCTCCTCGATCGCCTTGTTCAGGTCGCGCAGCTCGAGGATCGTCATCCCCTTGATGATTTCCAGCACTTCTTCGACTTTCGAAGCCATCTGTTTCTCCTTTGGTATCCGTGTACAGGGTCGCTGGCGGCCCTAGGCCGATTCCAGCTGCTTGGCCCGGGCATCGATCAGCCCGGCAAAGTTCCGAATCGTCGACTGCAGCAGCCCCGAGAACTGGTACAGCGGCGATTGCAGCTTGCTCACCACATCCGCAATCAGCTGCTCCTTCGGCGGCATCGTCGCGAGGCTTTCAACCTCGGCCCGGCTCAGCACCCGGCCTTCCAGCCAGCCGCCGTGCACCTCGATGTTCAGGCGCTTGCTGCGCAGGTGCTCCGTGAACGCCTTAACCGGCCCGATCGGGTCGTCGAAGCCGAAGACCATCGCCGTCGGCCCCTTCACGATCTCCGCCATCTCGGCCCGGCCAGCTTCCTTCGCCGCCATCGCCGCAAGCGTGTTCTTCACGACCTTCACTTCTGCGCCCGTCGGCCGGAGCGCCCGGCGCAGCTCCGTGATCTGCGCGACCGTCAGCCCACGATAGTCGGCGCTCACCGCTACCGAGGCCCGCGCTATGCGGTCCTTCACCTCGGCGAGCATCGCGACCTTCCGTGGAGTCGGCATACCGACCTCCTTCCTCTCTGGTGGCGGGGTCTCCCCCGCACAGGGCTGCACCCGAACCCGCAGAAACGAAAAATCCCTGCCGCCGCGGCAGGGACACCCCTTGCAAACGCCAGCGCCCTCGCGCCGGCATGCGCATCGCATCTCCGCCTCGGCAGGCGCCTTTCGGCATTCTCCCCGCGCCCCGGCCGGGACGCGTCGCATTGGGACCTGCGGTCTCAGGCTCTTCGACTGTCCTCCATACCCTATCCGCATCACCCCCAACGGACAAGCACAGGCCCGCCCGCCGGCCTGTACACTCCCTCCGCACACTCCCCCTCCCGAGGCGCCCATGTTCCCCACCGGCTCCTTCCGTGGCTTCGATATCCGGCTCGAACCGCCCGGCATCGCCATCATCACCTTCAACCAGCCCGAACGCCTCAACGGCCTCGCCCAGCCCATCAAGCGCGACCTCATCGAAGCCATCACCCAGGCCCAGATGGACGACCACGTCCGCGTCCTCCTCTTCACCGGCAGCGGCCGCGCCTTCTGCGCCGGCGATGACATCACCGGCCGCCCCCTCCCCGAGGGCCCGGCCCTCGTCCCCGAGATCTTCCCCGGCCACCGCGAGGAGATCGGCACCTACAACGGCCTCCGCGTCCTCTCCCAGTCGCTCAACACCGCCATCCGCAACCTCGATAAGCTCACCATTGCCGCAATCAACGGCGTCGCCATCCAGTCCGGCCTCTCCCTCGCCCTCGCCTGCGACTTCCGCATCGCCTCCACCGAAGCCCGCCTCGGCAGCGCCACCCTCCGCTTCGGCCTCCTCCCCGATGAAGGCGGCCACGCCCTCCTCATCCAGCATCTCGGCATCGCCAGGGCCATGGACTTCCTCATGCGCAAGCGCATCGTCTCCGGCGCCGAAGCCCTCGAGCTGGGCCTCGTCCACGAGCTCTGCGAGCCCGCCGAACTCATGGACCGCGCCATGGCACTCGCCCGCGAACTCGCCGAAGGCCCCCAGGTCGCCATGCGCCTCCTCAAACGCTCCCTCTACCTCGCCGCCGAGAGCACCTGGGCCCAGGCCCTCGAAGATATCGCCGCCCGGACCGCCATCAGCGACCACCACCCCGACGCCCGCGAGGGCGTCGCCGCCTTCCGCGAACGCCGCACGCCCCGCTTCAACGCCTGGCTCGAAGACCGCTGAATCCGCTCCGCCGGCAATCATTTCGAGCGAAACAATCTGCGCCCGGCCTGCCCCGGTGCCGAACCATCAGGTGAAAGGGTCGGTCGCTTCCCGTTGACAGCCGGGGTGGCCGGGTGCGGTCCGATGTGGCGTAATGTGACCATGGGCGAAGCCCCGCAGCCCCAGCGGCGCCTCAACTGGCCATCGCTTCGCCCGGCCAGCGACGACGAGCAACCGGCCGCCGACCCCTCCGGCACCTGGCTGCCCTCCGCTGCGCCGCGCGCCGCCGACCCCGGCAGCCTGCCGCCTCCCGCCTTCGACTGGCTCTACCGCGACCCCCGCCGCTGGGCGCCCCAGCACGGCCCCAGCGGCCGCGACCCCTCCGCCCTTCCCGGCCCCTTCCTCCCTCCCGGCACAGCCGATGCCTCGCCCCGCGTTCCCGCATCTCCGGCCCCCCCACTCGAACCCGCCCCCGTGGCCCCGCCCGCCGCTGCCGGCCGCAGCCGCGCGGTGCCGATCATCCGCGAAGTCGTCGAGACCCTCCTGCTGGCCGCCCTTGTCTTCCTCGCCGTCCGCGCCAGCGTCCAGCACTACCGCGTCGATGGCACCTCCATGTATCCCACCCTCGAAGACGGCGAGTTCCTCCTCGTCAACTCCCTCGTCTATACCCGGGTCGACGTCGAGGCCCTCGCCCGCTACGTCCCCGGCTGGGACCCCGGCCCCCCCGCACGCCGCCACCTCTTCCATGCGCCGAAACGCGGCGACATCGTCGTCTTCCACCACCCCTCGGGCGTCCACCGCGACCTCGTCAAGCGCGTCATCGGCCTCCCCGGCGAGACCGTGGAAATCCGCGGCGGCGTCGTCTACATCGATGGCCGCCGCCTGATCGAGCCATACCTCGCCGGTGGCGCCGTCCCCCTCGGCGACATGGCGCCCGTCGTCGTCCCGCCGGACAGCTACTTCGTCATGGGCGACAACCGCAACCACTCCCAGGACAGCCGCGTCTTTGGCCCCATCCCCGTCAACGACATCGTGGGAAAGGCGTTCCTCACCTGGTGGCCGCGCGAGAAATTCGGCCTCGCCCCGAACCAGGCGCCCCGCCTGGCCGGCGCCGAAGACTGACGCCCCCGGCCTCAGATAGTCAGCAGCTCCCGCACCCGGTCGATCGTCGCCTCGCTCACGCCCTGCTTCCGGAAGAACGCCTCCGCGCCGCCGTGCTCCCGGTGCAGCAGCTCGATGAACCCCGCCATCCGCTCCGGCGGCGTCGAAAGCCGCGCCCGGATCTCCTCCTCCGTCCCCTCCAGCTGCCGGCCGCTCGCCCGCAGGTACGCCAGCAGCCGGTCGATGCTCGCGTCGCTCAGCCCGTATTCGTGGGCGATGTCCGCCGGGTCCGCCCCAAGCACGTCCATAATCATCCCCACCAGCACCCCGGTCCGGTCCTTGCCCGCCGTGCAGTGCACCAGGAACGGGTAGCGCGGCTCCTCCGCGAACAGCTCGAATGCGCGCGCCAGCCGGTCCCCGCCGATCTCCAGGTAGTGCAGGTACCGCTGCGGCGATGGCCCCTGCCCGTACAGGCCGTTCAGCTCCGCAATCAGGTCCTCCTGCCGCCACTCCTCCCGGAAAATCGAAAGCCATACCACCCGGTCGCTCAGTGGGTGTGGCCCGTTCGCCATCGCCAGCTCGTCCGGGTGCCGCAGGTCGAGAATCGTCCGCACCCCGATCACCCGCTCCAGCACCTCCCGGTCGCGCGGCGTCATCGGCTCGAGCGCGCCCGAGCGGAACAGCCGCCCCGGCCGCATGGTCCGCCCGCCTGCCACGCGGTACGGCCCCACGGGCCGGAAATTGTGAACGCCTTCGAGGTCACCGGGAATCGCCGTATCGTGCATACCCACAATCTACGGGATTCGAACCGCCCGCGTGTTCACAGGCCGTTCACATCCGGCCGCCGCGCCCGTCAGCCGCCGCAGGTTGCGTCCCCCACCGCCACGTTCACCACCGCTGTCCGCGTCACCCCGTCGGGGAATACCGCCTCCATCGTCACCGCGAAACACCCCTCCGAAGGGAACGTGACCGTCACCCCATGCACATCCCGCACCGTCCCGGAGGGCGTCACCCACGTCACCCGCAGCGGCACCGGCCGCGAGGCATCGAAGTACGTCGCCGATTCCCTTACACCGACCCGCAGCGGCCCCGCAATCGCCGCATAGGGGCCCGTCGGCGTGGCTGTTGCCGTCGGCGTCGCCGTCGGTGCCGGCGTCGGCGTCGCCGTAGCCGTGGCCGCGGGGGTCGCGGTTGGCGCCGGGGCCTGCCCGGCCGTCCGCGGTGTCGGGGTTGCCGTTGCGGTCGCAGGGGCGCCCGGGACCTCGGCGGTCCCCGCCGCCGTCGCTGCCGGCGTCGGTGTCGCGACCCCGCCCGCCGGCAGCGGAATCGCCGTCCGTGTCCCCGCCACCGCCGTCACCGGCGTGAATCCCGCCGTCGGCGTCGCTTCCGGCTCGGCCGCCACAAAAGTCCGTCCGCCGTCCTTCCCGACCTGCGCCACAATCAGCGCTGCCGCGATCATCCCCAGCCCCGCCGCCACCAGCAGCCCGCCCGCCACGCTCAGCGTGCTCGAACTCCACGCGCTCCGCGGCCCTGCGCTGTCCCCCGCCGGCAGGTACCCGATCTCCCGCGCAAACGCGACCACCGCCGCCTCGAACTCGCGCGGCTGCTCGAGGTTCGCCGCGTGCCCCGCCTCCGGCAGGTCCACTACCCGCGCGAGCCCGGGCGGCAGCTGCGCCAGGAATCCCGGCAGCACCTCCATGAAGTCGCGGTCCCGCTGCCCGGCCACCACCAGCACCGGCACCCGCAGCTCAGGCAGCCGCTCGAACGCGTTGACGAAGGGGATGAGGCCTTCCGCTGTCCCGGCCAGCCCCGCCGGCGTCAGCCGGTCGAAGTCCCGCGTCAGCAGCTCGCGCGACCGCTGGTCCAGCCGGCGGCCATGCGCCGGGTAGAGCCGCGTCCGTTTCAGGAACTCCGTGCCCTCGGCCCGGACCCGCGCCGCCAGCTCCGCCATCCCCGCCCGCGCCGCCTCCGCCCATGCCGGCGTCCCGGCCGCCGACGCCGAGTTGATGATTACGAGCCCCGCGAACCGCTCCGGCGCCGCCAGCGCGCACCGCACCGCCACCGCCCCGCCCAGCGAATGCCCGCAGAGCAGCACCCGCTCGTCGCCCAGCGCATCCATCAGCCCAAGGATTCGCTCCACCGCCGGGCCGGGCCCGTACAGCGCGGGGTCGTCCGGCGCATCCGAACCCCCGTGCCCCAGCAGCTCCACGGTCACGACCGTAAAGTGCTCCCGCAGCGCCGCAACATTTGCTGCGAACGACGCCGCGCTCGCCGTGAACCCGTGCAGGAGATAGATCGGCGGTCCATCCCCGGGGTGGGGATACCGCTCGTATGCAATGCGCTGCCCCGGCTCGCCGTAGAGCGGCATGGGCTGACTCTAGGTGCTCCCGGCCGCCCGGGCAAGACATCGCCCCTTACCCGTCCTTCCGGTCGTACTCCGGCAAATACGGTTTCACATCGAGCACCGGCGTCCCGTCGATCGCATCCAGCCCCCGCACCCGCAGCGCCAGCCCCTCCCGCCCGAGCAGCTCCACCACCGAAACCCCGAGGTGGTTCGGCCGCAGCTGGCTCCGCGTCGCGAAAATCCCCGCCATCCGGCCCCCGGCCAGCTCCAGCTGCTCCGGCTTCTCCGGCGCACCCTCCGCCACGTCGAGGTAGAACACCACAATCACATGCCGGAACCGCTCGATCCCCTCCAGCCGCCGCGCGTGCTCCGGCTCGAACACGACCGTGCTCTCGACGTTCGCCCAGCCGTGCGGCCGCGGCTTCGCCACCGGACTCCGCACGAACGCGACCGCCCGCAGCGTCACCTCCCGCGGCGGCTCGGGCCGCACCCATGCCTCGCCGTCCCGTCGGAACAGCCGCCTCCAGTCCATGACGGCCAGTGTCGCGCCCGCAGACCCTGTCCGCCACCTGCCAGTCCCGGTTCCGCTCCGGTAAAGCGTCTGCACGCACCCCGGTCGCCCTTGCGTCCCTGATCTATACTTGCGCCGGCTCAATCGCAGCAATAGGAGGCATCAATCCATGACACTCGGTGGCTATGCCGGCCGTGTCGGCACCGTCGACCTCACCAGCGGGACCGTCAGCTACGCCCCCATCCCCGAAGAGTGGGCCCGCAAGTACATCGGCGCCCGCGGCGTCGGCGTCCGCTACGTCTTCGAAGCAGGCCCCGGCGTCGACCCGCTCGGCCCCGACAACGTCCTCTGCTTCATGAACGGCCCGCTCACCGGCACCGAAGCCTCCATGAGCGGCCGCCTCGCCATCGTCACCAAAAGCCCCCTGACCGGCACCGTCACCGATAGCCACCAGGGCGGCTGGAGCGCCGCCCGCCTCCGCTGGGCCGGCTTCGATGGCCTCGTCTTCAAAGGCATCTCCCCGAAGCCCGTCTACGCCTACGTCCACGACGGCATGGTCGAACTGAAGGATGCCTCCGACCTCTGGGGGAAGGGCGTCCACGAGACCATCGATATCCTCAAGCAGCGCCACGGCGCCGATGACCTCAGCGTCATGGCCATCGGCCAGGCCGGCGAAAACACCGTCCGCTTCGCCAGCTGGATCAACGAGCACGACCGCGCCTCCGGCCGCGGCGGCACCGGCTGCGTCGGCGGCGCAAAGAAGCTCAAAGCCGTCGTCATCAAGGCCGCCCGCAACTACCCCCGCGCCGCCGACCGCGACGCCTGGCGCACCGCCCACAGCAACGCCCTCAAAAAGATCATGGACGAGGCCAACATCACCTCCCCGCGCAAGGGCGGCCTCTCTGTCTACGGCACCAACGTCCTCATGAACGTCACCAACACCATCGGCGCCCTCGGCGCTCGCAACAGCCAGGAAACCCACTTCGACGGCGCCGAAAAGCTCTCCGGCGAGTACGTCAAAGAGCACTACCTCATCGACGACCCCACCTGCCACGCCTGCCCCGTCGCCTGCAAGAAAGAGGTCGAAATCAAAGAAGGCCCCTACAAGGTCAAGATGGAGTCCGTCGAGTACGAGCCCGCCTGGTCGCTCGGCGCCAACTGCGGCAACGACGATGTCGCCTCCGTCGCCTTCATGATCGACCGCGCCAACGACTGGGGTTACGACGCCATCGAAATCGGCCAGGCCCTCTCCTGCCTCATGGAGGCCACCCAGCGCGAGTACATCCCCGCCAGCGAAGGCATCGCCTGGGGCGACCGCGACCGCATGATCGAGGTCATGCGCATGGTCGCCTTCCGCGAAGGCATCGGCAACCGCCTCGCCGACGGCATCGAACCCTTTGCCCGCTCCATCGGCCACCCCGAACTCGCCATGACCGTCAAGGGCCAGGCCACCCCCGCCTACGACCCACGCGGCCTCAAGGGCATGGGCCTCGGCTACGCCACCTCCAACCGCGGCGCCTGCCACCTCCGCGGCTACAGCCCCGCCTCCGAACTCGGCGTCATCGGCCTCAAAACCGACCCCCTCGCCTGGCAGGGCAAGGGCGAACTCCTCAAGCTCCTCCAGGACATCCACGCCTTCAGCGACTCGCTCGACCTCTGCAAGTTCTCCGCCTTCGCCGAAGGCCCCGAAGAGTACGCCGAGCAGTACCGCGTCATGACCGGCATCGACAACTTCGGCCCCGATGACGTCATCAAGGCCGGCGAACGCATCTACAACCTCGAGCGCTACTACAACAACCTCGCCGGCTTCCGCGAAGGCTCCGATACCCTCCCGAAGCGCTTCCTCGAAGAGCCCTCCAACTCCAAAGGCTCCATGGGCCAGGTCTGCGAACTCGACCTCATGCTCGAGGAGTACTACCGCGTCCGCGGCTGGAAGAACGGCGTCGTCCCCGAGGACAAGCTCAAAGAGCTCGAGATCGTCTGACACCACGCCGCCGACGGACCCGGGGGCCTGCTGAACAGGCCCCCGGGTCCGCCGGAAGCAGCTCCGGAGCGCAACTTGTGCCTTCCCGGGGCGGGCATAGCATACCTCCATGAGCGCCCGCTCTTGGGGGCCGCTGACTCGCTTCTACACCCGCCCGGGACGGCGTCGCCTCTATGGCATCGTTGGGCTTGGCGTGGTCATCGGGCTCGTAGCCGGCCTCGGCGCTATCACCTTCTACGAAGCTGTCGACCTCGCGACGGAGCTCCTCCTCGGCAATCTCGCAGGCTTTCGCCCCCCGGTGCCCCTCGGCGAGGGTGCCGTCGATGCCAGCGGCCCGGAGCGCGCCTGGGTCCTTCCCCTCCTGGTTGCCGCCGGCGGCCTCGCCAGCGGCATCATCGCCGCGCGTCTCGCTCCCGAAGCCGCCGGCCACGGCACCGATGCCGCAATCCACGCCTTCCACTGGAAAAGCGGCCGCGTCCGCTGGCAGGTTGTCCCCGTCAAACTCGTCACCGCAGCCCTGACGATCGGCTCCGGCGGCTCCGCCGGCCGCGAAGGCCCGGCCTCCCAGATCGGCTCCGGCTTCGGCGCCTTCCTCGCCGACCGCTTCGGACTCGACGCCGCCGGCCGCCGCCACGCCCTCGCAGCAGGCATGGGCGCCGGCATCGGCGCCATCTTCCGCGCACCCCTCGGCGGCGCCATGCTCGCCGCAGAGGTCCTCTATCGCCACGACTTCGAAGCCGATGTCGTGCTCCTGTGCCTCATCAGCTCAATCGTCGCCTACTCCCTCTTTGGAGCCTACGCCGATTACTCCCCCGTCTTCGGCGGCGCCGGCGACTTCTCCTTCGCGAACCCCGTGGAGCTGCCCTACTACGCAGCCTTCGGCCTCCTCGCCGGTCTCACCGGCATCCTTTACGCACGCGTCTACTACGCCGCCGAAGCACAATTCCACCGGCTCGCCGTCCCGCCCTGGCTCAAGCCAGCCCTCGGCGGAGCCGCCGTCGGTGCCGTCGGTATCGCCGCGCCCGAGGCCATCCACCTTGGCTACGGCTGGGTCCAGCAGTGCTTCACCCCGGAAGGCGTGATGGCCTTCTCCCCGTGGCTCCTCCTCGCCCTGCCATTCCTGCGTATCGTCACGACCGCCCTCTCCGTCGGCTCCGGCGGGTCCGGCGGCACCTTCGGTCCCGGCATGGTCATCGGCGGCCTCCTCGGCGCAGCCTGCTGGCGCTTCGGCCACGATCTCCCCGGCTTCCCCCAGGAGCCCGGCCCCGTCGTCATCATCGGAATGGTTGCCCTCTTCGGCGCCATCGCCCATGTCCCGCTCGCCATGCTCCTCATGGTCGCCGAGATGACCGGCAACCTCTCCCTCCTCGCGCCCGCAATGGCTGCCGTCGCCGTCGCCACCCTCGTCGTCGGCGACGAGACCATCTACCGCGAGCAGCTCCCGACCCGCGCAGATTCCCCCGCACACCGGCACCGGTTCGCCTTCCCGCTCCTCTCCGCCCTCCCCGCCCGCCAGGCCGTCATCCCCCTGCCCGTCCTCGAGCCGCAGCTCGACGCCGCCAGCGCCCTCACACAGCTCAAGAGCGCAGGCGCCCGCCATGCAGTCACCCGGATCGATCCATCCCGCCTCGCAGAGGTACAGGCCGCCCGCCTCGAATCCGGCGCCGCAACTGTCGCAGAAGTCGCCGTACCCCTCCCCGCCGCCATCCAGGCAGACTGGCCCCTCGACCGTGCGCTCGACGTCCTCTCCGCCCACGAGCGCCGCTGGCTCCCCGTCGTCGATGGCGACAGCCCCGGCTCGCCCGTCATCGGCCAGATCGATGCCCGCTCACTCCTCCGCTCCTACCGGCGCGCCGCCTCCAGCCAGGTCCGCCCCCTCGGCGCCCTCACCGAGAACATCGAAGCGCTCGACGCCGTCCTGTCACCCGCTTCGCCACTCTGCCACCGCCGCCTCGCCGACATCGAGTTCCCAGCCGGCGCCCGCATCGCAGCCGTCGAACGCGATGGCCAGGCCATCGTTCCCCGTGGCGAGCTGATCCTCCTCCCCGGCGACCGCGTCGCCGTCACCTTCGTCCCCTCCGCCCGCGCCGCCGTCCTCAACCTTTTCGCCCCGCCGGCGCAGGAGCCCAAAGCCTAGTCCCGCGCGTAACCCCCCTCCCGCAGCCGCCGCCACACCTCCCCGCTCGACGAATACCGCTCCATCAGGTACGGGTACACCGCCGGGATGTTGAACAGCTCCTCCATGCACAGCTGCGAGAGGTAGCGGTCCAGCACCACCGGGTGCTCGTCCGGGTCCACCAGGTCGATCTGCAGCCCTGTCTCATAGCCCCCGGCCGCGGCAGGCATGCCCGCTGCCTGCTGGATGACCAGCCCCTTCTCCACCAGCGATTCCACCGCCGCCCGCAGCCGCGCCCGGAACTCTGCCGTCACCCGGACCCCATCCTCCGCCAGGTGCGCGTGCCGCTCGCCGGTCTCCGCCAGGCTCACCACCACCGCCGTCACGTGGTCCACCCGGAACGTATCGCTGCCCGCCGCCTTCGAGGGCGGCAGCCCCACCGAAAGCACGCCCAGCAGCGCGCGCTCGACCGGGTCAAGGTCCTCGGGCTGGTACGCCGGCATGCCAACAGCGTAGCGCACCGGCCCCGTCCGTTCAGGTCAGCGCTCTTGCTGCCCGCGGCACCATCCCCTGGAGGAGGCTAGAAGTTCAGGTAGAGCGCGGGGTCGACGAAGCCGCCGTTGTACCGGATTTCGAAGTGCAGGTGGTGGCCCGTCGTGAAGCCCGTCAGCCCCGTCAGGCCGATCGTCTGCCCGGCGCTCACCGACTGCCCCGGCACCACGTCGATCTGGCTCATGTGGGCGTACAGGGTCGACCACCCGCCGCCGCAGTCGATGACCACGTAGTAGCCGTAGCTGTACGTCAGGTACTCCGTCCGGCTGACCACGCCGTCGCACACCGCGAACAGCGGCGAGGGGCCGAACCCGTACAGGTCAAGGTCGATGCCGGTGTGGTACGAGGAGCCGCCCCGCGGCGTCCCGAACGGATCGCTGATGCCGCGCCAGGCCGCCAGCGGGAAGTTCTTAAAGATCCCGCCCGAGCTCGGCGCAGGTGCATCCCCCGCCGAGGGTCCCGCCGGCGTGCCCGGCTGCGAGGGCCGCTGCGGCGGCGGCGGAGGCGGTGGCGGAGGCTTGATCTTCGCCCCCACCAGGAGCAGCACCTTGCCCGCCTCCAGGTTGTTCGGGTCCGTAATGTTGTTCGGCTTGTACTCGACCACCTGCGCCGCAGTGATGTTGTCGTACTGCTGCACGATCGAATCGACCGTCTCGCCGTACGCCACCTTGTGCAGGATGCCGTCCTTCCGCGGCACGATCAGGATGAGCCCTTTCGGCAGCAGATTCGGATTCCGCACCGTCGGGTTGTTGTCCAGCAGCGTCTGCATCGAAATCCCGAACTTCGCAGCTACACCCGAGACCGTGTCGCCCGCCTGCGTCTCGTACTCCACAATCGGGCTCCGCGGGTCGATGATGTCCGCCAGCGGCTTGATGCCCGCGCCGACCTCGCCCGAGGTCGCCGCTGCCGCTGTCACTCCTGCCGAAAGCGAATGCACCGGCGAAACGCCGCCCACCGCCCGCGCGTCCAGCGCCTCCGTGCGGGATGCCACCGCCACCACCGAGCCGAGCGTCTGCGTGGTTGCTGCCGGCCGGAACACGGCCTGGCCCGGGCGCTGCGCCGCACCTGCAACGCCGGAAAATGCGAACTGGGGAACCGGTGCCTGTGCCGATGCCGAGGAGCGGGCCGGGAATCGCGTGGCCGAAACGACGGCGACGAGGGCCAGCGCCACGATCAGGACGTGGACCGTAAGTCGCCCGTGGCGCCGTGCGTGCGCGTGTGAACGCGCGCGGGTTCCTTCGATTCCCATACGCAAATGTGCTGGCGCGTCGCGGAAGCGAACCGCTGACGCGGGCTGAGCACAGCCGTAGCCTGCTCCTCTCCTCCTTTCCTGGCTATCCCGGCGGCCTCTGAATGCCGGGGAGCAGGACCCGTAGGCGAAAACCTTACAGGTCCGACTTCAGGCTGGCGAGAAACTCCTCGTTGTTGTTGGTCCTCGCGAGCCGCTCGAGCAGCCTCTCGGTCGCCTCGAGCTGGTTCGGCGAGTTCTGCGAAATCATAGCGGTCATCCGCCGCACGAGCCAGACGCCCTTGAGCGTTTTCTCGTCGAGCAGCAGCTCCTCCCGCCGCGTGCCCGAGGCCTGGATATCGATCGCCGGGTAGTACCGCCGCTCCGCCAGCCGCCGATCCAGCCGCAGCTCCATGTTGCCCGTGCCCTTGAACTCCTCGAACACCACCTCGTCCATCCGCGAGCCGGTGTCCACCAGGCAGGTCGCGAGGATCGTCAGCGAGCCGCCCTCCTCGCACTTCCGCGCCGCGCCGAACAGCCGCTTCGGCGGATAGAGCGCGATCGGGTCCACGCCGCCCGAGAGCGTCCGGCCGCTCGGCGGCAGCGCCAGGTTGTACGCCCGCGTCAGCCGCGTGATCGAATCCAGCAGGATCACCACGTCCTTCCCGCCTTCCACCAGCCGCTTCGCCCGCTCCAGCGCCATCTCCGCCACCCGGGTGTGGTCCTCCACCGGCTCGTCGAAGGTCGAGCTCACCACCTCGCCGCGGACGCTCCGCTGCATGTCCGTCACCTCTTCGGGCCGCTCGCCGATGAGCAGCACCATCAGGTGCACGTCCGGGTAGTTCGTGGAGATGCCGTTCGCGATGTTCTTCAGCAGCATCGTCTTGCCGGCCTTCGGCGGCGAAACGATCAGCCCGCGCTGTCCGCGCCCGATCGGCGCGATCAGGTCGATGATCCGGTGCGTCAGGTTGTCCGGCGTCGTCTCCAGCTTCAGCTGCTGGTACGGGAAGATCGCCGTCAGGTTCTCGAAGTGCGGGCGCCGCTTCGCCGTCTCCGGGTCCATCCCGTTCACCGCTTCCACCTTCAGCAGCCCGTAGAACTTCTCATTGTCCTTCGGGTGCCGAACCTGCCCGGTCACGTAATCGCCCGGCCGCAGCGCAAACCGCCGCAGCTGCGACTGCGACACGTAGATGTCGTTCGGCCCCGGAAGCATCGAAGGCCCGCGCAGGAACCCATAGTTCCCGTCGTCGCTCACTTCCAGGAAGCCGCCGCTGAAGACATTGCCCCGGGCCTCCGCCTGCGCCTGCAGCAGCCGGAAGATCAGGTCGCTCTTCCGCAGCGCGTACACATCCTCGAGGCCCATCTCCTGGGCGATGGCGATGAGCTCCTCGCGGCTCTTCTGCTCCAGCTCCGCGATGTTCAGCGGCGGAGCCCCGGCCTGGGCGCGCTCCTCCCGGGCAATCTCCCGCTCCAGCTCCCGCTCCAGCCGCTCGCGCGCGAACTCCCGCTCGCGGAACTCCCGGTCGCGCCAGCCGCGGTCATTCCGGCTCTCCCGGTCGCGCCAGCGCCGCTCCCGCCGTGCAGCCTCCCGCTCGGCCCGCGATTGCCCCTGCGGCTGCGGCGGAGGTGTCGGATCGCGCCGCACGATAACCTCCGGCGCTGCCGGCCGCTCGCGGTCGCCCTGCCCCTCGCGCCGGAAGATGCGGCTCCGCTGCGGCTCGGCGGCCTCCGGCTCGGCCTCCGGCACGCTCGCGGCCTCGGCCTCGGCCGGCCGCTCCAGTTCGGCCGCTGTCCGTCCCCCCGTCCGCCGAATGGCGCCCGGCCGTTCCGGCCGCTCCGGTGCAGCCTCGCCGGGCACGCCCGCTTCCTCTGCCGGTTCACCCGGGCCGGCGCCGCCCGGTTCCTGTGCGGGAGAACCAGCAGGCGCCCCGCCAGCCTCCGGCATCTCGACCGCGCTGGAGGCCTCCCGGTCTTCGGTCGGCTGCCCCGCAGCCGCAGCACGGCTCCGGACGCGCCGCCGCGGCGCCGCGCCTTCCCCGGCCGCTTCAGCGGCACCGTTCGGCGATGCCTGCGCCTCGGCCGCGGCCTGGGCAGCCACGTCTACCGCGTTCTCCAGCACCTCGGGAGGCGGCGGGTCAGCCTTCCGCGCACGGGTCACGCGGCGGCGCGGCGCCGGCGCTTCGGGAGCGTGGCCGTTTTCGCTGGCAGGTGCATCGGTCGTAGGGATCAGGTCGTTGGCTTCGGTCTCTTGCAAGGGTCTTCCCGTGTGCGTGTCTGATGGCGCCCGAGGACGTGTAGAGTGGGCTGACGCTGCGGCTCGTGTCGCTGGTCTTCCGCGAATGGGCTCGTGCTGAAGCCTGGACGTGTGGGGAGCTGGAGTACGCCACCCTCCGTGGCGCCGTCCCTTCCAGCACCCCCAACATACGACGACTCACCGCAACCTTGCAACAGGATGCCGTCCCGCCCTGCCGCTCCCCCGCTCCTCAGGCCGTCACGGCCGCACCGAGGAACTCCGCAAACGCCGTGCAGTGCTCCACCGGGTACTCCGTCACCCCCGCATGCGCCCCGTCGAGCGAGCGGTGCTGCGCCCCCGGGATCCCCTTCGCCAGCGCCTCACCGTGCCGCGGCGGGATCAGGATGTCCTCCCGGTTCGTCACCACCAGCGTCGGCGCCTTGATGCTCCCCAGCCGCCCGCTCGTATCGTGTGCCAGGATCGCCTGCGCCTGCCGGATGAACGCATGGTCCTGCTGCGCGTACGGGTTCTGCACGCTCGCGAGGATCGCCCGCTCGTACCGCTCCTCGTCGTCGAACAGCTCCGCCGTGTACAGGTACGGCGCCAGCGTCCGCACGAACCCCTCGCGCGAAATATTCGTCCGCCGCACCGTGATGAACGACTGGACCACCGCCCGCACATAGCCGTCAGGCTTCGCCGTCGTCGCCAGCAGGATCAGCTTCTCCAGCCGTCCCGGGTGCCGCAGCGCAAACTCCTGCGCGATCATCCCGCCCATCGAATAGCCGAGCACGTGCGCCTTCTCGACCTTCAGCTCCGTCAGCAGCGCCGCAAGGTCATCCGCCATCCCCGCGATGCTGTACGGCCGATCCGGCGCACCCGTGCGCCCCGCGCCGCGGTTGTCGTACGTAATCACGCGAAAGTGCTTCGCCAGCAGCGGCACCTGCGGCGCCCACGCCTGCAAGTCGCTCCCGAGACCCCGGATGAGCACCAGCGGCTCACCCGAACCCGCCTCCTCGTAGTACGTGATGATGTCGCGCGTGGGAACGTACGGCATACGCGAACCAACCTCGGGCGCAGGGAACTTCGGCTGCATCATAGGGCCAACCGCCCCAATGCGCCTTCCAGCGTACAATCCGCCCCATGCCATGGCTCGAACGCCCCGGCGCACGCATCTTCTACGACCTCCACGGCCCCGCCGGGGCGCCCCTCCTCGTCTTCGCCCACGGCCTCGGCGGCAACCACCTCTCCTGGTGGCAGCAGGTGCCCGCCTTCGCCCGCGAGTTCCGCTGCCTGGTCTTCGCCCACCGCGGCTTCGCACCCTCGACCCAGGACGCGCCCGAACCCGGTGCCCGCGCCTTCGCCGATGACCTCGCCGCGCTCATCGACGCCGCCGCCCCCGGGCAGCCCGTCCGCCTCGTCGCCCAGTCGATGGGCGGCTGGACCTGCCTCGCCTACGCCCTCGCCAACCCCGGCCGGGTCCGCGCGCTCGTCATGTGCGACACCCACGGCGGCTTCTGGTCGCCCGAAACGGCCGCTGCGTGGGCCGCGAAACCCCCGGGCCTCGAGGCCGACCTCTTCGCCCGCGGCATCCACCCCGCCGCCGGCGAACGGATGGCCCGCGAACAGCCCGAACTCCATTTCCTCTACCGCGGGATCGATGCCCTCGCCGAAGGCCTCGATAAGGACGCCCTCCGCCGCCAGCTCGGCGAACTCTGGACCATTGCCCCCGCCGCCGTCGCCACCCTCGACCTCCCCGTCCTCTGTATCTCCGGTGAAGAAGACATCGTCATCCCGCCCGCCGCCGTCGAAGCCTTCGCCCGCGCGCTGCCCCGCGGCGAATTCGTCACCGTCCCGGCCGCCGGCCACTCCGTCTACTTCGAGCGCGCCGCCGCCTTCAACGAACTCGTCCTCGGCTTCCTTCGCCGCACCGCCTGAATCCCCCGGAGGTCTTCGCCAGTGATTGGTACACCCGAACAGGACGCCCTCCTCCGCCAGCTCCGCTGGGCTGTCGTCACCACCCTCCGCGCCGATGGCTCGCCCTCCAGCTCCGTCGTCTTCTACGCCGTCGACGGCGACACCATCATCTTCAGCACCACCGCCGACCGCCTCAAAGCCCGCACCCTCGCCCGCGACCCCCGCATCGCCGTCACCGCCCTCGATGAGGGTCCGCCTCACCGCTTCGTCACCGTCGAAGGCCGCGCCGTCATCGAACGCGACGACATCGTCCCCGGTCACGTCCTCGTCAACCGCGCCATGCGCCGGGACCCCGCATGGGAGCCCCCGGCGGGCTTCGAAGAACGCCTCCGCCGCGACGGCCGCGTCATCATCCGCATCTACCCCCAGCGCGTCTCCGGCGTCACCGCCCGCGGCTGACCTCCAATCCCTGCCTGCCACCTGCTACCATGGATTCCGAGACCCGCATGGTGCGGAATTCAGGAGTCAAGCTTGGCGTTTGCCGATAAGCAGATCAGCTGCCGCGATTGCGGCACCGTCTTTGTGTTCACCGCCGGTGAGCAGGAGTTCTACGCGAACAAAGGGCTCATGAACGAGCCCACCCGCTGCCCCTCCTGCCGGACCGCCCGCCGCTCCAGCCAGAGCTCGCTCGAGCAGGCCGACGGCTACGTCCGCTACGGCAACTTCGCCAGCTTCGGCGGCAAAACCCCGCGGCAGATGCACCCCGCATCCTGTGCCGAATGCGGCCAGATGACGGAGGTCCCCTTCGTTCCCCGCGGCGAGCGCCCCGTCTACTGCTCCACCTGCTACAGCAAGCTCAAGCCCCCCCGCGAGGAAGTCGCTCGCCAGTAGCGCCCCGCAGGCGCATCCCGGCCGGAGGCACGGCCAATGCTCGCTGACCCCCTCCTCCGCCAGCTCTCGCGCATCTACCAGCGGCCCCTCGAAACCCCCGAGGCCGCCTGCGACGCTGTCCGCGCCGACCCTGGCATCCTCGCCTCCGCCCTCTTCCTCGAAGCCGCCGAGAGCGACGACGTCACCAGCATCGAGTCCGCCCTCGCCTACTGCGATGCCCGCCTCGCCGAGCTCGCCCCCTTCGTCGGCGACCTCGCCCCCGCCATCCGCGAGCGCTTCGCTGAAAAGGTCGCCGCCTGGTCCGCCGTCGGCTAGCCCCCGCGCCCCCCGCCGCGGCGCTACAATCTCGCCCGACCCCTGCATCGCGGAGGCTTCCTGTGCCGACCTTCGAAACCGTCATCTACGAAATCCCCGCCCCCGGCGTCGCCCGCATCACCCAGAACCGCCCCGAAGCGCGCAACGCCCAGAACTACCAGCTCACCTACGACCTCAACGCTGCCTTCGATGAAGCCGCCGCCGACGAGTCGGTCAAGGTCATCATCCTCGCCGGCGCAGGCCCGCACTTCTCCGCCGGGCACGACCTCCGCGGCGGCGGCCCGCCCCTCTCCTCCTTCCCAACCGTCGGCACCTGGCGCGAATTCAACAAAAAGGGCGCCGAAGGCTACATGGCCGTCGAAGAAGAGATCTACCTCGGCATGTGCCGCCGCTGGCGCAACATCCCCAAGCCCACCATCGCCCAGGTCCAGGGCAAGTGCATCGCCGGCGGCCTGATGCTCGCCTGGGTCTGCGACCTCATCATCGCCAGCGACGACGCCATGTTCTCCGACCCCGTCGTCCAGATGGGCGTCTGCGGCGTCGAGTACTTCGCCCACCCCTGGGAGCTCGGCCACCGCAAGGCCAAGGAGATGCTCTTCACCGCCGACTGGATCACCGCCCAGGACGCCTATCGCCTCGGGATGGTGAACCACGTCGTCCCGCGCGAAGAGCTCGAATCCTTCACCCTCGCCCTCGCCGAAAAGATCGCCCAGAAACCCTCCTTCGCCCTCAAGCTCGCCAAGGAGGCCGTCAACCAGACCCTCGAAGCCCAGGGCCAGTGGCAGGCGATGCTCGCCGTCTTCAACCTCCACCAGCTCGCCCACAGCCACAACCAGGAGCTCTACGGCATGCGGATCGACCCCAACGGCATCCCCGGCGCCGTCCGCCGCCAGTAGCCGCTCAGCCCTCCGGCCCCGGCCGCAGCCCCGCCAGCCCGGCGAGGAACGCCACCTGCGCGCTCTCCTCCAGCGCCGTCAGCCAGTGCAGCGCCTCCCAGAGGTTGGCGCCCCGGGCATACGCCCCGTGCCCGCGCAGCAGCACCACCACCGCCTCCTGGAGCGCAGCCGCAATCTGCGCCGCCTGGTTCGGCCCCTGCTCCACCACCGGCACCGCCTTCAAAAAGTGCTGCCCCTCGAAATCCATCGGCACGAACCGGTCCGTCCCGAAGCTCAGCGCGATGGCGTGCCGCGGGTGCGCATGCGCCACCGCCCCCGCGCCCGTCATCGCATAGACCGTCGAATGCAGCACCGTGTCGCTCGATGGCGGCGGGCCCGCGTACGTCCCGTCCGGCCGGACATGCGCGACGTGCCGCTCCCGCAGCCGCCCCAGCATTGTCCCCGTCCCTGTAATCCACATCCCGGTCCCGTCCCGGATGCTCAGGTTCCCGCCGTGGCTCGAAACCAGCCCGAGCTGGTAGAGGTCCCGCCCCACCTCCTGCATCGTCGCCAGCACCTTCTCCGGCACCCCCGTCATCCGGCCCTCGCCTCAGAACAGGTTCGGCAGCGCCGCTGTGCCCCCGCCGTCGACTTCGATCCGCTGGCCCGTCAGGTAGAACGCATCATCGCTCACCAGGAAGCGCACCACCTTCGCCACATCCTCCGGCTGGCACACCCGCCCGAATGGCGACCGCTCGTCGATCTCCCGCAGGTTCTGCACCCCCTGCGTCGCCCGCGCCAGCCGGCTCCCCATCTCCGTCTCCGTCAGGCCCGGCGCCACGATGTTCACCCGGATGTTGTGCCGCCGCTCTTCCTTGTAGAGCGTCATCGCCAGCGCCTCCATCGCCGCCTTCCCCATGTTGTACGGCCCGCCGTTCGCGCTCAGCATCCGCGCCGCCACGCTCGAAATCATGATGATGTCGCCCCGCGGCCGCGTCCGCATGCTCGGCAGCACCAGCTTCGACAGGTAGTGCGGCCCGAACGCATGCGTCCGCACCACCCGCTCCAGCTCCGCAGGGTCCGTATCCGCCACGCTCAGCCCCCGGCTCGCAATCCCCGCGTTATTGACGAGGATGTCGATGTACCCGAAGTCGGCGATGACCTGCTCCACCATCGCCCGGTCCTGCTCGAAATCGTCCACGGAGGCCATGTACATCCTCGCCCGGCCGCCCATCCGCTCGATCTCCGCCACCGTCGCCCGCGCAGCCTCCTCGTCGCGCCGGTAGTTCACCGCCACCGCCGCGCCGTCGGCCGCCAGCGCCAGCGAAATCGCCCGCCCGATCCCCCGGCCGCCGCCCGTCACCAGTGCTACCCGTCCTTCCAGTCCCATGCCGCAGAACTCCCCTTCGAAGTGCAGTCTGTGCCGACGATTCTACAGGGCCGCCATCCCTTCCCGCCTGCTCACCCTCCCCCTTGACAGCATCCCGTATACTCCCTCCAGCCTGTTCAAACATTTGAATAGGATTCCGCCGGCAGCGAGGTGCTCACCCCATGGTCATGGCCGAAGAACGCGTCACCAGCCCCTTCCTCGAAGGCAACTTCGCGCCCGTCCGCGAAGAAGTCACCGCCGAAGACCTCCCCGTCATCGGCGAACTGCCCGAGGGCCTCGAGGGCATGTTCGTCCGCAACGGACCCAACCCCCAGTTCGACGTCATCAAGAACTACCACTGGTTCGGCGGCGACGGCATGCTCCACGGCGTCCGCATCAAGGACGGCCGCGTCTCCTACCGCAACCGCTACGTCCAAACCGAGGCCTATAAACGCGAAAAAGCCGCCGGGCGCGCGCTCTGGGGCAGCGGGCTCGGCCAGCCCGAGTTCGATAACCCCAACGGCCCCTCCCGCGGCAACACCGGCAACACCGCCCTCGTCTGGCACGATGGCCGCCTCTTCGCCCTCTGGGAAGCCGGCGACCCCCACCACATCAAGCTCCCCGGCCTCGAAACCATCGGCACCTACAACTACAACGGCCGCCTGCTCCACGCCTTCACCGCCCACCCCAAAGTCGATGAGCGCACCGGCGAGATGCTCTTCTTCGGCTACAACATGATGGGCTTCGACATGGCGAAGCAGGGCGCCAAAGTCCCCTACCTCCAGTACTCCGTCGTCAGCCCCGAAGGCGAAATCGTCCTCACCACGCCCATCGACCTCCCCCGCGGCGTCATGATGCACGACTTCGCCGTCACCGAGCACTACTCCATCTTCATGGACCTCCCCCTCGTCTTCGATATGCAGCGCGCCATGCGCGGCGAATCCCCCCTCTACTTCAACAAAGACCTCCCCGCGCGCTTCGGCATCCTCCCCCGCCACGCCACCGGCGACCAGGTCCGCTGGTTCGAAGCCCCGCCCTGCTACGTCTTCCACACCCTCAACGCCTTCGAACAGGGCGACGAAATCGTCCTCGATGCCTGCCGCATGAAGGACGTCGACCTCGGCGCCCTCGACTCCTCCATCGCCCCCACCCCCGAAGACCGCCGCCTCGTCCGCGAAGACGGCAACCAGGTCCTCTACCGCTGGCGCTTCAACCTCCGCACCGGCGCCCTCAAGGAAGAAGCCCTCGACGACCAGACCTCCGATTTCCCCCGCGTCAACGACTCGCTCATCGCCTACCAGGCCCGCTACGGCTACACCGCCCGCTTCGAAGCCGGCAACGGCATGCCCGAGTCCGACGCCATCATCAAGTACGACCTCCAGACCGGCCGCCACTGGGTCCACGAGCATGGCAAAGGCCGCTACGGCGGCGAAGGCGTCTTCGTCCCGCGCCCCGGCGCAACCGCCGAGGACGACGGCTTCGTCGTGACCTACGTCTACGACCGCAACACCGGCGGCTCCGAGTTCGTCATCATCAACGCCCAGGATATGGAAGCCCCGCCAGTCGCCCGCGTCCCGCTCCCCCAGCGCGTGCCCTACGGCTTCCACGGCGCCTGGATCAGCGAACAGCGCATCCAGGCCCAGAAGTAACCGCCGCCAGGCGCCCCCTCCCCCTCCCGGCCCGGCTCCTCCCGGAGCACACCTGCTCCGCGGCAGGCGCCGGGCCGGCCCGCGCCTACCAGTCGTCCCAGTCCCAGGCCCGCCGCGGCCCACGCGCCCGCTCCAGCAGCAGGTCCGGGTCCTCCAGCTCCGAGAGGCTGATCCGCCGCCCCACCAGCTCCTCGATCCGCCGGTACAGCAGCTCCGCCGGCACCGAAAGCCGCGCCGCCAGCCACTGTTCCAGCTCCTCCAGCCGCGCCCCCTCCGGCATCATCTGCCCCGGCGGCGCATTCGCCAGGAACCGCCGGCAATACACGCACCCCTCCGCGCTCACGATCGGCACCAGGTGCACGTCGCACTCGTCCGCCATCCGTCCCCACGGCCAGCTGCCCATCGCCCACATTCTGCCCGACCGCGGCCGCTCCCGCGTGTCCTTACGAAAGGTTGCCGACTAAGCAGAAGTTGCTGTAGGCTGCAAGTTGCGATCGCAACGACATCCTACGGAACGAGGTGCAGCCCCATGTCTGCTTCTCCCGCAACCAGCACCTGGGTCATCGACCCCGCCCACTCCTCCATCGAGTTCGCCGTCAAGCACATGGTCATCACCACCGTGCGCGGCACCTTCTCCCGCTTCGAAGCCGACCTCGATATCGACGAGACCGACCTCGCCCGCTCCCGCGCCGCCTTCCGCATCGATGCCGCCAGCATCGATACCCGCCAGCCCGACCGTGACAACCACCTCCGCTCAGCCGACTTCTTCGATGTCGCCAACCACCCCACCATCACCTTCAGCACCACGAACATCGAGCGCACCGGCGCCGGCACGTACCGCATCACCGGCGACCTCACCATTCGCGGCACCACCCGCCCGGTGACCTTCGACGCCGAAGTCCACGGCCCCGCGAAGAACCCCTTCGGCAAAACCGTGGTCGCCCTCAGCGTCACCGGCAAAATCAACCGCAAGGACTTCGGCCTCACCTGGAACGCCCCGCTTGAAGCCGGCGGCTGGCTCGTCGGCGATGAGGTCCGCATCAACGCCGACTTCGAGCTTGTCAAGAACGCCTGATCCGCCGCCTCACCCGCTTCCGCCGAACTCCGCGAACGAACCGTGCCGCCCGGCGCCCCCGGCGAACCGGGCGGCACCTTTCTGCGTCTCGCCCGAGGCGATGACGGCCATCCCCAGCCGCGTCTCATTCCGCATCGCCTCCTCGAACGGCAGGTCCCACTGCTCCCGCGCCGATTGCCGGTCGCTCCGCAGGCACCGCTGCGGGAACGCCGCGAGCTGGCGCGCCAGCTCCTTCGCCGCCTCCAGCGCCTGCCCCGGCTCCACCAGCCGGTTCGCGAGCCCCATCATCCGCGCCTCCTCCCCGCTCACGCCCCGCCCGGTCAGGATCAGGTCCATCGCATGGCTCTCGCCGATGAGCCGCGGCAGCCGCACCGTTCCCCCGTCGATGAGCGGCACGCCCCACCGCCGGCAGTACACCCCGAAGACCGCATCCCGTGCCGCCACCCGCAGGTCGCACCAGAGCGCCAGCTCCAGCCCCCCGGCCACCGCGTGCCCCTCCACCGCTGCAATCACCGGCTTCGAAAGGCGCATCCGCGTCGGTCCCATCGGCCCGTCGCCCTCCTCCCTCACCACGTTCCCCTGCCCCGACGCCACCGCCTTCAGGTCGGCCCCCGCGCAGAACGTCCCGCCCGCCCCGGTCAGGATCGCCACCGCCAGCGCATCGTCCGCTTCGAACCGCCGGAATGCCGCCGCCAGCTCCGCCGCCGTCGCACGGTCCACCGCGTTCCGCACCTCCGGCCGGTCAATCGTCACGACCACAATCGGTCCGTCAGGTTCATAGTGCACAGCCATCCGTCATCACCTCCGCCCTGCATCCTACCGCCCGTCCAGCCCTTGCGGGCGCACCCCGGCCGCACTACCCTCCCGCCGCAATGACCCTCCCGGCCGACCTCCGGATCACGGTCGTCCCCACTGCCGACCTCGGCCCGGCCGACCGCGACGCCATCCTCGCCCTCTTCCGCCAAAACTACCGCGAGGCCAACGCCGCCTACCTCGAAAAGTCGCTCCACGTCCTCGCCTTCGCCGCCATCGCCCGCGACCCCGGAGGCCGCCCCGCCGGCTTTGCCCTCGGCGAGCCCCGCGTCATCAACCTCCCCCACCTCCCCGCCCAGCCCGTCCGGCTCGCCGGCCTCTGCTGCGTCGACCCCGCCTTCCGCCGCCAGGGCCTCTTCCGCCGCCTCGAGCATGAGGTCCTCTCCGCCCGGCCGCTGCCCCCGGCTCCGCGCTACCTCTCCGCCGGCCGCATGGCCCACCCTGCCAGCTTCCGCACCATGTCCGCCAACCCCACCGTCGTCCCCCGGCGCGGCATGACCCCCACGCCCTGGCAGCAGGCCGTCGGCGCCGCCATCGCCGCTGCCTACGGCACGAAAGAGTTCGACGCCGAGACCTTCGTCTGCCGCGGTACCGGCGCACCCATCGGCTGGCCCCTCATCGAAATCGAAGCATCGCCCGCGGAATGGGAGCTCTTCCGCCCCGTCGACCGCACCCGCGGCGATTCGCTCCTCGGCATCGCCTGGAGCCCCGATGCGCCGCCCGGCTGGGATGACCCCGCCGCGCCCGCCTCCTGACCCCGCTTACGAATCGAGCCCCGGCGGAAAATCGAAGTCCCCCCGCTCCCGCAGCTGCTCCAGGATCTTCCGCGCCATCTCGTCCATCTGCTCCGGCGTAATCCCCATTCGCTCCAGCGTCTGCCGCATCAGCCGCTGCACCTCCTCCATGTCCTGCCGGATGAGCGCATCGGCCAGCTCCAGCTGCGTCTCAATCGCGATGAACCGCTCCCGCCGCTCCGTCTCGTTCGGCGTCGAAAGAATCGTCGACATCAGCCGCGTGAACAGCGTCGTCGTCCGCGCAATCCGGATCCGGTCGTCCGGGTGCGCCGGGAACTCCCCCGTCACCGCCACCTCCAGCCCCGTCCGCGTATCGCGCGCTGCGTATTGCTCTGCCATGCCTCCTAGCCTACACCACCCGTCGGCCTTCCCTCCCCTCCAGCACCAGCCTTCGGTATCCTCGAACCGTGCCCCCCGCTCACCCGGCCCTCCAGCGCCTCGCCGACGACTACGCCGCCTGGTGGATCGACCTCCTCGGCGAACACAACCATGTCGGCGGCATCGAAACCACCCGCTGGCTCCTCCAGCGCTCCGGCCTCGGCCCCGGCCGCCGCATGCTCGATGCCGGCGCCTTCGTCGGCGCTGCGGCCCGCCTCGCCGCCGGGCAGACCGGCTGCACCGCCTTCGCAACCGACGTCAACCCCGACTTCCTCGCCGCCGGCCGCGGCCTCCCCGGCGGCAGCGCCGTCCACTGGGTCGCCGCCGATAACCGCCGCCTGCCCTTCCGCGACGCCGCGTTCGACAGCATCTGGGCGCTCGACACCGAAATCGCCTATCACGAGTTCAACCGCGTCGCCGCCCCCGGCGCCACCCTCTGCCTCTGCTGCGAAGCCCCTTCCGACTCCCGCGGCGGCCTCGATGCCTTCATCGAAGACTGGGAACGGGCCGGCTGGCAGCTCGCCGCCCACCGCCCCCTGAGCGCCGAGGCCGCTCACACCTGGCGCATCGCCGAAGCCGAGCTCGTCCGCCGCCGCCCCTACTTCGAAGAGCGGTACGGCACCCGGACCTACCTCCGCCAGCTCGATGCCGTCGCCTATCTCGTCCAGGCCTACGAACGCGGCGAACAGGGCCACGCCCTCTTCATCTTCCGCAGAAATCCTGACCGTTAGCTCCCCCGCGCCTACCATCGCCGCGTGAAAATCCTCCGCATCGGCATCTCCGACGACCACTTCGGCCCGGTCCGAATGGAGGAGCGTTCCTGGTACATCGTCCAGGAACGTATGGCCGAGGTGCTCAAGGAGCCTGTTGAAACGGTCCGGAAAACCGCCTGGCCGAATGACGCATACCCGGACGTCATCGAACGCTGGGTCGAGCGCGAGCAGCCCGACGCCGTCTTCGTCTGCGCTGCTTCCTACTGGGTCTCGTTCCCGTCGGCCCCGCGCGCCGTCGAATCGTCCCGGCTCCCCTTCGCCCGCCAGCTCTCGGCAGCGGCCGCCCGGCTCTCCACCCGTCCCGCCATCGCCCACAACAGCGCCTTCCGGCTCGCGCGCCGGCTGGCGCTCCGCACCGTGGGCTACCGCTACTTCTTCGAGCCGGAGGAGGCCGCCGCCCGGGTCGAAGCTGCCCTCCGGCGCATCCTCCGCCACGAAGAGGTTGCCGTCGCGCTCCGCGGCCCCGTGCCCCTTGGCCTCCCGCTGCCCGCCCGCATCGCGGTTGAGTCCCGCCGCCGCTGCGACGAATTCGACCGCCTCCTCGCCGGCATCTGCGAACGGCTGCACGTCGCCTACCAGCCGCCCGGCCCCGACGAACCCCCGTCCCCGGCCGAGCTCCAGTCCGACCTGACCCACGTCAACGCCGCCGGCCACGCCCGCCGCGCCGAGCACGAATTCGACGTCCTGCTCCGCGCCTGGACGGCCCACCATCCGCCCGCCAACCACTGACCCCGCTCCCCGCTCCAACCTCCAAGCTCCAGGCTCCTGGCTCCAACCTCCAAGCTCCTCCCTGGGCGGGGTGTGGGTGCGGGCGGGGCTCCCTCCTCCCTCCTCCCTGGGCGCGGTGTGGGTGCGGGCGGGGCTCCCTCCTCCCTCGGGGCGGCACGACGGAGGTGTGCGCGGGGCTCCCTCCTCCCTCCTCCCTTCCCCTGCTACCCTTGCTGTACGACACCCTGCACCACCCCACCACCGGGAGCCGCCATGTCCATCCTCCACCGCGCCGATCCCGAAGTCGCCGCCATCATCGACGACGAGCGCACCCGCCAGATCGAATCCCTCGAAATGATCGCGAGCGAGAACTACGCCTCCGCCGCCGTCCTCGAGGCCACCGGCTCCGTCTTCACCAACAAGTACGCCGAAGGCTACCCCGGGAAGCGCTACTACGCCGGCAACCAGCACAGCGACCGCCTCGAGCAGCTCGCCATCGACCGCGCAAAACAGCTCTTCGGCGCCGAGCACGCCAACGTCCAGCCCACCTCCGGCGCCGAGGCCAACATGGCCGCCTACCTCGCCTTCGCCAACCCCGGCGACACCATCATGGGCATGGAGCTCTCCCAGGGCGGCCACCTCACCCACGGCTCCCCCGTCAACTTCTCCGGCCGCCTCTACCGCTTCGTCCCCTACACCGTCGACCGCGAAACCGAAACCATCGACATGGCCGAGGTTCGCCGCCTCGCCCTCGAACACCGGCCCCGCATCATCGTCTCCGGCGCCACCGCCTACCCCCGCACCATCGACTTTGCCGCCTTCGCCGAAATCGCCCGCGAAGCCGGCGCCCTCCTCATGGCCGATATCTCCCACATCGCAGGCCTCGTCGCCGGCGGCGTCCACCCCAGCCCCGTCCCCTGCGCCGATATCGTGACCACCACCACCCACAAGACCCTCCGCGGCCCCCGCGGCGCCCTCGCGCTCTGCAAGGCCGAGCACGCCGAAGCCCTCGACCGCGGCGTCTTCCCGGGCACCCAGGGCGGCCCCCACCTCCACTCCATCGCCGCCAAGGCGGTCGCCTTCGGCGAAGCCCTCCGGCCCGAGTTCAAAGCCTACGCCGCCCAGGTCGTCCGAAACGCCGCCGTCCTAGCCGAAGAACTCATGCGCGCCGGCATCCGCCTCGTCTCCGGCGGCACCGATAACCATCTCATCCTCGTCGACTGCAACTCCGTCGGCATCAGCGGCCTCAAAGCCCAAAACGCCCTCCAGGGCGCCGGCATCATCACCAACCGCAACACCATCCCCTACGACCAGCGCTCCGCCTACGTCACCAGCGGCCTCCGCCTCGGCACCCCGGCCCTCACCAGCCGCGGCATGAAAGAAGACGAAATGCGCCGCGTCGCCGCCTGGATCATCCGCGTCCTCAAAGACCCCGACGGCGAAGGCGTCCGCGACGCCGTCCGCGCCGAAGTCGCCGAGTTCGCCCGCGCATACCCCGTCCCCGGCATTACCGACGCCGAACCCGTCGCGGCTACCGCCTAGCACGGCACGGTGTTACCCTCACACGTTGACCCGGGAGCCCGGTTCTTCCCCGCGAAGGACAATCCCATCGCCCGGGCAGAGGTTCCATGAGGGAATACGAACTCACGGTCGTCTACGACCTCGCCCTGCAGGAGGCCGGCGGCCCCGATGCCTCCGTCGAGCGGCTCAAGCAAACCGTCGAATCGCGCGGCGCCAGGGTCCTCAAGATCGACCACTGGGGCCGCCGCCGGATGGCCTACCCCATCCGCCACGCCCTCGACGCCGACTACATCGTCAGCCGCATCGAAGCTGAGCCCTCCGACGTCAGCGCGATCGAAGCCGCCCTCCGCATCGACGAGCGCGTCTACCGCCACCTGATCGTCCGCGCCGACGAACTGCCCACGCCGCCGCAGCCGCGCGAACCGCGCGAAACTCGCAGCGAAGCCCCGGCGCCTGCCCCTGCCGCCGAACCCGCACCCGCTGCCGAAACCCCAGCCGAGCCCCCGGCCGCCGAAGCGTCGACTGATGACGCACCGGCCGCCGAAACTCCGGCCGAGGCCGACGCGCCCGCGGGCGAAGCGGCCCAGCCCTAGCGAAAGGTCCGTACCATGGCGGGACTGAACAAAATCCTCCTCATCGGGAACGCCGGCCGCGATGCCGAGCTCCGCTACCTCGCCTCCGGCACGCCGCAGGCCCAGTTCAGCCTCGCCGTGAACAACCGCCGCAAAAACCAGCAGACCGGCGACTGGGAAGAGCAGACCGAGTGGTTCAACATCGTCGTCTGGGGCGATACCGCCGAGCGCATCTCCCAGTACATCACCAAGGGCAAGCAGGTCTTCGTCGAAGGCCGCGTCCAGACCCGCACCTGGGAAGATGACCAGGGCCAGAAGCACTACCGCACCGAGGTCATCGCCCAGTCCATCCAGCTCCTCGGCGGCCCCCGCGACCAGGCCGGCGACGAATGGAGCAACGGCGGGTCGTCCCGCAGCCGCGGCGCAGGCTTCGAGCCCGCCTACGACCGGCCCCGCGGCGGCGCAGCCCGCGAAGACATCGACGTGGACGACCTGCCGTTCGAATGACCCATCCGCTGGCTGCGGCCAGCCCGCCCGCGGCCGGTCAGCCGCGAACACCCGGTCCCCGCAGCCGCGGAGACAACCCCATCGGGAAGGATGAACCGCTATGACTTCTGAAGAACGCACCGCCAATCCCGCACCCGCCGAAGCCGAGCGCCCCGCCCGCCAGCAGCGCCCCCGCTACAGCAGCCGGCGCAAGGTCTGCCGCTTCTGCGTCGAAAAAATGGACGGCGTCGACTACAAGGACATCGCCCGCCTCCGCATGTACATCTCCGACCGCGGCAAAATCGAGCCCCGCCGCAAGACCGGCACCTGCCTCAAGCACCAGCGCCTCGTGGCCACCGCCATCAAGCGCGCCCGGCACCTCGCCCTCCTGCCCTACACCCTCGAGCACATCCGCAAGACGGGCATCTTCCCCATCCGCGGGTAAGCCGACGGGCGAGCGCCGCTACCGGAGCACCACATGGCCCGACGCGAACGTACCACCGCACTCCCCCGCCCGCGACCCCGCGATGCCCGGCCCCAGGCCCGCGGCGGGCTCCTCCTCACCAGCGAGGAAACCCTCCGCCTCGCCATCCTCGGCGGCGCCGCCCTCCTCCTCGTCATCGTCCTCGCCCTCATCGGCTGGCGCTGGTACGACCAAAACTTCCGCGTCCCCGAAAAAGTCATCCTCCAGGTCGGCGACGAGCGCTTCAAACTCAAGTACTACGCCGACCGCCTCTTCCCTTACGCCCAGTCCGTCGCCAGCTCCGGCATCAATCTCGGCCTCGCCGAGCAGCAGCTTCTCACCGAGCTCGAAAACGAAGCCATCGTCAACGCCATCGCCCGCGAACGCGGCATCACCGTCACCCCCGACGATGTGACTAACGAGATCGCCAGCCAGCTCGGCGTGCCCGCCGGCGGCGCCGGCACCACCTTCGATACCCTCTACCGCCAGCGCCTCCAGTCGCTCACCATGACTGACGCCCACTACCGCCGCTGGGTCGAAGCGCAGGTCTACCGCCAAAAACTCAAGGACGCCATCCTCGCCGATATCGGCGACACCACCGAGATGGTCACCCTCCGCACCATCATCACCACCACCGAAGACGAAGCCAAAGCCGCCCTCGCCCGTATCGAGGCCGGCGAAGACATGGGCACCGTCGCCCAGACTGCCTCCAAAGACCTCAACTCCCGCCAGAAAGACGGCATCATGGACCCCGAGCCCCCTGCCCTCCTCCCCGAGGCCGTCCGCACCGCCATCGAAGGCAAAGCGGCCGGCAGCGAGGTCATCGGCCCCGTCCGGCTCGCCAACGGCGACTGGTGGATCTTCCGCATCGAAAAACGCGACCCGAACGCCACACCCTCCGAAACCCAGAAGTCCCAGCTCGCTGACCTCCGCATCAACGAGCTGATCAAAGAAAAGCGCTCCGCCATCCCTATCCGGCGCAACGTCTCGAGCAGCGATATCAAGTGGGCAGAGGAGCATGCCGACTAACGGGAACCGCCGCCAGATCGGCGTCGGCCTCATCGGCCTCGGGGTCGTCGGCTCCGGCGTCGCCCGCGCCCTCATCGAGCGCCGCGACTACTTCGCCCGCCAGGTCGGCGCCGAGCTTGTCGTCCGCCGCGCCGCCGTCCGCAACCTCCAAAAGCCCCGCGCCGTCGAACTCCCGCCCGGCACCATCACCGACGACGTCGACGCCGTCCTCGCTGACCCCGCCATCGACATCATCGTCGAAGTCATCGGCGGCGAAGAGCCCGCCGGCACCTACATCCGCCGGGCGCTCGAGGCGGGCAAACACGTCGTCACCGCCAACAAAGAGCTCATGGCCAAAGTCGGCCCCGAACTCCTGGCCGATGCCCACCGCCGCGGCCTCGACATCATGTTCGAAGCCAGCGTCGGCGGCGGAATCCCCCTCATCGCGCCCCTCCGGCGCGACCTCCTCGCCAACAAAATCAGCTCCATCCGCGCCATCATCAACGGCACCACCAACTACATCCTCACCAGCATGGCGAACCACGCCGCCGTCGCCGAAGCCCTCCATCGCCAGGGCCTCGAGCCCCCGCCCGGCGGCTACGAAGAAGCCCTCCGCGCCGCCCAGGAGCTCGGCTACGCCGAACCCGACCCCACCAACGACGTCGAAGGCTACGACGCCGCCTACAAGCTCGCCATCATGGCCACCCTCGGCTTCCGCACCCGCGTCCACCCCAGTCAGGTCCACACCGAGGGCATCACCAGGCTCTCCGCCAAGGACTTCGAAGCCGCCCGCGAACTCGGCTACGCCATCAAGCTCCTCGCCATCGCCGAGCGCACCCCAGAGGGCATCATCGCCCGCGTCGCACCAGCCTTCATCCCCCTCTCCGAGCCCCTCGCCCGCGTCGATGGCGTCTACAACGCCGTCCAAATCCACGGAGACCTCACCGGCACCGTCCTCTTCCAGGGCCGCGGCGCCGGCTCCGAACCCACCTCCTCCGCCGTCGTCGCCGACCTGCTCGACCTCGCCCACGCCATCGTTCTCGGCACCCGCGAACGGAAATACTGGGGCCCCGAGGGCGATGTCCCCGTCCTCGGCCTCGAGCACCTCGAAACCCGCTACTATCTCCGCGTGAAAGTCACCGACCGCCCCGGCGTTCTTGCACAGATCGCCCGCACCCTCGGCGACCACGAGGTCAGCATCGCCGCGGTCAACCAGAAAGAGACCGACACCCACGCCCAGACCGCCGACCTCGTCATCATGACCCACCGCGCCCGCGAAGGCGCCGTCCAGGCCGCCCTCCGCGAAATGGCAACCCTCCCCGTCGTCGTCCAGGTGTCTGCCTTCCTTCGCGTGGAGGGCTGACATGCCCGGCGAACCCCAGGCCCAGGCCATCACCGAACTCCTCACCTGGCTCGAGAGCCAGCTCCGCGCCGCCCGCGAAGAGCAGGCCCGCACCGTCGCCCACCTCGACCAGCTCCGCCGCCAGGTTCACGACCTCTCCGACCAGCTCGATGCCGCCGAGCGCGCCATCCGCGACATGGAGCCCCGCTTCCTCCCCTTCCGCGGCCTCCCCGAAAAGCTCAACGCCATCGACCAGGCCATGGAAGACCTCCGCCAGGCGGTCAGCTCGGTCCGCGCTGAAACCGATAACCAGCTCCGCCTCCTCCGCGCCGAATCCGAGTACGACCGCCAGGAGCGCAGCGACGTCATCCGCCGGGTCGACTCAGCCGCCCACCAGCTCGGCCTCGTCCTCGCCGACGTCGCCCAGGTCCAGCAGCAAACCTCCCAGGTCGCCCAGCAGCTCCAGGCCCTCCTCGAACGCCAGCGCGACGTCGAACACCAGGTCCAGCAGTTCGGCCTCCGCCTCGAACGCACCATCGAAGTCAACCGAGACCTCGAAGAACGCGTCAAACAGGTGGTTCTCGGCGACCTCGATGAGCGGTTCGACGTCGTCTTCGAACGCCTCAGGGTCGTCGGCGAAATGGTCCGCCGCAACGAGGAGCTCATCTCCACCGTCGCCAGCGAACGCGATAACCGCCAGGAGCTCATCGACGAAATCGCCCTCTGGCGCGAAGAACACCACCGCATCGACAATCGCCTCAACCAGCTCGAAGCGCTCACCGACCGCCTCGTCGGCACCATCGACAAACTCCAGGGCGAAATCACCCTCCTCGAAGGCCGCCACTCCGGCCTCGGTGAACGCGTCGCCACCATGCGCCGCGACATCGCAGAGGTCGTCGACCATGTCCGCGAAGAGTTCGCCAGGTTCAACGCCATGTACGAAAAGCAGCGCCGCAAGCAGATCCAGGTGCTCGAACAGGAGCTCCGGGAGATGAAATTCCACGCCTTCCGCCCCCCGGAGGAACCGTGACCGCAGCCACCATCCGCCCCCGCGGCGTCCTCTACCGCTGGGCCGACGTCCTGCCCCTTACCGACCGCACCCCCCGCATCACCCTCGGCGAGGGCGAAACGCCCCTTGTCCGCGCAGCCAGCCTCGCCCCCGAGTGCGGCCTCGATGAGCTCTGGTTCAAGCTCGAAGCCTGCAACCCCACCGGCTCCTTCAAAGACCGCGGCATGGTCGTCGCCGTCGCCAAAGCCCTCGAAGCCGGCGCCCGCGCCATCATGTGCGCCTCCACCGGCAACACCAGCGCCAGCGCAGCCGCCTACGCCGCCCGCTGCGGCATCGAGTGCTACGTCCTCGTCCCCGGCGGCAAAGTCGCAGCCGGCAAAATGGCCCAGGCCGTCGCCTACGGCGCCCGCATCATCGAAATCGACGGCAACTTCGATGACGCCCTCCGCGCCGCCCGCGAACTCACCGCACGCCACCCCATCGCCCTCGTCAACTCCGTCAACCCCCACCGCATCGAAGGCCAGAAAACCGCCGCCTACGAAATCTGCGACGCCCTCGGCGATGCCCCCGACCTCCTCGCCATCCCCGTCGGCAACGCCGGCAACATCACCGCCTACTGGAAGGGCTTCCGCGAGTGCGCCGAGCGCGGCCTCGCCGCCCGCCACCCCCGCATGTGCGGCTTCCAGGCCGCCGGCGCCGCCCCGCTCGTATCCGGCCAGCCCGTGCCCAACCCCCAGACGATCGCCACCGCCATCCGCATCGGCAACCCGGCCAGCTGGAACACCGCCATCGCCGCTCGCGACGAATCCGAGGGCCTCATCGAAGCCGTCACCGACGACGACATCCTCGAAGCCTACCGCCTCCTCGCCCGCCGCGAAGGGCTCTTCGTCGAACCCGCCAGCGCCGCCTCCGTCGCCGGCCTCCTCAAGCTCGGGCGCAGCGGCCGCACCCGCGGCGGCCGGGCCGTCGCCATTCTCACCGGCCACGGCCTGAAAGACCCCGATACCGCCATCTCGCACGGCACGCCCGACGTTACCCGGGCTCCCGCCACCATCGAGGGCATCGAAGCCGCGCTCGGCTGGTAGCCCCCTAATCCACCTTCAGGCCCAGCACCGCCGGGTCCGCCGGCGGATACCGCAGCCCGAGCGACGCCAGCTTCTCCACGAGCGTCCGCGCCACCACCACATCCCGGTACCACTTCCGGTCCGCCGGCACCACATGCCACGGCGCGTGCTTCGTATTGCACCGCTCCAGCATGTCCTCGAACGCCTCCAGGTACTCGTCCCACAGCTTCCGCTCCTCCAGGTCGCCGAGCCGGAACTTCCACTGCTTCTTCGGGTTGTCAATCCGCTCCTGCAGCCGCTCCCGCTGCTCCTCCTTCGAAATCGCCAGGAAGAACTTCATCACTACCGTCCCGTTCCGAAGCAGGTACTCCTCCAGCCGGTTGATGTCCTCGTACCGCTGCTCCCAGGTCGCCTTCGGGACGATCCCCTTCACCCGCTCCACCAGCACCGCCTCGTAGTACGACCGGTTGAAAATCGTGATGTGCCCGCGCTCCGGCATCACTCTGTGGTAACGCCAGAGGTAGTCGTGCGCCAGCTCCTCCGGCGTCGGCGCCTTGAAGCTCACCACCGAACAGCCGATCGGCCCCACCTGCTCGAAGACCGAATTGATCGTCCCGTCCTTCCCTGCCGCATCAATCCCCTGGAGCACCACCAGCAGCGCATACCGCGCATCCGCATACAGCATGTTCTGCAGTTCGTTCAGCCGCAGCCGCAGCCCAACGAGCTCCGCCTCCGCCTCCTCCCGGCTCATCCCGTTCGTTGCTGCCGGGTCGAACTTCCGCAGGTCGACCCTTGTATGCGGCGGATACACGATTGGCTGGCGGGTTCCGTTGCTCATCCGGCCATTATCCGCCCCGCATCGCCCCCGGGCACGCCCTGCAGCGCCACCTTGCTCGCAGCCCGCCTCCTGCGGTCTACTGAGCCGGCAACCATACTCCACCCGCGGATACACGCCCCTATGCCAAGCCGACGCGCCGAAATCGCCCTCACCCCCGAAGAGCAGCAGCAGTTCCTCCAGGAAGGCTGGACCCTCCAGGTCGCCTCCATCGGGCCGAAGGGCTACCCCCACCTCGTCGCCATGTGGTACGTCGTCATTGACGGCCTCATCCACTTCACCACCTTCGCCAAGAGCCAGAAGGTCCTCAACCTCCGCCGCAATCCCAAAATCACCGTCATGCTCGAATCCGGGAAGCTCTATCACGAGCTCAAGGGCCTCGTCATCGAAGGCGACGCCGAGATCATCGAGGACACCCCCTTCACCGCCCGCGTCATGGCCCTCGTCGGCGAAAAGTACAACGGCATCCCCGCGCCCATGGACACCCCCGAGGCCGCCCTCAAGGTCGCCTCCAAGCGCGTGACCGTGCGCGTCCGCCCCGTCGATACCTACTCCTGGGACCACGCGAAGCTCGGCGGCCGCTACTGACCCTCCCGGCCGCCCCCTACCCCTGCGGTTTCCGCGCCGCCCGCCTGATCGCGAACCCCGCCGCCTCCACCCGCCGCGTCATCCCCAGCTTGCTCAGGATGTCGCTCACGTGGTGCTTCACCGTCTTCTCCGAGAGATAGAGCTGCTCGCCGATCTCCCGGTTCGTCAGCCCCTCCGCAATCAGGTCGAGGATCTTCAGCTCCCGCTCCGTGAGCTGCGCCGCCAGCCGGTCCTCCTCGGTGACGATGTTCCCCCGGCGGATCTGCTCGATCACCGCCGCCGAGCTCGCCGGGTCCAGCGTCTTCCCGCCCCGGCCGACAATCCGCATCGCCGCGATCAGGTCGTCGGTCTTCACGTCCTTCAGCATGAACCCGCTCGCCCCCGCCACAATCGCCTGCATCACCGCCTCCTCGTCGCTGTAGGAGGTCAGCATCAGCACGTTCGCACCCGGCACCGCCGACCGGATCTCCCGGCACGCCTCAATGCCGTTCAGCTTCGGCATCCGCACATCCAGGACAACCAGGTCCGGGTTCGTCCGCTTCGCCTCCCGCACCGCTTCCTGCCCGTCGCGCGCCTCGGCCACCACCGTGAACTCCGGGTGCCCCCGCAGCGCCGCCTTCAGCCCCTGCCGCACGAGGTCGTGGTCGTCCGCAAGCAGGACATGGATGGTGCCGTCTGCGCTCGCCGTCATACGTCCTCCTCATCGTTGCGGTGCCGCGGGATTGCGACCCGCACCGTCGTACCCATCCCCGGGATCGGGATGATCGTCAGCTCCGCCCCCAGCCGCTCGGCCCGCGTCCGCATCGTCACCCTGCCGAGCCCCTTGCGGGTGGTCGCCTCGTCAAACCCGACCCCGTTGTCCTGGATCGTCAGCACCGTCGCGTCATCCGTCTGGCGCAGGTCGACCGCGATCTTCGTCGGCGCCCCGTGGCGCACCGCGTTCGAGAGCGCCTCACGCGCAATGTACAGCAGGTCCTCCGATTCGCGCGTCGTCAGCTCCTGCAGCGCTGCCGCCGAGATGTTCACCACTGTCGCAATCGACGAGGGCACCAGCTGGCGGATGACGAAACCCAGGTCGCGCGTCAGCTCCGGCTGCTCAACCGGCGTCGCGGCTTCGAGCATCGTGATATAGCTCCGGATGTCGGCGATGATCTCGTTGATCCGGCTCACCGCGTTTGCCAGCGCCTCCCGCGCCTCCGGCGGGTAATCCTCCCGGTTCGCCATCGTGTCGCACTCGAGCCCCAGGGCATACAGCGCCTGGATCGTCCCGTCGTGCAGGTCGTGCGCGATCCGCTCCCGCTCCTCCAGCAGGAAGATCCGTCCCCGCCGCTCACGCGCCAGCGCGTAGGAAACGCTCACCGCCGCCTGCAGCGAAAGCACCGCCGCCGCCACCTCGTCCTCCGCCGTGAACGGCGGCCGGTCGGCCCCCCGCGCCATGTAGAGCGAACCAATCGTCCGTCCCCCCGCCCGGATCGGCACCCCGAGGAACCGCGTCATATCCGGGTGGCCCGGCGGCCACCCGGTGAAATGCGGGCTCGCCCGCAGGTCATCGAGCCGGATCGGCCGGTCGCATGTGGCAAGGTGGCCAAGCAGCCCGCGCCCGCGCGGCGGGTCGCCCAGCCGGCGCGCCTGCTCGTCGCTGATCCCGCTGTAGATGAACCGGGTCAGCACCCCCTCTTCGTCGAACGTCGAAATCGCCGCGTACTCCGCCCCCGTCACCTCCCGGGCGCGGTCCGCCAGCCGATGCAAAATCTCGGAGAGGTCCTCGCTCGACGCCAGCAGTTCGCTGGTGACGGCCATCTCCGCAAGGCGTTCGAAACTGCCGGGCCCTGTGGCCGGCCCCTCAGCTGCAGTCCCCATTCGCGCGCATGGTAACGCATTCCTCACCTCGAACCAGAATCGGGGCCGCTCGGCCCGCGTCTCGGGCCCGTTCGGCCCTGATCGCCTCTCCCGCAGGCTGTGGAGACTGGCATCCATGGAGGGCAGTCCCATCCACGTCGTCTCCTCCGACGGCGCCCTGCGGCGTGCGCTCGTCGCCCGCCTCGAACGCGCCCCCGAGCTCCACGAGCACGCCGACAGCGCCGCCGGCTTCGAAGGGATCGGCCCGGGAGACGTCGTCGTCTCCACCCCCGCCGATTGCCCGCCCGAGCGCGCCCACGAACTTGTCCGCGCCGGCGCGGCCGTCATCATCCTCGCGCCCATCCCGCGCCCCGAGGAGCGCGCCCGGTACGAACGCGCCGGCGCTGCCGCCTACATCCCGATGCTCATCGACGGCATCGACCTCGTTCGCGCCATCGCCCAGAGCCTTGAACGCTCGAGACGGCCGTCCCGCTGCCGCACCGCCTGACGCTCACTCCTGCACACCGGCTGCCGCCCGCGCGGCCTCCAGCCAGCGGCCGTCGCCGAACCGCTGCTCCTGGTACAGCCACCACTCCGCACCCCACAGGTATATCCGCTCCGCGCCCGTCCGCCGCGCGTACGCCACATTCTTCAGCATCGTCTCCGGCGAGAGGTTCTTCGAAGGCCGCGCCGGCGAGATCAGCCGCGCGTCCCCATCCGTCCACGGCTCCGCCTGCAGCTCCGTCACCCAGAACTGCTTCCCCGCCTTCCGGGCTTCCCGCGCCTGGTAGGCATAGTTCGGCATCAGCCACCCGAGCTGCATGATGTCCACCACCACCGGCCTCCCCAGCACCGCGCCGTTCCGCCGCGGGTACATGCTCTGCGCCAGCACGTCCCCGTCTGCCAGCGCATCCCGCCAGCGCCGGTCGAAGACGTAATGCTGGGCGTGGTTGATCGCCACCGGCCGGCCCTGCGGGTCGGCCCGCCGGATCGTCTCCGCCACCGCCGCCACGTACGCCCGGCTCAGGTGGTAGTGGTGGGCCCGGTGCGAAGCGATGTACCCCTCGTTCTCCGCCGTCCACGAATCGATCTCCGGCCGTCCCGCAAGGTGCGCCGCGACCGTCACCACCATCCGCAACGCCCGCTCGCGGAGCACCGGCACGCCCGAGAGGTCCATCCCCTCCCGCAGCTCCACCCCCTCCAGCGCCCACGCCGGGATGTAGAACTCCGGGTGGCGCTGCGCCTTCATCCCGATAGAAACGTTCGCCGTCGCCCCGGCGGCCCGCACCGCATCGAGCTGCGCCTCGATCACGGAAAAGTCGAACTGTCCCTCCTCCGGCTCCACCTCGTCCCACTGCACGCTCAATCGCACCAGCCGGATGCCCGTCCGCTCGATCAGCTCGCGGAGCACCCCCGCGCACCACTCCGCCCGCCCCGGCCGCCCGTCCGGCGCGTGGCCGTCCGGGCCGGCGCCCGGCTCCTCCAGCAGCAGGTACTCCGCCTGGTCGCAGCTGAAGTTGAACCCAATCGCCGAATCAGCCAGCGGCTCCCGGTTCGTCCACTGCAGGTGCAGCGTCAGCCAGAGCTGCCCCGCCAGCAGGCCGAGCGCCAGCACCGCCCCGCCGACGATCCCCGCCGCCTGCCAGCGCCGCCGGTGCCCCATCGGCACCATTCTCCCCGCCCGCGCCGCTTAGCTCACCATCCGCCGCACAATCTCGTACATCAGCTCGCAGCCGAGGTTGAGGTTCTCCACCGTCAGGAACTCGTCGTTCCCGTGGAACCCGCGCCGCTCCTCCGGCGAGAGCAGGCATGGGATGAACCCGTACGCCGGGATGCCCCGCTCCCGCAGGAACCGGTTGTCCGTCCCGCCGATCGTCATCCCCGGCACCACCACCGCATCCTCCATCGCCTCCTTCACCACCGACGTGATCGTCCGGAACAGCTCCGTATCCCACGGCACCGCCGCCGGCTCCCCGTGGTCCGGCGAAAGCAGCTCCACCGAGACCCGCTCGTCGCCGATCCGCTCCCGCACCTGCCGGATCCAGTCCCGCTTCGATTGCCCCGGCAGCAGGCGGCAGTCGATCACCGCTTCGCTCCGCGCCGGGATGACGTTCGCCTTGATGCCCGCCTGCAGCATCGTCAGGTTCAGCGTGTTCTGGAACATCGCCAGCAGCTCCGGCGACCGCCGGATCCGCTCCTCCACCGCCTTCCGGTCCGACCGCGGCGGCATCAGCCCCGCCTCGGCCAGCCGGTCGAGGTACGCCTCCGTGTCCGGCGTAAACACCAGCGGCCGCTCCCAGTCCACGAGCCGCTGGAGCGCCCGCACCAGGTACACCGCCGAGTTGTCCTCATGCGGCACGCTCCCGTGCCCCGGCCGCCCGACTGCCGTCAGCTTCAGCCAGCAGATATCCTTCTCGTTCGTCGCCACGCTGAACAGCCGCGTCTCCTGCCGCCCGAACCGCGTCGTCCCGCCCGCACCCTCGCTCAGCTCGTACTCCACATCCACGATGTCCGGCCGGTGCTCGCACAGCCACGCCATCCCGTAGTCGCTCCCCGCCTCCTCGTCCGGCACCGCGCAGAACACCACATCCCGCTTCAGCGGCACCCCCTCCCGCTTCAGCAGCAGCAGCGCCATCAGCTGCATCACCCCGCACCCCTTCATATCCACCGCCCCCCGCCCGTACACCCGCCCGTCCTGCACCAGCCCCGCAAACGCCGGCACGCTCCAGTACTGCTCCTCCACCGGCACCACGTCGGTGTGGTTGCACAGCATGATCGGCCGCTTCGAACCGTCCCCCCGCAGCCGCGCCACCAGCACCTCCCGGTTCGGCGCCGTTTCGATGTACTCGACCGGGATCCCCTCCGCCTCGCAAATCGCCCCGAGGAAGCGCGCAGCCGGCTTCTCGTTCCCCGGCGGGTTCGAAGTGTCGATCTGCAGGTACTGCACCAGGATGTCCAGCGCCTCGCGGTGCACCGCCGGCCAGTCAATCGCCATCCAACGCCTCCGACCGCAGGGGTGGGCCGGATTCTCCCCCGGCCGGGCCGTCCTTCGCAAGTTCGTTGCATCAAGCAACGAACAGGCGCAGGATGTCTGCACCCTCTCCCCGGAGCGCATCCATGCCAGCCGATTCCGCCGACGCCGACGACCGGGCCACGATCGCCTACTGGGCCGAGCGCTCCCGCGGCCGCCTGCCCGGCCGCATGGGCATCGAGGTCACCGCCATCGGCCGCGGTTTCGCCGAAGGCCGCCTCGTCGTCCAGCCCGACCACCTCGCCCCCAACGGCTACCTCCACGCCGCAACCGTCGTCGCCCTCGCCGATACCCTCTGCGGCTACGGCTGCACCGTCAGCCTGCCCGACGGCGCCACCGGCTTCACCACCATCGAACTGAAGGCGAACTTCCTCGGCACCGCCACCGACGGCGTCATCGCATCCCGCGCCACCATGCTCCACGGCGGCCGCACCACCCAGGTCTGGGATGCCGCTGTCACCCACGTTGAGACCGGCCGCACGCTCGCCGTCTTCCGCTGCACCCAGGCCGTCCTCTGGCCCCGCCCATAGCCCGGACCACGAAGCCGGAGTACAATCCCGGCGCCCGGTGACCTCGTTCGCCAGGCCCGCCACGATCAGGAGCCTGGCCATGAAAGTCCTGAAGCTCTCTAACAGCAACGACGTTCTCGAAGGGGCCACCACCAACCGGCCCCGCCTCCTGGCTGAGAAACTGGAGGCCCACTTCGACGAGCCCGTCGAGGTCGTGGTCAAAACCCCCTGGCCGACCGACACCATGCCGGCCGCCATCGAACGATGGGTCGAACGCGAACAGCCCGACGTCGTGCTGCTGCAGATCGTCAACTACTGGATTGCCTATCCGTCGGTCCCGCTGCGGCTCCGGCGGCTGCTCGGCCCCTTCGGAGAACGCCTCGCCGCGCTCGGTTTTCGGGCAGCCGAACACCGCATTATCGGTCCCTCCCTCCCGTTCCGGGCTGCTCGCAACCTGCTGCTCCGCACCCTCGGCGGGGATTACCATTTCGAGCCCGAGGAAGTGGCCGCCCGGGTCGAGGAGAGCGCCCGCCGCATCCTGCGCCGCGAAGGGGTGCTCCTCGCTGTCTGGGGCCCCCATGGGCGCTCCGACTGGTCGGTGACTCGCCGGCAAAAACGAGCCTCTGTTGAGCGCCAGGCCCGGCTCGTGGCGGCGCTCCAGCGGGTCTGCCGGGACCTCCATGTCCCATACCACGCGTCCGCTAAGCCGGTGTATCTCTCGGGGGAGTCGCCGGAGTTTGCCGCCGACCACTTCCACTACGCCGAGAGCTACGGCAAAGCCTCCGCGGAAGAAGAATTCCAGTTCCTGCGCCAGGCCATCGAAGCAGAACGCGGCGGACCCGGCACCCGCCCCTGACCTCGCCCGGAACCCCAAAACCTGCTAAACTGTGAAGGTGAGCGAACAAATCCCCGGGCCGCCGCCCCAGCTGGCTCGAACGCTGCGAGGCTGACACCCACCCCATGGCCACCCAGGCAACCTCCTCCACCTCCGCTCCCGGCGCAACCTACACCGCCGAAAATATCCAGGTCCTCGAAGGCCTCGAAGCCGTCCGCAAGCGGCCCGGCATGTACATCGGCACCACCGATAAAGCCGGCCTTCACCACCTCATCAAAGAGCTCGTCGATAACGCCGTCGACGAAGCCATGGCCGGCTTCTGCGACCGCATCGAAGTCATCCTCCACCGCAACGGCTGGTGCACTGTCAAAGACAACGGCCGCGGTATCCCCGTCGATATCCAGCAGCAAACCGGCAAGTCTGCCGTCGAAACCGTCATGACCGTCCTTCACGCCGGCGGCAAGTTCGGCGGCGGCGGCTACAAAGTCACCGGCGGCCTCCACGGCGTCGGTGCCTCCGTCGTCAACGCCCTCAGCGAAGCCATGTGGGTCGAGGTCGTCCCCAACCCCGCCGCACAGGGCGCCGACAAGGCCGGGAAACTCTTCCGCCAGGAGTACGCCCGCGGCGTCCCCCAGACCCCCCTCCTCACCCTCCCGCTCGACGACCCCTCCCGCGCCCAGGGCACCACCGTCAGCTTCAAGCCCGACCCCGACATCTTCGAAAGCACCGACTTCGACGTCAAAATCGAAGCCGAACGCCTCCGCATGTACGCCTTCCTCACCAAAGGCGTCTGGTTCCGCCTCGTCGACGAGCGCGCCGACCTCGAAGTCAACTACTACTTCGAAGGCGGCATCAAGAGCTTCGTCCGCTACATCAACCGCGACCGCGAAGCACTCAACCCCGAACCCGTCTACATCGAGCGCGAGGTCGACCGCAACGTCATCGAGTGCGCCATCCAGTACAACGACGGCTTCAACGAAACCGTCTACACCTTCGCCAACTCCATCAACACCATCGACGGCGGCTCCCACCTCACCGGCTTCCGCCAGGCCCTGACCCGCGTCCTTAACGATTACGCCCGCAAGCAGAAAATCCTCAAGGACACCGACCCCAACCTCACCGGTGATGACGTCCGCGAGGGCCTCGTCGCCGTCATCTCCGTCAAACTCCCCGAACCCCAGTTCGAAGGCCAGACCAAAACCCGCCTCGGCAACCTCGAAGTCGCCAGCCAGGTCCAGGCCGTCGTCGCCGATGCCCTCTCGACCTACCTCGAAGAGCACCCCTCCGAGGCCCGCCGCATCGTCGAAAAGTGCCTCCTCGCCAGCCGCGCCCGCGAAGCCGCCCGCAAAGCCCGCGACCTCGTCCAGCGCAAGAGCGCCCTCGAAAGCGGCAGCCTCCCCGGCAAGCTCGCCGATTGCTCCTCCCGCGACCCCGAAGAGTCCGAGCTCTTCATCGTCGAGGGCGACTCCGCAGGCGGCTCCGCCAAGCAGGGCCGCGACCGCCGCTTCCAGGCCATCCTGCCCCTCTTCGGCAAAATCCTGAACGTCGAAAAGGCCCGGCCCGATAAGATGCTCGGCCACGAGGCCATCCGCCTCATCATCTCCGCCCTCGGCACCGGCATCCGCGAAACCTTCGATGTTTCGAAGCTCCGCTACCACAAAATCATCATCATGACCGACGCCGACGTCGACGGCGCCCACATCCGCACCCTCCTCCTCACCTTCTTCTTCCGCAACATGCCCGAGCTTATCGAGCACGGCCACCTCTACATCGCACAGCCCCCGCTCTACCGCGCCCAGCACGGCAAAGAAGTCCGCTACTTCTACTCCGACCAGCAGCTCGAGGAGTACCGGAAGCAGAACCGCCGCGCCAACCTCAACGTCCAGCGGTTCAAGGGTCTCGGCGAAATGAACGCCGAGCAGCTCTGGGAGACCACCATGAACCCGGCCAACCGCACCCTCCTCCAGGTCACCATCCACGACGCGGCCACCGCCGACGCCCTCTTCTACGAACTCATGGGCGACGACGTCTCCCACCGCCGCAGGTTCATCCAGGCCAACGCCAGCCAGGTCCGCAACCTCGATATCTGACCCGGGATATCTGACCCGGCGGCCCGGCCCCTGCCTCACCCGGCGCTGCGCGGCGGCTCCCAGCTCACAATGCCGATGAACCGGCGGAACGCCGGCATTCGGATCCCCTCCGGCGCGCCCCACCACGCCTCCATCAGCTCCCGCATCCGCACATCCTTCGCGCTGCCCGGCGCCAGCCAGAGCATCCGCCGCGCCATCTCGAACGCCTGCTCCCGCTCCATCAGCTCATACTCCCGCCCGCTGCTCACCACCCGCACCTCGTACTTCCGGTTCCGCGCGCCCAGCAGCGCCACGAACTCCTTCAGTGCCGGAAGCGCCTGGAGCGGCTCCCCATGCACCGCCTCGAACAGCGGCGCGAGGTTCGCCCCCCGCGCAAATTGCCCGAACATCGCCACGCACAGCCGCCGCGTGTGCCGCTCCATCGCGTCCAGGAACGGCCCAATCTCCCCAATGTCGTAGCACGCGTGCGCCGCAAGGCTCACATCCGCCTCCTCCGTCCACCCCTCCGCCGGCCAGCGCAGGTCGTGCACCTCCACGCTCACGCCGGCCTCCGCCGCTGCCGCCGCCAGCGTCTCCCGCATTGCCCCGCTCGGCTCAATCGCGATCACCCTGCAGCCCTTCTGCGCCAGCGGCACCGCAAACCGCCCGCCCCCCGCGCCGATATCCAGCACCGTCTCCCCCGGCGCCACGAGCGCATCCAGCACCGGCCACTCCAACGATTCGAACGCCCCCGGCCGGAAGCGCGCCGCCACTGCCGCGTAGTGGTCCGCTGGCGGCTCCGGCTCCCGCACCCGCACCACCTGCTCCGCGTCGGCGGCCACCAGTGCCCTCCACGCGGCCAGCGCTTCCTCTTCTGTCGGCCTCAGGACATTCGTCGGCATCGTGCAGCTCCAGCGCAGGCGTCGCCGCCGAGCCTACGCCCCCTGAGACGCTGTTTCAATCGCCGTCGTCGAACCGCTGCACCAGCCGGCCCGTGCAGTCGTACAGCAGCGCGTCGTCGTCCTGGCTGTTATTCCAGAGCGGCTCCGACGACCACCACAGCCGCGTTGCCGTGTTCGGGAACTGCGGCACCCCGCTCCACACCTCCACCCGGCCGGCCAGCACGAACCCGTTCGGGAAAACAAACTGCTGGTTGCCGCGCTCGCTCACCAGCCGCCAGCCGGTCAGGTCGCCGCTCCCCTCGATGACGACCACCTCCGCGGCCTTGTTCAGCGACACGATGCGCGCCGTTGCTGCCGCGCAGCTCCCTCCCGGCGTCGGCGTTGCCGGCGGGGTTGGCGTCGCCGTCCGTGTCGGAGTCGCCGTCGCCGTCCTTGCCGCTGTCGGTGTCGGCGTCGCCGGCGTGTTCAGCCCGCCGCAGGCCCCCCAGAGCCCCCGGTTGGCCGCCTTCGCCTCCGCTTCTGCCGCCGCGATCCGGTCGCGGTACTTCACATCCGGCGGAAAGACCGCCAGCACCGCGTAGCCGTCCCGCACCATCCGCTCGTTGAACAGCTCCCCGTCCACCCAGACGTACCGCAGGTAGCGGTCGTACCGGTCCCGGTTCGAAACATCCCGCTCCAGCTCGACTGTCCGCCCCAGCAGCCGGGCTTTCACGTAGTCGGTCGCCTCCTTGCTGAAACAGCGCGCCCCTCCCGAGCTCTCCGGAGCATCAATAAGAATCAGCCGGACCCGCCCCGTGTCCGCGCAGCCGCCCACGTCGATGGTGTCCCCGTCGACCACATTCGTGACCACGCATTGCGCCCGGCCCGCGGGCGTCGGCGCAGAGTCGGCCGCAACCATCGGCGCGACCGCCCGCGGGGTCGTCCCCTGCGGCTGTGCCGCTGCCCGGCAGGCCGCCGCTCCGCCAAGGAGCAGCAAGAGCACACTCGCAACAAGTCCCCAGCGCTTCAGCATCACACACACCTCCCGCCTCTGCTGTCTTCCACTTACCAGATCGGCGCGACATCCACCGTCGCGAAGTGTTGCCGGCATTCGCTGGCCCGTCAGCCAGCCTACTTTGACGTTCGCGTCAACGTATGATACCGTCCTTCCCCGAGGAGGGACACCGCCGCGTGCGCTGGCTTTTGCGACTGCTCCCCTATCTCAAGGCCTACCGCGGCCAGTTCATCCTCGCTTGGGTCTGCGTCATCCTCGCCGGCGCCTTCGTCATGATCAGCCCCCTGCTGATCAAGTTCGCCATCGACTTCGGCCTCCAGCCCGTCCGCGACGCCGAAGGACGCCTCATCGGCCTCGATGGCAACGAGCGGCTCCTCATCCTCGGCGCCTCCGCGATCATCGCCTTCGCCATCGCCCGCGGCGCAGCAGCCTTCGGCCAGCAGTACCTCGGCGAAACCATCGGCCAGAGCGTCGCCTACGACATTCGCAACCGCATCTACGACAACCTCCAGCGCCTCAGCTTCGCCTACCACGATAAGGTCCAGACCGGCCAGATCATGAGCCGCGCCACCCAGGACGTGGAGAACATCCGCATCTTCTTCTCCATGGGCCTCCTCCGCCTCTCCTACGTCGTGCTCATGATCGTCATCTCGATCGTGGGCATGCTCGTTATCAACTGGCAGCTCGCCCTCGTCTCCTTCATCTCCCTCCCCATCCTCGCCTGGCGCTCCATCGTCACCAGCCGCCGCCTCCGCCCCATGTGGCTCCAGATCCAGCAGAACCAGGCCGAAATGACCCAGGTCGCCGAAGAGGGCCTCTCCGGCATCCGCGTTGTCAAAGCCTTCGCCCGCGAAGACTACGAGAGCAAAAAATTCGCCGACGCTGCAAAACGCCAGGCCGACCTCTCCTACCAGGCCGCCCTGATCCAGGCGAACAACCAGCCCCTCCTCCAGGGCATCTCCGCCGCCCAGATCGCCCTCACCGTCGGGGTCGGCTCCTGGCTCGTCTCCCGCGGCTCACTCCAGGCCCAGGACGTCCTCACCTTCACCCTCTGGCTCAACCTCCTCCAGCTCCCCGTCCGCACCCTCGGCTTCATGATCAACATCATCGCCCGCGCCATCAGCTCCGCAGAGCGCGTCTTCGAACTGATCGACGCCCAGTCCGCCGTCCAGGAAAAGCCCGGCGCCATCCCCCTCGCCGACGTCAAAGGCCACGTCGTCTTCGAAAACGTCAGCTTCAGCTACGACAACCTCAGCCCCGTCCTCTCCGGCATCAACATCGATGCAAAGCCCGGCCAGGTCATCGCCCTGCTCGGCCCGACCGGCTCCGGCAAGTCCACCATCGTCAACCTCATCCCCCGCTTCTACGACGTCACCGAAGGCCGCATCCTCATCGACGGCATCGACATCCGCGACGTCACCATCGACTCCCTCCGCCGCAACATCGGCATCGTCCAGCAGGACGTCTTCCTCTTCATCGGCACCATCCGCGACAACATCGCCTACGGCAAACCCGATGCCTCCCAGGAAGAGATCGAGCACGCCGCCAAAGCCGCCCGCATCCACGACTTCATCGTCTCCCTCCCCTACGGCTACGACGAATGGGTCGGCGAACGCGGCGTCACCCTCTCCGGCGGCCAAAAACAGCGCATCGCCATCGCCCGCACCCTCCTCCTCGACCCCAAAATCCTCATCTTCGATGACTCCACCGCCAGCGTGGATACCCAGACCGAATTCCTCATCCAGCAGGCCCTCCAGGAGCTCATGAAGGGCCGCACCACTTTCGTCATCGCACAGCGCCTCCGCACCGTCATGCGCGCCGACCAAATCATCGTGCTCGACCGGGGCCGCATCATCCAGCGCGGCACCCATCAGGAGCTCATCCAGCAGGAAGGCCTCTACCGCCGCATCTACGAGCTCGAACTCAGAGACCAGGAAGAGGCCCTCGGGCGCCCCGTCGCTCCTGTCCCCGCCGACAGCTCCGCCCTTGCCGAGCGCATCCGCGAACGCGTCCGCCGCGGCGACACCGAAGGCCTGCCCCAGCAGCTCGTTGAGCGCGTCCGCACCCGCCTCCTCGCCGAAGGCCAGGCCGGGGGAGGCTCCTGATGGGCATGTGGGGCGGCGCAGGCGCCGGAGGCTGGAGCTCCGGCATCGGCGGCCAGCCGGGCGGGCCCCTCGGCCGCGCCATGATGGGCCGCGGCGCCGACGGCTGGGACGACGAGTACCTCGGCAAGGTCTACGACGCCAAAGTCGTCCGCCGCATCCTCCCCTACCTCGCCGAATACAAACTGCAGGCCGTCATCGCCGTCGCCTGCATGGTCCTCTCCGCCCTCGCCAGCTTCTTCCAGCCGCTCCTCATCGGCCTCACCGTCCAGGCCGGCATCAACCACGACACCGAGCGGATCTTCACCCTCCTCGGCACCATGCTCGGCCTCGCGGTCCTCCAGTGGCTCGCCGCCTACGGCCAGCAGCGCACCACCGCCTGGATGGGCAACCGCATCCTCATGAAGCTCCGCACCCAGATGTACGACCACATGCAGGGCCTCTCCCTCTCCTTCTACGACGAGATGGAAGTCGGCCGCATGATCTCCCGCCTCACCAGCGACGTCACCGTCATGCAGGAGCTGCTCACCAGCGGCTCCCTCACCTTCTTCGCCGACATCATCGGCCTCACGATCATCGTCGTCGTCCTCCTCAACATCGACCTCACCCTCGCCCTCGTCACCTTCGCCATCGTCCCCCCGCTCGTCCTCGTCATGATCTTCTGGGCCCGCCACGCCCGCCAGGCCTTCATCAACGTCCGCATCAAAGTCTCTACCCTCTACGGCACCCTCGCCGAGAACGTCTCCGGCGTCAAAGCCGTCCAGTCCATGTCCCGCGAGGACGAAAACGCCCGCCGCTTCGACCGCCTCAACCAGGACAACCGGCGCGCCAATATCTGGGCCGGCATGCTCAGCGCCGCCATCATGCCCGTCATCGAACTCTCCGTCGCCATCGCCACCGCCTCCGTCGTCATCGTCGGCGGCCTCCGCGCCCTCAACGCCTCCGACGTCGACGTCGCCCACTTCTTCTTCGTCCTCACCTCCTTCACCCTTTACGTCGGCCGCTTCTTCGATCCCATCCGCGACCTCGTCCTCCAGTACACCATGCTCCAGCGCGCCATGGCCGGCGGCGAACGCATCTTCCAGGTCCTCGATACCGTCCCCCGCGTCCAGGACCGCCCCGATGCCATCGAACTCGACCACGTCGAAGGCCGCGTCGATTTCGAAGACGTCCACTTCCACTACGTCGAGGGCGTCCCCATCCTCCGCGGCATCACCCTCCACGTCGAGCCCGGCGAAACCATCGCCCTCGTCGGCGCCACCGGAGCCGGCAAAACCACCATCACCTCCCTCCTCATGCGCGGCTACGACGTCACCGCCGGCGCCATCAAAATCGACGGCCACGACATCCGCGATATCAAGCGCCGCTCCCTCACCCGCCACATGGGCGTCGTCCTCCAGAACCCCTACCTCTTCTCCGGCACCGTCCGCGAAAACATCGCCTACGGCCGGCCCGAAGCCACCCAGGAAGAGATCGAGCGCGCCGCCAAAGCCGTCGGCGCCCACGACTTCATCATGCGCCTCGAGCACGGCTACGATACCGTCCTCCAGCAGCGCGGCCAGAACCTCTCCGTCGGCCAGCGGCAGCTCATCAGCTTCGCCCGCGCGATCCTCGCCTCGCCCCGCATCCTCATCCTCGACGAAGCGACCGCCTACGTGGATACCCAGACCGAGGTCATCATCCAGCGGGCCCTCCGCGAACTCCTCAAGAACCGCACCTCGTTCGTCATCGCCCACCGCCTCTCCACCATCCGCGAGGCCTCCCGCATCGTCGTCCTCGACAAAGGCCAGATCGCCGAGATCGGCACCCACGAAGAACTCCTCGCCCGCGGCGGCATCTACGCCAACCTCTACCGCATGACCTACGACCAGGAGCAGGCCCGCCAGGCCGCCGCCGCCGTCAGCGAAGACGAAGCCTTCGCCTCCCGCCGCCGCGGAGAAGTCTTCGGCGGCGCAGCCCCCCAGCCCGCCGCCGGCGGCCAGTAACCGCTCCGGGCGTCAGGCGCCGGCTCCGCCGATGGCCCCGGCGCCAGGTCCCGGGGCCGCCCCGCCGCCACGCACACCCTCCCGCCGCCGAAGACCTGCGGCTCCGTGCAGCAAGCCCCGGACGTCCCGCCCCCGCGGAGCCCTGCCCGGTTCACACCCCCGGGTTTCGGCCTCTTTCGTCCCCTCCGTGAGCGCCCTCGCCGTTCCCCGTCCCCACTTTCGTCACCAGCACCCGGTCCACCCGCCGCCCGTCCATCGCCATCACCCGGAACTGGTACCCCGGCACCTCCACCCGGTCCCCCACCCGCGGGATCCGCCCCAGCCGCGCCATGATAAACCCGCCGACCGTGTCGTAATCCTCATCCGCCAGCTCCGCTCCCGTCGCATCCTCCACGTCCGCAATCAGCGCCAGCCCCGAAACCAGCAGATTGCCCGAAGGCAGCGTCCGCAGCGTCTCGCCCCCCTGCGCGCGCCCGCCCAGCCACCGCCCCAGCAGCCGGTAGAGCACCTCGTCCGCCGTCAGAATGCCGCTCGTCCCCCCGTGTTCGTCCACCAGCACCACAATCTGCACCTGCTTCGCCCGCATCGCCTGCACCGCCACCTCCACACTCACCGACTCCGGGATCGCCACCGCCGGCCGCACCAGCGGCCTCCACTCCGTCTCACCCCGGCGAACCAGCGCCACCAGGTCCTTCACCTCCAGGATCCCCACGATGTGGTCCAGGCTCTCCTCATAGACCGGGTAGCGCGAATGGTGGTGGCGCTCCACCACCTCCAGCACCTCGTCCAGCGTTGACCCTGCCTCGATCGCCACCACCTCCGTCCGCGGCACCATGATCTGGTCCGCCTGGATCGCGCTGAACTCCAGCGCCCGCCGGGCCAGCATCAGCTCACTCGTCGAGAGCAGCCCGGCCCGCGCCGAGGCTTCGATAACCAGCTCCAGCTCCTCCGGGTCCAGCGACTCCTCCGCCGGAGACCGCTGCCGGATACCCAGCGACCGGACCACCAGCGCCCCCGACCGGTGCAGGAACCACACGAACGGCCGGAACACCCGCGCGAACACCAGCACCGGCGGCGCCACGAACAGCCCCACCTGCTCCGTCCGCGCCAGCGCAATCGATTTCGGCGCCAGCTCCGCAAAAATGATCACCAGCGCCGTCACCAGCAGGAATGCGAGCACCGTCGCAGCAATCCCCGCCGTCTGCGCCGGCGCCCAGGAAAGCGCCTCCGCCAGCCCCGGCTCAATCAGCCCGGCCAGCACCGGCTCCCCGAGCCATCCCAGCGCCAGCCCGCACATCGTAATACCGAGCTGCGTCGCCGCAATCGTCGCATCCAGCTGCCGCAGCGCCCCGAGCAGCAGCCGCGCCCGCGCCTGCCCCGACGCCGCCAGCTGCTCCACCCGCGTCCGCCGCACCCCAACAAAGGCGAACTCCGCCGCCACGAACAGCGCGTTCAGCCCGATGAGCACCACCAGGCCCGCAAGCCCGAAACCGATCAGTGCAGGGTCATCCATGCCGGCATTGTACGGCCGCCCCCGCCCGCCGCCGCCGAAATCCCTCGCTCCTCCCCGTTCACCACGCTCCGCCCGCAGCAAAACGGCCCGGCATCATGGCCGGGCCGTCAGTCTCTTCGCTGGCGGAGAGGGGGAGATTCGAACTCCCGGTGGGTTGCCCCACACCGCTTTTCGAGAGCGGCACCATAAACCACTCGGACACCTCTCCGCCCTCCAGTCTACCAGCACCGCCACCTTCGAGGTATCCGCACCCGCTGCCGCCGCTCCCCGCGGCGCTCAGTTCAGCCGGAACGTGTCTTCATCCTCCTCGTCGTCATCCAGCTCGTTGTCGCTGTACACGCCCGCCGGCGACCCCCGCCACACCGTCACAATGAAATCCTCCCGGTACGGATCCGCCGTCATCACCAGCTGCTCATCCGTCGCATCGATCAGCTGCTGAATCCGCTCCTCGTCCGCGTCCGCCGTCGTGCAGAGCGTCGCATACACGTTCGTGCCCTGGTAGTGAAGGTCCACCCGCCCCACAATGCTCCCGTCTTCGAAAATCGTGTACGACTCCGAGTGCGGAGTCCGGCATTCCCGTTCGAACGTAATCACAGCGGTCGCACCTGCCCTCTGCCGATAATGGTCCACTTGTAGCTCGTCAGCTCGCGCAGGCCCATCGGACCCCGCGCGTGCATCTTCTGCGTCGAAATCCCGACCTCGGCCCCCAGCCCGAACTGCGCGCCGTCCGTGAACTGCGTACTGGCGTTCACGTACACCGCCGCCGAATCCACCACGTCCAGGAACTCCAGCGCCCGGCTGTAGTTCTCCGTCAAAATCGCATCCGAGTGGTGGCTCCCGTACCGCTCGATGTGCTCCGTCGCCTCCTCCATCGCGTCCACCACCCGCACGCCCACCCGCAGCGCCAGGTGCTCCGTCCGCCACGTCGCCTCCGTCGCCCGCTCCACCGGCGCCCCGGCCGCCGCCAGCACCGGGTACGCCCGCTCATCCGCGATGAACGTCACCTTCCCGTTCCACCGCGCGGCCATCCGCCGCAGGAACGGCTCCGCAATCGCACGGTGCACCAGCAGCGTGTCCACCGCATTGCAGATGCTGTATCGCCGCGTCTTGGCGTTGTCCACCACCTTCTCCGCAAGGTCCAGGTCGGCAAATTCATCGACATAAATCTGGACGACCGCATCCCCGTGCGCGATCACCGGCATTGTCGCCTTCCGCCGCACATAGTCGATGAGCTGCGCCCCGCCCCGCGGCACCACCACATCCACCAGGTCGTTCATCTCCAGCAGCTCATCCACATGCGCCCGGTCCGGGTCGCTGATCACCTGCACCGCATCGGCCGGCACCGCCGTCCCCGCCAGCGCGCGCTGCACCAGCTCGCCGAGCGCCGCATTGCTGTTCCGCGCCTCCTTGCCGCCCCGCAGGATCGCCGCATTGCCGCTCTTCAGCGCCAGCGCCGCAATGTCGATCGTCACGTTCGGCCGCGATTCGTAGATGCAGGCCACGACCCCCAGCGGCACCCGCCGCCGCCCGATCCACAGCCCGTTCGGCAGCGTCCGCGAATCGAACACCTCGCCCACCGGGTCAGGCAGCTGCATCACACTCCGCGTGTCGTTCGCAATGCCGCGCAGCCGCTCCGGCGTCAGCGTCAGCCGCTCCACGAACGCGTCTTCCAGCCCCGCCTCCTTCGCAGCGGCGAGGTCCTTCGCGTTCGCCTCCAGCACCGCCTCCTGTTCCTGCTCGAGCAGCGCCGCGATCCGCCCCAGCGCAGCGTTCTTCTCCGCCGTCGAGAGGCGCGCGAGCACCCGCGACGCCTTCCGCGCAGCCATGGCCCGTTCCCGCAACAGTGAAACCGTCGATGTCATGCGCGCAAGTGTACCACCCCGGCTTCCCCGCTCAGCCCCGATTCCGCCCTTCGGCCGCCCCCGCCCGGTCCCCCTGCCCGTCCCCCGACGCACCGCCGCCGCGTACACTGGTGCCCATGACCAGCGAAACACCATCGTTCGAAACCGAACTCTCCGAACTCCTCCGCCGCGTCGCCCGCTGGCAGGCCCCGGAAGGCGTCGGCATCCTCTCCGTCTACCTCGACCGCCGGCCCCAGGCCACCGGCGAACGCCCCGAACACCGCCCTGGCGACACCGTCCTCAAAGACCGCCTCCGCCAGATCGAGCACAGCCTCGGCGTCCGCGGCCCGGCCCTCGAATCCTTCCGCGGCGACGCTGAACGCGTCCACGCTGCCGTCGCCGCAGCCAACCCCGCCGCCGAAGGGCTCGCCATCTTCTCCTGCTCCGCCGCCGGCCTCTTTGAATCCATCGAAGCCCCAGCGCCCTTCGAGAACCAGGTCGTCTACGACCGCTACCCCCGCCTCTACCAGCTCGCCAGGCTCCTCGACGAGTACGAAACCGCCGTCGTCGCCGTCGCCGATACCAACACCCTCCGCCTCTTCGTCGTCCGCGGCGAACGCATCGCCGAAATGCCCGGCAAAGACGAAGACCCATACAACTACCAGATGCGCTCCACCAGCGGCATGAACGAGCACCGCTTCCGCCGCCACGTCGAAAACCACCGCCGCGAATTCGCCGAAGAAGCCGCGAAGCTCATCGAACAGCTCTGCGAGCACGAGCGCGCAACCCGACTGGTCATCGCCGGCGACGAAATCGCCCTCCACCACCTCCGCGAAGCCCTGCCCGAATCGCTGACCCGCCGCGTCACCGAAGGCGAATTCCACATCGATATCCGCGCCGGCCTCGAACACGTCCGCCGCACCGTCGAGCACTTCCTCCTCCAGACCGAAGACGACCAGTCGCAGCACACCGCCGACATCCTCGTCGGCGAGGTCGAAGAGGGCGACCTCGGCGTCGCCGGCTACGAACGCACGAAAGCCGCGCTCGAACTCGGCGCTGCCGATGTCGTCGTCATCGACGACGCCTACGAGCCCGCCGAGCGGAAGGACGAGCTCGCCCGCCTCGCCGCGGCGACCGGCGCCCGGGTCGAAGTGGTCCGCGAGCACCACGGCCTGCGCGCCCTCGGCGGCGTCGGCGCCATCCTCCGCTACCGCGTCCCCGAGCCCGCGTAGCCGCGCACCCTGCAGCAGACCCCGGGCGTGAGGTCTGCTGGGCAGGTCGGGAGCACAGCAACCGGGGGCCGGTCACATGACCGGCCCCCGGGGCGCGCCTCTCCAGGCGAGCGCTAGTTCGTGGTCGGCGTGCTGCCGCAGTGACCCGGGCCCGTCGTCCCTTCGTTGAAGGCGGCGAGGATGCCCGCCAGCGTCAGCGCCTGCGTCCGCGCCGTGCCGGACGGCGCGGCGTCGTTCGTGCGGCCCATGAACCAGGTATCCGCATCGGTCAGCGCCTGCGCCACCGCCGCGGGCGGCACGGCGCCGTTCGCCACGTTCAGCTTCGCCGCGATGTACTGGTGCGCCAGGATGTAGTACGCGTTCCCCTTCGCCGGCGGCGTCCAGAGCACCGTCATCCAGCTCTTCCCGCTGCTGTAGAAGATCGCCGTCGTCGGGTAGCCGGTCGGCCAGGCTTCGCCGTGGGTCTTCCAGTACCCTTGCGTGTAGGTGCACTGCTCGAGCACCTGGCACGCCGGCGCCCGCACCGTCACCGTCGCCGAGGATGTCCGCACCTGCCCCGAATCGCCCTCGGTGAGCGTTGCGGTGTTCACCAGCGTGGTTTCGGTGTCGCAGGCCGTATTGTTGGTGATCGTCAGCGTCAGCGTTCTGGTATCGCTGTCCGTCAGCGACCAGGGGCCCCAGTCGCCCAGCAGCGTGCAGGTGAACCCCGCCGGGCAGCTCCCCAGCGCGTCCGAGAGGCTGGCCGTCTCGTCAATCTCGGTCGGGCTCGACGGCAGCGAGAAGCCCGCATCCGGCGACGGGCCCTTTGGCGTTCCGAGCGAGCCCGAATGGTTCGTGATGGTCACCTGCGCGCTGTTCTTGTAGCTCGCGCCTGGGACCGGAGTGAACTCGATTTCGTAGGGGTAGCAGTGGCTCTCGCCCGGATCGAGCACCGGGTTCGCGCTCACATCGACCGGAACATTCGTCGCGCCGGCGAGCGGCTGATAGGGCCCGCCGCCGTCCTGATACAGGACGGTGTCGGCGATCGCCAGCCCTTCGGTCGGGACGCCCCCGTCGTTCGTGACGCAGATCTCCCCGCGCACGCCGATGCGCTCGCTCACCTTCGTCCGCGTCGCGGTGATGGTGAAGGTCACGTCCTGCGAATTCCCGGTCGACAGCAGCACCGCGGCCGGGCTGGCCGTCTTCTCGACCGTCCAGTCGTACGTAATCTCCCAGAAGCCCTCGGCGGTCTTGTAAGCGCTCAGCGTCGTCCCGGCCTGGCCTCCGCCCCCTCCGCCGCCGCCTCCGCCTCCCCCTGGGTCATCGGGCTTGCCCTGCCCCTGGACGGCCGCCGCCGGCAGCGCCGCCAGCAGCAGCGCAACGATGCCGAACGCGACAGTTCGGCGCCAAAATGTGGATGACATGTCTGCTTCCCCCGCCAAAATTTCGGGGCTCGACTCCCCTCGGTTGTAGGGTATTCCCCCATATTGCGGTGTCAACCCCCTGTCCACCGGCGGTTCACCAGGTTGCGACGTTCGGGTCTCACGCTGGGGCCGAACGGACCGGCGGAGCCCCTCATCCCACTGCGGCCGCCAGCGCGCGGCGCACCTCCGCCGCGCCGCCCGCGATGAACGGCCGCGCCGCCACGCCGCGCCGCTCCAGGTAGCTCGCCGCCATCGCCGCCCGCTGTCCGCTCGCGCACGACACCAGCACCGGGCCCTCCACCTCCGGCGCCCACTCCGGCATTCGGTCGAACGGCAGCGGCCGCGCCCCGGGCACCGGCTCGTCGCGCAGCTCCTGCGCGTACCGCACATCGAGCACCGGCACCCGCCCGCTCCGCAGCGCCTCGGCAATCTCCTCCGCGCTTACGGTCTCCGTCCGCGCCGTGAGCGGCAGCTCCCCGGCCGGCGCATAGCCGACCACGTGCTCGTACCCGATCCTGAACAGGTCGACCGTCACCCGCTCTGCCTGCCGTGCGTCGTACGTCACGAGCGCAATCGGCGCATTGAACGGGATCAGCCACCCAACGTACGCCAGCATCGAGGTGCTCTCCTCGATCTCGAGCGAACCCGGCAGGTGCCCCGCGGCGTAGTCCGCCCGCGTCCGCACGTCCACCACCCACGTCTCGCTCCCCAGCCCGAGCAGCTCGCCGGCGCTCAGCCGCCGGGGGCGCGGCGGTTCGCCGTACACCTTCGGCCCCTTCCGGTTGATCGGCGCCATGTACCGGTAGTACCCCGGGATCGGCATCTCGCTCGCGAGGTGCATCGCCCGGAACTCCTCGTACGTCTTCGCGATGAGCGCCGGGTTGCGCAGCAGCTCCGCCGCCATCGGCCCGCACCGGCCCAGGTCCGTCCCGGTCGCGCTGCAGAACGACCCCGCCCCGTGCGTCGGCAGCACATCGGCCGTCGCCGGCACCAGCTTCCGCAGCTTCTGCGCCGTCTCCCACTGCAGCCGCGTCAGCGTCTCCGTGTGGTCCGGCCCCAGCAGGTCCGTCCGCCCGGCGGCGGCCATCAGCAGCGCACCGCCCGTGAACGCCCTGCGCACTTCCCCCGAAGGCGTCACGCCGAGGTACGCCACGTGCTCGTACGTGTGCCCCGGCGCGGCCGTCACGAGCAGCTTCGCCCCGCCGAGGTCGATAACGTCGCCGTCCTCCACCGGCCGGTGCGGGAACTCCAGCTTCCCCGCCGCCGGCGCGATCACCTCCGCGCCCAGCGCCGCCAGCTCCCGCCCGCCCGACACGTAGTCGTTGTGGACATGCGTCTCCACCACATACCGGATCGTCGCGCCGTGCTCCCGCGCCGCCTGCACGAACGGCCGAATGTCCCGCTGCGGGTCGATGACCGCTGCCTCCTCGCCCTGCACGACGAGGTACGACGCATCGCCCAGCGCCTCAGCCACGAACTGGATCGTCTTCATTGCTGCCCTCCCGGGGTGAGTCCCACCAGTGCTGCCTCTTCCGCGACCTGCCGCCGGATCCCCCCGCAGACGATGTCGCACAGCTCTTCCACGCTCGGGTCAACGACGCGGTAGAACGCCATCGTCCCCTCCGCCCGCCGGCGCACCACACGGGCATCGTGCAGCAGGCGGAGGTGCTTGCTCACGTTCGCCTGCGAACAGCCCGTCGCCGCCGCAATTTCGCCCACGGGGGCCTCCCCGCGCGCAAGCAGGAAGCGGATGATCCGCAGCCGCGTCCCGTCGCCCAGCAGCCGGAACCGCTCCGCGACAAGCTCCACGAGGTCGTCAGGCAGGTCGTTCATGTCGGTAACTCTATAACCATCTACGCATGAATGCAAGCGTTGCGCCCCGCGCTGCCCTGCCCCACGATCGCCGCACCCCATCGCCCGGAGGCCCGCTGTGTCCGATGTCCTCCTCGAGCGCCGCGACGGCGTCGCGCTCATCACCCTCAACCGCCCCGAAACCCTGAACGCCATGGGCGGCGACCTCGTGCCCCGGCTCGCCGAGACCCTCGCCGACGTCGAAGCCGACCCCGCCGTCCGCTGCGTCGCCATCACCGGCGCCGGCCGCGCCTTCTGCGCCGGCGGCGATATCCGCGCCATGCAGGAGCGGAACGACCGCATCGCCGCCGCAGCCGCCAGCGAAGGCCCCGGCGCCGTCATCGCCGAATTCGACCGTCTCGTCGCCGAACTCCGCCAGCGCCACCGCGAGATCTCCCTCCGCCTCCACACGATGCCGAAGCCCGTCGTCGCCCTCGTGAACGGCCCGGCCGTCGGCGCCGGCTTCAGCATCGCCCTCGCCTGCGACATCCGCCTCGCCTCCGACCGCGCCCGCTTCGGCGCTGCCTTCCGCAACGTCGGCCTCCCCGGCGATTTCGGCGGCTCCTACTTCCTCCAGCGCCTCTGCGGCGCCGGCATCGCCCGCGAACTCTACTTCACCGCCGAAATCATCGACGCCGCCCGCGCCCTCGAGCTCCGCATCGTCAACCGCGTCATCCCCCACGACGAGCTCCTCGCGCAGGGCCTCGACTTCTGCCGCCGCCTCGCCGAAGGCCCGACCGGCGCCTACGCCCGCATGAAGGAAAACCTGAACGTCGCCGAAACCGCCACCCTCGAGCAGCTCCTCGACCAGGAGGCGCTCCACATGCGCATCGCCGGCTTCTCCGCCGACTCCCGCGAAGCCGTCGCCGCCTTCCTCGAAAAGCGCGAACCCCGCTTCATCGGCCGCTGAGCCGGCCCCCTCACTGCAGGTGCACAATCTCCATGCCGCCCCAGCGGTCGGCCAGGTACTCCGCCACCAGCCGCCGGTGGCACTGGTCCGGCGTCGCCTCGCTGCACAGGAGCACGGCTCCGTCAATGAGCTCGCGCGGGACCCGCTCTTCGATCCTCCGCTCGCGCATCAGCCGCAGAAACTCCTCCTCGTACCAGCTCCACGGCCGCCGCTCCTTCTGAACCCCGGCGAGCAGCTCCGGCGTCGGCGCGAGCTGCGGTTCGTGCACATAGCCGATGCCGAGAATCGCATCCAGGAAGTGCTCCAGGTCGTCCCGCCTGGTGAAACCGGCGAGCTGGGAAGAGTTGTTCAGCCGCACATCAACGAGCCGACTCGCCCCCGCCCGGCCAATCATCTCGAAGAACTGGCGTGCTGATTTTTTCGTGAAGCCGATCGTCAGAACGCGCATCGCCGAAACCCCCGCGAGTCCACCGTCCCCGCTCCGCGGACGGCCGTCGCAGCGGACGCCCGCACGGCCGCGGCCGGGCAGAGGCCGGCATGCTACCACACGCGGCTGGCTGCCCGCCCCGCGGCGGTTTGGTCCGTGGTCACCTGCGTCGTACGCCCCCGTGAACCCCCGCCCGGCATCTGGTACAGTCCGCGGGCACCCCCTGAGGAGAACCGCAGCCGTGCTCCCCCTCGAAGGCAAAACCGCCATCATTACCGGCGGCGCCCGCGGCATCGGCGCCGGCATCGCCGCCGTCATGGCCCGCCAGGGCGCCCGCGTCGCCATCCTCGACCTCGATGGCGAGCAGGCCGCAGCCACCGCCGCCACCCTCCCCACCCCCGGGCTCGGCCTCGCCTGCGACGTCATCGTCGAAGACCAGCTCCGCGAGGCCGTCCGCGCCGCCGTTGATGCCCTCGGCGGTCTCGACATCATGGTCAACAACGCCGGCGCCGGCCGCGGCCCCGTCGACCTCTCTGCGCTCCCCGCAGCCGCGGCGGGCGGCGGCCGCGTCGAAGACATGGCCCCCGCCGCCTGGGACGAACAGCTCGCCCAGAACCTCCGCTCCACCTTCCTCGGCACGAAGTACGCCCTTCCCTACCTCAAGCAGCGCGGCGGTGCCATCATCAATATCGCCAGCATCGCAGCCCTCCAGGCCGCCCCAACCCTTCCCGCCTACGCCGCCGCCAAGGCTGGCGTCATCTCCCTCACCAAAAGCTGCGCGCTCGAATACGCGCCGTTCGATATCCGCGTCAACGCCATCTGCCCCGGTTTCCTCTGGACCCGCGCCTGGGAGGGCATGGCCGCCATGATGCAGCGCACCGTGCCCCGCTTCGCCGGCCTCTCCCCGCGCGACATCTTCCTCGAAGTGGTCAAAACCGGCGTCCCCCTCGGCCGCGAGCAAACCCCGGAGGACATCGGCGAACTCGCCGCCTTCCTCGCCAGTCCCGCCGCCCGCAACATCACCGGCCAGGCCATCGCCGTCGACGGCGGAATCACCCTCCGCTGACAGCTCCCCGCTCCCTCCTCCCTCCGGGCGGCGTGGCGGCCGGGCGGGTCTCCTCCCTCCTCCCTCCTCCCCTGGCGGCGCGGGGATGGTGGGTCGGGGCTCCCTCCTCCCTCCTCCCCTGGCGGCGCGGGGATGGTGGGTCGGGGCTCCCTCCTCCTTCCTCCCCTGGCGGTGCGGGGATGGTGGGTCGGGGCTCCCTCCTCCCTCCTCCCCTGGCGGCGCGGGGATGGTGGGTCGGGGCTCCCTCCTCCTTCCTCCCCTGGCGGCGCGGGGATGGTGGGTCGGGGCTCCCTCCTCCCTCCTCCCTCCTCCCTTGGCGGCGCGGGGATGGTGGGTCGGGGCTCCCTCCTCCCTCGTCCCTTGGCGGCGCGGGGATGGTGGGTCGGGGCTCCCTCCTCCCTCCTCCCCTGGCGGCGCGGGGATGGTGGGGCAGGGCTCCCTCCTCCCTCCTCCCCCGGGGCGGTCGTGTGGCCGGGGCAGGGCTCCCTCCTCCCCCGGGGCGGGGCGTGCTGGCGGGGCAGGGCTCCCTCCTCCCTTGGCGGCGCGGTCGGGCGTCCGGGGCAGGGCTCCCTCCTCCCTCCTCCCCCGGGGCGGGGCGTGCTGGCGGGGCAGGGCTCCCTCCTCCCTTCTCCCTTGGGGTAGTGCGGCGGCCGGGCGGGTCTCCTCCCTCCTACCGCTCCGCCACGATGTTCGGCACCAGCGCCCGCCGCGACAGGTTCGGGTTCGATGACGGCAACGACGCCCCGCCCGGCGTCGGCGTCGCAGTCGGCGGCAGTGTCGGCGTCGCCGGAGGGGTCGGCTGGCCGCCGGGAGGCGTCGGCTGACTCCCCGGCTGCGTCGGCGTGGCAGTGGGCGTCGCCGCCGGGAAGGTCGCCGTGGCCGTTGGCGTCGGCGGCTGCGGGGAATCCCACGGCTCGTTCGAGTCGTCATACGTCCCGAAATCGAGCGTCCAGTAGCCGCCAGCCCGCCCCACGCCCGCAACCACCCACATCGAGCGCAGCATGTTCTCCCGGTGCCCCCTCGTCGAATTCACCCACAGGGTGAACGCCTGCTGCGCGCTCCCCGCAATCGCCAGGTTCTCCCCCGCGCCCATTGTCGCGTAGCCGCAATCCTTCACCCGCTGGAAGGGCGAACGCCCCAGGCTGTCGGTGTGGCTGAAGTACCCCTTCGCCGCCATGTCCTCCGACATCCACGCCGCCGCCCGCGAGAGGTTCGGCGACGCCTTGAGCGGCGCTACCCCGTTCGCAACGCGGAACTCGTTCACCAGCCGCAGCAGCTCCTGCTCCGCCGCATCCAGCGCCTGCGAATTGGTCGAACAGTTCGTCAGCGCGTGCGCCGGCTGCGAACCCCCGCCCCACGCCCAGCTCCCCGCTGCCGCCGCCAGCAGCAGGGAACCCGCCATCGCCCAGGCAATCCGTCGCATCGTCACCCCCGGCCGGCGGGGAAGCCGGCGTCACGCTGGTGTCGCCTCCATCTTGGCCGCCGACGTGCGAACGAAAAACCCCGGCCGGGGCACGCCTCTTACGATTTACCAACAATTTACGCCCGACATCGCCCCGCAGCAGCTGTTCCCAAACTGCAAATACCGCCGCCCGCTATTCGCAGTTTCCGCCCTTTCCGCAAATAACGCATCAGCTCACCCTGGTGGCTCTGTTCCCTCGGTAAGGATGTCGAGGTACTCGCGGTAGACGTATACCCGATCGCGCTGCCGTCCCGTCACCTCGCGGACAACTCCGAGTTCCGCCAGGCGGCTCAGGCTCCGTTCCACCGTCGAAAAGCTCAGTTGCGCATCCTCAGCGATCCGCGTGGCCGTCGAGAGAACCCTGTTCCGGAGCACTTCCAGCACGCGCAGCATGCTGCCGGCTGCCCGCCCGCTCCCCCGCACCCGCTCGGCGTCCCGCTCGAACAGCTCCACGAGCCGGTGCGCGGTCCCCACAGCCCCGTTCGCTGTCTGCTCGACACCGGTGAAGAAGAACGCCAGCCACTGTTCCCAGTCGCCTCGCTCCCGTACCAGGTTGAGGAGCCGGTAATACTCCCGCCGATGCTGTTTGAAGTAAAGGGACAGGTACAGCAGCGGTTGCGTCAGCAGGCCCGCCTCGACCAGCACGAGCGCGATCAGCAGCCGGCCGACCCGCCCGTTTCCATCGAGGAACGGGTGGATAGTCTCGAACTGCACGTGCGCGAGGCCTGCCCTGGTCAGCGCTCCCCCCGGTGCAGGTGCGTTGAGAAACCGCTCCAGCTGAGCCATACACGGTTCCACCTGCTCCGGCGGCGGAGGCACGAACTCGGCGGTTGCCGGGTTCGCCCCTCCGATCCAGACTGGCTCGCGCCGGAACTCGCCAGGCCTCCGCGACGACCCGCGCCCCGATGCAAGCAGGCGGCGATGCACCTCGCGGATCAAACGGTTGGAGAGGGGCAGCCCGCTGCGCAACAGCTCCAGCCCGTGGTTCAGCGCCGACACGTAGTTCGACACCTCCCTCACGTCGTCGAGCGGGACCCCGGGCGCCTGGTCGAGTTCGAACAGCAGCAAGTCCGAGAGCGACGATTGCGTCCCCTCGATCTGGCTCGAAAGCACTGCCTCCCGCCGAACGTACCCGTAGAGGAAGAGTGTGGGATTTGGCAGCAGGGCCGAAATGGCATCCAGCCTGCCGATGGCCACGAGCGCACGTTCGAGCAGCGACTGCAGCTCACCGCCCAGGTCGAGCGGCGGCTCAGGCGGCAGCGGAAACGGAACGAACCCGTAGAAGGTCGTCCCGCCCCATGAGATCAGCTCGAGCCGTCCGGTTTCGCGTTCCAGCGGCGCGCCTCCCTGTTCCCAAACTGCAAATACCGCCGCCCGCTATTCGCAGTTTCCGCCCTTTCCGCAAATAGCGCACCCCCTACCGTCGCCGCCGCCCCACCCCCGTCATCGCCACCAGCGCCCCGAACAGGAACCCTCCGATGTGCGCGAACCACGCCACCCCGCCCCCGGTCGACGCCGTGTCCACGATCGTCGCGTACCCCGCAAACAGGTTCTGCAGGAACCACAGCCCGATCATCAGGAACGCCGGCACCGGCAGCGGAATGAACAGCAGAATGAAGAACGGGATCACCACGTGCACCGTCGACCGCGGAAACCACACCAGGTACGCACCCAGCACCCCCGCCACCGCCCCGCTTGCCCCCACCACCGGCACCACGCTCGTCGGGTCCATCAGTCCCTGCACGAGCGACGCAACCACCCCCGAGGCCAGGTAGAACAACAGGAACCCGAGCTTCCCCAGTCGGTCCTCGATGTTGTCGGCGAATACCCACAGGAACAGCATGTTCCCCAGGATGTGCAGCCACCCGCCGTGGATGAACACCGCCGTCACGATCGCCAGCAGCGCCTCGCGCGCGGAGCTCCCGCTCAGTCCCGAGGTGCCCCTGATGGTGTCGAAAAACTCCTTCGGCTGGAACCCCCACCGGCAGATGAACTCGTTCAGGTCGTTCGGCGGCGCCCGGAAGCCGTAGCATGGGCCGGTCGTCTGCTCCACGAACCGCTGCGTCGCCCCCGGCGTTGGCCGCGGCACCGTCGCGTCCATCCCCAGCATGGCGATGAACACGGCGAAGTTCGCCAGGATGATCGCGTAGGTCACCCACGGCGTTGCATGCCGCCGCGTGCTGTCGCCGACCGGGATCACCCGAGCCCGTCCAGGTGCGCCGCGTCGTTCATCCGCACCACCGCCAGCCGCCCGTTCCGCTCCTCGACCTCGAACAGCGCGCAATGCCGGACGTCGAAGCGGAACACGTGCGTCTCCGGCATCCCCAGCACCATCGAAACGAGGCAGTTCAGCATCGTGCCGTGCCCCACAACCAGCACGGTGCCGCCCGGGTGCGCCGCGGCAATCTCCCGCAGCGCCGCGAAGGTCCGCACCCGCACCATCGTCGTCGTCTCCCCGCCGGGCGGCTGCCATGCCGGGTCCTCAGCCTCCATCTGCGCGAACCGCTGCGGGTCGCGGCGCCGCACATCCTCTTCCCGCTCCAGCTCCCACGCACCGTAGTGCCGCTCGCGCAGCTCCGCCCGCGGCACCGGCGCAATGCCGCGTTCGCCCAGCGCCAGCCTCGCCGTCGCAATCGCCCGCCCAAGGTCCGAAGTGTAACAGGCATCGATCCGCGTCCCGGCCAGCCGCCGCCCCAGCGCCCGCGCCTGCTCCCGGCCCAGCGGCGTCAGCTCCGTCTCGCTGTGCCCGCAGAACCGCCCCTCAACGTTCGCCACCGTCTGCCCGTGCCGCGTCAGCAGCAGCCGCGTCACCCGTCGTTCCACGCGCGCCAGCATAGCCGCTCATCGACCCCCGCGGAATCTCCCGGGCACCCCCGCTCCCCGCTCCCTCCTCCCTCCTCCCTCCTCCCTCGGGGCGGGGCGTGGTGGCGGGGCAGGGCTCCCTCCTCCCTCGGGGAGGTGGCGGTGGTGGTGGCAGGGCTCCCTCCTCCCTCCTCCCTCCTCCCTCCTCCCTCGGGGCGGGGTGTGCTGGCGGGGCAGGGCTCCCTCCTCCCTCCTCCCTCCTCCCTCCTCCCTCGGGGCGGGGCGTGCTGGCGGGGCAGGGCTCCCTCCTCCCTCCTCCCCCGGGGCGGGGCGTGCTGGCGGGGCAGGGCTCCCTCCTCCCTCCTCCCCCGGGGCGGGGCGTGCTGGCGGGGCAGGGCTCCCTCCTCCCTCGGGGAGGTGGCGGTGGTGGTGGCAGGGCTCCCTCCTCCCTCCTCCCTTCCCCTACACTCTCGCTATGCTCGAACTGACACAACGGCTCATCGACGCCGCCGAAGGAGGCGCCCCCGTCCTCCTCGCCGTGCTCGTCGACCCCGGCCCCCTCCAGCTCCCACCCGGCGCACGCCTCCTCGTCGAGCCCGACGGCCGCACCCTCGGCACCCTCGGCGACCCCGCCCTCGATGCCGCCGTCGCCCGCGCCGCCCCCGGCCTCTTCTCCCGCCACGGCGCCCGCACCCTCTACGCCGCCGGCGAAACCCTCGCTGAGCGCCACACCGAAGGCGCCCCCGCCATCTACGTCGAAGTCGTCGAAGCCCGGCCCACCTTCCTCGTCGTCGGCGCCGGCCACATCGGCCGCGCCCTCGCCCGCCTCGCGAACTTCCTCGGCTACCGCGTTGCCGTCATCGACGACCGTCCCGATTTCGCCGACCCCGCCCTCATCCCCGAGGCCGACGAGGTCATCTGCGACGATTTCGAGGCCGCCCTCGAACGCTTCCCCATCGGCCCCTCGACCACCATCGTCCTCGTCACCCGTGGCCACAAACAGGACGAACTCTCCCTGCGCAAATGCCTCGGCCGCGGCGCCGCCTACCTCGGCATGATCGGCTCCCGCAGGCGCACCACCGCCGTCCTCGACCACCTCCGCGCCGAAGGCTTCCCCGAGACCGAACTCGACCGCGTCCGCACCCCCATCGGGCTCGATATCGGCGCCGAAACGCCCGAAGAGATCGCCGTCAGCATCGTCGCCGAGGTCATCCTCCTCCGCCGGGGCGGAACCGGCGCCCCGATGTACTACCGCGCCCGGCGGAGCGCTACTCCAGCGCGCTCCTGACGGCCCCTCTGCGCACCAGCTCCGCCCGCAGGTCGAGCATCGCCGTGTACGTCGGGATGACGAACACCCGCTCCCCCGGCGACGTCCCCGCAAGGATCGCATCGAGCAGCGCCCCCGGCCCCCGCACCACCGCCAGCGGCGCCGGCCAGCCGGCGTAATCGAACCGCAGCGCGAGGTCCTCCGCCCGGTCGCCGCCGGCCCAGCACCGCGCGACCCGCCCCGCCAGCAGCTCGTAGTCGACGTCCCAAATCCAGCTCACATCCTGCCCATCCGCGAAACGGTCGTTCAACAGCACCGCCACTGCCAGGTCCGGCCCGCCGGCCTGCTCGAGCAGCAGCAGCACCTGGTTGGCACCCGCCGGGTTCTTCGTCAGCAGCAGCCAGAGTTCGCGCCCCTCCAGCGCCACCACCTCCTGCCGGCCGAACGCCGCCCGCGCATCGCCCAGCCCGGCCCGGATCGCCGCCGCAGGCAGCCCGAGCGCACGCCCGGCCGCAATCGCCGCCAGCGCGTTGTACACGTTGTACAGCCCGGCGAGGCGCATCGCCGCGATGCCCAGCCCGGGCACCTCCCAGCGCGTTCGGTCGAGCCCGAGCTCCACCCTCCGCCCCTCCGTCTCCGGCGCCGGTCGGGCCCGGCCGCACTGCGTGCACCGCCACCAGCCCACATGCGCAAAGTACCGCCGCTCATAGGTGAAATCGCCGCCGCAGCCGCACCACCGCGCATCCGTCGCCCCGGCAGCCTCGCGGTGCAGCTCGGGCGCATCCAGCCCGAACCAGTGGACCCGTCCCGGCCAGCCCTCGGCCAGCCCCGCCACCGATGGGTCGTCCGTGTTCAGCACCAGCGTCGTGCCCGGCCCTGCCGCGGCCAGCCCTTCGCGCAGTATGCCAGCCACCGTATCCACCTCGCCGTACCGGTCGAGCTGGTCGCGGAACAGGTTCGTCACAACCATGACCGTCGGGTCGAGCGCCCGGACCGCCGCCGGGAAGGTCGCCTCATCGGTCTCGAACACCCCGGTCAGCTGAGCCGCGCCCGGGATCTTGCCCCGCCAGTCCGCCCGCGCGGCCAGCGTGCTCGCGAACCCGCGGACCAGGTTGCTCCCCTCGCGGTTGTGCACGTACCCCCGGCCCGCCGCCTCCAGCATCGCCGCCAGCAGCCGCGCCGTCGTCGTCTTCCCGTTTGTGCCCGTCACCAGCACCCGGCCGCCGCCGAGCTGCCGCCCCAGCTGCGCCACCACCCCGGGGTCGATCCGCGTGGCGACGAGCCCCGGGAGCGCCGTCCCGCTTCCCCGCCGCAGGGCCCGCGTCGCCGCCCCGGTCAGCTTCGCGGCCGCGACGGCCCCCATCGTCCGAACCGGTGCCATGCCCCCATCTTGCGGCCGTGCCGCCCGGTGCGAAAGCGCCCTACGCCCGCGCCGTGCCGAGCAGCCCCGCCTGCCGCAGCAGCCCCACAATCCGGTCCCGCGCAACGATGCCGATCACCCGCCCGTTCTCCACCACCGGCATGTGGAGCAGCTCCTCCATCTCCATCTCCAGCAGCACATCCGAGACCAGCCGGTCCCGCGCCGTCGCCCGCAGCGCATCCTTCGGGACCATCACCGCTCCCGCCGGCGTGCTGTCCCACAGCGGCTCCGGCACCCCCTGCAGCTCATACCCAGAAAGCACCCCCGCCAGCCGGTCACCGTCGCTCACCAGGTACACCGCCCGCGGGTTGAGCTCAAGCACCCCGCGCGCCAGCGGCCCCACCGGCTGCCGCGCATCCACCACCGGCGCATCGGCCACCATCACGTCCTCGGCCCGGTAGCGCGCCAGCTCGCGGACGAACCGGTTTTGCAGCAGCGACTGCCGCGCCGCGTTCTCGAGGAACAGACCGATCAGCACCAGCCACGCTCCGCCTGCCAGCGAATCCGCCACGACCACATCGCGCCCGAGCACCGCCAGCACCCCCAGCCCGGCCATCGTCCACGCGAAGCCGCGCCCCGTCCAGGCCGCGATGCCGGTCGCAAGCGCGTGGTTCCGCGTCACCAGCCAGAGCGCCGCCCGGAACACCCGCCCGCCGTCCATCGGGAAGGCTGGCAGCAGGTTGAACAGCCCCAGCGCCGCGTTCATGATCGCCAGCCACACGAGCACGTAATCGACTGCGCGGTCCGCCCGCGCCCCCAGCAGCCACCAGCACCCCGCAAACGCCGCCCCCAGCGCCAGGCTCATCAGCGGCCCCGCGAGCGCCATCAGCAGCTCCTGCAGCGGCCGCGCCGCCTCCCGCGTGATCTGGGCCACGCCTCCGAACACGAACAGCGTGATGCTCTTCACCGGGATGCGGAACCACCGCGCCACCACGCTGTGGGCCAGCTCGTGCAGCACGATCGACGCAAAGAACGCCGCCACGCTCGCCCCGGCCATCAAGAGATGCGTCCAGCGCGACGCCCCTTCGAACGCCGCCGGGTAGAACTGCGTCGCCAGGAACCAGGTCGTCAGCCCCGCAAGCAGAAACCAGCTCGGGTTCAAGAGCAGCGGAATGCCGAACAGCGCCCCCAGCCGGATCGAGCGCAACCGCATGTACCTACCCTACGCCGTTTCCGGTCATGCCGCGGTCAGCGGCTCAGCCCTGGCTGCGCGACGGCGGCGGGGGCGGCCCCTGCTCGTCGTCCCCCTCCACGACCGCCTCCCAGCACAGGTAGAAGTAGAACAGGCCCATCAGGATCGGGATGAGGAACGCCGGGTGCCGGCTCTCCACCAGCCCCCAGATCCCCCCGAGCGTCATGAACATCAGCGCAAAGACGTAGACGAGGAATGCTCCCCAGCTGAAACCAAGCGGCAACATGACAGACGCCTCCGCCCGGCATCCTACCAGCCCGTATCGGCAGCTGCCCCCCGGGGAACAGCAAGAATTTTGTTAGAAATAGTCTCCCGCCTGGCGCCCCGCGGGTTTTACGAACGTTTTACAGCCTGCTGGCAACTCTCTGCACCTGGCACGCGTTTTCTCCGGTGCGTGTACCTTCCCGTGTTGCTACGGTACAGGCTGGAGAGCGCCCTCCCGGCGCCGCTGGAGGTTCTATGAGCTGGATGCAGAAAAAAGCCCTCGCCGTCGTCGCCATCGGCGCCGGCGTTGCCACCATCCTCGGGGCAGGCCTCGGTATCGCCCTCGCGAAGCACACCAGCACCGTCGGCGGTGTCTGCGCCAACGGCAGCCCCGGCTGCAACATCCATTACGTCGGCACCATCAAGCCGCAGCCCGTCAGCCCCGCCACCTTCACCCGGTGCCTGCCCGTCGGCGACTGGATCGGCATCTACATCTGGGACGGCCCCAACCAGAAGTGGCTCCACTACTTCAACACCAACCCCGGCAATCCCGGCAACTACCCCTCCTACCTCAACAACACCTCCGTCGGCGGCATCTCCACCATCCCCGGCTTCTCCGGCGTCGTCCTCGTGATGCGCCCCGGCGCACCAACCCAGCAGGTCACACTCCTCGACGCGTCCGGCGAGACCTGCAACTAGCCCTCCCAGCGTCCTTCATCCATTCATTGCCGGGGCCCCCGCACCAGCGGGGGCCCGTTCCGTCTCCCGGCAGCCAGTAGCCGCGCTGCCCCGTACCATGCCCGCCGATGGGTGAACTCGCCGCCCTCCTCGCCGCCCTCACCTGGTCCGCCACCAGCGTCGCCCTGACCTCCCTCTCCGCCCGCACCTCGCCCGTCGTCCTCTCCGGCCTCCGTCTCGGCTTCGGCGCCCTCGTCATGCCGATCGTCCTCTGGGCCAGCGGTGAATCCTCCACCATCGCCGATGCCCCGCTTTCGACGATCGCCCAGGTCGTGGCCTCCGGCGCCCTCGGCTACGGCCTCGGCGATACCCTCTACATCCTCGCCCTCAACCGCCTCGGCATGCAGCGCACCTTCCCCGTCTCCATGGCGCTCTACATTGGGCTCACCGTCGTCTTCGGCGTGCTCCTCCTCAATGAACCGTTCTCCTGGGGCCTGCCCGCCGGCGCGCTGCTCATCGGTGTCGGCATCTGGCTCATCGTCATCCCGGCGGCTGCGGACGCACCGCCCCCGCCGCCGGCGCTGGCGCAGCCCGAACCGGCGCCCGTCCTGGTCCAGCCCGCACCCCTCTACGCCGCGCCCGGCCCCGCCGGCTACGCCCTCCTCGGCGGCGTCGGCATCACCTGGGCAGCCGCAACCCTCTGGCTTGCCGCCGCCAGCGGCGACCTCGGCGCCATCGCCGCCGGCACCATCCGCACCCCGGCCGGCGCCGTCGCCCTCCTCGGCTTCGCCCTCGCCTTCCAGCGGCCCGCCCTGGCGGCACCGCTCCGCAACCCCCGCCACGTCGGCGCCATCGCCCTCGCCGGGCTGGTCGGCACCACCATCGGCAGCCTGCTCTACGTCTACGCTGTCGTCACGGCCGGGGCGGCCCGCACCGCTATCCTCTCCTCGACCTCCCCCCTCCTCGCCCTGCCGCTTTCCGTCGCCTTCCTCGGCGAGCGCCTCACCCGCCGCATCCTTGCTGGAACCTTGCTCTGCGTCGCTGGTATCGTCCTCGTCGTCCTGTGAACCCGCCGCCTGCCCCCGGAGCCGAACGCCTGCGAAGCATCGCCCTTCCGTTCGTCTTCGTGCTCTTCATCGTTGCCTGCGCCCGTGACGCCGAAGGCCCCCCGCGCCCCGTCGTCACCGTCGAACAGGGCGACGCCCGCGCCTCGGTGACCGTCGAACTCGCCGTCACCCCCCAGCAGCGCGCGCAGGGGCTGATGTACCGCCGCGCCCTCGACCCCGATGCCGGCATGCTCTTCATCTTCCCCGCCGACAGCCGGACCGGCTTCTGGATGCGCAACACCTACATCCCGCTTGACATCGCCTACATCAGCGCCGACCTGGTCGTCATCGACATCCGCCAGGGCACGCCCCTCGACGACACCATCCTCACGCCCTCCGGCCCCTACCGCTACGTCCTCGAAGTCAACCGGGGCTGGTTCGCGGCCAACGGCCTCGGCGTCGGCGCGCGCGTCACCCTCCCGCCCGGCCTCCTCCCCGCTCCCTGGCTCCCGCCCCCCTTGGTGAGGTGACGGAGCCGGTGCGGGGGCTTCCCGCCCCCTTGGTGCGGTGATGGAGCCGGTGCGGGGGCTCCCTCCTCCCGCTCACCCCGCCCTCAGCAGCGGCCCCCACGCAGCCGCCGGCCGCAGCGAAGCCGCCAGCCGGCGGAACTGCCCGGAGGCGAGCGGGCCCGCAAACAGCCGTCCCTGCCCAAGCTGGCACCCGATCTCCCGCAGATACGCGAGCTGCCACTCCGTCTCGACTCCCTCCGCGACGACCCGCATCCCCAATGCGTGCCCCATCTCCACGATCGCCCGGGTGAGCGGCCCCGATGTCGGGTCCGCGCCCAGGCGGCCCACGAACGACTGGTCGACCTTGAGCGTGTCGACCGGCAGCCGCTGCAGATAGCTCAGCGAGGAGTACCCCGTCCCGAAATCGTCCAGCGCCAGCCCGACGCCAAGCCTCCCCAGCTCGTCGAGGCTCGCCATTGCGGCGGCGGTATCGTGCAGCAGGACACTCTCGGTGAGTTCGAGCGTCAGCGCATGCGGCTCCAGCCCCGTCGACTCCAGGACCCGCTGGACGCGCCCCGGGAGGTCAGCCTGCCGGAACTCAGCGGCCGAGATATTGACGCTCACGGTCAGCGGCAGACCCGGCCGGAGCTGCTGAACACGCGCCGTTTCCCTGCAGGCTTCCTCCAGCACCCAGTTGCCAATCCGCACAATCTCGCCAGTCTCCTCAGCGACCGCGATGAACGTCGCCGGCGAAAGCACGCCCCGGTGCGGGTGATTCCACCGGAGCAGCGCCTCCATCCCCACCAGCGCGCCGGTTTCCAGGTCCACAATCGGCTGGTAGAGAAGCTGGAGCTCCTTCCGCTCCACCGCCCGTCGCAGCCCGTTGTCCAGGTCGAACCGCTCCGCCGGGTCCGCGTCCAGCTCGGCGGAATAGACAACGAATCGTGCACGCCCTTCCGACTTCGCCCGGTAGAGCGCAACGTCTGCCTTCCGCAGCAGCTCCGTCGTTGTCCGGTCCTCCGGGCCGTTCACCGCAATCCCAATGCTCGAGCTGACGAACATCTCCTGCCCGGCCACTGAGAACGGGCGCCGCAGCGCCTGCAACACCCGGCGGGCCACCCGCACCGCCTCTGATGCCGCGCCTTCGCCGCGCACCAGCACCGTGAATTCATCCCCGCCCAGGCGGGCCACCATGTGGCCCTCAGCCGCGCCGACCAGCCGCTGCGCGAACACCGAGAGCAGCTGGTCGCCCACCCCGTGGCCGAGCGTATCGTTTAGGTACTTGAACCGGTCGACGTCCATGAACAGGATTGCGACCCGGTTCGGCCGCCGCTCCTCGCTCAATGCCCGCGCAAAGGCCGCAAGGAACATCGCGCGGTTCGGCAGCTCCGTCAGCGGGTCGTGGAATGCCCGGTAGATGAGCGAGTCCGTCGACGCCTGCAGCGAGGCCAGCGACCGACGGAGGTCGGCACTTAGTTCGTCGATCTCGCGCACCGGTGAGAGCGGCGCTTCGAGGTTAAGGTCGCCCGCCTGCACCTGGAGCACTGCCGAACGGATCCTGAGCAGCGGCCGCCGAATAGCCCGGTCCGCAGCCGCGGCTGCCAGCCCCGCGCTCGCCACTGCGGCCCCGGCCTCAGCAGCGAGTTCAAGCCGCCCCGGGGCAAAGAACGCCGCATGGATGGCCGGCCCGCCGAGGGCCGCCGCTCCAAAGAGGCTGGCCCACAGCCAGCCGAGTGGCACCCGCCAGCCGCCTCCCGATCGAAACCGCATTTACCGGCTCCCCGCTCCCCGCCCGGGGAACCGGCGGCGGATGATTGGTGAATAGTGCATGACATCCGTGCATTCGGCAGCCCGCTTGCCCCTCTGAAGCCCGCCTCGAACCCGGTTCGTTCACTGCAACTGATCGAACCCTTGACGATCCAACGAAATGAGCGCAACATCCCCCGATTTTCCCGGGGGGCTGCACCCCGAACGCCCACCGCATCCTCTTCTACCCCATATCGCGCCCGTCTTCGTCGGGCTCGGCACAACCTTTGCCTTCCCCATCCTGCAGGCTGCCGGCGAGGCCCAGGGCACCGGAGTCACCCGATTCGCCATCCGCACCACTGGACGGCTCGAAACGCTCATCGTAAAACCCGCCGTCGTCCCCCTCTTGCTCATGGGGGTTGGCCTCATCTTCGACGACCACACCGGCTACCGCGACGACTTCCCGCTCTGGCTCGGCGTCGCCATCGCCTGGTTCCTCGCGGCCTTCACCCTCTCCAGCGTCGTCCAGCGCCGGAACCTCTCCCGGGCCCCCCAGCTCCTCGACGGTACGCCCGACGATGCACCCCTCCCCGCAGGCTACCTCGCCCACGCCCCGCGCATCAGGGTCGTCGGCGCCATCCTCGGGGCGTCTGCCCTCGGTATCCTCTTCCTGATGGTCTGGAAGCCCGGCCAGTAGCCCCCGTTCCCCGTTCCCCGCTCCCCGTTCCCCGTTCCCCGCTCCCCGCCACAGCAAACGGCCCGGGGCATCAGCCCGGGCCGTCGTCTGTCTGTCGCCGCGCCGGCTCAGTTCTGGGCCGCGACCGCGTCCGGGAAGAACGCCCGCATCACCTCGTCGCTCAGCGGCACATTCTGGATGCGCGCCCGCTGCAGCGTCTCCCAGTAGTACCGGTAGGTCGCGCGGTCGTGAAGGTTCCCCTCGTGCTGGATCGGCCCCCAGTCAGCCGCATACGCCTTCAGCAGGATCGCCTGCGCCTCCTCCACCTCGTCGTGCGACGGCGCCATCGCCCGCGTAATCGGCTCAATCTGCGCCGGGTAAATACTCCACATCCGCAGGAAGCCGAACTCCATCCGCGCCCGCCGTGCGTCGTTGTAGATGAACTCCGTGTCCTTCAGCTCCAGCGTCACGTTGTGCGCCGGCACCACGCCGTTCGCCAGCGCGGCCGCCACCATCTCCGCCTTCGCGCGCCGCAGCAGCGCGTGGTCGAACTGGTGCGGCGACCGCATCGCATACGACGGGATCGCCCCGTGGTGCGCGCTCACAAAGTCCATCAGCCCGAAGTCGAGCACCTGCACATTCGGCAGCGTTGCGATCTCCCACACCTCCCGCAGCGCCCCGTGCGTCTCAATCAGCGCATGGATCGGGATCTCCCTCCGGATCCCCGCCCGAGCTGCCGTGTTCCGGATGTACTCGATCATCTCGGCGAGCTCCCGCGCCCGCACCGTCTTCGGAATCGTGATGTAGGCGATCCGCTCGCCCGCCGCCGGCACGATGATGTCGACGTCCGCCTTCCAGTGCTCGTGCGTGTAGTCGTGGATGCGCACGCCCGCCATGTTGTGCTGGTTCAGCGGGCTGTTCTGCATCCGCACCACCATCTCCGCGTGCTCCCGCTCGCGGCCCGTCGGCGCGCCATCCTCGCAGTCCATCGTAATATCGAAGACGCCCCCCATCCTGTTTTGCAGCTCGAGCGCCTTCGCGATGCGCTCCTCCGTGCCGGCGAAGTGCTCGCAGGTCGGGATGATGGGGAACGGCTTTTCGCCCTCGAAAAGAACCTCGTTCGGGTGACGTGGCATGGCGTGGTCCAATCAGGTGGAGTAATTGATGCGGCAGGCCGCCACGGCCGCAGGCCGCCGGCCGGACACTCCCCCAAGTATGCCCGCCCCACTCCCCTCGGTGAAGCGGCGCGAGCCGCCCGCCGCCCGGTCAAGCCCCGGAAAAAATAAGCCCAAAGCTAACGAACCCGGGCTATAATACTCATCCACCGTGTTTATCTTTGACCTCGAGCTCGTCAACTTCCGCAACTACGTCCGCGCACACATCCGCCTCGACCGCGGCCTCAACCTCTTCGTTGGCGATAACGCCCAGGGCAAAAGCAACCTGCTCGAGGCCATCTACCTCCTCTCCACCCTTCGCTCCAGCCGCGCCAGCCAGGACTCCGACCTCGTCCGCCGCGACATCCTCGAATCCGACTTCCCCGTCGCCCGCCTCGCCTGCCAGGTCGAACGCGCAGCCGGCAACCTCGCCCTCGAACTCGCCATCATCGGCCGCACCATCGACCCGGCCCACCGCGCCGGCAAGCGCGTCCGCGTCAACGGCGTCCCCCGCAAGGCCTCCGAGGCCGTCGGCCAGCTCTGCGCCGTCCTCTTCACCACCCTCGATATCGACATCGTCGCCGGCCCCCCGCTCATGCGCCGCCGCTACCTCGACATGATGATCTCCCAGGTCGACCGCGGCTACCTCCGCGCCATGCAGAAATACGCCCGCGTCATCCAGCAGCGCAACAGCCTCCTCAAGCGCATCCAGGCCCGCGAAGCCCAGGCCCACGAACTCACCTTCTGGGACCAGGAGCTCGCCCACGCCGGCGGCACCATCTACTGGGCCCGCGCCGATGCCCTCGGCCACCTCGCCCTCCAGGCCGAACAGCAGATGGAGCGCCTCTCCGATGGCCTCGAATCGCTCACCCTCATCTACCGCCCCTCCATCGGCGGGCTCGACCAGTACGATGCCCCCATCGACGACGCCGAGTGGACCGGCCGCATGATCAGAGCCCTCCAGGCCGCCCGCCCCAGGGAGATCGCCGCCGGCGCCACCCTCGTCGGGCCCCACCGCGACGACGTCGAAATCCTCATCGACGGCATGCCCGCCGACGCCTTCGCATCCCGCGCCCAGCAGCGCACCGCCGCACTCGCCATGCGCCTCGCCGAGGCCAGCTACCTCCGCCGGGCACTCGGCGACGACCCCGTCGTCCTCCTCGATGACGTCCTCAGCGAACTCGACGCCCGCCGCCGCCGCGCACTCCTCGAATACATCGACACCTTCCAGCAGACCCTCGTCACCACTGCCGACCCCGACCGCCTGCGCGACATCTACACCCGCGCCTCAGGCCGCTTCGTCGTCAACGCCGGCACCATCACCCGCTTCGAAGGCGAATAGCCGCCAGCCGGGCCCGTTTCGCCGACAGCACGAAGGGCGGCTCCTCAAAGGAGCCGCCCCTCACCCTTGCCCGCTGTTGCGGGCGCTGCTCCGGTTACCGGGAGCGCCGGGCAGCGAAGGCCAGGCCGCCCGAGGCCGCCGCCAGCGCCAGGCCGGCAGCCAGCATCCACGGCGCGAGCGTCCCGCTGCCCGCGGTCATCGAGTCGCCTGTCCGCGGCGGCGCCGGGGCGGCCGGCGCCGGGGCATCCACGAGCGGCACCACCCGCAGCGTCCCGTTGCCCGCGAGGCCCACCGCAACCGCCGTGTACACCGTCCGGGCATCCAGCTTCAGGTTCGGGATGGTCAGCACCGTCTCCCCGGTCGCATTCACCTTCACGTCGAGGCTGTACGTGCCCGCCGGGACCGGCACGTACGGGCTCACGTTCCGGAAGGCCACGCCGGTGAAGACGTTCGTATCGGTGCCCGCCACCGCCACGTTCACCGGCGGCGCATCCGGCGACGCGTGGATCAGGCGGATGTGCGCGTTATTCCCGCTCGGCGTCCCGTTGTCATCCTCGAAAATCGTCAGCGCCAGCGAGCCGTCGCCAACCCGCCCCGTCGCCAGGACCGTCACGTCCTTGCCGGCCACAACCTCCAGCGTCGCCTGCAGGGCCGGCGTGCCCGTCCCGTCCGAGGGCGAAACGAACACCTTCACATCGTGCCCGCCCGCAGGCAACGCCACGTACCCCGTAGTGTTCGGGAACGCCAGCGCCGTGACAGCTTTCTGCCCATCGACAAAAATGTCTACCGGCGGCGTGTCCGGGCTCGCGTGCATGATGCGAACGCGGCCCGTCGCCTGCTGCGCATCCGCGCCCTGCGGCGCCATCACCACCCCCGCAGCCAGCGCTGCCACCAGCGCCGCGGCCACGAGGAGCTTCGACCGGGTCATGAATGCCCGTGCCAGGTTCATCCTTCGTTCCTCCGTAGTGGTGCGTCTGCAACTGCCGGCCGGCCAGTCGCGTACACCCCATGTACGCACCCTTGACAACACTTCGATCACACACCGCCGAAACTTCGCGGAGCGCCCCGCGTGACAAGCCACTTCGAACGGTTCCGCGCCGGCGACACCGCTGCCTTCGATGCCCTCGTCGCCGAGTACACCGGGCCCGCCTTCGCCGCAGCCGTCCAGGTCCTGCGCGATCCCTCCCTCGCCGAAGAAGCCGTCCAGGATGCCTTCGTCCGCATCTGGCAGCGGGGCCGCCAGTTCGACCCCGCACGCGGCAACGAACGCTCCTGGATCCTCGCCATCGCCCGCAACGCCGCAATCGACCTCCTCCGTAAGCGTGCCCGCGCCTTCGAGCGATCGATAGACGACGCCCCTTCCGTATATGCACTGCGAGACCCCGACGATACCTGGCAGCTCGTGCTCGCCAGCCTCACCGGGGATCGCGTGCGGCAGGCACTGGAGGAGCTGCCAGCCGAACAGCAGGACGTCATCGTGCGCGCCTACTACCAGGGCCAGCGCCCCGTCGATATCGCCCGGGAGCTCGGGCTCCCCGAAGGCACCATCCGGAGCCGCCTCCGGCTCGCCCTCACCAAACTGCGCGATTCCCTCGCGCCAGTCCGCGAGGCCCTCGAACCATGAACCGCGACCAGGCCCTCGACCTGCTCCCCGAGTACGCCCTCGGCCTCCTTGAGCCGGAGGAGGCCGAAGCCCTCGAGCGGCTCCTCGCCGCCGATGCCGGGCTGCGCGCCGCCCTCCAGCCCCTCCTCCAGGCCGCCGAAGCCCTCGCCCACGGCTACGAGGAGCAGCCCCTCCCGCCCGGCGCCGCCGACCGCATCGCCGCCGGCGTCCGCGCACGCCTGCAGCCGCCCCAGCCTCTCCCCCTCCGCCGGCCGGCCCGCGCCGGCGCCCCCTGGCGCCTCGTTGCCCTCGCCTCCGCCGCGGCGGTCCTCGTCCTCACCGTCGGCCTTGCCGCCGCCGTCATCGCCTACCTCGACGCCCGCAGCGAAGCCGATGACCTCCGCGCGCAGCTCGCTGCCCGCGCCATCGAAATCCCCCTCTCCGGCGATGGCGCCCGCGGCGCCGTCTTCGTCGCCTCCGACTTCTCCTTCGCCGTCCTCCGCGTCGTCGGCCTGCCCCCCGCGCCCGAAGGCCACCACTACCAGGTCTGGAGCGAAGGCCCCTACGGCGCCCGCTCCGCCGCTGACTTCGAAGGCGCCCCCAACGGCGAACTCATCGTTCGCCTGCCCTCCCTCCCGCGCGAGATGACCCGCATGTTCGTCACCCTCGAGCCGGACGGCGCCGCCGGCGACCGCCCGCAGGGCCCCGAGATCCTGACCTCCCCCCGCTGAGCCGCTGGCTTCTTCCGTGCGGCCCGTTCATGATCGGCGAACCATGCCCACCGATGCCTTCTTCCTCCCCGAGGGCGAGGCCTTCGTGCCCCAGCCCGTCTGCCGCGGCCCGTGGGACCCGAACTCCCTCCACGGCCGCGTCGTCGCCGGCCTGCTCGGCGCCGAAATCGAACGCCGCCACGCCGAACCGCACCTCCGCGTCGCCCGGATGACCGTCGACCTCTGGCGGCTCCCCACCTTCATCCCCATCACCGTCGAGACCGCCGTCCGCCGCGAGGGCAGCCGCATCCGCGTCGTCGATGCCGAGGCCTTCGCCGGCGGCCAGTCCATCGGCCGCGCCAGCTGCGTCCTCCTCCGCGAAGGCGAACAGCCCCCCGGCGAGGTCTGGGCGCCCCCGCCGTGGGACTTCCCGCCGCCCTCCGCCCTCCAGCCCGATCCGCGCCCTCCCATCGCCAACGAAGGCTGGCAGCCCATGTGGGAGAGCCGCTCGCAGGGCCGCACGTTTGGGACCGTCGGCCAGAAGCGCACCTGGATGCGCGAACTCCGCCCTCTTGTCGCCGGCCGCGAACTCACCCCCTTCCAGCGCGTCGCCCTCGCCTGCGATTTCGCCAGCCCGCTCGCCAACTCCGGCAGCGCCGGCCTCGCCTACATCAACGTCGATATCACCCTCTACCTCCACCGCTACCCCGCCGGGGAGTGGATCGGCTTCGAATCCACCGACCACGGCGCCAGCGACGGCATCTGCATGGGCCAGTGCCGCCTCTACGACGAAACCGGGCCGATCGGCGCCGCCACCGTCGCCGGGCTCGCCCAGCGCCGCCGCAGCTGAACCCGGGGCCGGCGCTTTCCGGCGCTACACCCCGGCGTAGCTATGCAGCCCGCTGATCCAGAGGTTCACCCCAAAGTAGGTGAACATCACCAGCCCCCACATCACCACCAGCCACCACATCGGGTCCGGCCGCCAGCCGCGCCGCAGCCGCGCCGGAACCAGTCGCCGGATCCCCGGGGCGCCCGCCACCGAGCCGCTCCCCGCCCGGGCATGGAAGTAGGCCACAAGGCTCAGCCACGTCACCAGCGCGCTCGTCTCCTTCGGGTCCCAGCCCCAGTACCGCCCCCAAGCGCTGTTCGCCCACCACGCGCCGAGCGCAATCCCCAGTCCCAGCAGCGGAAAGCCGACCAGCACCGCCCGGTGTGCCAGGTCCCCAGCCGCCTCGGCCGAAGGCAGCGCAGCGAACCGCCGCTTCCCCTCGCCGCCCTGCACCAGGTACACCACCGCGGCGCAGAAGGCCACCGTCAGCACCGCGTACGACAGCATCATCACCGAGACATGGATCGTCAGCAGCGGACCGTTCTGCAGCGCCGGGATGAGCGGCACAATCTCCTTCGGGAAGGCCGCCGCAATCCCCAGCATCGCCGACGCGATCGGCAGCACCAGCGCACCGTACCGCCGGTTCCGCGAGGTCCGCTCGAACACGAGGTACGCCGCGCAGATCCCGAACGCGAAGGCCGTCGTGAACTCGTACAGGTTCGAAAGCGGCGCATAGCCGCGTGCCGCCCACCGCGCCGCAAACCACCCTGCCAGGAACAGCGTCGTCAGCCCCGTAAACGTCGTCGCGAGGCGGCCAATCCCCGCGTTCGGGCCCCCGGCCGGCAGGCTCACGCTCATCGTGCCCGCGCTCGTCTGCGCCGCCACCCGCCGCACCGCCAGCGCCGCGCTCCCGAAGTAGCCCCAGTAGAGCACCGCCGCGATCGGCGCGGTCACCACCGAGGTCCAGTACAGGTACAGCGCGAGCTCAGCCAACGTTCGTTCCCCGTTTCACAAATCCTACCCCGTTTCCTAGCCGCGGTCAGGCAGCATTGCCCCGCCCTTTACCCGGTCTCCGCCTCCACGAGCGGGATTGCCCCCTCGATTGCACCGCGGCACTCCCGCTCGTACCGCGCGGCCCGCCGCAGCGCCATTGCCGCCGCCCGCCGCAGGCCCGGCACCTGGACATTCCCGTGCCCTCCGCTTGGGAACGGGAAGAGCGTAATCAGCGGCGCAAGCGCCTTCGTCTCCTCTTCCAGCGCCCGCGCCGCCGCCGCAAGCGGCTCCGCCGCCCCCGGCAGGGCCCCCGCCAGGTCGCGCAGGAAGGCTGCCCCGTCGGTCCGCGCCGCCGCAAGCACCGCCAGCGTGTACGCGTTCCCGGCACGGTCCACCTCCGCCGTCCCTTCGAGCGCCTCGGCCCACGCCTCGATGCCGCCGGCCCCCCGGGGCTGGCCGTCGGCCGGGCCCTCCTCCCCGCCCAGCAGTGCCGCTGCTGTGCGCAAAGCCTCAACCACGACCTCCGGCCCGGCTTCCACCGGCTCTACCGGCGCCCAGAGCTCAATCTCCCCGAGCGGCGCCCACGCCTCCCATGCCACGAACGGCCCCACCTGTTCCGTGATGACGTCCTGCACAAAGAAGCCGCCCCGTGCCCGGTCGTAGCCGTCGATGATGCCGAACTCGTGCAGGTGGAGGTCCCATCCGATGAGCGGCACCCCCGCATCCAGCCGCTCCGCCGCCCACGCGATCGCCCGCTCCTTCGTCGCCGCATCCGCCGGACCGGCAAACCGCTCGAACCGCAGCCCCGTCCGCGCGTAGCGCGCCACCATCGCCGCCCGGTCGAAGCTGGACGGCCCGCTCGGCAGCGCCACGACACCCTCCCGCGTGCCGAGGCAGAAGTGGAACGCATGCCCCGTCAGCCCCATCACCGCATGCCGCGGCAGGTCGATCCCCGCGTGCCGCAGGATTCCCTCCAGCGCCGCCGCCGCGCTCGTCCAGTTCGGCGCCAGCTCAATCCCCGGGATCCTTCCCATCGCTTTCCAGTCTAGCCTGCCGCCGCTCCCGCCCGGTCGGCTGCCCCCTTGCGCCTTCCCCGCCGATCCGTACGATGCGGCTTCACCCGCGTGGAGGGCCTATGTCCGACTACGAAATCACAACGCTCCCGAACGGACTCCGCGTCATCACGGCCACCATGCCGTCCACCCAGGCCGCCTCCGTCAACATCTTTGTGGGGGTCGGCTCCCGCTCCGAGCCGCAGCACCTCAACGGCATCACCCACTTCCTCGAGCACATGGTCTTCAAGGGCACCGAAAAGCGCCCCTCGGCCATCCAGATCGCCCAGGAGATCGAAGGCGCCGGCGGCACCCTCAACGCCTACACCAACAAAGAGTTCACCTGCTACTGGAACATCGTCCCCTTCGACCGCTTCCCCACGGCCATCGACGTCGCCGCCGATATGCTCCTCAACTCGAAACTCGAGCAGCAGGAAATCGAACGCGAATGCCCCGTCGTCCAGCAGGAGCTGAAGCGCAACCACGATAACCCCGCCGCCTGGGCCGCCCGCCTCATCGGCCAGGCCGTCTACGGCCCGCAGCCCGCCGGCTGGGACGTCGGCGGCACCGTCGAACTCGTCGCCACCTGGAAGCGCGAGGACTTCCTCAGCCACATCCGCGAGTGGTACAAACCCGGCAACATCGTCCTCTCCGTCGCCGGCAACGTCACCCACCAGCAGGTGCTCGAGTACACCATTCCCCTCCTCGGCGGCATGGAGCCCGGCCCCATCCCGCCCGTCCAGCCCTACGACCCCGCCATCACCGGCCCCCGCGTCGTCACCGAAAGCCGCCCCATCGACCAGTGCACCCTCTACCTCGGCCTCCCCATCTTCGGCCGCGACGACCCCGACCGCTACATCCTTCGCATCCTCAACGACGTCCTCGGCGCCGGTATGTCCTCCCGTCTCTTCCTCGAAGTCCGCGAGCGCCGCGGCCTCGCCTATTCCGTCTCCTCCGGCTACGGCTACCTCTCCGATGCCGGCGTCTTCACCATCTCCGCCGGCGTCAACCGCGACCGCCTCTGCGAAACCATTCAGGTCTGCCTCGCCGAGGCCGACCGCCTCGTCCGCGAACCCGTCCCGCCCGAGGAGCTCCGCAAAGCCAAGGACCACAATATCGGCCGCTTCCGCCTCTCCCTCGAAACCGCCTTCGCCATCGGCCAGCGCAACGGCGAACTCCTGCTCACCAAAGGCCGCGTCGAAACCATCGACGAAGTGGTCGCTGCTATCGAAGCCGTCACCCCCGACGACATCCAGCGCGTCGCCGCCCGCATCTTCGACCGCGCGAAGCTCCACGCCGCCGTCGTCGGGCCCGACCTCGACGAGGCCGAAATCGAAGCCGCGCTCGGCTGAGCCGCTACCAAATCTCCGGCGCCCACGGCTCCGGGTGCCAGCGGAACAGCAGCTCCGCCGCCCGCGCCGCAGCCTCGCTCCCTTCGACCCGCCCCGCCCGCCAGAGGGCCAGCGCGCTCGCCTGCCCCAGGTAGAGCGCCCCCAGTTCCTCGGCCGGCAGGGTGAGCATCGCCGTCTCCCCGGTCGGCCGGCAGCGGGCCCCGTCCGGTCCGCCCTCGAGCACGAACCGCCCGCCGGCGTACCCGCCGAAGTCGTCGACGACCTCGAACACCAGCCGCCCCTCCCGCCCGTACCGCCGGCCCTCCAGCGCGGCCGCCGGGTCCAGCACCCGGCAGAACAGCGCATCCACCGGATACCGCTCGAGCCGCCGCGGGTCCTCGAGCAGCCCGAAGAGCGGCTCATCGAACGGCCGGTTGTGCGCCGCCACCGTCTCGATCAGGTCGACCCCGAACACGTACTCCCAGAGCGCCGCCTCCGCCCCGCCGTCCACGCCGACAAGTTCGAGCACCTCCAGCTCGCCGGCCGCCAGCCCGTGCCGCCAGCCCCGCTTCACCCGGTAGCGAACGTACCCGATCGTCTCCCCGCCGTCTTCGAGGCTGACGAGGAACGCCGGGCTCCAGCCCGCTTCCGGCCGGTCCTGCTCGGGCAGCACGCGGACCTCCCACCACGCCGCCGTGCGTGAGTGCAGCCCCGCGCGCTGCGCCCGCGCCGCCTCCCAGGCGGCCGGCCATGTTGCCAGCGCCTCCGCCCGGTCCACCAGCCGCGCCCTGCCCCGCGCGCCGGGGTGGCCCCGGAGCTGCGCGTGCACCCGCGCCAGCCGCACCTCCTCGTACTGCTGCATCGCCAGTCCGTAGCCGAACCGCCCGTAGATCGGCGCCTCCGACGCCCAGAGCGCCGCAATCGCCTCGCCCCGCTCCCGGATCTGCGCCAGCTGCGTCGTCATCAGCGCCGTCAGGATGCCCCGCCGCCGGTGCGTCGGCGCCACCCCCACCCACGTCACCCCGCCGCACGCCAGCGACGCCCCCGGCACCGAGAGTTCGAACGTGAACGCGCCCGCCGAGCCGACGCACCGCCCATCGACCCACGCCCCGAGCAGCCGCTCCCGGTCGGCCAGCTTCAGCGAAAGCTCCACCCGCTCCGCGCTTGGCGGCATCCCGAACGAGAACGAATTCACCGCAAACAGCTCGTCGAGTTCGCCCGGCTCCGGAATTCGCACGTCGAATGCCATCACGGCCTCCTCTCATCCCCCGGCGGGAGCTGCCAGCGTACCTGTTCGCCGCCGCACCGTCGCCCCGGCCTCCCGCGCGGGAACATTTCGCCCGCCTGCCGCCGTTCTCCTCAGCAGGATGCCCGGGTCGGTGCGCTGGGCTGGCTGGCTCATCGTTTGCACCCTGCTCGCCCATGCGGCGGCAGGACTCCGGGCGGAATCACCCGGCCCGGGCATCCTCGATCCCCCTCCTGCTCCAGCCGCGTCGCCGCCCGCGGCCCTCCCGTCCGGCGCCGAGGCCGTCGGGGGCGATCCCCTGCCGCCGCCCGAGGCCCTCGCCCTCGCGCAGGCCGCCGTCCCCGCGCTCGCCCCCGCCGCTCTTCTCGCCGCCCGGCCGGCCACCTGGCCGTCAGCCTGCCTGGGCCTCCCGCCGCCGGGAGGGGTCTGCGCCCAGGCCGTCGTCAACGGCTGGGTCATCGTCTTGGCCGGCCCGGATGGGCGAACCGCCGTCGTCCACGTCGGCGCCGGCGCCGCCCGCCTCGCCGAAAGCCCGTAGCCGCCGTGCCGGTACAATGGCAGCGTGGACGGTTTCTCCATCACCCCCGTCGACCAGCCCCTCCGCGCCCCCATCGTCATCCTCGCCTTCACCGGCTGGAGCGACACCGGCACCGTCACCACCGACACCGCCGCCCACCTCGTCCAGACCTACGGCGGCACCCGCTTCCTCGAGGTCGACCCCGAGGACTACTACGTCTTCACCGACGTCCGTCCCACCGTCTCCATCGACGAATCCGGCGTCCGCCGCCTCCACTGGCCCGAGAACCGCGGCGATATCGTTCGCACCGGCACCGGCGAGCACGACCTGGTCGTCATCCGCGGCGTCGAACCCAACCTCCGCTGGCGCACCTTCGCCACCCGCCTCGCAGAAGCGATCGTCCCGCTCCAGCCATTTCTCGTCTGCACCCTCGTCGCCCGCCCCGCGGCCACGCCCCACACCCGGCCCGTTCCCGTCACCGGCTCCAGCGCCGACCCCCGCCTCGCCGCCCGCTACGGGCTCGGCCGCTCGCTCTACCAGGGCCCCACCGGCATCCTCGGCGTCATCCACGATGTCCTCCGCGGCTACCGGCTCGACCTCATCAGCCTCGCCGCCGGCGTGCCCCACTACCTCAGCATCGACGAGAACCCCCCGGCCACCCTCGCACTCGTCCGCGCCCTCGAACCGATCCTGGGCTTCCGCGTTCCCGAAGGCGACCTCCCCGAGCGCGCCCTCGCCTTCATCGAACGCGTCAACGAAGCCTCCCGCGGTGACGACCAGGTCGGCACCTACGTCCGCACGCTCGAAGACCAGTACGAAGAGGACGACGAGGACGACGAAGGCGCCGTCGACTTCGAAGAGCCCGGCGACAGCGAGCTCCCGTCCGCCGACGACATCCTCAAGGACGTCGAGGACTTCCTCCGCGGCACCGGCGACCGCTGAGCGCCGGCCGCTGCCCATCGCCGGCACGGTTCCTCCCGGCCCCGCTGCAGTATCCTTGAACCATGGCGATGCGGAACCCGCGCAAAACCAAAGCCGACCTCGTCTACGAAGCGCTCCAGGCCGCGATCCTCTCCGGCAACCTCAAAGAGGGTGAGCACCTCCGCCAGGAGGAGATTGCCGCCCGCTGGGGCGTGAGCCAGACCCCCGTGCGCGAAGCCTTCCGCCGCCTCGAAAGCGAAGGCCTCGTCGAACACGCCCCCAACCGCGGCGTCATCGTTCGCGGCCTCCCCTGGACGCCCCCGCCCGCCCCCCTCGACGTCATCCGCCGCCGCTGGGAAGAACTCGTCCGCGACCCCGAAAGCATCCCCGGCAGCGACTTCCCCTAACCACCGCTCCAACCTCCAACCTCCAACCTCCCACCTCATCAGGGTTCTCCCCGCCCAACCTCAGCGCCCTCTCCCCAGCCGTCAGGGTCTTCCCCCAATCCCGGCCGCACGCCCGCACCCCCTACGCTGGAGGCACCCACGCGTGGGAGCATCCGCATGATCAGGCTCACCCGCATCGACGGCACCGAGTTCTACCTCAACCCTGACCTCTTCGAGGTCATGGAAGCCTCCCACGACACCCACATCACCCTCACCAACGGCCACCGCTACGTCTGCCAGGAATCGCCCGAAACCATCATCGAACGCATCGCCGAGTTCCGCCGCAAAGCGATCGGCGCCATCCGGAGGAGCGCCTGATGGACCTGGCCACCGTCATCGGCCTCGTCGTCGCCCTCGTCGGCATCATCGGAGGCAACATCCTCGAGGGCGGCAATCCCATGAAGCTCATCAACCTCCCGGGCTTCTTCATCGTCATCCTCGGGTCACTCGGCGCCGTCATGATCTCGCAGCCGCTCTCCGTCATGGTGGGGCTTCCCAAAACCATCATGAAAGCCTTTTTTGCCGGCTCCAGCCACAACTCCGCCGAGACCGTCGAACTCTTCGTCCAGATGGCCGATAAGGCCCGCCGCGAAGGCCTCCTCGCCCTCGAGGCCGACATCGAGAAGATCCACGACCCGTTCACCCGCAAGGGCGTCCAGCTCATGATCGACGGCACCGACCCCGAGCTCCTCCGCGAAATCATGGAGATCGAGCGGGAGTCCATGAAGCACCGCCACGAAAGCAACTTCGCCGCCCTCGAGTTCATGGGCGGCATCGCCCCCACCATCGGCGTCCTCGGCGCCGTCATGGGCCTCATGACCGTCATGTCCCACCTCGACGAGCCCGACCACATCGGCCCCGGCATCGCCACCGCCTTCGTCGCCACCTTCTACGGCGTCTTCACCGCCAACGTCCTCTGGCTCCCCCTCGCGGCCAAGCTCAAGAGCAACTCCAAGCACGAACTCCACGCCCTCGACGTCGTCATCGAAGGCCTCATGTCCATCCAGGCCGGCGATAACCCCCGCATCGTCCGCGAAAAGCTCGAAGGCTTCCTCCAGCCCTCCCTGCGCGGCAAGAAGGATGAGGCCGGCGCGGCCCGGCGGGAGGCCGCATGAGCCGCAAAGCCCCCGAGGCCGAAAAGCCCGAAAACCACGAACGATGGATCGTCTCCTATGCCGACATGGTGACGCTCCTCTTCGCCCTCTTTGTCGTCCTCTACGCCACCAGCGACGCCAACCCCCAGAAGCTCCAGTCCGTCCGCGTCTCCATCGAGCAGGCCTTCTCCATCGGCGTCCTCCAGGGCTCCAACGGCTCCTCCGCCGTGCTCAACCAGGGCGGCGGCCTCACCCCTTCCCTCAACGAAATCCGCTCCAACACCTTCGAAGGCCTCAACAAGACGCTGACCGAATTCGCCGCCGCCAACGGCCTCGAAGGCAAAATCCAGCTCCGCTCCGATTCCACCTCCATCACCATCTCCCTCGCCGATAACCTGCTCTTCGATTCCGGCAGCGCCGACCTCCGGCCCGGCAGCGTCGATGTCCTCCTCCAGGTCGCCGATGCCCTCCGCGGCCTGCCCAACACCCTCCGCATCGAAGGCCACACCGACAACATTCCCCCCAACAGCCGTGACTTCCCCACCAACTGGGAGCTCTCCACCGCCCGCGCCACCCGCGTCCTCCGCGTCCTCGTCGAACAGGGCGGCCTCGATCCGGCAAAGCTCTACGCCGCCGGCTACGCTGAGACCCGCCCCCTCGCCGATAACAGCACCCCCGAAGGCCGCGCCCTCAACCGCCGGGCCGACATCGTCATCCTCTATCCCACCATCGAAGACCTGCAGAAAGCCCTCTCCGGGAGCCAGCGGAGGTAGCCCATGTTCAAAGACAAAAAGATCCTCGCCGGCGGCGCCGTCCTCTTCGCAGCCGCCTTCTGGTTTTACATCAAGCCCAACTACATGGACCCCAAGCCCGTGCCCGTCTACACCGCCGAGCAGATCGCTGCCGCGCCGCGGCCCACCGTCTTCATCGGCAAACCCAACGCCGGCGGCGGCCACGGCGGCAAACCCTCCAACGCCCCCGAAGGCATCGTCCTCAACCTCAAGCCCACCGGCACCACCCAGCGCTACGTCAAAGTCATCATGGCCCTCGAGTTCGGCCCCGCCACGCCGCCATGGGTCGGGCTGAGCGCGGACAAGGTCGCGGCCAAGAACGCCGAATTCGCCCACCACCTCGAGCCCGAGATGCACAAGATCCTCGACGCCATCGCCTACGTCATCGGTTCCCATACCGCCGAGGAAGTCTCCACCGTCGAAGGCAAAGAAAAGCTCAAAGAAGAGCTCAAAGAAGCAATCAACCATCACCTTCACGGCGAAAAAGTAGAAAAAATCTACTTCGAAACCTTCATCGTCCAGTAGGAGGGCCCATCAATGGCGGACCCCGTCGACGTCCTCGCCCAGCTCCTCTCCCCGCAGCAGGCCGCCACCCTCGATGCCGTCGGGCGTCGCGCCTGGCAGGCTGCCGCCCGCGCCCTCCAGGTCATCCAGGGCGCCGAACCCTCCGCCGCCATCCGCGATGCCCGGCTCGTCATGCCCGACGAGATCGCCGGCGAGTTCGGCGAACCCCACCTTGCCGTCCCCATCGAGCTCTCCACCGATAACGACCAGTCCGCCACGGCCTACCTCGTCCTCCCCACCGCACCCGCCGCCGCCTACCTCCAGACCGAAGCCGACAACCCCGAAGACCAGGAGCAGCAGACCCTCGTCGTCGCCTTCACCTTCCTCGGCCAGGTCCTCCAGGCCCTCAACCAGGAGGTCTTCAGCAAGTCCTCCAACGGCCTCATCCTCTCCTTCGACGATGTCACCGCCAACACCATGGCCGGGACCCTCGCCGGGCTCGACGACGCCTGCCTCTACCTCACCGCAACCATCGCCCTGGCCCGCGAGCTCCCGCTCACCCTCGTCCTGCCGGGCACCTTCCTCGATATCGTCGCCGGCTCGATGGCCGGCGCCTTCGACCAGCCCGCGCCGGCCGCCGCCGATACCGCTGACACCCCGTTGATCACTCAGGAAGACCTCGAGGCTGCCGAGCTTCTTGATGTGGAACTGAACCGCTTCGACCAGCCCCCGCCCGCCGCCGCGCGCCCGGCCGCCGGCCCGCCCCCCGCTCCGAACCCGCGGCCGGCCCCCCGCCGAAGCAGGAGCCGCAGGTCACCGCCCAGCGCGCCCGCTTCGCGCCGCTCCCCGAGCCCGGCCAGGTCGACTACTCCTCTGGGATCGAGCTCCTCGCCGGGCTCGAGATGAACGTCACCGTCGAGCTCGGCCGCACCCGGCTCACCGTCGCCGAAGTCCTCGGCCTCGGCCCAGGCTCCGTCATCGAACTTGACCGCATCGCTGGCGAACCCGTCGACATCCTCGTCAACGACCGCCTCGTCGCACGCGGCGAAGTCGTCGTGGTCGACGAAAACTTCGGCGTCCGCGTCGTCGAGGTCGTCCGCCGCGGCCACGAGCACGAGGTCGAAGAGCCGGAAGCCGTCGCATGAACGACCCCGCGTCCCGCCGGCGCCTCACCTGGCTGGTCGCTATCGGCGGCGCGCTGCTCATCGCCGTCCTCTTCATCTCCTTCGCTGCGCCCGCGCCCCGGGAAGCCGCCGGCCCCACCCTCGTCCCTGCCGCCGAGGACGCCTCGCCCTCCCGGGTCGAAGGCACCCCGGACGGCACGGGTTTCTCGCTCGGTCCCGGCGACCTCCTCTCCCTCGGCTGGCGGCTCGCCCTCGTTGCAGCGGTCATCGGCGGCTCGATCGTCGGCCTCCGCTGGTGGGCCCGCCGCATGGCCGCCCCGCGCAGCACCACCGGCTTCCTCCGCGTCGTCGATACCCTCCCCATCGCCAACGGGCGCACCATCCACCTCCTCGCCCTCGGCGACCGCGTCATCGCCATCGGGGCCACCGCCCAGCAGATCACCATGCTCGAGGCGCTCACCCCCGAAGAAGCCGCCAGCGTCCTCGCCGCCGCCGATGCCCGGCGCGACCCCCTCCCCATCGGCGACTTCGCTGCACAGCTCCTCGAATCCCTCCGCCGCCGCGAGAGCCGCGCCGCCGCCGAGCCCGTCATCGGCGCCGAACCGGACCCGGCATCCGCGCTCCGCCGCCGCTGAATCAGGGTTCTCCGCCGCCGCAGCGTGAGGGTTCTCCCGGCCCTCCAGCGGGAGTCTCCGGATACTGGCCCTGCCGCCCCCGCCGATACGCTGGCCTCACCTTCCTTGCCTGGGGGCCAGCGTGGCGAACCGCCCAGCATCCCGCCGCCGCCGGCGCATCCTCCTCCCCCTCGCCCTCGCCGGGCTCGCACTTCTCCTGCTCACCGGCTGCGTCCAGCAGACCGCCGCCCCCGGCCAGCCCGCCCCCCCGCAGAACCCGGCGCTCGCCGCCCAGGACCCCGCCACCGTCTCCGCCGCCCTCCAGCTCCTCGTCCTCATCACCGTCCTCTCCCTCGCCCCGGCCATCCTCGTCATGGTCACCTCCTTCACCCGCATCATCGTCGTCCTCTCCCTCGTCCGGAACGCCATCGGCATCCCCCAGCTCCCGCCCAACCAGGTCCTCATCGGCCTCGCCCTCTTCCTCACCGCCTTCGTCATGGCCCCCACCATCAAAACCATCAACGACGAAGCCATCCAGCCCTACCTCGCCGGCTCCATCTCCCAGCAGGAAGCCTTCGAACGCGGCGAACAGCCCCTCCGCGCATTCATGCTCAAGCAAACCCGCGAGCAGGACCTCGCCCTTTTCCTCAAGCTCTCCGGCAGCCCCAAACCCAGCTCCCCCGCTGACGTCCCCACCTACGTCCTCGTGCCCGCCTTCACCATCAGCGAGCTGAAGACAGCCTTCCAGATGGGCTTCGTCATGTTCATCCCCTTCCTCATCATCGACCTCGTCATCTCCTCCGCCCTCCTCAGCATGGGCATGATGATGCTCCCGCCCGTCATCGTCTCCCTCCCCTTCAAAATCCTCCTCTTCGTCCTCGTCGATGGCTGGTATCTCATCGTCGGCTCCCTCGTCGGGAGCTTCGCCTAGGAGGCATCCGTGAACGAAGGCGTCATCCTCGGACTCATGCGCGAAGCCCTCACCGTCGGCATGCTCGTCGGCGCCCCCATCCTCGCCACCACCCTCGTCGTCGGCATGGTCGTCTCCATCATCCAGGCCGCCACCCAGGTCAACGAAGCCACCCTCACCTTCGTCCCCAAGCTCGTCGCCGTCTTCGTCGCCATGCTCCTCTTCGGCCCCTGGATGATGGCCACCCTCCTCGACTTCTCAGCCGGCATCTTCGCCAACATGGCCGCCTACGGTCGCTGACCATGCAGCTCGACCTCTCCCCCGAGGCCACCTACACCTTCCTCCTCATCCTGGTCCGCGCCTCGAGCATGCTCGTCTCGTCGCCGCTCCTCTCCCACCGCGGCATCCCGGCCCAGGCGAAGATCGGCTTCGCCGTCTTCACCGCCCTCGTCCTGGCGCCGATCACGAAGCTCCCCGGCGGCCAGGCCCCCGACTCCTTCGCCCGCCTCATCGACGACGTCCTGCGCGAAGCCCTCTTCGGCCTCGGCCTCGGCCTCTCCATGAACATCGTCGTCATCGGCCTCCAGATGGCCTCCCGCATCATCGGCCTCCAGGTCGGCTTCGGCCTCGGCGCCGTCTTCGACCCCATCACCGGCACCGAATTCGGCGTCTTCGACCAGTTCTATTCCCTCCTCGTCACCCTCGTCTTCTTCTCCATCAACGGCCACCACCTCGTTATTCAGTCCCTCGCTGAGACCCTCCAGGCCGTGCCGCCCGGCACCTTCGACCCCTTCAGCCTCTCCCCGTCCGGCATCACCTCTCTCGTCGCCGGCCTCACCGTCACCGCCATCCGGATCGCCATGCCCGTGATGGCCGCCCTCCTCCTCACCGACGTCGGCATGGGCATCGTCGCCCGCACCGTGCCCCAGGTCCAAATCCTCATCGTCGGCGCGCCGGTCAAGATCGGCGTCGGCGTCCTCGTCCTCGCGGCCGCCCTCCCGGTGACCATGCAGCTCATGAACGGCGTCTTCGGCGCTTCCCTCGCCGGCTCGAGCCGCGTTCTCCTCGGAGGTGCGTCTTAAATGGCCGGCGAACGCACCGAAGCGCCAACCCCAAAACGCCTGCGCGATGCCCGCCAGAAGGGCGACGTCGCCCACAGCGATGAGGTCGTCTCCATCGGCGTCCTCCTCCTTGCCGTCCTCGCCCTTCGCTTCCTCGGGCCCCAGCTCTGGAACGACATGGCTGCCATCCTCGCCCAGGACCTCGGCCACCCCGTCCCCGAGCTCACCCCCGAATCCGCCCAGCAACTCGCCCGCGAGTCCGCCTGGCGCATGATCCAGGCGCTCCTCCCCCTCCTTGCCCTCCTCGCGGTCGCCGCCATCGCCCTCAACATCGTCCAGACCGGGCCGCTCCTCGCCGGCGCCCGCATCAGGCCCCAGCTCAGCCGCGTCAACCCCGGCGCCGGCCTCAAGCGCATCGTCTCCTGGGATGGCGCCTTCCGCCTGGTCAAATCCCTCCTCAAATTCGCCATCATCGCCGTCGTTGTCGGCCTAACCCTTCGCGGCCAGTTCGGCGACCTTGCCGGCCTCGGCGCGCTCAGCATCGGCGCCGCCACCGCGAAACTCGCCGCCCTCGGCTTCGATATCGCCTTCCGCGCCGCCGGCGTCCTCTTCCTCCTCGCCCTCGCCGATTACGCCTGGCAGCGACGCCAGCACCTCAAACGCCTCCGCATGACCCGCCACGAGCTCAAACAGGAGCTGAAGGAAACCGATGGCGACCCGCAAATCAAAGCCGCCATCCGACGCCGGCGCCAGCAGCTCCTCAACCGCATGATCGCGGCCGTCAAAACCGCCGACGTCGTCGTCACCAACCCCACCCACTACGCCGTCGCCCTCAAGTACGACGCCGTCTCCATGCCCGCCCCCATGGTCGTCGCCAAGGGCCAGGACTACCTTGCCCTCCGCATCCGCGACGTCGCCCGCGAGGCCGGCGTCCCCGTCCTCGAAGAGCCGCCCCTCGCCCGCGCCCTCCACGCCAGCGTCCAGGTCGGCCAGTACATCCCGGCCAGCCTCTTCCACGCCGTCGCCGAAGTGCTCGCGTGGGTCTACGCCCTCCGCGCCCGCGCCGGCCGCCGCACCAATCCCGCTCAAGGAGCCGCCCGGTGACCGTCCAGGCCCAGCCACGCCCCGCCAGCGCCAGCCTCGGCCGCCTCCTCGGCCAGACCGACATCCTCCTCGCCGTCGGCCTCATCACCATCGTCGGGATGATGATCATCCCGCTGCCGCCGACCCTCATCGATGTCCTCCTGACCATCAACCTGGCAGTCTCCGTCGTCATCCTCCTCGTCGCCATCTATACCGAAGAGCCGCTCAAGTTCTCCGTCTTCCCCTCCCTCCTCCTCATCACCACCCTCTACCGTCTCGCCCTCAACGTCTCCACCTCCCGCCTCATCCTCCTCCAGGGCGACGCCGGCGAAGTCGTCCACTCCTTCGGCAGCTTCGTCGTCGGCGGCAACCTCGTCGTCGGCCTCGTCGTCTTCCTCATCCTCGTGGTCATCCAGTTCGTCGTCATCACCAACGGCGCCGGCCGCGTCGCAGAAGTCGCCGCCCGCTTCACCCTCGATGCCATGCCCGGCAAGCAGATGGCCATCGACGCCGACCTCAACGCCGGCCTCATCAACGAAGCCGAAGCCCGTGAGCGCCGCAAAGCCATCGGCCAGGAAGCCGACTTCTACGGCGCCATGGACGGCGCCTCCAAGTTCGTCAAAGGCGATGCCATCGCCGGCATCGTCATCATCCTCGTCAACATCATCGGCGGCCTCTCCATCGGCATCCTCCAGCAGGGCGTCGGCCCCGCCGAAGCCCTCAACCTCTACGCAAAGCTCACCGTCGGCGATGGCCTCGTCTCCCAGCTCCCCGCCCTCCTCATCTCCACCGCTACCGGCATCATCGTCACCCGCGCCGCCGGCGAAACCAACCTCGGATCCCAGGTCTTCTCCCAGGTCACCATGCAGTCGCGGCCGATGTACGTCGCCGCCGCCATGCTCGCCCTCTTCGCCGCCATGCCCGGCCTCCCCCGCCTCCCCTTCCTCATGGTGGCTGCCGCCATCGGCGCCGGCGGCTACCTCATCGACCGCTCGAAGCGCCAGGCCGAGCTGGCGGCCCTCGCCGCCCGCCCCGAGCCGCTCCCCGAGCCCGAGCAGCTCGGCCCCCAGCAGGTCATCCAGATGATGACCGTCGACCCCCTCGAAATCGAAGTCGGCTACGGCCTCATCCCCATCGTCGACGAACAGGCCGGCGGCACCCTCCTCCGCCGCATTACCCAGATCCGCCGCCAGCTCGCCCTCGAACTCGGCATCGTCCTCCCCACCGTCCGCGTCCGCGACAACCTCGGCCTTGCCCCCAACGCCTACGTCGTCAAGCTCCGCGGCGTCGAAATCGCCCGCGGCTCCCTCCAGCCCGGCCACTACCTCGCCATGGACCCCGGCACCGCCGAAGGCGACATCCCCGGCATCGAAACCGTCGAGCCCGCTTTCGGCCTCCCTGCCCGCTGGATCACCCCCGCCTACCGCGAACGCGCCGAGCTCCTCGGCTACACCGTCGTCGACGCCGAATCCGTCCTCGCCACCCACCTCACCGAGCTCGTCCGCCGCTTCGCCCCCGACCTCCTCAGCCGCCAGGACGTCCAGGACCTCCTCGAAAACCTCCGCAAGGAGTACCCGGCCCTCGTCGACGACCTCATCCCCTCCACCCTCACCGTCGGCGAAGTCCAGGAAGTCCTCCAGAACCTCCTCGCCGAGCGCGTCTCCATCCGCGACCTCGTCACCATCTGCGAAACCCTCGCCACCCACGCCCGCGTCACCCGCGATATCGACCTTCTCACCGAGTACGCCCGCGCCGCGCTCGCCCGCCAGATCAGCCGCCAGTACGCCGATGAATCCGGCACCATCCGCGTCATCACCGTCGGCCCCCGCACCGAAGAGGAGATCGCCGCCAGCATCCAGCAGACCGACCGCGGCAGCCAGGTCGCCATGCCCCCCTGGCAGGTCCAGCGCCTTATCGGCGTCGTCGCCGCCGAGGTCGAGCGTGTCGCCGCCTCCGGCCGCGAACCGATCATCCTCTGCTCCTCGCGCATCCGGCTCGCCCTCCGGCGCCTCCTCGAGCGCCGCCTGCCGAATGTCGCGGTCCTCTCCTTCGCCGAAATCACGCCCCAAACCCAGGTCGAAGCCATCGGCAATATCGAGGTGAACGTTGGAAACGAAGCGCTTCATCGGTAACGACACCACGCGCCTCTTCGCCCGGATCCGCCGCGAACTCGGGCCCGATGCCGTCATCCTCTCCACCCGCTCCCTCCACCGCGAGGGCGCACCGCCGCTCGTCGAGATCATCGCCGCCCCGCCCGGGCCCGCCGCCGAAGCCCTCCCCCTCCACCTCCAGCAGGTTGTCCTCGAAGAGACCCTCCGCCGCGTCGAAACCGCCCCCGGCGTCACCGTCGCCGACCTCGAAGCCCTCGCCGCCGCCGAGCCCCCGCCCCCGGCCCCCGACCCCCGCTTCCGCCCCGCCGCCCCGGCGCCGCTCCCCGCCCGCGAGGAGTCGCTCCTCGCCGCCTTCGAAGGCATCGGCTGGGACACCGCGGCTGCCCGCCGCGTCCTCGAAGCCGCGCCTGGTGCCCGCTCCCCGGCCGAAGCCGTCGAAGCCTGGCTCGCCGCCGCCCCCGCCTCCTACCCGCCCGAGGGCGCCACCGCCCTCATCTCCATCCAGGGCCCCGAAGGCGCGGGCCGGACCACCGCCCTCCTCAAGATGGCGCTCGACTGCGCCGATGCCGGCCGCCCCGCCGTCCTTGTCGCCGCCGATTCCGCCCGCGCCGGCGCCCACGACGCCATCCGCGCCTGCGCCGATGCCCTCGGCCTCCCCTGCAGCGAGGTCTTCGCCCCCGGCGACCTCGTCCGCGCGGTCAGCCGGGCCCCGCGCGGCGCCTGCCTCTTCGTCGATTGCCCCGCCGGCGCGTGGACCCCGCCGCCCATCCCCGGCGCCGCCCACTTCGCCTATCTAGCCATCCCGGCTCACTGGCAGCCCGCCGCCGTCCGGCCCGCCATCGAGATGCTTCCCCTCCCACGCTTCGCCGGCGCCGTGCTCACCGGCACGGACCTCGCTCCCTCCCTCGCCGGCGCGCTCCAACTGCTCGCCGAAACCGGCCTCGGCCTCGCCTTCCTCTCCGCCGGGCGCGATATCGCCGCCGGCATCGTCGTCGCCGAGCCCGCGAATCTCGCCGCCGGCCTCTTCCCCGCGCCGGCCGGGTTCGCCGCCATCGCCTGAGCGGCTCCGGGCCGCAGCCGCCCGCGATCAGGGAAGTGCCCCGGCCCGCCGCGGGAACTCGCCGATCCACCCCGTGTCCCCCTCCTCGCGACCATAAACCTGCCCGGATTGCTACGTGGCCGTCACTGCCGGAAACCCCGGCCGCCCGTGCTCCGGACCTATCTTCAAACGTGCACGAGAGCCATGACGAACGCTTCGCCCCGCTTCACACGCGCATCAGGGCTCTCCATCACACCATCACGGGAGAAGTCGAATGGGCGCCCCAGCCCCGCGGCCTAAGAATCCATTTATGGCCCAGGGTCTCCTCCCAGGCACCGCCCTCCGCATCGAGGTCTCCGCCCGCGACGGCGACGAAAGCTACGCCACCCGCATCGAGGACGTCGATGATGAACGCGTCGCCATCCTCGTCCCCATGCGCGGCCTGAAGCCCCGCCCTCTCCCCGTCGGCACCCTCGTCCGCGCCGCCTACATCTTCCGCAACAAGCGCTGGCGGTTCGTCACCGAGGTCGCCGGCCACAGCGAAGACGGAGCCTGCGAGTACCTCCGCCTCCCCGCCTTCATCGATTGCCACGAGCGGCGCCGCAACTACCGCCTCCAGGTCGCCATCAAACCCTCCCGCATCTACCGCATCGCCGTCCCCGCCGAAGAAGAGACCGAAACCGAAGTCGAAATCGATGGCACCATCGTCGACCTCTCCGAGAGCGGCTGCTGCATCGCCTCCAAAGCCTTCGCCATGCCCGGCGAGCGCCTCGGCCTCGAGGCGCACCTCCCCGAGGCGGGCGACATCGCCGTCCGCGCCCGCATCGTCTTCGTCCGCGAACCCGAGCGCGGCTACCGCATGCGCCGCATCCACTGCGAGTTCCTCGATATGCCCCGCGGCCAGCGCGACCTCATCGCCCGCTACCTCATGCGCCGCCAGCTTGAAATGCGCCGGAGGGGCCAGCTGTGAACCCCATCCCGCCCTTCACGATCGCCCGCTACGGCGTCTACGCCGCCCTGGCCATGGCCGTCGCGGCAGCCTGGCTCGGCACCCGCGCCGGCTACCCCTTCGACCAGGCCCTCATGCGCGCCATCTTCACCTTCGTCCTCGTCACCGCCGTCGCCTTCGGCGCCGAGGCCGTCATCCTCACCAGCCCCCCGAAGGCGCCGCCGCCGCAACCCCCCGCCGATTCCGCCGATTCCGGCGGCGAAACCCCCGAACACCCGGCGCCCGACGCCTGACCCCTGAGGAGCCGCATCCATGGCCACCGCACGAGCTTCCAGCGCACCCCTCTTCGAAGACCGCGAAGCCGCTATCCGCCAGTACGCGCCGCTCGTGAAGTACGTCGTCGGCCGCCTCGCCATCGGCCTCCCCGCCATCCTCGATTACGAAGACATCCTCTCCTACGGCACCATCGGCCTCATCGAGGCCCTCGACCGCTTCGACGGCTCCAAGGGCGTCAAGTTCGAAACCTACGCCATCTCCCGCATCCGCGGCGCCATCATCGATGCCCTCCGCTCCCTCGACCGGCTTCCCCGCTCCGTCCGCCAGAAAGCCCGCAGGCTCGAGCAGATTCACACCGAGTTCGAGCGCGAGCACGGCCGCGAACCCACCGACGAGGAAGCCGCAGCGCTCATGGGCCTCACCCTCGAGCAGTACAACCAGGCCCTCATCGACGCCAGCTGGGTCACCGTCTCCCTCGATGGCCTCCTCGACCGCGACAACAACGAAGACGGCACCGCGCCGACCGAGCTCCCCGCTGACCCGAACGAGGAGGACTTCACCGAGCGCCTCGAAAAGCGCCAGCTCCTCGATGCCCTCACCGCCGCCATCAAGACCCTCCCCGAGCGCGAGTGGCTCATCATCAGCCTCTACTACCGCGACGAAATGACCATGAAGGAGATCGCCCAGATCCTCGACATCTCCGAGTCGCGCGTCTGCCAGCTCCACGGCCGCGCCCTCGGCCGCCTGCGCGCCCGCCTCGCCCGCGAGCGCAACCCCTAGCACCCGGAGGCTGCCATGACCGACGTCATCGCCCTGCTCGCCATCTCCCAGCTCGTCACCCTCGGCGCCCTCTTCTACCTCTACCTCCAGGTCCAGCAGCTCCGCGCCGGCGCCCGCGCCATCCGCCACCGCTCGCCGCCCGCGGCCGAAACCGCTCCCGCGCCAGGCATCCCCGTCCGCGGCCCCGGCGCGGCCCGCGCGGCCCGCGCCTGCGCTGCCCCGCCCCGTCCCGCCATCGACCGGCTCCGCGCCGGCGGCCCCGTCGACGTCGCCGAGCTCGCCCGCCGCATGCACCGCAGCGAAGAGGAAGTCCGCCTCCTCCTCCGCCGCCAGGGGATCGCGTCATGACCCGCCGCGCGGCCGTCCTCGCCGCGGGCATCCTCGCCGCCCTCGTCGCCGCGCTCATCCCCCTCCCGGGAGCCGGCGCCAACGGCGTGCCCCAGCTCGTCAAGCTCACCTACCTCGAAGGCATCTCCAACTTCGGCCCCCGCAACGCCGAGGGCGTCCTCGAATTCTCCTTCTCCGAGGCCTACGCCCGCGTCGACGTCAAAAACCTCCCGCCCGTCGAGGGTTACGTCTACGAAGGCTGGCTCACCGGCGGCACGGCGGCCCCCTTCCGCGTCGGGACGATTCGCACCGGCGCCGACGGCATCGGCGTCCTCGATACCCGCCTCCAGGGCCTCACCTCCTACGACTACCGCCTCTTCGTCGTCGCCGCCCGGCCCGCCGGCGCCCCCGAGGACCAGCTCCCCGCAACCATCTCGATCGCCGGCCGCTTTACTGTCATCAGCGATGACGGCTCCTCCCCCGGCGACGTCCGCCCCGGCACCCTCCCTGACACGGGCGAGGCGCCCGGCCCCACCACCATCGAGCGCGCCGCACGCGCCCTCTTCACCATGCTCGCCGTCGGCGGCATCGCCTTCGTGGCCCTGCGCATCACCTTCGCCAGGAGGAACTCCGCATGATCAAAGGCCTCTACTCCGCCTTCACCGCCATGGAAGCCGCCTGGCGCTACCAGGACGTCCTCGCCAACAACATCGCCAACGCCAGTACCGTCGGCTTCAAGCGCGAAATCGCCTCCCTCGCACCCCTCGGCGATGTGCCGATCTCCCAGCAGGCCCCGGTCCCCGCGCCGCTTACCGCCCGCATCCAGGCCGTCGTAGGCCAGGTCGGCACCGGCAAGTTCGTCGCCGAGTTCGTCACCGATTTCCAGCAGGGCATGCTCCGCCAGACCGGCCTCGAACTCGACCTCGCCCTCGCCGCCGGCTTCTTCACCATCCGCGACGAGGTCGGCAACGTCTTCTACACCCGCGACGGCCGCTTCCAGCGCGATGCCGCAGGCTCCCTCGTCACCTCCGCCGGCTACTACGTCCTCGGCGAAGACGGCAACCCCATCACCCTCCCTCCCACCCCGGTCACGGTCGGCCCCGACGGCGCCATCCGCGATGACAACGGGAACGAAGTCGCCCGCCTGCGCATCCGCGACTTCGCCCCCCTCCAGCTCGCCCGCGCCGGCGAAGCGTACTTCCGCGCCCTCGACGGCGCCGAGGGCATCCCCGCCGCCGACCCCGGCCTCCGCCAGGGCTACCTCGAATCCTCGAACGCCAACCTCGTCGAAGAGCTGACCTCGCTCCTCGCCGTCCAGCGCGTCTACCAGGCCAGCCAGGCCGTCCTCGCCCGCCTCGATACCACCCTCGACCAGGCCTCCGGCGAGCTCGGCCGCCTCTAACCCGCCCGAAGGGAGTCGCCCGCCATGCCCACCATCCTCGCCGCAGCCGCCAGCGGCCTCCTCCACAACCAGGACATCCTCGATACCGTCGCCCACAACCTCGCCAACGCCAACACCAGCGGCTTCAAGGCCTCCCGCGCCCTCCACCAGGGTCTGCCCGATGCCGCCGCCACCGCCGAGAGCGGCCGCCTCGGCGTCGCCGTCACCACCCGCGACCTCCTCCTCACCCCCGCCGCCGTCATCGCCAGCGACTCGCCGCTTCACGCGGCCCTCCAGGACGACGCCTTCTTCGTCATCCGCGGCGATACCGGCGAACCCGTCTACACCCGCTATGGCGGCTTCCTCCTCGACGGCGAAGGCACCCTCGTCGATTTCGCCGGCCGCATCGTCCCCGGCGAAAACGGCGACCCGATCCGCCTCCCCGAAGGCTGGTCCGCCGCCGCCATCGACAGCAGCGGCGTCCTCTCCGCCCTCGACGAAAACGGCGAACGCCAGGAGCTTGGCCGCATCCGCGTCGCCCGCTTCGCCAACCCCCAGGCCCTCGAACTGCTCGGCGACGGCCTCTACCAGCCAACCGCCAACAGCGGCGAACCGCAGGTCGCCTCACCCGGGGATGAGGGTTTTGCCCCATTGCGGCCCGGCACGCTCGAAAGCTCCAATGTGGATGTGGCCCAGGAGTTCGTCAGCATGATCATCGCCCAGCGCGCCTATAGCGCCTGCGCAAAGACCTTCGCCATCGGCGATGCCATGCTCGAGCTCGCCACCCGCATCACCCGCTAGCCCAGCCCGCCAGGAGGCACCCCATGGCACGCATCGACGGTCTCAACCTCGGCGGAACCCACCTCAACCCCGCCGGCGGCCCCGGCTCCGCCGGGCAAACCGGCCAGGCCGGCGGCGCCCAGGGCGCAGGCGGCGCGCGCGCTGTCCACGACATCCTGACCCTCTCCCCCCGCGGCCGCATCGTCGCCGAGGCCGCCCGCGCCGTCGCCGAAGCCCGCGACGTCCGCGCCGAAAAAGTCGCCGCCCTCAAGGCCGCCATCGCCAGCGGCACCTACTCCTCCAACGCCCGCGAAATCGCCGCCCGGCTCCTCGCCGACGGCATCGCCGGTGACCTCCCGTGAACGCAGCCGAACTCGGGCGCATCCTCGACCTCCTCGCCGAAGAGGAGCGCCTGCTCGGTACACTCGTTACGCTCGCCCTCGAAGAGCAGCGCGCGCTCATCGCCTCCGACTACCCCCGCATCGAAGTCGTCAGCCAGCGCATGCTCGAGACGGTGCACGCGATCGAAGCCCGCGAAGCCGAGCGTGTGAATCTCGTCAGAGCCATCGCGCCGGGGTGCGAAACCCTCGATGACCTCGCCGCCCTTGCCGACAACCTTGGTGTGACCGGCTTCGGCGAAACCCGCGACCGCCTCCTCGAGCGCGCCCGCGAACTCCGCGAGGCCCAGGAAGCCAACGCCCGCCTCGTGCTCGCCGCACTCCGCCTCCGCGACCGCTGGGCCGCCATCCTCGCCGGCCACCTCTCGCCAACCTACGGGCCAGCCGGCCAAACCACCCTCCAGGAAGGGAGCGGCTTCGTCTCGCGAAGCGCCTAGAGGTACGCCCATGGCCCTCTCCATCGGCCTCGATACCGCCGTCAAAGCCCTCCGCGCACATCAGCTCGCCGTCGACGTCGCCGCCCACAACATCGCCAACGCCCAGACCCCCGGCTTCTCCCGCCAGCGCGTCCTCCTCCGCCCCATCGGCCTCGAAGGCTCCGCCTGGTCCGCCCGCGATAGCCTCCTCGGCAAGCCCGGCTTCGGCGTCGACGCCCGCGACGTCCACCGCATCCGCGACGCCTTCATGGATTACCAGGCCCGCCAGGCCCTCTCCTCCCGCGGCCAGCACTCCGCCTTCGCAACACCCCTGCGCAACGCCGAATCCGTCTTCAACGACCCCTCCGACGACGGCATCTCCGCCCTCCTCGCCCGCTTCTGGGCCGCCTGGCACGACGTCGTCAACGAACCCGAATCCTCCGCCGCACGCACCGCCCTCGTCCACGCCGCCCAGACCTTCACCCTCCGCGTCCAGGCCGCCCACAACGAACTCGACCTCCAGCGCCGCAACCTCAATCAGCAGGTCGCCGCCGTCGCCGATGAAATCAACGCCTACGCCCGCGAAATCGCCGCCCTCAACCTCCAGATCAAACAGGTCGAACTCAACGGCGACCGCGCCAACGACCTCCGCGACCGCCGCGACCTCCTCCTCGATAAGCTCTCTGAACTCGCGAGCGTCCAGTACGCCGAATCCCAAACCGGCGAGGTCTCCATCTACCTCGGCTCCCACGAACTCGTCTTCGGGGCAACCGCCCGCACTATCGTCGCCGGCCCCGACCCCGGCGACCCGACCATGACGAAGCTCACCTGGCAGAACGACGGTTTCGACGTCGTCGCCAGCGGCGGCAAACTGAAGGGCATCCTCGACGCGCGCGACCAGGCCCTCCCCGACCTCCAGCGCAAGCTCGACGCCTTCGCCGTCGGCCTCATCAACGGCGTCAACACCCTCCACCGCCAGGGCTACGGCCTCGACAACTCCACCGGCCTCGACTTCCTCCAGGGCACCGGCGCCTCAGACATCCGACTCAACCCGGTGCTCGCCGCCAACCCCCACCGCATCGCCACCGCCGCCGCCCCGAACTCCCCCGGCGATGCCGCCATCGCCCTCCAGATCGCCAGCCTCGAACTCCGCCCGAACATGGTCGCCGGCGCCCCCGCTACCCACCTCGTCACCGGCGAAACCCTCAGCCCCGGCGTCACCCTCGTCGGCCTCCAGGTCGCCCAGGGCCTCCAGCCCGGCACCTACACCATCGTCGAAAACCCGCCCGCCTCCGGCATCCTCGAGCTCCACTACGACGGCAATCCCATCGGCACCTACAACAGCGACGACATCTCCGCACCCGGCGGCACCATCCAGTTCACGAACGGCTCCAACGTCGTCGCGACCCTTTACGTCGCCGTCACCGGCACCTACACCGATGCCCAGCAGGTCGCCGACCTCACCGCCGCCGGCAACAGCGCCATCCGCGTCGAGGTCGCCCCCGGCGACTTCTACGGCAACCTCGTTGCCGTCCTCGGCGCCGATGTCAACCGCGCCCTCGGCATGGAACAGTCCGCCGGCCTCCTCGTCGACCATCTCGACGCAATGCGCCAGGCGGCCCACGGCGTCAACATCGACGAAGAGGTCACGAACCTCCAGGCCGCTCAGCACGCCTACAACGCCGCCGCCCGCGTCATCACCGTCATCGACGACATGCTCGATACCCTCATCAACCGCACCGGCGTCACGAGGTAGCCCCCATGCGACTCAGCGAACAGGCCCGCGTCCACCGCCAGGTCTCCTACCTCGCCGATGCCGCCGAGCGCATGGACCGCGTCCAGCGCCAGCTCGCCACCAACCGCCGCATCGACCGCGCCAGCGACGACCCCTCCGGCGCCGCCCTCGCCATGCAGTACCGGAAATCCATCGCCTTCGAAGCCCAGATGCGCCGCAACCTCGAGAACGGCACCGCGTTTCTCAATGTCACCGAGGCCGCCCTCGCCGGCGCCACCGACCTCCTCCAGCGCGCCCGCGAACTCACTGTCCAGGCCGCCAACGATACCCTCGGCGTGAACGAACGCCAGAGTCTCGCCGCCGAGGTCAACCAGCTCATCGAACAGCTCGCACAAATCGCCAATACGAGCTTCGGGGGCGTCTACATCTTCAGCGGCCACAAAACAACCACCCCCGCCTACGCCGTCGGCGGCGCCCCGCCCGTCGCGATCACCTGGCAGGGCGATAACGGCGAACGCCTCCGCCGGGTCTCCACCCGCGACGTCGTCCCGGTCAACATCATCGGCAACCAGGTCTTCGGCAACCTCTTCGACCGGCTCATCCAGCTCCGCGACGCCCTCCAGTCCGGCGCCCCGGGCGCACAGGTCCGCCCCTACATCGCCGACATCGACAGCGGCCTCGAGCGCGTCCTCAACGCCCGCGCCGAAGTCGGGGCCCGCCTCAACCGCTTCGAGGCCACGACCTCCCGCTCCCTCGACACGGACACCAACCTCCAGGAACTCCGCGCCGGCGTCGAAGACGTCGACATCGCCGAGACCATCGTCCGTTTCACTGCCGCCCAGAACGCCCTCGAAGCCGCCCTCGGCGCCATCGGCCGCACGGCCAACCTTTCCCTCCTCAACTTCCTCCGCTGATCAGCCTCTGGAGGCTCCTCCTGCCCCGCGACCCCGGCACTGTCTGGTACCACGAGTTCTCCCCGACTGGCCCGCGGGTGCATCCATCAACGATGGAATCGAGGTCTCCGTCTGCGCCAACCGGCCGAGGGCCAAGTCGGCCTATCAGTTTTCTCGATGTCTCAAATTGGAACAGCCCCAACTTGCAGGCCATTCCTATACTTGGCCGGCGCCCGGCAAGCGGAGGCATGCGTTGAGCGGCCGCCTGTTCGGGGCTGACAACGTTGGAGGGACACCCTCCCGCGGGGGGCCTCTGGCTCCCCGCGGACAAAGAAGAAGGAGGGAGCATGGGTATCAAAATCCGCGGAACGAATCTGGGATACATGAAGCTTGACAAAGAGCTTCTCGTCTTCCCGCACCCCAACTACGCGCTCAACGTCGACCGGACGTCGGGTCAAAAGCTGTGGGTAAACTGTCCAGCGCTCGCCTACATCATTGAGCATCCCGACGGTCTCATCCTCTGGGAGACCGGCATCTCCACCAAGGTTCGCGAAGAATGGCTCCCGGGCTGGCAGTGGCTGATTGATGTCTCCGAGATTACGCCGGAAGTCTGCCTCGAGGCTCGGCTGAAGCAGATGGGGCTTGCGCCGGAAGACTTCAAGTACGTCATTCAGGGCCACCTCCACTGCGATCACGCGGGCGGTCTCCGGCTCTTCGAGGACGCCGGAGCGGAAATCATCGTCCACGAAGACGAATACAAGTACGTCTTCCAGAACATCGAGAAGGCGGACCAGTTCTTCGTGCGGGAGGATTTCGCGATCCTTGCCCGCAAACGCCCGACGCTCGTCTACGGCGACCAGGAGATCCTGGACGGGGTCAAGCTCATCAGTCTCCCCGGGCACACGGCCGGAACCATGGGGATGCTGGTGCGCCTCAACCACACCGGTTGGGTGCTCTTCACCTCCGATGCAATGTACCTCCACGAAAGCTACGGGCCACCGCCTGTCGGCTCCCCAATCGTGTGGGACCCCGGGAAGTGGGCATCGTCGGTCGAGAAGATACGCCGCATCGCCATTGAGCACGAGGCGACCATCTTCCCTGGCCACGATGAGACCGGGATAAAGCAGCACCGCGATGGGAGCTCGGTCTTCACGCCTCTGAACGTCAGGCCTGATTACGTATACGAGTAGGCTGCATCTGCTATAGTCTGCGGTCGCAGCAGGAGGCACAGATGGGGAGCGGCTGCGTGGGCCGCTCCCCTTAAGCCCTATCTGGAGCAACTCTGGGGAAGACAGCGATGGCCGGGCTTCCGTTTAATGGTGTACGGGTACTTGACGCGGGCGAGTTGGTGGCCGCTGCGTATGCAACCCGGCTTCTGGCTCACCTTGGCGCCTCGGTAGTCAAATTGGAGGACCCTGGAGGCGACCCTCTGCGGGAGCGTCCGCCTTTCGTCGAGCGCGGCGGTTACCGGGCTTCGGCGTTGCAGCTCTTCCTCGACCAGTGCAAGCGGTCGGTCGTGAGAGAAGCGGATCCAGGAGGCGAGAGCACTCTCGGCTCGCTCCTGCGCGACGCAGACGTACTTGTTATAAGCGGTGACAGGCGCCGCATCCTCCAGCGAGGCTTCGACCCTGACCAGCTGCTTGCTTCGTACCCAAGCCTCATCGTCGTAACCATCACCCCTTTTGGATGGACAGGCCCCCGGGCGGATTGGTCGGCCACAGAGCTCATCATGTCCGCAGCTGGAGGGTGGCTGGGAATCAGCCCGGGTGCCCTCGACGACCCAAACCTCCCTCCCCTCAAGGCCTTTGGCCAGCAATGCGAATTCCAGGGCGGGGTGCACGGTGCAATTGCCGCTGTCGCGGCGCTGTTTGCTCGTGAGCAACGGGGAGGCGAGGGAGAACACGTCGATGTCAGCGTCCAGGCATGCATCGCCTCCAATTTAGAGATGAATTTCATGCACTGGACGTATGCTGGCCGCGAAACATCCCGTCTCGGAACCCGCGCCATCGGTCCCTGGGGGATAATTGAACTGGCCGACGGACCGTTCTTCCTCACGTGCATCGAAGAAGACCAATGGCAGCGACTCGTTCAGTTTTTGGGTAATCCAGACTGGGCTGAGTGGGAAATGTTTGGAGACCGTCTTCTTCGTGCCCAGCATAACGATGCACTAATGCCGCTCATTGAAGCTGGATTGAACCACCTCACCTGCCAAGATGCCTTCGAACAGCTCCAGAATCATCGCATCGCCTGTACTCCTGTGAATACTATGGAGATGTTGCTAACGTCCGATCATCTCCAGGAGCGAGAGTTCTTTGTCACCGTTGAAGACGAAATCTTCGGCGCAGCGACTTTCCCGGGCGCGCCGTTCAAGATGAGCAACACCCCATGGAAGCAGAGTACAAGAGCTCCGAGACTCGGCGAGCACTCGAGCTGGTCGTCATTCGAGCTCTGGGGCATGGACTAGGTCTATGATCTTGAAGAAACGGCGCGAATTCACGAGGTAGAGGGATATGCCAGTTTCAGAAAAAGCTCCGCTGGCTGGTGTGAGGGTCGCTGACTTTACATGGGTGTGGGCTGGACCGAGCGCAACGCTGCAGCTTGCGCATCTTGGCGCGGAAGTCATCAAAATCGAGTCAGTTGACCGGGTCGATACAACCAGGCGGCTGCCGCCTTATGCGGATAATATTGTCGGCCCTAATCGTGCCGGATACTTTAACCAGTATAGTCAAGGTAAGAAATCAGTTGTTCTTAATCTAAAGAATGAAAAAGGTCTTGAAGTTGCCCGAGATATCGTGCGCATAGCGGATGTCGTTGCGGATAATTTTGCAGCCGAAGTAATGGACCGGCTTGGCCTTGGGTATGAAGACCTTAAGAAGATTCGTCCGGACATCATCGCGATCTCGATGGCAGGCTACGGACAAACGGGCCCGAGGCGCAACTATATCGCGTACGGTCCGGTTCAGGTGCCCATGATCGGGCTCGCCGCCCTTAGCGGTTACCCCGGCCGCGGGCCGAGCGAGGTGGGACTCTCGTACGGAGACCCGAACGCGGGTATGCACGCAGCGTTTGCCGTGCTCGCCGCGCTCTGGCACCGGAGGCGCACCGGTGAGGGACAATTCATCGACCTCTCCCAGTGGGAGGCGGCAATCGGTCTGGTAGCAGAAGGGCTACTGGATTGGGTTTTCAACAAAAACCAGCCCGACCGGATGGGCAATCGTGACTTGGCCGAGGCCCCCCAGGGCGTATTTCGCTGTCTCGGCGACGACCGCTGGGTAGCCATTGCGTGCTGGTCGGACGCTCATTGGGAAGCGCTTGCCCGCGCAATGGGCCGTGAGGATCTCGTCGGTCGTGCCGACCTGCGCACTCGCGAGGGCCGCAAGGCGCATGAACTCGAGCTCGAGCAAGCAGTCGCCGATTGGACCGCAGCCCGAACTCCAGAAGACGTCGTCACAACGCTACAGGCTGCCGGCGTTCCTGCGTATATCCCCCTCAGTAACCGCGGCGTAGCAGAGGACCCGCAACTGAACGCTCGTGGCGCCTTCACCGAGTTCGATCACCCCGAAGTAGGCCGACGCCGGCACGTCGGTGCGCCTTGGGTGTTTAGCAAGTCTGATGTCCGGGCACGTGGACGGGCGCCGTTGCTCGGGGAGCACACGGCAGAACTCCTGACGTCGGTCCTCGGCTACGACGCAAGCCGTATCCGGGAGCTCGACGAAGCAGGAGCGTTCGGCCCACCCGGGTGGCTCTCCCGCCAGCGCGAGGGAGACTGACGCCATGAGCGCACAGCAGGCCCCTGGTGAGTTCGTGTTCCCGCTCAAGGGAGACATCGACGTTCTGCGCGAGCTGCATCGTCTCCGTGAATGCAGGCTCCTCAAAGCATCGTCGCCACCCGCGTCGAACGAGGCCGTACCGTTTCGGAAGGTTATCGAGGACTCCTGGAAGCGAGCGTCCGCCGCCGGCGTCGCGCCGACACTGCGAAGAGTGGATGTACAAAGAACGCCCACTGTCGACCGGAGGGTCATGGCTGCCGCAGCGCCAATCCTCCGAAAACTCGCCGACGAGGTTGCAGATAACCACGCCGCCGTCATCTTCACCGACCCGTCAGGGGCGATCCTCGAAAGCCTCGGCGACAAATCAGTGCTCCGAGCACTCGATCGGGCGGGTGCCGCACCGGGCCACCTGCTGGCCGAAGACGCTGCAGGGACAAACGGGATCGGCACCGCGCTGAGCGCTGGCTGCGGCATCCAGGTCGTCGGAGCCGAGCATTTTGTCGAAGCGTTCCAGTTGTTCTCCTGCACATGCTTCCCGGTTCGAGACCCGTTTACCGGGGAAGTGTGCGCATCGCTTGACGTCACCGTCCGGGCCATCGATCACCGGCCAGACATATACGAATACGTGCGCACGGCAGCCACGAAAATAGAAGAATCCCTTCATGCGCTGCTTATCGCCGATCAGATGAGCCTCATTCAGCACTACCTCACCATAACAACACAAGGTGACCTAGCGGTATTCGCAACTAATGGCGAGACGCTTGTTGCAAATCGTAGAGCGATTAATCTACTCCAAGGGACGGATCGTGACGTCGTCCTCAATCGTCTTTTTGCTGAAGGAAGCCAGCCGAATGCCGGCGAAATTGTCGAGCTTGAGACCCGTGGTGCGCTAAAACTAATCGTTCGCATTCAGCGAGTAGTTGATGAATATGGAAAACGAGGTGTCGTTGCAACCCTGGAGCCCCAATTAAAACTCGGAAAGAGCACAACAGCCACACCCGCATCCGCTACACCGCCTCTGCCAGAGCTGATCGGCCGGTCGCCGGCGTTTGTCGCTGCGGTGGCAAAGGCGCGCCGGTCCGCAAGCGAGCCGGGACTGCTTCTCATCGCGGGCGAACCGGGGACCGGGAAGGCGACCCTCGCAATCACCGTGGGCGCGCAGGCAGCGCGCACAATGACAGTCGTCGATGCAATTACTGGTATCACTCAAACGTACTCGGCTGCACCGTCCGGCCACCAAAATGGTGCATCGTCATCCCGTCTCCAGGACTCGGTCACGGTAATCCTGCACCTGGAAAACGTTCGGGAAGAGGACGTCGTATCGTGCCCGGCCGTACAAAGGGCGTTGCAGAAACAAGGCCTGGTTATCGCCACGACCAGCTCAGCCTCTCGCGTCCTGCCGTCGCTCCGCAAAGCGACATCCGCCGTGATTTGCCTCCCCCGCCTCGAGGAGCGCACGGACGACATTCCGAGGCTGGCGCAATGGTACCTGCTTAATCGTCAGCGGCGTCTCACCATCGACCAGGATGCGCTTGCTCTCCTGCAGCGCATGAACTACGAAGAGAACGTGCGGTCACTCTTCTCGGTCCTGGAAGCCGCGGCAGAGAAGGCGCGAGGCTTCCGTGTCACACGTGACGACATTATCGCGGTGGTCGGCGGCAAAGTACCGACGCGCCGGGGAATGATGGAAGAACTTTCTGTCCGGGCCGTGCGAGACGCGCTGGCCATGACCGGCGGCAATCGCTCAGCCGCTGCACGGGTCCTTGGCATATCCCGCGCAACGCTCTATCGCTGGCTCGAGCACTTCGGGGAAGACCTCGGCGCGGCGCCCGCCCCGTAAGCCGCTCTTCTCCCCGGCACGCTCGCAGGACTCGGCAAAGGGAGGGCCTGGGCGGTGCCCCCTTTGGTCTACCAGGCCCACGCAGCTTCGAGCAAAGCCACGGAGAGAATGAACGTTTGGACAGGTGTCTTCCCCGCGGCAGTGACGGTCCGGGGAACCACCACGAGAACAGCGCCTGGCAACGGACGCTGACTCCTTTCTGGGTGCCGGCAGTCGGCCGCAAAACAGAAGGGCGGGGCCACGATTGAGCTCGTGGCCCCGCCCTCACGAGGGGAAAGGCTCTCCGTGAGAACCTGCCTACCGGACTGAGGCAGCCTCCGGCTGGCCAAGGATGAACCCGCTGAGGCCGCGTTCCACCTCGTCCCACAGTTTCTGCCGGTACATCGGCGCACCCGAGGGGTACTGAAGCATCTCTGGCCGCTTGCCCGGGATGTTTGCTCCCATGTACCAGGACTTCGCCTTCGGGAACAGTGTCTTGGCGGCGGCGTCCAGGATCTCTTGGTGCCACTGCTTGCTCACGTCGAGCCGCGGCTCGATGCGCGTAATGCCGCGCCGCGTGATATCGCTGATGACGTGGACGACCCAGTCGCCTTCAAGCTCGCCTGCAGTAGGCCCATTGAGGAAGGCCGCGGGCGAATGGAGACCGTACGTGTAAAAGAGGTTCGGGAACCCTGGAACCATCTTGCCGAGGTAGTCGATGTACTCCTCGTTCCAAACGTCCCTGACGGTCCGACCTTCAGAGTTAACGATGTCGACTGCGGTCATTGTGCCGGTATTGTTGTCGAATCCGATTGCGCAGATGACAACATCGAGTTCGAACTCCTCTTCTCCCGCTCGGATGCCCGTCTCCGTAAACTCATGGATCGGCTGGCTGTTCACGTCGACGAGGCGAACGTTGTCCTGGTTGTAAATCTCCCAGTACCACTGCTCCAGGCACGGTCGCTTGACCCCGAACGGATGCGGTGGAGTGGACGGGGCAAGCAGCTCGACCAGCTCCGGTTTCTTGATTCGCTTGACCGTCTCCCGCCGCCAGAAGTCGTAATGGGCACGGTTGCAGTCTTCGTCGAAGACGAGATCGACGGGAGCGGCAAGCCAGAACCAGAACCCGCCCATCTCCCAGTTGAACCGCATGATGCGGTCCCGCTCCTCCTGGGACATATCCGCCCACGGCTTATAGATAAAGTCGTAGTCGAACCCGGCGAACGTCTGCTTCGTGCGCTCCATCGCGCCCGGGAAGAGTGGCTTAAGCGCGTCGTACTCGCGGCGCGTATACCGTTCCTGCTTCATAGGCAGTGCGAGGTTCGGCGTACGCTGGAAGACTACCAGCTCATCGGCAACGAGGCCGACTTCTTGGATAATCTGGACGCCACTCGCTCCCGTGCCAATCACTGCCACGCGCTTGCCCTTGAGGTCATCAACCTCCTTGTCGCGCGGCCACCTGGCGCTGTGGTACAGCTCCCCGCGGTACTTGCTCGTCCCGGAGAAAAACTTCGCCGGGTCGATTGGCGTCGTCGTCGACCCGGTGGCCATAATCAGGAACCGGCAGGTGACCGTGTCGCCGGTGCTCGTTTCCACGCGCCATTGCTGGCCGTGCTCGTCAAATGTCGCACGCGTCATCCGCTGGCCGAATGACATATGCGGCCAAAGGTTCCACCGGTCCGCCACGTACCGGAAATATCCCTGGAGCTCCTTCCAGCCGGGATACTTTTCCGTGAAGTAGTAGTTCATCCAGAGGTCTGGGTCGGTGAACTGGTAGACCCAGATGCAGGAGTCTACCCTCGCTCCCGGGTACCGGTTCTTGTCCCAGGTCCCGCCGGGCCCCTCGCCGTCGTCGATCAGCCGAACTTTGAAGTCGCGCTTCAGGAACTCATGCAGCATATACATGCCTGAGAAGCCTGCGCCGACGATGAGTGCGTCCAACTGCGGTGCCGTGGATTGCATGATGCGTCCCTCCATTAATAGCCGATGCCGTCGCCCTTCACGTGGGTTCCGCGACGGGATGGCGGGAGCCTAGCAAAGCCGCACCGCAGAGGACCGTCTTAGTTTGTGACACCTGTGAGGAAACACAGGTGACCCGTGACGCGGACAGCCTGGAGGAGGGCTAGCGGGCACCGGTGGTCCCCGGAACACCGTCCGCGGACCTGAGAGACCCTGGAACTCCAGTTCGAACGCCCGGAAACAAGAAGGGCATGGCGTGACGGGCTGCCAATCGGAAAGGTCTGTGGCCGCTCACAGGATAGTAGGTTCCCGGGAGGGTCCGGAGCCTTCCTTTTTTATCCGGCGGGCTGTATCTGGCGGGTCCGGTCCCTCCCACGCGGCAGCAGACTGCGCTGATAGCGGTAGGTGTTTGATGTGTAATGCCGGGCCTGGAGAGCCTGGACAGCCTCGAAGGTCCCACTCCGGCACCGGACACTGCCCGAAATGGCGACGCAGCCGACCGGTTCGAACGGGTCGGCTGCGCTTGCGAGAAAGCGGCCCTTCCCCGCGCAGCTGCATCGGTCGACCGGGTTACGAACGGCAGATTGACAGCCCTCGACGCCGTTGCTAGCCTCCCGTCGATTTCTGCAACCGGGAGAGCTTGCGTGGCCATCTTGGTAGAAAAAGACGTCGCTGTAACCATGCGAGACGGAGTCGCACTTGCGACCGACGTCTATCGCCCCGACGCAGAGGGACAGTTCCCTGTCATCTTAGTGCGAACACCCTACAACAAGAACGATCCTTTTCTCACCAACGTCGTGATGTTCGATCCGGTTCGAGCCGCTTCGGCCGGCTACGTCGTGTGCGTGCAGGACTGCCGTGGTCGCTACTCATCTGAAGGCAAATTCCATCCGATCCATCAAGAGATCGACGACGGATACGATGCCGTCGAATGGTGTGCACGGCAGCCGTGGTCCACAGGCAAAGTAGGCATGGCCGGGGCATCGTACGTTGGCGCCACGCAATTGCTGGCCGCAATAGCTTCGCCGCCACATTTGGTCGCTATCGCGCCGAACATTACTGCCTCCAATTATCACGAAGGTTGGTTTTACCAGGGCGGCGCATTCGAATTGGGCTTCACCACGTCATGGGTGGTCAATTTTCTCGCCATCAATACACTGCTTAAGCAACAGCCAGAACAGATTGGCGCAATCATCCAGGCAGCAGATGAACTGGATAAAGTGTTCCGCCAACTGCCCCTCAAAGAAATCGAACCGATTAAACATATCGATTACTTCCAAGAATGGCTCGAACATGCGTCCTACGATGATTACTGGAGTCGATGCAACATTGAATCGCATTACCAGAACATTAAGGCGGCAGCGCTTAACATAGGTGGGTGGTACGATATTTTCCTTTACGGAACTGTCCGTAACTTCCTGGGACTCCGGTCGCAAGGCGGGTCAGATGCGGCCCGCAGCAGCCGGCTCCTCGTCGGGCCATGGGCGCATATCACCAGATCCCTTCTCTGGATGGGCAACCTCGTTGGAGATGTGAATTTCGGGATTCAGGCATCGTCCCAGGCCCTGGACCTGATGGGTGTGCAACTGCGCTGGTTCGACTACTGGCTCAAGGGAACCGATAACGGGCTTGACCGAGAGGCCCCTGTACGTCTCTTTGTGACGGGACGGAACAGCTGGCTCGAAGCAACAGATTTTCCGCCTCCCGGCGCAAAAGAACTGCGATTCTTCCTGCACTCGGGAGGTGGGGCGAACGGGCGGACGGGTGATGGTCGCCTTTCACTGTCCGAACCTGGTGACGAACCGGCTGATCGCTTCGTCTACGATCCGATGAATCCGGTTCCCACTCGAGGTGGAGGACTTTGTTGCAGCGATATCTACCTGCCGGGCGGGGCATTCGATCAGCGCGACATCGAAGATCGGCCGGACGTTCTGGTCTTCACTTCGGAGCCGTTGGCAAGCGCTTTAGAGGTGATCGGGGCCGTGAAAGCCAAACTGTTCGTGGCTACGTCGGCTCCAGATACGGACTTCACCGCGAAGCTTGTCGATGTGTATCCGGATGGACGGGCAATCAATATATGTGACGGTATCCTCCGCCTCCGATATCGGCATGGAGCTGACCGGGAGGAGCTTGCCCAGCCTGGCCACGTCTATGAGATTGAGATTGACCTCTGGTACGCGGCGCACGTCTTTCAACCGGGTCACAGGGTCCGACTGGAGGTCTCCTCGAGCAATTTCCCCCGGTTTGATCGCAACCTGAATACGGGACGGCCGTGCGCCACTGACCGGGAAGCGCAGGTGGCAGTGCAGCACCTATTCCACGATGCGGCACGTCCGTCAGCCCTCGTACTGACGGCCTTCCCGTTTTCCGGATGAAGCCGCGGCGGCCCCCAGCATCGACGGTGTGTCGGCGACCACACGCCGGTAGCCGGGCAGGGCAGCCCCAGCATGGAGCCGTCGCTTTGTGACATTCCGTGTAGGGCCGGCTTGAAAGGTCGCCACCAGGCCGGCGGGAGGGGAGCCCTCCCCGAAATCGAGCGTCCACAATCAGTTCGGTCGCCCGCCGCAAAGGGCTTGCAGGGGCGACATGAGCGGTCGAGTGATGGCAGGACAACGCCAGAAGGCCGTCGAACTGCTCCAGTTCCATCGCGGCGGACGTGACAGGGCTCTTGTAGTGTACGACGACGGCGACCGGACCGTACCGCCTCTGCCGCGCGGCTGCGGCCGTGTGGGGGCGGTGGCCCGGCAGGCGTGGCGGGAGCTCTGGAGCTCGCCCGTCCGGGCAGTACTCGACCGCCACGCCGACGGCGCCGCCCTGCGGGAGTACGTGCTGCTGGTCGATGAACGGGAGCGGCTGCGGACGTGCATGGCAGCGGGGGAGCGGACGGCGCCGGTGGTCGCCCGCATGGCCCAGGCGGAGCGCCAGCTGCAGAAGCTGCGCGAGCACCTGGCGCTCACGCCGCTTTCCCGGTTCCGCCTGCAGCTGAAGGTGCTCCCCAGCGGTGAGCAGCAGCCGAGCCTCCGGGGCCGGCTGCTCGCCGACGTCGAGCGCGGGACGCCGGCCGAGCTACCGGAGCCCCCGGCCGCGGTCGAGCTCGACGACATCCTTGAGCCGTGGCGGCGGTCCGGCCGCTGAGCGTGGCGAACACCGGGACTTGAGCCGCCGAGCGGCGCATGCTTGGCAGGGTCGCCGGGCTGGGGCCGCGCCGCAAACGGCCCGCACCGACCGCGACCGCATCGCCTTGCATGTGCTGCCCCACCTGGGAGACCGGCGCCTGACCGCACTCCAGCCGCTCGAGCTCGAACGGCTATACCGGCGCCTGCTCGACGCGGGGCTGGCGCCCAGCACCGTACGCATCACCCACAAAATCGTGCACAAAGCGCTGGCCGATGCCGTCCGGCTGGGCTACCTCGCGGCCAATCCTGCTGACCGTGCCGCTCCGCCGCGGGTAGTGCAGGCAACGGCCGGCACCGTCCTGGGCCCCGAGGAGGCCCGTCGCCTGCTCGAGGCCGCCCGGGGCGACCGGCTCGAGGCCCTCGCCGTCCTCGCCCTCACCACCGGCATGCGGCAGGGAGAACTCCTCGCGCTCCGCTGGCGCGACGTCGACCTCGAGGGCGGCACCATCCGCGTCACCGGTTCCCTTGCCTGGGTTGCCGGCGAATACCGCATCCAGGAGCCGAAGACGGCCAGCAGCCGGCGCGCGGTGGCGCTCGGCGAACTTGCTCGTTCGGCCCTCCGCGCCCACCGCCAGCGCCAGCTGGAGGAGCGGCCGCGGGCGGGGCCGGCATGGCATGACCTCGACCTTGTCTTCTGCCGCGAGGACGGCTACTACCTCAACCCCAAGGCGCCCCTGGACTGGCTCGAGAGAACGCTTGCGCGTGCGGGGCTCCGCAAGGTCCGCTTCCACGACCTCCGGCACACGGCGGCCACGCTGGCCATCGCCAGCGGCGTCGACGTCCGCACCACCGGCGCCCTGCTCGGCCACGTCTCGGCCAAGATGACCCTCGACACCTACGGCCACGCGCTCCCCGGCGCCGCCGAGGCCGCGGCACAGGCCATCGACGCCGCCCTCCGCGGCTAAGTCCCGACAACTCCGCCATCGGTGTCAGTTGTTTGGCAGGTTCCTCCGCGACCTTGAACGGACACCGCCGAGCGTGCGCGAACACCGGCGGCTACGACTTGTCGGGGGCGTCGGGCTTGTCGGGGCAAAAAACAGCACACCTAGATACGCGCGCGTGTCGCATCATGGTTATGCGATGTGGTGATAGGACGGGCGAATACGTACCAGATATGTACCAATGGCCCCGAGTGTCTAAGAATTACGTTAAGCTACGAATACAGCTGTGGCCAGAACGTCAAGGAATCCCTAGTACCCCTTGAACTGCGGCTCCCGCTTCTCCACAAACGCCCGCGGACCCTCCCGCGCGTCCTCCGTCGATTGCGCGATGAACATCGCCATCTGCGCCATGTCCAGGTGCTCGTCGAACGAAATGTTCGCCGACCGATACACCAGCTTCTTCGAAAGCTGCACCGCCACCCCCGGCCCCTTCGCAATCTGGCGCGCGTACTCCTTCACCCGCGGCAGCAGCTCCTCCGGCTCGTACACCGCCAGCACATACCCCATCTCCAGCGCTTCCTGCGCCGTGATCATCCGCCCCGTCCAGATCAAATCCAGCGCCCGCTGCACCCCAATCACCCGCGGAAGCGTGTACGCACCCCCGTCCCCCGGGATGAGCCCCATCCGCACATAGGTCATCCCCATCCGCGCCGTCGTTGCCGCAAACCGGATATCGGCCATCGTTGCCATGTCCATCCCCGCGCCGGCCGCCGCACCGTTGATCGCCGCGATGTACGGCTTCTCCAGCTGGATGAGCGCCCGCGGAATCGGGTGCACCCGGTCGCGCAGGCTGTGCCGCCGGTCCGCCACCGTCGCCTGCGTTCGAAGCACGCCGTGACCGCCCGCCTCCGCCGCCACATTCATCCCGCTGCAGAACCCGCGTCCGGCTCCGGTAATGATGATCGCCCCAACCCCGCGGTCCTGGTCCGCACGCCGGATCGCATCCGCCCACTCCGCCAGCATCTGGTCATCAAACGCGTTCAGCCGCTCCGGCTTGTTCAGCGTAATCGTCGCAACGCCGTCCTCGACGTCATACAGGATCGCCTCGTACTCCATGGACACATCTCCGCAACGGGGTGTGGGCGCATTCTACGCGCCGCTCCGCCAGCGGTCCCGCGCCTCAGACCTGCCCCGCAAGGAGGACCTCGGGGTGGGTCGCCGTGCCTGGGAACTCGTTCAGGATCTCCCGGTCGAACGTGACGAGCGGTGCTCCGGTCTCCCGGGCAACCTGCACGTACGCGAGGTCATAGGCGGTGCAGGTGCTCTGGGCGAGCAGCTCCGCTACCGCGCCGTAGGAGGGACGAAACGACGCGACGGCGCGTGCCGCGAGGTTGTAGGCATCCATGAGGCTCTCGGCGCTGATCAGCCCGCGCCGCAGGTACCCCGCAGCGGCGTTCAAAAACTCCAGCCGCCAGATGGGAGCAGCCACCCAGCTGGCGTCGAGCGCACGCACGCGGACGGCGAGCTCATTTGCGGTTCGGTCTGCCACCGGGAGCAGGAGGCACGCGATAAGGGAGGCGTCGGCGACAATCACTCCTCACGCCCGCCCGCTGCGAATCCAGCCCGCCACTTCATCAGATGTCGGCAGCTCCTGCTCCCGGGCGCTGTCACGCCAGCGTTCACGGGCGGCGTCGATAGCGCCCGCGAGCTCGTCGGCAGGACCGGGAGGTGCCTGGCAGGCGGATTCCAGCAGCGCCAGCACCTCCTCGTTGAGGCTCCTCCGGTTTCGCCGTGCGCGTTCCTTCAGCGCTGCGTGGAGCTCTTCAGGTACGTTGCGGATGGTGACGTTCGCCATCGTGCTACCAGTATGCCATCGTTCCGCATGGGCCGTGCCCCTACCGCCCCGCCGCAAACGCCCGGACCGCCTCCAGCACCCGCCACATCTCCCGGTCCCGCTCCAGCGGCAGCACCGGCTCCGGCACCAGCACCCCCGTAAACGCCTCCACCACCTCCCGGTGGTCGTCGATGACAAAATCCGGCCACACCGGGATCCCGAGCTCCCGCAGCCGGTTGTGGTGGTCAGTCAGCGGCTTCCAGAAGCAGTCCGCCACATGCTCGTGCAGCGAATACCGCCTCACCACCTCCCAGCGCGGCCCCATACCGCTCCACAGGTACACCGTATGCCCGTCCGCCCGCAGCTCCTCGAATACCTCCCGCACGCCCGGCCGGAGCTTCACGTCCCACGTGATAATCGTGTTGTCCACGTCGAAGAACACGTTCAGCCGCCGCGCCGGTTCGCCCACGCGCCTCTCCCCCGAAATCGCTTCGACTGCGCATCCTACCCGATTCGCTCACGGGCGCCAGCCGCTACCGTGCGGTAAGCTTGTCAAGCACGAACAGCTCCCGAGGAGGTTCGCACCCCATGGAATTCAAGTTCACCGCTGAACACGAAGCCCTCCGCAAGGAGGTGCGCGACTTCCTCGCAGAAGCCCTCCCCAACCGCGGGGTCGGCCCGGTCCGGCCCACCTCCCAGGAGAACTGGGAAGAGCAGCTCGCCTTCAACAAAAAGCTCGCGAAGAAGGGCTGGATCGCCCCCGCCTGGCCGAAGGAGTACGGCGGCCTCGGCTGGAGCCACATCAACCAGATGATCTTCAGCGAGGAGCTCTCCTACGCCGGCGCCCCCGATGGCGGCCGCGTCTTCAACGTCGGCATGATCGGCCCCACCCTCATCGTCCACGGCACCCCCGAGCAGAAGGCCGAGCACCTCCCCCGTATCACCAACGCCGAAGTCACCTGGTGCCAGGGCTACTCCGAACCCGGCGCCGGCTCCGACCTCGCCTCCCTCCAGACCCGCGCCGTCCGCGACGGTGACGACTACATCGTCAACGGCCAAAAGATCTGGACCACCGGCGCCCACCACGCCGACTGGTGCTTCCTGCTCGTCCGCACCGACCCCGACGCGCCGAAGCACAAGGGCATCTCCTTCCTCCTCGTCGACATGAAGACGCCGGGCATCACCGTCCGCCCCCTCATCAACATGGCCGGCTACCACGAATTCAACGAGGTCTTCTTCGAAGACGTCCGCGTACCGGTCCGCAACCGCGTCGGCGAGGAGAACCGCGGCTGGTACGTCGCCATGACCCTGCTCGACTTCGAGCGCTCCAACGTCGCCTCCATCGCTGCCAACCAGCGCCAGCTCGAACTCCTCATGCAGCTCTGGCGCGAACGCCGCTCCGGCGAAGCCTACCGCGACATCCTCCGCCACCGCATCGCCGACCTTTGGGTCGCGAACGAAGTCGGCCGCATGCTCGCCTACCGCATCGCCTGGATGCAGGAGGCCGGCCGCATCCCGAACTACGAAGCCTCCGTCATCAAGGTCTTCGCCACGGAGCTCGCCCAGCGGATTACGAACTTCGGTGTCAACCTCTTCGGGCCTGCCGGCGCCCTCGAGCCCGACTCGAAGTACGCCGTCGCCAACGGCATCTTCGAAAAAGGGCACCTCGTCAACGTCGCGCCGACCATCTACAGCGGCTCGAGCGAAATCCAGCGCAACATCATCGCCCAGCGCGGCCTCGGCCTCCCGCGCGACTGACCGGCCCGGCCCCCGTGCCCGCTGCTATCATGGCGGCATGAGCGCCCAGCCCGGCCCGGCGCCGGCCCTGCTCACGGCCGACGAATTCTGGCAGCTTCCTGACCCGCCCCACGGCGGCCGGCTCGAACTGGTCGAAGGGAGGGTCATCGAGCATATGCCCGTCGGAGAACGCCACGGCGCCGTCGCTGCGGAGCTCGCCCTCGCGCTCGGTTCGTTCGTCAAGCGCTATCGCCTCGGCAGGCTCGACCTCGAGACCGGCTACCGCGTCGCGCGAAACCCCGACACCGTCCTCGCCCCGGACCTCGCCTTCCGCGCTGCCGACCGCATCCAGGGCCCTCCGTCGGACCGCTACGTCGACGGCGCGCCCACCCTCGCCGTCGAAATCATGTCGCCCGAAGACCGCGAGGCCGACGTCGCCCGCAAGATCCAGCTCTACCTTGATGCCGGCGCCAGCCGCGTCTGGATTGTCCGGCCGCGCAACCGCACCATCACCGTCCACCGGCCCGGCGGCGATGCCCACACGTACACCGAGCGCGACACCCTCACGAGCGACGACGCCGCCTTTCCCGTACCCGGCTTCGAACTCCCCCTCGCCGCCCTTTTCAGCGACTGACCGGCCCGGCCCCCGTGCCCGCTGCTATCATGGCGGCATGAGCGCCCAGCCCGGCCCGGCGCCGGACCTGCTCACGGCCGACGAATTCTGGCAGCTTCCTGACCCGCCCCACGGCGGCCGGCTCGAACTGGTCGAAGGGAGGGTCATCGAGCATATGCCCGTCGGACGCCGCCACGGCAGGGTCGCCGCCCGCATCGTCGCGGAGCTCCATGCCTTTGTCGCCCGGCATGCGCTCGGCGAGGTCCACACCGAGGTGGGGTACCGGCTCGCCCGCGCCCCCGATACCGTCGTCGCACCTGATGTCGCATTCCTGGACCGCGACCGCCTGCGCGATGCAGCCCAGGACCGCTACGTTGACGGCGCGCCCACCCTCGCCGTCGAAATCATGTCCCCGGAAGACCGCGAGGCCGACGTCGCCCGCAAGATCCAGCTCTACCTCGATGCCGGCGCCAGCCGCGTCTGGATTGTCCGGCCGCGCAACCGCACCATCACCGTCCACCGGCCCGGCGGCGATGCCCACACCTACACCGAACGCGACACCCTCACGAGCGAAGACGCCGCCTTTCCCGTACCCGGCTTCGAACTCCCCCTCGCCGCCCTCTTCGACGACTGACCGACCCGGCCTCTCCTACCCGCCGTACTCCCAGCCCAGGTCCCGCTCGATCAGCATCTCCCCGGGCCGCAGCCGCTCCCCGTCCACGCACTCCCCGATGACGAGCGTGTGGTCCCCCACCTCCACGAACTGCACCGCATTGCACGCAATCCACCCCAGCGCCTGGTCCAGCACCGGGCAGCCGTTCTCATGCAGGCCGTACGGGATGTCCGCCAGCTTGTCGATCACCTGCGCCGCCATCTCCTCCGACCGTCCCCGCACCTTCTTCGCCTCCGACGGCATCACCACCTTCCGCGCAATGGTGATGCCGTCCTTCTCGTGCAGCAGATTCACCGTGAACACCCGCGTCTCCCGGATGAACCGCAGCGTACGCGCATCGTTCTCAATCGAAACCGCCAGCAGCCTCGGCTTGAACGACACCTGCATCACCCAGTCCGCAAGCATCGCATTCAGCGTCCCGTCCGCAGCGCGCGAACCGATGACGTGCACGCCGTACGAAAGCGCCAGGAGCGCCTTCTCCACGCCGGAAAGCTCCTTCGGCGAACCCGGCAGCGAGGGCAACTGGGGATGGGACACGGTCGCAGCTCCGCAAGTGAAGTCCCTACCATCCTGACATACCCGCCTCCATCGCGCAGTGAGCCGCCGCCCTGTCTTTTCGCACACGTGACCAAAGACCAAGGCTCGGTATACTGGTTCAAAGTTCACCGCGAAGCATCGAATCAGGAAGGTCTCAGCAGAAATGAAAGCTTCACTCCGCCGCCTCCTCCTGCTTGGCGCAGCCGCAACGGTTGCCGCCTCCGCCCTCGTTGCCGCTGCCTGCGGCGGCGATGACGACGACGACGCCACGCCCGCGCCTACCGAAACCGCAGCCCAAACCGCCACCGCGGCGCCCGCCTCCCCCTCGCCGGCCGCCGCCTACCCCGTCACCGTGACCGACATGCTCGGCCGCAATGTCGAAATCAAGGCCGAACCGAAGACCATCGTCGCCGTCAGCCCCACCGCCGTCGAGCTGGTCTACGCCGCCGGGAAGACCGTCGCCGGCCGGCCCTCCACGGCGAACTACCCGCCCGAGGCCCAGTCGGCCCAGGCCGTCGGCACCGCTTACCAGCCCAACCTCGAGGCCATCCTCGCTCTCAAACCCGACCTCGTCATCGCTGACTCCGTCATCCACGCCCAGCCCGCACTCCGCCAGCCGCTCGAAGGGCTTCCCGTCCCGGTCATCTTCGCCGGCGCCAACAGCTACCAGCAGGTCCTCGATGCCCTCCGCCTCGTCGGCAAGGCCCTCAACGCCACCGCCACCACTGATAAGGTCATCGCCGATATCGAACAGTCGCTCGCCAACGCCAAGAAGGCCGTCGCCGGTAAGAACATCACTGCGATCGCCGTCCTCTCCGACCGCGACCAGACCCTCTACGCCGCCAAGAGCACCAGCTACACCGGCGACATCCTCAAAGAGCTCGGCATCAAGAACCCCGCCGATGCCCTGCCCGATGCCGGCCCATTCCCCGGCTACGCCACCATCGCGCCCGAAAAACTCGTCGAGTTCAACCCCGACTATATCTTCGCCATCACCCCGGCGCCCCCGCCGGCACCCCGCCTCGCAAACCTGATCCCGACCATCCCGCCCTTCCGCGGCCTCAAGGCCGTCACCAATAACCACGTCATCGACTCCGACGTCGAGCTCTTCGTGCAGGCGCCCGGCCCGCGCGTCAAGCTGGCCCTCGACGCCGTCGCGAAGGCCGTCGGCGGGCAGTAACCCCACATCCGCTGGCGGCTCAGCCGCCGGGACGTACTATGGCGAAGATGGCCGCCGAAACTGCCGCACCAGCCGCGAGCGCCCCGCCCCGGGCGCTCGCGCGCGGCAGCTGGCGGCCGCTGCTCGTCCTCCTCGTCGGCCTGGCCATCCTCGCCGCTGCCGGTTACGCCAGTCTCATGTTCGGCGCCGTCCGGCTCTCCCCCGGCGAAGTCTGGTCCGGGCTCACGTCCTCCGACGACGCCTTCGCCCGCAACGTCGTCTGGCAGATCCGCTACCCCCGCCTCCTCGATGCCATGATCGTCGGCGCCGGCCTCGCCGTCGCCGGCGCCCTCCTCCAGGGCGTCACCCGCAACCCCCTCGCCGACCCCACCATCCTCGGCGTTACCGCCGCCTGCGGGCTCGCCAGCGCCAGCCTCATCGTCTACGACCCCCAGTCCCCCCAGTGGGCGATCGCTGCCGCCTGCGTCGTCGGCGGACTCGTCGGCGCAGGTGTCCTCTACGTCATCGCCTGGCGCGGCGCCGTCTCCCCCCTCCGCCTCACCCTCGCCGGCGTCGCCCTCTCCGCCTTCTTCGGCGCCGCCATCGTCGGGCTCCTCGCCTCCTCCCGGACCTTCCTCCAGACCAGCCTCGGCTTCCTCGCCGGCGGCCTCTACGGCTCCGAATGGCGCGACCTCTGGGCCGCCCTGCCCTGGTTCGCTGCCGCCATGGCCGTCGCCCTCCTCCTCGCCGGCCGCCTGAACATCCTCGCCCTCGGCGACGACGTCGCTGCCGGCCTCGGCCTCCTCACCGACCGCACCCGCCTCATGGTCCTCGCGGTCGTCGGCATGCTCACCGCCGCAGCGGTCTCGATCGCCGGCCTGGTCAGCTTCGTCGGCCTCGTCTGTCCCCATATCGCCCGCTACACCGTCGGCAGCGATAACCGCCTCGTCATCCCCTTCAGCGCCCTCTACGGCGCCATCCTCGTCGTCCTCGCCGACCTCGGAGCCCGCCTCATTATCCAGCCCGCCGAGGTCCCCATGGGCATCATCACCGCCGCAATCGGCGCCCCCTTCCTCCTCTACCTGGTCCGCTTCCGATGAACCTCGCCGTCGAACACCTCACCCTCGCCCACGGTCACCGCGTCGTCGTCCACGATGTCTCCTTCACCGTCGAAGCCGGAGAAATGGTCGCCATCGTCGGCCCGAACGGTTCCGGCAAGAGCACCCTTCTCCGCGGCATGGCCCGTCTCCACCCGCCCCGCGCCGGCCGCGTCCTCCTCGATGGCCGCGACATCCGCGGTATGAACTCCCGTCACGTCGCCCGCGTCCTCGCCATCCTCCCCCAGGCCCCGGCCGGCGGCCTCGACCTCACCGTCCGCGAACTCGCGTTCCGCGGCCGCTACCCCCACCAGGGCCTCCTCCAGCGCGTCACCCGCCGCGATATCGACGCCGTCGAGTGGGCCCTCGAATCCACCGATGTCCTCCACCTTGCCGACCGCCCCCTTGCTGCCCTCTCCGGCGGCGAGCGCCAGCGCGCCTGGATCGCCATGGCCCTCGCCCAGGAGCCCCGCATCCTCCTGCTCGATGAGCCCACCACCTTCCTCGACGTCGCCCACCAGGTGGACGTGATGCACCTCCTCCGCCGCCTCAACGCCCGCGGCATCACCATCGTCGCCGTCCTCCACGACCTCGCCCTCGCCGGCCGCTTCACCTCCCGCGTCATCGCGCTCCGCGATGGCCGCCTCGCCTTCGATGGCCCGCCGTCGGCCGTCCTCCAGCCCGAAGCCCTTGAGCGCGTCTTCGGCGTCCCAATGCTCGTCCTGGCCGACCCCGATACCGGCCTCCCCATCCCCATCCCCCGGCCCGACCCCGCCCTTTGCCCTGCCGCGCCTACCCCTGCGCCCGCGCCAGCCCGGCCCGCAGCCGGCTGACCAGCGCCCGGTAGTCCTCCAGCTCCGCCCGCCCGAACCGGAAGATCCCCGCCGGTCCGATCCGCTCCTGCCGCATGAAGACCGTCAGCCCCCCGAGAATCGCCAGGCTGTACGCCAGCGCGCTCGCCAGCGCTGCGCCATCGACCCCCATCCGCGGCACCAGCGTGAACGCGAAGGCCATGTCGAGCGCAAGCCCCGCCCCGGCAACCACCGCCGACACCCACGGCATCCCCCGCTGGTACGTGTAGAAGCCCGAAAACGACTGCGCCAGCCCGTACAGCAGCACCCCCGGAAGGATGAACCGCAGCGCCGACCCCATGCCGTCGTACTTCGGGAACACCACCGCCTCAATCGCCCACGACGCCGCGAACAGCCCCGCGCAGATTACCCCGAGCAGCACCACCGTGTGCCGCATCACCCGCGCCGTCAGCGCTGCCGCCTCCGGCCGCGAGAGCGACCCCACCCGCGCGTACGTCGCCAGCGCCAGCGAACCGCTCACCTGCCACACCGACTCGGCGAGATAGACCGCCAGCGAGTAGACCGCCACTCCCTCTTCGCCCTCGAAGTGCCGCACCACGAACAGATCGGCCCGGTAGTTCAGGTACGAAATCCCGCTTGCGACGCCTGCAAGCAGCGAAAACCGCCCGATGGCGGCCAGCATCGCCCCTTCCAGCCGCGCTGCCCGCGCACCTGCCCCCCCGCCTGAGGCAAGCAGCAGCGCTACCGCCGCCCACCAGCCTGCCGCGTACGCCCAAAGCGCCGCGCCCGGCGTCCGCTGGCCCAGGACGAAGAACGTCGCTGCAATCCCCGCCAGCGCGAACAGCGGCGGGCACACCAGCGCCAGGTTGTACCGGACGAACGCCTCCCGCCCGAGGAACACCCCGGCCACCACACCGTTCACCACGACCGCTGCGCACGCCGCCCCCACCGCCAGCGCCTCCTGCCGCGCCTCCCCCGCGAACCACCAGCCCGCCAGCAGCCCCCCGGCGACCGCAGCCGCCCCCAGGCCGCCCCCAGCACCCCGCCGTTCGCGAGCGCAACCCCCGGCGGCCGGCGCCGGTTCGCCACCTGGTACGCCGTTGCCGCCGTCAGGCCGCCCGTCGCCGCGTTCACAATCCCCACGAACGTCAGGCCCAGCACGAACCGCCCGTAGTCGCCCTTCTCCAGCTCGTACGAACACAGCCCCACCAGGCCGAGCGCGACGACCAGGTTCAGCCCCCGGAAGAACAGGGCAACAATGCCCCCGAACGCGATCGACATCGCCCCCATGGTAGGGCCGCCCGCCCAACCGGCGAACCGCCGCTCCCCGGCAAAGCGAAACGGCGCCCGCATCACTGCGGGCGCCGTGGTGGCGGCGTCGCTGCGCCGGCCTGCTAGTTGCTGAAGGCGTTGTACAGGCCGTCGTTATCGCCCAGGTTCAGGTCGTTCGTCGCGTTCGCGATGACCACGATCGGCCGGTCCGACGTAATCGTCATCCCGCCCCAGAAGCAGCTCGGCGGCGAGGCCCCAAGCCCCGTATCGGTATTCGCGTTCTGGTAGAAGATGAACGACCCCGTGATCGTCTTCGTCGTCGTGTACGTGCCCGGGGCATTGCAGCCCGGCGCCGTGTTCGACGTGTCGTTGATCGCCGTGATGGTCACGTTCGCCGTGCCGCCGTCGGCCACGCTCACGCTCACCCACGTGTTGTAGCCGCTGAAGCTCCCAGTCTGGTACGCCCGCCGGAAGATCAGCGGCAGCTTCGCCGTCGTGGTCGCCTTGTTCACCGGGATGCCGTTCACGGCCGTGTAGAGGTCCTCGTCCACGAAGCTGCCCGGCGCCGTCATCTTCGAGCGGAACAGCACCGCCGCAATCGGCTGGCTCGAGGTGATCGTCGCGGCCCCCACGAACCCCTCCGGGATGCCGCCGGCCGCCTCGTACACGCTGTGGCTGGCCGTGCCGTTCGCCGGGATGTTCAGGTTCACCGTGTACGTCCCGGTGTTGCCCGTGTAGGTGATCGTCGCCGTCGCTGCCGTCGGATTCGGGTTCGAGAGCAGGTACTGCGTGTAGAACCCGTCCAGCTTGATCGCCAGCGGCATCGAAATCTGCGTCCCCAGGTCGCTTGCGCTCGCCGGCTCTACGATGAACCCGTCATACGAGGCAAGCTTCCGCGGCCCGCCGCTCAGGTATGCGTCAACCGCCACTGTGATCGTCGAGCTCGACGTCTCGAGCGTCGCCGCCATCAGCGAGTTCGATGTCGACGCCGGCATCGGAATCGCTCCGTCCACGCTGTTCGGCGCAAAGGCAATCTGGCCGCCCACCGGGATCCGGTAGCCGCCGCCCGAGCACGCCAGCCCGCCCGAACCTGCGTCCACGACCGGCGGCCGGCCCGCGCCCGGGAAGACGTACGTAATGGTCACGCACGCCTCCGTCGTGCCGGTGTTCGCCACCGCAAACCGGGTGTTGTACAGGCCGTTCAGCGCGTTCGCCACGTACGGCAGCGTCACCTTCGTCCCGCCCGTCGCATACGCGTTGTGAATCGAGTACGACTTGGCGAAGTTCACGTTCGATTCAATGTCCCGCACCAGCAGCGCATTGATCGGCTGGTCGCTCGAAATGACCCCAACGCCACGGAAGCCCGGCGTCAGACCGGTGTTGAGCGCCTGCGCGAACACCCGCGTCGCTCCCGGCGGCACATTGCTGTACGCCACCGTCGCCGACGGGATCAGCACGCCCGCCGGCGTGTAGATGTCCATCACGATCGTCGCCGGCGCCGTACCGTTGTTCTGCGCGATCGTGCTGGTGTTCTCCTTGCTGTTCGGCAGCAGCGCCGGCAGCACCGCCACGTGGTCGAACCCGCGGCCCCGGACGGCCTCCAGCTCCCGGCCCGGCATGCTTCCGGCCGAAGCCGAGACCGCCGGGATCATCGTCAGCGCCCCGAGCGCCAGCCCGAGCGCAATGCGTCGAATCAATCTACGCTCCATAGTGCATCTCCTCATCTCCCGGCAGTGTAGGAATCGCGCAGAAATAGGGTCAACGAATTCTGTCGCCCTTCTCCCCGGGGTCGTGTAAACGGTCTGTAACTTTTGCCGGCCCGTTCCCGGCGCCCTACCCCCACTGGTTCAGCGCCTGGAACACGAGCACGATAGCCGCAGCCCCGCCGACCATCAGCAGCACCAGCCTCGTCCCGTTCACGGCCCACAGTGTCGCACGAAACGCCGCCGCGTGGGAACGCATTCAGTAACCTGCCTGAACAGTTCTTCCGCAGCCACGCCCCGTCGGCCGGGCAGCCTGCTGTACCTCCTTCCGCCCGCCAGCGTCCAGCGCCCCGGGCGTCGGAGAGTCTGCACCGGCGCCGCGTCACCTCCTGACGTCTCCGCAGTCGAACCTCGCGCCGCGCCCGTCAGCGGCTGTTGCCCATCCCCTGCAGCTTCCGCCAGTGATGCTCCGCCCGGATCCGCCGGATCGTCCCCGACCGAGACCGCATCACCAGCGACTCGCTTACCGCGCCCCGCGGCGTAAACTCCACACCGGCCAGCAGTTCACCGCCCGTCACGCCCGTTGCCGCAAAAAAAACGTCGTCGCTCTGCACCAGGTCGTCGATCGTCAGTACCCGCTCCAGGTCGAGGCCAAGCTCCGCGGCCATCCGCCGGTCGTTCTCGTCGCGCGCCCAGAGCCGCCCCTGGAAGTCCCCCTCCAGGCACTTCAGCGCCGCTGCGGCTATCACCCCCTCGGGCGACCCGCCGATCCCCAGCATCACATCCACGCCCGAGCCCGCGATGCCCGCCGAAATCGCCGCCGGCGCATCGCCGTCGGTGATGAACTTGATCCGCGCGCCCGCCGCCCGCACCTGGTCCGCAATCTCCGTGTTCCGGTCCCGGTCGAGGATGATCACCGTCAGCTCCTCCACCGGCATCCCCTTCGCCTTCGCCACCTGCTCCAGGTTCCACTTCACCGGCGCCGAAAGGTCGATGCACCCCTTCGCCTCCGGCCCAACCGCAATCTTCTCCATGTAGAACATGTCCTTCGGGCTGTAGAGCGTCCCCCGCGGCGCACACGCAATCACGCTCACCGCCCCCGGCCGGCCCATCGCCGTCAGCCGCGTCCCTTCCAGCGGGTCAACCGCAACGTCCATCTGCGGGCCCTTGCCGTTCCCGACCCGCTCCCCGTTGTAGAGCATCGGCGCCTGGTCCTTCTCCCCCTCGCCGATCACGATCACGCCGTCCATCGCTACCGTGTCCAGCATCAGCCGCATCGCATCCACCGCCGCCTTGTCAGCGCCGTTCTTGTCGCCGCGGCCCATCCACCGCGCCGCCGCCAGCGCCGCCGCCTCCGTTACGCGCACCATCTCCATCCCAATGTTGCGGTCCGGGATCTGTTCAGCCCTCATGGATTCACCCCCAGCAAGTGTGCTACCGGTTTCAGCGCGTCCGTCACAAACCGGATGTGCTCGTCAAGGTCCACCCCGAGGTCCCGGGCCCCGTTGACCAGGTCCTCCCGCCGCACGCCCCGCGCAAACGCCTTGTCCTTCATCTTCTTTCGAACCGTCGCCGGTTCCACCGACGACAGCGACCGGTCCGGCTTCACCAGCGCGCACGCGATCACAAACCCGCTCAGCTCATCGCACGCATAAATGGCCCGGTCCATCGTCGAACGGTACTCCAGCCCCAGGAATGGCGCGTGGCAGAGAATCGCATAGCGGATATCCTCCGGCACGCCCCTCGCCGCCAGCAGCTTCGAACCCTCCATCGGGTGCAGCTCCTCCGTCGGGTGGATCTCCCAGTCGAAATCGTGCAGCAACCCGACGATCCCCCACTTCTCCTCGTCCTCGTGCAGCAGCCGGGCGTAGGCCTGCATCACCGCTTCAACCGCGATCCCGTGCTTCCGCGTCCGCTCCTCCTGCGTGTAGTCGAGCAAAATCTGCCAGGCGTCTTCCCGGTGCATGCGCGCCTCCCGGGGTGAACTTCGCGGGAATTATCGCCATCTCATCGCCAACGAACCAAACATGACGTCCGCCCGCAGCTATCGCTGGCGCCCATGGCGTCCCCCGCGCGCCAGCTCAACAGCCATCAGCAGCAGGCCGCCAACCTCGTCCCGGTCGAAGTCCGTATCCAGCCACGCGCCGACCCACCCCCGGCGGCCAACGTACGGCGGCCGGAAATACCGGTCCGGCCGGGCCGCGACCAGCGCCGCCTGCACCCCGGGCGGCGCCGCAATCCACACCGCCACCCGGTCATCGTGGTGGCGGTCGGCGAACATGGCGACCTGCCGGCCCCCGCGCACGAACCACGCCGCCTCGCCATGGCTCAGCCGCTCCTCGACATCCTCGAACCCTGCCAGCACGGCGCGAATGCCCGCCAGCCCCTCCTCCGCCGCACGGTCCCTGTCAGTCACTGGCGCCCGCCAGCTCCACCACCGCAAACCCCCGCACGCTCGGCAGGCCCTCTTCGTTGATGATCGCCAGCTCGAGGTCGGCCCGCGTCGCACCATCCTCCGCGTACACCTGCGCCACCCGCCCCACGATGGTGATCGGCCGCCCGACCAGGTCCGGCCTCCGGTGCGCCGCCCGCACCTGCCGGACCCAGCCGCGGCCCCCCAGCCACTCCTCCACCGCCCGGTAGAGCAGCCCCACCTTCAGCGGCCCCGGCACGATCGTCCCCGGCATCCCCTGCGCCCGCGCCGCCGACTCGTCATAAAAGAACGGCGGAAACGCCCACTGCAGCGCGCAGTACCGGATCACCTGCCCCAGCTCCGGCCGGAGCTCGAACGGGCCCAGCTCGTCGCCTTCGCGGACAGACCCCGGCGTCCCGCTCACTCCTCGCCCCCTGCGCCCGATTCCGCCGCCGAATACTGCGTCATCGTCCGCCCGCTCCGCGCCACGAGCCGCCCCTCGGCATCGAAAAACGCCGTCTCCGAGAGCACGTCGATGCTGTAGCCGAACCTCCCGCCGAACCGCTCCCGCACATCCGTCACCCGGTGCACCATCTCCAGCCACTCGCCCATCCGCAGCGGCCGCTCGAACGCCCACTCGTTCGCAATCAGGAGCGAGTTCGGCAGCAGCTCCGGGAAGGGCGGCGCCTCCGACTCCGATTCCAGCCCGGTAATCACGTACCCCGGCACCGGCTCGCCTTCGGCCGGCACCCGCGCCGGCGCGCCGCCGACGTACACCTCGTACGCCCGCCGGTACGCCCGCGGCGTCACCTGCACCCGCCCGAGCCGCGTCTCGCGGCCTACCAGTGCGCGCACCTCATCCGTCAGCAGCGAAGCCTCCGGCATGGCCGAAAGCCTGCACGCGCCGCCCCGCAGCCGTCAACCGCGGCTGCCTCTGCTACGCTGAACCCGGCAGATGATCTACCTCGACCATGCCGCCACCAGCCCCCTCCGGCCCGCCGCGCGCGAGGCGATGGCGCCATTCCTCGATGTCCGCTTCGGCAACCCCAGCGGCCTCTACGCCATCGGCCGCGACGCCCAGGAAGCGCTCGACGAAGCCCGCGCCGCCGTGGCCGCCTGCCTCGGCGCCCGCCCCTCCGAAATCATCTTCACCAGCGGCGCCACCGAGAGCATCAATACCGCCCTCTTCGGCATCAGCTACGCCCTCCGCCGCGCCGGCGCCGGGAACCACGTCATCACCAGCGCCATCGAACACCACGCCGGCATCCACGCCGCCGCCTTCCTCGAAGAGCTCGGCTTCGACGTCACCACCGTCGGCTGCGACGCCTCCGGCAGCGTCTCCCTCGCCGAGATCGACCGCGCCATCCGGCCCGGCACCATCCTCGTTAACGTCATGCTCGCCAATAACGAGGTCGGCACCATCCAGCCGATCCCTGAGCTCGCCGCGCTCCTCCGCGAACGGACCGCGCCCGGCGGCCATCGCATCGTCCTCCACACCGACGCCGTCCAGGCGCCCGCCTGGCTCCCCATCGACGTCGAAGCGCTCGGCGTCGATGCCCTCAGCCTCTCCGCCCACAAGTTCGGCGGTCCCAAGGGCACCGGCATCCTCTACCTTCGCCGCGCCACCCCCTTCCATCCCCTCCTCCTTGGCGGCGGCCAGGAGATGCACAAGCGAGCCGGCACCGAAAACGTCGCCGGCATCGTCGGCACCTCCGCCGCCCTCCAGGCTGCCGCTGCCGGCACCGCCGGGCGCTCCGCCCGCGTCCTCGAGCTCCGCAACCGCCTCCGCGACGGCATCCTCGCCGCCATCCCCGACGTCCAGGTCAACGGCTGCCAGGTCAACTGCCTCCCGAACATCCTCAACGTCGCCTTCGGCGGCCTCGAAAGCGACGCCCTCGTCGCAGCCCTCGATGAACGCGGCGTCGCCGTCAGCTCCGGCAGCGCCTGCAGCAGCTCCACCTGGGAGCCCTCCCACGTCCTCATGGCGATGGGCGTCCCCATCCGCCGCGCCGTCGGCAGCATCCGCTTCTCCCTCGGCGAAACCACGACACCGGCCGAGATCGACGCCGTCCTCCAGCTCCTCCCCGGCGCCGTCGAAGCCGCCCGCCGCCAGTTCGCTCGCGCGCGCACCTGACCCTTGGCAGGCCCGCCCCTACACTCGAACTGGTGAACGTCGAGGCCCTGCCCTACACCCTGCTCATCATCCTCGCCGAACTCACCATCGGCAGCCTCTGGGTCACCCTCGCCAGCGACCTCCGCGGCGGCGTCACCCGCGGGTTCGTCCTCACCATGGCGCTCTGCATCGCCATCGCCGGCATCCTCGCCCTCTGGACCGCAAGCTCCCTCTCCCTCGGCCCCGACGTCGACGGCTACAGCATCGACCCCGACCCCTTCCCCCGCTTCCGCCAGGCGCTCCTTCTTGTCACCGTCGCCAGCGGCATCTACATGTTCGCCGTCTTCATGGGCTGGGACCCCGTCGGCCGCATCGCCGGCATCCTCGGGTCCCTCGCCGGGCTCGCCGCCATCGTCCTCCTCTCTATCATGTTCGCCCCGCCCACCTGGGGCTACCCCGCCATCTTCCTCGGCCTCTTCGCCGGCACCCTCGCCCTCGGCGCCGTCTCCGTCGCCATGACCTGGGGCCACTGGTACCTCACCGAGGGCGCCCTTCCCGCCTGGCCCCTGCGTGACCTCTGCCTCATCCTCCTCGGCGCCCATGCGCTCCAGGCCGTCGTCCTCGCCGTCAACCTCGCCGTGCCCGTCCGCGAAGTCCCGCTGCCCGCCAACCCCGTCGATGTCGGCCTGTTCGCCAACCCGGTCCTCTACCTCCGCATCGGCGTCGGTCTCGTTTTCCCCATCATCCTCGCCTACCTCGCCTACCGGACCACCCGCATCCGCGCCATGCAGAGCGCCACCGGCCTTCTCTACATCGCCATGGGCGCCGTCTTCGTCGGCGAAGTCCTCGCCAAAGGGCTCATGTTCCTCACCGGCCGCCCCACCTGACCCCGCTCCCCGCTCCCCGCTCCAAACTCCCAGCTCCAAGCTCCCAGCTCCTCCCTCGGGGCGGCGGAGCGGCCGTGCGGGGCTCCCTCCTCCCTCCTCCCTCGGGGCGGCGGAGCGGGTGCAGGCGGGGCTCCCTTCTCCCTCCTCCCTGGGCAGCGGAGCAGGTGCAGGCGGGGCTCCCTCCTCCCTCCTCCCTCGGGGCGGCGGAGCGGGTGCAGGCGGGGCTCCCTTCTCCCTCCTCCCTGGGCAGCGGAGCAGGTGCAGGCGGGGCTCCCTCCTCCCTCCTCCTTGGGGCAGCGGAGCGGGTGCGGGCGGGGCTCCCTCCTCCCTCCTCCCTCGGGGCGGCGGAGCGGGTGCAGGCGGGGCTCCCTCCTCCCCATCCCCTTGCCCCCCTCCCCCGCCTCCCCGTAGAGTCCGCCAGACAGCTCTCCCGAGGAGGACCCAGCCCATGGACCCCCAGGTCGAAGCCCTGCTCCAGATGATGGCCGCCCAGGCCCAGGCCGCAGGCGTCCCGCCCCTGTGGGAACTCGACCCCGCAACCGCCCGCGCCAACGCCGAGCTCTCCTTCCAGGCCTTCAACCAGCCCCTGCCGGCGTCCGTCACCATTACCGACCGCACCATCCCCGGCCCCGCCGGCGAAATCCCTGCCAAAATTTTCACTCCCGCCGGCCAGGGTCCCTTCCCCCTCGTCGTCTACTTCCACGGCGGCGGCTGGGTCATCGGTTCACCCGCGACCCATACCAAACTCTGCGCCGAACTCGCCGAAGGTGCCGGCGCCGTCGTCGTCAGCGTCCATTACCGCCTCGCCCCGGAGCATACCCCGCCCGCCCAGCTCGATGACTGCGTCGCCGCCGTCCGCTGGGCCGTCGACCACGCCGCCGAGCTGAACGCCGACGGCTCACGCTTCGCCCTCGCCGGCGACAGCGCCGGCGGCAACCTCGCCGCCTGCGCTGCCCTCCGCCTCCGCGACGAAGGCGGTCCGCAGGCCCGCCTCCAGCTCCTCCTCTACGCCGCCCTCACCGGCAACAACGACCTCCCCTCCGTCATCGAAAACGCCGAGGGCAAAATCCTCACCCGCCAGATGATGGACTGGTTCTATCGCCACTACCTCTCCGGCGGCGCCGACCCGAACGACCCGTACATCTTCCCCATCCACGGCGACCTCCGCGGCCTTCCGCCTGCCCACCTCATCGTCGGCACCCTCGACCCCCTGCTCGATGACTCGAAGCTCTACGCCGAGGCCCTCCAGAAAGCCGGCGTCCCGGCGAAGCTCAGCATCTACCAGGACCAGCCCCACATCTTTCTGCAGCTCACCGCCATGCTCGACGGCGCGAAGAAGGGCATGGCCGAGGCCTGCGAAGCCCTCCGCACCGCCCTTGCCTGAGCCGCTCCCTCAACCGCCTGCAGCCGGCACGGTCACCGTGCCGGCTGTTGTCGTCTGTCGATACACCCGCCGCCACGCCAGGTACAGCGGCGGCAAGAGCACCGCGAACAGCGCCGCCGTGAACGCAAACGCCGCCCGGATGCCGATGTCGTCGGTGATGAAGCCCAGCGTCGCCTCCAGGAACCCGACCTGCACGCTGAACGCCAGCGATACCACGCTCAGCACCGTCGCCCGCCGGTCGCTCGGCGTCTGCTCGTTGATGTACGCGTCGAGCGTCGGCCGCACCAGGCCCTGCACCACGGCAGGCACCGCGAAGAACGAAAACGCCGCCGCCGAATCCCAGAGCGCCAGGCCGGCGAAGGCCGCTACCACCCCCAGGCACGCCGCCCCCACCACCCGGTCCCGCCCGGCCCGCGCCGCAACCCGCCACGCAACCAGCGCCGCCGCCACCCCGGCCAGCCGCACCGGCGCCTGGAAGACCCCGAACCACGCCGTCGGCACTTCATGCACAATCAAAAACGGCTGCATCAGCACCACCGGCGCAAACGTCACCATCAGCAGCCCCGTCAGCAGCAGCATCGTCGTCCGCACCGGCGGGTGCGACCACGCGTACGCGAATCCGCTCCGCAGCTGCTCCGCGTACGACCGCCGCACATGCGCCACCCGCGGCTCCACCATCAGCAGCGCCGCCCCCATCGCGACAAGCGGCGTCACCGCGCTCACCTGCACCGTGAACGTCATCCCCCAGGTTGCGGCCGCGAACCCGCCGAGAACGATTCCCCCGAGCCCGCCCGTCATCGTCAGCGCGAACCCCCGCCCCGCAATCCGCGAGAACTGCTCCTCCCGCCCGGCCGCCTTCAGCGAATCGAACACGATCGCCTGGTCAGCCCCGCTCCGGCACGCCTGCGCCACCGCCCAGAGCATGTAGTCCGCGAACAGCATCCAGTAATTGGTCGTCAGCCCGAACCCCAGGATCGTCAGTGCGTAAACCCCCGCACCCAGCGCCAGCACCCGGCTGTGCCCTATCCGGTCCGCCAGCGCGCCGAACGGCGCCTCCAGCGCCGCCACCGCGAACCAGAACGGCAGGTCCATCAGCAGGATGTACTTCAGCTCCAGCCCGCGCTCGACCACCAGGTACTTGATCCAGATGCCGAACCACAGCCCGAAGTCGTTGAAAAAGACGAACGCGTAGTAGAGCCGCGTATTACGTCCGGCAATACGATCCGGTGACATTGCCGCCCATCTTCCCATACCCCGCCGCTACATCCCCGCATGCGCACAGCGCACCGGGAGGCCGCAGGCCCCGCCCGCGGCCCCCGGTCAGCCTCCCTTCCGTCCGCCCGGGCGCTACGGAATCTGCTGCAGGATCGCGAAGATGCCCGCGCCGATGATCGTCGTGTCGCTCGAGAACGCGATGATGCTCAGCACCAGCGTGAACACCGCCATCCCGGCCAGGTTCGCCATCACCACCTGCGTCGAATCCGCATTCGTCACCGACTGTGCCGCATAAATGCTCATCACGAACAGCAGCACAATCGACCCCAGCGCGAACACCGGGTACAGCACCGGGATGAACATCAGCACGCTCAGCGCCAGCGGCCACGCCGCATACCCCATCGTCCGGAACAGCGATTGCACATCCCCCGACGCCTTGTACACCTGCGCCAGCATCACATACACCACCAGCACCCAGACCGCATACAGCGCCGCCATGAAGATGCCGCCCAGGATGAACGTGTTCAGCCACGGATCCTCGGGGCCGAAATCGAAGTTGAACTCCCAGAACAGCGTCGCCCCCAGCCCGGCCAGCAGCGATGCAACCGCCGCAACCACCAGCGCCGGGATCAGCTCGTTCGCATCGTCGCGGACCTCGTCGAAGACGCTGGTGTCGAACCGCACCAGCCGCATCACGTGATTGACAATGACGTTCGGGTCCATGCTGCCTCCTGCATGCCTTCCGTATCACTGGCGGCAATCCACTGGTCTCCCGCCAGTTGCGCGGCACTATAGCACGCAGATGCCAACACGCGAATGAAATGATCAGCAATCTGCTCCAATGACGCCTGCGCGGCGCACCGGCCCCCCGATCGGCCGCCGCTCGGGCACCCCCGCCCGCCGCGGATACCGCGCAGGGCACGCCGCGCGCTTCCGGAACAGTGCCACGCGCACCGTCTCGCTCACCTCCGGCCGCATCGGCAGGATCGCATCCAGCTCGCATCCAAGCTCCGCCACCGCCGCTTCCGCAGCCGCGAGCTCCTCCTCCAGCCGGCTTCCCTTCGGCAACGCAATCACCCCGCCCACCGCGGCCAGCGGCGCAGCATACTCCAGCACCACCCGCAGCTCTGCCACCGCCCGCGCCGTCACCAGCCCGCAGGCCTCGCGCAGCGGGCCCCGCCCTGCCTCCTCCGCCCGCAGCGCGTGCACCGTCACGTTCGTGCACCCCAGCTCCCTCGCTGCCGCCTCCAGGAACCGCGCCCGCTTCTGCAGCGGCTCCACCAGGTGCACCTCCCACCCGGGCCGCGCGCACGCCACCACCAGGCCCGGCCAGCCCCCGCCCGTACCGATGTCGGCATACCGGAAGCCGGGCTCGCCGCCGACCGCCCCCTCCGCAATCCGCAGCAGCTCCAGCGATTCCCCGTACTGCCGCCGCACCGCCTCCACCGCCTCCACCGCTGTCAGCCGGCCAGCCTGCTCCCCCGCCTCAACCAGGCTCCAGTGCCGCCGAAGCCGGTCGATGGTCCCCTCGGCCGCCTCCGCCGCGAACAACCTCGCCAGGTCATCCCAATCCGCCAGCTTCTCCATTGCGTGAAGCACAAACCCCCGCCCGAATGGTACAGTAGTCCCATGACACAAACGCCCGCAGGAGCCACGACTACTCCGGTCACCCTCCGCGAAGCCCTCCGTCAATTCACCGCTTCCCTCAAACCCGCCGAACGCGAATACGCCGCCTACGTCGAAAAGTTCTGCAACGACGTCGGCCTCGACCGAATCGCCGCCGACCTTACCCCCGCCATCGTCGAGCAGTACGGCGAACGCAACCTCCGGCCCACCGACCCCAACGGCCAGCGCCGCCTCGACGCCCTTAAGGCCTGGTTCAGGTTCCTCAAAACGAAAGGCTACACCGAACGCAACCTCGGCACCGGCCTCCGCCTGCCGAAATCCAACGGCCCCCGCACCACCAGCGCCAGCCCCCGCGTCGTCGAAACCCCCATCGAAATGACCGCTGAGGGCATCGAAGCCCTCAAGCGCGAACTCGCCGACCTCGAGCGCCGCATCCCCGACCTCATCCGGGCCGTCGAAACCGCCCGCTCCGACGGCGACCTCCGCGAGAACGCCCCCTACCACGCCGCCCGTGAAGCCCTCGCCCTCGCCGAGAACCGCCGGCGCCAGCTTGAAGAATCCCTCAAGCGTGCCGTCGTCGCCGACCGCTCCGAACTCGACCACGACGTCGCCGCCATCGGCTCCGGCGTCACCGTCACCTTCCTCGAGCGCAACATCCAGGTCACCTACCAGCTCGTCGGCCCGCGCGAAGCCAACCCCGCGGAAAAGAAAATCAGCGTCGAATCCCCTGTAGGCCGCGTCCTCCTCGGCCGCCGCGTCGGCGAAGAGGTCGAAGTTGAAGCCCCGCAGGGCACCATGCGCTACCGCATCGACGCCATCATCCACAACCCCTGACCTCCCGGCATCGGAACCGGGTCCCGCAGCCCCGCTTCGCGGGATTTCTGCGCCCGAACCCCGGGTTTTCCCCAATCCGGAAACCGCACACGGTGACGAATACTCCTCCCACCACAACCGGGAGGCCAATCATGCTCGTCACCGGCGACCTCAAATGCCTGCACTGCGGCCACATCACCGCCCGCTGGGTCGGCCCCAAGGGTGCGCCGCTCACCTTCGCCGGGCTCCGGCCCCTCCCGCCCGGCACCGACCCCGCCGCACCCGTCCGCTGCGGCCGCTGCCAGGGCCCCGTCTACCTCGATGATGCAACGCCGGTGGCCAGCTCCTACCGCCTTCGCCGCATCCAGCGCCTCCGCCAGCAGCTCGCCGCCTTCGATGCGCCGCGGCGCAAGCGAGGCCGCGCCGCCTGACCAGTCCGGCCCGTCAGCAGCAGTCGTCCTTGTACCCGCACCGCCGGCACACGGCCAGCCGCGAACCCTTGATGTTCGCCATCGCCGACCCGCACCGCGGGCACACCTGCACCGGGATGCTCCCCTGGCTCACCCCGCCATCTCACCACAACCACCCGGTACATGCCAGCTCTTCGGCATACCCGCTTGAACGTTTGAACAATTCCCCGCACCCTTTCACCAGTCGACACACACCGTCGACGGGTCGCGCACCCCGCCTCCCGCACCGCGAGGCCCCGCCGTGAACGGGGCCTCGCACCGTTTCCCGGGATACACCCCCTCCAGGTACGGGCGAACGACCGTCCTGTGGACGCCATTCGCCCGCCACCATAGCCGCCGTCGATGGCACCATCGAACCTGTCGACCGATGCAGCTCCCGCACACCACAGCGGCCGGCCCTCGGGCACACTGAAATCGACAGGCCCGCGGCACAGCCCGCGGGAAGGAGGATAACGACACCATGCACCGCTTGACCCGCCTCGCGCTCCTCGCCGCCCTGGCCCTGGCCGCAGCCGCGGCCCTCGCCGCGTGTGGCGGCAGCAGCAGCTCCTCCAGCGCCGGCGTCGCCGACGGCTCCGACAGCCGCATCCCCGCCGGCGCCCCGTTCATCGACCAGGACAAACTCCAGTTCATCCCCAAAGAACTCAGCGTCAAGGTCGGCGAAACCGTCTACTTCAAGAACAGTGAAACCGCCCTCCACACCGTCAACATCGACGGCAAGAATGTCTCCGGCAACATGAAGAAGAACGACGTCTTCACCTGGGTCTTCCAGCAGCCCGGCTCCTACAAAATCACCTGCGACTACCACCCGCAGATGAAGGCCACGATCACCGTCACGGAAAGCTAGTTCCCGGCCTTCGGCGTCTTCAGCGCCGTCCCATCCCCCAGCTGAATCACCAGGTCGAACCCCGGCGGCTCCGTGCCGTCGGGGTTTCGCATGCGCAGGTCCAACAGCCCCGTCAGCTTCCCCGCCGTGTACGGCTTCCCCGTCACATCAACAATCCCGGGCTGCCCCGACCCGTCACCAGCGATCACCGTCACCCACGCCGGCGCAATGCCGTACGCCTCCAGGTGCGCAAGCGCGGCCTTCCCCGCGGCCTCGCCGCCCGGCGGCGTCACCACCGCCACCTTCGGCGCCTCGTCCCGCGCCTGCGGGTCTGCCAGGAACTCGTCGATAATCGCGTACATCTGCTCCCGGTTCGGCAGCAGGATCAGCTGCCCGTCCTCCGCAACCCCGCCGTACATCGCCTTCCCGAGCGAGAACGTCTCGATGCGCGAGAGGTCGATCCCCCGCGCCATCAGCGCATACCCCGGGATCAGCCCGTTGTCGATATCGGTCTTGAACGCGTCACGGTAGGCGCTCCACAGCTCCGGGATCCGTGCGACATACCCCAGGCTCACCGCCTTCTCCGCCACTGCCCGGATGACCAGCTGCTGCCGCTCGATCCGCTTCAGGTCGCCGTCCACCCGCACCCGCGAATACCCCAGCGCCTGCTTGCCGTCCATGTGCTGGCGGCCGGCCTGCACCGTATTGTTCGGGAACACCTCCAGCACGTCCGTCCCGAAGTCCGAAATTGTCTCCGGGACATCGATGTCGATGCCCCCCAGCGCATCGATCAGCCGCACAAACCCCTCCCAGTCGATCACCACGTAGTGCCGGATCGTGATGTTCAGGTTGTGCTGCACCGCCGCCACCGCCGCGCCCGCCCCGCCTCCCGGGTACTTGTAAAACTGCCCGTACGAGTACGCCGCGTTGATCTTGTTCTCCGCCCACACCCCGGGCGTATTCCCGTACGGGATCTCTGCCCAGAAGTCCCGCGGAATCGCCAGCAGCTGCAGCCGCCCCGCGTGCGTGTCGATGCTCGCGATGAACATCGTGTCGCTCCGGTAGCTCCCGTCCTCCGGCTGCCCCGGCCGCTTATCAATCCCCAGCACCAGGATGTTCAGCCGCGCCTCCGGGGTCCACGGCTTCGGCCCCGGCTCCGAAACCCCCGGCAGCGACACATTCACCCCAATGTCCGTCCCCGGCACGTACGCCGGCACCGCCGGCACCGCCACCTCGTTCGCCGGGAACAGGTACTGATCGACCCGTCCAAGCACGACCAGTGCGACGTAGACCGCGGCAAGGAAGCCGACCACAATCCCTGCAGCGGCGGCCCGCCGCCGCGTCACTCCGGTGCTCACTACCCCGCCAGCCTCCAGGGAGGTTGCCCCTCACCTTCTCCGCCGTCTCCCGCTCAGTCAAGCTCAGGGGGTAAAGCCCTCATGTCCCTCCTCATCCGTAATGCAGTTGTCGCCAGCCCATCCGGCCCCCACCGCGCCGATATCCTCGTCCAGGGGCCCCGCATCGTCGCCGTCGGCCGCGACCTCGAAGCGCCCGGCGCCGAAATCCTCGACGGCGAAGGGCTGACCGCCGGCCCCGGCTTCATCGATGTCCACGTCCACGGCGGCGGCGGCCACTCCTTCTTCTCCGACGACCCCGCCGAAGTCGCCGCCTACGCCGCCTGGGCGCCCTCCCGCGGCGTCACCGCGTTCCTCGTCTCTACCGTCGGCCCCGATGCCGCAGCCACCGCCGCCCGCCTGGCTGCCCTGCGTCCCGCCATCCAGCCTGTCCCCGGTTGCGCCGAGCCGCTCGGCTTCCACCTCGAAGGCCCCTTCCTCAACCCCGTCCGCCGCGGCGCCTTCCCGGCCGACTACCTCCGGGAGCCCGCCATCGCCGAGTACGAGGCCTTCCATGAGGCCGCCGAAGGCCTGATCCGCCAGGTCACCGTCGCCCCCGAGCTGCCCGGCGCCCTGCCCCTCATCCACACCGTCGCCCGCCTCGGCGCCGTACCCGCCCTCGGCCATACCGACGCCACCGTCCCTGAATGCCGCCAGGGCTTCGAGGCTGGCATCGCCCACGTCACCCACCTTTTCAACGCCATGCGCCCCATCCACCAGCGCGAAGGCGGCCCCGTCGTCGCCGCCCTCGACAACCCCGACATCACCTGCGAACTCATCTGCGACGGCGCCCACGTCGAGCCCGCCGTCCTCCGGATCGCCTACCGCCTCCTCGGCCCCCTCCGGGCCGTCATCGTCACCGATAACCTCCACCTCGCCGGTGCAGAACCCGGCCGCGCAGCATTCGCCGGCGAATCCGTCACCGTCTCCGGAGCCGCTGCCCGCAAGGCCGATGGCACCCTCGTCGGCAGCGTCGCCACCTTCGACGTCCACGTCCGCAACGCCGTTGAGTACTTCGGTCTCGACCTGCCAACCGCCTTCCGCCTCGCCAGCACCAACCCCGCCCGCGTCGCCGGCGCCGCCGACCGCAAGGGCCAGCTCGAACCCGGCTTTGATGCCGACATCGTCCTGCTCGACCGCGACCTCCGCGTCGCCGCCACCATCTGCCGCGGCGTCATCGCCTACCGCCGCGCCTGAGCCCCCGCCCGCAGGAACGGCAGCGTCGCCCGCAGGAACGCGTCGGGCCGCTCCTCCGCCAGCAGGTGCCCCGCCCGGTCGATGACCACCGCCTCGCCGGCCCCCGGCAGTGCCGCCGCCAGCTCCTCCGCCCGCCGTGGCGGCACCACCACATCTGCCTCCCCCGTCACCACCAGCGCCGGGGCCCGCACGGTCCCCAGGTCCACATCCGGCTCCTCAGCATGCTCACGGGCCATCTCCGCCACGGCGCGCACCGTCCCCGGGATGAGCAGCGGGTCGATGTACCCGCGCACCACCTCCGGCGTCACAAACGCCGGGTCGGCCACCATCTGCCGCAGCCCCCGGCGCCCGGCCGCGTACATCACCGTCGGCGAAATCGCCGCCAGCCGGATAGCCCCGAACATCAGCCCCCTCGCCCGCCGCCGGCGGCCGATATCCAGGTTCGCCCCCGCGCTCACCGACCCGACCAGCACGAGCCGCTCCGCCCGCCCCGGCGCCCGCGCCGCCAGCCGCTGCACCACCGCCCCGCCCATCGAGTGTCCCGCAAACGCCGCCCGCTCGATGCCCAGCAGGTCGAGCAGCGCCAGCAGCCGGTCCACGTGCCGCTCATGCCCGTAGCCGATCCCCGGCCGCCGGTCGCTCAGCCCGAAACCCGGCAGGTCCACCGCAATCACCCGGAACTCCTTCGCCAGTTCCGGCACCACCGCCCGCCAGCTGAACGTGCTCCCCGCAAACCCGTGCACCAGCACCAGCGCCGGCCCGGCGCCCTCGTCGAGGTAGTGGAGCCGTGCCCCCGCCACCTCCCGCACCAGCCCGGCAGGCTGCGGCGGGCGCCACCGCCGGCGGTCGGCCGCGGCCAGCCCCGCAGCCGCCCCCGCGCCGGCCGCACCCAGGAGCGCCGCCACCCCCGCGGCACGCCTCACCGCCATGCCGCCGCCTCCGCCAGCAGCTCCCGCAGCGCACGGATGCTCCGCGGCATCCGCGGCCCATACCACCAGAGCAGCTTGCCATCCACCAGCCGCGCCGGCGCCACCCCGGCAAACTCGACGCAGTGCTCCTCCCGGAAGTGGTACGGCTCATCCGGCAGCAGCACCAGCTCCGGCCGCAGCTCCCGGACCTCCTCCAGCGTCACCTCCGGGTACCGCTCACGCTCCCGCTGCACGTTCACCGCACCGCACGCCTCCAGCAGCGAGCTCCCGTATGTCCCGCCCCCGAGCCCCAGCAGCGGCCGCCGCCAGATCGGCACGAACACCCGCGGCCCTTCGCCGGGCCTGGCCTCCTCCAGCGCAGCCTCTACCTCCGCTGCGAGCGCGTCCGCCCCGGCCGTGTTGCCCACCTCCGCGCCGATCGCCCGGATCGCCGCCAGCGCCTCCCCGACCGAGTCGATCACCGTCACCAGCACCCGCAGCCCCGCGTCCTCCAGCGCTGCCACATCCTCCCGTCGGTTCTCCTCCCGGTTCGCAATCACCAGGTCCGGCTGCAGCGCTGCAATCGCCGCAACGTCGGGGTCCTTCGTCCCCCCGAACGCCGGCACCGCCGAAGCCATCTCCGGCGGCTCCGTGCAGAACTTCGTCCGCCCTGCCAGCGTTTCCGGCGCAAGCTCCCAGACGAGCTCCGTCAAACTCGGCACCAGGCTCACAACCCGCATAGCCGTCATTATCGCCCTTCTGCACCCCCGCGAGACGAAGCCCGCTCACCGGACGGCACCGCGCCTGCGCAGACGCCCTCCCGGTCAGTTCGACGGCGGCGAACCGAGCGTCACCTCCGCGCTCTGCCGCTTCCCGTCCCGGTAGTACTCCACCTTCACCTTCTGACCGGCCTGGTTCTTGATGAGCGCAACCGCCAGGTCCGCCTCGTTATCCACCTCCACGGCGCCCACCTTCACAATCACATCGTTCGCCTGGAGCCCGGCCTGCGCCACCGGGCCGCCGGGCACCACGTTCCGCACCACAATCCCGCCCTCGCCCTCCGGGACCCCGAGCTGCCGAGCAACCGCCGGCCGCAGCGCCTCGAACCCCTGGATCCCGAGGAAACCGCGGTTCACCCGGCCCTGCTCTTTCAGCTGCTCCACAAGCGCCTTCACGATGTCCGAGCCGACCGCAAACCCGATGCCCGGCGCCCGCTCACCCGTCGTCGGGTCCGGCGCAATCGCCGTATTCACGCCCACCACCTTCCCCGTCAGGTCGAGCAGTGGCCCCCCGCTGTTCCCGTGGTTGATCGCCGCATCCGTCTGCACCGACCCGAAGATCGCCGCGCTCGTCCCCTCATTAATCGCCCGGTTCTTCTGGCTGATGATCCCCTTCGTCACGCTGAACGCGCCGCCCTCGCCGCCCTGCAGATCCAGCGCATACCCCATCGCCACCACATCCTGCCCCACTGCCACCTCTTTCAGGTTCGCGAACTCCAGCGCCTTCAGCCCCGTCGCCTCAATTTTCAGGAGCGCGATGTCCGCCCGCGTGTCCACGCCCACCACACGCGCCTGGTACTGCGAACCATCGCTCAGGGTCACCGTAATCGCGCTCGCTACCCGTCCTGCCGTCCCGCTCACCACGTGCGCGTTCGTCACGATGTACCCGTCGCTCGCCACGATGAACCCGGAGCCCACACCGGTGTTCGTCTGAATCCGCACGATCGCCGGCTCGGCGAACTGCACCAGCTCCGCAACGGTCATCTGCCCCGCCGGCAGCGACGTCGGCTGCGACCGGGCCACGGTCGGCGTGGCCGTCGCCGGAGCCCCCGTAATCCCCCCATTCGCCGCCGGCCCGCCGTGGTCATTCTCCGAGCAGGCCGCGCCGCCGGCCAGCACCAGCGTCGCAAGCCCCGCCGCCAGCACCATCCTCAGGTTCATCTCTCGCACCCCTCACATTCTCCCCCCAGTCTCACAGCTGGCCGCCGTGCAGAAGGTAAAGGCAAAAGGCGCCTTCACACCACCGGTGAAGCCGTTCGCGCCCATCACGCCGCGGTGTATTATCCCCCTGCAGAAAGGAACACCCCGCGCGATGGATGGCAATCCGACACCCGCCGGTATACGTAACATCGATCGAACGGTCGAATTCGCGCGCCCTGCCGATGCCGCGCTCGCCGACCGCACCGATTGGCCGGACGAAACCCTCATGCTCGCCATCCTCGAACGCGACCAGCACGCCTTCGCCGTCCTCTACGACCGCTACGTCGACCTCGTCTACTCCGCCGCCTACCGCATCCTCGGCGACCCCGGCCTCGCCGAAGACACCACCCAGGACGTCTTCGTCCGCCTCTGGCGCCGCCCCGAAACCTTCATCGCCGAGCGCGGCCGCTTCATCAGCTGGCTCATGAGCGTCACCCGCAACCGCGCCCTCGACGAAGTCCGCGCCCGGGGCCGCCGCTGGAAGCGCGAGGGCAGCCCCCTCGGCGACCCGGCCGAATCCGCCGAGCCCGTCTTCAACGTCGCCGACCTCGACCCAGGCACTACCGCCGAGCTGAACGAAGCCCGCGCCGCCGTTCGCCGCGCCCTCAACGAGCTCCCGCCAGACCAGCGCCGCGCGCTCGAACTCGCCTACTTCGGCGGCCTCACCCAGCAGCAGATCGCCGCCGTCCTCCACGAGCCGCTCGGTACCATCAAAACCCGCATCCGCCTCGGCATGCAGAAACTCCGCCGCTGCCTTGAACGCTCCCGGTAGCCCGCACCCTCCCATGGACGCCCCGCACATCACCCAGGAACAGGCCGACGAGTACGCCATCGGTGCGCTCGAACCCGAACTCGCGCGCGCCATCGCCATCCATCTCGCCGAATGCACCGGCTGCCGCGAGATGGTCCGCGAAGCCGAGCGCATCGCCGCCCTCCTCGCCGCCAGCCAGCCGCTCCGCCGGGCCTCGCCCCGCCTCCGCAATCGAGTCTTCACCGCTGCCGGCATCCGCAAACCCGGCCCCGCCTGGCGCGCCCTCACCATCGGCCGCGCCGCCGCAGGGCTGGCCGCCATCATCATCGCCGTCGGCGCGTTCTCCGGCATGCTCGGGCTCCGCACCCAGGTCAATGCCCTCCGCTCCCAGAACGCCGACCTCCAGCGCCAGATCGACGAAGCCCTCTCCCAGAAGGTCGCCCTCGCAGCTCTCACCCAGAAGCTCGAAGACCAGGAAGCCGTCGCTGCCGAACTTCGCGAAACGCTCAAGTCCGACTCCGAGCTCTTCATCGCCCTGATCTCGCCCAACAGCCAGGTCGCCGCTGTCGTCTCCGTCTCCCCTGAGCGCGGCTCCATCGGCCGCCTCGTCTGGGACGAAGACCAAAAGCGCGTCTGGTTCGTCGCCAGCCAGCTCCGCCAGCTGCCGCCCGGCGAAACCTACCAGCTCTGGGTCAACTCTGGCGGCCGCTACTACTCCCTCGGCACCTTCGCCCCCGATGAGGCCGGCTTCGCCCGCTACGAAACTCGCGTCCCCGAAGGCATCACCAGCTACGACACCGCCGTCGTCACCATCGAACGCGCCGGCGGCTCACCCGTCCGCGAAGGCCCGACCGTCTTCTTCGTGACCGACCTCTCCCGCCTCACCCGCAACTGACCCGCCCTCAGCCCGGGCCCGGCGCGAACGGAGGCCGGCGCCGCTCCGCGTGCTTCCGCTCCTGCACGTACTGGTGCGCCAGCCGGAACTGGATCACCGCCAGCACCGCCTCCCGCGTCAGCTGCGGAAAGGTCCCGAGAATCGTCGCAATCTCCTCGCCCCGGTCCACCGCATCCAGCACCTCCTGGACCGCAATCCGCGTCCCGCGGACCACCGGCCGGCCGCCCAGCACGGCAGCATCCACCTCGATGTACTCCCGCCAGTCCAGCTTGCTCATCCCGCAGCCTCCCGAATCAGCAGCAGCAGGGTGACGATGCCCAGCACCGCCAGCCCGAATCCTGCAGCCTTCAGCGTGGCCCGCTGGTTCGCGTCGAGCAAGTCCCCGCCCTCCCCCGCCTCGAGGTTCGGCCCCTCCCCCACCTCCTCCAGCAGCGCCCGCGCCGGCTCGATGGCCTCTGCCGGCACGCGGATCAGCCACGTGCCGCCCAGCGGAAATGCCGCAGCCCGGTACGGCGTCGCCGAACCCTCAACCAGCGCCGGGATGCCCGCCGCCCGCAGCTGGCCCGCCGTCAGCTCCGCATCAACCTCCGTCGCACCCCGCCACACCACCTCCCACCGGTCCGCCGGCATGGCGCGCCCGTCAGGCCGGCACCGGCACATCCAGCCGGTGCCGCCGCAGCTCCGCCATCACCTTCGCCCCCACCGCCTCGTCCGGCTCAACCACCGGCAGCCGCGGCGCCCCAATGGCGAAGCCCAGCTGACGCAGCACGTACCGGATGGTGCTCGGGCTCCCGTTCAGGAAGCAGGCGTCCGTCACCCGGCAGAGCGCCATGTGGATCGCCGCAGCCTCCGGGAGCCGCCCCGCCAGCACCGCCTCCAGCATCGCCTTCTGCTGCCGCGCCACGATGTGCGCCGTCACGCTGATCGCGCCCCACGCCCCCATGCACCACAGGTGGAAGTTGTCGTTGTCGTTCCCGCTCCAGATTTTGAAGCCCGGCGCAGCCTCCATCACTGCCGCCGTGTGACGCAGGTCGCCGTTCGCCTCCTTATTCCCCACCACGTTCGGCAGCTCGGCGCACCGCAGGATGGTCTCCACCGTCATCCCAACCCCGACGCGACCCGGCACGTTGTACAGGATCACCGGCAGGCTCGTGCTCTCCGCAATCGCCCGGAAGTGCTGGTAGATCCCCTCCTGCGACGGCTTCAGGTAGTACGGCACCACCGCGAGGATCGCATCGGCTCCCGCCCGCTCGGCCAGCTTCGCAAGGCGAATCGAGTGCCGCGTGTCGTTCGTCCCGGCCCCCGCCACCACCGTCGCCCCGCCCAGCTCCTGCTTCACCTCCGACCAGAGTGCGTACTTCTCGTCGTCGCTCAGCAGCGGCGCCTCGCCCGTCGTCCCGGTCACCACCACGCCGTCGTTCCCATTCTCGACAAGCATCCGCGCGAGCTTCCGCGCCATCGGCAGGTTCACCGCACCGTCGTCCGTGTAGGGCGTCACCATCGCCGTCAGCAAACGTCCCAGTTCAGCCATCGCACCATCTCCGCAGGGGGTCCACCCATTCTACCCGGCGGCCGCAAGCCGGCCCTGCCCCCGGCCATTCCCCGCATTTCACGGTGAATTTACCGCCCGGCGGTCGAACGGCAACCTTCCCCGGCCGAATCTGCAGATGCGCCCCTACGGAGGTTCCTTATGGCACGCATCACCGCACCGTTCCGGGCCGGCTGGCGGGTCGCCGTCCTCGCTGCCGCCCTCGTCGTCGCCGCCCTCGGGCTCTCCTTCGCCGCGGCCGGCTCCAGCACCGCGACCCTCGCCCCCGGCGAATCCCTCACTGTCCGCTGCGAAGGCGGCACCCGCCTCACCGTCTCCCGCGTCAACACCCGGGAGGTCCGCCTCAACTGCAAAGGGCAGGCCGCCACCCCGACCCCCACCCGGAGCGCCACCGCGACGCCCACCCGGACTCCGACGCGTACCCCTACGCCGACGCCCACCCGCTCCGCCACCCCGCCCCCGTCCTCCGGCGCCGTCGGCCGCTGCGGCGAACCCATGGACCGCTGGCACCCGCCCGTCGTCACCGGCCCCGATGGCAAACCCTGCTACACCGGCCATGAGCACGGCGACGAGCCGCCCGCCTGGATCGCCGCCGCCGGCTACACCGTCTCCTTCTCCGGCCCATTCAACACCTCCCCCGCCGAAAACGCCGAAAAACACGCCGCCATGAAGGGCTTCAGCACCCGCCTCAACGGCGTCGATATCTACTTCCGCGTCCACGCCGCCTCCAACCCGCTCGACCGCATGGCCCGCTACCACTCCTACCAGGTCTGGGCCCGCGACCCCTCCGGAAACGTCTCCTTCTGGCAGGGCTGGTACAACTCCGGTGACCCCCGCCCCGCATCCGAAGGCGGCTCCCGCGTCCCGCGCCGCATCATCGCCCTCCCCGAGGAAGACCAGCGCCCCATCGTCGCCGTCTGCGATGCCACCTCTATCGCCCAGGGCATCGGCTGCGAACAGTGGTACTCCGCCCCCGGTGAGCCCGACTGGTCCTGGGACTTCGGCTGGACCATCTGCGGCGCCACCACCCTCTACACCCCCGGCGAGAACGCGACCGCCTACGACATCTCCACCTGGATTCCCACCGGCGAAACCGGCAACACCCGCCGCCTCGAAGCCGCCTGGTACGCCTTCCGCAACCCCATCCGAGGCGCCTTCGTCGCAACCCAGTTCGGCGAAATCGTCTCCGGCCACAACGACCCACGGTGCTCCGGCACCACCACCCGCTACGGCGTCACCTACCGGAACGTCTGCCTCGACCAGTACATCGCGCCCACCATGCCCACCGTCGCCTTCCCCGGCAACGCCGACCAGAAAACCTACCCCGACCCCGGCGTCACCATCCCCAACTGAGCCCGCGTCCCCCGGCGCACGGCAAGGCCCCGGCAATTCTGCCGGGGCCTCGCTGCGCCCGCCCGGGCGCTCCAGGGGGAACCTGCTGCGCGCTACTGCGTCGGCTGGCTCGAGCCCGAGGGCGCGGTCATCCCGCCCCAGTGGCGGCCGCGCCCGAAGCCCTTCCCGAACTTCTTGAGCGGCCCGCCCTCGTTCACGAACTTCGTGATCATCTCAGCGGTCTTCGTCTTCAGCTGGTCCGCCTGCTCCTGCGTCAGCCGCCCGTTCGCGACTGCCTCGTCAATCCTTGCATTCGCCTCGGCTACGAGCGCGTCGATCACCGCCTGCGTCTTGTCCCCGGCGATCTCGGCGATCGTCTTCCCCTCGGCCAGCTGGCTCCGGAGCGTCTCGACGTCCGTCCCGAGCACGCCGGCGATCGTCTCGAGGCTCGCCCCGCCCCGCGGAATGCCGAACCCCTTCCCCTTCCCCGGGAGGTGGTCGCCGGGCTTCGAGTTCAGCAGCTCGTCGATCTTCGCGCCCGCGTCAGCCAGCCGCTGGTCGGCCTGCTCCTGCGTCAGCCGCCCGTTGGCCACGGCCTGGTCGAGCTTCGACTTCAGCGCATCCAGCGCCTTCTGCTTCGCCTCTGCGGCGGTCACGTCGCCGTACTGGTCGAGGATCTGCCCCCAGGTCAGCCCGGCGGCCTTGCCGTCGGCAATCTCCTGCGGCGTCAGCCCGACGCCCTTCAGCAGGTGGCCAATCGCCAGCCCCAGCCCGAGCCCGCGCTCGCAGCCCTCCAGCGCACCGCTGCCGCCGTCCTGCGTCGATGGCGCCGGCGTCGGCGTCCCGCCCTCCTGCGCAAAGGCGGCGCTCCCGAAGCCGATCACCCCGACCGCGATCACGCTGGCGACACCGACCGATACCAGCCGGCTGTCCCGAATCGAAAACTTCATCTCGTCTGCTCCTTATCCAGAGAGGATTGCGGCGGTTCGTCCGCCGCTCACCTGTACCATGGCGCCAGCCTCCCCGGGGGTGACGGGGTGTCGCGCTCGCGGTGAGGAGACCTTTACCCGGCCTATCGGTGGCGCTCCACCCACCGCCCCCGGAAGACCAGCAGGACACCTTCCCGGACCTCTACCTCCGCCCGCTCCCCCACCAGTTCGTTGTGCACGCCCCGCGGGCTGAACGGCAGGTCGGCATCCTCCAGCTCCCAGCGCAGGCCCCGCGTCGTCACCCCACGGCAGCCGCCCGGCGCAATCAGCGACACCACGGTCCCCGGCTCGCCCCGCACCTCCGTCCGGCCGCGTACGAGCCACACCTCGAACAGGTCGTCGTGCAGCACCACCTCGTGGTCCCGGAACACCACCAGCACCGAAAGGTTGGCCAGCGCATGGTCTGCCCGCCCCCCGCCGGCCGCCGCCACATCCACCCGCTCCGCCCCCCGCTTCAGGGCGAACCGCACCGCCTTCTCCAGGTCCGTCGTCATCGGGTCCGGGTCCCGAACGAACCGCTCCCGCGGCACCGGCGCCTCCGGAAACTGGTCCATGGTGTCCAGGTCGCCCACCACCGCGTCCGGCGTGATGCCCGCATCGAGCGCGACCAGCGCCCCGCCGTCCGCTGCCACCACCAGGTCCGCCGCCGCCGCGAGCTCCTGCAGCAGCCCCGCCGAAGGCGGCTCCCCGTGGGCAATCACCAGCGCCCGCATGCCTCCATTCAACCCGCCGGCGGGCAACCGCGCGAGCCCCGCATGGTTGTACCCGCAACCGACCCGCTGCTACCGTCGAACCGGTAACGTCCACATCGTCTGTAAGGAGCCCCGCACATGCCTGCATCCATCCCCGCGTCTCACCGCGACCTCTTCGAAAAACCGAACTTCGGCCACCTCGCCACCCTCATGCCCGACGGCTCGCCCCAGGTCACCCCGGTCTGGGTCGATATCGACGGTGACACCATCCTCGTCAACACCGCCGAGGGCCGCGTCAAAGCCCGGAACCTCGCCCGCGACGGCCGTGTCGCGATCTCCGTCGCCGACCAGCAGAATCCCTACCGCTACATCCAGGTCCGCGGCCGCGTTATTGCCCGCACCCACGACGGCGCCGACGCCCACATCGATAAGCTCGCGAAGAAATACCTCGGCCAGGACCGCTACCCCTTCCGCCAGCCCGGCGAACAGCGCGTCATCTTCCGCATCCAGCCTGAGAACGTCCAGGTCAGCGGCTGACGCAGCCGCCCCGCTGGCTCCCGGTGCCCGCGCCCGCTAGCATCGGGAGCCATGCGCATCCTCCTCCTCGGCGCCAACGGCCAGCTCGGCTCCGATATCGTCCGCTGCTGGCGCGGCCAGCCCGGCATCGACCTCCTCCCCGCCACCCGCGCCGACGCCGACGTTACCGACCTCGCCGCAGTCCGCGCCCTGGTCGAACAGGCCCGCCCGGCCCTCGTCATCAACACCACCGCCTTCCACAACCTCCCCCGCTGCGAGCAGGACCCGGCCACGGCCATGACCGTCAACGTCGTCGGCGGCTGGAACGTTGCGACTGCCGCCCGCGAAGCCGGCGCCGCCGTCGTCCAGTTCTCCACCGACTACGTCTTCGACGGCGAGAAGCGCACTCCCTACCTCGAATCCGATGCCCGCCGCGCCCTCAACATCTACGGCGCCGCCAAAATCGCCACCGAAGACGCCGTCCGCATCGCCAACCCCGACCACCTCGTCGTCCGCGTCTCCGGCCTCTACGGGCTCGCCGGCTCCGCCGGCAAAGGCGGCAACTTCGTCGAAACCATGCTCCGCCTCGCCCGCGAAGGCCAGCCCATCCGCGTCGTCGCCGACCAGATCACTGCGCCCACCAACACCGCCGAGATCGCCGAGGCCCTCCTCCCGCTCCTGCGCGATGGGCTCCGCGGCACCGTCCACCTCGCCGCCGACGGCGAAACCAGCTGGTACGACTTCGCCCGCGCCATCTTCGAACTCCGCGGCATCGCGCCCGACTGCCAGCCGACCACCACCGCCGAATTCGGCGGTCCCGTCCGCCGGCCGCTCTACAGCGTCCTCGGCTCCGAACGGGTCCCCCGCCTGCGCCACTGGCGCCTCGGCCTCGAACGCTACCTCCGCGAAAAGCACGGCGGCCTGTCCTGAATTCGCCACCTTCCGTACCATCCACCACCATGCGGGCCACGCATGGCCCGGTCGGAGGCCCCATGCGCATCCTCGTCACCGGCGGCGCCGGGTACATCGGCAGCGTCCTCGTCCCGAAGCTCCTCGCCCGCGGCCACCAGGTCCGGGTCGTCGACCGCATGTTCTGGGGCCTCCCCCACTACGCCGATGAACCCGGCGTCGAACTCGTCAACGCCGATATCCGCCGCCTTCCCGAGGGCGTTTTCGACGGCATCGATGCCGTCGACCACCTCGCCGGCTTCTCCAACGACCCAACCGCCGAATTCAGCCCCGAAGCCAACTGGCAAATGAACGCCGCCGCCACCGATACCATCGCCCGCCAGTGCATCGCCGCCGGCGTCCGCCGCCTTGTCTTCGGCTCCTCCTGCTCCCTCTACGACGGCGCACCGGACGCCGAAACCCTCCTCGATGAAAACGCCCCCCTCGCCCCGCGCGGCGCCTACGCCACCTCCAAGCGCTACTCCGAACAGGCCCTCCTCGCCCACGCCGGTCCCGATTTCGAGCCCGTCATCCTCCGCCAGGCCACCGTCTTCGGCCTCAGCCCGCGCATGCGCTTCGACCTCGTCCTCAACACCTTCGTCAAAGATGCCCTCGTCCGCCAGCGCCTCATCCTCCACGGCGGCGGCCGCATGTGGCGCCCCCTCGTCTCCGTCCAGGACCTCGCCGACGCCCACATCGCCGTCCTCGAAGCCCCCTCCGAGCTCGTCGCCGGCGAAATCTTCAACGTCGTCGGCGATAACTACCAGATCCGCCAGCTCGCCGAAGTCGTCGCTGCCGCCCTCGTCCGCCTTGGTCAGCCCGTTGCCCTCGTCGATGGCCCCCTCCCCAACCTCGTCCGCAACTACCGCTGCTCCGGCGAAAAGCTGAAGCAGCGCCTCGGCATCCAGCTCCCGACCACCGCCGCCGACGCCGTCGCCGAGCTCATCGAAGCATTCCGCAACGTCCCCGTCGAGCAGCTCGGCCACCCGAAGTACTACAACATCGCCTGGATGCAGCTGCTCGAACAGGTCCGCCCCGCCTACCAGGCCTCCAACCGCATCTTCGAACCGTTCGAGGAGGAGTAAGCCCGTGGACATCCACGTCTCCACAACGCCGCTCGAAGGCGTTCTGGTCATCGATACCGACTACTTCCGCGATGAGCGCGGCTTCTTCATCGAGGTCTACCACGAGCAGCGCTTCCGCGAGCACGGCCTCCCCACGAACTTCGTCCAGGATAACCACTCCCGCTCCGGCAAAGCCGTCCTCCGCGGCTTCCACTACCAGGACATGACCGCCCCCATGGGCAAACTCGTCCGCTGCACCGCCGGCGCCATCCTCGATGTCGCCGTCGACCTCCGCGTCGGCTCCCCGACGTTCGGCAAATACTTCGCCATCGAACTGACCGCCGAGAACATGCGCCAGCTTTGGGTGCCCGAGGGCTTCGGCCACGCCTTCCAGGTCCTCACCGATGCCGCAGAGGTCCAGTACAAGTGCACCGGCCTCTACAGCCCTCCCTCCGAAGGCACCGTCGCCTGGAACGACCCCGACATCGGCGTCGACTGGCCCATCAAGAACCCCGTCCTCTCCCAGCGCGACCAGAACGGCATGAGCCTCCGCCAGTACCTCGAAAAGCCCGCCTTCCACTACCGCTCCGCCTGAGTCGCGCGCTCACGGCTTGACCCGGCCCAGCTGACGCCGGCGGTATCTTTCCCCCATGTCCCGCGCGCTTCGCCTCCTCCCCTTCCTCCTGCTCCTCGCCGCTATCGCTGCCTGCTCCGGCGAGAGCGCCCCGCCCGCCGATACCCCGGCCGCAGCGTCGCCCGCAGCGAAGGCCGAACCATCCCCCGCGCCGCCGTCGCCTGCACCCTCCCCCTCCCCGGCCGCCGGCTACCGCCCCCTCGGCACCAGCGCCGGCGTCGCCACCACCATCGCCGACCCCCGCTTCGACCCCGTCCCCGGCGCCCGCGCCAGCTACGGCATCCTCGGCCGCGCCGCCTACCGCATCGAAGTCCCCGAGAACTGGAACGGCGAACTCGTCCTCTTCGCCCACGGCTTCGCCGGCTTCGGCACCGAGGTCGCCGTCCAGAACCCGCCGCGCGCACTCCGCGAATTCCTCATCGCCAGCGGATTCGCCTGGGCGGCCAGCAGCTACAGCGAAAACGGCTACGTCCCCGGCATCGGCGCCGACGATACCCTCGCCCTCAAACGCCACTTCGAAGCCGAGTTCGGCCGCCCGGACCGCACCTACCTCGTCGGCGCCTCCATGGGCGGCAACGTCGTCGCCCTCGCCCTCGAACACCACGCCGGCGAATACGATGGCGCCCTCGCCCTCTGCGGCGCCCTCGGCGGCATCGAACAGATCGACTACTTCGTCTCCTGGGTCGCCCTCGCCGAATACCTCTCCGGCCTCACCTTCCCAATCGGCGAACCCGGCGCCGACCTCACCTCCATCTTCCTCACCCGGCTGCCCGCCCGCCTCGGCACGCCCCAGGCGCCCACCCAGGCCGGCCGCCAGTTCGCCTCCGCCATCAAGTACCTCACCGGCGGCCCCCGCCCATTCTTCGCCGAGGGGTTCGCCGAGCAGTACCTCGTCAACTTCGGCCTCGCCATGGTCGACCCCGGGCGCCGGCTCCTCGTCACCCGCGCCGCTACCAACCAGGACCACGTCTACGCCATCGACCCCGGCCTCGGCATCACCGCCGACCAGCTGAATGCCGGCGTCCGCCGCTTCGCCCCCGACCCCGCCGCCCGCAACGCCGACGCCCACCCCGACGCCGTCCCGACCACCGGGCGCATCACCGCGCCGCTCCTCACCCTCCACAACACCGGCGACCTTTTCGTCCCCATCTCCCTCGAGCAGTCCTACCTCCAGAAGGTCCGCGCCGCCGGCCGGCAGGACCTCCTCGTCCAGCGCGCCATCCGTGCCGGCGGCCATTGCCAGTTCTCGCAGCAGGAGCTCACCACCGCCTTCTCCGACCTCGTCCGCTGGGTCCGCGAGGGCGTCCGCCCCGCCGGCGACGACCTTTCCGGCGACCTCACCGATATCGGCCGCCAGTTCACCAGTCCGCTCCGCCCCGGCGACCCCGGCGGGGTCAACTGAGCGCTGCCAGCGCCTCCGCAATCGGCCCCGCCTCGCACCCGAACGCCGCCAGCCCCCGGTCCACCACGCGCCGCCGCCGGTCCACCGGCGCCAGCTCCGCCATCGCCAGCACCGATGCCCGCCACCGCTCCCGCGCCGGCCGCCCCGCCCCCGCCAGCCACGCCCGCTCCCACGCCGCGAAAAACCGGTCGAGCACGCCGCCCGGCTCCGCGTGGTGGATCAGCTCCTTCGGCAGGTACGGCTGAAACGCCCGCGGCCCCTCGCTGAAGAACCGCAGCCGCTGCCCGAACACCAGCCGAACCCTCCGCAAAGGCGGCTCCAGCCACCGACCCGGCGGGACCGGCTGCGCCGCCGTCCGCTCCCACATCCACCAGCACGCCAGCCGCCCGAACGGGTCGCTCGTCCCCTCAATGAGCAGCGCCCCCGGCGCCATTCGCAGTGCCAGCGTCTCCAGCGCCGCCCGGACCTCCCCCTCGTCGTACTGCCGCAGCACGTTGAATGCCCGCACCAGCCCGGCCAGCTCCCCCTCGGCCAGCGGCAGGTTGAACCCCCCGCGCACGAACCGGAGCCCCTCCCGCGCGAACGCCTGCGCCCGCTCCGCCCGTTCCCCGTCGATCTCCACCCCAACCACCTCCGCCCGCGGGTTCACCCGCCGCAGCCGCTCGAACAGCTCCACCGTCGTCACCGGCACATCGCCGAACCCGAGGTCAACGGCCGGCCCCCGCAGCGCCCGCAGCCGCTCCCCCTCCGCCACCAGCAGGTAGGTATCCGCCAGCCGCAGCCGGTTCGGCGCCGTCTTCCCCCGCGTCACCTGCCCCGCCGGTTTCGTGCCCATCGCCGAAATCCTCGCAAACCTCCCGGCCTGCCGCACCCGTGGACACGCTCCTCACCCGGTGCCAGAATCCTCGCACCCCTCACAGGAGGCCGCACCGTGACCTCGAACGCCCCGCAGTCCTTCGACAGCATCATCGTCGGCGCCGGATTTGCCGGCCTCTACCAGCTCATCCGCCTCCGTCGCGCCGGCTTCTCCGCCCGCGTCATCGAGGCCGGCGACAACGTCGGCGGCACCTGGTACTGGAACCGCTACCCCGGCGCCCGCTGCGACATCGAATCGCTCCAGTACCAGTACGCCTTCGACCCCGGACTCGCCAAAGAATGGCGCTGGACCGAGCGCTACGCCACCCAGCCCGAAATCCTCCGCTACATCGAATTCGTCGCCGACCGCTACGACCTCCGCCGCGATATCCAGTTCTCCACCCGAGTCACCGCCGCCCACTACGACGAAGCCGCCGCCCGCTGGACCGTCCACACCGACCGCGGCGACCTCTACTCCTGCCGCTACCTCGTCATGGCCACCGGCTGCCTCTCCGTGCCGAAGACGCCCGAAGTGCCCGGCATCGAAACCTTCGAAGGCGAGTCCTACCATACCGGCGCCTGGCCCCACGAAGGCGTCGACTTCACCGGCAAGCGCGTCGCCGTCATCGGCACCGGCTCATCAGCCATCCAGTCCATCCCCATCATCGCCCGCCAGGCCGCCCACCTCACCGTCTTCCAGCGGACGCCCAACTTCTCCGTACCCGCCCACAACTACTTCCTCGATGAAGAGCAGTGGCGCGCCGCCGCCGAGCGGATCGCCGAGCTCCGCGCCGAAGCCCGAACCACGTCCGCCGGCATCACCGGCCTCCCGCTCAACGATGTCTCCGCCCTCGCCGTCAGCGAAGAAGAGCGCCGCCGCGAATACGAACGCCGCTGGGCCATGGGCGGCTTCGCCATCGGCGGCGCCTTCAACGACATCGCCATCAACCCCGACGCCAACGAAACTGCCGCCGAGTTCGTCCGCCAGAAAATCCGCGAAATCGTCCAGGACCCCGAAACCGCCGAGGCCCTCTGCCCGCGCGACTACCCCTTCGGCACCAAGCGCCTCTGCGTCGATATCGCCTACTACGAAACCTTCAACCGCCCCAACGTCAAACTCGTCTCCATCCGCGACAACCCCATCGCTGCCATCACCCCGAAGGGCGTCCGCCTCGAAAACGGCGACGAATACGAGTTCGACGCCATCGTCTACGCCACCGGCTTCGACGCCATGACCGGCGCCCTCCTCCGCATCGACATCCGCGGCCGCGACGGCCTCACCCTCCGCGAAAAGTGGGAGCACGGCCCCCGCACCTACCTCGGCATCCAGGTCGCCGGCTTCCCCAACATGTTCACCATCACCGGCCCCGGCAGCCCCTCCGTCCTCAGCAACATGATCGTCTCCATCGAACAGCACGTCGATTGGGTCACCGACTGCCTCGAGTACCTCCGCGAGCGCGACCTCGCCACCATCGAAGCCTCCCCCGCGGCCGAAGACGCCTGGGTCAACCACGTCAACGAGGTCGCGAACCTCACCCTCTACCCCCGCGCCAACTCCTGGTACATCGGCGCCAACGTCCCCGGCAAGCCGCGCGTCTTCATGCCGTACGTCGGCGGCGTCGGGGCCTACGCCCAGAAGTGCGCCGAGGTCGCCGCCAACGGCTACGAAGGGTTCATCCTCCAGCCCGAGCCCGCTGCCCTCTCTCGCTGAGCCGCCGCATCTCCTCGTACCGAAACAGGCGGGGCGCCCCGGATCCCGGAGCGCCCCGCCATCATCGCGTCATCGCCAGCTGGCTCAGTCCAGCCGCTCGATCACCGTCGCCGTGCCGATGCCGCCGCCGACGCACATCGTGATCAGCCCGTAGCGGCCGCCCGTCCGCTCCAGCTCATTGATCAGCGTCGCGAACAGCCGGGCCCCGGTGCACCCGGTCGGATGGCCGAGCGCGATCGCACCGCCGTTCACGTTCACCTTCGACATGTCCGGGTTCAGCTCCCGCTTCCACGCCAGCACGACGCTCGCGAACGCCTCATTGATCTCGAACAGGTCGATGTCCCGCATCGTCAGCCCCGCCCGCTGCAGCGCCAGCGGCGTCGCGGAAATCGGCCCCGTCAGCATCAGCTCCGGGTCCGAACCCACCACCGCCTGCGAAACGATCCGCGCCCGCGGCTTCCACCCCATCTCCTTCGCCTTCTCCGGGTGCGTCAGCAGCACAGCCGCCGAGCCGTCCGTGATCTGGCTGGAGTTCCCGGCGTGGTGGATACCGTCCTCCTTGAAGCTCGGCTTCAGCTGCGCCAGCACCTCCACCGTCGTGCCGGGCCGGATCCCCTCATCGAAGTCGATGATGGCGTCTTCCCACTCCTCGGTGCCGTCCTCCTTCTTGATCTTCTTCTTCCCCGGCACCGGGATCATCTCGTTCTTGAAGCGGCCTTCCGCCTGCGCCCGGGCCGCCTTCGCCTGGCTCTCGGCCGCGAACTCGTCCGCCTCCTCGCGGGTAATGCCCCACTTTTCCGCGATCCGCTCCGCCGCGATGCCCTGGCTGCTCAGGTCATACTGCTCCCGCATCGCATCCGTGAACGGGAAGCCCAGCCCCTGCCCGATGTTCGCCCCCAGCGGAATCTGCGACATCCATTCCGTCCCGCCGGCCACCACCACATCGTGCACGCCCGAGGCGATCTGGTTCGCCGCGAAGTGCACCGCCTGCTGGCTCGAGCTGCACTGCCGGTCCAGCGTCACGCCCGGGATCGTGTACGGCCACCGCGCCGTCAGTACGATGTTCCGCGCCAGGTTGGTCGACTGCGCCCCAACCTCCGAGACGCACCCATAGATCACGTCATCCACGATCTCCGGGTCCATGTTGTTCCGCTTCGCCAGCGCCTGGAGCAGCAGCGCCGAGGTCTCAACCGGGTGGTTCTTGCTCAGCACGCCGCCGCGCCGGCCAAGCGGAGTCCGCACTGCATCGACAATCACAACTTCACGCATTGAGGGGTCCTTTCGTTCGAACGAACTGTCCCCTGCAGTGTACGGCCGCCTCCCGCGCCCGTGCTACCTCACACCCGGCTCCCCCGGCGGCGCGGCAAACCGGATCGCCCCGGGCACGACCTCAATCCGCGCCGGCAGGTAGCCCCCGAGCTCCCCGTCCAGGTCGAGCCGCGTCGGTGCCGGCGACGAAAGCTCCACCACCTTCGCCGGGTGCCGGTCAACCCCCTCCATCTCCAGGTGCGTGCCGCCGGCCCGCTGCCCCGCAACCGCCCGCAAAACCTCCCCCCGTCCAAGGTCCCCCCAGCGGATCACGTCGAACAGCCCATCGTCCGGCGCCGCGCCCGGCGCTGCCACCAGGTCGCCGCCCCAGAGCTCCATGTTGTGCACGCTCACCGTGTTGTACCGCCCGTCGTACTCCTGCCCGTCGATCCGCAGCGTGAAGCTACGCCCCATCGGCCCCAGCATCTTCACCAGCGTCATCATCACGTACGGCGCCGTATCCCCCAGTCGCTTCAGCCAGCGCGGCGTCGACTGCGAAATCTCCGGCACCCACCCGGCCGACGCCTCCAGCAGGAAGTAGCGCACCTGCTCCCTCCCATCCTCGCCGATGGCAGTCACCTTCCCGAGGTCGACCCGGCGTTCCGCCCCCTCCGCGATCGCCCGCAGCGCCCGCGCCCCCCGCCCGATGCCCAGGCACTTCGCGATGTCCTTCCCCGTGCCCATGCCGATGGTCCCCACCTTCACCCGTTCGGCCGCGCCCTCCGCCATGACCCCGTTCACCACCTCGTTCACCGTCCCGTCGCCGCCGCACGCCACCAGGAACGTCCGCCCGGCCGCGACGGCCTCCCGCGCAAGGTCGATCCCCTCGCCCGGGCGCGTCGTGAAGGCGCAGTCGGCCTCCAGCCCTGCCCGCTCAATCGCATCGATCAGCGTCCCCACCCGGCTTCTGGTCCGGCCCCCGCCGGAGGCCGGGTCAACGATGAAGTACGGTCGATCGGTCGGCGGACGGTCAGTCGTCTCCATGCCCCGATCCTCCTATGCTCACCCCGCAGGGGCAAAGCCGTGGAGCACATCGAATCCTTTCGCGCCATGGACACCGGCATCGACCTCATCGTCATCGGCGGCGAGCGCCCCATGCTCCCCTTCCTCGAAGCCCGCCTCCTCTTCGACCAGCAGGAGGAGCGCTTCTCCCGCTTCCGTCCATCCTCCCTCGTCTCCCGCCTCAACCGCGGCGAAACCGTCGCCGACCCCTGGCTCGACGCCATCCTCCCGCTCGCCGTCGCCGCATGGGAGGCAACGGACGGCCTCTTCAACCCGCTCGTCCTCCCCGCACTCGCCGCCGCCGGCTACGACCGCACCTTCAGCGCCGTCGCGGGCGGCGCACCGGTGCCCCTCCCGGCCCCCGGCCCGCCCGCGGCCATTGAACGCACGGCCAGCGGCTGGCGCCTCCGCGAAGGCCAGCTCGACCTCGGCGGCATCGTTAAAGGCTGGACCGCCGACCTTGCCGCCGAGCACCTCGCCGCTGCCGCCGCGGCGCCGGCCATGGTCAACGCCGGCGGCGATATCCGCTGCATCGGCGAGGACGTCCCCGGCCGCGGCGGCTGGGAACTCGCCGTCGAGGGCCCCTCCGGCGAAACCGCCTGGTCCGGCATCGTCGCCGGCGCCCTCGCCACCTCTACCACCCTCCGCCGCCGCTGGACCACCGCCGACGGCCGCACCGCGCACCACCTCATCGACCCCCGCACCGGGCTTCCCGCAGCCTCGCCCTTCGTCCAGGTCTCCGTCATCGCCCCGACCTGCCGCGAGGCCGAGACCTGGGCCAAGGCCGTGCTGGTCGGCGGGCACGAGGGTCTCGACCTCGCCGCCAGCCGCGGCATCGCCGCCCTCGCCCTCGCCGCCGACGGCACACCCGCTTCGACCCCGGCCTGGCCTTCGTAAAAATCTCACAGGAGCGTGACTCCTCTCCCGCTCCTTCCCCGATGTCCTCCGTGAATCCACCAAACGGAGGTCAACACCATGAAGCCCCTCAAGTCCCTCTTCACCGTCGTCGCCGCCGCAGGTATCGCCGTCGCCACCGTCGGCGCCGCGGCCAGCGCCCAGTCCCTGCCTTCGGTCGGCACGTCCCCCGCATCGGCAACCGTCGCCGACCAGTCCGGCGACACCAGCTGGCGCCCGTGCGCCGTCCCCGTTCCGACTCACCTGCGGCAGTGCGCCGTGCCGCGCACCCCGCGCCCCTGCGTCGTCCCCGTGCCCACCCATCCCCGCGCCTGCAGCGTGCCTGTCTCCCCGACCCCGCGCCCCAGCGTGACCCCGTAGCGGCGCCCCCCGCCCGGGGGCAGCCCGTTTCGCCGCCGGCAGCCGCGCGGAGCAGCATCCGCCGGCTGCCGGTCTCGTTCTTGCTCAGTCCTCCCCGCTGGTGTCCCCCGCCGCCGCCTCGCCCCCCGGTTGCCCCCGCGCCGGCACCTCCTTCCCCACCGCCCGCATTGTCTCCAGCACCCCGTTCTGCACCGCGTCCCGTGCCGCCTTCAGCGCGTTGTAAATCGCCCGCGCATTCGAACGCCCGTGCCCGATCACCACAATCCCGTCTACCCCAATCAGCTGCGCCCCGCCGTATTCCGCATAATCCAGCCGCCGCTTCACCTTCCGCAGCTCCGACATCAGGATCAGCCCCGCCGCCTTGTTCCACGGCGTCAGCTCCACCGCCTTCCGCAGCTCCGTGAACAGCAGCTCCGCAATCCCTTCCGCCGTCTTCAGCACCACGTTCCCCGTGAAGCCGTCCATCACCACCACGTCGGCCAGCCCCCGCGGCAGGTCCTTCCCCTCCACATTCCCGATGAAGTTCAGCCGGCTGCCGCGCAGCAGCTGATGCACCTCCAGCGTCAGCTGGTTCCCCTTCGTCTCCTCCTCCCCAATGGAGAGCAGCGCCACCCGCGGCCGCTGCAGCCCGAACATCCGCTCCATGTACGCGGAGCCCATGTGCGCGAACTGCACCAGGTGGATCGGCCGGCAGTCCGCGTTCGCCCCCACGTCGAGCAGCATCGTCAGCCTCCCCTCCGCCGCCGGGAAGATCGTCGCCAGCGCCGGCCGCCCGATGCCCTTCACCCGGCCGAGCGTCAGCAGCGCCGCCGCCATCGTCGCCCCCGTGTTCCCGGCCGTCACGAACGCGTCTGCTTCGCCACGCTTCACCATTTGCAGCCCGACGTTGATCGAGCTCAGGGGCTTCGCGCGCACTGCCTCCGTCGCATGCTCGTCCATCTCGATGACGTCCGGCGCCTCCACCACCCGCACATCCCGGATGGTTCCCGTGCCCCGCAGCTCCGGCTCAACCGCGTCCTTCCGCCCAACGAGGATGATCTCCGCCCCCAGCACGCCCGCCGCCATCAGCGCACCCGCGACCGGCTCCCCCGGCGCGTTGTCGCCCCCCATCGCATCCAGCACAATCCGCGGCCTCGTCATGCCGGCCTCCTCCGCGCTATCACCAGCATTCGTTCGCTCCCGCCCGTCAGCGGCGAAAGGTCGTAATCGCCGAACAGGTCGGCAAGGTCCAGCCCTGCCGCCTCCAGCAGGTACTCCATCTCCCACCGTCCCACGTACCGAAGCCGGTGCACCGACGTCCGGCGCCGCACCGTCCCGTCGTCGTCCACCGTCTCGTACGCAACCCGCAGCGTCCGCACCTGCACCGCCAGGTCGTCCTCGTGCACGTGCCAGCATTCGAACCTGATACCGTCCTCCGTCTCCCCCGCAAACGCCAGCACCGGCTGCCCGTTCGTCGAAGGGTCCAACCACGCCCCCGGGCCCGGCACGTCGATCGCCAGCACGCCGTCGAAGCTCAGCGCCTCGGCCAGCGCGCTCAGCGTCCACCGCTGCTCGTCCCCATCCCTGCAGTAGAGGAACACATCGAGCGGCAGCACAATCAGCCCGTACCGCCCCGGCTCCAGCGCGAGGTCCAGCACCCGGCCTTCAATGAACCGCACGTCCAGCCCCCGCTCCTCCGCCTTCCGCCGCGCCCGCGCCAGCATCGCCGGCGACGGGTCGATGCCGGTCACCTCGTGCCCATGGGCGGCCAGCTCCACCGCGATCCGACCAGTCCCGCACCCAACCTCCAGCACCGGCCGGTCGGTCCGCCCCGCGTACGCCAGCCAGAGGTCGATGTCGTCGCGGAAGCCCTCGTGGATCGCGTCGTAGAAGGCCGCATCTGCGCCGTAGGGGTCGTGCTGCACCCTCCGCATTCTCCCCGCAGGTCCGTTCCCTGTCGAACCTACCGCCCGCCCCGCTCCTGCGCGAGCAGCCGCGCCAGCACGAGGTAGTCCGGGTCGCTGTGCGTCACGTGGACAGGCACCATCGCCTCAGTCAGGGCCGCACACGTGCTCTTCGTCACCGCCAGCGCGACCGGGTCCTTCGCCAGCAGCTGCCGCGCCAGCTCCCGCGCCGCCGTCACTGCGCCCCCATCCGGCACCACCCGGTTCACGAACCCCCACGCCGCAGCCTGCTCCGCGGTGAACCGGTCGCACGTCATCACCAGTTCCCGCGTCCGCGCCGGGCCCAGCTCCCGCATCAGCCGCGGCAGCGCGTTCCACGTCAGCGGAATCTCGAGGTCCACCTCCGGGATCGAAAACCACGCCGAAACCGCCGCAATCCGCAGGTCGAGGCACGCCAGCAGCACCACAGCTCCGCCGATCGCCAGCCCGTTCACCGCACCGATCGTCACCTGCGGCAGCCCTTCGAGCGCCGCCGCCGTACGGTTCCCCTGCATCGCACGCAGCCGCTCCCGCAGCGGCGACCGCTCCGCCCCCAGCGCTGCCAGCGGCGGCCGGTTCGGGTCCGACGTGCTCCCTCCGAGGTCGGCACCCGCTGAAAACGCCCGCCCTGCGCCGGTCACGATCACCACCCGCGTCTCCGCATCGTCGGCCAGCTCCCGGCAGGCCTCCTGCAGCTCCCGGTGCATCCGCCCGCTGATCGCGTTCAGCTTCTCCGGCCGGTTCAGCGTGATGGTCGCCAGCCCCGGCAGCTCTCCGTCCCGCTCCAGTGTGATGGTCTCGAACCCCTCCGCACCCATCAGTACGGCCGCACCTCGCGCGCGTAATCCCGCCCCCCGCGCACCGTCACCCGCATAATCGCCCCTGCCCGCGAGTCGTCCTCGATCAGTTCGATCACCCCCGCCGCCACGTCCTCCGGCTGGAGGATGCCGCCCACCAGCTTCGCCACCTCCTCCACCCGCGCATCCCCGGCCCGGCGCACCAGCGGCGTATCCGTGAACGTCGGGCAGATGGCGTTCACCCGGATCCGGTCCTGCTCCGCGAGGTACGCCAGCGACCGCGTGAAGTTCACCACCCCCGCCTTCGACGCCGCATACACCGGCGAATCCGGCATCGGCAGCAGCCCGCCCATCGACGCCGTATTGATGATCACGCCGCCCCGCCCGCTTCGCCGCATCTCCCGCACCGCGATCCGCGTGCCGTCGATGACCGCAATCAGGTTGATTTCGATGATCCGCTGCCACGGCCCCGGGTCATCAGCAAACAGGTCTTCCCCGGCGATTCCCGCGTTGTTGAACACGATGTCCAGCGCGCCCCAGTGCTCGTAGGCGCACGCCATCGCTCCCGCAAGGTCCTCGGTCAGGGTCACGTCGCACCGCCGGGCAATCGCCATGCCCCCCGCCTTCGCTGCAAGGTCCGCGGTCTCCCGCGCCCCTGCCTCGTCGATGTCCGCCACAATCACCCTCGCGCCCCGCCGGGCCAGCTCCAGCACCGTCGCCCGCCCGATGCCGGACCCGCCGCCCGTCACGACCGCAACCTTCCCGTCAATCTCCATGCATCCCTCCTGCCGGTCTCCGCCGGCGCACGCCACGGCATTGTAGGCCACCCGTTCGCCTGCGCGACATCGACACTCCCCGCGCCCTGCCCGAGAATCCTCCCGTGCCCATCTACGCTGTCGGCGACAAGGTCCCGCGCATCCACCCCACCGCCTTCATCGCCCCGACCGCCACCGTCGTCGGCGATGTCACCATCCACGCCGGCGCCTCCATCTGGTACGGCGCCGTCGTCCGCGGCGATACCTCGTATGTCGTCATCGAACGCGGCGCCAACGTGCAGGACGGCGCCGTCGTCCACAGCCGCGCCGGCAATCCCGCCCTGGTCGGCGAAGAAGTCTCCATCGCCCACGGCTGCGTCGTCCACGGCGCCACTATCGGCGCCCGCGCGCTCATCGCGAACGGCGCCATCGTGCTCGATGGCGCAACCGTCGGCGAAGGCGCCCTCGTTGCCGCCGGCGCGGTCGTTGCGCCCGGCACCGTCATCCCCCCGGGCATGCTCGCTGTCGGCGTCCCCGCCGAGGTGAAACGCCCCCTCGCCGGCACCCCCGCCGAGGAATGGGTCCGCACCGGCCCCGAGCGCTACGCCATGCTTACCGCGCTCCACCGCGCCGGCGTCCGCGAACTCAACCGCGCCGATGTTCCCCCGCCCGCCGAGGCCTGACGCCGCCTCACAGCTTCAGCCCGAGCAGCTCCCGCGTCACCGTCCCGTCCGCGTGCACCGTAACGTGCACCCACGTGATCCGCAGCTTCACCTTCCGCTTGCCCGTCTCGACCCACACCTCATCGCCCTTCTCCCACCGGTAATCCGAGTCGATTGTGCAGTAGTGCTCGCCCTTGCTCCCGCTGAACGGGTCGGCCTCATAGAACGACGTCTTCACCGCGTCCACCTCGTTGCGAACGATTCCTTCTCCGCGAGCCTACCCGCTTGCCCGCCAGCGCTGAAGCGCCCGCAAACCAGCGCCGGGGCGCTGCGCAGCGCCCCGGCGCTCTGCCTGCCGGGCCCGGGCCAGGGGGGCCACCCGGGCCCGGCCGAAGCAACTCCTTAGGCCAGGCGGAACTTTCCTGCCGCGGCCGCCAGCGCGTTCGCCAGCTCCCGCATCTGGCTCGCCGTTGCGGCCAGCTCCTGCGCCTGCGCCGAGAGCTCCTCCGTCGAAGCCGAAACCTCTTCCGCCGACGCGCTGGTCTCTTCGCCCGCCGCCGAAATCTGGAGGATCGCCTCCGTCACCTTCGAGGTGCCCGCGGCCATCTCGCCCGCGCCCTGCGCCGAATCGCGCGCCAGCTCCGCAATCTGCTGCGCCGAGCTCACGATCCGCCCCGCGCCGGCTGCCAGCCCCTGCACGTCCCGCGCAATCTGCTGCATCCGCGCGGCCGATTGCTCCACCGTCCCAATAATCGCCTGGAGCGCCTGCCCGGCCTCGCCCGTAATCCGCTGGCCCTCCTGCACATCCCGCACGCCGGCGGCCATCGCCTCGACGGCCTCGCGGGTGCCTTGCTGCACCTTCGCGATCAGGTCCGCGATCTCTTTGGTCGAGGCGCTCGACCGCTCTGCCAGCGACCGCACGTTCTCGGCCACCACCGCGAAGCCGCGCCCCTGCTCGCCGGCCCGCGCGGCCTCGATCGCCGCATTCAGCGCCAGCAGGTTCGTCTGGGATGCAATCTCGTCGATCGTTTTCACGATGTCGCCGATCTGCTGCCCGTACTCGCCGAGCTGGTCCACCGTCTTCGAGGCGCGCTCCACCGCCGCGGCAATCGACGCCATCGCTGCCACGGCCTGCCGGACCGCAGCCTGGCCCTGCTCGGCGGCCCGGCGCGACTCCTCCGCGGCCTCCGCAACCTCGCCCGAGGCCTTCGCAACGAGCTGGATCCGCTCGCCCATCTCCGCCGCTTCGTCGCGCGACTGCCCCGCGGCCGCCGCCGACTCCTGCGCACCCGCCGCCACCTGCTGCGAGCCGCTCGCCACCCGCTCCACCTGCCGCGCGCTCTCCTGCGAGAGGGAGGAGAGGGAGACCGTCGAGCGCGTCACCTCGTTGATCGCGGTCGCGATCTGCCCAGTGGCCGCCGCCATCTGGTCGCTCGCCTCACTGAGCTGGCCGGCCGCACCGAGGATCGCCTCCGCGTTCTGCTTCACCTGGCCCACCAGCCCGCGCAGGTTCCCGACCATCCGGTGCAGGGCGTTGCCGAGCGCGTCGTCGTGGCCGCGCGGCCGCACCTCGGCCCGCAGGTCGCCGTCCGCAACCTGCTCCGCCACGCCCACCATCTCTTTCAGGTAGACGGTCATGTCACCGAATGCCTGTGCCGCCTCGCCGAGCTCATCCTTCGAGCGGACCGCGACTTCCACCTGGACATTCCCCCGCGCGATCGACCGCGCCGCGTCCCGCACCTCGCGCGCCGTCCGCGCCATCGACCGCGCCAGCCAGATCGCCAGCGCCAGTCCGGCCGCAGCCGCCCCAACCGTCAGCCCGATGAGCAGCGTCCGTGCCGTTGCCGTTGCCGACTTGGCCGCGTCCAGTGATTCCGTCGCGTGCGCGACCTTTTCGTCAGCGACTAAGTCGAGCTCTTGGTTCATCTGGCTGACGAGATCCATCATTGTGGAGTTCTGTTGCCTCGCCTCGGCTACCTTTCCGGCAGCCAAGAGGTCGAGCACCTGCGTGCGCTTGGCGATTACCTCGTCGACCTTAGCCTCAACAGCCTTCCAGCGGGCTTCGTCTCCAGAATCGATAAATGTCTGGTGATAGTCGCTAGATGCCTTTTTTGCCGCTCTCATAGCCTCGCGAGAAGCGTCGATCAGCGTCTGGCGCTTCACCGGATCTTCCTCAAGAAACGCGCGGAGCATATCGCGGGCGCTTTTAATCATGTACTCGTTGGTGACGAGCGAGTACTTGACGCTCAGCAGATCCTCCCGGTACAGGTCCTCCGTCCGCTGTCCGGCAGCCTGGACCTGTACTATGCCGATACCTGCCACGGCCGCATTGAGCGCCAGCACCACGCCGAACGCCAGCAGCAGCTTCACCTGTACCCGCAGGTTCGAGAACCAGGACATTTCTTCCCTCCATGAATCCGATAGAACTTCCCTATCGCTGGTTGATCATGTTATTGGGAAGTTTTCTTGGAAAACAAATCGGGCAATCCCCGATCTGAGGCTCGTGCAGCCCCAATCGGCCCCTCAGGTGGCTGGCGGCGTTCCCTGGTCGGCAATCGGGGCATCCGCCCCCCGCCGCGTCGCGCGCCCCGGCGCCAGCCGCTCCTCCCCCAAAAGCTCCTGCATCGACGCCAGCGCGTGCGCACGCTCGTTGTACCGCCCCCGCAGCTCATCCCGCACCGACCCCTCCCACAGCGGCACCCCCAGGAAGTACGCCGCCCGCCCCAGCAGGTGCGCCGCGACCGGTGCCGTCATCGCAATGAAAACCGCCGCCGCAATCACCCGCGTCGTCACCGCCAGCTCGCCGAACTCCACCGCTGCCGCCGCCAGCAGCAGCCCAACCCCCAGCGTCGCCGCCTTCGTCGTCGCCTGCATTCGCGTGAACAGGTCCGGCATCCGCAGAATCCCCAGCGCCGCCACGAACATCAGCCCCGAACCGGCCACCAGCAGCACCGCCACCACCGCGTCAGCCATCGCGCCGCTCCTCCGGGTGGCTCCCCTTCTCGATGTAGTACGCAAACGCCGTCGTCGCCAGGAACGTCACCAGCGTCAGCACAATCCCAACATCGAGGTACGCGGTCCTGCCCGTCGCAATCGCATACACCGTCAGCAGTCCGAGCCCCTGGATGGTCAGCAGGTCCAGCGCCACCACCCGGTCCGGCAGGCTAGGCCCCCGCACCAGCCGGTAGCCCGCCATCGCCGCGCCGCCGCACAGCAGCGCCACCGCAATCACCTCCGCGAGGCTGCCATCGAGCACCCCGGTCATTCCACCAGCTCCTTCACCCGCCGTTCGAACCCTTCCTTCTGCTCCCGCCGGAACGCCTCCGCGTCGCGCACCCACATCCCGTGCACGTAGAGCGTCTTCCGGTCCTCCGAAACATCGAGCGCCAGCGTCCCCGGCGTCAGCGTCATCACCACCGCGAACAGCGCGATCGGGCCGTCGCCCTCCAGGTCGAGCGGGATGCCCACCACACCCGGCGCGATCGGCGGCTTCGGCGACAGCACATCCCGTGTCACCCGCAGGTTCGCCTTAACGAGCTCGACCAGGAAGAACACCGCAAACGCCGCGACCTGCCGCGCTTTCCGCAGGTAGTCCGTCCCGGCCCCGCCGAGGAAGACGAGCACCCCGAGCCCGATCGCCATCCCGACGGCAAGCTGCGTCCCGGAGACCACCCCGCTCAGCGCCGCCCACGCGCCGCCCAGCAGCAAAATCCAGAGCAGACCTTTCATTCTGCGCCTCCCAGCACGGCGTCGATGTACCCCTGGCGGTCGAACAGCTGCTCGCCGGCCATCGCCATCGGCCGCCACCACCACTCCGCCCCCACCCCCATAGCCACGGCCAGCGCCGCAAACGCCAGCACCGGCACCCACGAGGCTGCCCCGACCGTCCCCTCGCTGACCGCCCCCGCCGGCCCCGGCTTCAGGAACGCCTCCGTCCAGATCTTCACCATCGAGAAGAGCGTCAGCAGCCCCACCCCGAGCATCACCCCGGCCGCCGCGTACTCCCGCGTCTCGATCGCCGCCCGCACCATGATGAACTTCGCAAAGAAGCCCGAGAGCGGCGGCACCCCGGCCAGGCTCATCGCGGAGATGAAGAACGTCGCCGCCAGCCACGGGTGCGCCCGCGCCAGCCCGCCCAGGTCCTTCAGCTCATAGCTTCCCCGCAGCCGCCGCACCACCCCTGCAATGAAGAAGAGGTTCGTCTTCGCAATGATGTTGTGCACCATGTAGAACAGCGCCCCGCCCAGCGCCAGCGGCGTCGCCAGCGCCAGCCCCATCGTCATGTAGCCGATCTGGCTGATGATGTGGAACGAGAGAATCCGCTTCATATCCTGGTGCGCGGCCGCCCCCAGCACCCCGCTCACCATCGTCGCCGCCGATATCCAGAACAGCAGCTCCCGCGTGTACCCGGTGTCCTGCGTGAACACCAGCGTGAACACCCGCAGCAGCGCATACACGCCCACCTTCGTCAGCAGCCCCGCGAACAGCGCGGCCACCGGCGCCGGCGCCACGTGGTACGACGCCGGCAGCCAGAAGTAGAGCGGAAACACCGCCGCCTTCAGCCCGAACGCCACCAGGAACAGCATCGCCACCACCGTGTAGTACCGGGCCTCGTCGCTGTCCGCCGCAATCCGCAACGCCAGGTCCGCAAGATTCAGCGTTCCCGCCGCCCCGTACAGCAGGCCGATGCCCGAGAGGAACATCACCGACCCCACGAGGTTCAGCGCCACGTACTTCATCCCCGCCTCGAACTGCGGCCGCTCGCCGCCGATCACCAGCAGCACGAACGACGCCATCAGCATCACTTCGAACCAGACGTACAGGTTGAAGATGTCCCCCGCCAGGAACGCCCCGCTCACCCCCATCAGCAGCACCTGGATGAACGCGTAGTACCCCGCCCGCAGCCGCCCCTGGTCCACCACCCGGAACGAGTACACCGTCGCCGCCAGTCCGACAGCACCGGTCACCACCACCATCACCGCCGCGAGCATGTCCGCCACCAGCACGATCCCGAACGGCGCCGGCCAGCCGCCCACCTCCAGCACGTGGATGCCCTCCCGCCATGTCCACGCCAGCAGCCCAATCGCCGCAGCCAGCAGCCCCGCACTGCCCGCCAGCCCGATCGGCGCCTGCCACCGCGGCCGCCCGAGCGTCAGCATCCCGGCGATCGCGGCGCACAGCGGAAGCACGACCGGGAGTGCCACGAGCAGGCTCATCGCTCCTCCTCCGCGGGCACGGCCACCGGCGGTGGCGGCGGCTCCGTCGTCGTCAGCGCGTCGATGTCATCGCTCCCCACCGACCGGTAGACCCGGTACGCCAGCACCATCGCGAACGCCTGGATGGCAAACCCGATGACGATGGCCGTGAGGATCATCGCCTGCGGCAGCGGGTCTGCCGTTCCGGCCGGCAGCACCGTATCGCCCCCGCTGATCAGCGGCGGCTCGCCCCGCACCAGCCCCGCCGCCGTGAAGATGAGCAGGTTCGTCCCGTTCGTCAGCAGCGCCAGCCCGATCACCACCTGCGCCAGCGTCCTCCGCAGCAGCAGGTACAGCCCGCACGCGTACAGCCAGCCCACCGTCACCGCCAGCAGCAGCTCCACCCCCTACTCCTCCTCCCCCATCAGCGGGATGATTACTGCGAGCGCAACCCCGATCACCACCAGGTACACGCCGGCGTCGAACAGCAGCGGCGTCCCGAGCTTCACTTCGCCGCCCACGTCGACCGTCACCCACTGTCCCGCCATGAACCCGTCGCCGGCGGCTACCCCTGCGAACGCGCTCGCCAGCGCAATCGCCAGCCCCAGCGGGATCAGCACCAGCGGCGACACCCGCGTCGCCCGCCAGCCCGCCATTGGCTCAAACGCGACCGACATCAGCACGAACGCCGCCGCCGCCATAATCCCACCGGCAAACCCGCCGCCCGGGGCATTGTGTCCCCGCCAGAGCAGGTAGAGGCTCGCCATCAGCAGCAGCGACGCCAGCAGCCGCGCCATCGTCCGCAGGATGCTCGAGTTCATCCCTGGCCCCTCCGTACCCGCAGCAGCGCATACACGCCCAGCGCCGCTGTCCCCAGCACCACAATCTCCCCCAGGGTATCCAGCGCCCGGAAGTCCACGAGGATGACGTTCACCACATTCCGCCCGAACGCTTCGACGTAACTCGTCTCCCCGAAGTACCGCGAAATTGGCTCGCCCTCGCGGTGGCCAAGCGAAGCAAGCACCAGCACGCTCATCGTGACGCCAACCGCCAGCGCAATCGCCCCGTCCCGCAGCCGCCGCGGCAGCGGTCCGCGCTCGACCAGCTTCGGCAGCCGGTAGAACACGAGCACGAACAGCATCACCGACAGGGTCTCCATCACGATCTGCGTCAAGGCCAGGTCCGGCCCGCCGAAGAGCGCATAGACGATCGCCACCCCGAATCCGACCGCCCCCAGCGCCGTCACCGCCGCCAGCCGCGACATATGCACAATCGCCGCCGTCGCACCCGCAATCACCGTTGCCGCTGCCACCGCCTCATAGAACGCCGGCTCGGTCCACTTCCGCTCCAGCGGTCCCCCCCACCGCACCAGAGCCGCCGCCACCAGCGCCACCGACGCCAGCAGCACCGCCCCGATGTAGCCCCGCAGATACCCCCGCTGCATCCAGACTGTATGGAACCGCGCGGCCCGCTGCATCCCGTAGTACAGCCAGTCGTACACCTTCGGCCCCGAGGGGAACCACGGCGCGCCCAGGAGCGGCGCCGTCGGCCCCGTCAGCCGCCGCGCAGCGAGCCCCGCCCCGACGCCCGTCGCCACCGATACCGCGCTCAGCCCAAGGGCGGTGTTGAACCCGTGCCACAGCTTTAGCGAAACCTTGACCGGCTCCCCGGCCGCCGCCGCTGCGGCCGGCGCGATCAGCCGCCCTTCGATGGCGCCCGGCGCCAGCGCCAGCCCAATCGACAGCGCGCCGAGCACCAGCGGCCCCGCGAGCAGCCCCGCGCTCCCCTCGTGCGGCGCGTGCGGCGCCCGTTCCGCCCCGAAGAACGGCCGCAGCACCACCACCCCCGCAGCCGTGAACAGCGCCCCCGAAAACACCAGCGCAGCCACCGCCCAAATCCCCGCCGCGCCCCCCTCCTCCAGCCCGGCCTCCAGTGCCGCCTCCTTCCCGATGAACGAGAGCACCGGCCCGAACCCCGCCAGGCCGACCACCCCGGCCGCCGAGGCCGCGAAGGTCCACGGCATCGCCCGCCGCAGCCCGCCCAGCGCACCGACCATCCGCGTCCCCGTGCCGTGGTCGATCGTCCCGGCCGCCATGAACAGCGCACCCTTGTACAGCGCGTGCCCCAGCAGGAACACCATCGCCGCCTTGAGCGCCAGCTCCGTCCCTAGCCCGATGAGCATCGTCAGCAGGCCGAGAGCCCCCACCGTCGTATAGGCAAGGATCCGCTTCAGGTCCTCCTCGTGCAGCGCGACGAACGCCCCCACGGCCAGCGTCACCGCCCCCGCAGCCGTCACCGCCGGCCGCCAGCCGTCCACCTCTCCCAGCACCGGGTTCAGGCGCGCCAGCAGGTAGACCCCCGCCTTCACCATCGTCGCCGAGTGGAGGTAGGCGCTCACCGGCGTCGGCGCCGCCATCGCCCCCGGCAGCCAGAAGTGGAACGGCACCTGCGCCGACTTCGTAAACGCCCCTAGCAGCACCAGCACCATCGCCCCCGTCGCCAGCGAACTCGCCGCCACCGCCTCCGGCTGCATCTCCGAAATCCGGTACGTCCCCGCTGCCTGACCCAGCATTACCAGCCCCGCCAGCAACGCCAGCCCGCCCGCGCCCGTCACCAAAAGCGCCTGCACCGCTGCTTTCCGCGCCTTCAGCTTCTCCTGTTCGAACGAAATCAGGAGAAAGGACGTGATGCTCGTCAGCTCCCACGCCACGAACAGCGTCACCACATCGTCCGCGAACACCACCCCGAGCATCGCGCCCATGAAGGCGAGCAGCGTCGCCTCGAGCCGGCCCGCTCCCGCCTTGCCCGCCATGTACGCCTCGGCGTACACCAGCACCAGCGCCCCGATGCCTGCGATCAGCAGTCCGAACAGCAGTGCCAGCCCGTCCGCCCGGAACGCCAGCGAAATCCCCAGCGCCGGCACCCACTCGATGCTCCAGGCAAGGGGATCACCGTCCCTCGCCCGCTCCAGCAGCGTCAGCAGGTAGACGAAGACGGCAGCCGGCACCAGCGCCAGCGCCGCACCCCGCCACCACCGCCCCGGCAGCGCTGCGGCAACGGGCACCGTCCCGAACACCCCGGCAAGCGCGAGTGCGAGGCCCACTGGCCATCCCCCGAAGCGAACTGAGCGGCCGGCGATTCCTCGCCGGCCGTCGAACGTCCTGCCAGCCGTCGCCCGGTGCCGGGGCGCGGATACGGGAGCGCGGCTCGCTCCGTCGGGCCTCGCGGAGGCGTCTCGGGCACCCGCCTCCGCTGCCATCCTTCCATTTCTACCTTATCTGAACGTCGAGGTTCGCTCCAAGATCACGAATGCCGCAAAATTCACGAATCACGTTCACCCGCTCCCGCCCCTACTACCGCTCCGAGGCACGCCGTGGCAGCGAGCTCACCCGTCACCACGCCCCCCGCAGACCCGCCGATGGGCGCCCGCCCTCGCCTGCGCGACTTCGGCCTCGCCCCGCTCATCGTCCTCTTCGTCCTCAATGCCGTCGATGAGCTCGACCGCGCCGTCCTCGCCGTCGCCATGGAGGACATCCGTCGCGACTTCGCCCTCGCCGACTGGGCCGTCGGCCTCCTCCCCCTCGCCGTCGTCTTCATCACCGGCGTCATCTCCCTCCCCGCCGGCAACTGGGCCGACCGCTGGCGCCGCGTCAGCATCCTCTCCGGCGGCGCCATCGTCTGGGGCGGCGCCGGCCTCCTCGCCTCTGTCTCCCAGAACTTCGTCCAGCTCTTCCTGACCCGCGCCCTCCTCGGTTTCGGCCAGGGCACCATCGTCCCCACCCACGCCAGCCTCCTCTCCGACTACTACCCCGTCAGCGTCCGCGGCCGCGCCCTCGGCTACCACCGCTCGGCTAACCCCCTGGGCCAGGTGCTCGGGGCGATCCTCGGCGGCGCCATCGTCGCAGCCCTCGGCTGGCGCTGGGGCTTCGCTGCCGCCGCCGTTCCCGGCCTCCTCCTCGGCATCTACGCCCTCCGCCTCCGCGAACCCCGCCGCGGCGAGGCCGACCTCCTGGTCGCCGCCAAACAGGATCCCCTCTTCGCCGCCTTCCTCCAGGACCCTCCCGATAAGCTCGGCTTCCGCCAGAGCCTCGGCACCATCTTCCGCATCCGCTCCCTCCGCCTCCTCATCTTCACCAACGCCGCCTTCGGCTTCTCCCTCTTCGGTGTCGTCTTCTGGATCCCCGCCCTCTTCGAGCGCGAATTCGGCTTCTCCACCACCGCCGCCGGCGGCGCCCTCGCCGCCCTCGCCCTCGCAGCCTTCGTCGGCACCTGGTACGGCGGCCCCTTCGCCGACCGGAACGTCGCCCGCGGCTTCCGCTACCTCGGCCGCATCGGCGTCGTCGCCACCATCGTCCTCACCCTCACCTGGACTGTCGCCTTCCTTATGCCGAACGCGGCGCTCTGTCTCCTCTTCCTCGCCCTTGGCGCCTTCATCGCCTCTCTCGGCACCCCCGGCCTGATCTCCATCGTGGCCGCAGTCTCCCCGCCGCGCATCCGCTCACAGGCCTTCTCGGCCTTCGGCCTCGCCCTCGCTGTCTTTGGTGCGGCCGCCGCACCGCTCATCGTCGGTCTCATCTCCGAACTGCTCCAGTCCTCTGCCGGCATGGCCGAAGGCGAGGCCCTCCGCTGGGCCATGCTCTCCGCCACCACCGTCGTCATGGCCTTCGGCACCTGGCTCGCCTACCAGGCCAGCCGCACCTGCGCCGAAGACGCCCAGCGCACCATGGCCGCCTTCCTCGCCGATTACCAGCGCCGCGCCGCTGAGGCCGCCGGCGGCCGCTAGCTACCGCTCCCCGAGGAACGGATTCGGCACCGCCTCCATCCCAAAGTCCTCTGCCACCGGCCCCGCGATCAGCGCCCCCCGGTAGGTGCTCAGCGCCTCCGCCAGCGCTCGGTCCCGCGCAAGCGCACCCTCCACGCCGTAGTTCGCCAGCGCCTCCACGTACGGCAGCGTCGCGCTCGTCAGCGCCTGCGTGCTCGTCTGCGGCACCGCCCCCGGCATGTTCGTCACGCAGTAGTGCACCACCCCCTCCTCCACGTAGGTCGGCGCACTGTGCGAGGTCGGCCGGCTCGTCTCCGAGGCCCCGCCCTGGTCGATCGACACGTCCACCAGCACGGCGCCCTCCCCCATCGACCGCACCATCGGCCGCGTCACCACCTTCGGCGCCGCGTGTCCCGGCACCAGCACCGCGAGGATCGCCAGGTCGGCCCCGGCCAGCTCCTCCGCCACCGCCTGCGGCGATGACACCCGCGTCCCAATCCGCCCGCCGAAGTTCTCCTGCAGGTACGCCAGCCGCGAGAGGTCGCGCGACATCACCATCACCCGCGCATCGAGCCCCATCATCACCCGCGCCGCCGCCGTCGCCACCTGCCCCGACCCCACGATCACCACCCGCCCCGGCGGCACCCCCGCGACGCCGCCCAGCAGCTTGCCCCGGCCGGGGCCGGGGTGCTTCAGCAGGTGCGCCCCGATCTCCGCCGCCATCCGCCCCGCCACCTGCGACATCGGTGCCAGCAGCGGCAGGCTCCCGTCCGCCTTCCGCACCAGCTCGTACGCAATCGCCGTCGCGCCCGATGCTGCCAGCCGCTCCGTCAGCGCCCGGTCCGCCGCCAGGTGCAGGTACGTGAAGAGCGTCAGCCCCGGCCGCAGGAAGCGATACTCCTCCGGCACCGGCTCTTTCACCTTCACAACCAGGTCGCACGTGCCCCACACCTCCTCCGCCGTCGGCACCACCCGCGCCCCCGAGGCGATGTACGCCGCGTCGCTGTGCCCCGAGCCCGCCCCGGCGCCGCTCTCGACCAGCACCTCCTGCCCCTGCAGCACCAGCGCATGCGCACCCTCCGGCGTCAGGCCCACCCGCAGCTCGCCGTCCTTCCGTTCGCGAACCGTTCCAACGCGCATCCGGTCACCTCCAGCGCCCATATCCTGCCACGTCACGTACCCGTCACGCCGAATTCAGGGTTTCCCCAACCCCCTTGCTACTCCGCAGACCGGCCGTCCGTGCCGATGCCCATGGCGAACCCCCTTGGCGCCGGAGGCATCCCGTGCACGCCCCTCACCGTCTCCGCTCGCATACCGCATGGCGGGCCATCGTCGGCCTGCTCGCCCTCGCAGCCTGCGCCTGGGGCATGGCCCTCGCGGTCGTCCTCGGCTCCACTGGCGCCGTCGCCGAATCCGCCCCCCGCTTCCGGGATGTCGAAACCGTCTTCCTCGTGCCCCACAACGGCGACTGGTACATCGTCAAAATCGCCTTCTTCATGTACGACGACGGCTCAGGCAACTTCGCCGAAGCCGCCGATGCCGCCCGCCGCGAGATGGTCGCCCGCTTCCCCGGCGCCTACGAAGTTCCTCCCGGCTCCGCCTCCGCTGCCTACGTGACGTCCGGTTTCAAATGGATGTCCGGCACCGCCTCCTGGGCCTACAACGGCGAAGGCGCCCACGCCGGCGTCGCCGCCCAGGCCCAGTCCGTCATGCAGGCCGCCGCCGCCACCTGGTCCAACGCCGGCGCAAACTTCGCCTTCACCGGCGGCGGAACCACCACCGCCGGCACCGGCGCCTGCGGCGGCTCCGGCGGCGGCCTCGATGGCCAGAACACCGTCGGCTGGGCCCCCCAGAGCGGCTCCGTCCTCGCCGTCGCCTGCTCCTGGTACTCCAGCACCGGCAGCCCCTACCGCGCCGCCATCGAATTCGACATGCAGTTCGACCCCGAATGGAACTGGACCACCGGCATCCCCGCCACCGTCGACCTTGAAAGCGTCGCCCTCCACGAATTCGGCCACGCCCTCGGCCTCAACCACTCCTCCGATTACTCCGCCGTCATGTACGCCAGCTACCCCTCTGGCGCCATCAAGCGCACCCTCACCCAGGACGACCGCGACGGCCTCTACGCCATCTACGGCCAGCAGGGCGGCGGCTCCACCCCCACGCCCACCCCCACGTCGACGCCTTCGCCGACCCCGACCGCGACCCCGTCGGCCAGCCCGTCGCCCTCACCGTCGCCGAGCCCCACGCCGACGGGTACCCCGTCCGCGACCGCCACGCCAACCCGGACCCCGACGAACACCCCAACGCCGACCCGAACCCCAACACCCACCCCAACGCTCCCCGGCGGCGGCTTCACCCCGACCCCCACGCCCACCATGCCGCCGACCGCAACACCGACTCCGCCGTCCTGGCCGACCGCCACCCCGACCCGTACGCCCACCGCCACGCCCACCCGCACCCCGCCGGGTCCGCCTGCCTCGCCCACCGGGCGGCCCTCGCTCCCCGTCCGGCCCGGCGCCAACCTCTTCACCTGGCCAGGCAACGATGCACCGCCCGCCGTCGCCCTCGCTGGCCTCCCCGCCATCCGCGCCGTCTACGAGTACGACCCCTTCACCGGCCAGTGGAAGCGCTACGTCGCCGGCGCACCAGACTACCTGAACACCATCCCCCTCCTCCAGAAGGGCCGCGTCTACTGGTTCCTCGCCACCGCGCCGGCCACCATCACCGTCGAACCGTAGCCGACCCCCGCGGAGCCTCGCGTGACCCGCCCCGCCCGCCTCGCACTGGCCGCGCTCGCCCTCGCCGCCCTCCTCCCGGCAGGCGGGCGCGGCCAGCCCGGCTCTGCAGGCGCCGAAACTCCGGCCGCCGTCTCCTGGACGCTCGTCGTCGAACGCCCCGGCGGCGCCCGCGCCCGGCTCGAATTCCTTGTCGCTGCCCGCACCCCCACCGACGCCGAACGCGCCGTCGCGGCCGCCCTCCGCGCCCTCCCGGTCGCCCCCGTTCCTCCCGGGGCCTCCGCCGCCTGGCGCCCCTGGGGCTGGGCCTGGTCCGATGATGAGCTGCCCGTGCCCGTCGCCTACAACCCCGCCGGTGCGCCGCCCGTGGTCGGCCCCCAGGCCGTCATCGCCGGGCTCCAGGCCTGGTCCTCCGTCGAAGGCTCACGCTTCGCCTTCCGCTACGCCGGCATCACCGACCGCACCGCCTCCATCCTCGACGCCGGCCCCGACGGCGAAAACGTCATCTCCTGGGTCCACCTCCCCTGCCATCGCGGCTGCGTCCTCGGGCTCACCAGCAAGGAGGAGGTCCACGAAGTTGATATCCTCCTTAACAGCAACCCCAACGCCCTCACCGAACTCGGCCTCGATACCGTTCTCGACTGGCGCACCATCATCCTCCACGAACTCGGCCACATGGCCGGTCTCGACCACTCCTGCCCCGCCCCCTGGGGCCCCTGCACCCCGGACGAAGTCGCCGCCGTCATGTACTTCCAGTACACCGGCATCAACCGCGTCCTCGCCCCCGACGACCGCGCCGGCATCCGCGCCCTCTATCCGGCCCAACCGCCGCCCGTCGCCGCCCGCCGTCTCGCGCTCGAACCCGGCTGGAACCTCCTCGTCGCGCCGCCGGTCCCGCCCGCCGAGCTCGCCGCCCGCCTCCCCTGCCTGGCCGTGGCCTACGCCTTTGATGGCGCCGCCTGGCTCCGCTGGGCCCCGGAACTCCCCGCCCCGCTGCGCACCCTCGCCCGCTTCCCGCCCGAAGCCCCCGTTTGGCTCCTCGCCTCTGGCCCCTGCGCTGCTGAATTCCCTGCACCCTAGCGGTACCGCGATTCGTCCAGCACCAGGTACATGAAGTCCCGCTCCTGCGTCCGCAGGAAACGGCCCGGCGCATCGGGCATCGCCTCCATGAACCGCTCCGGCTTCACCGAGCCGTCCGGCTGGGGGAAAAAGAGCGATGTCAGCACGTACGGGCTGTTGATGTCGAGCTGCATCGCGTACTCCGCCCCTGCCGCCCAGAGCGCCTTCGCCAGCGTCTCCGCGCTCAGCGAATTCCCCGCCGCCACTAGCAGGTTCCCGTCCTTCGTCACCCCAATCGCCGACCGCCACGTAATGAACTCTGACGAGTTCACCTGGACGTACCCCCAGGTGTCGTTCCCCTCGGCCGTCCGCCTGCTCACCTCGCCCCGGTCGACCAGCAGCACCGCGTTCTGCCGGCACGCCTCCATCCGCTCCGGGTCCCACGCCAGGTCGCGCCCGTACTCGCCCATCACGAACGTCCCGTCCTTCTTCGTGCACACCGTGGCCAGCCCGTTCCGCAGCCGCTGGAACTCCTTCCCGTGCGCCACCATCCCAAAGTTCCCGTGGTCGCCCTTGAACCCCCCGTTCCACGCCGCCACCAGCCGCGGTACGTCCTCCGCCGGGATCGTCCCCGGTCCCTTCACCCCCCGGCTCCCGCCCGGGTCCACCGTCCCCGCCACCAGGTGCAGCCGCACCCGCCGCACATCTACGAGCAGCACGCCAACGAGCGCGTACGGCCGCGACGGGTCCGGCCGGAAGAACGTCTTCGCCATCAGCGGGTCCGAAGGCGTCGTCCGCGGCAGCCCCGCAGTCGACCAGGTCCCCTCGCCCGGCTCCGGGTTCGCCCGCAGCTGTCTCGTCTTCGGGAACGTCATCGGCACCGGCAAAAAGGCGTCCGGGTTCGCTCCCCGGTCGACCCCCCGCGTCCCGGCCCATACCACCACCGTCCGGGGCGGCGTCCGCGCCACATACGAAACCCGCACCTCCTCGGTCGCGAACGGGTTCGTCTCTGAACCGAGCAGCCGGTACCGCGCCTTCTGCACCCGGTCCTCAATGGCGAAAAACCAGCCCTCCACCCGCGCCGTCCGCTCGTCGCCGATCGTCGCCCGCAGTCCGTCCGCCACCTCCGGCGCAATCCGGTCCCTCTGCAGGTACGCCATGGCTCCCGCCCCGAGCGTCAGCAGCGCCAGCCCCGCAACCGCCCGCTTCCACGTCAGCCAGCGGCGCGGGGCCGCTTCCCCGGGCGCGGCGGCAGCCGCCTCCCCGGCAGCCTCCTCTGCCGCCATTGCGCCGTCGCCTTCTGCCCGCCGCCGAAATGGAATGCCCCCGAGCACGGCCGCAAGTCGAGCACGCGTATGCATCGCTGCAATCGACAACGCTCCGGGCCACCCAAAGGTTCCCCCGCCGCTCTACACTCTCCGTATGCGCATCCTCGCCGTCGATGTCGGCACCGGCACCCAGGACATCCTCCTCTTCGACAGCAGCGGCCCCATCGAAAACTCGCCCAAGATGGTCCTGCCCTCCCCGACCGCCATCGCCGCCGCCCGCATCCGCCGCGCCACCCGGGACCGCCGCCCGCTCCTCATCACCGGCACGATTGCCGGCGGCGGCCCCTGCGCCTGGGCCCTCGAAGACCACCTCCGCGCCGGCCTCCCCGCCTTCGCCACACCCGACGCCGCCCGCACCTTCGACGATGACCTCGACCGCGTCCGCCAGCTCGGCGTCACCATTGTCAGCGACGACGAGGCCGCCCGCCTCGACGCCGAGCGCGTCACTCTCCGCGACCTCGACCTCGACGCCATACGCACCGCGCTTGCCGCCTTCGAAGTCCCCGGCGACTTCGACGGGATCGCCGTCGGCTGCCTCGATCACGGCGAGGCGCCGCCAGGCACCTCCGACCGTATCTTCCGCTTCGACCACCTTGCCCGCACCGTCCGCGCCCGCAACGACCTCCTCGCCTTCGCAACCGCACCGGATGCCCTGCCGCCCTACCTCACCCGCGCCCGGGCCACAGTCGATGCTGCCGCACGCGAGGCACCCGCCGCCTTCATGGATACCGGTCCCGCCGCCGCGCTCGGCGCCCTCCACGATGAGCGGGTTGCCGCTGCCGGCGAGTGCCTCGTCCTCAACCTCGGCAACATGCACCTCCTCGGCTTCCACCTCCGCGGGCGCACCATCGCCAGCCTCTTCGAACACCACACCGGCGAAGTCACCGACCAACAGGTCGAAGCGTTCACCCGCCGCCTCGCATCCGGCGATCTGACCAACGACGAGGTCTTCACCACCAAAGGCCACGGCGCCCTTCATGTCGACCGCACCATCGTCCGGCCCGGGCTCCCGCAGGTCGTCGCGGTCACCGGGCCCCAGCGCGGCCGGCTCGCCGGCTCCAGCCTCCGCCCGCTCTTCGCCGCACCGTTCGGCGACATGATGATCGGCGGCTGCTTCGGCCTCCTCCGCGCCTTCGCCGAGGTTCACCCCTGGGCCCGCGAGGCCGTCGAATCCCGCCTCGGCCCCCTCGCCGCCTGAGCCACGCCTTCCCGGCCTCACGCCGACCGCCGCGTCGGCTCCCAGCGCACCACGTTCTTTCCCGTGCGCTTCGCGAACAGCAGCAGGTCGTCCGCCCGCCGCAGCACGTCGTCCAGCGTTTCGCCCGGCGCCCGCACCGCGCACCCCACCGAAATCGACGAGGGCGTGTCCCGCTCCACCGCCGCCCGCAGCCGCTCGGCCACCTGGAGCGCCTGCGCCAGGTCCGCGCCCGGCATCGCCACCACGAACTCCTCGCCGCCGTACCGCGCCAGCAGATCCCCCTCGCGGATGTTCGCCCGCAATACCCCCGCCACCCGTTCAAGGACGGCGTCGCCGTGCAGGTGCCCGTGCTCGTCGTTCAGCCGCTTGAAGTCGTCGATGTCCATCATCAGCACGGCGTAGCCGAAGTCCGCGTCCGCGCGCAGTTCGAGCTGGCTCAGGAAGTGCCGCCGGTTTGGCAGCCCCGTCAGCGGGTCCGTCTCTGCCAGCGCCCGCGCCTGCCGCTCCGCCTCCCGCCATCCGGCCCCAACCTTGTGCGCCAGCGACGCCATCGTCGCCGCGATCACGAGCATCGTCGCCTGGTCCGCGTTCACCGGTGCGCCGCCGGCCCGCCACGCGGTGACTCCCTGCGCCACCGCGAGGTTGACCAGGATGAACGCCGCCGTCCGCGCGAACTCCCAGCCGTGCATTCGGCGCGCGTAGCCCACCAGCGCGTACAGGTAGGCCGCCCAGAACGGCGACAGCGGGTTGCCCAGCACAATCCAGCCCGATGAGATGCAGCTCACATCCAGCAGCGGAATGAGCGCCTCAATCGCCCGCACCGGGCGGTGCGTCGCACGCCGCCGCACCACGTACGCCACCCGGAAGATGTGGTACACCGCAATCCACGCCACCGCCGCCCGGCTTGCCGCCGAGTGGTCGCCGAACCAACCCAGCAGCTCCCCGGCGACAGAGAACGCCGCGATGGTGCCCTGCAGCGCCATCACATGGAGATCCTGTCGCGCCCGCTCCTCAGCGGGCACCCCGGGGAGCGCTCGTTCGGACCTGCCGGAGCGATGCTTCTCCCGTTTCACCTTCTACCCGCTAGTTCGGCCGACCCGTCCCCGCGGGTGAGTAGCCGTTGTGTGACGGCCCGGGAACACCCCCTCCAGCCAGCCCAAATCTGAACCGATAATCCCGGATCGCCTCAGCGGCCGTCGCCCCCGGCCCACGCCCGGTCCAGCGCCTCCGCAAGGTGCAGCACCTCCGCCCGCAGCCCCGCCTCGCGCACCGCCCCGAGGTATTGCAGGTGGCACCCGGGATTCGCCGTCACCACGGCATCCGGCCGCGCAGCCGCGAACGCCGCCGCCTTCCGCCGCCGCAGCTCCGCCGACATCCCCGGCTCCACCACCCCGTACAGCCCCGCTGCCCCGCAGCACGTGTCCGCGCCCTCCGTCTCCACCAGCTCGCACCCGTCGAGCGCCCGGAGCAGCGCCCGCGGCTCCTTCCGGATACCCTGCACATGTGCAAGGTGGCAGGCGTCCTGGTACGCCACCCGTGCCGCCAGCCTGCCCGCCGGCAACATTCCTCGCCCGGCCAGCCACTCCGAGAGGTCCTTTACACGCGCCGCGAACGCCGCCGCCCGCTCCTGCCACCCCGGTTCGCCGGCCAGCAGCTGGGGATACTCCTTCAGAGCCGCGCCGCAGCCCGCCGAATTCACGACGACCGCGCCCTCCGTCCGCTCGAAGGCTGTGATGTTCGCCTTCGCCAGCCGCCGCGCAAACTCCAGGTCCCCTTCGTGGGCATGGAGCGCCCCGCAGCACCGCTGGGCATCCGTCGCCTCGACCCGCGCGCCCGCCCGTTCCAGCACCCGCACCGTGGCCCGGTGCACCTCGCCGAACAGCTCCCGCATCACACACCCGGTGAACAGCTGCACCGGCTCCCCCGCTGCCGCTCCGCTGCGCCCCCGCAGCCCATGGAACGGCGCGCCCTGGTTCGCCGGCAGCTGGCGCGCCAGCGCCCCGAGCCGCCCCGGCAGCACCCGCTCCGCCGCCCCCCGGAACCGCCAGCCCGCGAACCGCCGCGCCGGCGCCGCCGCTGCCGCCAGCACCCGGGGCCGCGCCACTACCTGCCGCAGCACGAACCGCCGCACCCACAGCCACGTCCGCCCCGACGGCGGCGCCGCCTGGACCTGCGCCCGCGCGTGCTCCTGGATCCGTCCGTACGACACCCCGCTCGGGCAGGCCGCCTCGCACGCCCGGCACTGCAGGCAGCGCGACCAGTGCCCCTGCACCGCCGCAGTCAGCTCCGCCCGTCCCTCCTCCACCAGCCGCGCGAGCTGGATCCGCCCCCGCGGCGACTCCGCCTCCAGCCCGGTCACCAGGTAGGTTGGGCAGGCAGTCAGGCAGAGCCCGCAGTGCACACAGCGCGCCAGGTCCTCCGCTGCCGGCGCCTCGGCCGGGTTCGGCCAGCGGCCGCTCCGTCCCGTCGTTACCCCTCCATCAGAGCCCACCGATGAACCTCCCCCGGTTCCATCTGCCGTCCGGGTCGAACGCCCGCTTCGCCCGCGCAAACAGGTCAAAGCTCCCCGGCGCGTCGCCCCACGGCTCGACGTCCTCCCGGTAGCGCGGAGGCATCCGCTCGACGACCACGTGCCCCCCCGCCGGCGCCAGCAGCCGGCGCACCGTCTCGACCACGCCGCGCAGCTCCCGCGAGGCCGCGCCCTCGCGACGCCCCGCCACCGCCCGGACCATCCCCGCCAGCGGCCGCACGATCAGCAGCCCCGGCCGGCCGCGCCGCAGCCCGTCCGCCGTCGCCTCGAGCAGCGACCACGGCGTCGCCGCCCGCACGCTGACCACGTCCTCCTCCCGGAAGCCTGCATCCCGCAGCTGCTCGGCCCTGCCCGGCGCCCACGGCCGCGCCTCCCGCCCGCCGAGCACGCCCAGCACCGCCGGCATTGCCTCCGGCGCCAGGCGCAGCGCCAAAACCGCCCGGCCGGCCTCCTCCACCACGTCCGCCACCTCCGGCCGTGCACCAGCTGCCGTCACCCGCCGCACCAGCTCCAGCCCTGTCGCGAGCGACCCCACCTCCCACTCCGCCTCAATCGTCTCCCGGGCAGGCCACGTCCGCAGCGCCGCCTCCGTTATCACGCCCAGGCAGCCGAACGACCCGCACCACAGCCGCACCAGGTCGTACCCCGCCACGTTCTTCACCACCCGCCCGCCTGCACGCACCAGCTCGCCGTCGCCGCGCAGCACCGTCATCCCCAGCACCTGGTCCCGCGGCGCGCCGTACCCGCTCCGTTGCGGGCCGGCCATCGCCGCAGCCAGCGTCCCGCCCACCGTCGCCCGCCCGGGCAGCGGCGGGTCCAGCTTCAGCTCCTGTCCCCGGGCGCGGAGTACATTGTTCACCTCCGCAATGGTCATCCCGGCCGGCACCACCGCCGTCAGGTCGTCCGGCGCGTGCCGCACCTCACCCCGCAGCGCTTCCCCCAGCTCCACCACCCGAAACGGCTCTGCCGGCGGATACCCGACCTCCAGCAGCGTCCCGCCCCCGACCGGCACCAGCGTCTCCCGCGCACCCCGCACCAGCGCCGCCAGCTCCGCAAGGCTCGCCGGCCGCTCGATGCCGGAGGGCGCCGCGCCCGCCACGAGCACCATCGCTTCAGACATACGCATCCGGCCCCGCGGCCCGGACCGCCCCCGCGTGCCGCGCCATCTCGCCGCAGCCCGTCCCGCCCGGGAACACCTTGCACGGGTTGAACAGCCCGGCGTCGGCCCCGAACACCTGCCGCAGCCGCGCCATGTTCTCGAGGTCCGCCTCGCTGAACAGCCACGGCATGAACTCCCGCTTCTCCGCCCCGATGCCGTGCTCGCCGCTCAGCGTGCCGCCTTCCTCCACGCACACCCGCATGATCGCCGCTGCCGTCTCCAGCACCCGCGCTGCTGCCCCCGGCTCCCGCTCGTCGAACAGGATCAGCGGGTGCAGGTTCCCGTCGCCCGCGTGGAACACGTTCGCAATCCGCAGCCCCGACCGCGCCGAGATCTCCCCAACCCGCTCCATCACCGCCGCCAGCCGCGAGCGCGGCACCACCCCGTCGACAATGTAGTAGTTCGGCGCCAGCTGCCCCAGCGCCGGGATCGCCCCCTTCCGCCCCCGCCAGAGGAGCGCCCGCTCCTCCTCGCCCTGCGCCGTCCGCACCTCTGAAGCCCCGTGCTCGAGGCACTCCGCGCGCACCCTGCCCGCCTCCGCCTCCACCTGCCCCTCCAGCCCGTCCAGCTCCACCAGCAGCACCGCGCCGGCCCCCGGGGGGTACCCGACCCGGAACCTCGCCTCCACCGCCTCGATGCACAGCCGGTCCATCATCTCCATCGCCGCCGGGATAATCCCCCGCGCGATGATGCTCGAGACCGCCTCGCACGCCTGCCCCACCGTCGGGAACGCCGCCAGCAGCGTCACCACAGCCGGCGGAACCGGCAGCAGCCGCACAATCACCTTCGTCGCGATCCCGAGCGTCCCCTCGCTCCCGATGAACGCTCCCCGCAGGTCGAACCCGAACGGGTCCGGCGCCCGGCCGCCCAGCCAGCGCAGCTCCCCCGCCGCCGTCACCACCTCCAGCCCCAGCACGAAGTTCTGCGTCACGCCCAGCGCGAGGCAGTGCGGCCCGCCCGCGTTCTCCGCCACATTCCCGCCAATCGTGCACGCCGCCTGCGAACTCGGGTCCGGCGCGTAAAACAGCCCGTACTTCGCCGCCTGCCGCGAAAGCTCCAGGTTCGCGACCCCCGGCTCAACTACCGCCACCCGGTCAACCGGGTCAATCTCCAGGATGCGCCGCATCCGCGCCGTCGAGACCACCACCCCGCGCTTCGCCGGCACCGAGCCCCCGCTCAGGCCCGTCCCCGCGCCCCGCGGCGTCACCGGCACGCCCAGCTCCGTGCACGCGCGCACCACCGCCTGCACCTCGTCAGCCGACTCCGGCAGGACCACCGCATGCGGCACCGACCGCTCGACCGTCCCGTCGAATTCGTAGGTCGCCAGCTCCTCCGGCCGCCAGACCACCGCGCCCTCGCCCACCGCGCGCCGGAGCGCCGCCAGCAGCTCACGCCTCGTCGTCATCGCTCGCCTCGGCCGAGGCCCGGCACTCCCGGCACAGCCCGAACACCGCAAAGTGGTGCATGTCCGCCGCGAAGCCCAGCTCCTGCAGCAGCCGCTCCTCCAGCTCCCGGAAATACTCGGGCCCAATCTCGTCCACGCGACCGCACGCCGAGCAGATCAGGTGGTGGTGCGGCGCCTCCGGCGACCACTCGAACAGCACATCGCCCGACCCCATGTCCGTCGACGTCACCAGCCGCATCCGCTTCAGTGCATCCAGCGTCCGGTACACCGTGCTCAGGTCCACGAAGGGGTGCTCCCGGTGCACCTCCTCCGCAATCTCGGCCGCGCTCATGTGCCGCCCGCCGTGGCGCAGCGCCCGCACAATGACCAGCCGCTGGGGCGTCAGCCGGAAGCCCGCCCGCCGGAGTGTCTCCGCAATCTCGCTGTCGCAGCTCACGAACGAAGTCTACGTCCGCCGGCCCCGATGCGCCTGCCGAACCGCCGCACGCCTGCCGAACATCGAACCATGCCCTCCCTCGAAGAGCTCGATGCCGCCTGGCTCCGCGCCGCCCGCCAGCGCGCCGCCGCCGGGAGCTGGGAGCGCGAACCGGGCGAGGTCCTGGCCGCGCTCGCCGATGCGCCCCGCGCCGCCGCGCCTCCAGGCGCCATTCGCTGCCCGGCCTGCCCGGCGCCGCCGCCGCTCGCCCCCTACCGCCGGCCCGGCGGCTCGCCGCTCCCCGTCCACGTCTGCGAAACCTGCTGGGGCGCCTGGGTGCCGGATGCGATTGTCGCTGCCGGCATCCCGCCCGATGCCGTCCCGCCGGCGGTCGCCGCTGCCGGTCCCGCCCACGGCGGCTCCGCACCCGCAGCCCAACCGGCCCGCCCCTGCCCCGCCTGCAGCAGCCCGATGGAGCACATCCCTGCCGCCGGCGCGGTCCTCGACCGCTGCCCCGCCTGCCGCTCGACCTGGTTCGATACCGGCGAGCTCGCCGCCGTCTACGGCATGGTCCCCCTCGTGTCCGACTCGACCGCCAGTGCCGACGCCCCCGACGGTTCGCCCGTCCCCGCATGGCAGGTCGTCCTCGACCTCGCCCTCCTGCTCATCGCACCCCACCTCCGCCTCCGGCGGTTCTTCTAACCGCCGGCCCGGCGCCTCATCCCGGCCGCCGCCCTGCCGCCAGCACCCGCTTGAACGTGTACACGTATGGCGCCCGCTCGCCGATCTCCGCCAGCAGCCGCTCCCGGTACCGCGCCAGGTACTGCGCGTACAGCTCCGGCCCCAGCCGCCGCTCGTAGTCCGTCAGCAGCGTACCGCGGACCCACTCCACCACCTCGTCGCTCGACACCAGCCGGTGCACGTACACCTGCAGCCGCACATGGACGTCCGCGAACCCCAGCCCGTCCAGCAGCTCCGCGTACCGCTCCGGCGGCAGCACCGGCAAGTCGCGCACGTACCCGCCCAGTGCCGTCGCGAACGGCTCCTCCCGCGCCACGGCATGCGCAATCGTATGGGAGGGGTGGTCCGCGTTCGCCGGCACCTGGAACGCAAGCTGCCCGCCCGGCGCAACCAGCCTGGCCACCCGCGGGATTAGCCGTTCGTGGTCCGGCAGCCACTGCAGCGCCGCGTTCGAGAACACCACGTCGAACGGCCGCTCCGCCGTGAACGTCGCGATGTCTGCCAGCTCGAACCGGAGTCCCCCGCCGGCGAACTGCGCGGCCCGCTCCAGCATCGCCGGCGAGCTGTCGATGCCCAGCGTCTCCGCCGCCCCGAGCCGCTCGTGCAGAACCCGCGTCAGCTCACCCGTGCCGCACCCGAGGTCGACCGCCCGGCCGCCGGGCGCCGGCCGCACCAGCTCCAGCAGGTCGAAGAACGGCTGGCTCCGCTCGTTCCGGAATCGTTCGTACTGGTCCGGGTTCCAGTCCCCAGGCATGGGCACGCCTCGCTGCCGATGTGCCCTTGCCGCCCTGCCGTTGCGCCCCGCGACTCCCGAACCGGGCCGTTGGGCCCGGGACGCTCCCCCAGTGTACCTCCGGCTCCTCCCTACTTCACGACGCCCGCTTCCCGCAGCGCCGCGATCTCTCCCTCCGTGAGCCCCAGCCACCGCCCCAGCACATCATCGGTGTCGCCCCCGTGCTCCGGCATCGGCCTGCCCACCACCGGCGGCGTCTTCGAAAGATGAATCGGCGAATTCGGCAGCTTCAGCGTCCCCGGCAGGCCGTACGGCAGCGGGATATCCACCAGCATCCCGCGCGCCGCCACGTGCGGGTCATCGAACAGGTCAGCAATCGTGTTCACCTTCCCCACTGCGCACACGTTCGCCGGCTCGATGATCGCGAACCACTCGTCCGTCGTCTTCTCCTTCAGCGTCCGCGTCAGCTCCGCCTCCAGCGCATCCACGTTCTCCAGCCGCGCCCGGTTCGTCAGGAACCGCTCGTCCAGCGCCATATCGTCCCGCCCGATGATCGCGCAGAACAGCTCCCACTCCTTCACGTTCGCGATGACGATCCAGCCGTCCTTCGTCTCGAACGGCCCGAACGGCGCCAGCAGCGGGTGCCGGCTCCCCTGCCGCGTCGGGTGCTCGCCGAACGCCGAGTGCCGCACGATCGCGTTCTCGCAGAGCGCCATCTGCGCCTCCATCAGCGCCACATCCAGCAGCTGCCCTTCCCCCGTAATCTCCCGCGCCCGCAGGGCCGCCAGAATACCGAGGGCGAGGTACAGCCCGCCGACCATGTCGCCGATGCTCACCCCCACCCGCAGCGGCGGCCCGTCGCGATAGCCGTTCAGGCTCATCGTCCCGCCCATCGCCTGCGCCACCGCATCCACCGCCGCCATCGAGCTGTACGGACCCGTCTGCCCGAACCCGCTCAGCGCCGCGTAGATCAGCCGCGGGTTCACCTCCCGCAGCGCCTCGTACCCCAGCCCCAGCCGGTCCATCGTCCCCGGCCGGAAGTTCTCCGTGAGCACGTCGGCCTCCGCCGCAAGCCGCCGGACCAGCTCCTTCCCCTCCTCCGTCTTCAGGTCGATGGCAATCCCCTTCTTCCCCCGGTTCGGGCTGAAGAAGAACGTCGAAATCCCGTGGTAGTACGGCCCGAACCCCCGCTCCTTCTCGTGCGTGCCCGGGTGCTCCACCTTCACCACTTCCGCGCCGAGGTCCGCCAGCTGCATCGTCGCGAACGGCCCCGCAAGCGCCCACGTAAAGTCCAGCACCCGGATGCCCTCGAGCGGCCCCCGCATCGCTATCGCCCCTCGAACCGCGGCGGCCGCTTCTCGGCAAACGCCCTGGCGCCTTCGGCCGCATCCCGCGTCTGCATGATCTCCGCGTAGAGCCGCGCCTCAAGCCGCATCCCCTCCCGGAACGGCAGCTCCCACGCTCCCTCGTAGGCCGCCCGCTTCATCGCCTGCACCGCCAGCGGCGCGTTCTGGCACAGCTTTGCCGCCCAGTCCATGGCGAACGGCAGCAGCTCGCCCTGCGGCACCACCCGGTTCACCAGCCCATACCGCAGCGCATCCTCCGCGCTGATCCGCTCCGCAAACAGGATCATCTCCATCGCAATGCCGAACGGGATGTACCGCGCCAGCCGCTGCGTCTGGCCGCCCCCGGCCACAATCCCCCGCTTCGCGGCCATCGTCCCGAAGGTCGCATTCGGGCTGGCCACCCGCACGTCGCACCCCAGCGCCAGCGCCAGCCCCGCCGCAAGGCAGTGTCCGTTGATCGCCGCAATCACCGGCTTCCAGATGCCCTCCGGCGTCAGCCGGCCCCCGCCCCGCTGCTGGCTCCAGTCGTTCGCCTCGTCCTCGACGCTCTTCACGAGGTCGCGTCCCGCGCAGAACGCCTGCTCCCCCGCACCCGTCACCACCGCCACCAGCAGCTCATCGTCCTGCTCGAACCGGTCCCACGCCTCGCCGAGCTGGCGGTACATCTCCGGGTCGATGCTGTTCATCGCCTCCGGCCGGTCGAGCGTGATCAGGAACGTGCGGTCGCGGCGTTCGGTGCGGACAGGCATAGCCACATCCTACGCCCCGTGCGCCGTCCGTTCCTCCCCCTGCAGGCCCAGCAGCTCACGCCCGTCGCCCAGCGCGGCCAGCACCTCCGCCTTCGCCGCCGTGAACGCCGGCTCCGTCACGATCCCCGGCTCCCGCGGCCGCGAGAACGGTGCCGGCACCTCGGCCAGCACCCGGCCCGGCCGCGGCGACATCACCACCACCCGGTCGGCCAGCACCAGCGCCTCCTCCACGTCGTGCGTCACCAGCAGCACCGTCCGCGGCTCAATCGCCAGCACCCCCTGCAGCCACGCGTGCATCCCCCGCCGCGTGATCGCATCCAGCGCCCCGAACGGCTCATCCAGCAGCAGCACCGGCGACGGCACGAGGAAGGTCCGCAGCAGCGCCAGCCGCTGCCGCATGCCGCCGCTCATCTGCACCGGCCACGCCTGCTCAAACCCCTCCAGCCCGAACACCCCGAACAGCGCCCGCGCCCGCGCCCGGGCCTCCTTCCGGGGCACCCCCCGGATCTCCAGCCCGAGCGCAGCGTTCCCCAGCGCGCGCCGCCAGGGCAGCAGCAGGTCCTTCTGCGGCATGAACGCCACCAGCCCCGGCCGCCCGATCGCTGAGGCGCCCCCAACCTCGGCGATGCCGCCGGTGGGCGCGAGCAGCCCGGCCAGCACCCGCAGCAGCGTGCTCTTGCCGCAGCCGCTCGGCCCCACCAGCGCAACAAACTCTCCCTCGCCGACCTCCAGGTCGAGGCGGTCGATCGCCTGCACGTCCCTCCCCTTCTGCCGGAACGTGTGCGTCAGCCCCTCGACCCGGATCGCCGGCCTTCCCATCGCCCGATTATCGCTTCGGCAGGAACTCGTTCGTGAACGCAGCGTCCACGTCAATCTCTTTATCGATGAGCCCTGCGCGCCGCAGGTACTCAGTAAACGTCACCCACACCTCGCGGTCCTGGAGACCCCACGGCCGGCCCGGGTCCACATACCGCGTCGAGAGATACTCCGCGCTCACCTCCAGCAGCCTCCGGTCCGACTCCGGCGCACCCTTCATGATGGCGTCCGCCGCGGCCTTCGGGTCCTTCATCGCCACCTCGTAGCCGCGCACCGATGCCTCCATAAACTTCCGCACCACGTCCGGCTTCTCCTTAATCATTCGCTCGCTCGTCACAATCAGCGGCGTGTACCAGTCCGGGATGCAGTGCGTGTAGTCGATGAACTTCAGGCTGCCGACGTCCTTCTTCTCGACTTCCCGTGCCCGCAGCACATCCCAGAACTCGAACACCCAGACAAAGTCGAACCGGTTCGACTCCATCCCCGCAAGGTAGTCCACGTTCCCCACTTCGACGAACTTCACCTTCGAGGGGTCGCCGCCGTCGCACTTCACCAGCTCCGAAATCAGCTGGCGCTCCAGCACCCCGCCAAACCCGCCGTACGTCTTACCTTCAAGGTCGCGCGGCCGCGTAATCCCCTCGCTCTTCAGGAAGTACAGCGACGAGTCGTTGTGCTGGATAAGCGCAGCCAGCGCCACCACCGGCACCCCTTCCGCCCGCGCCGGGATGATCTCCTCCTGCGCCATCACGCCGAAGTCGGCCTTCCCCGCGGCCAGCACCTGCGCCGTCCCGCCGGCGGCCGGCTCGATGATCTTCACGTCGAGCCCCGCGTCCCGGTACCAGCCCCGGTCTAGCGCGATGTACACCCCGCTGTGGTAAGTGTTCGGCGTCCAGTTCAGCATGAACGTGACGGGCGTGAGCTTTCCGTCCCCGTCATCGTCGTCCCCGCCGCAGGCGGTCAGCACCGCCCCGGCCAGCAGCGCAGCGGCCAGCGCCGCTGCCCCCAGGAACCAGCGTTTCATGTCGTCTCCTCCTCTGTTTTGACGTACATCCACGGTGTCGCCAGCCGCGCCAGCACATGCACCGCCGCGAACAGCAGCATGCTCAGCAGCGCAATCAGCACCACCGCGACGAACACCCGGTCCACCCGGAACGATGTCTGCGCCCGGGTGATGTAGAGCCCCAGCCCGGAGCTCGCCCCGATCCACTCACCGACCACCGCCCCGCCAACCGCGTAGGCGGCCGCGATCTTCAGCCCCGAAAAGAACGCCGGCAGCGCCGCCGGCACCGCAATGTGCCGCAGCACCTGCAGCCGGTTCGCCCCCATCGAGCGGACCAGCCCCACCATCTCCCGGTCCGCGTGCATCAGCCCGTCGGCCGTCGCCACCGCCACCGGGAAGAACCCCCACAGCGCCACCACCACCACCTTCGGCGTCATCCCGAACCCGAACCACACGATCAGTAGCGGCGCCAGCACCACCATCGGAATCGTCTGCGAGACCACCAGCAGCGGCATCAGCACCCGCCGCACCAGCGGGACCCCGGCCACCAGCACCGCGATCGCCACGCCAGCCCCGGCCCCGAACGCCAGCCCCAGCACCGCCTCCGCCAGCGTCGTGCGGATGTGCTCCGGCAGCAGCTCCTTCGTTCCCCAGAAGCCGTCCCAAATCCGCGACGGCGCCGGCAGGATGTAGGTCCGGGTATCGAAGACCCGCACCCACGCCTCCCACGCCGCCACCAGCAGCGCCAGCAGCACCGCCGATGGCCCGTAGGCCGCGGCCAGCCGCCGCCCCGCCCGCGCAGCGTTCACGACGACCCGCCGTCCCGGAACTTCGCCGTCAGCGATTCCATCGTCGGCGGATTCGGCATCCGGCTCTGCGAAAACTTCACGATCGTCAGCACGCTCTCGGCGCCCGCGGCGAGGCACGCCTCGTGTGCCTCGCGCGCCACCCGCCAGACCTCGTCCGGCTCGCCCTCGAACGTCGTCCCCAGCGCCGAGACCTCGTACTTCAGGCCCGACTCCTGGATCACCCGGATCGCAGCCTCGACGAACGAATACGGCGCGCCTGGCTCCCCGTACGGCCGGGGCAGGCACTCGATTTCGACAATCATGCAGCGGCTCCTTTCCGCTGCCCGGTCCGAAAGGGTGCCCGCCCCCGGGCTCCGGCCCCTGGCCCTCGGCCAAAAAGAAACGGAGCCCGGGAAAGCCGGACTCCGTGCATCTGCGCCATGGCGCCTACGCCCGGTCTCCGTTCGCTTTCCCTACGCACGTCCGAACGTGGTCAGGTTCAAGGGGTGTGATCTCAGCCCGCGACCGGGCACCCCCAGCGAACACGAACAGCGCTGTTCAGTTGTCATTTCAAGACTAGCCGCTTCACCGGAGCCCCGCAACCGCCCCGCTCACAGCGGAGTCCCCGATCCGTCACCTGTTCGTTCCCCGTCGTTACCCCCCGTCGACCCCCGCCGGGCTGTCCACCGTCGATAATCCAACCGACAACTACCCGCCGTCATGGCGCGCGAAAGGCCCCCGTGAAACACGCCTGGCGCCACTGGATCCGCCCCCGGCTCGCCGCACCGCCCGGCGAACCCCTCCGCGTCACCGCCACGCGCAGGGCAGCGGTCGCCCTCGCGCTGCTCCTCCTCGTCACCGAGTTCGTCGTCGCATTCCGCTTCTCCGGCACCGCTGGCGCTATCCTCATCGCCTCAACCGCGGGGCTGGCCGCCTTCGCCTACCGCGGCCTCCAGGCCCTCGCAACCGCCTCCGTCCAGGCTGAAGACCCCGACGCCCACCGGCACCTCGTCGACCCCGAAACCCACCTCCCCAACCGCCAGCAGCTCATCGATACCCTCGCCCGCGACATCGCCCGCGCCGAGCGCTACCGCCATCCCATCACCCTCGCCATCGTCCGCATCGCCCAGTACGACGAGATCCGCACCGCCTGGGGCGCCGGCACCGCCGCCCAGGCCGTCCTCCATGTCGCCGAAACCCTCACCCGCATCACCCGCGCCAGCGATTTCCTCGCCCGGCTCGATGAGACCCGCTTCGCCGTCATCCTCCTCCAGTGCACCGGCACCCAGGCTGTCGCCTACGCCGACCGCGTCACCCTCGCAACCTCCAACCGCCCGGTCCGCTCCAGCGCCCGCCTCCAGGTCCCCCTCTACGTCGGCGTCGAAGTCACCGTCCTCGAGTACGATGCCGCCCGCTTCCGCGGCCCCCTCGAATTCCTCTCCCAGGCCGGCGGCGACCTCCTCCTCGAGTCCGTCCGCCCGCCGCGCTCCCGCCGCTCCGCCCTCGCCCACGACCCGCGCGCCATCCGCCAGCAGCTCGTCCGCGACTACTACCCTGAGGGCGAAGTCAAAGAGTTCGCCGACGCCTACCGCGAAGCCCGCTCCCGCAGCCGCCACGCCGGCTGACCGCCGCCCCCCACAGGTCCGCGAACAACCGCGGGGGAGCCGATTCGGCTCCCCCGCCTCGCCCGCGCTGCAGCGAAGAGTCGCGGCTAGCCCTGCTTCTGCGCGGCCTTCTCCGCCAGGTACGCCTTCAGCGTCTGGCCCGTCCGCCACATCGGCTCCGCGCCTTCCAGGCTGCAGATCTTCTCCCAGTTCGCCTGGACCCACTCGGCGTCCTTCAGCTCGCCCAGGCCCGGCTGAATCCCCGGCCCCTTCACGATCGCGGCCCGGTTAAAGTTCCCCGCGCCCGCTTCGATGATCAGGCCGCTGTCCTGGCACTCTTTCGAGACCATGTAGACCACCGCCGGCACCACGTACTCCGGCTTCAGCCGCTCCACCATTTCCGGCGGCATCACCGTCTGCGTCAGCCGCGTCCCGGCCACCGGCGCAATCGTGTTCACCATCACGTTGTACTTCGCGCCTTCCTGCTTCAGCACGTTCATCAGGCCCAGCATCGCCGTCTTCGCCGCGCCGTAGTTCGCCTGGCCGAACTGCCCGTAGATGCCCGACGACGAGGTCGTCAGCACCACCCGGCCGTACGCCTGCTGCCGGAACACCGGCCACGCGTGCCGCAGCACCGAGAACGTCCCCTTCACATGCACCGCGAAGACCTTGTCCCAGTCCTCCTCGCTCATGTTGTGGAACGCCACATCCCGCAGGATGCCCGCGTTGCAGATCACGATGTCCAGCCGGCCAAAGTTATCCAGCGCCGTCTTGACGATGTTGTAGCCGCCTTCGTACGTCGCCACGCTGTCGAAGTTCGGCACCGCCGTCCCGCCGGCCGCGATGATCTCATCGCACACCTTGCGCGCCGGCGCCGCGTCCGCACCCTGGCCGTGCGGGTCGCCGCCAAGGTCGTTCACCACGACCTTCGCCCCGCGCCGCGCCAGGTCCAGCGCGTACGCCCGGCCCAGCCCGGCGCCCGCGCCGGTCACCACCGCCACCTGTCCTTCAAACGAAATCGCCATCGAATCCTCTCAGTCCATGCGAAGTTTCCGGGCGCCGGGGCAGTCAGCAGGGGCGGCCCCCGCCCGTTCCAACCCGGCAGGTTACCAGCATTCGCTCATTCGCACCCGGCCGGCAGCCCCGGCGCCCGGTCGACCATCTGCGCGAACCACGCCTCCGTGCTCGCCACCCGCCACGCCAGCACGTCGCCCCCGCCGCGGAGGAACCCCTCCCGCACCGCCTGCACCGCCGACGCGTCGAAGACGTCCTGCCGCCGCGCCGCCCCCTCGAGGTGCCGGACGATCCACCCCTTCAGCGGGCCCTGCGCCCAGCTCCGCTGCGGCGGCGCATACGCCAGCTTGTCCCGCCGCTTCAGCACGCCGTCCGGCACAATGCCCTCCATCGCCCGCCGGAGAATCGCTTTGGTCGTCGCACCTTCCAGCAGCCACTGGGGCGGCAGCCCGAAGCAGAACTCCACCAGCCGGTGGTCGAGAAAGGGCAGCCGCACCTCCCGGCTGAACGCCATGCTGTTCCGGTCCGCATAGCGCAGGAACTCCGGCAGCTGCGTCGTCTGTTGCCAGCGCACCAGCTCGTTCCGCAGCCGGTCGCGGAACGGCGCAATCGTCGCCGCGTGCGCCGGCGCGTACCGGTCATGCACCTCCGGCGCCACCAGCGCCCCCGACCCAAAGTACCGCTCCGCCAGCCGGTCGCGCACCCTGGCCGGCAGCAGGTAGTACGCCCCGAACAGCGCCGGCGCCCGCAGCGATCCGTACCGCCGCCACGACCCCCACAGGAGCCCCGCCGCCCGGTCCAGCCTCCCGGTTCGCAGCCAGTGCGCGAAGAACATCCCCAGCGCCTGGGTATAACCGCCCAGCAGCTCATCCGCGCCCTGCCCGTCCAGCAGCACGGTCGTCCCGTGCTCCCGCGCCAGCCGCATCACCATCCACTGCGCAAACGGGCTGGTGCTCGCGATTGGCTCCTCCTGGTGGTACTGCAGCGCCGCGAACGCCGCCTCGAACGCCTCCGGCTCCACCCAGGTGTCGTGCCGGTGCACCCCGCACCGCTGTGCCACCAGGTCGATGAACCGGCCCTCATCGTGTGCCGCCGATGCGAACCGCGCGCTGAAGGTGTGCTGCTCGCCGAGTCCCAGCGCCTCCTTCATCGCGTGAATCGTGCACACAATGCTCGACGAATCGATGCCCCCGCTCAGCGAACTCCCGACCGGCACATCGCTCCGCAGCCGGATCCGCACCGCATCGAAGAACAGCGACCGGAACGCCTCCACCGCCTCCGCATGCCGCCGCGGCGTCTCCGCCGCCCGCGGCAGCCAGTACCGCCGCGGCGTCCCTCGCCCCTCCCGGTCCAGCACCAGGTAGTGCCCGGCCGGCAGACTCGCAATCCCCGCGAAAAAACTCTCCGCGTCCTGGTCGAGGTCGCCGCGGGCGATGTAGCGGTACACCGCCCGCAGGTTCGGCTCCCGAAGCTCCGGCCGCACCGCAAGGATCGCCTTCATCTCGCTCGCAAACAGCACCTCCCGCCCCGTCCGCGCCAGGTAGAGCGGCTTCTCGCCGAACCGGTCGCGCGCCAGCACCAGCTCCCGCCGCCGCTCGTCCCAGATGGCGCAGGCAAACATCCCGTTCAGCCGCGCGAACGCCCCCGTCCTCCACTGCGCAAACGCCCGCAGCAGCACCTCCGTGTCCCCCTGCGAGCGGAACCGGTGGCCCAGCCCCTCCAGCTCCCTCCGCAGCTCCACGTAATTGTAAATCTCGCCGTTGAACACCAGCACCAGCCCCGCCGCCTCGTCCGCAAACGGCTGGTCCGAGGCGTGGCTCAGGTCGATGATCGCCAGCCGCGTGTGCCCAAACCCGATCCCCTGCCCAAAGTAGCTCCCCTCCCCGTCCGGGCCGCGATGCCGCAGCCGCCGCGCCATGGCGAGCACGTCCTCCCGCGGCACCTCCCCGGCGCCGAGGGAAAGAATGCCGGCTATCCCGCACATGCGCGTCAGGCCTCCACCGCGCCGTCGCCCGCTCCCGGCGGCAGCAATCTGCCCGCATACTAGCAGCCGGCACCTCTCAGGGAAGTTTTCGCCAGCGGAAAGAAAACCATCCCGCCCGCGCGTGACGTATACTCCGTCCGATGCCCGGCAACATGTGGGACGACGCTGAAGAGCCCGGGGACCTCGACCTCCGCATCCTCCGCGTCGGCGCCCTCCCCGTCGAATCCGCACCCGGCGCCCTCCGCATCCGCCTCGAAACCACCCGCGGCCCCATCGAGGGCATCCTCCACCCCGTCGAAGGCGGCACCTCCGCAGTCATCTGTGTCGGCGGCGCCATGGGCGGCGTCGATGGCCCCGCGGACGGCCTGTACGCCCGCCTCCCTGTCCTCCTCGCCGATGCCCGCGTCACCGTTTTCCGCGTCGACTACCGCCAGCCCAACGTCTTCGAAGAATGCGTCCTCGACGTCCTCGCCGGCTGCTCCTTCCTCCGCGGCATCGGCGCCGAAGAACTCGCCCTCGTCGGCCACAGCTTCGGCGGCGCCGTCGTCATCAAGGCCGCCGAACTCCACCCCGCCGTCCGGGGCGTCGTCGCCATGTCCCCCCAGCTCTACGGCACCGCCGATGTCGAAACCCTCGGCCGGCCGCTTCTCCTCATCCACGGCATGTCCGATACCGTCCTCAGCCACGAGGCCAGCGAAGACATCTACCGCCGCGCCCGCGAACCGAAGCGCATCGCCCTCTTCGCCGAAGCCGGCCATTCGCTCATCCAGGCCCGCGATGCCATCGACCGCCTCCTCGCCGAGTGGCTCCCGCCTGCCCTCGCCGGCGCACCCCTTCCCGGCGGCCGCGAAGAACACGATATCCTCTAGCGCGACAGCACCCCGTAACCGGAGGAAGCCCCTGCCATGCGTTCGCCTGCCGAGGTCGTCAACGCCTTCATCGCCGAGTGGCAGCAGCCCCGCCCCGACCCTGCCCGCCTCGCCTCCTACTTCACTGAAGACGCCGTCTACCACAACATCCCCGCCCAGCCAGTGAAAGGCCCGGAGGCGATCGCCGCCGTGTTCCAGGGCTTCCTCGCACAGGTCGAATCCCGCGGCTGGGAAGTCCTCCGCCAGGTCGCCGATGGCAACTTCGTGATGAACGAGCGCATCGACCGCTTCGCCGCCGGCGACCGTCTCATCGAACTCCCCGTCGCCGGCGCCTTCGAAGTGCGCGGCGAGCGGATCTGCGCCTGGCGCGACTACTTCGACATGAACACCTGGCTCAAGGCCCTCTCCGGCAGCTAACCGGCCCCCATTACGGCTCCGTCACCACCCGCATCGGGCTCCATCGCCCGATGACCCCCTGCCCGTGGCAGCTCACCGACCGCCCATCCTCGATGTCGATCTCCGACATCAGCCCGAGCGCAGCCGTAAACCCCGTAATCCGGTCCGGCACGTGCTCGTACCGGTCGACCACCCTGCCGTCGGCCTCGAATTCGACCGTGTTCGCCCCCTGGTCGTAGGTGATCCGGTAGGCGTGCACCTGCCCCTGCGCCGTCGGCAGGTCGTGCAGCTCGTGGAAGATACAGAACGCCCGCGCCTCCCCCGTTTCCGGCAGCCGCGCACCCGGGAACGGCAGCCGCCCGTACACCGTCGCCACCGTGTCGCCCCCGGTGAAAAAGTCGAACGCCCACCCCGTCTCCAGGTCGAGCAGGTTCCACGAGACGTACCCGTCGTACAGGTCACCCGGCCGGGTGCCCACCGTCCGCGCCGCCACCTGGATTTCGAAGGTAATCCGCCCGCCCTCCGGCACGGCGAACCGCTCCTTCGAAAAGTACATGTGCTTGGCGTTGTCCAGGATCTGCACCCGGTCGTGCTTCCGCGTGTACGGCACCGCCGCAACCTGCAGCCACCCGTTCCGCACCAGCACCACCGCGTTCGGCTCCCGGTACTCCCACCGCGAACCATCCGGCAGCAGGAACGACCCGATCGCCCACGCCGAATCCGGCTCGAAAATCCGGTGGAAGTTCCCCACAATCCGTTCGCCCATCCCTCTCTCCTGTCGGGGCGTTTCGCCCTGGCCTTAGCCGCGCAGCGTGGCGCCGAACTCCCGGCCCAGCCGCGCCAGCAGCCCCTGGCCCACCTTGAGCGCCTCGTCGTCCGTCAGCGTCCGGTCATCGGCCCGCAGCCAGAGCCGCAGCGCCAGCGACTTCTTCCCCTCCGGCACCCCGGGCCCGCGGTACTCGTCGAACAGCTCCGCCCGCACCTGCACCCCCTGGCTCCGGTGCGACCGGACCAGCTCCAGCACCGCGCCCGCCGGCACCGCGGCATCGACCACCACCGCAAGGTCAAGCCTCACCGCCGGGTACCGCGAAAGCGCCTGGTAGGGCGGGCGCTCCGGCAGGTGCCGGACCAGGTCCTCCACCCACACCTCGAACAGGTACACCGCCTCGTCGATATCGAACGCCGCCGCTGTCTCCGGGTGCACCTGCCCCACGATGCCTGCCATCTCGCTCCCGACCCCGAACTTCGCCGTGTGCCCCGGCAGCAGCCCGTGCTCCTCCGCGGGGACGAACGTGCCCCGCACGCCGAGCGCACCGAGCATCGCTTCCACCGCACCCTTCGCATCGAAAAAGTCCAGCGCCTCGCCGCCGCCCACGCGCCAGCGCCCTTCCCGCGGCCCGCCCAGCACCGCGCACAGCACCGGCCGCTCAATCGGCAGGTCGCCCTCCACCGGCAGGTACTCGAAGCCAATCTCGAACAGCCGCAGCGGGCCCTCCGCCTGCCGCCGGTTCGCCGCAAACGATTCCAGCACCGAGCTCCGCAGGCTCGTGCGGAGGTAGGCATGCTGCGCCGCCACCGGGTTCACCACCCCCAGCGGGTTCCGCCGCACCGTGTCCATGGGGTCGGTCACCAGCGCCAGCTTCTCCCGCGTCGTCAGGGTGTAATTGATGACCTCCTGGTATCCCAGCGCCACCGCAAGGTCCCGCAGCCGCTCCCGCAGCGCCATCACCGGGTTCTCCTCCGGCGGCGGCAGCGTCCCCCGCAGCATCGTCGTCGGCAGCCGGTCGTACCCGTAAATCCGGCCGACCTCCTCCACCAGGTCGTCCGGGATCTCCACGTCCGGCCGCCACGGCGGAACCTGCACGCTGTACTTCGCCGGCGGCACGTGGTGGACCAGGAACCCGAGGTCGCCCAGGATCCGCCGCACGTCCTCCACCGGCACCTCAATCCCCAGCACCTGCGCTATCCGCGCCGCCTCCAGCAGGATCGTCCGCGGCGGCTCCTTGCTCGGGTACACGTCCACGATTCCCCGCGCAATCCTGCCACCGCACACCGTCTCGAACAGGTGCAGCGCCCGCTGCTGGGCGTACATCGCCATCTCCGGCCCGAGCCCCTTCTCGAACCGCAGCGAGGCCTCCGTTCGGAGCTTCAGCAGCGTCGACGTCCGCCGGATCGACCCCGCCCGGAAGTTCGCGACCTCCAGCAGCACCCGCGTCGTCCCCTCGTTCACCTCGCTGTTGCCCCCGCCCATCACCCCCGCCACGCCCACCGGGCCCTCGCCGTCGCAAATCAGCAGCATCTCACTGTCGAACTCCCGCTCCACCCCGTCGAGCGTCACCAGCCGCTCGCCCGGCCGTGCCCGCCGCGCCACAATCCGCTTCCCCCGCACGAGGTCGTAGTCGAACGCATGGAGCGGCTGCCCCGTCTCCAGCATGACATAATTCGTGATATCGACCACGTTGTTGATTGGCCGCATCCCGGCCTTCCGCAGCCGCTCCTGCATCCACGCCGGCGACGGCCCGATCTCGATACCCTCGATCACCGATGCCGTGAACCGCCGGCACAGGTCCGGCGCCTCAATCGCCACCGATACCAGCTCGCTGACGTCCGGGCCGCTCTCGCTGTACCGCCGGTCCGGCTCCCCCAGCACGCCGCCCGTCAGGGCCGCCACCTCCCGCGCGAACCCCACCATCCCCAGCAGGTCTGCCCGGTTCGCCCACGTCGAAACCTCCAGGATCACGTCGCCCAGCACATCCGCCAGCGGAACCCCGACCGGCGTCCCTTCCGGCAGCACGAGAATCCCCTCGTGCTCGTCGCTCAGCCCCAGCTCCTTCTCGCTCAGCACCATGCCCGCCGATTCCACCCCGCGGATCGGCCGCAGCTTGAGCGTCGTGGGCTCGCCGGTGTGCCCGTCAATCAGCCGCGCCCCTTCGCTCGCGAACGCCACCGTCTGGCCCACTGCAAGGTTTGGCGCCCCGCATACCACCTGCACCGTCTCCTGCCCCGTATCCACCGTCGCCAGCCGCAGCCGGTCCGCGTTCGGGTGCGGCTCCACCGCCACCACCTTCGCCACCCGCACCAGCGCCGGGTCCCACGTCTCGCCGATGACCCTCCACCCCTCCACCTCCGCCACCGCGTCCGTAATCCGTCGCGCCAGCTCCTCGATCGGCAGGCGGACGTCCACGTACTCCCGCAGCCAGCTCAGCGAAACCTTCATCTCGTCCTCTCCTCGCTCAGAACTGGCTCAGGAACCGCAGGTCATTGCTGTAAAAGTGGCGGATATCCTCGATCCCCCAGCGCAGCATCGCCACCCGCTCCACGCCGATGCCGAACGCAAAGCCCGTCACCCTCGATGAGTCATAGCCGGCGTTGTCGATGATCTCCGGGTGCACCATCCCTGCCCCGAGGATTTCGATCCACCCCGTCCCGTGGCAGGTGTGGCACTGCCGCCCGTCGCCCCGGCAGATGAAGCAGTCGATCGCCATCTCCACGCCCGGCTCAACGAACGGGAAGTACGAGTGGTGGAAGATAATCCGCCGGTCCGAGCCGAACATCGCCCGCGCCCACTCATACAGCACGCCCTTCAGGTCGCTCATCCGCACCCCTTCGTCCACCGCCAGCCCTTCGATCTGCGTCAGCATCCATTCGTGGGTCGCGTCGGTCGCCTCCTGCCGGTAGCACTTCCCCGGCACCACCACCCGCACCGGCGGCTGCGGCGTCCGCTCCATCACCCGGATCTGGTTCGGCGTCGTGTGCGTCCGCAGCAGCATCCGCCGCTTCCCATCGATGAGCGTATTCACCCAGATCGTGTCCCACATGTCCCGCGCCGGGTGGTCCTCCGGGATGCGCGCGGCATCGAAGTTGTACCGGTCCCACTCCACCTCCGGCCCCTCCGCCACCCGGAACCCCATCGCCTTGAACGCTTCGAGGCAGTCCCGCAGCGTCCGCGTAATTGGGTGGAGCCTCCCCAGCGGCTGCGGCCGTCCCGGCAGCGTCACATCCAGCGCCCCTTCCCGCGCCAGCCGTTCCAGCTCCGCACGCTTGAGCGCCGCCCGCCGCTCCTCCAGCGCCGCCTCCAGCCGCCCCTTCAGCGCGTTCACCGCCGCCCCGTAGGCCGCCCGCTCCTCCTGCGGCACCTCCCGGATGCCGCGCAGCAGCACTGTCACCCGTCCGTCCTGCCGCCCCAGCCACGCCGCCCGCCAGCGCTCCAGCGACGCCTCGTCTCCGGCCGCCGCAAGGCCCGCCAGCGCCTCCTCTTCGAGGCGCGAAAGATTCCCGGTCTCGGTCGTCATGGGCTTCCAAGTATAGGCGCACCCGTCCTTACCGTCCGTGGCCCCTCACCCCGCCTACACTCGCAGGGTGCAACGGCCCGCCCGCCCAACCCGTATCATCACCATATGCCTCGCACTCGCCGCGGCGCTCGCCGCCATCATCGCCGTCGCCTGCTCACGCGGGTCCGAACGCTCTGCCCCCGCAGGATACGCTGACGTGTCCTCCCAGCCCGAGCGCAAATCCTGGGCCGGCACCGAACCGGCTCCCCCCTTCCCGCCCGGCCTCACCTGGTTCAACGTCCAGCGCCCACTCTCCCTCGAAGACCTCCGCGGCCGCATTGTCCTCCTCGACTTCTGGACCGCCGGCTGCATCAACTGCCAGCACATCGTCCCCGACCTCAAACGGCTCGAAGCCGAGTTCGGCGACCGCCTCGTCGTCATTGGCGTCCACTCCGGCAAGTACGCCGAGGAGCACGAGGACGACACCATCCGCGAAGCGATCCGCCGCCTCGGCATCGCCCACCCCGTCATCAACGACGCCGACTTCCGCGTCTGGACCACCTACGGCGCTCGCGCCTGGCCTACCCTTGTGCTCATCGACCCGGCCGGCAACCTCGTCGGCTACCACGAAGGCGAAGGCGTTTACCCGCTCTTCCAGCCCATCCTCGCCTCGCTCGTGGCCGAATTCGCCGGGCGCGGCCTCCTCCGCACCGGGCCGCTCCCGCTCGTCCCCGGTGCACCGCCGGCCACGGCCACCCTCGGCTACCCCTCCGCCGTCGCGGTCTCCGCCGCCGCCGACCGCCTCTACATCGCCGACGCTGGCAACCATCGAATCATCGAAGCCGCCAGCTCCGGTGAGGTCCTCCGCGTCTTCGGCACCGGCCAGCCCGGCTTCGCCGACGGCGCCCCTGCCGAGGCTGCCTTCCGCGACCCCCAGGGGCTCGCCCTCTCCGCCGATGGCCGCACACTCTACGTGGCCGATACCCGCAACCACGCCGTCCGCGCCATCGACCTCGCCTCCGGCGAAACCCGCACCATCGCCGGCACCGGCCGCCAGCTCACCCGCCTTCCCCGCGGCCCCGAGCCCGCCCGCGAGGTGGACCTTGCCTCCCCCTGGGGCCTCGTCCAGGTCGGAAGCCGGCTCTTCATCACCATGGCCGGTGTCCACCAGGTCTGGGTGCTCGACCTCGCCGCCGGCACCATCGACGTCTTCGCCGGCACCTCCCGCGAAGGCCTCGACGACGGCCCCCGCCGGGAGATGGCCACCCTCGCACAGCCCTCCGGTATCACCGCCGATAGCGCCCGGCTGTACTGGGTCGACCCCGAAGCCTCTGCCGTCCGTACCGTCCCCATCGATGGCGACGGCGAGGTCCGCACCCTCGTCGGGACCGGCCTTTTCGACTACGGCGACCGCGACGGCACCGGCCGCCAGGGCCAGCTCCAGCACCCCCAGGGCATCGCCTTTGCCGACGGCGTCCTCTACATCGCCGACACCTACAACCACCGCATCCGCGTGCTCGACCCGGCCACCCGCCAGCTCGGCACCGCCGCCGGCTCCGACCGCGGCTGGTCCGACGGCGCCGCCGGCCAGGCCCGCTTCGCCGAGCCCGCCGGCCTCGCCTGGGATGGCCGCCTCCTCTACATCGCCGACTCAGCCAACCACCTCGTCCGCACCTTCGACCCGGCGGCCGGCACCGTCAGCACCCTCGCCCTCTCGAACATCGAACTCCTCCGCCCGCCGGCCGCCGGCCCCCTCGAAACGCGCGACCTCCCGGCCCAAACCGTCGCGCCCGGCGCCGCCAACCTGCGCATCGAAGTCGCCGCCCCGCCCGGCTACCACCTCAACGCCCTCGCTCCATCCGCCCTCGAGCTCGCCTCCAGTAACCCTGCCGTCATCGAGCCCGGCGAACACCGGCTCGAATGGCGCACCGACGACCCGTCCGTCAGCTTCCCCGTCCCGGTCATTCTCGCTCCCGGCAGCGCGGTCCTCACGGCTACCGTCTCCGCCTACTACTGCCGCGAGGGCCAGGAGGCGCTCTGTTTCGTCGCCCGGGTGGCCTACCGCGTCCCCATCGAGGTCGTCCCCGGCGCGCCCGTCGCCGAACCCCGCCTCCAGCTCGGCCTGCCCGAGCGCTGACCTTCGCGTATCATCCCCGCATCACTCCTGGAGGGGACCACGCATGGCCGTCCGCGGCTACATCCTCATCGAAACCGAAGTCGGCAAAGCCAAGTCCGTCAGCGCCGCCATCCAGAACTTCAGCTACCCCGGCGCCCGCCTCATCAATGTCGATACCGTCACCGGCCCCTTCGATGTCATCGCCCAGGTCGAAGCCGACGACCTCGACTCCCTCGGCAACGCCATCACCGAGGCCATCCAGAAGGTCAACGGCGTCCAGCGCACCACCACCTGCCTCGCTGTCCGCCTCGCCTGACCCGCTCCCCCTTCCCCGCTCCGCTACACTGAGGACCATGCTCCCCGTCACCAGCATGATCCCCGTCGAAGAGGCGCGCGAGCGCATCCTCGCGTACTTCGGCCGCCTCGAACCCGAGCGCAAGCCCCTCCTCGATGCCCTCGGCCAGGTCCTCGCCGAGGACGTCGTCGCTCCCTTCGATATCCCCCCGCTCGATAACACCGCCATGGATGGCTACGCCGTCCGCGCGGCCGATACCGCCGGCGCCAGCGAAGCCGCCCCCGTCCAGCTCCGCGTCATCGCCGACCTCGCCGCCGGCTACGTCCTCGAAACACCCGTCGGCCCCGGCGAAGCCGTCCGCATCATGACCGGCGCCCCGGTCCCGCCCGGCGCCGACGCCATCGTCCCCTTCGAAGAGACCGACGAAGCCCTCCGCGGCATCAACGAGGCCGCCCGCAAGGCCGGCTCCGTCCGCGTCCTCAAGGCCGCCAATCCCGGCGCCAACATCCGCCGCCGCGGCGAAGACGTCCAGGCCGGCTCCACCGTCATCCCCGCCGGCCGCGTCCTCCGCCCCTCCGAAATCGGCGTCCTCGCCTCCATCGGCCTCACCCACGTCACCGTCATTCGCCGGCCCGTCGTCGCCATCCTCTCCACCGGCGACGAAATCACCCCGCCCGGCGAACCCCTCCTCCCCGGCCGCATCTACGATGCCAACGCCTACAGCGTCGCCGCCCTCGTCCGCAAATACGGCGGCATTCCCCGCATCCTCGGCATCGCCCGCGATACCGTCGAAGACCTCACCGCCAAGATCCGCGAGGGCCTCGATGCCGACATGCTCGTCACCTCCGCCGGCGTCTCCCGCGGCGACTTCGACGTCGTCAAAGACGTCCTCGCCCGCGAAGGCAACATCGACTTCTGGACCGTCCGCATGCGCCCCGGCAAACCCCTCGCCTTCGGCGCTTTCACCGCGCCCGGCGGCCGCAAGGTCCCCCACCTCGGCCTGCCCGGCAACCCCGTCAGCTCCATGGTCTCCTTCGAACTCTTCGGCCGGCCGGCCATCTTCACCATGCTCGGCCGCTCCGACTGGGAGCGCCCCACCGTCCGCGCTATCTCCCGTGACTACGTCAGAAACCCCGATGGCCGCCGCTTCTACGCCCGCTGCATCGTCACCCGCGGTGATGACGGCCGCTGGTATGCCGACCTCACCGGCCCGCAGGGCTCCGGCATGCTCACCTCCATGAGCGCTGCCAACGCCCTCGCCGTCATCCCCGAAGACGTCCCCGCCGCCAATCCCGGCGACGAAATCGAGTGCATCATGCTCGACTGGGAGCACGCCCCGTAGCGGCTATCGCCGCGCCAGCCGCTCCCCGTACTGCCGCTCGAAATACCGCGCGAAATCCCCGTTCGCCGTCCGGGCCCACGCCTCGCCGTGCTCCCGGTACCACGCCACCGTCTCCGCCAGCCCCTCAGCGAACCGCCGCCGCGGCGCCCACCCGCGCGCCCGCAGCCGCGAACTGTCCAGCGCGTACCGCCGGTCGTGCCCCGGCCGGTCCGCCACCGGCGTGATCAGCTCCGCCGGCCGCTCGAGTAGCTCGCAGATCAGCTCCGCCACCCGCCGGTTCGCCACCCGCTCGCCGCTCCCGATGTGCACCGCATGCACCCCCGGCCGTGCCGGGAGCTCCCCCAGCACCAGCCGCAGCGCATCCACGAAATCCTCGACAAACAGCCACTCCCGCTCCTGCAGCCCGTCGCCGTAGAGCGGCATCGGCTCGCCCGCCAGCGCCCGCATCGTGAAGAGCGGGATGAACTTCTCCAGGTGCTGGTTCGGCCCGTACACATTGCAGCAGCGCAGTACCGTCACCGCCATCCCGTACGTCTCCGCGTACGCCCGCACCATCAGCTCCGCCGCAGCCTTGCTCGCCGCATATGGCGAACTCGGCGCGAACGGCGCATCCTCCGCGGCCTCCCCCGGCGCCGGGATGCTGCCGAACACCTCATCCGTCGACATGTGCACCAGCGCCGTCCTCGGCCGCTCCCGCACCGCCTCCAGCAGCGTCACCACCCCCTCGACGTCCGTCCGCACGAACACGCCCGGCTCCAGCAGCGACCGGTCGACGTGCGTCTCGGCGGCGAAGTTCAGCACGAGGTCGGCCCCGGCCACCAGCTCGCGCACCAGCTGCCCATCGCAGATGTCCCCCTGCACAAACCGGTACCGCGGGTGGCCCGCTGCCTCCGCCACGTTCGCCGGGTTCGCCGCATAGGTCATCCGGTCGAGGTTCGTCACCTCCCACCCGTCCGCAAGCAGACCCCGCACCACGTGGCTTCCGATGAACCCGCAGCCCCCGGTAACCAGCGCCCTCACCCGGCCGCCTCCACCCGCGAGTGGTCGCCGAGCGTCAGCCGCGCCCCGGCCGGCGCACCCACCACCCGCGTGAACCGCCCCAGCATCGAATGCGCCACCCCCGGGCAGTCCACCACCTCGCTGCTGCTCATCACAATCGCGTCCTCCACCCGGCTCCGCACCACCCGGCACCCCTCCCCAATCGCCGCGTTTGGCCCAATGACGCTCTCCACAATGTGCGCGCCCGCCCCGATCGTCGCCGGGCCGATCACCTCGCTCTCCTCCACACGCGCCCCGTCCTCGATCACCACCGCGCCCTCGAGCCGGCTCCCCCGCACCAGCGCGCCCGGCGCGATCCGCCGCTCCACCGTGCCCAGCAGCAGCCGGTTCGCCGCGAGGATGTCCTCCATCTTCCCCGTGTCGATCCACTCCCGCGGCGTCACCTCCACCTCCACCCGGCAGCCCCGCGCCAGCAGCCCGTTGATGGCATCCGCAATCTCCAGCTCGCCCCGCGCGCTCGGCCGCTGCCCCGCAATCACCTCGAACACCACCGGCCGGAAGGCATAGACACCGATCACCGCGAGATTCGAAGGCGGCCGCTCCGGCTTCTCCACCACCTCCACCAGCCGCTCTCCCTGCATCCGCGCCACACCGAACGCCCGCGGGTCCTCCACCTCCCGCAGAATCAGCGCACCGTCTGCCCTCGACCGTGCGAACCGTTCCACGAACCCCGCGATGCCGCCCATCAGCACGTTGTCGCCGAGGTACAGGACAAACGCGTCATCACCCACGAACTCCCGGCACACCAGCGCCCCGTGCGCAATCCCCAGCGGTGCCTCCTGCCGCACGTAGGTGAACCGCGCCCCGAACGCCGAGCCGTCGCCCATCGCCTCCCGAACCTGCCCTTCTGTCTCTCCCACCACCAGCGCAATCTCCCGGATGCCCGCCTCCACCAGCTGCCGCACCGGGAAGTGGAGCACCGGCGTGTTCGCAATCGGCACCAGCTGCTTCGCGCCCGAATAGGTAAACGGCCGCAACCGGCTCCCTTTCCCGCCCGCCAGTACGATTCCCTTCATTCCCGCGGATTATAGGCCGCACCCACCCTACAATCGCCCGGTGCCGAGCGTGATTCGCGTGGCCCTCGATGCCTCCGCCCTCCCCCCGAGCCCCGCAGGAGCCGGCGTCTACATGCGCGAGCTGGCCGCGGCCCTCGCAGCCAGGCCCGGCCTCGACGTCCTCGCCTTCGCACCCCGCCCGCTGCCGGGCTGCCGGCATCTCCCCGTACCGGGCGGCTCCCCCGCCCGCCGCTTCGGCTGGCAGCTCCGCACCCTCGGCCAGGCCACCGTCGCGGCCCGCGCCAGCCTCCTTCACGGCCTCCACTTCTACACCCCCCGGCGTCTCCCCGTCCCGCGCGTCGCCACCATCCACGACCTCACCTTCTTCCGGATCCCCCGCCGCTACAGCCCTGCCCGCCGCTGGTACTACCGGGCCATCGCCCACACCGCCCGCTTCGCCGAGCGCGTCATCGTCCCCTCCTCCGCCGTCGCCGCCGATGCCGTCCGCTACCTCTCCCTCCCGGCCGAGCGGATCCGCGTCATCCCCGAGGCGCACCGCGCCGGCCTCCGTGCCGCTGAGCCCGCCCGCGTCGCCGCCTTCCGCGCCTCCCATGGCCTCGACGCACCCTATCTCCTCTGCCTCGGCACCGCCGAGCCCGGGAAACGCGCCGTCGATGCCGTCCGCGCCCTGCCGCGTATCCGCGCCCGCCGGCCCGGTGTCCTTCTCGCCCTTGCCGGCAACCCCGGCCCCCTCCTCGGCCCGCTCCGCCGCGAAGCCGCCCGCCTCGGCGTCGCCGATGCCGTCCGCTTCCTCGGCTACGTCCCCGATGCCGACCTCCCGGCCCTGCTCACCGGCGCCGAAGCCCTCGTCTTCCCCTCCCTCTTCGAAGGGTTCGGCCTGCCCCCGCTCGAAGCCATGGCCTGCGGAACGCCCGTCATCGCCGCTGACGCCCCCGCGATGTCCGAGGTGCTCGATGGCGCCGCCCGCCTCGTCCCGCTCCGCTCCCCCGAAACGATCGCCGCCGAGGCCCTCCGCCTCCTCGAAGACCCCGCCTGGCGCGCCGAGCTCGCCCATCGCAGCCTCCAGCACGCCGCCGGCTTCTCCTGGGCCCGCACCGCCGAGCTCACCGAAGCCGTCTACCGGGAGCTCGTCCCGTGACCATCGGCATCGTCATCGTCACCTTCCGCTGCCGCGACCTCGCCCTCGCCGCCCTCCGCTCCATCGAGGCCCACGTCCCAGGTCTCCTCGCAACCACCGTCGTCGTCGATAACGCCTCCTTCGACGGCACCGTCGACGCGATCCGCGCCGCCTTCCCCGCCGTCACCGTCATCGAACACCGCCGCAACCTCGGCTTCGCCGCCGCCGTCAACCGCGGCCTCGAAGCCCTCCCCGCCGCCGACGTCATCTGCCTCCTCAACCCTGACGCCGAACTCCTCGATGACGGCATCTTCGCCGCTGCCGACTACCTGGCAGCCAACCCGGAGGTCGGCGTCCTCGGCGGCCGCATCCTCAACCCCGACGGCTCCATCCAGCCCAGCGCCCGCGCCTTCCCATCCCACCGGAACGCGCTCTTCAACCGCCACTCGCTCCTGACCAGGCTCTTCCCCCGCAACCCCTGGTCCCGCCGGTACCTCCTCTCCGACTGGGACCACAACGACATCCGCTCCGTCGACTGGGTCTCAGGCGCCTTCATGCTCATCCACCGCCGCGCCCTCGCTGCCGTCGGCATCTTCGACCCCGCCTACTTCTTCAGCATCGAAGACGTCGACTTCTGCCGCCGCGTCCACAACGCCGGCCTCGATGTCCGCTACTTCCCCGGCGCCTCCGTCCGCCACCGCGTCGGCGGCAGCTCCCGCCGCGCCGTCTACCGGGCCATGGCCGGGCACCACCGCGGCATGTGGCGCTACTACCGCAAGCACTTCCGCGGCAACCCGCTCCTCCACGTTATTACCGCTGCCGGCATCGCCCTCCGCTTCGGTCTCCACGCAATCTCCTACGCCCTCCGCGCCGGGCGCGCACGGCTGCTCGGCCGCGAACCTTCCTGACCTCCGCTAAATCGGTCGCCCGCTCCGCGTCGTCCCCGCCGAAAGCCGCCCGAGCTCCGTGCTCGGCGGCGCATCCTCCACATACTCCCGAACGATCGCCCGCCACGGCCCGCGCGCCCGCAGGCTCGCGAACACCCCCGCCAGCCCGAAATTGATCCGCGTCAGGAACACCATCCCCTCCGGCACGTTGCAGTACCGATTGATCTGCCCGCCCAGTCCCGTCGTCATCGTGTTCCGGCGCACCATCTCCGCCGCCAGCTCCGGCGTGTACTCCACCTTGTCCTCCAGGATCGGCGCCCAGTACCAGTGCATGTGCTCATACAGCTCGTCGGTCGTGAACGGCGCATTCGGCCGCAGGATGCCGATCGCCTCGGTCGCCGCTCGCCACCCCTCCCGGTCCCCCCGGTCCAGCGCCCGGATCAACCGCTTGAATCCCTCGACCACTGCCGTATCGAACTCGGCCACGCACCCGTAGTCCACGAACCCCACCCGCCCGTCTTCCAGCAGCAGGTAGTTGCCCGGGTGCGGGTCCCCGTTGAACAGCCGCAGCCGGTACAGGCTCCCAAAGCAGAACCGGTACAGCATCTCCCCCAGGCGGTTCCGCTCCTCCTGCGGCAGCCGCGCCGCCTCCCGGAACGGCCGTCCCGGCAGCCACTCCTGCACCAGCACAGTATCGGTCGTCAGCTCGTGGTACACCCGCGGCACCCGCACGAACCCGTGGCCCTCAAACGCATCGAAAAACCGCTGCTGCCACGCCGCCTCCCGCCGGTAATCCAGCTCGCCACGGACCCCCTCGCCGAGGTCGCGAACCAGCGTCCCCACATCCAGCCCCTTCGCCACCAGCCCCCCGATGCCCAGCAGCACGGCGACGTTCGCCAGGTCCCGCTCGATCGCCTCCCGCACGCCCGGGTACTGCACCTTCACGGCCACCTTCGTCCCGTCCCGCAGCTCCGCCCGGTGCACCTGCCCGATCGACGCCGCCGCAAACGGCTCCCGCTCGAACTTCCGGAACACGCTCCCCGGCGGCCGCCCATACGCCGCCTCCAGCACCTCCTGCACCAGCCCGTACGCCATCGGCGGCGCATTCGACTGGAGCGTCGCCAGCCCCTCCGCCATTTCCGGGGGCACCACACCGCCCATCAGCGAGAGCACCTGCCCAACCTTCATCGCGGCGCCCTTCATCTCCCCCATCGCCCGGGTCACATCCTCCGCGGTCCGCAGCACCGCCTCCCGCCGCTTCTCGCGCCGCCGTTCGCCCCGGTACCGGAGCGTATCCAGCCACCGCAGCCCCGCTGCCGCAGCGAGCCGCGCCGGCACCACCGTGCGGGCCAGCCGGCCCGTCCGCATCGCTGCACCCGTGGGTCCTGTCTCCATTCCCTGTGCCCGCGCCTGCGCCGCTCCCGCCCGGGCGCTCCGCCCCGCGGGTGGCCGCTTCCAGCTTCGCCGGTTTGCCCGGCCCTCGCAATCGTCCCGCTCGCCCCGGCAAGCCCCGGGAAAAAATTCCCCCGGAATGTGGGGTTTCCATCTATTCAGGCTATCGATGCATAGCCGATACTGTTGGTACGAGGGATACCACCATGGCAGGCATCTTCTACGACCCACGCACTCGCCGCCTCCATGCCGTCACCGGCCACCCCGAACCGGGCTGGACGCTCGTCACCCACAACCTCCACGCAGGCGTCCACCACTGCCGCCGCATCATGAGCGAATGGATGAGCCCGGACGAACTCTGGAAGGTCGACTGGCGCATCGAGCGGCACACCTTCTCGGCCTGAGCGCCCTACCATAAGCGCATGGACGACGGCCCGCTCGCCGACGCCATCGCGCGCCTCGAGAGCACGCCCGCGCCCGCCGCTGCCCGCTTCGACGCGCCCGAGCCGCTCGCCGGCCCCGTCGCCTTCCTCCCGGCCGCCTTCAACCCCCCGACCATCGCACACCTCCGCCTCCTCGAACGCGCCGCCGAAACCGTTTCCGCCACTCCCGCCGCGCTCCTCACCACCCGCAACGTCGACAAGGGCGTCACCGGCGCACCCCTCCCGGCGCGCCTCGAAATGCTCCTCGCCGCCCGCCGCGACGGCTACCGCCACGCCGTCCTCGCCGCCAACGCCGCCCGCATCATCGACCAGGTCGCCGCCCTCGAGTCTGCTTTCCCCGCCGCCGACCCGACCCCCGTCGTCGGCTTCGATACCCTCGTGCGCCTCTTCGACCCCCGCTACTACACCAGCATCACTGCCGAGCTCGACCGCTTCTTCGAGCGCCGCCGCGTCATCGCCGCCAACCGCGGCCCCCACGCTCTCGAGGCCGTCGCCGAATGGCTCCGCACCAACGCCCGCGACTACGCGGACCGGGTCATCCTCGTCGAACTCGAGCCCGAGGCCGCCGCCATCTCCTCCACCCGGGCCCGCGAGCTCGCCGCAGCCGGCATCCTCCCCGACCTCGTCCCGCCTGCCGTCCGCGCCATCCTCGCCGAGCGCCCCTACTACCGCGCCGGCCAGCCCTAGGTAATCTCCGAAATATCCAGCCGGCTCTCCAGCGCGAGCACGCCGCGCTCCGCCAGCGCCCGGACCTCCTCCTCGCCGAGCCCCAGCAGCTCTCCGAGCACATCGGCCGTGTCGCCTCCGAGGTCCGGCGGCGGCCCCGTGATACCCGTCTCGCTCCGCGACATCCGCACCGGCGTGTTCGCAATCGGGATCGTCCCGGCCACCGGATGGGTCACCTCGCGGATCATCCCCCGCGCCCGCACCTGCGGGTCGGCCACCACTTCGCGCACCGTATTCACCGGCCCCGCCGGGATGCCCGCCGCCAGTAGCTCCTCCAGCCATTCCGCCGTCGTCCGCCGCCGGAAGGCCGCAGCGAGCAGCGGCTCCAGCTCCGCGTGGTGCTGCGTCCGCCGCGGCCCCGTCAGGAACCGCTCGTCATCGATCAGCTCCGGCACCCCCAGGATCGCGCAGAGCAGGTTCCACTGGTTCTCCTCGCCGAACCCCAGCGCAATCACGATCCACCCGTCCGCCGTCGGGAACGCCTGGAACGGCGTCGCGCTCGGGTGGCGCGTCCCCAGCGGCCCCGGCACCTCGCCCGTCACGAAGTACCGCATGATCGCGTTCTCCATCACCGTCACCTGGCAATCGAGCATGCTGATGTCGATCGCCTGCCCGAGCCCGCTCCGGTCACGCTCCCGCAGCGCCGCCAGGATGCCGATCACGGCAAACATCCCCGCCACCACGTCCCCGTACGAAACCCCCGGCCGGATCGGCGGCCCGCCGGGCTCCCCCGTAATCGACAGCACCCCGCCCATCGCCTGCACCACGATGTCGAGCGCCGGCCTGTCCCGGTACGGCCCCGTCTGCCCGAACCCGCTGATGCTCGCCAGGATCACCCGCGGGTTCCGCGCCGAAAGCACCTCGTACCCCAGTCCCAGCTTCTCCAGCGTCCCCGGCGTAAAGTTCTCGATCACCACGTCCGCGTGCTCAACCAGCCGCAGGAACAGCTCGCGCCCCTCCGGGTGCTTCAGGTCGATCGCCAGGCTCCGCTTCCCCCGGTTCACCGAGAAGAAATACCCGCTCCACCCGTTCTGGTACGGCCCCGTCGTCCGCGAAATGTCCCCGTACGGCGGCCGCTCCACCTTGATCACGTCCGCGCCGAGGTCCGCCAGGATCATCGAGCCGAACGGCCCGGCCAGCACCCAGGTCAGGTCCAGCACCCGGACCCCTTCCAGCGGCCGCCCCATGCCCCCGGCGCCTTCCCGTCGCGGTTCCATCGTCCCCCGATTCTCCCCGCGGAGGGGCTCCCCGTCGAATGTCCGCCCCCGGCTCAGGCCGCCTTCTTCGCCTCTCCCGGCTTGGGTAACGCCTTCACCAGCGTCAGCGCGTACTCCCGCGTCGCCGTTACCGGGTCCTTTGTCCGCCACTGGTGCGCTTCGGTGATCACCGTCAGCGTCCCCGCGAACCGCATCCAGAACACCAGGTACCGGTACGCCGGCATGAACGGCACCACCCACCAGCCCCGCCACAGCCGCCGTGCGCTCGGGTGCACCACCAGCAGCGCACTCGTCGTCCATGTCGCCGCTTCAATCACAAAGTACGCCCCGTACAGCGCCACACCGGCCAGCAGCACCGTGCTCCACGAATACCCGAAAAACACCAGCCCCGGCATCAGGAACGTCCACGCCACCCGCGGGAAGGCCAGCGTATGGTCCACCACCAGCGTCCGCACCGGCGCGAACCCCTTGTAGAAGAGCCCCCGCTTCGCCAGCTTCGGGTGCGCCGCGATCACCTCGATCTCCCCCCGCTGCCACCGCACCCGCTGCGCATACAGCGCCCGCAGCGACGGGATCGGGTCCGTGTAACACACCGCGCTCGTCACCACCCCCACCCGCTTCCCCGGGAACCGCTCCTGCATCTCGAACGTCATGAACGTGTCTTCGCCCACCGTACTCGTGTCGTACAGGTGCGAAGCCAGCAGCGCCTCCCGCCGGAACGCGCTGAACGCCCCTGCCAGCGTGAACAGCCGGTTCGCCATCGTCTCGAACCGCCGGCCCACGTTGAACGCGAAGTAGTACTCCTGGAACTCGCACTCGTGCAGCAGCCGCAGCCAGCCCTTGCTCCCGGCCTCCGGCCGGATCTCCACTGCACCGGTCGCCGCCACCAGGTCCGGGTCGTGCTCGAACGCCGCCACCATGTTCGCGATCGCGTCCTCGTGCAGCGTCACGTCCGAGTCGAGGTTGATGATGTACTGCCCGCGCGCGTGGTGAATCCCGACGTTCAGCGCCCACGGCTTCCCCTGGTGAAACGTCGAGAGCCAGTGCAGCGCCCCTTCCCATGGCTCCTTCTGCAGCTCCGCGAACACCTCGAACGAGGCGTCCCGGCTCCCGTTATCGATCGCCAGCACCTCCAGCAGCTCCGCCGGGTAGCTCTGCCGCCGGATCGACTCGATACACGCCCGGAGGCTCCCCGCGCTGTTGTACACCGGCACAATCACCGTCACGAACGGCCACTTCCCCTGCGGCGCCTCCGTCACCGGCCGGATTGGCAGCCGCTTCGCCCGCCCGATGAGCGTCGCCAGCAGGTACCGGAACGCCTGGTACCCGTCAATCATGATCGGGATGAACAGCCACACCCCCCAGAACCCCATCGCCGCGAGCCACCAGTCGGTCACCATCGCCCTGCTCCCTCAGCCTTCCCGCAGCCGCGCGTACACCACCCGCAGCGTCGGGCGCGTAATCGCATACCAGTAGATGCCGATCGCCAGCACGAAAAACACGGCCCGCCCGAAGACCACGTGGGCAATGTCCAGCGTGTCCTGGCCGCCATAGGCCACCGCCCCGACGATGACCAGCATCCGCACCACATTCGCCGCGAAGGTCAGCACCAGCGCCGCCGCCAGCACCCCAAAACGCTTCGCCAGCGGCAGCGCCGGGTAGAACAGCCCCAGGCCCATCAGCGCAGCCGTCTCCAGCACCCCCGAGCACTCGATCCCGATGGTCAGCTTCGTCCACTCCTGGTGGTGCGGAACCCCGATGACCAGCAGGTCGCCCGCCCGGTCATCGAACAGCGCCGTCCGCACCCCCAGCAGCCACGACATCGCGTGCACCGCGTGCGCCGTCGCAACCCGTACCGCCAGCTCGCCCGGCATGAGCTCCCGCATCGCCACCACCGCCAGCACCGCAAACCCCGCCGCGCCGAGCACGAAGTACAGGATCCAGGCCCTGGCCTTCCAGAAGAACGCGACCGCCGCAGCCCAGGCGATGCACACCGGCACGAACCACGTCAGCGTGTCCATTCGGCCTTCCGGTTCACATACCAGGCGACCCCAACCGCGAAGGTCCCGAACAGCCCGACCAGCAGCCAGCCCATCGTCGGCGCACCAGAGCACGTGTACGTCACGGTCAGCGACTCCCGCGGCCCGTTCGGGTCCGTCCCCCACTCGACCGTGTTCTTCACTTCGCACGTGTCGGCCGTTCCGTCGAACTTCTGGTAGATGAGGAAGTACTGGCCCGGCGCCGTCGCGTAGAACTTCCCGTAGTCGCCGCTGCCGATCCCGCCGCACGCGGCCCCGTTGTACTCCTCGCACCACGAGGCCGCGTCGTCCCAGACCAGCAGGTCAGCTGCCACGCTCGGCTCGACCCGCCACACCACCACGCCGTCCTTCTCCGCCACAAAGCTCTTCTTCACCGTCACCTTCGGCGGCCCGTCCGGCTTCTTGTTGTACGCACAGAGGTGGAACGTCTTGCCGTTCTGCTTCTCGTTCCCCGAGAGCGAAATCTTCGCCGCCAGGTTGCCTCCCTTCGGCTCCTTCGGGCAGGCCGAGGCCCCCTTCGGCGACTCCACCAGGTCGAACAGCAGCGGGTTCGGCAGCCCGGTGTCCGGGTCCAGCTCCGTCACCAGGTAATCGCCCGGCGCAATCTCCACCAGCTCGCCGTCCACGAACTTCCGGATCGCCGTGTTGTTCGCGTCGGCCAGCAGGAAGACCCACTCCCCGGGCGGTGCCGCCGGCTGCCACTTCCCCTTCTCATCCAGCACGAACTTCTTCACCTGGATGAACCCCTTCGCCTTCCCGCCGCCACCGCCGCCGCCCCCCGCGGTGGCGGTCGCCGCCGGCGTCGGTGTAGATGTCGGCGGCGCCGTGGGGCTGGGCGATGCAGTCCCCGTCGGCGCCGTCGGGCTCGGCGCAGGCTTCGTCGGCGTCGCGGTCGGTGTTGGCGTCGGCTCGGTCCCGTCCCACTGGTACAGGATGCAGTACGCCTGCGTCCCGGCCGGCACCGACAGCGACCCCCACCCGATGCCGTCGCCGTTGTCGTTGTTCACGCCGTCCTGGTAGCACTGCAGGTCGATGAACGGCAGCGGCGCCGCCGTCACAATCGTCGTCGGGTAGTCCACTACTGAGAACCGCCGCGTCTGCGCCTTCCCCGCCGGCAGGTACACCGTTTGCCCGGGTGCGATCACCGTCGCTCCACCGGCGTACCCCGTCCCCGACGTCGACATCGTGACCGGCGTCGTCAGCGCCGGGTCCAGGAACACCGAATTCGCCGTCGAGCCGCCCAGCAGGAACAGCCCCTTCGCCGTCCCCGGCACGCACCCGTACGCGGCAATATCCGCCGGTACCGCCTGCGGCGTCCCGTTATCGCTCGCCTTCGGGTCCTTCCCGCTCAGCCGCGCCTGGTAGATCGCGCTGTCGCCCGGGCAGCTTGCCGCAAGGAACGTCAGCGAGGCAGTCGCCGGCACCTGCGCCCGGCCCGCGGTCAGGCCCATTCCGCCTGCAACTCCGGCAAACATAACCAGCAGCAGCATCGCCCGCTTCATGCGGCATCACCCCCGGCCTCGACGGTCACCGAAATCGTCGGGTTCTCCCAGAGCGTCACGCTCACCAGCCGCGGCCCGCCCGGCATCTCCTCCAGCAGCCGCGTCTCCACATTGCGGAAAATCACTGCCGCCAGGTTCTCCCCCGTCGGCTGCACCACCGTGAACGGGTGCATCTCGTTCAGGAACCGGTTCGCGTACCGCTTCGCTTCCGCTTCCAGCAGGTTCTTCACCTCCCGGAAACCGGCCACCATCCCCTCGTCGTCCACCCGCTCCGTCACGAAGACCGCCTGCACCCGGTACGAATGCGTGTGCTTCTCGCCGTTCGGCCGAATCGCGTGCGACGCCCCGAAAAACGAATCAATCGCCAGCCGGTACCGCAGGCCCGCCGCCACTGCCCGCTGCACCAGCAGCGGGTCGGGCGCTGGCCCCCCCTCGATGACCGAAACCTTCGCCTCTGGGTCCCCCGGCCTGTCACCCGTTGCGCGCATGGATGCAACCTCGATGGTCTTCACCCATGGTGTTCGGCGAATCCTGCGCGACGATTGAGTGAATGTTGGGGAACCGCTGCTCGAAACCTCCAGCACCGTCTCCCGCTGCCGAAAATCCCGGTATGAATCCCGAGGAGCCGACCATGATGACCACCCACGACTGGTCCGCCTGGCAGGCCGGCTACGAAGCCGGCATCGATGACGCCATCCGGCTGATCGACGCCCTCCGGGGCCCCGGGTCCGGCAGCCTGAGCACTCCCATACTCCTCCGCATCCGCGCCGAGCTGCTCGCCCTCCGCGAACGCACCTCCGGCCGGCGCGCCGCCTGACGTGCCCTGCCCCCTTCTCATCCGCTAGCCTTCTCCGTAGCTCCGCCCGGGGGAGGCGCCATGCCATCGTGGTCCAACTGGTCCGGCTCCGTCGTCGCTGAAACCGCCCGCCTCGAAGCGCCCGCCGACGAGGCCGCTGTCGCTACCCTCGTCCGCGAAGCTGCCGCCGCCGGCACAACCGTCCGCGTCGCCGGCTCCGGCCACTCCTTCGTCCCCGTCGTCCCCGCCGCGGGCGCCATCCTCAGCCTCGACCGCCTCACCGGCCTCCTCGATTCTGACCCCGCTGCCTGCACCGCCACCCTCTACGCCGGCACGAAGCTGCACGATGCCACCCACCTCCTCTGGGAGCACGGCCTCGCCCTCCCCAACCAGGGCGACGTCGATACCCAGGCCCTCGCCGGCGCCATCGCCACCGGCACCCACGGCACCGGCCCCGCCTACGGCTCCATCTCCACCCGCCTCGTCGGCGTCCGCCTCGTCACCGCCTCCGGCGACCTCCTCGACCTCGATTCCGCCGACCTCCTCCCCGCCCTGCGCGTCTCCCTCGGCCTCCTCGGCATCATGACCCGCGTCACCCTCGCCTGCGTGCCCCGCTACGCCCTCCGCGAGCGCGTCTGGCAGCACCCCATCGACGAGTGCCTCGAGCAGCTCGAGCACACCATCGCATCCCACGACCACTACGAGTTCTTCTGGTTCCCCCGCTCCGACATCGCTGAATCGAAGGCCCTCGACCCGGTCGACGCCGAACCCGAAACCGAAGACCCTCCGCCCCTCGATGGCCCCGGCGAACGGGTCGGCTGGGCCCACCGCATCTACCCCTCCGTGCGCAAGCTCCGCTTCAACGAAATGGAGTACGCCGTCCCCGCCGAAGCCGGCCCCGCCTGCTTCCGCGCTGTCCGCCAGCGCATGAAGGAGCGCCACCCGAAGGTCGGGTGGCCCGTCGAATACCGGACGCTTGCCGCCGACGACGCCTGGCTCAGCCCCGCCTTCGCCCGCGCAACCGTCACCATCTCCGTCCACCAGGACGCCGCCCGCCCCTATCGCGAATTCTTCACCGACCTCGAACCCATCTTCCGCGACTTCGGCGGCCGCCCCCACTGGGGAAAATTCCACACCAGCACGCGCGCCGACCTCGCTGCCGCCTATCCCCGCTTCGAAGCGTTCTGCGCGCTGCGGCGCGAGTTCGACCCCGCCGGCCGCTTCCTCTCCCCATACCTCGCCGGCCTCTTCGCCTGAGAGCCGCCCCCGCATTGTCTTTTCACCCCCGGGATCGTACCTTCCCCTCCGATGAGCGACCTCGACGCGGACCTCCGCCGCTGGGTCGAAGCCGGCATCCTCGACCCGCAGGTCGCGGAGCGGATCCGCGCCTTCGAAGCGGCCCGCGCCGCGCCCGTGCCCGCCCGCGCGTCCGCCGAGCGCCCCGGCGTGATCGAAGTCCTCCTCTACCTCGGCATCGCCGTCCTCGCCGTGGGCGTGTTCGCACTCGCCGCCCAGAACTGGAGCGACCTCGCCTCGCCCGCCCGCGTTGCCGTCACCGCCGTCCCTGCCGCCTTCACCCTCCTCCTCGGCGCGCTCCTCCGCGGTCGCGAAGAGCCCGGGATGCGCCGCGCAGGCCAGCTTGCCTGGGCGGCTGCCGTCGGCCTCTCTGCGCTCGCCCTCGGCGTCTACATCTGGGAGTACGAGCCCTTCGGCCTCGCCCGCGACGAAGATACGACGCCCTTCCTCGTCGTCACCGCTGCCGCCACCGCCCTCGCCCTCCTCCTCTGGGCCATCACCCCGTCGACCCTCCAGCTCCTCGCCCTTGGCGCCAGTCTCTTCTTCCTCGCCCAGGCGATTGGCCAGTGGCCGGATGAGTTCTCCTTGCCGCTCGCCGGGGGGACCCTCGCCGCCGCAGCCCTCGCAGCCATCGCCCTCACCGAGACCGGCCGCCTCGTCCCCCGCACCCCCGCCCGCACCATCTTCGGACTCCTCCTCGCCGTCGGCGCCTACCAGCCCGGCTTCAGCTCCGGCGGCACCCCCTGGGAGATCCCCGCGTTCCTCGCCGCCGCCGGACTCCTCGTCCTGGGCGTCTGGCGCTCCTCCTTCCAGTACGTCCTCTGGGGCGTCCTCCTCCTCTTCATCGCCCTTGTCCGGGCCATCTTCCAGAACTTCTCCGACCAGCTCGGCGCACCCGTCGCCCTCATCATCTCCGGCGTCCTCCTCATCGGCGCCGTTCTCCTCCTCGCCCGCCTCGCGCCCCAGCTCCGCCGCGGTGTCGCAACGTGACCCGCTCCGACCGCTGGTTCGTCGTCGCCCTGCTCGGCGGCGTCCTCGCCGTGATCATCACCGCCGTCGTCGCCCTTGGCTGGGGCCGAAAGGACGTCTCCCCGCCCGACCTCCAGGACAGCCCCAATCCCGCCATCCCCGGCGACATCCTCTACGTCGACCGCGAAAGCTGCATCATCCTCGCCCGAGCCTCCGGTGAGTCCCGCCGGCAGGTCGCCTGCACCGGCATCTCCCCGCGTCTCCTCTTCTTCCTCGATGCATCGCGCATCGCCTATGTCGATGCCGTCCCTTCGCTCGAAACCCTGGTCACCATCGACCTCGAAACCGGCCGCGAACTCGGGCGTACCCCCTACAAAGGCGACCGGTCCTTCCTGCTCCAGACCGCGCCCGACGGCACCCAGGCCTTCCAGCGCGACGATGGCCGCATCCAGCTCATCAAAGACGGCCAGGTCGTCGCCGAATTGAAGTTTGACGGTCTCGACTGGGGCCCCCAGCTCGCCGGCTGGTCGCCCGATAGCCAGTGGCTCGCGGTCATCTACTACCCGCCCCGCGGCAGGGCTCCGGAGCTCTGGCTCGTCTCCCGCGACGGCTCCACCCGCGGCACGCTCGCCAGGGATTCCGGCGGCTCAGCTGTCGCCTGGCGCATCCCCGGCGTCGGCGCCTGGCCCCCGCCGCCCGACTGACCGCCTACCAGCGCTGCCCCGGCGGCGGCGGCACCGCCGGCTCCGCCCGCGTCATGTGCGCCGCCGAAGCCCCTGCTCGCCACGGCCAGCTCCCCTCCCCCGGCGCATAGGCGCCCGGACCGCGCGCCGCGATCGCCTCCGCCATCCCCAGCGCCCGGCGCGCTCCCGCCACATCGTGCACCCGGAAGATCCGCACCCCCTGCGCGAACGCCAGCGCGCTCACCACGTGCGTCTCGAGGTCCCGCTCGGCCGGCGGAAGCCCGCCCACGCTCCCGATAAAGTTCTTCCGCGAGTGCGCCAGCAGCACCGGCAGCCCGAATGTCCCCAGCTCGCCGATCCGCCGCAGCATCTGCAGGTCCTCGTCGTGGCTCTTCCCGAAGGCGATGCCCGGGTCCACCGCCACCTGCGCCCGCTCGAGCCCGCACGCCCGCAGCTCCCCCAGCCGCGCCTCCATCCACCCCACCGTCTCGGTCACCACATCGGCGTAGACCGGCGGAGCGTCCGGCCTCCGCTTCGGCACCGTGTAGCTGTAGTTCAGCACGTAGCCCGCGCCTGCCGCCGCCGCTTCCACGGCCGCGCCCGTGCCCAGCGTCAGCCCGCTGATGTCATTCACCAGCTCCGCGCCTGCTGCCAGCGCCGCCCGCGCCACAGCCGGCTTGTACGTATCGCTCGAAACCACGTGCCCCTCGCGCACCAGCGCCTCGACCGCCCCCGCCACAATCTCTGCCTCGGCCTCCGCCTCCAGCACCGGCCGGTCTGCCCGCGCGCTCTCCGCCCCCACGTCGATGATGTCGGCGCCCGACGCCCGCAGCCGCTCCGCCGCTGCGCACGCCGCCCCGGTGTCCCGTCCCACGCCGTCGCCCGAAAACGAGTCATCGGTCAGGTTGAGGATTCCCATCACGATCGGCCGATCGAGCGGCAGCTCCCGCGTCCGCAGCCGCCACGCCGTCACAGGCGCAAGGAAGGCCCGCAGCCGCTCCGCGTGCGGCGAGCCCAGCTCCGCGAGCTTCGCCGCCAGCCCCTCCAGCACCGGGCGCGGCCCCCAGACCGTCGCCATGTCCGGCTCGCGCAGGTCGATGCCCAGCCCGAGCGCGCTCGTCGCCAGCTGCAGCCGCTCGCGGTCGCCCGCGAAATGGACCGCGTACGGCGCCTCCGGCTCCGCGGCCGCCATTCCGAACCCCGGCGGCACCACCCGCAGCGACGGCCTCACCGCGTGCCCCCGGCAAGCGCCTCAACCATCCGCCGCACCTGCCACAGGTGCTCGAGGTCGTGCTCGTACGCCTCGCGGGCCAGCTCGAGGATCGACACCGGCCCCCGGTACGGGTGACGGCCCGTCCGCCGCCAGTCCCGGTCCGAAAGGTCCCAAAGGAGGTAGGTCGTTCGCCGCCGCAGGTAGTGCAGCTCGTCCAGCAGGTCCTCCAGCTCGCACTCCGCGTAGTCCGCCTCGAACGGGATGTCGTCCAGGTCCACGTGCAGGATCTCCGGTTCGCCGCGGCTCATCGCGATCGTCGCGACCTGCTCCTGCAGCCCCCGCTCGACCTGCACCAGGTGATACGGCACCGCCAGCAGGCACCACCCCTCGTCCGGCCACGGCGCCGGCCGCAAGAGGTCGCGCTCCCGCACACCGGCAAACGCCCGCGCCAGCTCGCCGCCCGCCTCGCCGAGCGCCTTCAGCAAAAATGACGGGTCGCTCCCCGCAGTGGCCGGCACATAACGCACGCCTGCATTCTAGCCCCCGCGGTCGCCCCGCGTCGTAAGCAGCCGGCTCAGGTCACGACCAGCGGCACCCCGTCCCGGCACAACGGACAGGCGCTCGCCTCCCACGACGCCGCCGGCACGTCGAGGCACGCGAAAAACGGCACCCCGAAGTCCACCGTCCCGCCCGTCCGGTCGACCAGCACCCCGACGCCCGCAACCTCCGCTCCCCGCGCCGTCACCGCCTTCAGCACCTCGCGGATGCTGCCCCCGGTCGTGAGCACATCATCAACCACGAGCGCACGGTCGCCCGGGCCCAGCTCGAACCCCCGGCGGAACTCCCGCTCCTCTCCGTGGTCGTCCTTCCGTTCCGCGATGATCGCCCGGAGGCCCAGCTGCCGCGCGGTCTCGTACGCCAGGATCACCCCGCCCGTCGTCGGCCCCGCGACCACTGTCGGCAGCCCGCGAAACCGCTCCGCAATCTGCCGGCAGAGCGGCTCCGTCACATCCGGCCACTGCAGAATCCGGAACTTCTCGATGTACAGTTCGCCGTGGCGCCCGCTCGCGTACTGGAAGTGCCCGCGCAGCAGCGCTCCCCGCGATTCCAGCAGCGCCCACGCCTCGTCCCGCGTCAGGTGCCTCTCCGTCACGGCCCCGAGCGTACCCGTTCCCGCCCTTCCGGTCGCGCCCGAGCTACTCCTCGCCGATCCGCTTCGTTGTCAGCACCGGCTTCTGCTCGGTCAGCACGCCCTTCTGATTCGGCGCCAGCCCAAACCGGTCCAGCGGCAGGTACGTCAGCGTCGCCTTCCCGATGATCAGGTCCTTCGAGACCAGCCCAACCTGCGCGCTCCGGCTGTCCAGGCTGTTGTTCCGGTTGTCCCCCATGACGAAGTACTCGTCCGGCGGGATCAGGATCTTCGGCAGCGTGTCGTTCCACGGCGTCGTGATGTACGGCTCCTCGAGCAGCCGGTCGTTGATATACACCTTCCCGTTCACGATCTCGATCGTCTCGCCCGGCAGACCGATGACCCGCTTGATCAGGTCCGTGCTCGGGTCGCGCGGGTCGCGCAGCACGATGATGTCCCCCCGCTGCGGCCCGTGAAACACGTAGCGCGTCGGGTCGTCCCCCGGGTCGATAAACGGCAGGAAGTTCGACAGCTTCTCAAGGTCGACCTCCGAGTACACCAGCTTGTTCACGATCAGGAACTCGCCGTTCTCCAGCGTCGGATACATCGAGTTCCCGTCGACCTTGAAGTTGCCGAAGCTCGCCCGTACCGAGAGGAACACGAGCGCGGCCAGCATCACGGTCTCGACCACCTCCCGGATCCACGCCTTGAGCTTCCCGTCGCTCCCGGCTTGCCCTGGCCGCTCGTCCTCCCCGGTCTCGGCCTCCGCCAGCCACGGCGGCGTCCCTGCGACCGGCTCGACCGCGAACCCGAGCGGGTTCGCCCGGGCCTCCAGCTCCTGCCGGACCTCCTCCTCGGGGGCCCACCCGTCGTCGGCCGGCAGGCTCCGCTGCGGCGCCCACGCGCCCAGGCGGATGAACGGCCGCTCCTGCGGCTCGTCCCCGGCCTCCGCCACGATCTCCGTCGCGTTCTCGCCGAAGAGCGCCGAGAGCGCTGCCGCCGTCTCGGCTTCGAGGGCCGCGGCCTCCGCCGCATCCTCCTCCGGGTCCGGGGTCGAAGCGTGCGCCTCGAACGCCTTCAGGATCACGTCGCCCTCGTCCTCGGTCGACCGGAACGCGTCGTTCTCGTCTTCCGCCGGTGACGGCTGCGGCCACGCCGGCTCTTCGAGCGTTGCACCAAGCTGCGCTTCGAGGCTCGCGGCCAGGTCGAGGTCATCCTCCTTGCCGGTCGCGGCCGCCTCGGCGGTCTCCGCGATATCGCCCCACATATCCTCGTTGCCGCCACCCCGGTCCTCGCCCGGCGAGGCCGCTGGCTGCGCGTGCGTCCATGCTGCGGGTGGTTCGAACACCGCCGGGCGCTCCCACCACGGCCGCTCCGCCGCCGCCGGCGCCTCCGGCTGGCTCTCGACCGCCGGCTCCGCGCCGGCGACGGCCTCCTGCGCCGTCTCCTCCGCCTCCGGCGTCTCCCACCACGGCCGCTCCGCCGCCGGCGCCTCCGGCTCGTTCGCGACGGCCGGCTCCGAGCTTGCGACCGCCTCCTCGACGCTCTCCTCCGCCTCCGGCGTCTCCCACCACGGCCGCTCCGCCGCCGGCGCCTCCGGCTGGCCCTCGACCGCCGGCTCCGCGCTGGCAACGGCCTCCTCGGTCGTCTCCTCCGCCTCCGGCGCCTCCCACCACGGCCGCTCCGCCGCCTGCGTCACCTCCGGCTGGCTCTCGACTGCCGGCTCCGCGCTGGCGACCGCCTCCTCAACAATCTCCTCGGCCTCGGGTGCCTCCCACCACGGCCGCTCCGCCGCTCGCGTCACCCCCGGCTGGCTCTCGGCCGCCGGCTCCGCGCTGGCAACGGCCTCCTCGAGAATCTCCTCAGCCTCCGGCGTCTCCCACCACGGCCGCTCCGCCGCAGCCGGCGCCCCGGCTGGCTCTCGACCGCCGGCTCCGAGCTTGCGACCGCCTCCTCGACGCTCTCCTCCGCCTCGGGCGCCTCCCACCACGGCCGCTCCGCCGCAGCCGCCGCCCCCGGCTGGCTCTCGACCGCCGGCTCCGCGCTGGCGACCGCCTCCTCGACGCTCTCCTCGGCCTCCGGCGTCTCCCACCACGGCCGCTCCGCCGCCGCCGGCGCCTCCGGCTGGCTCTCGACCGCCGGTTCCGCGCTGGCGACCGCCTCCTCGACGCTCTCCTCCGCCTCCGGCGTCTCCCACCACGGCCGCTCCGCCGCGGGCGTCACCTCCGGCTGGCTCTCGACCGCCGGCTCCGGGCTGGCAACGGCCTCCTCGACGGTCTCCGCAGCCTCCGGCGCCTCCCACCACGGCCGCTCCGCCGCCTGCGTCACCTCCGGCTGGCTCTCGACTGCCGGCTCCGCGCTTGCGACCGCCTCCTCGACGCTCTCCTCCGCCTCGGGCGCCTCCCACCACGGCCGCTCCGCCGCCGGCGCCTCCGGCTGGCCCTCGACCGCCGGCTCCGCGCTGGCAACGGCCTCCTCGGTCGTCTCCTCCGCCTCCGGCGCCTCCCACCACGGCCGCTCCGCCGCCGGGTCCGGTTCATCTGCCGGCATGCTCCAGAATGCCGCCTGGACCGCAGCGCCAAACGCCGACGGGCTCAGCTCAACGGGCTCCGGAGCCCGCGCTTCGTTGTCCCCCCGCTGGTCCTGTGCCGTACCCCGCGCAGCGGCTGACTCCGCCGGTGCCCCGAATACCGGTACCGGCTCAGGTGCCCACTCGTCCTCCTCCGGCTGCTCGGGCACCCCGCCGCGCGCAGCGGCAGGTTCCACCGGCTCCCGGACCATTGGCACCGGCTCCGGCGCCCACTCCTCGTCCTCCGCCAGTTCCTCCGCCCGGTCGAAGGGAACCCCTGCGTCCTCCACTGCCAGGCGTTCCTCCGCTCGAGCGGACCCGGACGTCCCCGCGGTCACCGGCGCACCCTGCGCGCGAACCTCCACCATAAACTCCTCACCGGTGGCCCGGCCTGCCGTTGTGGACGTGCTGGCGTTTGCGTCCCATCCCTCTGCGGGCGCCGAATCGGAGGGCGCAGCGCTGACGGGCGGCGCGTCCTCCTCCGTTTCGATCAGCCAGCCTGCTCCAGGTGCCACCGAAGGTTCGGGTGGTGGCGCCTCACCCCGGCTCCGCCCGAAAAACCGTCCGAACAGGCCGCGCTTCTCCTTTGCCGGCGGCGGGGTCGGCGCAGCGTCCCGCCGCGCGAAGATCCCGGCAAGCGGGTCCTCTTCGTCGCCGCCGGCCGGGCCTGCGCCCTCCGGCTCTCCGCCCGCGCGGAACGCCGCGAACGGGTCACCCTGGTGCACGTCGCCGCCCGCTGCGGGGGCCATCCACGCCGGCGCGCCGGCCTCCCGGTCGGCCCCCGGCTCCGGCTCTCCGCCCGCGCGGAAGGCCGCGAATGGGTCATCCTGGTGCACGTCACCGCCCGCTGCGGAATCGAACCACGCCGGCGCCCCCGCCTCCCGGTCGGCCCCCGGCTCCGGCTCCCGGCCAACGCGGAAGGCCGCGAACGGCTCATCCTGGTGCACGTCGCCGCCCGCCTGGCCCTGCTCTTCGAGCTCCCAGTCGAACGGCTTCAGGAACTCCTCCGGGATCTCCCGGATATCGTCCCCGAGGGGCTTCTTCTTCGCCCACTCCCGCATCGCGGCGAGCCCTTCCGAGAGCCCCGGCCCGTCCTCCTCGCCTTTCTCCCGGTTCAGCCCGAAGAACTCGTCCCACCTGCTGCTCTTCCGCTCGCCGGCCCCCGGGGCGTCGCTCGCCGGGACGTCGGATGCGCGCCGGAGCCTGAGCGGCGGCAGCTCCGGCCCGTGGACCGGCCCCGCGGACCGCGCTTCGAGTCCGCCCTGGTCACCGCCGGGCGCCGGCGTCGCTGGCTCGGCAGCGCTGGCCGCTGCCCGTTCGCGCACCGGCTCCATGCTGGCCGCGGTGTCAGCCGCATCCCGGTCCAGGTGCCCGCCAGGCTCGTCGTCGTCGCGATGTCCCAGCCCCGGCCGCCGGTGCTGCTCCTCGCGCCCCCGCTCCGCCCACGTCTGCATCCGCGCAAAGATGCTCTCCTCGTTCTCCGGGCTGTCGACCGGGGGTTCTGCCGCGCCATTCGCCGGCGTCTCCGGCCAGGCGCCGGGTCCGAAGTCCCAGTTCAGCCGCGACCCCTCCTGCCGCTCCGTCCGCGACCGCAGCCGCAGCGGCGGCGGCTCGACCGGCGGAACGGCCGGCCGCTGCTCCGCGCTCCCCAGTCCCCCGTGCTCTCCTGCCTCCTCAGCCCGCATGCGCGGGCGCAGCCGCAGCGCCGCCTCCTCCGCCGGCGCGTCGAACGGAACCCGCTCCGTCGACCACTCGTCCGCGTCTCCATCATCGGCCGTCAGCCAGCCCGGCCGCCCGGCCCTCGGCTCCTCCCGCCGACCCGCCGGGCGCTCCGCTTCGTTCTCCCGTTTCTTCCGGCCAAGCCTGAACAGCCCGCGCTTCTTCGGCGGCTCCGGCTCCGGGCGCCGCAGCACAAACGGGTCCCCCCGCTCCGGCTCGGCCGGCTCAGCCGAACCCTGCCGCAACCGCTCCCGCAGCAGGCGGTTCTTCTCCTCCTGCCGCTTCCATGCATCGCTCGGGAGGTCGAAGTACCACCCCTGCGGGTCCTGCTCTCCTGATGCAAGCTCGTCGAGGGGCCGCCCCTCGCCATCGTTCATCGTCATCAGCGTACCATAGCCTCCCCGCTGGCCCGGGCGGCGCTCCGGCTTCGCCCTTTACAGCCGATTGACCTACCCTCGGCGCACATGGCCGACATGCTCGAACCCCCGGACGAGCACCTGGTCTCTTTGTCAAAAGACGGCAATCTTGCCGCCTTCAACAGCCTCGTCGACCGCTACCAGTCCATCGTCTTCAGCCTTTGCTACCGCCTCATCGGCGAACGAACCGCCGCCGAAGACGCTGCCCAGGAAACCTTCCTCTCCGCCTTTCGCGCCCTTCACCAGTTCAGCGGCGGCAGCTTCCGCGGCTGGCTCCTCCGCATCGCCACAAATTGCGCCCGCGATGAACTCCGCCGCCGCATGCGCCGCATCCCTGCCCGCTCCCTCGCCGCCGAGACGGACGACGACCTCGCCATCGACCCGCCCGCCCCCGGCGCTGACCCCGCTCTCGCCCTCGACGACCGTACCCTCGGCCCCGCGCTCGAAGCCGCCCTCCGCAGCCTCCCGCCCGACCAGCGCGAGGTCGTCCTCCTCGCCGACGTCCACGGCCTCCAGTACGAAGAGATCGTCGCTATCACCGGCGTCACCATGGGCACCGTCAAATCCCGTCTCTTCCGTGCCCGCGAACGCCTCCGCCGCGCCCTCCAGCGCCGCCCGGAACTTTTCACGCGCTCAGGACGTCTCCACGACCGAGGGGAACAATGATCGACTGGCTCTTTCGCAGGCATCGCCGCTGGCACGACCTCTTGACGGACGTCGTCAGCGGCCGCGCAGCCCCTGGCGAACGCGACGCCTTCGATCGCCACCTCGCCGCCTGCGATGCCTGCCGCACCCGCTTCGAAGGGCAGCAGGCCATTCGCGCCGCCCTCCGCGGGCTCCCCCTCCTCGAGCCCTCGCGGTCGCTCCGGCTCTCCCCGGCCATGGTCGAGGCTTCCAACCCCCCGGCCCGGCCGCCGGGCCGCTCCCCGGTTGTCCTCATAACCCGGGTCGCCGCCGCTGCCGCCGTCGCCCTCTTCGCCGCCGTCGCCGTGCTCACGCTGGCCGATACCCCGGACCGCGGCAGCGTCTCTACCGCGCCCGCCGACGGCCCTGCCGGGGTCGGTCTCATGAGCACCGAAGCGGCCGATGATGCGCCTGTTGCTCCGCTTGCCGCTCCCTCGCCCGAGGCGGCGTTAACTGCCGGCGTCGGGCCTCCACCGAATGGCGGCGTCAGCGGTGCTGGCGCGACCGCCCCCGTCGGCGTCACCCCCGCGCCGCAGCCGGCCGCCGCCGGCGAAGCCCCGCCGCATGACGCATCCGCCAGCCCCGCCCCCGGCGAGCGCGCCGCCGATACGACCGCGCCAAAAGCTGCCGGCGATGCGCTCGGCCCCGCCTCCGCATCCCGTTCCGAAACGACGGAGGCCCGCTGGCCGCTGTACGCCTCCGGCGCCCTCGCCGTCCTCGCCCTTGTCGCCCTCGCCGCCGTCGAACTCCGCCGCAGGAGGCGCACCCCATGACCCCCACGCGACTGGCCGCCTTCCTGGCCGCGCTGCCTCTCGTCGCCGTGCTCGCGGCTGCCTGCAGCGGCGACACCACCATCGTCGCAGGAGAATCAACCACGGACCTCGGCATCACCGTCACCGGCACCGGCGAAGCCGCCGCCGCCCCCGACATGGCCATGCTCGACCTCGGCGTTGAAGTAACCGCCGCCTCCGTCGCCGACGCCCGTGAGCGCGCGGCCCAGGCCGCCAGCCGCCTCATCGCCTCGGTGAAAGGCAACGGCGTCGCCGACCGCGACATCCAGACCCGCGCCATCGCCGTCCAGCCCCAGTACGACTACTCCCGCTCCGGCCCGCCGGTCATCACCGGCTACACCGTCCAGAACCTCCTGGCGGTCCGCGTGCGCGACCTCGACCGCCTCGGCAAAGTCATCGACGACGCACTCGCCGCCGCCGGCGATGCCGCCCGGCTCAACAGCCTCCAGCTCGGCTTCAGCAAGCAGGACGACCTCCTCGAAACTGCCCGCAAAAACGCCGTCGCCGACGCCCGCAAGCGCGCCGAGACCTTTGCCGCTGCCGCCGGCGTCCGCGTCGGCGCTGTCCTTGCCATCACCGAGACCGCCGCCAGCGGCCCAATTCCCCTCGGCCTCCCCGCCGCCCGCTCCACCGCCGACACCGCCACCCCCATCGAGCCCGGCGAATCCACCGTCACCGTCACCGTCTCCGTCCGCTTCGCCGTCGCACAGTAGCCCGCCGCCCGCCCGGAAATCCCCGGTCAAGCCCGCCGCTTTACAGCCCATCCGGTGGGCCGCCACCCTGTTCCTGTGAAGCCCCTCCTGGCCGCCATCCTCGCGCCCGTCGCCGCCATCCTCCTCCTCGCAGGCGCGGCCGTCCTCGTCCTGCGCTCCGCCTCCGATGCCGGCACCGATGCTCCCCGCACGCAGCCAGCCTCGCCCGTCGAACCCCGCACCTCGCCGACCATCCCCGCCGCCGGCGACGTCTGCCAGGGCGTCGCGAAAATGCCCGACCCCGGCCAGCCGCGCCGCTTCTCGCCCGAATACACCACCATCACCGAAGCAGCCGGCATCACCATCGTGGCCAACCGCGACGTCTCCCCCCGCGCCGTCGAAGCCGCGAAGCGCACCGTCGAACGCTTCTTCGCCAGCAACGACCTCGAACAGGCCCTCGCCGCCGATGGCGCCTACGTTATCATCGCTGCCTCAGGCCAGGGCGTCCTCGACCTCCCTGAGTTCCGCTGCCTGGCCGAAACCGGGTCCCGCGACTTCTTCGACCACGTCTGCGGCGTCGCCGACCGCGCCGACTACCCGGTCGTCACCGTCAACGAAGACGACCTCCTCGGCCGCCGCTCAGGCCCCTGCGGCGGACTCAACATCCTCTACCACGAACTCGGCCACCTCGTGATGGGCTGGGCCATCCCGCCCGCCGACTACTTCGATATCCGCCAGCTCTATGCCAGCGCGATGGCCGCCGGCAAGTACCGCGGCGACTACGCCGCCACCAACGCCGAGGAGTACTTCGCCGAAGGCACCCAGGCCTACTTCCTCCACAGCGACCTCCGCGGCCGCCGCGACCGCGACTGGCTCCGCAGCTACGACCCCGACCTCTACGCGCTCCTCGCCCGCATCTACGGCGAGTAGCCGCCCTACGCCTTCCCCTCTTTGCGCAGCACGGCGTACCGCAGCGCCGCCTTCCCAAGGTACTCGTCCAGCTCCGGGTACCGCGAGCGCAGCGCGACCATGAACTCGTTCATCGGCAGCCGGCGCCGCTCCCAACCGCTCGGCGTGTCCCCAACCTCCTTCGCCACCACCAGGTACAGCGGCCGGACCGTGAGCGTTCCCTGCGGGTACTCCCGGTTGTGCCGCGTCGCCTTGCATTCGAAAAATCCCACGAGCTCCACCAGCCCGGGCTCGATGCCCATCCGCCCCCGCACTTCATCCTCCACAAACTGCTGGGCGTGCCGCTCGCCGGTCGGCCCCTCCACAATCCCCCAGGCCGGCTCGCCCGGCCGCCGCAGCACGTACCCCTTCTCTCCCGCCACCACCATCGCGTACGCGTAGTTCACCGGTGCATTCGGCGGCAGCACCTGCTCATTAACCCACCGCGCCCGCCACTGGTCCTGCAGGTTCAGCTCGACAACCCCCGGCCACCGGGGTTCGTACGCGGCCAGTGCCGCAAGGTTCACCATCGCTGCGCACTCCCCTCCGTTCGTCGTCGATACAGCGGCTTCGCCGCCACCAGCAGCCGCGCACCGCCCGCTGCGAGCGCTGCCCCGGGGTAGGCTGCCGCCGCCTCAATGATCGCCAGCCCCGCCGCCCCCTTCAATCCCCACGCCTGGAGGCACGACCGCACCTCGCCGACCCTCCGCCCCGCTTCGTCTGTCACCGCCGTCCCGGGCACCGCCGGCGGCCCTTCCAGCAGGAACGCCGCGAGGATCCGTCCCTCTCGCCCGCCAGGGATGCCGAGCAGCACGTCGAGGTCCGCCTCCGCCGGCGAAAGCCCCGGCTCAAGGTCCGGCGTCCAGGCAGGGATGCATGCCTCCACCCGCGCGACCTCCAGCGCCTCCGCACCCGCCAGCGCCACCCCCGCCGAGCGCAGCGTCCCCAGCAGGTGGCTGCCCACCGCCGGCGCCACCACCAGCTCGAAGCCGCCCTCCCCCGTATCGCTCGTCCGCACCGCCAGCGCCCGGAAGCCGTGGAACTCGAATGCCGCGCAGTGCAGCGGGCCGAGCCGCCCCGGCAGCGCCTCCGCCACGAACCGGGCCATGCACTGCCCCGCCGCCGGCCCGGCCACCCCGATCGTGCAGGTCGTCTCCGTCCGGTCGTCCACCCGCACCTCAAAGCCGTCGCCGATCGCCCCCCGCAGCTTCTCGCCGAGGACGCCCCGCCGTTCCGGCTCGCCGCTCACGAGATACGCCGCGCCGCCCGTCCGCGCCGCCAGCACGAGGTCCGCGATGTTCCCCTCGCCGTCGAGCACGGCGAACCGCCCTGCCCGCCCCTCTTCCAGCTCCTCCACCGGCCCGGCGAGCGCCCCCTTCAGCACATCCAGCGCATCCGGGCCCGATACGAGGAAGCGGCTCCGCGCGCTCCGGTCGAACGCCGCCGCCGACTCCCGCAGCGCCCGGTACTCTCCCTCCGGGTCGCCGTACGCCAGCGGCACCTCCCAGCCCCGCCGCACCCCCAGCCTCGCCCCGAAGGCAACGTGCGTCTCCCGCAGCGCCAGCCGCATCACTCCGCCGCTCATGCCGGCACGAACGTCCGACGGCCGTCCCGCTCAATCAGCCGCCCCGTCCCGGGGAAGGGGTTGTGCACGCAGATGAGCAGCGCGTTCTCCCGCAGCGCCCGTTCGGCCAGCTTCTTCTTCGATTCGAGCGACATCAGCGGCAGGATGTCGAATGCCGCGATCCACGCCGGCCGCTCGATCTGCACCGCGTGGTGCACCAGGTCTCCGGTGTAGATCGCCGTCTCCCCCGCCGAGCTGAGGACAATTGACGCGTGGTCCGCCGTGTGGCCCGGCGTCGGCCAGTACGTCACCCCCGGGATGAGCTCCGTTTCCCCCTCCACCAGCTCCAGCTGCCCCGACTCCGCCAGCGGCGCGAAGTTCTCCTCGAAGTACGTCCCGCGCGTCCGCTCGTTCGGGTGCATCGCCGCCTCGAACTCCCCCGCCTGGATGATGTACCGCGCCCGCCGAAATGTCGGCACCAGCCGCCCGTCCTCGGCCCGCCGCGTGTTCCACCCGCAGTGGTCGGCGTGCAGGTGCGTGTTCGCCACCACCGTGATGTCCTCCGGCCCCAGCCCGAGCGCCCGCAGCCCCTCGAGCAGCCGCCCGTACTCTCCCGGGAACCCGCGCTCCCGGGGCGTGCCCTGCACCTTGTCCCCCATCCCGGTATCGACCAGCAGCACCTCGTCCCCGCTCCGCACCACAATGCAGTTCAGCGAGAGCTTCATCCGGTGCTCCCGGTCGATGTTCTCCGGCCCGATGATCGGCTCCCACATAACCCGCGGCACCAGCCCCATCACCGCCCCTGCGTCCAGCTTGATGTAGCCGTCGCAAATCACGGCAATATCGAGATTGCCCACGCGGTAGCGGACCGGCTGCTCCATGCTCCGAACGATACCCGCCCGGACCGCGCAACCGCCACCCTTTTGCACACCACGTCTGCCAGCACCTCGCAGCTGCAAACCGTTGCAGCTAAACTACGGGAAGTAAGCAGGGAACAGGGGGAGACCATGCCGCTCTTTTTGCTCCACGCCGCCGACGGATTCTTCTCCGTCCCGGTCAGCCTCGTCTTCTGGGCCATCACCGTCGCCGCGCTCGCCATCTCCCTCAAGCGCGCCGGCGAACGCCTCGACGAGCGCGCCATCCCGCTCATGGGCGTCATGGCCGCCTTCATCTTCGCCGGGCAGATGTTCAACTTCCAGATTCCCGGTGGCACGTCCGGCCACCTCCTCGGCGGAGTCCTCGCCGGTATCCTCCTCGGCCCCTACGCCGGCACCGTCGTCATGGCCTGCGTGATCGCCGTCCAGGCAATCGTTTTCCAGGACGGCGGGCTCGTCGTCCTCGGCGCCAACATCTTCAACATGGGCATCATCGGCACCATGGGCGGCTACTGGGTCTACCGCGCCATCGCCGGCGCCCTCGGCGGAGAAGAGAAGGGCCGCCTCCCGGCTGCCGCCGTCGCCGCCTGGCTCTCGGTCGTCACCGCCGCCGTCGTCGCATCCTTCCAGCTCGCCCTCTCCGACACCACCTCCCTCGGCGCCGCCCTCGTCGCCATGGTCGGCTGGCACGTCCTCATCGGCATCGGCGAGGCCATCATCACCGTCGGCGCCCTCGGCTTCATCCGGGTCGCGCGCGCCGACCTCCTCACCCTCCGCGAAGCATCCCCCGCCTGACAGGGAGCACCCGCAATGACCGCTGCAGCACCCTTCGAACGTTCGTTCCTCCGCCGCTGGGGCTGGGCCATCGCCGGCCTCGTCATCGCCGCCCTCGTGGTCATCTTCCTCGCCCCTACCGCCTCCTCCGACCCCGACGGCCTCGACCGCGTCGCCGAGGACAAGGAGTTCGTCGACAAGGCCAAAGACCCGCCCTACGAATGGCTTACCGACTACTCCATCCCCGGCGTCAACAATGAGTGGGCCAGCGTCGTCCTCGCCGGCCTCATCGGCGTCGGCATCGTCTTTGTCGTCACCGTCGGTCTCGGCGCAGCAGTCCGCGCTGCGAAGAAGAACAGGGGGAGCTCCGCCTGAACCTCGACCGCTACGTCCCGCGCGAGAGCCCGCTCCACCGCGCCGACGCCCGGCTCAAGTTCCTGCTCGTCATCGCCTTCATCCTTTCGGTGAGCCTCCTCCCCGAGGGCGCCTTCCTCGCGCTCGCTGCAGCCTGGGCCCTCCTCTGCGCCGTCTCGCTCGTCGCCCGCATCGGCCCCCGGCCCATGGTCCGCGGCGCCTTCATCGCCCTCCCCTTCGCCTTCGCCGCAGTGCCTCTAATCTTCACCCGGCCCGGCAACCCCCTCGGTACCATCGACCTCGGCCTCTTCAGCCTCACCATCAGCGGCGAAGGCCTCGTCGCCTTCGCCACCATCCTGCTCAAAAGCTGGGTCTCCGTGCAGTCGGCCGCACTCCTCGTCTTCACCACCCAGTTTCACGACCTCCTCGAAGGTCTCGAGCGGCTCCGCCTTCCCCGCCTTATGGTCGCCATCATCTCCCTCATGTACCGTTACCTCGCTGTGCTTACCGGAGAGGCCTCCCGCATGCTCCGCGCCCGCGCCTCCCGCGCCGCCGTGCCGCCCGGCGCCAGTGCACCCGGCTGGCGCTGGCAGGCCCGCGTCGTCGGCAACATGGTCGGCGCCCTCTTCATCCGCGCCTACGAACGGAGCGAACGCGTCTACGTCGCCATGCAGTCGCGCGGCTACGCCGGCCACCTCCGCCACCTCCACGACCGCCCCTTCCCCAGGCCCCAGCTCGCCCTCCTCGCGGCCGTCGTCGCCCTTCTCGTGGCCTTCGAACTTAGCGCCCATACCTGGGTTCCGCGCGCATGACGCTCGAAGCGCCTGCCTCGCCCCAGTCGCCGGCCGCGGCGCCCCTCGTCCTCGTCGAAGGGCTCGTCTTCCGCTACCCCAACGGCCACCAGGCCCTCCACGGCATCGACCTCCGCATCGACCCCGGCGAAAAAATCGCCCTCATCGGCCCCAACGGCGCCGGCAAGAGCACCCTCATGCTCCACCTTAACGGCATCCACCTCCCCTCTGAAGGCCGCGTCGTCGTCAACGGCCTCCCCGTCTGCCGCGAACACCTCGGCCGCATCCGCGCCATGGTCGGCCTCGTCTTCCAGGACCCCGACGACCAGCTCTTCAGCCCGACCGTCTACGACGATGTCGCCTTCGGCCCCATCCACATGGGCCTCTCAAAAGAAGAGGTCGACGCCCGCGTCGCACGCGCCCTCGTTGCCGTCGGCCTCGCCGGCTTCGAACGCCGCCAGCCCTTCCACCTCTCCATCGGCCAGCGAAAGCGCGCCGCCCTCGCCACCGTTCTTTCCATGTCCCCCTCGCTCCTCGTCCTCGATGAGCCCTCCGCCGGTCTCGACCCCCGCGGCCGCCGCGAACTCATCACCCTGCTCCGCGGCCTCGAACAGACCCTCCTCGTGAGCACCCACGACATGCGCCTCGTCGCCGAAGTCTTCCCCCGCACCGTCATCCTCGACGAGGGCCGCATCGTCGCCGACGGCCCAACGGACCGCCTCCTCACCGACGCCCCCCTCCTCGAAGCCCACGGGCTCGAAATGCCCTGAACCCCCGCGCTCCAGTGACGGGAATGACCCGCCCGCACGTATACTGAAATGGAGTGAACACCGCCGACTTCGCCGCCTTCGAAGCCGCCATCCGCGGCGCCGACCACGAGGTGGACCTGTTCACCGCTGCCATGGTGATCGCCCGCCTCGGCGGCCATGAGGTCGACCCCCACCGCGCCGCCCGCACCCTCGACCTCATCGCTGAGAACGTCCTCGCCGAAGCCGGCGAATCCCCCTCCCGCGACGCTCTCGCCCACGCCATCGACCACCAGCTCTTCACCGTCGAAGGCTTCCACGGCAGCTTCGATGACTACGACAATCCCGAAAACTCCTACCTTGACCGCGTCATCGAGCGCCGCCGCGGCATCCCCATCACCCTCTCCCTCGTCTACCTCGAAATCGCCCAGCGCGTCGGCCTCCCCGCCGATGGCGTTGGCTTCCCCGGTCACTTCATCGTCCGCTACGGTGAACCCGGCGCGTACACCTACCTCGACCCCTTCCAGCAGGGCGTCCGCCTCGACGAACAAGAACTCCTCGCCATGCTCCGCGGCCTCGACCTCGGCGGCGCCCGTCCCGAAACCTTTCTCGCCGCCGTCACCCGCCGCCAGGTGCTCCAGCGCATGCTCAACAACCTCCACGTCGCGTTCCGTAACCGCCGCGACATCCAGCGCTGGCACGATACGATCGAACTCCAACTCCGCCTCGCGCCCTGGAACGTCAGCCTTATCGGCGAGCGCGGCATGCTCCGTTACCGCCTCGGCCGCCTCGAGGAGGCGCTCCCCGACCTCGAGACCTACGTCACCGCCAGCGAAACCGGCGCCAGCCCGGGCGCCATCCGCCTCCTCGACCAGCTCCGAATCCGCTACCGCAACATGGGGGAATCGCGATGACCATCGAAACGCCTGCTCGCCACAGCCAGCCCCGCGGACGCCAGGCTCTCCAGCGCTCCATCGCCTGGTACCTCCGCCAGCTCTCCCGCGTGCTCAACGTCCTCACCGACGAAGAGCTCGAACGGCTCGTCCCCCACCTCACCGAACGCCGCTTCAAGCCGCGCCAGGTCATCTTCGCCACCGGCGACCCCGCCGAACGCGTTTACCTCATCCTCAAAGGGCGCGTCAAGATCTACCAGGTCGCCGATAACGGCAAGGAGATCATCCTCGATGTCGCCGGCAAGGGTGACGTCGTCGGCGATATGGCCATCGTCGAAGACGGCGAGCGCACCGCCACCGCCCAGGCCATCGACGAAACCATCGCCGTCTCCATCTCATGGGAAGACTTCTCCCACCTCCTCCAGCAGTCGCCCCGCCTCGGCATGGCGATGATGGAGCTCATGGCCCGCCGCCTCGCCGGCATGCAGCGCACCTTCATGAACATCGTCTCCAAGCCCGTCTCGGCCCGCCTCGCCGATACCCTCCTCTCCCGCGCCGAAGATGGCATCATCCGCCTCGGCCTCACTCACCAGGAGCTCGCACAAACCATCGGCACCAGCCGCGAGACCGTCACCGCCCTCCTCTCCCGCTTCACCACCCTCGGCGCCATCGCACCCATCCCCGACGGCTACCGCATCCTCGACGAAGACCTCCTCGATGACATCGCCGCCGGCGAGGTCCCCGTCTCCCCCCGGCATCCTGTGAACACACCGGCCAGTACCATGGCAGGGTGAGCCCGGCACACACGGACCCGCTCGCCCCGGACGGCCCCCGTCCCCTCCTCATCGCCCACGGCGGCGGCAACAGCCCCTCAGCTGCTGCCGCCGCCCTCGCCGCCGGCGCCGACCTCCTCGAGGTCGACCTCTGGCTCCACCGCGGCCGCTTCGAAGCCCGCCACGAGCGCCGCATCCGCTTCCTCCCCTTCCTCGTCGAAACCTGGTACCTCAAGCGGCTTCCCTCCTCCCACTTCGGCCTCGAACAGCTCCTCGACCTCGCCGCCGCTTCCGGCGCCGCCGTCCTGCTCGACCTCAAAGACGGCGGCCGCGATGCAGCCCCAGCGCTGCGCGACCTCCTCGCTGCTTCCGAGCCGCGCCCGCCTGTCGTCGCCTCCTCCCAATCGTGGAATATCCTCCGCGCCCTCCACCAGGCCATCCCCGGCCTCCCCCTTCTCTATTCCATCGACGTCCGCGCCAAGCTCGATCTCTTCCTCGCCGTCGCCGAACGCGACCCCCTTCCCCGCGGCATCTCCTGCCGCCACACCCTCCTGGCCCGCCCTGTCGTCGAACAGCTCCGCGCCGCCGGCCTCGCCGTCGTCGCCTGGACCGTCGACGACCTCGACCGCGCCCGCGAACTCGCCGACTGGGGCGTCGACGGCATCACCACCCACCGCGTCGCCGAATTCCGCGACGCCTTCCGCGCCAGCCCATGAGCCGCCCGATCGCCGTCTACGTCCACATCCCGTTCTGCACCGTGAAATGCGGCTACTGCGATTTCAACGCCTACGCCGGCATGGATGCCCTCAAGCCCGCCTACCTCGAAGCACTCCTCGCGGAAATCCGCGCCAACGCCCCCCTCCTCGAAGGCCGCACCATCGCTTCGGTCGGCTTCGGCGGCGGCACCCCCGGCGAACTCCCCGCCGCCCACATCGCCACCGTCCTCGATGCCCTCCGCAACACCGCGCCCTTCGCGCCCGGTGCCGAAGTCACCCTCGAAGTCAACCCCGGCACCTCCAGCCCGGCGCACCTCAATGCCCTCCGCGCCGCCGGCGTCACCCGCCTCTCCATCGGCGCCCAGTCCTTCGACCCGGCCGAGCTCGCCTTCCTCGACCGCATCCACTCCCCCGAAGCCACGGCCGCCACCGTCGCCGCAGCCCGCGCTGCCGGCTTCACCTCTGTCAGCCTCGACCTCATGTACGGCCTTCCCGGCCAGCCGCTCGAACGCTGGCTCGCCACCGTCCGGGCGGCCCTCGCCCTCCAGCCCGACCACCTCTCCCTCTACGCGCTTACTATCGAGCCCGGCACCCCCCTGGCGCGCCGCGTCGAGCGGGGCGAAGTGACCCCCGCCGACCCTGACCTTACCGCCGACATGTACGAGGCCGCCTCCGACCTCCTCGAAACCGCCGGGTTCGAACAGTACGAACTCTCGAACTGGGCCCGCCCGGGCCACCAGTCCCGCCACAACCGCGCCTACTGGACCGATGCCGACTACCTCGCCCTCGGCGCCGGCGCGCACGGCTACCTCGCCGGCGAGCGCTACGCCAATATCGACCACCCCCGCGCCTACATCGATGCCGTCGCCTGCAACGCCCCCCGCGGGCCGCGCCCGGCGCTCGCCGCCGTCACGACGCCGCCCCACCCCGCGCACGTCGCCGATTGGCTCGCCCTCCGCCTCCGCCTCCTCGAAGGGTTCTCACCCCGGGAGTTCGAAGCCCGCTGGTCGCTCTCCCTCGAGGCCGCCGCCGGCCCGGTCCTCGCCGACGCCGAAGCAGCCGGCCTGCTCGAACGTTCCCCCCGCGTCCGCCTCACACGCCGCGGGCGCCTCCTCCACGGCGAACTCGCCGCCCGCCTCCTCGCCCACCTCGACCGCACCCTCCCGCGCGCAGCCCCTGCGGCCCGCTAAATCCCCGTACCTCCCGGCAAGAAGGGGAGATGCCTCCGGAACCGCTCAGGCCGCCTCGGCCGCCAGCTTCTGCTGCCCCCGCACCTTCCGCCACAGCTTCGCCAGGTCGCCGTTCTCCCACGCCACCAGCACCTGCGAGGCCACCCCGATGCTCGAATACGTCCCCGCCACGATGCCCACCAGCAGCACCAGCAGGAAGTTCCGGATCGTTTCGCCGCCGATCAGCAGCATCGCCACGATCGTCAGCAGCACCGTCACCGACGTATTGATCGACCGCGCCAGCGTCTCGGTCAGGCTCGCGTTCACCGCCTCCTCGAACGGCACATAGGGGTCCTGCGAGACCACCTCGCGCACCCGGTCGAACACCACAATCGTGTCGTGCACCGAGAAGCCGATGACCGTCAGGATTGCCGTGATAAACGCCGTATCCACCTCCACGCCCCTGAACTCCCCGAGCACCGCGAACAGCCCCATCACAATCACCGCATCGTGCACCAGCGCGATCACCGCGCACGCACCGTACCGCCACGCCTTCGGCAGCTGCCGGAACGCCAGCCAGATGTAGACCAGGATCGCGACCGCCGCCGCAATCACCGCCAGCGTCGCATACCGCGCAATCTCCGCAGATACCGACCCTGACACCGTCGCAAAGTCCTTCCGCTCCAGCGCCCCGAACCGCTCCTGCAGCGCCCGCTCGATGTCGTCGATCTCCCCCGGCGGAACCGGCCCGGCTCCGCCCGTCAGGCTTGGCGCGTTCTCCAGTTCGTTCGTCCGCACGATGAACGTGTTGGTGCCCGATTGCTGTACCCGCGCCTCCGGATGGCCCAGGTCGCGCATCGCCTGCCGCAGCTCCGCCTGCGTAACCGTCCGCTCCTTGAACTCAATCGTAAACGTCGACCCCGACGTGAACTCGATGCCCGGCTTGAGCCCAAAGATCGCCAGCGCAGCCAGTGCCGCCAGGAAAAACACGCCCGAAAACCCGAGGTACCACCAGCGCTTGCCTGCAAAGTCCAGCATTCGCCTACTCCCCCGCGGCCTCGGCCAGCCGCCGGCGCCGCTCTTGCGCCGGCACTTCCGACGCATTGAACAGGAACCCGCTCTTCGCCAGCGGCGTCCCCAGCAGCATCTTCAGGAAGGTCCGCGTCACGGTGATCGCCGAGAACATGCTCACCAGCACACCGATCGCCAGCGTCAGCGCGAAACCTTTCACCAGCGCCGCCCCGAACTGGTCTCCGAACCAGTACAGGATGACGCACGTAATTAGCGTCGAGACGTTCGAGTCGCGAATCGACGACCACGCTCGCCGGAACCCGATGTCGATCGCCGCGTTCAGCGTCCGCCCGCGCCGCAGCTCCTCTTTCAGCCGCTCGAAAATCAGGATGTTCGCGTCGACCGCCATACCCACCGAGAGCACGAACGCCGCAATGCCCGAGAGCGTCAGCGTCACCGGCACCAGCTTGAAAATCATTAGCGTCACCGACGTGTATACCACCAGCGCCGCCGAAGCCAGCAGGCCCGGGAGCCGGTAGTACAGCACCATGAACAGCATCACCGACGCCAGGCCGACGAGGCCGGCCTTTACCGAGGCGAGCACCGAGTCCTCGCCGAGCGTCGCGCTCACCTCGCTCGCCTGCACCGTCCGCAGCGGAATCGGCAGCGCGCCGGCGTTCAGCTGCTTCGAGAGCGTATTCGCCTCGCTGAACGTCGGCTGCCCTGTAATCTGCCCCCGGTCCCGGATGACGGCCTGCACCTCCGCCTCGCTCAGCACCTCGCCGTCGAGCATCACCACCAGCAGCCGCCGCGGGTCTCCCGGCGGATACTGCAGCGCCCGGGTCGTTATCTGCTCCATCAGCTCGGCGCCGACGCCCGTCGTCTCGAAGTTCACCGCAAACGTCGTCCCCAGCCGCGACGGGTACGTGTTGTTCTTCAGGTAGGCGCCCGTCATCTGCAGCGTCTGCCCGTTCACCACCCCGGTCGCCGGGACGAGGTTGTACTGGTCGTCGTACACCATGAACTCCAGCGACGCCGTCTTCCCGATGAGGTTCTGCGCCTCCGTCAGCGAAATCCCCGGGACCTGCACGCTCAGCCGGTTCCCGCTCGCGCGCGCAATCTCCGCCTCGCTCACGCCGAACGCATTCACGCGCCGCTCCACCACCTGCTTCGCGCTCTCCAGCGCCTGGTCGAGGTCGCCCTGGTAGTCCGGCGGCGGGTCGGCCTCGAGTACCAGCCGCACCCCGCCCCGCAGGTCGAGCCCGAGCCGCATCGTCTCCCGCTCGAAGTCGCCAATCTTGATCCCGCGCCCCGAGGGCCAGAAGTCGCCCGGCAGGTACCGCTCGGGCGTGCTCGGCCAGACGACGATGATGCTGAAGGTCGTCAGCGCGACAACGAACAGAAACAGCAGGACCGTCGTGGTACTACGCACCCGAGCGTGTCACCTCGCCCGTCGTCCCCTCCGTCGCCTGCGCGGCGCCTCCCGCCGGCTCCAGCGTGCTCAGCCGCCGCGCGATCGCATCGGTCACCGCCCGGACCCGCACCCCCGGCGCAATCTCGAGGATGATCTGCGTCGGGCCCTCCGCAGGCACCACCACATCCTTCACCTCGCCGATCAGCCCGCCCGTCGTAATCACCTCGTCGCCGATCTTCAGCTGCTGGACCGCCTTCCGCTGCTCCTTCTTCTCCTTCAGCACCGGCTGCAGCAGGATGAAGTAAAAGGCGGCAACCGCCAGCCCCGTATAGAAAATCACGCTCCACATTGCGGCCATGCTGGAATCTCCTCGCCGGCCCTTTACCCGGCCGGTCTACTCCGCGAACCCGGGGCGCGTCAGCACGTCGCGTGCCAGTGCGAGGGCCTCATCCCTCGTCCGAATCTGCCCCTCGAGCTGGGCGTGGCGAACCGATGTTAGGACAGCCCCCAGCAAGCGTCCACCGGAAAGCCCCAGCTCCGCGATGAGGTCATCACCGGTCACCAGCGGCTCCGGCCCGTCGCCTTCGGTCGCGCCCCACGCCCGCGCCAGCACATAGTTCACGAACCCACAGTGCCGCCGGAAGTGCTCCCGCGTGTACCGCGGCCCCTGCGTCGCCCATCCGTCGGCCAGGTTCACCACCATAAGCGCCAGCACCTCGCCGTCGAGGTCGCGAACGAACCGCCGCACCGCCCGGTCAGTCGCCGGCCAGTTCCGGACCAGCTCTGCCGGCCGCAGGTGGTAGCGGATGAGCCGCCCCACCAGCGCAGCCGCCTCGGCCTCGAGCCCGAGGGCCGCCAGCCGCGGCGCCATCATATCCGCACCTGCCGGCCCGTGCCGCGGAAACCGCAGCCGCCCGTCCTCGAACGTCGCTGTCGCCGGCTTCGCCACGTCGTGCAGCAGCGCCCCCAGCCGAACCAGCGCCGGGAGCGGCACCCCGCCAACCTCCCGCTCCAGCCACCGGTCGAAATCCACCCACCCGATCGCCTCCCGGAACTCCCGCCCGGGGACTCCGTCGCCAAAGACCGCGTCCACCGCCTCCACCGCCGCGAGACTGTGCCCGAGCACGTCGTAGGCGTGCAGCTCCGGCTGCGCAAATCCGCGCCCCGCCTCCAGCTCGGGGATCAGCGCCGTAAGCCCGCCGGCCGCGTCGAACGCCCGCAGCCGTTCCCCGGCCCGGCCGTCGGCCAGCACATCCAGCAGCGTTGCCTGGCCCATAACTGCAGGGTACGCCCTGCCGCTTCGCCGTGCAGTCGGCTCGCCCGCGAACAGCACCGCCCCTACGATGCTCACGTGAACGGAAACGTCAGCCCGGCGTCCTTCCGCATCCGCTCCCTTACCGTCCCGGTCTACCTCCCCACCTTCCTCTTTGCGGTCGGGCAGGGCGCGGTCATCCCCGTCATGCCCCTCTACGCCATCGAGATCGGCGCCTCCCCCGCCTTCGCCGGCTTCCTCGTTGCCCTCCGCGGCATCGGCACCATGGCCTTCGATATCCCCGCCGGCATCATGGTCTCCCGCCTCGGCGAACGCTGGGCCATGCTCGCCGCCACCGCCGTCCTCTTCTTCATCGCCGTCGGCTTCGCCCTCGCCCCGGCCACGCTCCTCCTCGCACCGCTCGCCTTCCTCATGGGCTGCACCTGGGCCGTCTGGATGCTCGCCCGCCTCTCCTACGCCACCGACGTCTCCCCGCTCGACCAGCGCGGCCGCGTCCTCTCCCTCATCGGCGGCTCCAACCGCATCGGCAACTTCGCCGGCCCCTTCATCGGCGCTGCCGGCGCGACGCTCATCGGCACCGATGCCGCCTTCTACCTCCAGGCCCTGCTCGCCCTCGCCGCCGCCATCACGATCTTCGCCGTCGTCCGCGAAACACCCCCCGACCACGGCGCCGCCGCCGGCGGCCACCCCGTACTTGGCGTTCTCCGCGAACACGCCGCCGTCTTCGCCACAGCCGGGCTCGCTTCCCTTGCCATCCAGGTCCTCCGCTCCAGCCGCCAGGCCGTCATCCCCCTCTGGGGCGACCGCATCGGCCTCGATGCCGCCCAGGTCTCCATCATCTTCGGCCTCTCCTCCGCCCTCGATATGACCCTCTTCTACCCTGTCGGCATCGTCATGGACCGCTGGGGCCGGAAGTTCGCCGGCGTCCCCTGCCTCCTCTTCATGAGCGCCGGCATGCTCTTCGTCCCCCTCAGCGATTCCTACCTCGCCCTCCTGCTCGCCAGCCTTCTGATCTCCTTCGGGAACGGCCTCGGCAGCGGCATCAACATGACCCTCGGCTCCGACTTCTCCCCCGCCGTCGGCCGCGGAGAGTTCCTCGGCGCATGGCGCCTCGTCACCGACCTCGGCACCGCCGGCGGTCCCCTCCTCGTCAGCGCCATCATCGGCGTCAGCTCCCTCGGCGCCGCTGCCGTCGCCACAGGCGGCATCGGGCTGGCCGGCGCAGCCGTCCTCACCTTCCTCGTCCCCGAACCGCTCCGCCGTCACCGCCCGGCTGCCGGGCCGGCCCCCGGCGCCTGACCCGGCTCAGAGAATCGCGCCCGCGTCCTTCAGCGCCGCAATCTGCTCCCAGTCGTACCCCAGCTCCAGCAGCACCTCCTCCGTGTGCTGCCCCAGCTCCGGCGCCCACCCGTGCGGCCGCGCCGGCGTCCCGTAGAAGTCGGCCGGCGTGTTCACCTGCTCCACCACCCCGTCCGGCGACTCCAGCTCCACAAACGCCCCCGCGGCCCGCACCACCGGGTCCTTCACCACCTCGGCCACGTTCAGGATCGGCGCCCACCACACGTCGTGCGCATCGAAAATCGGCCCCCACTCCGCCAGCGGCTTCGTCGCGAAGATCCGGTCGAGGGCCGCCACCAGCGCCGGGGCGTTGTCCCGCCGCCCCGGGATATCCGCGAAGCGCGGGTCCTCGGCCAGCTCCGGCGGATTCCCCAGCGCCCGCAGCAGGTCCGGCCAGTGCCGGTCGCCCTGCAGGAGCAAAAGGTAAAACCACCGTCCCTCCGCATCACGGTACGGGTTGATCAGCGGGTTCGGCGCATGCCGCCGGTCGTGCGGCGGCGTCGGCGGCGGCTGCAGCCGGAGCTGCGTGTTCGTGTCCCACCCCATCATGTACACGCCGATCCGCGCCAGCGAGACCGCCACCCGCTGCCCCCGCCCGGTCCGCGTCCGCGCGAACAGCGCCGCAGCCACCGCCCCGGCCGCGCTCGAACCGGTCATGTGGTCGCCCATGCCGCCCCGCTGCAGCGGCGGCTCCGCCCCTTCCGGCGTCAGTCCTGCAACAACCCCTGCCCGCGACCAGAACGCCCCAACGTCGTACGCCGCCCGGTTCGCCTCCGGCGAATCCGGCCCGTACCCCGTCACCTGGCAGTAGATCAGTCCCGGGTTCCGCGCCGAAAGCTCCTCGTAGGTCATCCCCAGCCGCTCCAGGGCCCGCGGCCGCATATTCGTCACGAACACATCCGCCCGGTCAATCAGCGCCCCGGCGATCGCCCGGCCCTCCGGCGTCTCCAGGTTCACCGCCACGCTCCGCTTGCCGCGGTTGTCCAGCTCGAACGGCGGGTTCATCGCCATGCCGAACGCCGCGCCCAGCCCCCGGAACGGGTCCCCCTCTGGCGGCTCCAGCTTTACGACCTCCGCGCCCCAGTCGGCCAGGATCGCGGCGCACGAGGGCCCCGCGACCCAGACGCCCATCTCGACCACCCGGATGCCTTCCAGCGGTCCAGCCATCTCCTTCCCTCCGTTCCGAACCGAAAAGCGTCGCCCACGGATTCTACCGGCGCCTCCGCCAGCCGCGACCCGGCCCTACCGCACCGCGTTCGCCAGCGCCGAGCACGCGCTTGCCGCAAGAATCACGAACACCAGCAGCCGGAAGCGCCGCTCGTCCAGCCGGTGGAACAGCCGGTTGCCCGCCAGCCGCCCCGCCTGGCTCGCCGGAAACGCCAGCAGCGCCAGCCCGGCGGTGTGCCAGGTCAGCGTCCCCGAAGCCGCCAGCATCGCCGCTGCCCCGCCCGACGTCGCCAGAAAGTACACCGTCGTCGTCCCCCGGAACGCCAGCGGCGCCAGCCGCCGCCCCTGCAGATACAGCACGACCGGCGGCCCCGACATGCTCGTTGACGTATTCAGCAGCCCGCTCACGAACCCCGTCCCCAGGTCCCACCCGGGCCCCGTACCGCGCAGCTGCCAGCCGCGTGCCAGCACCGCCGTGAACACCAGCACACAGATCGCCATGCCGGCCTGCAGCGCCCGCGGCTCCAGGAACAGCAGCACCGCCAGCCCGAACGGCATCCCCAGGTAACACCCAGCCACCATCCCCGCGGTCGTCCGCCGCTCCGCTGCCCGCCCCACCGCCCGCAGCTGCGTCAGGTTCACCGCCGTCCCGAGCAGGTTCGCCAGCGCCACCGTCTCCTTCGGCCCAATCACCATCGCCAGGAACGGCACGATGAACAGCGAGAACCCGAAGCCCGAAAGCGCCTGGATCAGCGAGGCCGCCGCCGCAAGCCCCGTCACCGCCAGGCCCGTCTGCCAGTCCACGCCTCCTTATCGCACGCCCCCGCGCTCCGACCAACGCACACCCCGCCGCCGCGCTACCCTACACATATGGAAGTTGCCAACGAACTCATGGTCCGCGGCATCGTCGTCGGCGTGTTCCAGGAAAACTGCTGGGTCATCGGGAACCGCCGCACCGGCGAAGCCATCTGCATCGACCCCGGCGACGAGCCCGAGGAGATCCTCGCCCTCGCCCGCGACATGGGCGTCACCATTAAGTACATCGCCAACTCCCACGCCCACGTCGACCACGTCATGGGCGTCGCCGGCGTCCACGCCGCCACCGGGGCGAAGTTCCTCCTCCACCAGGCCGACCTCGACCTCCTCCGCCACGGCTGGAAGGCGATCGCCGCCCGCTTCGGCATCTCCATCGAAAAGGGCCCGCCCGACCCCGACGCCTTCGTCACTCACGGCGACATCGTCGAAGTCGCCGGCCTCCGCCTCCACACCATCGCCACCCCCGGCCACACCCCCGGCTCCGTCTCCTACTACGCCGAAGAGGGCCTCCTCTTCAGCGGCGATACCCTCTTCCGCGGCTCGATCGGCCGCACCGACCTCCCGGGCGGGAACTTCGAGCAGGAGATGCGTTCCATCTGCGAGCGGCTGCTCGTGCTCCCGGATGAGACCATCGTCCTCCCCGGCCACATGCAGGAAACCACGATCGGCTTCGAAAAGCAGCACAACCCCTTCGTCCTCGAATGGCTCCGCCGCGGCCAGGACCCCGCCGCAAGCTGGCTCCGGCAGTAACCCGGTGACGGCTCGTATCGAATTCCATGGCGGCGCCGGCACCGTCACCGGCTCCCGCTTCCTCGTTTCCACCCGCGACGACGCCATCCTCGTCGATTGCGGCCTCTTCCAGGGCCTGAAAGAGCTCCGCCTGCGCAACTGGCAGGGCCCCGGCTTCGACCCCCAGGCCCCCCGCGCCATAATCCTTACCCACGCCCACATCGACCACACCGGCTACCTCCCCCGGCTCGTCCAGCTCGGCTACCGCGGCCCCATCTACACAACGCCCGCCACCGCCGAAATGACCCGCATCCTCCTCCTCGATGCGGCCGAAATCCAGGAGGAAGATGCCGCCTTCGCTAACCGGAAAGGCTTCAGCAAACACCACCCCGCCCTCCCCCTCTACACCGTCAAAGACGCCCTTCGGGCCCTCCAGTACATCCGCACCCGGCCCTATGGCGAACGCTTCGACGCCGGCACCTTCCGCGTCACCTTCCGCAACGCCGGCCATATCCTCGGCTCCGCCTTCGTACAGCTCGAAGTTCCCATGGGCGAAGACCGCGCCCACCGCATCGTCTTCAGCGGCGACCTCGGGCGCTACCACCAGCCCATCCACACCGACCCCGCCCCCCTCCCGCCCTGCGACACCCTCGTCCTCGAATCCACCTACGGCGACCGCTCCCACGGCCACCAGTCCGTCATCACGCAGCTCCGCGACGAACTCCTCCCCACCCTCGAGCGCGGCGGGACCGTCCTGGTGCCCGCCTTCGCTGTCGCCCGCGCCCAGCTCGTCACCCACCACCTCCGCATCGCCATCGAAACCGGCCGCTTCCCCGATGTCCCCATCCACATCGACTCCCCCATGGCCAACGACGTCACCGGCCTCTACAACCGCTACCTCGAAAGCGAATACCTCGACCGCGACATCCCTCACACTGCCCCCGGCGCCCTCTTCCCCCGCAACGTCCGTTTCCACCGCACCATCGAGGATTCGAAGAAGCTCAACAACCTCCCCGGCCCCCGCATCATCATCGCCGCCAGCGGCATGCTCACCGGCGGCCGCGTCCTCCACCACCTCCAGCGGCTCGCCCCCGACCCGCGCAACCTCATCTGCCTGGTCGGCTACCAGGCCGCCGGAACCCGCGGCCGCGCCCTCCTCGAAGGAGCGCCCACCGTCCGCGTCTTCGGCATCGACGTCGACGTCCGCGCCCGCGTCACCTGCATCCACGGCCTTTCCGCCCACGCCGACCGCGATGAACTGATCCGCTGGGTCGAATCCGCCCACGAGCCCCCGAAACGCATCGTCCTCGTCCACGGCGAACCGCCCGCCGCCGAGTCGCTCGCTGCCGCCCTCCGCGCCCGCGTGCTGTCCGACCTCGTCGTCCCCGCGCTTGGCCAGTCTCTCGCCCTCGCCTGAACGGCCCGGCCGCTACTGCTCTTTCCGGAAGTTCAGGTAGTACCGGCTCGGCGTCGGCCCCTCCTGCCCCTGGTACTTGCTCCCCGCCTCCCGCGAACCGTACGGGTGCTCCGCCGGCTCCGTCAGCCGCAGGAACGAAATCTGCGAAACCTTCATCCCCGGATACAGCGCAATCGGCAGGTTCGCCACGTTCGAAAGCTCCAGCGTCAGCGCCCCGTTCCAGCCCGGGTCCACGTACCCCGCCGTCGAGTGCACCAGCAGCCCCAGCCGCCCGAGCGACGATTTCCCCTCCAGCCGCCCCACGATGAAATCGGGCAGCCGCACCCGCTCCAGCGTCACCGCCAGCGCAAACTCCCCCGGGTGCAGGATGAACGGCTGCTCGTCCGTCGCCGTCACCAGCTCCGTCAGGTCCGGGTACTCCTGCTTCACGTCGATGAACGGCACCCGCGAATTCCGGAACACCCGGAACTGGTGCCCCAGCCGAAGGTCCACGCTCGCCGGCTGGATTGCGTCCTCCCCCAGCGGCTCGATCTCGATATTCCCGGCCGCAAGCTCGCGGCGGATCGTGCGGTCACTCAGGACCATCCCGGCTACCCCCGGCGGATTCTGCCCAAGTCTAGGGCTCCTGCGCCTTCCGGGCTCGTGCTGCCCGCCCGCGCCGCTGCCTGCGCGATAATCTCCCGCCAGACCCCTCCCGCCAGGTTCCCCACATGGATCCCTTCGCCCACCCCCTCCCCCGTCTCACCTCCCGCGTCGATCCCGCCTCCGATGCCTTCCGCGCCAACGCCGCGCACAACCTCGCCCTCGTCGACGACCTCCGCGCCCGGCTCGAACGCGTCGCCCGCGGCGCCGACCCGGCCGCGATCGAACGCCACCGCGCCCGCGGCAAGCTCCTCGCCCGCGAACGCATCCAGCTCCTCGTCGACCCTGCGACCGCCTTCCTCGAGTTCAGCCCCCTCGCCGCCGACGGCGTCTACGACGACGACGTCCCCTCCGCCGGCATCGTCACCGGCATCGGCATGGTCGCCGGCCGCCCCTGCGTCATCATCGCCAACGACGCCACCGTCAAGGGCGGCACCTACTACCCCCTCACCGTCAAGAAGCACCTCCGCGCCCAGGAAGTCGCCGAAGAGAACCGCCTCCCCTGCATCTACCTCGTCGATTCCGGCGGCGCCTTCCTCCCGCTCCAGCACGACGTCTTCCCCGATAAGCACCACTTCGGCCGCATCTTCTACAACCAGGCCCGCATGAGCGCCCGGGGCATCCCCCAAATTGCTGCCGTCATGGGCTCCTGCACCGCCGGCGGCGCCTACGTCCCCGCCATGAGCGACGAAACGGTCATCGTCCGCGGCACCGGCACCATTTTCCTCGGCGGCCCGCCCCTCGTTCGCGCCGCCACCGGCGAAATCACCACCCCCGAAGAACTCGGCGGGGCCGACGTCCATACCCGCGTCTCCGGCGTCGCCGACCACCTCGCCGAGGACGACCACCACGCCCTCCGCATCGTCCGCGATATCGTCAGCACCCTCCCGCCCCGCCGCCCCCACCCTGGCCCGTCGCCCCCGCCGAACCGCCCGCCTGCCCTGCCGACGACCTCCTCGGCATCATCCCCGCCGACCTCCGCCACGCCTTCGACGTCCGCGAAGTCATCGCCCGCATTGTCGATGGCTCCCGCTTCCACGAGTTCAAGGCCCGCTACGGCACCACCCTCGTCTGCGGCTTCGCCCGCATCGAAGGCCACCCCGTCGGCATCGTCGCCAACAACGGCATCCTCTTCTCCGAATCCGCCCTCAAAGGTGCCCACTTCATCGAACTCTGTGCCTCCCGCGGCATCCCCCTCGTCTTCCTCCAGAACATCACTGGCTTCATGGTCGGCCGCCAGTACGAAAACGCCGGCATCGCCAAAGACGGCGCCAAAATGGTCACCGCCGTCGCCTGCGCCGCCGTCCCAAAGTTCACCGTCATCATCGGCGGCAGCTTCGGCGCCGGGAACTACGCCATGTGCGGCCGCGCCTACGGCCCGCGCCAGCTCTGGATGTGGCCCAACGCCCGCATCTCCGTCATGGGCGGCGAACAGGCCGCCTCCGTCCTCCTCCAGGTCCGCCTCGACCGCGGCGAAACCCTCTCCGCCGAGGAACAGGAAGCCTTCAAAGCCCCGACCATCGCCCGCTACGAAGCCGAAGGGTCTCCCTACTTCTCCACCGCCCGCCTCTGGGACGACGGCGTCATCGACCCCCGCGACACCCGCCGGGTGCTCGCAATCGGGCTCCAGGCCGCCGCCTGCGCGCCGCTCGAACCCACTCGCTTCGGCACCTTCCGTATGTAGGCCGCCCTCCCGCTTCTTTTCATCGCCGCCGAAAGGAACCAGTAAGACGCACGCAAACAAACGGGAACATCGCATCCGCTGCGCATCGTTTCCCCGGTCGGAGGGATACCCGCTCACCCAGGAGGAACCATGCCTTCGAACCCACCAGTCCGTCTCTCCGGCCCGCTTGGCTGGGCCATTGCTGGCGTCGCCGCAGCTGCCCTCTTCGGGGCCGGCGTGCTGACCGCCCGCGCCCTCTTCGATGACGACGCCGAAGCGCCCCCGGCCGCCGGCGCCCCGGTTGCCACCCGGCCGCCCGTCCAGGGCGCTCCTGCCGGGACGGCGCGCCCCGGCGTGCCGGTATCGAGCGCTCCCGGCCGCGGCGGCGAAGACGTCGCCGCCCCGAAAGGCGGGTACGGCGGCCCCTACGGCTGCCTCGCCCCCCTGCCCGTTGATGCGCTCGGCACGTCCTTGGTCGACCTCGCCGCCGCCGGCGTCACGCCCCGCGTCCCGCGCTCCGGCTTCGAGCTGACCAGCCTCTACCTCTCCGCCGTCGCCGACTGCACCCCCGACGGCGCGCCCACCGGCAGCCCCCGGCCGTCGCTCTCCACATCGTGGCGCCACACCGCCACCGGCCTCGACGTCTACATCACCCAAACTGCCAGCAGCGAGCCGGCCGCGCCCGTCCTCCGGCCCGATAGCGCCACCTTCTCGGCCCTCGGCTACCTCTTCACCGTCTACGTCAACGCCTACCCCGTCATGCCGATGGATACCGGCACCACCACCTACCCCGCAAAGCCCGACCCCCGCGCGGCGGAGGTCCTGCGCGAGGTCATCAGCCAGGTCGCGCCCGGTTTCGACCAGCAGTGCTTCTGGGTCGCCGCCGATGGCGACTGGGCCAGCCTCGCCGACTACGGCATCGGCGACCCGCGCCCCGCCGTCCCGGGCAACTTCAAGCTCGCGGAGGTCCACATCACGACCTTCCGTGCTCCCCAGCCTCCCTGCGACACCTCTACCCGCCCAACCGAGGGCCTGGGCCTCTACGCCCAGTGGAACGCGCCCGGCGGCGACAGCCTCGGCATCTCTGTCACCGGCCTCCCCGCCGGCACCACGGTCGATTACCCCGGCTACCTCGACCAGTTCGGCGCCAACTGGACCGCACGCGGCCTCCAGTTCTCCATCTGGTACGGCAGCAAGGACGGGCGCGGCAACGCAGACCTTATCCGGTCCATCGCCCGCGCGCTCGACCCCTCCTTCACCGACGCCTGCTTCATCCAGCAGCGGACCCTCTCCGAGGCTGACCTCGCAAAGCTCGGCCTCCGCGCACCCGTCCCGCCTGCCGGCTACACCATCGTCACCAAGAATCTCACGGTCTCTGATATCGCCCCTGGCTGTCCGCGCCCGAAAGACTTTTTCGCGAGCTACGCGCTGTTCTGGACGCTCGAAAAGGGCGCCGACGTTATCGATATCTCCGTCTACGCCGCGCCCGATTCCCCGAAGCCCGGCGCCTTCTCCGGCTGGATCAGTGAATCCAACATCAGCTGGATGACCGCCGACGGAACGAGCTTCAACGTGAGCGGCTACTCGAAAGGAGTCAGCCCCGCCATCTCCCGCGACGACCTCGTCGCTGTCGCGAAAAGCCTCGACCCTTCCCTCGATATTTCGAAGCTCGAGGAGCAGCCTGGCGGCGGCGTCGTCCCGCCCCGGCCGGCCCCGGGCGGCCCCGAGAAGGTGAACTGACCGCCTGTCGCGCCAGGCCTGCGCAGGGCTCCCGGATGGGGAGCCCCGCGTGCTTTCCGGCCATCCCGGGTCTACCAGAGGTCGAGCCGAACGAGCACCTCCCCCGCCGCGACGGTCGCCCCAGGGCCGGCGCATACCTCGGCGACGCGCCCGTCCGCATCCGCGCGCACCGGGTGCTCCATCTTCATCGCGTGGATCACCGCCAGCACCTGCCCCGCCGCGACCTCCTGCCCCTTCTCCACCAGCACCGCCGCAACAGTCCCGGCCAGCGGCGCGACCGCCACCGTCCCCGCCGGCCCGCCCTCCCCGTCCGCCCGCCGCGCCGGGGGCGCCGGCCAGGCCGGGCAGAAGGTCCACCGCTCGCCGCCCGGCCCTTCCACGGCGATACCCCCGCCTGTTACCTGCGCCCGGAACCCGTGCGTGTCGACCGCAACCGCCAGCGCGTCCCGGACCGACCAGCCGTCAGTCAGCCAGAGCGCCGCCCGCCCCGCGCCGATCCATGCCGGCCCGGCGAACGCTCCCGCCCGTGGTGCCAGCCCGGCCGCGGCCCCTGCGGCTGCCGCCCACGCACCCTCCGGCGCCCCCGCCCGCTCCAGCAGTTCAGGCAGCCGCTCCTCCAGCCACTCCACGTGAACCTGCCCGCGCACGAACTCCGGGTCGCCCGCCAGCACCTGCACCAGCGGCGCCGTCGTCCGCGGCGTTTCGATGAGCCCCGGCGGGACCCCCCGGGCGAGCCGCAGCGCTTCCTCGCGGTCGCGCCCGTGCACCACCACCTTCGCCGCCAGCGAGTCGTAAAACCCCGGCACCCGGTCACCGTCGGCGTAACCGGCGTCGATCCGCCACCCCGCTGTCGCCGCCCCCGGCCACCAGCGCACCTCACCGCCCGTCGGCCGGAACCCTTCCCGCGGGTCCTCCGCGTTGATGCGGAATTCGATGGCGTGGCCCCGCAGCTCCACCTCCTCCTGCCCGAACGGCAGCCGCTCCCCGGCGGCAATCCGCACCTGCAGCTCCACGAGGTCCAGCCCGGTGATCGCCTCGGTCACCGGGTGCTCCACCTGCAGCCGCGGGTTCACCTCAAGGAAGTACCACGGCCGCCGTCCCTCCGGCCCCGGTTCCCCCACAAGGAACTCCACCGTCCCCGCGTTCACGTACCCCGCTTCCCGGGCCAGCCGGACCGCCGCCTCCGTCAGCTCTGCCCGCAGCCCCGGGTCGACCGCCGGGCTCGGCGCCTCCTCCACCAGCTTCTGCCGCCGACGCTGCACCGAGCACTCCCGCTCCCAGAGGTGGAGCACCGTCCCGTGCCGGTCCGACAGCACCTGCACCTCGATGTGCCGCGGCCGCTCGACCAGCCGCTCCAGCAGCAGTCCCCCATCACCGAAGGCTGCCTCCGCCTCGCGCCGCGCCTCCGCCAGCAGCCCCGCCAGCTCCCTCGGCGTCCGCGCCAGCCGCATCCCCCGACCGCCGCCGCCGGCCCGCGCCTTGATCAGCAGCGGGAACCCCACCGCTTCCGCCGCCGCCAGCAGCGCCGCGTCATCCCCGTCGCCGTCGAACCCGGGTACCACCGGGATGCCAAGCCTCGCCGCGAACTGCCGCGCCCGCGCCTTGTCGCCCAGCGCCTCCATTGCCTCCGGCGGCGGGCCGATGAACACGATTCCCGCCGCCGCGCACGCCCGCGCGAACGCCGCCGATTCCGCAAGGAACCCGTACCCGGGGTGAATCGCCCCGCACCCGTGCGAGTGCGCCGCCGCGAGCAACTGCTCCCCGTCGAGGTAGCTCTCCGCCGGTGCCGAACCCCGCAGCAGCGCTACCGCATCCGCCTCCCGCGCCGCCAGCGAATCCCTGTCCGCCGGCGAGGCCGCCACCACCGCCCGCACGCCCAGCCGCCGCAGTGTCCGCACGATGCGCACGGCGATTTCGCCCCGGTTCGCAACCAGCACCGCCTCAAACATCGCCGCGCATTCAACCACAGCCCGCGCCGGCTACGCGAGCTTCCCGTCGACCAGCCGCACCACCTCGCCGCGGCGCGCGCCGCACCACCGGCACGACCCATCCATCTCCGGGTCCGGGTGGCGCACCTCCACCTCAATGACACCCGCGAGGTCGCCCGCCTCCGCCGCGGCCCACGCCGGCAGCTCCCACGCCACGAACTCGTTCGGCGGCCGGCACACGAAGACCAGCCGGCGCACGCCCTCCCCGCCGCTCACGGCCGCAGCGCGATCTTGAGCACCCCGCCCTCCCGCTTCCGGAACAGCTCGTACCCGGCCGGGGTCTCGCTCAGTTTCATCGAATGCGTTAGCAGCGGCCGCAGGTCCACCCTGCCGCCCTGGATCAGCGCCATCAGCCGCTCCATCCGCGCCGTCCCCACCGGGCAGAGCGTCGTCACAATCTTCCGGTGCATGAACGACCCTCCGGTCGGCAGCCGCAGCTCCGTGTAGCCGCCGTACACACCGACCGAGCTCACCGTGCCCCCGTTCCGCACCACCGCGCACGCGTTCTGGAACGTCACCTCGTGGCCCAGCGCTTCCACCGCCACGTCCACGCCCCGGTTGCCGGTCAGCCGCAGGATCTCTGCCACCGCGTTCGCCGGGTCCACCACCACGTCGGCGCCCAGCCGCTTCGCCATCGCCGCCCGCTCCGGAATCCCTTCCACCGCGATGATCAGCCCCGCGCCGTACGTCCGCGCCCCCGCCGTCGCGCACAGTCCCACCGGCCCCTGCGCAAAAATCGCCAGCGTATCCCCCGGCTTCAGCTCCGCCCGCTCAATCGCCGCAAATCCCGTCGACATAATGTCGGTCACGAACAGCACCTGCTCGTCCTCCAGGCCGTCCGGGACCTTCGCCATCGACGTCTGCGCCCCGTTGACCAGGAAGAACTCCCCCTGTGCCCCAAAAAGCAGGTTCGCCGGCGCGTTGAACGTCTCGCACACCTGCTGGTCGCCCTCCATGCACCGCCGGCACGTCCCGCAGCAGAGCAGGCAGCTCACGACCACCCGGTCGCCCGGCCGGAACGCTGTGACCCCCGCGCCCACCGCCTCCACCGTCCCCACCGCCTCATGCCCCATCGGCACGCCCGCCGGCACCGGCAGGTGGTCCACCACGTGGATATCGCTCCCGCAAATGGTCGAAAGCCGCGTCCGGATAAGCGCCTGCCCCGGCCCCGGCTCGTCCGGGTACGGGATCTGCAGCATCGCGACCTGGCCCTCGCCCGTCTTCACGCACGTGTTCGAAACCGGCATCTCCTGCTCCTCCTTCGTCCCCGGCGCGTCCGCGTCCCGCGCGAAGCCGCTGCCGGCGCCTCCTCAGATCCGTTCGGCCACCGCGCTGCCCATCGTCCGGGTGTCCACCACCTTCGCGCCCGGCCCCGCAATATCCGGCGTACGCAGCCCCTCGCGGATGACCGCGTCCACCGCGTCCTCGACAGCCTTCGCCTCCCGGTCCAGCCCCAGCGAGAGCCGCAGCATCATCGCCGCGCTCAGGATCATCGCCAGCGGGTTCGCTTTCCCCTGCCCCGCAATGTCCGGCGCGCTCCCGTGGATCGGCTCGTACAGCCCGATGCCCGTGCCGTCCTTTCGCCGCCGCCCCAGGCTCGCCGAAGGCATCATCCCCATCGAACCGGCCAGCATCGCCGCCTCGTCCGTCAGGATGTCCCCGAACATGTTCTCCGTCACAATCACGTCGAAGCTCGCCGGCCGGCGCACCAGGTACATCGCGCACGCATCCACCAGGATGTGCTCCAGCTCCACGTCGGGGTACTGCTTCCCAACCTCCGTCGCTACCTCCCGCCACAGCTGCCCGGTCCGCAGCACATTCGCCTTGTCGACGCTGGTCACCTTCTTCCGGCGCTGCCGCGCCAGCTGGAACGCCACGTGGCATACCCGAGCGACCTCCCGCTCGCTGTACCGAAGCGTGTCGACCGCCTGCCGCCCTTCCGCGTTCTCCCACCGCCGCTTCGGCTTCCCGAAGTACAGCCCGCCGGTCAGCTCCCGGATGACGACCATGTCCACGCCCTGGAGCACCTCGGGCTTCAGCGTGCTCTCGCCGATAAGCTCCGGCGCAACCCGCACCGGCCGCAGGTTCGCGAACAGCCCCAGCTGCTTCCGCATCCCAAGGATGGCGTCCTCCGGGCGCACGCTCGCCCGCGGGTCATCCCACTTCGGTCCGCCAACCGCGCCGAACAGCACCGCATCCGATGCCTTCGCCTTCGCAATGGTCTCGGGCCGCAGCGCCACGCCGTACCGGTCGATCGCCGCCCCGCCGATCGTCTCCTCGTCGTAGACAAACTCGTGCCCGAAGCGCTGCTGCACCCGCCCCAGCACTTTGAGCGCCTCTTCCATCACCTCCGGGCCGATCCCGTCGCCCGGCGTCACCAGGATGCGAAACGTTGCCATGGCCCCGTATTCTCCCGGCCACGCCGGTCACCGTCGACCGCGACCTCTGCCCCTGCTGCTAGTCCTCCACGTCGGCGTCGCTGCCCCGCGGCAGCTCCCGGTCCGCCGGCTCCGGGACGGTTGCCATCGGCACCTGGTCGTCTGCGCCCAGCGGCGGAATCGAGATGTTCGCCACCACCGCCTCGCCGTCCAGCGGGCTCGCACGGTGCACGCTCCCCGGCCACACCGCCAGCACCTCGTACGGCTTCAGCACCGTCTCCACGCCGTCGACCTCAACCACCACGCTCCCTTCGATCGCCAGGTACATCTGCATCGAACGCCGGTGCACGTGCGAACCCACCGCATCGCCCTCTCCGCTCATCCGGAATACCCGGACGCTCGCCGCCGGGCATTCGAAGTCCGTCAGCAGGTGGTAGAGCCCAACCGGGGTCGGCCGCGTCGAGGTCATCCCTCTCCCTCCGCAGGTGCAGGTTCCCCCTAGTGTGCTCCGAATCGCCGCCGCCGTCGCGGGCCCTTCGGTCGTTACCCGCAGCCCGCAAGGCCCTCCGCCGCGCCGGCCCGGTGCCAGTCCACCGATCGCACCGCCGCCTGCCGGAACCGCTCCAGGTACTCCTCCCGGGGAATCTCAATGCCGCCCAACCGCGCTGTGTGGTCGTTCAGCACCTGGATATCGACCAGCTCCACGCCCAGCGCCCGGCAGTGCTGCACCATCGCCGCCACCGCCACCTTCGAGGCATCCCGCACCCGCGAAAACATCGACTCCGCGCCGAACATCGCACCGAACGCCACGCCGTACAGCCCGCCGGCCAGCTCCCCCTCGTGCCACACCTCGAAGCTGTGCGCCCACCCCAGCCGGTGCAGCGTGCAGTACCCCTCGACCACCTGCGGGGTGATCCACGTCCCCTCCTGCCGCTCCGCGCACGCCCGGATCACCGCATCGAACGCCGCATCCACCGTCACCCGGAACCTCCCCTGCCGGAGGGTACGCCCCAGCCGCCGCGGCACCGTGAACGTATCGACCGGCAGCACCGCCCGCGGGGCCGGCGAACACCAGACCACCTCCTCCTCGGGGCTCCTCGGCCACGGGAAAAACCCCGCAGCGTACGCCGCCAGCACCGTCGCCGGCGCAAGGTCTCCGCCCAGCACATACGCGCTGTGGCCCGGCCGCGGCTGCTCCCGACCCGGGAATCGATACCGCGCCGGCCCGGCCGGCTGCGGCGGCCCGGCCGTGAACACGTCAATCGCAACCGGGCACGGCCGTCCCCGCGAATCCCGCACCGGGGCCTCCGCAGGCACCGGGTATGGCCGCCCCGGGGCCGGCTCCATCAGCCGCCCTCCCGCCGTCCGCCAATGACGAAGGTCACCAGCCCCAGCGCAACCACCCGCCCGCTATCGTCCCGTACCTCCACCTGCGTGAACGCCGCCGTCCTCCCCATCTTCACCACCTTCGCCTCAGCCACCAGCTCCGTCCCCCGCGCCGGCGCAAGGTACGAAACGTGCAGGTCGCTCGTCGCATGCGGCCGCTGCCGGATCTCGCTCTCCTCCCGCAGGGTCCGCACCGCACCGCCCGCGACCGAATCAATCAGGCTCGAAATCACGCCCCCGTGGACCACGTCGTTGTAGTTCAGGTGGTCTTCGCGCAGCCGCACCCGGTTCACCACCCGGCCCGGCTCGGCGGCTACCGTCTCGATGCCCACGAGCTCCCAGTACCGGCCGCGCGCCCACGCCCGCAGCCGTTCGACGAGGTCGCCCTCCTCCATGCCGCAATCCTGCGCGCGGGCGCGGCCATGGTCTACCGCCCGGGCTACCCCGCCAGCAGCGCCTCCGTCTTCGGCAGCCACTCCGGCCGGCGCTGCTCGTACGCCGCGATCCGGTCCTCCAGTTGCAGCGTCAGCCCAATGTCATCCAGCCCGTTCAGCAGGCAGTACTTCACGAACGGGTCGATCTCGAACCGCCGCTGCCACGTCCCGTCCGCTGTCGCCACCGTCTGCGACTCGAGGTCGACCACCAGCTCCGCCTCCGGCAGCTCCTCCGCCCGCGCGATCAGCCAGTCGCAGTCCTCCTGCGGGAGCGTCACCGTCAGCAGCCCCACCTTCGAGGAGTTGTTCCGGAAGATGTCCGCAAACGACGGCGCGATGATCACCCGCAGTCCCATATCGTCCAGCGCCCACACCGCGTGCTCCCGCGAGGACCCGCACCCGAAATTCGGCCCCGTCACCATGATCGGCGCGCCCTTGTACACCGGCCGGTTCAGCACGAAATCCGGGTCCTTCCGCCACTCGTCGAACGCAAACGGCCCGAACCCGGTCCGCTCGATCCGCTTCAGGAACTCCTTCGAAATGATCTGGTCCGTATCCACATCCGCCCGGTTCAGCGGGATCACCCGCCCGCGCACGGTCTCGAACTTCTTCATCGCTACTTCCACTCCCGGATGTCAACGAAATGCCCGGCGATCGCCGCCGCCGCCGCCATCTGCGGGCTCACCAGGTGCGTCCGCCCGCCGCGGCCCTGCCGCCCCTCGAAGTTCCGGTTCGACGTGCTCGCGCACCGCTCCCCCGGCAGCAGGATGTCCGGGTTCATCCCGAGGCACATCGAGCAGCCCGCATCGCGCCACTCGAACCCGGCCTCCTTGAAAATCCTGTCCAGCCCCTCTTCCTCGGCCTGGTGCTTCACCAGCCCCGACCCGGGAACCACCATCGCCCGCACATGCGGCGCCACCTTTCGGCCCCGGACAATTTCCGCCGCCGCCCGCAGGTCCTCAATCCGGCTGTTCGTGCACGAACCGATGAACACCCGGTCCAGCCGGATCTCCTGGATCGGCGTCCCCGGCTCCAGCCCCATGTAGTGAAGCGCCCGCTCGGCCAGCTCCCGCGCCTGCGGCGTCGGCGCCTCCGACGGGTCCGGCACCCGGCCGGTCACCGGCACGCTCTGCGCCGGCGTCGTCCCCCATGTCACCGTCGGCTCGATCTCGGACGCATCCAGCGTCACGTACGTGTCGAACTCGGCGCCCTCGTCCGTCGGCAGCGAACGCCAGTAGTCCAGCGCCTTCTCCCAGTCCGCCCCCTTCGGCGCGAACCGGCGCCCCTCCATATACGCGAAAGTCGTGTCGTCCGGCGCAATCAGCCCGGCGCGCGCCCCGCCTTCGATCGACATGTTGCAGATGGTCATCCGGCCCTCCATCGAGAGCTTCCGGATCACCTCGCCCCGGTACTCAATGACATGCCCCACGCCGCCCGAGACGCCGATCTTCGCGATGATCCCGAGAATCACGTCCTTCGCCGTCACACCCGGGTGCAGCTCGCCGTTCACCTCGACGGACATCGTCTTCGGCTTCGCCTGCGGCAGCGTCTGCGTCGCCAGCACGTGCTCCACCTCGCTCGTCCCGATGCCGAACGCCAGCGCCCCGAACGCGCCGTGCGTCGAGGTGTGGCTGTCGCCGCAGACAATCGTCATGCCCGGCTGTGTCAGCCCCTGCTCCGGCCCGATGACGTGCACAATCCCCTGCCGGATGTCGCCAACCCCGAACAGCGGAATGCCAAACTCTTCGCAGTTCCGCCGCAGCGCCTCCACCTGCTGCACCGAAAGCGGGTCCGTCCACGGCTTGTCCCGGTCGATCGTCGGCACATTGTGGTCCACCGTCGCCAGCGTCAGCTCCGGGTGCCGGACCCGCCGGCCCGCCAGCCGCAGCCCCTCGAACGCCTGCGGAGAGGTCACCTCGTGCACAAGGTGGAGGTCGATGAACAGCAGGTCGGGCTTCCCCGGCTCGCTCGCCACGACGTGCTGGTCCCAGATCTTCTGGATGATCGTGTTCGGAGTGCTCACAGTCTGTCCTGCCGCGCGGATGTCGTTGCGGAATGTACTCCCCAGTGTAACAGGAGCCCGCCTTCCGGCCGCCGCGCCCTACCGCCGGAGCGGCGGCCTCGGGGCCTTTGTCGACTTCTCACGTTCCGCAAGCAGCGCCGCCTGCACCACCGCGACCAGCACCTGCGGCCCCGCGAACGCCCGCGCAACGACCCGGTTGTCCGCCGAATCTGCCGCTTTGGTCACCCTGCCCGAAGCCGCGTGGCTGATGTATCCCGTGTTCACCACCACCAGGTCCACCGACCCGCGCGCACGGTCCACCGCCCTGTCGCCCTGTTTCGCCGCATCGGCGTCCAGCCAGTCCACCTTCAGCCCCAGCTCCTCGAGCCTCGGCACGGCCTTTGCCTGCAGGCTCGGGTGCCCGCCCACCACCAGCACCGACTTCCCCTTCAGTGCTCCGGCGGCCGCCTCCTTCGCAACCGGTGTGCCCAGCAGCTCATGCAGCTTCTCCCCGCCCGCCTCGCGAATCGGCGGCAGGTAAATCGACAGCGCCCTGAAATCGTCGAGGAGCGGCGAACTCTTCCGCTGCCGGAACACCGCAATCGCCCGCTCCAGCAGCTCCTCGAACGGCTCCTCCCGCTCCACGGCCCACTCGAGCGCGGCCAGCACCGCCCGCTCCCGCAGGTACGGGAACGAATCGAAGCACGTCTCGCACAGGTTCGGAATCTCGCCCTCGCGCCCCTGCCGCAGGTACTCCCGCACCAGCCGCTGAAATGCCTGGTCGGCGTCCTTATCGTGCTTCTTCTTCTCCGCCACTTCGAGCGCTTTCCGAAAAATCTTCAGCCGCTGCTCGCCATCCAGGGCGTCCGCACCCGGGATCGTTCCCTCCTCGATCCCGTCCGCAATCCGGTTCAGCGTATTGTCGCCCCGCTGCGTCGCCGCCGCGAACTCCACCGCCTCACTGAGCGCCCCCAAATCCCGGATTCCCCGCGCTTCCAGCGCACATGGCAGCACCTCGTCAATGACCTTGTCGGTCACGTGCCCGCTATCGTTCGCCAGCACCTCCGAAAGGTGCTCCCAGCTGTCGTCCAGTGGGACCTGCGCCAGGTAGTCGAAGTACCCCTTGAATTCCTTTTCCAGCCCCCTCCCGTCCCCGTCGGCCGCCAGCCGGAAGGCCGCCAGGAACTCCGCGTACCCCCGCAGCTGGTTGTCGGTCTCGATCTGCCGCAGCAGCCGCCGCCGCTGGTCCCGCGTCGCCCACTCCCGCGGCCCGCGCGCGATGATCGCCAGCGCCGCGACTGCCGCCGCCGAGGCGACCTCCTGGTGCGTGCGCGCCGCCTCGGGAATGAGCTCCAACGCCGTCTCCGCCGCCCACGCAAAATCCCCTGCAATCCTCGGGTCAACCGGCCACTGCATCTGCCATTCGGACATGTCGCCGGCGCGGTACAGCACATTGGCGAGCAGGACCAGCCCAAGAGCACGGATGTCCGCAGCCACCTGCCCATCCCGCACAAATTCGCCGAGCCGCTCTTCGCCCACGTGGTCACCGCTCCGCTGCTTGCCGACGAACTGTGCGAGCCGCGCCAGCCCGTGGAGGTTCGGCTCCCGCCGGGCCGCCTGGGTATCCTCCACCAGCTCCGTCACCGCCCCGAGCCCCTCCCGGAACCTCGCCTCCGGCACGCCGCTCCCTGCACGCTGCACCTCGCTCAACAGCGCCGCATAGGCCTCGGCGAATCGCTCCCCGTCCTGCCCGAGCGCGCGGTTCAGCACCCGCCAGCCGCACTTCTGGAAGACCCTCCCCGCTTCCGCCTCGAGGTCGGGGTCCATCCGGCCGTCACGTTCTGCGGCAAACGCCCGGCGCAGCATCCGCAGCGCCTCGTCGTGCTGCTGGTTGTAGAAGTGCCACACCCCCAGCAGTGCCATCAGCGTCGCCCGCTCATCCGCCTCCGCATTCTCAAGCCGGCCCGCCAGCGCGAGCCGCGCAGCCTCGTCATGCTCGCCCCGCAGCCGCTCGAGCTCCGCCCGCCAGTCGAACGCCCCGCCCGGGGGCACGCTCTCCGCTTCCGGCTCCGCGTTGCCGACGGTCTCCTCTCCGCCTCCGAACGTCCCCGCGCCCGCCGTCGCCTGCCCGGATTCCAGCGCCTCCACCAGCCGCTCCAGCGCCGCCGTCAGCCGGTCCAGCCGCTCGAGCAGCCCCGCTCCGTCGATGGGCGCGGCCGCACTCGCTTCGCGCGCAAATACCACCGCCGGGCCCGCGGGTTCGTCCCCAGCCTCCGGCGCCGGCACAGCTGCCTGGCCGACAGCCCCGGGCGCGCCCTCCGCCGCTGCCGCATCCTCCCGCTCTGCCGCCTGCCGGTCCGCATCAATCCGCTGCTCCTCCGCGGCGCACCATGCCAGCACCCGCTCCCCGTCAGCGATCACCAGCCGCTCCCCGAACACCTGCTGCAGCACCCGCACTGTCAGCGGCACCCGCGGCAGCCGCCACCGCCGCTCCGGCGGCACCCACCGGTATCCCGGGACCCGCTTCACCAGCTCCTTGTCGGCGAACGCGCAGTGCACCGAGAACTCCGACTCCGCGTCTTCCAGCACGGCATCCGCCGTAGGCGCGCCCGCCGGCTTCCGCGCCTCCTGCACCTCCTCGCCGAGGTCCGATGGCGCACGCCAGTTTTCCGGCCCGAACAGCTCGTCGAGCAGCCGGTACACGCCTGTCTGCCGCGGCAGCGAAAACGCCCCCCGCGCCGGCACCCACCGGGCCCCGGGGAAATACCGCAGCATCACCCGCTCGCTCGCCAGCGACGGCGCTGCGAGCAGGCGATTCTCCTCCGCTCGAATCTCCAGCATCGACGCCCAACTCTACCACGCCCCCGGCCGGCCGATAGCGACAATTTCCCGCCACCTCCGGTGGCCGGCAGGGTCCCGTCAGGTGAACCCCGGGTGCACTTCTAACAGCCCTCTTATGGCTGCCCCTTGACACCCTGCGGTATCTTCACGGTGCGTTCACTGAAGTGGTCGAGCGGTGGACAGCACGGTTCGAGCGGGTGGCCGCACGGGACACCCGGGTTCGCTGGGGAGAGAACCCGGACCGCGCAGCCGGCCCGCAGGGAAGGTTCAGATGATGCCCCCCCGCATCGCTGCGCTCCTCGCCGCCGCCGTGGCTGCGTTCATTGCACTCGCTGCCCTCCCGGCAGCCGCCCAGGTCCCCTACACCGTCACCGCCATCTCGCCGGCACCCGTCCAGCCCGGCGCCCAGGCCGCCGTCACCATCCGCGTCGAAGGGCAGGTCGCCGCGCTCCCGAGCTTCGGCTACGACGTTGAAGGCGGCACCCTCGTCGGCGTTCTCGCCCCGACCCCGGTCGCCGCAGGTATCGCCGAAGGCACCGTGTTCGTCCGCCGCGAAACCCCCGGCGCCGCCCGCCTCACCGTCAGCTTCGCCGGGCAGACCCTCGCCGCCGCCGATATCCGCTTTGCAGCCCCGGACGGCACCCTCCGCGTCCAGACCACCCTCGATGCCGGGCCCGATGCCGCGGCCCGCACCTGGCGCTACCAGGTCCTGGATGCCGCCGGCACCGTCGTCGCCGAACTCCAGACGTCCACCAGCGGCGATGCACCCACCGGCGCCGCCCAGGTCACTCTCCCGCCCGGCGCCTACGCCGTCCGCCAGGTGCTCGGCAGCGATACCGCCCTCGCCTGCGCGCCCGGCGTCTTCTACGCCGTCGCCAGCCCCGCCGGCGCCGTCGCGACGGTCACCCTCGGCGCGGCCCCGGCCGTCGTCAGCTTCACCATCATCCCCTGCCCGGACCTCCCGGAAGGGCTCGAAGTCATCATCCCGGTCGACACCATCATCCCCGGCGCTGGCCCGGGCATCGTCGGCGAACCCGTCGCCGCCCCGGCTGAGCCGCCCTTCAGCGAGGTCGCCGGCGCCCGCCAGCCCGGCCCCGGCGTTCTCCCCCCGGCCGCCGGCAACAGCCCCGCACCCCGGCCGGCGGGTCCTGCCCCGCTCCTCATCGCCGGCGTCCTGCTCCTCCTCTCCGGCGGCGGTGTGCTCCTCCTCGGCCGCCTCCGGTCCCGTCCCCTGGTGTGAGCCTTCGGTCAGGAGGCACCCCGGGTGCGCCAGTTGGCCGGCGCACCCGGGGTAACTATTTCCACGAACAGGCGTTCAGATTTTACGAACGAAGGCTTGACGCTATGCCCGGCCTTCGGCAATAACTGCAACAGCATTCCGGGCAGCCGCCGGTGGGTCGAGACGCCGGCGGACGCGCCCGCCACAATCCCACGGCGCCGGCGGGGTGCGCCCACGAGTCCCAGGGGGACTTCATGGTGCGTTCCTCACGGCGGCTTCTGCTGTTTACCGCCCTCGCGATTCTCGCGGCCGTTGTCTCCGTCGGCCAGCTCCGCTTCGGCGAAACGCCCGCCCGCGCTGCCTACGACCCCTCCGGCCCCGCCTGGGACCCGCTCTCGACCTTCGATACCTCCAGCGACCCCGGCCCCGTCTTCCAGCCGCCGAAGCTCCTCGCTGGCACCAACTCCCACGCCCTCCCCGCGAACGCTGCCGCCCGCAACGGCTACTGCCTCGACGTGAACGTCCCCGGCGTCACCGCCGCCGGCATCGGCACGCTCGGCTTCGTCATCACCGCCAAAGATCCCATCGACCCCTCCAGCCCGCCCACCATCAACGTGCCCGTGCCGGCCTCCGGCACCTACGCCTACGGCCCCGTCGGCCCGGCGGCCGGCGCCGACTTCTCCGACGGCGGCACCCCGGCCAACACCGCCGACGACGTCTACTGCGTCGTCGCCTACGCCCCGCCCGGCTACCGCACCCTCTCCATCGCCTGGCACTGGGAGGGCACCGCTTCGGTTCCGAACCCCATCGTCCTTCCCGATATCTCCATCGTCACCGTCACCCTCGACAAGATCGGCGATGGCATCGTCGGCGGCCCTGCCGAGGTCTGCACCACCGGCTGGGACAGCACCTTCCTCACCGGCGCAGCCTCCAACCCGGTCTCCGGCGTAAATAGCCCCGCTATCCCCAACGGCCTCACCGACCTGCCCGACCCCGTCAACGCCGTCTCCACCTCCGACTTCACCATCGTGAGCTTCAGCGGCGCCAATCCCACCGTCGCCTACGTCCGCCAGGTCGGCCCCGAGTGGTGCGCCGGCATCGATGCCTCCGGCAACTCTTCGGACATCCAGGTCCAGTTCAACTTCCACGCCATCTACAACCGCGTCGATATCGGCAGCCCCACCGTCGCTATCGATAAGGACGGCGATGACCAGCCTGCCTCGCTCCAGCTGCCGGCCAACCGCCTCGTCAACATCACGCAGGTTGTCGAGCTGCGCCACGTCACCGTCGACGGCCGCACCCCGCCGCGGCCGCTCTCCGGCCCGCTCGCCCTCGGTTTCACCCACTACGTCTGCCTCATCGGCACCGTCGCCGCCGACTCGCTCCTCGCCAGCAACATCGTCTTCAGCCCCATTGGCGGCCCCGATGTCCCGGGCGCCAGCGCCGTCACCGTCTTCCACAAGTCCGCTGCCAATGAGCCCCGCATCGGTTCCCAGGTGCCCAACGGCACGCTCTGCTTCTCCTACACCTCGAACGCGCCCGGACAGCACACCATCGCCGCCTACTTCAACAACTCCGCAGCCGGCGGTGCCCTCACCGCAGCCTTCTTCGATACCGACGGCGACGGCAACGGCATCGTCGACCCCGGCCCCGCCAGCCCCCTCATCACCCGCTGGGTCCGTATCGACCGCACCGAGATTACCACCGGCGGCTCCCCAACCGCGGGCCGCGTCACCTTCGGCACCATCGAAATCCCCCTCCGCTTCAACGTCGCCGATGGCACCTTCCTCGCCAGCGCCAACCTCAGCGAGTGGGTCATCGGCTCCTTCAACTCCGGCAGCCCCCAAACCACGAACCTCCTCGTCGATGGCGCCCGCCTCGAAATGCGCATCATCGGCTGCGGCTACTTCCAGGTCCCCAACACCGCCCTCAAGCCCACCACCGTCACCGGCATCTCCGTCGGCGGCCGCTTCGAACTGAACGACGGCTCCCAGGACCCCTTCGCACCCGACTTCGGCGATACCGACGCCAACCCCGACGACATCCGCATCTCGACCACCAACGCCACAAACTGCGGTCCCTCCGCCGTCACCCGCCTCGAAATCGATGTCTTCTATCCCGGGCAAACCACGCCCGCGGGGACCACCGAATTCGTCACCATCCGCTACGTCTTCTTCCCCGGTCAGAAGGACATCCGCGTCGCCTGGGCCGGGCAAATCGTCACCCTCACCTACGCCTTCGCCTCCAACGTCTCCTGCGCCGGGCAAACCGTCCGCTTCAGTCGCGCCTCCGGCCCGGGCGCCTTCCTGCCCGCCGCCGGCGTGACCCTCGACGGCCCCGGCGCCGCATCCGCCGACTTCGGCGCGAACTGCTCCGTCACCGTCCGCTACGAAAGCGAATCCCCCGGTGAAGTCGATATCGAAGTCTTCATCGAGGGCCGCCCCTGGACCAAGATAGCCTTCCTCATCTACTACCTCGTCTTCGAGGACATCACGATCGACGCCACTCCCGACCAGTTCGTCTCCACCCTCGGCGGCGTTACAGCAAATGTCCGCGGCTACTTCGTCGGCTCGAACCCCTCCGGCCGGCCGGCAGAAACCAAGCCCGATGGCCGCACCGTCCCCGCCGACCGCTGGGTCCTCCCCGATGACTGGGCGAAACTCCGCGGCGATCCGAACTTCCGCTCCGACCCGCCCGAAATGCCCGCCGCCATCGTCACCTTCATGATGCAGAACGAGCCCGTCCGCAACAGCTACAAACCGCTCGTCACCAGCGGCTCCTCCGGCTTCTTCGTCCCCGACGACCCGACCGACTTCTCCCCCAACGTTAACCCGCACACGAAGGCGCCCACGGTCCTCGGCTCCGCCGCCAAACCGCGCATGTACTCCCAGCCCTCCGACGGCCAGGGCCAGGCCACAATCAGCACCTACGGCGACTTCAACCTCACCTTCGAGGAGTGCCCGGCCAACCGCATCACCGGCAACCCCCACTGCGAGCCGGAGCAGATCGTCGGCCGCGGGCGGTATATCGCCGTCGCCGAGTACCCCGAACCGACCACCCGCGGCAAGCACCCGGCGGTTGCCTCCACCATCGCCGAGACCGTCTGGCGCTGGGCCGGCTACAAGCGCGTCACCGTCGTCAACGGCGAATCGCCCCAGTTCAAGTACGTCGTCGCCCACCTCAAAGACCGCGACGGCTTCTGCGACGCCGCCAACTACAACAACGTCCTCGGCATCCCCATCCGCTTCGAAATCGATGCCGGCTCCGGCGTCATCCTCGATGCCGCCGACCAGCCCGTGACCATCAACGGCACCCGCCGCTTCGCCACCGCCACCACCTTCGACACCGTCGACCCGCTCGGCAACCCAATCAACGTCGCGATCGCGAAGCCCGTCATCCAGGACGACGAATGCCAGGCCTGGATCCGCATCAGCAACAGCCTCATGAAGCCCGCCAACGTCATCGTCACCTTCCCGGCGCTCCCGGCCCCCATCCCGGGCAACGTCACCATCTCTGCCTTCACCTGCACCGGTCAGGAGTCCATCACCATCACCAACCGCGGCACCGCGCCCGTTAACCTCGCCGGCTTCGGCCTCCAGAGCCCCGGCGGACAGGTCGGCATCGCCGAGCACCTCGACCTGTCCGGCCTCCTCCAGCCCGGCCAGAGCGCCACCTTCTTCGGCGGCCCCGGCGCCGCCGCCCGCGGCTGGATCGGCAACACCGGCGACCGCATCCTCGGCCCCGGCGATTACGTCGCCCTCACCTGGAACGACGTCGTCCTCGCCACCGCCTTCTGCAGCACCGGCCAGGTCGTCGAACCGTTCATCCCGCCCGTCCTCCCGCTCGACCCCGAAGGCGAACTCGTCCTCGACGTCATCGTTCCCTTCGGCGACGAGGTCGAGGTGCCCCTCACCGCCGGCTGGAACCTCGTCCCCACCGGCCAGAGTACCATCGCGGTCGGCAGCGCCCTCGGCGATAACGCCGCAAAGGTCGCCGTCATCTACGCCTGGGACGCCGAGAAGCAGGAATGGCTCCGCTACATCCCGGGCGCGCCCGATGCCGTTAACACGCTCACCGAACTCGGCGGCGGCCGCGCCGTCTGGGTCTACGTCAACGAGCCGTTTACCCTCGTGCTCCCGCGCTGATGACCCTGTCGCACACCTGCCGTACCTTGGGGATGGCCGTCAAGTCCCGCATCCAGGATGAGACCATGACCCACTTCCGTGGCGCCCTCGTGGCTGCAGCGGCAGCCGCCGCCGGCACCGTCGCCCTCCTCACCGCCGCCCCCGCGAGCGCGCAGTTCGACCCCCCGTCCACCGTGTTCGGCTCGGTCACCGATTCCGCCGGTCCCGTGCCCGAAGGGCTCCCCGTCGAGGCCTACATCGGCGATACCCTCTGCGGCAAAGACGGCAGGACCGAATACACCGGCGAGGGCAGTGCCCGCGTCACCGTCTACGCCATCGACGTCGTCGCCGATTCGCAAATCAAAGGCTGCGGCCGCTCCGGCGCCGAGGTCCGCATCAAAATCGGCGACCGGTTCGCCCCGCAAACTGCCCGCTGGCAGCCCGGCCCCGTCCAGCTCGATATCACCTTCGGCAACGCCACCCCCGCTCCTATCCCCACCTTCACCCCCACCCCAACCCGGACGCCCGTGCCAGCGGCGACCGGCACCCCGGCGCCAGGCCAGCCCACTCCCGGCAGCGGCGGCCAGGGCGGCTCCGACGGCGGCCAGGGCGGCTCCGTTGCGACCATCCCCGCCGGCTCCCCCGGCGCCGGCTCACCCGTCACTGGCGGGGGCGTCACCAGCGCCACGCCCGGCCAGCAGAATGCCGCCGGCGGCGATGAGAGCGGCTTCCCAATCTGGGGCGTCATCGTCCTCGTTCTCGGGGCTATCGCTGCGGTGGGCGGCGGCGCCGGCTGGATGCTCGCCCGAAACCGCCAGTCCGCCGCCGACGGTGACGACTTCGGCCCGCCCGACGCCCTCGAGTAATCTCGCGTCCCGGCCGGGCCGGCCGACCCGCTAGCCGAGGAAGATCATCGTGAAGTAGTGGCGCCCCTGCGCGTCCGTGATCTCACCAATGCCCACCCGCGTGAAATCCCCCGCGAGCAGATTCGCCCGGTGCGTCGGGCTGTTCATCAGCCCCTCCAGCGCCACCGCTGCCGCCTGCCCGGCCGGGTAGTTGTTCATCGCCAGGTTCTCTCCTGCCCACGCGTAGCTCGTGTAGCCGAAGTACGCCAGCAGCTCCACGTACATCGAATACCCGTACGGGTCCACGTGCCCGAAGTACCCCTGGTCGATCAGCTGCTGCGAGCGGGTCCGCGCAATCCGCGTCAGGCCTGCATCGAGCACATACGGCGCCAGCCCGGCCTTCACCCGCTCCGCATTGATCAGCTCGAACAGCTGCAGTTCCAGCGCCGTCGCCGGCCCGCCCGAAACCTGCGGTACGTAAAAGTTCGGCTTTGCGGGCGGCGCCGCTGGGGCGGCCGGCGCAGCCGGCGCGGCCGCGGGCGCAGCAGGCGGGTTCCCGGCTGCCGGCTTCGGCGCAGGTGCGGCAGCAGCGGGCCGGACCGGCGCAGCAGGTGCAGCCGGCTGGGGCGCTGACTCCTCCGTCGCCGGCGCCGCCTCGCTCCACGGCCCGAATGCCCCCAGCGCCCGCGCGAACTCCATCGGCAGCGCCCCGGGGCCCGGGTCGAAGGCCATGCCATCCTCAACCGCCGGCTCCGGGAGCTGCGCCGGTGCGATTTCCTCCGGGGACGGCGCGACGGGCCGCAACGGGACGGAAGCCGCCTGTCCCTCCACGATGCCCCGCGGCGCCACCCGCTCCGCATCCGCCGCGAACACCGAGAAGCCGATCCCCAGTCCCGCGCCGGCCAGCAGCGCCGCCGCATAGAGCGGCAGAAACCGCCCTGGCCGCCACTCGCGCAGCCAGCCGCCGAACGTTCCCGGGCGCGCAAGCTCGAACCCTGCCATCTGAACCCCGCCGCCGACCCATGTCTCTGGCGGTTGCCCGCCGGGTCTCAGTTGGGGGTTCGACGGCGCCCTCCGCGGCCCGCATGGACACGGAGAGGTCACCCCGGTAACGGCTTGGGGGCGCCGTCACCGGGTGTCCCCTCGGGAAATTCCCCTAAGGCTCCTGAGTTGCTCCCGGGTTGCTGAGTGCTACCGCCCGTTCACTGGCAGCCCCGCTGCCCGGCGGCGATGAGCGGCCCGACGCTCACCGTGTACTCCACGTACACCTCGCGCCATCCCGGCTGCAGCGGATACGTCCCGCTCACGTCCACGAACCAGTTCGAGTTCGAGCCAACACCGAGGTCCGCCGGGAACGGCGGGAAGCAAATCACCCGCGCCGGCGAAGGCCCGCACTTCCCCAGTTCGAGGTTCAGATTGCACGCGCTCAACGTGCTCGGCCGCGGCGGCAGCGGCGTGGGCGTCGGCGTCGGGACGAACGGCGTCGGCGTGGCAGTCGGTGCAACAGTCGGCGTCGGCGCCGTCGTCGGCGTCTGCGTCGGCGTCGCAGCCGCACCCGGCGTCGTTTCCGCGGCCACGGTTGGCGTGCCCGTTCCCGGCGTGCCGGTCACGGTCGCCGTCGCGGTCCCCGCCGGCGTGCCCGTGCCGGTCGGCGATGCTGCCGCCGTCCCTGTCGTCCGCGGCGTCGGCGACCCCACCGGAACCACCGCCGCCGGCGTCACGGCCCGCGTCGGCTCGCCCGGCGCACCCCCCGCAGGGGTGCCGTCACTGTCTCCCCCGCCCCCCAGCACGACCGCAACGGCCAGCGCTACCACCGCCACCATCGCAGCCCCCAGGGCCAGCAGCACACCGCGCGGCACCCCGCCCTGCCCCGGCAGCTCCGGCCGCTCCAGCAGCACACCCCCGGTCGCCCGCCGGTAGGGCGCCGGCCCCCGTTCGAACCCGTACGGGTCGGGATTCAGTTCCCCCTGGTACGACGGCGGCGCAATCGGCGTCGGCCCGGCGTCCCGCACGCCCCGCTCTGCGGGCTCGGGCGCCCAGCGCTCGTCGTCATCGGCTCCCATCCCTGCTGCCGGCGGAGGTCCTGCCGCCCGCCGGAACGGGTCCGTCCGCTCGCGCGACGTGGTCGGCCGCCCCGGCGGCCGCGGCCCGCCCACGTAGCCCGCCGGTCCCGCGGGAAACCCAATTTCTCCCCCAACCAGCTGGTCCAGCAGCGGCTGCGGGTCGATCCGCAGGAAATTCGCGTACGACCGCAGAAATCCCCGCACATAGACCGGCGCCGGCAGCGCGTCGAACTCCTCCGCCTCCAGCGCCTCCAGGAACCGCGGCGAAATCCGCGTCTCCTGCGCCACCTGCTCGATGGTCAGCCCGCGCCGCTCCCGCGCCTCACGCAGCGTATGCCCGATGTTCGCCATGCAGCTGCCTCCCCAGGGGGAAACATAAAGTACGCGACATCCGTCAATCGATCGAATCCCCGCAGTTGGGCTCCCCCGCCGCCCGCGCTACCATCCTCCCGTGCGCATCCTCCTCCCGCTCGCCGCCGCCCTCCTCGCGGCCGGCGCAGCCGCGGCTGCTGCCCAGCCCCAGCTTCCCGCCACCGTCTACGGCTCCGTCACCATCGACGGCCAGCCCGCTCCGACCGGCACCGAAGTCCGCGCCTTCATCGGCGCCACTGACTGCACCCAGGCCGCCCCCGGCGAGCGGCTCACCTTCCGCGATGGAAACGCCACCGCCTACGTCGTCACCGTCCTCCACGAATCCCAGCGCCCCGGCTGCGGCCGCACCGGCGCCGTCATCACCTTCACGGTCGACGGCCGCCCCGCGCTCCAGTCCGTCGCCTGGGAGCCCGGTCCGATCCGCCTCGACCTCAGCCTCGGCTCGCCTACCGTCATTCCCCTCCCCACGCCCAGCCCCACCGTGCCCGGCGGCCCCTCCCCCTCCCCGCGCCCCGCCCCCACCGGGCCGCCGCCCACCGACGATATCACGCTCCCCGGCACCCTTGTCCCGTCTCCGCCCGATGCCCGCGCCGCCGCCGATGCTGCCGATGGCGAACAGCGCATCACCCTGTGGCCGTGGCTGATGGGCGGGCTCCTCGTCATCGTCGGCGGCGCCGCGGCTGCTGCCGTCGCCCTCCGCCGCCGCAAGGACTAACCCGCCCTTTGGTTCCGGTCGTATACCATGTTGACAGGGGTAGGGAACTGCCCCGGGAATCCTATGCGCATCCTCCCGTACGCCGCGGTCTTCACCTTCGTCGCCGGCATCAGCCTCCTCGCCGTCGGCTGGGCATACTCCCCTGCCGAAGCACCGTCCGCGCCCGTAACCGTCGTGGGCTTCGACGTCCGTCCGACACTTACCCCAACCCCGACAGCCAGCCCCACCGCCGTCCCGAGCCCGACGCCCACCCCGACCCCCTTCGACGGCAAAATCGCCCGCATGGTTGCACCGTCCCTCGGCATCGACCACGCCATCGAAGAGATCGGCCTCCTCCCCAACAACCAGCTCGATACCCCCCACGACGGCGTCAACAAGGTCGGCTGGTACTACATCTACGACAAGCCCGGTTTCGGCAGGAACGCCGTCTTCTCCGCGCACGTCAACTACAACTTCAAACCCGGCCCCTTCGCCAACCTCTACAAAGCGAAGCCCGGCGACCGCATCACCATCCAAATGGAAAACGGCCCCGCCTACGTCTACGAGGTCTTCTTCTTCCAGCGGTACGACGTGAACACCATCCCCATGGGCGACCTCATCGCAGGCGTGGTCAACGGCACCCCGAGGCCCGATGGCGAAGAGTGGATAACCCTCATCACCTGCGGCGGCCGCTTCGTCGCCACCCAGCCCAACGGCCTCGGCGAATACCTCGACCGCGACGTCGTCGTCGCCCGGCGTATCCAGTAACCTCCCGGCCTTACCGCGCGTTTTCGAAGCCGAGCCCGTTGCGCCGCCCTGCGCTACGGTAAACCCACAATCCCGAACATCCCGGAGCCGCCTCCGTGCAGTCTGCCCGAAACCTCGCCGTTGCCGTTTTCGTGCTTGGCCTCGCACTCCTCGTCGTCGGCGTCGCCTGCAACAGCAGCAGCGCCAGCGACCAGCCCGCACCCAGCCCAACCCCCGAGCCCACCGCAACCGCTACCTCGACCCCGACGCCGCGCCCCAGCCCCACTGCCACGCCCACACCCTTCGCCGGCAAGGTCGCCCGCCTCAAGATCCCCCGCTTCGGCGTCGATGCCCCCATCGAGGAGCTCGGCATCGACTCCACCAACGCCCTCGAAACCCCGAAGGCCGAAAATACCGCCGTCGGCTGGTACTCCATCTACGACCGGCCCGGCTGGGGCGGCAACGCCATCTTCAGCGCCCACGTCTACTACCACTCCAAACCGGCGCCGTTCGTCAACCTCGCCAAAGCCCAGCCCGGCGACCTCGTCATCGTCGTCATGGAAGACGGCACCGAGTATCGCTACGAAGTGTTCTCCAATACCCGCTACCACCGCGACACCATCCCCATGGGCGAAATCATCGACGCCCCCCAGAAGGCCGACTACGACGAATGGGTGACCCTCATCACCTGCGGCGGCGAACTCGACGACACCGGCCTCGAATACCTCCACCGCGACGTCGTCGTCGCGAAACGCATCTGGCAGTAACCCCCGCACCGCCCGTCACACACCACTCAGGGCTGCCTGTGCCCCTCCCCCGCGGCACGCACCCCGCAGATCAGGGTTTCCCCGCCCCCGAACGCGGTGATCCCCCTTCCAGCCCTCGGGGCTTTGCCCATTAAGGCCGGGCACGCATCCTCCCTACCCTGACCTTCGACTCGAGCAGCCGCTCCCGGAGGTCACCCATGCGAACCCGGCTCCTTACTGCCGTCGCTCTCCCCGCGCTGGCAGCTGTCGTTGCCGCCTCCGCCATCATTGCCGGCGGCACCGGCGCCAGCGCCGCCCAGCTCCTTCGCGGCTGGAACAACATCGCCTACTTCGGCGAATCCGCCCCGCCCGCGCAGGCGCTCGCCCCCCTCACCGGCGAATACACCGCCGTCTATCGCTGGGACCCCGCCACCCAGTCCTACCAGCTCTACGCCCCCGGCGTCCCCGGTTTCGTCAACACCCTCTCGACCATCAATCCCGGCGACGCCATCTGGATCCACTACACCGGCAACGGCCGCGAATTCAATACCGGCGCACCCCCCACCGGCTCCGCTCCGGGCGGCGCCGGCAAGATCAGCATCGCCGCCAGCACCTTCGTCCCCGCCAGCGACCTCGCCGTGTACGAAAAGGGCTTCAACCAGCTCTACCCCCTCACCACCGACCCCGCCTCCCACCGCTACTTCGCCCCGGTCCATCTGCCCCACGGCGCCACCATCACCGCCATGACCGCCGCCTTCGAAGGCTCCGGCGACACCGTCAAAATCCGCCTCGACTACACCCCGCTCGCCAACGGCGATACCCCGGGCCAGGTCTTCAAGCTCGCCGAGGTGCTCTCCAGCGCCGGCCCCTCGCCGCAGACCGTTTCCGCCTACCCCCACCAGGTCGATAACGGCGCCAACGTCTACTTCGTCGTCGTCGACCTCACCGGCGGCCCCGCCTCGAAGCTCCGCGGCATCACCATCAGCTACACCTACTAGGAGGCCCCCAGTGCTCACCTCCAGCGGCCTCCCCGCGCGCCTCCTCCTGCCGGCCGCTCTCGCCGCGCTCGTCCTCCTCCTGCTCCTGGGGGGCTCGCGGCCGGCCCGCGCCCTCGCCGAAGGTGACGTCAGCTTCACCGTCACCCAGTCGCCTGCGGCCCCCGCCACCGTCCAGGTCGGCTCCGAGGTCACCTTCACCGTCACCGCCAACGTCGCCGTTAGCCCCGGCGTCCCGCCGCTCCTCTTCGAACTCACCTACCCCGCCGCCCTGCTCTTCGTCGAAGGGTTTTCCGACCCCCCTTCCGTTACCTGCGTGGACAACACCCCCATCGCCGGAACCGTCCGCTGCAGTTACGGGCCTGTCTCCGACGGGGACCTCGTCGTCCTCACCCTCCGCTTCACCATCACCGCTGACGCCACCACATCTGCCGCGAATGCCGTCATGCGTGCCGGCCCATCCGACGGCGCACCCGACTCCGCCGCCGACGGCAACGATGCCTTCGTCGGCGCCGGCACCCTCACCGTGTTTGCCGCCTCGATGTTCACCGCGGCCGGCTCTGCATCACCGCCCGCCACCTTCGAACGCGCCTCCCTCACCTACACCGCCACACTCCTGAACAACTCCGGCACCGCCACCGGCCCGTTCACCGCGACCGTCGACCTTCCCAACGCCATCGTACAGGGCGTGACATGCTCCTCGGGCACCGGCAGCTACGCCGGCAGCCAGGCCGTCTGCACCGACGCCACCCTCGCCGACGGCGAAACGCTCACCATCACCACCACCCTCCGTCCCGAGAACACCGCCAGCGGCGACGACATCGCCCCGGTCATCTCCGCTCCCGCCCTCGGCATCTCCGGCGTCACGCTGCCCGCCATCACCGTGCACGAAGTCGGTCTCCAGCGCACCTCCGGCGCCCCCGCGGTCGACTCGCCGATTACCGTCTGCACCGCCGCTGTCCCCACCGACGACCCGGACACCGCCGCCGCCGGGGCGGCCCAGCCCGCCAATGCCGCCCTGATGGTCGGCGCCCCCTCAGCCCAACCCCTCCTCCAGCTCGGCGACTTCATCGTGTCCGGCCCCGGCGACGGCACCGTATCCCCCGCTTCCGGCTGCGGCGCGAACCAGTCCGGCGTCACCTTTACCCCCTCAGCGCCCGGCACCTACACCATCACCGCTAAGTACAACGTCGGCGGCACCAACGACCTGGCCATCGAAGTCCCCGGTGCCCCCAACCCGCTGCCCGTGCTGACTTCCATCAGCCCGTCGAGCGCCGTCGCCGGCTCCGGCCCGGTCACCGTGGCGCTGACCGGCTCCGGCTTCGTCGCCGCCAGCGAAGTCCGCTGGAACGGCACCCCGCTCGCGTCCGTCACCTTCAACTCGTCCACCAGCCTCACCGCCGTCGTCCCCGCCGCAAACCTCACCGCGCCCGGCACCTTCTCCGTGACCGTATTCAACCCGGCCCCCGGCGGCGGCACCTCCGCCCCGCAGACCTTCACCGTCACCGCAGCCGCCAGCAAGCTCGCCTTCACCACCCAGCCCGGCAACGGTGTCGCCGGCCAGCCGCTGGCCGTGCAGCCCATCGTCGCCGTGCAAACCGACGCCGGCGCAACCGTCACCTCCGACAACACCACCGTCGTTACCCTTGCCGTCTCCGGCGGGGCCGCACTGACCTGCACCGGCGGCCTTTCGAAGACCGTCGCGGCCGGGGTGGCCGCCTTCTCCGGCTGCGCCGTCACCCCCGCCGGCACCGGCTACATCCTGACCGCAACCGCCTCGCCGCCGCTCACGCCGGCCACCAGCGCCCCCTTCGATGTCACGGCTGCGCCGCCCACCGCGACCCCCCAGCTCACCTTCCCGGCCGTCGCCGGCCCCGTCCCGCGCTCCCGCCTCGCCTTCCGCGTCGAATCCGGCACCCTCGCGCCGACGCAGGTCCGCCTGGTCATCCGCCGCGCCTCCGACGGCAAGTACTGGAACGCAACGTCCGCCGCCTGGCAGAACGACCCCGTCCAGAACGTCATGACCGCCGCCGGTTCCGCCCGCTGGGAGCTGCCCATCACCGGCATCGACCGCCGCGCCTTCCGGGACACTGCCGTCACCATCGAAGCCTTCGCCACCGCCGGCGGCACCGAATACCGCAGCGCTGCCACCGCCAACCTCAGCGTGAGGTAAGAACCCCATGCCGCCAACGCCGCGCCCCGGCCGGATCTTCCCCTACGGCATCCGCCGCCGGCGAATCGGTGCCCTGCCGATGCCGTCCGCGGCCCCCCAGCCCTACCCTCGAATCATGCCCGGCAACCTCCCGCGCCTCGCCGCTGCCCTGGTCAGCTTCCCCCTCGCAGGCCTCGTGGCCGCCGGCTGCCTCGCCTACGCGCCGGATGGCTCGGTCGCCACCCCCGCCCCCCAGGACCAGTCCGAGGGCTCCCGCCTGCCTCAGCTCCTCTCCCAGCTGCAGGGCGCAGGCGCCGGCATGGAGGTCTTCTCCGAACAGCCCCAGAACGAAGTCCTCGCCGCCCAGGACGAGGAACCCGGCAAGGGCGTCTCCTCCCCCACCCCCGGCGTCAGCCCCACCGCGACCCTTGCCGGCGACCGCACCACCCCGACGCCCACCCCGCGGCCCGGCACCCCGACCCCACGCCCCGCCCGCCTCGCCCACGCCCACCCCCGCCGGCAGCGAAGGCGCCACCCCGACGCCCACCCCCACTGCCACCCCGACCCAAACCCCCACCCCAACGCCCACCCCCACTCGAACCCCGACCCCGACGCCCACTCCGCGCCCGCCCACCGAGGGCGGTTCGAACGGTACCCCCACACCGCCGCCCACCGAGGGGTGACCATGCCAGCCGCCGCCAACCGCACCCGCTGCACCTCCTGCGGCCGTGCCCTCACGTTCGCCGACTGGACCCGCGGCCGCCCCCTCTGCGACCCCTGCGCCCGCCCGCTCGCCGCGCTCCGGCATGAGCTCGAAGCTCCCGGCCCCGCCCCCGCAGACGACCCCGCCGCCTTCGAGCGCATCCTCGAGTCAGTCCCTGATGCGCTCATCGACGAGCTCGTCGCCGCGCTAGAAGCCGAAGCCGCAAAGCTCGACCAGGCGAACCCCGTTGCCGGCGTCCTCGCCGAGCTCGAACTTGGCCGCACCCCCCGCGAGCGCCACTGGGCAGCCTGGGGCTTCGCCGCCGGTTTCGCCCTCAACGTCGGCATCGCCAAGTGGGCCCAGGTCGCCTCCGGCGCACCGATCACCGATTTCATCGTCCCCATCCTCGCGGGCGGCGTCATCGCCGGCAGCACCTGTGCCGCAATCGGCTGGGGCCTTGCCCGCCTCCGCCAGCCCGCCTGAGCGGTTGCCCGTTGGCACCCGTCCCGCACACTGGTTTGCGATGCGCATCCTCGTCACCGGCGGCGCCGGCTTCATCGGCTCCCACATCGTCGATGCCTTCGTCGAAGCCGGCCATGACGTCGCTGTCGTCGACAACCTCTCCACCGGCCGCCGCTCCAACGTCAACCGCGAAGCACGCCTCTACGAGGTCGATATCCACGCCCGCGAGTTCGAGCGCATCGTCGCCGACTTCCGCCCCGAGGTCATCAGCCACCACGCCGCCCAGGCCAGCGTCAAAGTCGGCCAGGCCGACCCCGTCCATGACCTCGAAGTCAACGGAGGCGGCACCGCCCGCGTCTGCGCCCTCGCCATCCAGTACGGCGTCCGCAAAATCGTCTACGCCTCCTCCGGCGGCACCGTCTACGGCGAGCCGCAAACCCTCCCCGTCCCCGAAGGCCACCCCATCGCGCCCCGCTCCAACTACGGCGCCTCGAAGTACGTCGGCGAACTCTACGTCGAACTCGCCGCCCGCACCGCCGGCATCGAATTCACCACCTTCCGCTACGGCAACGCCTTCGGCCCCCGGCAGGACCCCCACGGCGAGGCCGGCGTCGTCGCCATCTTCACCGGCCTGATGCTCGCCGGCCAGCCCTGCACCATCGACGGCGATGGCGAGCAGCGCAAGGACTACCTCTACGTCGCCGATGTCGCCCGCGCCAACCTCCTCGCCCTCGAAGCCGGCAACGGCCTCGTCGCGAACATCGGCACCGGCGTCGGCACCACCGTCAACGAAATCTACCGCGTCCTCTCCGAAGCCACCGGCAACACTGTTCCCCCGCGCCACGGCCCGCCCCGCCCCGGCGACGTCCGCAACTTCTGGCTCGATTGCACCCGCGCCCGCGAAGTCCTCGGCTGGCAGCCCGAGGTCAGCTTCGAAGAGGGCATCCGCCGCACCGTCGAAGCCTTCCGCGCCGCGGCCGGCGCCCGCTGACCCCGCCGCCCGCTACCGCACCACGCCCGCCGACCTCAGTGCCGCAATCTCCTCTGCGCCCAGCCCTGCCTCCGCCAGCACCTCATCCGTGTGCTCGCCCAGCATCGGGCTCGGCCCCTGCGCCGCCAGCCGCGCCTCCGACATCTGGAACGGCGGCCCCACCATCTTGTACGGCCCCAGCAGCGGGTGCTCCAGCTCCACCTGCAGCCCGTTCGCCAGCGTCTGCGGGTGGTCGAACAGCTCTTCGATGAAGTACAGCGGCCCGGCAGGCACGCCGTGCCGCTCAAGGATCTCCGCCCACTCCTCCGTGGTCTTCGTCCGGAACAGCGCTTCCGCCTCTTGCACCAGCTTCGGGCCTTCCACCTCCCATCCCGGCGGATTCATCTCGAAACTCCCGTCCTCGCGGAACCGCGGGTCCCGAAGCCCCGTCGCCGCCAGCACCTTCAGCCGCAGCGACTGGCTCAGCGCCCCCACCGCGATGAACCCGTCCTTCGTCTGGTACACCCGGTAGTAAATGTTCCCCGCGGCCGCCGGCCGGTACTTGTTATGCACCGCCACCTGCTCCGCGAAGCTCTTCATCTCCGCCCGCGCCTGCTGCAGCTCCGCGAGCATCGGCGGGATAACCTCCTCGTCGAACGCCCGGATCCATGTGAACTGGCTCGTCTGCATCGCAATCGCCGTCCCCATCAGCGTGCAGTCGATGCGCTGCCCCTTCCCGGTCCGCTCCCGGTAAAACAGCGCCGCGCAGATGGCGTTAGCCATCTGGATCCCCGTCGCGTAGTCCGCAACCGCCGGGTAGATGTACGTCGGCACGTCGCCCTGCATCTTCGCTTCGCCCGCCATCAGGCCGGTCATCGCCTGCACCACCAGGTCGTAGCCGCCCCGGTGCGCCAGCGGCCCGTATCGCCCGTACGCCGTGTTCTCGCAGTAGATCAGCCGCGGATTGATCGCCCGCAGCGTCTCGTAGTCGATCCGCAGCTGTTCGGCCACGCCCGGGCGATAGTTGATCACCACCACATCCGCGTCGCGCACCAGGCGGTGGATCACCTCCTGCGCCTCCGGCCGCGTCATATCCATCGCCACGCCCCGCTTCCCGCGGTTCAGGCTCGCGAAGGTCCGCGACTCCTTCGGCACCAGCTCCACGAACACCCGCCACGGCTCCCCTTCCAGCGGCTCGAACTTCGTGACCTGTGCCCCCATGTCGGCCAGGTGCATCCCGCAAAACGGCCCGGCGATGATCTGCGAAAACTCGAGTACCTTGACGCCCTGCAGCGGTCCGGTTGCCATCTCTGTCCCTCCGGCCGCCTATTCTAACGTTCGCGTGAACGTACGCTAGCCCCCCGCCTGCTCGCCTCCGCCCGTCCCCTCCGTGCGCTCCTCCTGCGGCAGCGCAACCACCGCCGGCCGCACCTTCGGCTCCATGCCCGCCCGGCGCGCCGTCTCGTAGTTCAGCCGCCAGAATGCCCGCGCCAGCCGCGAGAGCGCCGTCCGCTCCTCCCTGCTGAAGCCCTCGAAGAACTGCCCCACCAGCTGCACGTAGGCCTCCCGTCCCCGGCGCGCCGCCTCACGCCCGGCCGCCGTGGCCTCCACCACCACCAGCCGCCGGTCATTCGCCGCACGCTGTCGGGTGATGTAGCCCAGCTCCTCCAGCCGATTCAGCGCAGCTGTGACCGCCGGCCGGCTCAGCCAGAGCGTGTGCGCGAGCCGCCGCGGCTCGCTGCTCTGAACCAGTTCGAGCAGCCACAGGATCCGCCACGCCTCGTACGTCAGCCCGATTGCCCGTTGCGTCGCCTGGTTCAGCGCGCTCAGCAAGAGCTGCCCCGCCGAGTTCAGGTCGTAGGCCGCGAAGAAGGTCGCCTCGTCCAGCCCGCCCTCGGCAACCCATGCCGCGGCCCGCTCCTCGAGCCGCGAGCGCGGGAACTCCCGCTTCGTCCGGTCCGTGCCGCCGTCCCCTCCGCCCATCGCCGTGCGCCGGTTTGCCGCCGTTCAGTCGTGGTGCGTGGGCACCACCAGCACCGGCCGATGCGTGCTGTGCACCACCCGGTCGGTCGTGCTGCCCAGCGCCAGCCGCTTCAGCACGCCTTTGCCCGTCGAGGTCATCACAATCAGGCTGGCGTTCTCCCGGTCCGCGACCTCGAGAACTGCCGTCGCGGCATCGCCCTGGACCAGCACCGTCCGCTCGCCCGGCTTTGCTGTCGCCTGCAGATACTCGCGTGCCGCTGCTTCCAGCGTCGCCGAAAGGTCCGCCGGGTAGTACGAAAACTCAATCCCCGCCGGCGGCGGCACGCTGTACGCCCGCAGCAGCACCAGCGGCAGCTCCGCCTTCGCCGCCAGCTCCCGCGCAAGCGACAGCCCCCGCTCGGCCTCCTCCGAACCGTCCAGCGCCACGAGAATCGGCCTCCCGTTCCCGGGCGGCTCCGGCGCCTCGGTCCCCGGCTCCACCAGCACCGGCACCTTCGCGCCCCGGATCACCTTGTCCGCCACGCTCCCGAGAATCATCGCCTTGAAGCCGCCCCGCCCGTGCGTCGCAATGACGATGTACGACGCCGTCTCCGACGCCTGCAGAATCTCCTTCGCAGGCGGCCCAACGACCACGTCGCACGTCACCTCGCCCAGCCCGTGCTTCTCAGCCTGCGCCGTCGCGTACTCCCGGAACTTCTCCGCCGCATGCTGCCGCTCTTCCGGCGTCCCGTCGTGCTCCATCACATGGATCAGCCGCACCGGCAGCCCCGTAATCCGTCGCAGCCACGCAGCATCCACGAGCGCATGCTCCGCAAGGCTCGAACCGTCGAGCGGGATCAGAATCGGTCCGTTCTCTGCCATGGTTCAATCCACCTCTACGCTGGTTGCCCAAGCATGAACGATCGTGCCGGACTGCGCGAGGGCCCACTTGGTCCCCCTTCCGCTGCCGAACGCCCGCTCACCCGGTCACCCCGCCAATTCCGCTCCCCCGCGTTCCGGTGCCCGCAGTCCCGTAACCGACTGGCCGCAGCCTGTCCCCATACCCCACCCTTCTCGACCTGCAGCACCTCGCCGGGCCCCGGCGTTCGCCTCTTGGCCCGAGCTTCTCCGGCAGCCCGCCCCTACAATAGGGACACACGCACCACCTCCCGGAGACGCCGTGGCCATCGCCATCCGCCTCACCAGGGCGCAGCTCGACCAGATGATCGCCCACGCCCTCGAAGACGCCCCCATCGAAGCCTGCGGCCTCATCGCCGCCCGCAACGGCGTCGTCACCGAAATCCGCCGCGCCCGCAACGCCGAAAACAGCCCCTACCGCTTCTCCATCGACCCCCTCGAAACCCGCCGCCACGAAGAGGCCATCGATGCCGCCGGCGCAGAGCTCGCCGGCTTCTACCATTCCCACACCGGCTCGCCGCCCATCCCCAGCCCCACCGACATCCGCATGATGGGCCCATTCTTCGGCCCGCCCTTCGTCCACTTCGTCATCGGCGTTGCCGACCGCGCCAACCCGGAGGTCCGCGCCTGGTACATCCAGGACGGCCAGCCGATCGAGCAGGAGTTCGAAATCCTCCCCGGATGACCACCGCCCGGCCTGTCTCCTGGCCCCTCGCGCGCACCTACCGCGCACCCGCCACCGTCATCCGCGGCCGCGAATTCCGCTGGGGCGCCCGCACGTACGTCATGGGCATCATCAACGTCACCCCCGACTCCTTCAGCGGCGACGGCGTCAATGCCGACCCTGGCGCTGCCGCAGCCCTCGCCTGCCGCTTCGAGGCCGAGGGCGCCGACATCCTCGATATCGGCGCCGAATCCTCCCGTCCCGGCGCGCAGGAACTCGACCCCGCCGAGGAACTCCGCCGCCTCCTCCCCTGCCTCCGCGCGGTGCGCGCCGCCACGGGGCTCCCCATCTCCGTCGATACCTACCACGCCTCCGTCGCCGAAGCCGCGCTCGAGGCCGGCGCCGACGCCGTTAACGACATCTGGGGCCTCCGCCGCGACCCTGCCATGGCCGCCGTCGTCGCCAGCGCAGGCTGCCCCCTCATCGCCATGCACAACCAGCGCGGCCGCACCTTCCGCGATGTTGCCGGTGACATCGCCGCTGGCTTCGAGGCCACCCTTGCCATCGCCTCCGGCGCGGGCATCCCCCCGGAACGCATCATCCTCGACCCCGGCTTCGGCTTCGGCTGGACCCCCGAGCAGAACCTCGAGATGCTCCGCCGTCTTCCCGAGCTCTGGCGCTTTGACCTGCCCCTCCTCGTCGGCACCTCCCGGAAGTCCACCATCGGCCTCGTCCTCCATGCGCCGGTCGACCGGCGGCTCGAAGGCACCGCCGCCACCGTCGCCTTTAGCATCGCCGCCGGCGCCGATATCGTCCGCGTCCACGATGTCGCCGCCATGGTCCGCGTCGCCCGCATGACCGACGCCATCGCCCGCGCCGGCTGGCGCCAGCCCCCAGCCCCGTGACCCGCGTCGCTATCGCCCTCGGGTCCAACCTCGGCGACCGCCTCGGCAACCTCCGCGCCGCCGTCGCCGCCCTCGAAGAAGCCGGCGTGGCCGTCGTCCGTCGCTCATTCGCCTGGGAAACTCCCCCCGTGCCGGCCGACCAGCCGCCGTTCCTTAACGCCGCCGTCCTCGCCGAAACCGACCTCCCGCCCGCGTCCCTCCTCGCCGCGCTCAAAGGCATCGAACACGCCCTCGGCCGCCGCCCCGGCCGCCGCTGGGGCCCGCGCCCCATCGACCTCGACATCCTCTTCTACGGCGACCTGCGCCTCGAAACCCCCGACCTTACCATCCCCCACCCGCGCATTGCCGAGCGCGCCTTCGTGCTCGCGCCGCTTGCCGAAATTCTCGAAGACCCCCTGCCCGTCCTTGGCGCCTCCGCGCTCGAGCTGCTCCAAACGACCGGCCTCCAGGGCGCCCGCCGCCTCTGCGCCCTCTGACGAATCCGAACCTCAGCCCTCCAGTTCGCCGGGCTCCCGCGGCGCGATGACCAGCCGTTCGAACCCGCGGACCAGCAGCGTCCCGCCCCGTACCGCCTCGACCACCCGCGGCACGCCGAACCGCCGGACCAGCTCCTCGAGCGCAATCGCCAGCTCCGCGCGCGCCAGCGGCGCACCCAGGCAGTAGTGCTTCCCCACGCCGAAGCTCAGGTGCCGGTCCTCCCGTCGCCACGGATCGAACCGGTCCGGCTCCGCAAACCGCTCCGGGTCCCGGTTCGCCGCCCCGATCATCACCAGCAGCCGCTGGCCAGCGCGGACCCGCCGTCCGCCCACCTGCACATCGGCGAGCGCGAACCGCGGCACCGCGTGCGTCGGGCTGTCCCACCGCAGCGTCTCCTCCACCACCGCACCCGGCGCAAGGTCGCCGCGCAGCATCGCCTCCCCGGCCGCCGGGTGCGCAGCCAGCGCAGCAACCGCGTGGCCGAGTGCCATCGCCGTCGGCCCGTTCCCTGCCAGTCCGATGTGCACCAGCAGCATCACCGCCTCCGCCGCCGAAAGCTCCCCGGCATCGAGCGCCCGCGCCAGCTCGCTCGCCACCGTGGAACCGTCCTCCCCCGGCGCCGGGGCGGCTTCGTCCAGCGCCTCGAGGATGTAGTCAGCCGCCGCCTCAGCCCCCGCCGGCGCCGCCGGGTCCGAAAGCCCCTCGACCCGCGCCCGCATCACCGCCAGTGCCGCCGCGTGAAATCCCTCCCAGCGCGCGGGCGGCAGCCCAAAGTGCTGGAGCGCCGTCATCGCCGCCAGCGGCCGCGCCAGCCCGCCCATCAGCTCGAACGGCCTGCCCGGCTCCGCCCGCCCGAGGAGCTCCGCCACGATCGCGCGGATGTCCCGTTGCCGCCCGGCGATCGCCCGCGCCCCGAAAGCGCGGTTCACCACCCCGCGCAGCCGGGCGTGGTCCGGGCCATCCTCATGCCCGAGGATCGGTGCATCGCCCAGCGGCATGGCAGCCCGGTGCGCTGCCACCCGCTCGCCCGCCGGCCCGCCTTCATCGGCCGGGTCCGCCGAAAACGTCTCCGCATCGAGGAGCACCTGCTCGCACTCCGCGTACCGCGTCAGCACCCACGCTCCGAGATTCGCGCTCCAGTGCACCGGCTCCGCCCGGCGAAGCCGCTCCAGCTCCGGGTACGGGTTCTCACCGTAGCCCGGCCGGTCCGGGCGAAAGAACACCACCCGGACAGTGTAAGCATGCCAAACAGTTGATCAAGCCAGAATTATCGGCCAGTCAATCGGTGACGGGCGGACCGGGTCGCTTTCCCGCGTCCGCCCGCCCGACCGGAGGCGGGCCGGGTGCCCGCGCCGAGGCCCGCGCGGCCACGTCCCGCCACCACCCCTGGAGCGACGTTCCCTCCATATCCATGTACGCCGCCGCCCAAATCAGGGATTTCCGGATCCCGACCGCGGGCTTCGGGCCATACCGTAACACCGGTGGAAACGCGCAATCGCCCGCCGGGAACCCTCCAGCCGAATCCTGCCATCGGCCGCTTCCTCCGCCCGGCCTACCTCCTCCCCGCTGCTGTCGTCGCCGGCGCGTTCCTCCTTGCGCTCGCCGTCCAGCCCTCCCCCAGGCACTCCACCGCCGATGACACCCCCAGGGTCGCGTCCGTCCCCTCGTCACCGACCGTCGCCGCCCCGTCGCCCACCTCGTCCCCATCGCCCGTCCCGCACTCCCCGTCCCCGTCGCCGTCGCCACCGGCTGCGCCCGAAGAAGCCGTCGCCGGCGCGCGCTCCACACCGTCAGCTACGCCCACCGTCGACCCTGCCCTGCTCGAGCAGCCCACCCGGTGCGGCACCCTCCGCGAAACCGCCGTCGCCCTCTCCGTCGAACAGGCCATCAGCGGCATCTCTGTCAGGGCCACCCGCGCAGCCGTCTACCCCATCGAGTACTTCTCCTGCATCCTCGTCGCCGCCGGCGGCAGCGAATCACTCCAGCTCGCCAGCGCCATCCGCAAGCAGGAGACCGCCGGCATGACCCACGTCGTCCTCATCGACCTCTGGGTCGCAAACGGCTCCAAACTCTTCGGCCAGCTCAACTTCCGCACCGCGACCATCGCCGCCGCCGGCCAAACCTTCGCCGCCATCGCAACCCTCGGCAGCCGCTCCGAACTGGTCATCGCCTCCGGCCAGGGGCGGAACGTCACCCTGGTCGCTGCCGTCCGCAACACCATCGGCGAATCCGTCGGCCCCGTGACCCTCGTCATCGATGCCCCCCTCGCCGCTGGCACCCCCATCGCCGGCAGGTACCAGCTCTTCCTCCCCACCCCCTGAGCCGCCGCTTTCCCGCAACCGGTGCCGGCCCCATCCTTCCCATCATGGCGACCTACGACGATATCTCCATTGGCGACTCCGCAACCTTTTCCAAAACCATCACCGAATCCGACGTCTACCTCTTCGCGGGCATCACCGGCGACCTCAATCCCGCCCACGTCGATGCCGTCAGCGCCGGCCGCGGCATGTTCAAGCAGCGCATCGCGCACGGCATGCTCACCGGCTCGTTCATCTCCACCGTCCTCGCCATGCAGCTCCCCGGCCCGGGCACCATCTACGTCAGCCAGACCCTCAACTTCCGGGCGCCCGTCTTCTTCGGCGATACCCTCACGGCCCGCGTCGAAGCCATCGAAAAGCTCGAACAGCGCCGCTGGGTGAAGTTCAAGACCACCGTCACCAACCAGGACGGCAAAACCGTCGTCGAAGGCGAAGCCGTCGTTATCCCGCCTTCGGCCTGATCTCCTCCGCATCCGCACCTGTCGGCGCAGCCTTCGCAGCCGCAGCCCGCGAAGCCGCCTCCCGCCCGCGCTCCCGGAGCCGGCCCGCGAACCACCGGAGCGCCTCCTCCTCGGTCATCACCACCGCCGCCCGGTTGCGAAGCCCCGCATACCGCAGGATGCGCCGCACCACCGGCTCCTGCGCAGGGCCGGCCACCACCGCCAGGCGCATCGGCCCCTCCATCCGGCTGGCAATCACCGCCCCGAGCACGAGCCACTGTCCCGGGCCCCGCTCCACGCCCCGCACATCGACGAGCAGGTCCGTAATCGCCCCGGCATCCGCCAGCGCGAATCCCTGCGAGGCAAGGCGCAGCGCCTCCGCCGTCGAGAGCCGCCCGCTCGCCTCGGCGTGCAGCCGTCCCTCCGGCGTCACCCGGATCGTGTACATGCGCGCAGCATGCCATAAACCGTCCACTCCTGCCCTCGGGGGACTCCCGCATGCGCTGCAGCGCTATCCCGCAGCCTCGAACCGCCGCGCCGGCAGCTCCCCGCTGCGGCGCACCTCGATGGCCGCCGCGCCGCCCACCGCCTCCCGCAGCCGTTCACGCACCCGCCCGATGCACGCCGGCGGCACCACCGGCACCACCGCGATACCTCCCTCGGTCGCCGTTACCGTGTCGTAGCCCCGGCAGAATCGCCGGACCAGCCACGCCAGCTCCCACCCATCGTCGCCCGGCACCGGCATCCACAGCCACGGCCGTTCGCCGCCTGGCCGCTCGGCGACCGGCAGGAGCGTGGCAGGGTCCCACGCACCGCCTGCCTGGCCCCGCGCCAGCCGCGCCAGCGCCGCCGTCACCTGTTGCGGCGTCGCCGGGACCGTCACCCAGCCCGCCGCGCCAAGCTCGAGCGCCCTCGCGACATCCGCACGGCAGCCGTGTGCCGCAAGCACCACCATCTTCCGCGCCGCCGGCCCGAGCGAGGCTGCCAGAGCCCGCGCCTGCCCTGCGGGCGTCGCCTCCACCAGCACCGCATCGGCCTCGCCCGGCGCCTCGCACAGCTCCAGCCCCATCGTCTCCGTCGCCGCCGCGAGCACCGCCGCCGCCCCGGCTTCGCGCACCCTCACCCAGGTCCGCATCCCCCGCAGCCGCGGGTGCGGCCACGCGCCGTACGCGCCATCGAGGTACCGCTCGCCCATCCCCCGCACCGTCCGCCCCGAGCGGGCCAGCCCCAGCAGCCACCGCGCGCAGGCCGTGCAGAGGAACAGCTCCCCGCGCACGGCCGGGCCGCTCGCCCACCGCACCGCATACGCCCGCTCTGCCGGTGACTCGCAGCAGGCCGCACATTGGTCATCGAACACCAGGTGGCGGCCGTTCGCACCGGGCTGGCCGAACAGGCGGCTCCCGCTACCGCCGCGCGCGTCGATGACGAGCCCTGCCAGCCACCTGGCACACCCCTCACACACCTCCACCCGCTCCTCCCGGTCCGGCTCCGTCGGCAGCCACCGCCGGTAGCGCCGCAGCGGACGCCAGGCCAGCTCCCAGCCGGCGCTCCCCTCCTCGCAGCAGCGGCACCAGTCCATCTCCACCATCATCGGACGGCGCCGGGAGCGGGCTCAGCCCACCGCAACCTCGGCCGCGACCGCGAAATGGTCGCTCGGGTAGAGCGTCGGGTCCCATGGCGCCGGCGTCGTGCCGTGGAGCCACGCCCGGGTCGCGGTCACCCGGCCGCGCAGCCAGATGTAGTCGAGGCATGCGGGGTCCCCGTCCGTATCCATCCCTTCCGCCACGATCCCCGAGGGCCACGTCACCGCCGGCTCCGCCCCGTGCACCTCCCGGTACGCTGAACGGAAGCCGCCCGTCTCCATCGCCCGGTAGGCCGGCTCCCCCGGCGGCGCATTGAAATCGCCGACCAAAACCTCCGCGTCGGCCCGGGGCGCCGCGTCCAGCCACGCCAGCAGCCGCCCCGCCTGGGCTTCGCGTTCAGCCCCTGCATCCGGCGGGTGGTGCAGGTGTGTGTTCCCGAACCACAGGGCCAGCCCGCCCGGCAGCGCCACCAGCACCCGCTGCGCCGTCCGCCCGAAGCCCAGGTCAGCGACCTCGTGGGCCAGCACCTCGCCGCAGTCTGCGATGATTGCGTTCCCGAACCCGGGAAAGCGCGGACTTTCCGCAGCGAACTGCCGCGGGTGCCCGCCCAGTTCGGCCGCCAGCGCGTCGTCCTGGCGCTCGGTCCCGAACGCCACCTCCTGCAGACCGCACAGGTCCGGCGCGAGCTCCCGGAATGCCGCCAGCAGCAGCGGCTTCCGCTCAGCCCACCGGTCAGCGATGTTCCGCAGATTCCACGTCGCCACCCGGAGCCGGACAGCCATCACCGCGCCCCGGCCGCTTCCAGCGCCGCCACAATCCGTTCGCCCATCTCCGGCGGGGGGTCCATCTCGAACGTCATAATCGCCACACCCTGCACCGCCGGCGACTCCACCAGCCGCGCCACCGTCTCCCGGAAATACGCCCACGCCGCCTCGGTGTCGCCCGCCGAAAGAATGTCCCGCAGCCGCCCCGGCAGCTCCAGCCCCAGCCGGTGCGCAATTCGCTCCCCCGCCTCCGCCGTCAGGAGGGGCATCGCCATCGCCACCGCGGCCACCCCTTCAGCCTCTGGCCGCACCGCAGCCAGCTCTGCCTCCAGCCCGCCCACATCGAAGGTCGGCTGCGTCTGCACGTACGTGGCGCCCGCCAGCAGCTTGGGCAGCAGGTTCCGCCGCGCCCGTGCGGGGTCGCGCGCGTACTGGTTCAGCGTCGCCCCGATGGTTACGCCCGGCATCGCTGCCCGCACCAGCCCGATCGCCTCCCGCACCGTCACCCCCGGCGCACCATTCGCGGCATGGTCCCCCGCCACGCAAAGCACCTGCTCGATGCCCCCGGCCCTGGCAGCCTCCGCCGCCGCCGTCACCTCTGCTGCCGACATCCCCCGCGCCGCCAGGTGCCATACCGGGTCGATCCCGGCTGCCCGCAGCTCGAGCGATGCCGCGAGGCTCGATTGCCGGTCCGGCCGCTGGATCACGTTCACTGCGTCGGCCGCATCACCCAGCAGCCGCGCCCGCCGCAGGAGCACCTTCGGCAGGTGACGCTGCGGCGGCGTGATCTCCAGCGCCACAGCGAACCGGCCCGCCGCCAGCCGTTCGAGGAACCGCATGCCCAGAGGTTCCGATCCCCCCGCCGAAGCGTCCAGCCCGGCTCAGCTGAAGCTGCCGCGCGCGCCCCGCAGCCGCGGGTCCAGCAGGTCCCGCAGCGCATCGCCCAGCATGTTGAAACTGAATACCGCCAGCGCGATGAACAGCCCCGGCCACACCAGCTGGTCCGGCCGGATGCTCGCAATCTGCTGCGAAATCTGCAGCATCTGCCCCCACGTCGGCTGGTCCGGGTTCACCACCCCGAAGCCAAGGAAGCTCAGCGCGGCCTCCGCCAGGATGATCGACCCGATCCCGATCGTCGCCTGCACCATCAGCGGCCCGAAAATGTTCGGTATCACGTGCCGCACCATAATCCGCGCATCCGTCGCCCCCAGCACCCGTGCCGCCTCCAGGAACTGCGCCGACCGCACCGAAATTACCGCCGACCGGATGACCCGCGACCCCGAGAACCCGCCGAGCAGGCCCAGCAGCACGATCAGCTTTCCGAACGTCGCCCCGCCCAGCATCGTCGTCGCCGCCAGCAACACCACCAGCACCGGCAGCGCCATCACTGCATCCACCAGGCGCTGCAGAATCGCATCGTACCGCCCGCCGAAATAGCCCGAGGTCACCCCGACGAACAGCGCCAGCGCCGTCGAAATCAGGACTGCCCCAACGCCCACGTAAAACGCATTCCGCGCCCCGTACACGATCCGGCTGTAGTTGTCCCGGCCGAGCTGGTCTGTCCCGAACGGGTTCGAAAGCTTACCTGGCACGTTGCGGTCGCCGAACGTCGCCGACCTCTCCACCACCGTCGGGCACAGGAACGTGTCCTGCGGACCGAGACAGTACTTCTGCAGGCGTACGCCGGCCCGCGTGTCCGCCGGCTCATGCGTCGCGAACGCCCCGGGGAACGCCGCAAGCACCCCGAGAGCCAGGATAATGATGAGCGAAATAAAGCCGAGCGGCTTCGTCCGCATCAGCGTGCGGAAGAACCCGACCGTGCGCCCGAACGCCCCCGGGGCCGGTCGGCTCAGCGGCTCGGCAATCACCACCTGGGCAGCAGCATCAGCCATGCGTCACCTCACCCCCGCGCCCGCGGATCGAGCAGTGAATACGAAATGTCGACAGCCAGGTTGATCAGCACCACCGCAAGCGCGAACAGCAGCGTGATTCCCTGCACCAGCGGATAGTCCCGTTCGTACACACCCCGGATGAGCAGCCGCCCCACCCCGTTCATCGTGAACAGCGTTTCGAAAATCACCGTGCCGCCCACCAGCGTCGCCATCGTCAGGCCGATGACCGTAATCACCGGAAGCAGCACGTTCTTCAGCGCGTGCCGCATGATAATCACCCGCTCCCGCAGCCCTTTCGCCCACGCCGTGCGGATGTAGTCCTGCCGCAGCACGTCCAGCATCATCGTCCGCGTATATCGCATCACCGAAGCCGCCGTCGCCAGCGACAGGATCAGCCCCGCAAGCGCGAACTGCTGGAAATTCTTCACCGGGTCCTCCCATGGCGCCGCGTACTGCGTCGGTGGGATCCACTTGAACTGGATCGCCAGGAACGCGAGCACAAACGTCGCCACCACAAAGCCCGGCACCGAAAGCCCCAGCACCGAGAACCCGCGCAGCACGTAGTCAATCCACGAGTCCTGCCGGATCGCAGAAATCACCCCGATCGGCACCCCGATCACCACCGCAAAGAACACCGCCACCAGCGCCAGCTCGAGCGTCACCCCGACCTTCGGCATCACTTCCGAAAGCACCGGCTCGTAGCTGTACATCGAGGTGCCCCAGTCTCCCCGCAGCAGGTTCCCCACCCACTTCACGTACTCAAAGGCAATGTTGTTGTTCAGCCCGAGCTCCTCCTTCAGCTGCTCCGCTGCCTCCGGCGTGTACCCCTCGCCGAGCCGTGCCGCCACCGCCGCGTCCGGGTCCAGCCGCAGAATCCCGAAGATCAGGAACGACACGATCAGCAGCGTCGGGATCGACAGCACCAGCCGCCGCAGGATGATCTTCTGCATCGCCAATCCCCCAAAGAGGCCCCGGGGAAGCGCTCCCCGGGGCCCCGAATCCTACCAGACCGTCTCCCCGGCGGTTACGCCTTGATCCACACGTCCTCGGCGTCGTCGTAGCCGGCGAGGAACGGCGTCGCTACTGCGTTGCGCACCCTCTTGTTGTAGACCGTGAACATGATCCGCGAGCCGATCCACACCGGCCCCGGCGCCGTCGCCAGCTTCCGCTGGATCTCGAACACGATCTGCTTCCGCTTCTCGTAGTCGAACTCCACGGACTGCTGATCCAGCAGCTTGTCGATCTCCGGGTCCGCGAACTTCCCGTAGTTTCGCGAGCCCTTCGCCGGGTCGCTGTGGTGGTAGATGAGCAGCTGCGCATCCGGGTACGGCCCCGAGAGGAAGAGCGTCCCTGCCAGGTTGTACTCACCCGCGATCTGCCGCCGCAGCATCGTCGCAAAGTCCGTCCCGACATTGTCGATCGTCAGCCGGATGCCCACCTCCCGCAGGTTCGAGACGATCACGTCCGTCACCTGGTTCGCGTTGAACGCCGTCGCCGTCATGATCGTCTCTTCAAACCCGTCGGGGTAGCCGGCTGCGGCGAGCAGCGCCTTCGCCTCCTTGATCTCGTCCTCCCGCTTCCCGAAGCCGGGCAGCTTCGCCAGCTCAGCGTCCGGGAGCACCCAGCCCGCGGCCGCCGGCGTCATCGCCCCGCCGGCGACACCGCCGCCGGCGTACACGTTGTCGTACACCTGCTTCCGGTCCACCGCCCGCCAGAGCGCCTGCCGAACCCGCAGGTCCTTGTACCGCTCCTTCGTGTGGTTAATTAGCAGGCACTCGCGCGTCGGGTTCGGCGCCCGCGTGATGTAGAAGTTCTGGTCATTCTCGAACTGCCGTGCCAGGTCCGCGGGCAGGCCAACCGAATCCGCCTGGTTCGCCCGGATGGCGTTCACCAGCGCCTGGTTATCCGTCTGGTTCACCACCTCCGCACCGTCGAGCCAGGCCGTGTTCGGCTTCCAGTACCCATCCGCCCGCTTCTTCACCGCGATCCGCTGGCCCGCCTCGAACGCCGCAATCTCGTACGGCCCCGAACCGACCACATCCTCAGGCTTTGTGATCGCATCGTCCCCGCGGTCGGCAATCTCCTTCGGAATGACCAGGTCGTACTGGTCCGACATCGCGTTCAGCAGGTCCGCCTTCGGCGCCTTCAGCTTGAAGCGCACCGTCGTCGCATCGATCGCCTCGATGGAGTCCACAATCGCATAGTTGCCCGACCGCGGCGACTTCGCCCCGAGCGCCTTGATCCGCTCGAACGACGCCTTCACATCCTCGGCCGTCACCTGCCGGCCGTTGACCGGCGGCTTGTTCTGCCACTTCGCCTCGGGCCGCAGCTTGAAGATCAGCGTCGTCCCCCCGTCCGCAATCTCCGGCTGCGCTGCCGCAAGGTCGGGCTCCGGCAGGAACGGCGCCACCTTCTGGAACCGCATCAGGAAGTTGCCGCACCAGTGCCACAGGAACGACGACTCCCACGGCGTGTTCGTCCGGTGGATGTCGATGACCGAGCCAATCGGCCCGCCCAGCAGCCGGAGCGTTCCCCCGGCGACCGGCTTCTCCGACGTGTCCTGCGTCGGCGCCGCCGGGGTCAGCTGCGTGCCGCCCCCGTTCCCGCCCTCATCGTCATCGTCATCGCCGCAGCCGGCAATCGCCATCGTCGCCAGTCCCAGCGTCGCCGCCGACCCGCCAGCAATAACCCGCCGCCGGCTGACCCGCCGGCGGCGCCAGTAGCTGTCCCAGTAGGAGCTCATGATCCTTGTCCCCTCGTGCAATTTTTCGGGCCTGTGTTCGAATACAGGAGCGCGCCTATCGTGCCGATAGACGCGGCACCGGTCAACCGTGCACAGGTCTTCACCCGTTATCTACGCCGCAGCCCCTACCCGCGGATGACACTCTCCCCCAGGATCGCCTCCCGCGCCTCCGCCACCACATAGAGCGAGCCCGTCACGCACACCAGGTCATCCGGGTTCGCATGCGCCAGCGCCGTCTCCAGCCCCGCCGCGACCGTCTCCTCTGCCACCGCCGCCGGCCCCAGGAAGCCGATCTGCTGGATCATCTCGTACGGGTCCAGCGACCGCGGGTTCCGGAAACCGACGCACACAATGAGCTCCGCCAGCTTCGCCAGCTCGAACCCCATCGCCCGCAGGTCCTTATCCCGCGTCACCCCAAGAACCAGGAAACACCGCTTCCAGGTGAAATACTCCCGCAGTGCCCGCGCCAGCGCCGCCGCGCTTTCGCCGTTGTGCGCGCCGTCCGCCACAATCAGCGGCTTCTGGCCCATCACCTCCAGCCGCCCCGGCACCCGCACCCGCGCCAGCCCTTCCGCAATCGCCCGGTCGTCGAGTTCGAACCCGCGCGCCCGGATCGCGTCTGCGACCGCCACGGCTGTCATCGCATTCTCCGCCTGGTGCCGCCCGAGCATCGGCGTCCGCAGCTCCAGCATCTCCCCGCCTGGCCGCCGCACCCTCAGCCGCTGCCCCCACGGGTGCATCTCCGTGACCTCCACGTCGTAGAGCGCCCCCGCGTCCACCAGCTCCGCCCCCACCTCCGCGCACCGCTCGCGGATGACGTCGAGCACCGCTGGGTCCCGCTGCCTCGCCACCACCGCTGTTGTCCCGGGCTTGATGATCCCCGCCTTGTCCCGCGCAATCTCGACCGTCGTGCTCCCCAGGATTTGCGTGTGCTCCAGCGAAATCGGCGTGATCACCGCCACGTCCGTCGCCTCGAACACGTTCGTCGCGTCGAACGTCCCGCCCAGCCCGACCTCCACCACCTGCCAGTCCACCGGCGGCAGCTGCGCCCGCACCAGCCAGAAAAACAGCGCGGTCAGCACCCCGAACGTCGACACGTCCCCGTGGACGCTCTCCCGCTCCGCCTCCACCGCCGGCAGGATCGCCGAAAGTCCCGCCGCGAACTCCTCCGGGCTCACCGGCTCCCCGCCGATCGCGATCCGCTCGGTGAACGAATGCAGGTGCGGGCTCGTGTACAGCGCGGTTGAATACCCCGCCTCCCGCAGGATCCCCGCGACCATCGCCGAGGTCGTGCCCTTCCCCTTCGAGCCGGTGATATGCACCGTCGGGCGCCCGAGGTGCGGGTCGTTCAGCCGCGCAAGGAGCGACCGCATCGACGCCACGCTCATCGTCGGGTTCGCCGACGCCTGGTATCCTCGCTCCATATCGCTCAGCGAGAGCAGGTATCCGACCGCCTCCGGGTACTCCATCCCCCGATTCTAGCTCGCGGCCGTCAGTCCGCGTCCTCGCCCTCGAAATCGACGATGTGCCGCGCCGCCTCAAACCCGCGCATCAATATCAGCCGCCGCGGCCGGATGCGGAACAGGATGCCCCGGTCGGTGAACACCGCCGCCATCTTGTTCTTCGACTCCAGCTCCTGCAGGAGCGGCGTATACATCTCAGACTCCCGCGCCACTTCCTCCGCGCGCCCCTCGATAACCACACGGTTGAACGCCGTCCAGTCCGACCGGATCACCTCCCGGTTGTCGACCAGGAACGATACCTCCGGCGTCGCCCGGATATTCCGGGTGTGCTGCGGGCGCGTGCCGCTCCCGAACAGCACCTCCCCGTTCGGCCGCAGGTGAAACAGCACAAACGTCACGTACGGTGTGCCGTCCTCTGCATGGGTCGTCGCAAGCGTCCCGCCCAGCTGGTCCAGCCCCAGCCGGTATGCCTGCTCCAGGATCTCCTCGCGGGTCAGCTGCTCACTCACGGGCCCCGATTCTACGGCCGCCTCGCCCTCGCCGCACCGTCGTTGAACCGAACCGCCAGCCCGCCGTACGGTTGTCGCTGGTGACTCCTTCAGAACCCGGGCGCCGCATCCTCCTCGAAACCCCATCCCCCGACCGCCAGGGGCGGACCGGCTGCATCGCCGCCGGCGCCATCATCGGGGTCCTCGTCGGCCTGATGGTCGGCCTCTACGCCCTGCCGCCCATCCTCAAGAGCATCTACGGCGAAAAGAAGATCGCTGGCGGCGAGGTCTTCGAAGGCGACGGCCGCGTCATCGCCGTCGAGGCTGTCGGCATCGCCTCCGAGCCGCTTGGCGAACCCTCCCCCGGCATGCAGCGCGCCGATGTCGCCCTCCGCCTCCGCATCACCAGCAACAAAACCTGGGACGCCACCCTCGCCGACTGGACCCTCGAAGTCGCCGGCATCGAAAACTGGATTCCCGCCGCCTCCGCAACCACCGACGGCCAGCCCGGCTTCGCTCCCCCGCTCGGCAAAACCTCCACCGTCGAACTCCGCTTCATCGTCGAACGTCCCGCCGGCGAAACCGCACCGCTGCGCCTCGAGGCGCTCCACCTCGCCAACCCGCGCGTCCGCTTCGCCCTCGAATGACCGAACTCCCCTGCGGCTGCCCCGGTTCCCTTCCCCACCTCCTCCGTCCCGGCCTGCGGCTCGTCTTCATCGGCTACAACCCGGCCATCTACTCCGCGCGGGCCGGCCACTACTATGCCCGCCCGGGCAACCGCTTCTGGGTCCACCTCTCCGAGTCCGGCATCGCCGGCCGCCCGGTGCGCCCCGAAGACGACCGCCTCCTCCCCGAAGAGGCCGGCATCGGCTTCACCGACCTCTGCTGCCGCCCGACCGTCCGCGCCGAGCACCTCACCGCCGACGAGATCCGCGCCGGCGCCCTCCGCCTCCACCGCGAACTGCTCGAATTCCAGCCCGCCATCGCCTGCTTCAGCGGCCGCGGCATCTACCAGCACTTCGCCCGGCACGCGCTTGGCATCCCCGCCGCCGAGCTCGCCCGCCGGCCCTACGGCGAGCAGCCCGAGCGGATCGGCCGCACCATCCCCTGGGTCATCCCGAGTTCGAGCGGCCTCGCCTCCCGCTGGCATGCCCTCCGCCTCGAGTGGCTCCACCGGCTCCGCGAAGCCCTCCCGCCCCTCGAACCGCCCTCCTGCCCCACTTCCTCATTGGAAGCTCCCGCTTCACCCTAAGCCCATGCAGCTCGGCATCATCGGCCTCGCCCGCTCCGGCAAGACCACCGTCTTCAACGCCGTTACCCGCGGCTCCGCCCAGGTCGGCGCCTACTCCTCCTCCACCCAGCCCAACATCGGCGTCGTCAACGTCCCCGACGAGCGCGTCGACGCCCTGGCCCGGCTCTATAAGCCGAAGAAGGTCACCTACGCGACTATCCAGTACGTCGACTTCCCCGCCGCCGGCGAGTCCTTCGGCAAAGGCGAGGGCCCGGCGGGGAAGTTCATCAACGACCTCGCCCGAATGGACGCCTTTATCCACGTCGTCCGCGCCTTCCGCGACGACTCTGTCCCCCATCCCGAGGGCTCGGTCGACCCCGACCGCGACATCCAGACGATGGACCTCGAACTCGCCTTCGCCGACCTCGCCATCATCGAGCGCCGCCTCCAGCGCCTCGAGACGGAAATCCGCTCCATGAAGGCCGGCGAACGCGAACGCCCCCTCCGCCTCAAGGCCCTCCTCGAGCGGCTCAAGGCCGGCCTCGAAAACGACATTCCCATCCGCGCCCAGGAGCTCTCCGACGACGACCGCCAGCTCCTCGAAGGCACCCAGTTCCTCACCGCCAAGCCGCTCCTCCTGCTCATCAACATCGGCGAGGAGGACCTCCCCCGCCGCGCCGAACTCGAAGCCGTCTACCGCGAGAAGTACGCCGGCCCCGGCCGCGACGTCGCCGTCATGGCCGGCAAGTTCGAAATGGACCTCAACGAACTCTCCGAGGAGGAAGCCGCCGAGTTCCGCGCCGCCGCCGGCGTCACCGAAAGCGGCATGGCCAGCGCCATCCGCGCCAGCTACCGCCTCCTCGGCCTCATCTCCTTCCTCACCGCCGGCCCCGATGAGTGCCGCGCCTGGACCATCCCCGCCGGCGCAACCGCCCCCGAAGCCGCCGGCAAAATCCACAGCGACCTCCAGCGCGGCTTCATCCGCGCCGAAGTCATCCGCTGCGAAGACCTCCTCGCCGCCGGCAGCGAAGCCGAAGCCAAAAAGCGCGGCCTCCTCCGCACCGAAGGCAAGCAGTACGTCGTCCAGGACGGCGACGTCCTCCACATCCTCTTCAACGTCTGAAGACGCACGCCAGCCGGCCGGCCCGCGCTACATCCCCGCCGCCTTCGGCGACATCTCCCGCATCGCCTGCAGCACCCGCGCCCGCCGCACCGCAGGGTCCGGGTCGAACGAAATGAACTGCAGGAACGCGGTATCGACCCCCGCCTCCAGGTACCGCTGTACGTGCGCGTTCCGCTCGTCGGCCGTGCCCGCCACGAACAGGTCCTGCACCACCACGTCCGGCACCGCCGCCAGCGCAGCCTTCCGGTCGCCGCTGTCCCATGCCGTCCACATCGCCGAAAGCAGTGGCTCGCGCCCCAGCCAGCGGTGAAACTCCTTGTACACCGGCACGTTCAAATAGGCGTTCAGGTGCCGCCGCTGCAGCATCGCCACCTCCGGCGTCAGCGGGTCGATGCACACCATCAGCCGCGCCGTAATCTCCACATCATCCGGGTTCCGCCCTGCCGCCTTCGCCGCCTCGCGAACCACCGCGACGCTCTTCTTGACGTCCTCTGCCGAAAGCCAGTTGATGATCGCCCCGTCGCCCACCTCCCCCGCCACCCGAAGCATCCCTTCCCGGAGCGCCGCGATATGAATCGGAATCGGCGGGCTCGGCGGCTTCGCCATCCGGAATCCGTCCACCCGGAACGTCTCCCCTTCGAACACCACCCGCTCGCCCGCAAATGCCTTCCGCAGGAAGAGCGCCATCTCCCGCACCCGCGTCGCCGGTTTGCGGAATTTCCCGCCGTTCCACAGCTCCACGATCGGCTGCGACCCCGACCCGATGCCCAGGTTGAATCGCCCCGGCGCTACCTCCGCCACCCCGGCCGCGGTCTCCGCCAGCGTCGCCGGTCCCCGCGTGTAGACGTTCGCAATCGCCGTCCCCAGCCGGAGATTCGTGTGCAGCCCGATGACCGCCAGCGGCGTGAACGCGTCGATCGCATCAACCTCATACGACCATGCGTCGGTGTACCCGAGCCGCTCCGCCTCCTGGCACACCTCGGGGTGCTCCCGCAGCGACACCCCGTCCAGCGGGACCGACAGTGAAAGGCGCTTTGTTGCCATCTAATCCGACTCCCCCATCAGTCGATGCATCCGCTCGATCAGGACCGGCACATACCACTCGAAATCCGCGGCTCCCGGGTTCGAAGCCGTCCGTTCGAGGTAGTGCATGTACAGCCCCTCGAGGATGATCGCCATCTTGTATACCGCCAGGACGCTGTAGAAGCCGAAATGCTTCATCGAGCGCCCGCTCTTCGCCTCGTACCGCGCCGCCATCTCCTCCCGGCTCGGGAACCCCTCCAGCTCCGTCAGCGTCGACCGGTTGTTCAGCTGCCGCGTCCCCGGCGGGTCGCCCTGGTCGCCCCACGTCGAAAGCAGCCAGCCGAGGTCCGCCAGCGGGTCCCCGATCGTCGCCATCTCCCAGTCCAGGATCCCCAGCAGCCGCGGCTCGTCTGCCGCAAAGATGACGTTGTCCAGCTTGTAGTCCCCGTGCACCACCGAAACATCCGCCTCCGCCGGCAGCCGCGCCCGCAGCCACGCCGTCGCCTCGTCCAGCCCCGGCAGCTCCCGCGTCCGCGGCCGGGTCAGCTCCCACTGCTTCGCCCACCGCTCCACCTGCCGCGGCAGGTACGTCTCGCCCTTCCCCGTCAGCCCCGCGGCCTGCCAGTCGACCGCATGGAGCTCCACCAGCGCATCGACCAGCTCCTCCGCCACCCTCCGCCGCCCCTCCGGCGTGTCGTACGCCGCCGGCACCTCCGACCGGATGACCACGCCATCCAGCCGCTCCATCAGGTAGAACGGCGCCCCGATGACCGATGGGTCCTCGCACACCGCCACCGGCCGCGGCACCCGTGCCCGCCCGTGCAGCGCCGCGATGTACCGGTACTCCCGGATGACGTCGTGCGCCGTCGGCAGCAGCGGCCCCCGCGGCGGACGCCGCATCACCCATCGCTCGCTCCCGCGCTCAACATAAAACGTCTCGTTCGAAAACCCGGCAACGTGCTTCTCGACCGTAATCGGGCCCGGCTCGCCCGGCACGTGCTCGTTCACGAACCGTTCCAGTGCGGCGAGGTCGACCAGCTCACCCGGGGGCGTTTCGGCCATCGCAACTCCTCCGCATCCTCGGAATGCCCCAGGGACCACACGTCGGCTTCGAGGGGGCTCGCTGAGTCTTGCCGGGCCCGCCCTCGCCGTCAACCACCCGCCTCTGCCGCTCCCGTACAATCCCTGCCATGGACCTCTACCGCGGCACCATCTCGAAGCGCGACCGGCGCGCCTTCCTCCCGCAGCCCATCCCTGAAGAGTCCCTCCGGCGCATCCTCCAGGCCGGTCGCATGACGCCCTCCTCCAAGAACGCCGAACCGAACCGCTTCATCGTCGTCCGCTCGCCCGAAGGCAAACAGGCCCTCGCCGACCTCAGCCCCATGGCCCGCTGGCTCGCCGATGCCGCCGTCGTCATCGTCATCGCCCAGGTCAACGAACACCCCTTCGATGCCGGCCGCTGCGCCCAGAACATGATGCTCGCCGCCTGGAACGACGGTATCGGCTCCTGCCCGGCCCACCTCCCCGAAGAGCGCGTCCGCGAACTCCTCGGCATCCCGCCCGAGGTCTTCATCAATCGCGTCATCGGCTTCGGTTACCTCGACCCCGAACGCTCCGGCCCGCCGCCGGCCGTCGCCCGCAAGCGCAAACCCCTCGAAGAGCTCGTCCACGAAGAACGCTGGTAGGCTGCTCCCGCCCGGCAGAAAACGAAGCTGGCGCCCTCGGCAGGACTCGAACCCACAACCTGCTGATCCGAAGTCAGCTGCTCTATCCGATTGAGCTACGAGGGCGCGCCGCACTCGCCGGTCACCCGGCCATCCTCATCTTACCCCCTCGCCCGGCCCCGCGCGCCCGCCGCCCGGCTATCATCAATCCTGTGAATCCCGCCGAATCCGCAGCTCCCGCACCCTACCACCAGCTCGGCGGCTACCAGGCCGTCTGGCGCATCGTCGAAGCCTTCTACCGTCGCGTCGAAACCGACGACATCCTCCGCCCCCTCTACCCCGAAAACCTCGAGCCCGGCAAACAGAAGCTCGCCTGGTTCTTCGAGCAGTGGCTCGGCGGCCCAACCTCCTACAGCGACCGCTACGGCCACCCGCGCCTCCGCCGCCGGCACTTCCCCTTCGTCATCGACGAGCGCGCCGCCGGCCGCTGGCTCCGCCTCATGCGCGAAGCCTGGACCGAGGCCGGCGTCCCCCGCGAACTCCAGGACCCCATTTTCGAGCGCCTCGCCGTCCTCGCCCGTCACATGATCAACGCCCACGACGACGTCCCCCGCGAGCCGCTCGGCGACGTCTACCTCGACTGACGCGCTCCGCCCCCGCCGGTAGAATCCGCCGGCGATGGAAGCATCCCCCTCCCTTCCCCTCGATGGCGTCCGCGTCCTCGAAATCGGCGGCGGCATCCCTGCAGCCTTCGCCGCCCGCTGGCTCGCCGGCTTCGGCGCCGACGTCGTCCGCGTCGAACCGGATGCCGAATCCCTCTCGCCCGACGAAGCCGTCTACCTCCTCCCCGGCAAGCGCCGCGTCCGCGCCGCTCCAGCCGAACTCGCCGCGCTCGCCCGCTCCGCCGACATCATCATCGAGGACGGCCCGCCCGGCGCCCTCACCGCCCGCGGGCTCGACCCCGCCGCCCTCCGCGCCGAGCGCCCCGCCCTCGTCGTCGTCTCCATCACCCCGTACGGCCAGGACGGCCCCTACGCGGCCTTCCCCGCCACGAACATCACCGCCTTCGCCATGGGCGGCATCATGTCCCTCACCGGGATGCACCAGCGCGAGCCCCTCGTCACCGGCGGCAGCCAGGCCCTCTACCTCGGCGGGCTCGATGCCGCCGGCGCCGCCGTCACGGCGTACCTCGGCGCCCTCGTCCACGGCGAAGGCGACTGGGTCGATATCTCGCTCCAGGAATCCATGGCCGGCATGCTCGAGCTCTACGGCCCCCGCGGCGCCTACGAAGGCGCCGTCTCCATCCGCTCCGGCAATCACGTCCGTGCCGTCTGGGGCCTCTACCCCTGCGCCGACGGCTACGCCGGCGTCTGCGCCCTCGAACGCCAGGTCCCCGCCCTGTTCGCCCTCATCGGCGACCCCGAACTCGACGAGCCTCGCTTCCGCGACCCCCTCCAGCGCCCTAACCACGACGACGAACTCCAGGCGAAGCTCTACGCCTGGTTCGGCGAGCGCACAAAGGCCGAACTCCTCGAACTCGGCGCCCGCCACCGCGTCCCCATCGGCGCCGTCGTCACCCCGCTCGAACTGCTCGACAACCAGACCCTGCTGGAGCGCGGCTTCTTCGATTCCGTCGATGCCCCCGCCGGCCAGGCCCGCATCCCCGGCAGGCCCTTCCTCGGCCTCGGCTGGCGTCCCGGCGCCCTCGCCGAGCCCGTCCCCGCCGCCCACATCCTCGCCGAGTGGAGCCCGTCGCGATGAAGCGCCTCCCGCTCGAAGGCATCCGCGTCGCCGACCTCACCATGATGTGGGCCGGCCCCTATGCCACCCGCATCCTCGCCGAAATGGGCGCCGAGGTCATCAAAATCGAATCCCCCCGCGCCTGGGATAACATCCGCACCCTCATCCCCCTGCCCGGCGTCGAAGAACCCTGGAACGCCTCCTACTACTTCAACGACTACAACCGCGACAAGAAATCCCTCACCCTCGACCTCGCCCACCCCCTCGGCCGCGAAACGTTCCTCCGCCTTGTCCCCCACTGCGATGTCGTCATCGAAAACTACCGCGCCGACGTCCTCGAAAACCTCCGCCTCGGCTATGACGTCCTCCGCCAGGCCCGGCCCGACATCATCCTCGTCTCCATGGCCGGCTACGGAAAGACCGGCGCCGAACGCAGCCACGTCGGCTTCGGCCCAATCATCGAGCAAATGAGCGGCCTCGCCTCCATGACCGGCTACGGCGACGACGGCGTCCCTTTCAAAACCGGCATCTCCTACGGCGACCCCGTCGCCGGCAAGGCGGCTGCCGCAGCGGTCGCCCTCGCCCTCATCGCCCGCCGCCGCACCGGCCGCGGCGCCTGCATCGACCTCGCCCAGCGCGAAGTCCTCTCCTCCCTCATCGGCGAAGCCTTCGTCGCCGCATCTCTCCGCGGCGAACGGCCCGTCCACCGCGGCAACCGCGACCCTCGCTGGTTCGCCCAGGGTGTCTACCGCTGCGCCGGCGAAGAGCAATGGCTCGCCGTCACCTTCCGCACCCGCGGCGAGTGGGCGCGCGCCGCTGCCCTCCTCGGCATCGACCCCGCCCTCCCCGGCGGCCCGGGTGACCACGACGTCATCGACGCCCGCATGAGCGCCGCCCTCGCCGCCCGCGACCCCCAAAAAACGTTCGAACTGCTCGCCGGCGCCGGCATCCCCGCCGGCCGCGTCCTCGACACCGTCACCATCCACGAAGACCCCCACCTCGCGGCGCGCCGCTTCTGGGTCGAACTCCCCCACCCTCGGATGCACCCCTGGAAGCAGCCGCGCACCGCCTGGCGCCTGCGCGAGGCCGACCCCTGGCCGCGCCGCCACGCGCCGCTCTTCGGCGAACACAACGACGAAATCCTCCGCGGCCTTCTCGGCCTCTCCGCCGAACAGGTCGAAGAACTCCGCCGCGAGGGCGTCATCGGCGACGCCCCCGTCAATCCCGGCGTCGGCTGACTACACCTCGACCCACAGCTCCTCGAGCCCGCGGAAGCCGGGCACCCGCTTCCACTTCAGCTCCTGCTGCGCCAGCCGCATTGTCGGGAACCGTTCGAGCAGCACCCGCACCCCGATCTGCGCCTCCAGCCGTGCCAGCGGCGCGCCGAGGCAGTACCGCCGCCCGCCGCCGAAGGCCACATGGTCGATGTCCTCGCGCGTAACGTCGAACTTGTGCGGGTCCTTGTGCAGCCGCGGGTCGTAGTTCGCGCCGCCCAGCGCCACCGTGATCGAGTCGCCCTTCTGCATCGGGCACCCCGCAATCACCCGATCGTCCGGCACAATCCGCCCGCTGAACGTCACCGGCCCCTCGTACCGCAGCATCTCCTCCACCGCATTCTCGATGAGCTCCGGCCGCTCCCGCAGCAGCTGCGCCTGGTCCGGGTGCCGGAGCAGGTTCTTCATCCCGTTCCCGAGCAGGTCGGTCGTCGTCACGTTCCCCGCCGCCAGCAGCAGCCCGATCATCGAGAGCACCTCCTCGTCATTGAGGAAGTCCCCGTTCTCCTCGGCCCGCAGCATCGCCGTGATCAGGTCGTCCCGCGGCTCGGCTCGCCGCTCTGCGATCACCCGCCGCAGGTACGCCTGCAGCTCCTCCCCTGCCCGCATCGCCCGCTGCCGCACCTCCTCGCTCGCGAACGGGTCAAACCCCGCCGCCACGCTGTCGTCCGTCCACCGCTTGAAGTCCGCCTGGTCCTTCGGGTCCACCCCCAGCATCTCGGCGATCACAATCGTCGGGTACGGCTGGCAGAACGCCGCCATCAGGTCGAACCGCTCCTGCCCCTCCACCCGGTCGCACAGCTCGTTCGCAATCTCCTCGATCCGCGGCCGCATCCGCTCGATCGCCCGCGGCGTGAACGCCTTCGATACCAGCCCCCGCAGCCGCGTGTGCGCCGGCGGGTCCTGGAACAGCATGCTCGGCTCCCGGTCCTCGCCCAGCAGCCGCTGCCGGAACATCGCGTTGAACGACTTCTCATTCGCCTTCCGCGGGTCCACCAGCAGGTCGCGGTCGTTCAAAATCGCGTGCACATCTTCGAACCGGGCCACAAGCCACCGGCCGAACTGCTCGTCCCAGATCACCCGGCCAGCTTCACGCACCCGGTCCAGCAGGCTGAACGGGTCACGCTGGTACTCCGGGTTGAGCGGCGTCAGCTGGATCCCCAGCGGCACCTCGTTCGTTGCGGTCTCAGTCATGGCGCTGTCCCTCCATCCACTGCTTCGGCGCATGCTAACAAAACCGAACTCCGTTCGAAAGTGTTGGCGTTGCAACCGTGGCCAGCCCTCCGGCCGCACACCCTTACCGCCCGCACGCCCGCGACGCCCTACACTCCAGCCGTGCCCCCGCTCCTCCTCTTCGATATCGACCTCACCCTCATCGCCACCAGCGGTGCCGGCAGGATGGCGCTCGACCGCGCCTTTGAACAGGTCATCGGCGTCGCCCGCGCGACCGACGGCGTCCGTTTCGACGGCCGCACCGACCGCGCCATCATCGCCGAAGTCCTCGAACGCCACGGCCACCCCGCCGTCCGCTTCACTGAGGTCCGCGACGCCTACCTCGTTCACCTCCCTGCCGCCCTCGCCGAACAGGGCGGACAGGTCCTGCCCGGCGTCGAACCCCTCCTCGCAGCCCTCTGTCGCGAACTCCCCGGCATCGGCCTCGCCACCGGCAACCTCCGCGAAGGCGCCCGCCGCAAGCTCGGCCACTTCGGCCTCTGGCAGCACTTCGCCGCCGGCGGCTTCGGCGACGACCACGCCGACCGCAGCCGCATCGTCGCCGCCGCCATCGACGCGCTCGCCGCAGCCGTCGGCGTGCCTGCCGACCCGGCCAGCGCCTGCGTCATCGGCGATACCCCCCTCGACGTCGCGGCCGCCCTCGCCGTCGGCGCACGCCCCGTCGGCGTCGCAACCGGCCGCTATACCGAAGCCGATCTCCGCGCCGCCGGCGCCGAGCACGTCCTCCCCGGCTTCACCGACCTCGACCGCGCCCTCGCCGTCCTCCTCGGCGGTTGACCCCGCCCTCGACACCCCGCTCCCGGCCCGCCCACAATCCCCGCATGGCCCTCCGCCTCGGTCTGGTCGGCGCCGGCTTCATCGCCGGCGTCTACGCCCACGCAGCGGCCCGCGTCCCCGCCGTCCAGCTCACCGCCGTCGCCTCGCCCCGCTCCGCCGCTGAGTTCGCCAGCCGCTGGGGCATCCCCCACGCCTTCGACGACTGGCGCCGCCTGCTGGCCGAGGCGCCGATCGACGCCGTCGCTATCGCCGCCCCCAACGACCTTCACGCACCCGTCGCCATCGCCGCCGCAGCTGCCGGGAAGCACGTCCTCTGCGAGAAACCGCTCGCCTGCGGCCTGCCCGCCGCCCGCGAGATGGTTGATGCCTGCGATCGCGCCGGCGTCCTCCTCGCCTGCGCTGAAAACCTCCTCTTCGCCCCCATGTACGAGCGCGCCGCCGCCCTCGTCCGCCGCGGCGAGCTCGGCGAGCCGTACCTCGTCCGCCAGGTCCAGGCCCACGCCGGGCCCTACGCCGACTGGTTCTGGCAGGTCGACCGCACCGGCGGCGGCGCGCTCATCGACATGGGCGCCCATGGCGTCGCCCTCGTCTCCCGCCTCCTTGGCGCCTGGCCCGAATCGGTCTCGGCCGTCCTCAGCCGCTTCCTCCACGCAGCCCGCACTCCGGCCGAAGACCACGCCCTCGTCCATCTCCGCTTCCCCGGCGGCGCCCTCGCCACCGTCGAGGCCTCCTGGGCTGCCCCCGGCGGCGCCGACCTCCTCGAAGTCGTCGGCCCGCGCGGGCGCCTCGTCGCCAACCTCGACCGCGGCCCCGCCATCGACCTCTACCGCGAACCCGGCCCTGGCCCTGGAGCCGGGCCCTCCGGCTGGCACCACGTCATGTACGAGGAAGCCTGGCAGTTCGGCTTCCCCCAGGAGCTCGAGCACTTCGCCGATGCCGTCGCCGGCCGCGCCGCGCCGCGCTTCTCCGGCCGCGACGCACTCCGCGTCCTCGAAATCATCTGCGCCGCCTACGAATCCGCGCGGACCGGCTCCCCCGTCGTTCTCCCCTTCGAAAGCACCGCTCCCCGCGCCATCGACCACTGGCTCGGCGCCCCCGCCACCTGACGGCATCCGCCCGCTCCCGTACCCTGTCCACGCATGAGCCGGCTCGCCGCACTGTTCGCGACCCCCGCACGCCAGGCGCTCGCCTGGACGACCCTCGGCATCCTCGGCGTCATCTTCGCCGCCATCGGCGCATGGCTCCTCATCCGCAGCGGCGACGCCCCGCCCGCCGCGCCGGGCGTCAGCTTCACCCCGACGCCGACCACCGCAGGCTCCCCCTCGCCTACCACCACGCCGACGCCCACGCCCTCCCCGACCCCCACCCCGGCAACACCGACACCGACCGCCACCGCCACCCCGCGCCCCACCGTTGTCTCCGGCTCCGGCGGCTCCACCGGCGGCCAGTCCGGTTCGGCCCCTGTCCCCACCCCGACCCCAACCCCCGAACCGGCCGCAGCCCGCCCCTACTGTCCGCCCGGCGCCCTCGGTCCCGGCACCCTCCCCACGGCCCGCGTCGCCGGGGCGCTCACCCGCGGCGGCGTCCCCGTCCCGGCCGGCACCCTCGAAGTCTTCGTCACCTTCGACGGCGTCCCCGGCCCGTCCCGCCTCAACGTCGACGGCGGTTTCGGCATCGACTTCTACACCGGCGGCGAATCCTGCGCCAACCGCGTCGGCGCCGTTATCGGCGTCCTCGTCGATGGCCGCTACTTCCCGTCTCCCTACACCATCGGCGCCCAGCCGGAACTCGTCGTCATCAACGTCGAACTCCCCTGAACCGCCCCCGCCCGTGCCAATCACCGCGCTGCAGGCCTGCTATACTCCCGCAATCGTTCGGGACTGGCGAATCGCCGGCCGCTCGCACAGCTCACCCCGAGGAGGCCCCTGCCATGAAGTTCCACTGGTTCCATCTGATGCCCTGGCCCTACCTGCCGGACGACTTCCAGCAGAAGCACCGCTCCGTCTGGGTCGACGTCGACTACAGCCTCTTCGACGAGGAAAAGGCCAACCACGTCTACCACGAATACCTCGACGAACTCGAATTCGCCGAAAAGGTCGGCTTCGACGGCATCTGCGTCAACGAGCACCACTCCAACGCCTACGGCCTGATGCCCAGCCCGAACATCATGGCGGCCACCCTCACCCGCCGCACCAACCGCGCCGCCATCGTCGTCATGGGCAACTCGATAGCCCTCTACAACCCGCCCCTCCGCGTCGCCGAAGAGTTCGCCATGCTCGATATCCTCTCCGGCGGCCGCCTCGTCGCCGGCTTCCCCGTCGGCACCAGCATGGATACCAACTTCGCCTACGGCGTCCCCGGTGCCCAGCTCCGCGAGCGCTACTACGAGGCGCACGACCTCATCATGCAGGCGTGGCACAACGAGGGCGTCAGCCACTTCAACGGCAAATACACCCAGATCCGCTACATGAACCCATGGCCGCGCCCGCTCCAGAAGCCGAACCCGCCCATCTGGATCCCCGGCGGCGGCTCCATCGAAACCTGGGAGTGGTGCGCCGATATGGGCTACCTCTACTCCTACCTCTCCTACTCCGGCTACAAGCGCGCCCAGACCATCATGGACGGCTTCTGGGCCCGCATGCGCGACAAGGGCGTCGAGCCCAACCCCTACCACGCCGGCTTCGCCCAGGTCGTCTGCGTCGCCGATAACGCCGCCGAGGCCAAGGAGCTCTACTGGCCCCATATCGACTACTTCTACAACCGCTGCCTCCACGTCTTCCCTGGCTTCGCCGATGCCCCCGGCTACCGCACCCTCCGCACCGTCAAGGCCGGCATCAAATCCCAGTTCGAACAGGCCCAGCAGAACGCCAAGGCCCGCCTCAGCTGGGAAGGCCTCGTCGAGCAGGGCTATGTCATCGCCGGCGGCCCCGACTACGTCACCGAAAAACTCAACGAACTCGCCGAGAACCTCCGCGTCGGCCACCTCATGCTCCTCCTCCAGATGGGCTCCATGCCCCGCGACGTCGCCATCTACAACACCCAGATGTTCGCCGAGAAGGTCATGCCCAACCTCCGCGACAAGTTCAACGAGTTCGAAGACCGCTGGTACCCGAAGCCGCTCCCGCCCGAGCGCCGCGCCGTCCCGAAGGACGAACCGGTCCGCCCGCTCCGCTCACCCTTCGCTGCCGGCGTCGGCGGCGCCTGAGTCCCCTTCCCGGCAGCCCGGCGCATCCCGGCGCAACCCTCACCGCCACCGGCCCGCGGCAGACCGCCCGGGCCGGTTCTCTGCGTCGTGCCGCCGCGCCCCTAACGGGCTCCGATCGGCTCGGAGGGAAAGATTTCCTGCCTGGGGTATTGATACTTCATCTCACTGATGGTACAGTACCCCTGCCGAACCCCTCGGCGTGGCTGGGGCCCCGGCCGGTGTTCCTCCTTCCGCCGGCCGGGGCCGTTCCATTCCTGCCGAAACGTCAGCTCTGCTGCAGCTCCGGGTACAGGCTGCTCGACGCCTTCATGAATCGCAGCAGCATCCGCATCTCTGCCACCCTCCGGCCCGCGGCATCATCCAGCCCCGTCTCGAACCACAGATACTCCGTCTTCGGGCTCTGCCCAACGGCGATCACCTCGCCCGTGCACGTGTACGTCTCCCCCACCAGCGCCGGCCCGTTCACATTCCGGACCTCGATCGCCCCGAAGAGCCCCACCGCCCCGAATCCGCTCCGCACCTGTGCCACGCTCTTCGCGTACAGCATCTGCACCAGCGGCGCCATCAAGACCGGCGGCGCGCCCCACGGCAACCCCTCGCCCCGGTACCAGTCCATCGGCTCCGTCGTCACAGCCAGCCGCCGCTCCTGCTCCGCCGGGTCGCAACGAACTTCCACCGGCGCGAACCGGTGCCCCTTCTGCACACCGGCCAGGATGCGCAGCTCCCCCGGCTCGAACCGCTCCAGCGGCCGCGCCTGCAGCGCCGTCGGAACCCCCGGGTCGCCGACCGACGCCGTGCCCTGCGCCACCTGCATCCCGTCGTCGCGCACCACCCACGCCTCCACCTGCGCATCCGCCGCACCGGCCGGCGGCTCCTGGATGAACGCCCGCACCGGCTCCCGGTCGGTCGTCGCATTCAGGAAGTAGAGCGATAGCGTCCCGCGCTCGAACCACCGCCTCCCCCAGGCCTCGCGCAGCAGCGGCGGAAACAGCTCCATGTGGATCGACCCCGCCACCGTCCCGCCGCGGAACCCCAGCCGCGTCGCGGTCGCATCGTCGTGAATCGACCCCTTCGCCTCCCGCGAGGTGTTGACCGGCTGCCGCAGCGGCCCGGCCAGCACCCCGTCCTCCCTCGTGACCGTGAACTCCTCGCGAATCGTCATCGCGCGCCTCCGAAAGCTGGATGCGCGCAGCCTACGCCGTCCGAACCGCGTTCGCCAGCGAACCCTCAGCCGCCGATGTGCGACATCTCCACCTTCGGCAGGCCCGCCGTCGCCTCCGTACGCTCCTCCGAATACCGGTCGCTCCGCCCGCGCCAGGTCGACGCCACGAACGCCTCCACCTCAGCATCGCTCGCCCCCGAGCGGAGCAGTCCGCGCAGGTCGTGCCCCTTCGCGCCGAACAGGCAGGTGTACAGCTGGCCCTCCGGCGAAAGCCGCAGCCGCGTGCAGTCGCCGCAGAACGGCTGCGAAATCGACGTAATCACGCCAATCTCGCCCGCCCCGTCCACGTACCGCCACCGTTGTGCCACCTCGCCCCGGTAGTTCGCCTCCGCCGGCTCCAGCGGAAACTCCCGGCTGATCATCTCCACGATCTCCCGCCCCGTCACCACGTGGTCCAGCCGCCAGCCGTTGGTTGTCCCCACGTCCATGAACTCGATGAACCGGACGATGATGCCCGTCCCCCGGAAGTACCGCGCCAGGTCGACCACCGTGTGGTCGTTCACCCCGCGCTTCACCACCGCATTCACCTTGATCGGCCACAGGCCGGCCTCGCGCGCCGCTGCAATCCCGTCCAGCACCGTCGCTACCCCGACCCCGGCATCGTTCATCGCCCGGAACACCGCGTCGTCCAGCGAGTCGAGCGACACCGTCACCCGCTGCAGCCCGGCTGCCGCCAGCCGCTTCGCCTGCGCCCGCAGCAGGCTCCCGTTCGTCGTCAGCGTCAGGTCCCGCACCCCGGGGATGGCCCGGATCGCCGCGATCAGCCGGTCGAGGTCCCGCCGCACCAGCGGTTCGCCGCCCGTGATGCGCACCTTCTCCACGCCCAGCCCCACGAGAATCCGCGTCACCCGCGTGATCTCCTCGTAGGTCAGCAGCTCATCCCGCTCCAGGAACTGGTAATCCGGCCCGAACACCTCCCGTGGCATGCAGTACACGCAGCGGAAGTTGCACCGGTCCGTCACCGAAATCCGCAGGTCGCGCAGGGGCCGGTCGAAACGGTCCGTGACAGCCATCGCCCGCTAGCGTAGCGCACCCGGCCCCGTCGTGCTCAACCGGGCATAACGCTTAGCTCTGCGTTGCCGCCGTCGAACCCTGCGCCGTGCCCTCGCTCCCCGCTCCCGCGTCGGTGTATTTCAGCAGTGCCTCATCGTACTTCCTGATCCGCTCCGCCAGCTGCTCCCGCATGCTCGCCATCTTCGCCATCTTCTGGTCGATGAGCTGAATCTGGTGGAGCGTCACCTCCCGTGCCCGGCGAAGCTTCTCCGCCTTCTCGGCCGCATCCGCATCCGCCCGCCAGCCCGCCCGGATCTGCAGCCGGACATCCTCCGCGTCCAGCATCTCCTTGATCTCGGCCAGCGAAAAGCCCAGCAGCTCCTTCAGCTGCCGAATCCGCTCGATCCGCTCCATGTCCTCCGGCGAATACAGCCGGAACCCGCCTTCCATCCGGGTCGGCGGCGCCAGCAGCCCCTTCTCTTCGTAGTACCGCAGCGTGCGCTGCGTCAGCTTCGCACGCTCCGCGGCCTCGCCAATCTGGAGAAACCGTTCCTGGCCGGTCGTATCAGTCATGACCCTCCCCAGTCTAACAACATTGACGCGAACGTCAACGTACGGGATCGCCCCGCCCCGCGGCCATCGCCCGCACCCGGTCGGTATGCCACCGCGCGCCGCGCAGCATCGGCTCCGCGAGCGCGCTCCACGCCGACCCTCCGTGCGCATGGTACCAGTCTCCAAGCGCACGGAGATGAACATCCGCCATCCCAAGGTGCGCCTGCGCTTCCGCAGCCTGCCCCTGCATCACGGCATCCCACGCAATCACCCGCTCCGCAAGGTGCATGCCGGCGGCCACCGTCGGCGCCAGCTCCTCCACCGCCTCGAGCCCCGCCCCGTCGACCGCAATCGGCAGCGCCTGCGCCGCCGCCGCAAACTCCTCCAGCGCCCGTGCTGCCCGGCCGGCCAGCCCCCGGAGCTCCTCGGCCGGCCGGTCGTTGTAGTCGAGCACGTCGCCGCGACCCATCGGCTCCAGCCCGCCCCGGTCCAGCAGCTGCCGGCAGGCCGCATCCAGCCGTCGGTACGCCTCCGCAAACACCGCCGCTTGCTCGCCAAAGTTCGCCCGGCAGAACGACGCCAGCGCCTCCGCTGCGTCCCCTCCGCCGTCCCATGCGCACCGCGCGAACCACCACGCGTGCCACGTCGGTCCCCACCACGGCCGTGGCGAAACCGCCAGGTCCAGCAGTCCGCCGAGTCCCAGCTCGCGGTATGCCGCAGCATCCCGCGGCAGCACCTCCAGGTGCGGCGGAGCCATCCACTTGAACAGGATCCCATCGCTGTAGTACTCGAAGGCACGCACCCGCTCCGGCCCGCCGAACCACGCAATGAGCCCCCGCAGCTCCTGCAGGTGCTGGCGGTTCCGCAAGCAGGCTTCGTCATCGAGCGCGTGCGCATAACACCGGTTCCGCGGCGCCCAGAGCGCATCCACGTTCGCGCGCGGCTCCACCCGCGTCGGCGGCGCAATCGTGTCGTGGTACGCCAGGTGCGCAATCCGCGCCCCGGGCGCCGCCTCCTCGGCCGCCTCTGCCACCAGGTTCGTCGCCAGGAGCGCCTGGTCGGAAGGCGTCAGCTCCGCGCAGCCCGCGCACGCGCACCAGCCGCCACCCCGCAGGTCGTCCGCCCACAGGTGGTAGATGTCGCACCCCGCGAACCGCGCGAAAAACCGCCGCGCCCCCTCCTGCAGCGCCCGCCGCGCCCCCGCGTTCGAAACGCACAGGTTGAACTCCCGCGACCGCCGGCCGTCCCGCTCCGGGAACCACTCCGGGTGCTCCTCAAACGCCTCCCGCGGCACCAGGGTCGAAAGGTGGTGCCCTCCGAATTCCAGCCGCAGTCCCAGCCGCCGTGCCTCTGCCCGGACCGCCTCCCCCTCCCGGTCCCACAGCGCGAACAATCGCCCCGTGCGTCCGCCGCCCGGCCGGTCCCACGGGCTCGGCGGCGTATCGTGCAGGAACACGGTGTTCAGCCCATTTCGGCTTGCGAACGCGAACCACTCCCGCCACTGCTCGTGGAGCCCATCGCACCCCAGCACCAGGCCCCGCTCCCGGAACGCCGGCCGGAACTCGTGCCGCCCCTCGCGAACCTCTCCCCCTGGTGGCCCCGCAACCTCACGCCCCGGGCAGGGCGTCAGCAGCCCAAGCTCCCGCCGCAGCCACGCGGCCCCGTCGAGCAGGTCCCGCAGCGTCCCGGCCGCCACGACCAGCCGCTCCGGCCCGGCCTCAACCGTGAACCCCGGCGACCCGGCCTCCCGCTCCAGCCGGAACACGATGGCGCCGTCGCGCTCCCCGGGCGCCGGGGGCACCCCCGTTTCCGCTGCCGGATGCCCCGACCGGAACTCCACAGCTGCGAGGGCTGCCGGCTCGCCGCCCTCGGCCTCAACCCGCCATGTGCGCACCGTCGCCGCCGCAACGCTCATGCCCGGCATTCTCCGCGCTGGAGGTCCCGAGCACCAGTTCTGCCAGCCCCGCCTACGATGCCTGCTCCTGCACCCGGGCGGCCAGCTCCTCCACCACCTGCCGCACAAACGCCCGCTGCGCCGGCAGCAGCTCCACAAACTGCAGCCGCAGCAGCACCTCCCCGCCCTGCTCCTCCGCACCCACCACCGCACACAGCAGCTCGCTGCTGAACGCCCCCGCCCACACCCGCACCTGCACCTGCCGCCCCCCGGGCCGGCTCGGCACCCGCACCGCCATACCGCCCATCGAAATGTCCACCATCCGCCCATCCTGCCGCGAACTCCCCAGCACCGACCGCACCTCAACCCGGTACTCCGCCCGGTAGCGAGGGTATTGCCTCCGGTACACCGGCTGCCACGGCCCCAGCGAACGGAACGCCACCGCCCGCTCCGTGTGTCCGATGTACGCCGCCCGCTGCGTCATTCGGCGCGTACCGTCCAGTGCCACGAGCACGTACTCCGCATCCGGGTCCCACGCAGGCATCGCGCCGTCGATACGCACGGCCAGCCCGCCCTCGCGCACGGCCGCCACCTCGCCCGCCCACTGCGCCGGCTGGGTCGACCGCAGCACCACCGTCACCGGCGTACCCGGCACCGGAAACTGCGCCATAGCACCCCGGTTATCGGCAACAATTCGCCTTCTCCACACCGTTATTCAACGGCTGGAGTACGATCGCCCCATGCCGGTGCCCGTGCTCGAACCGATGCAGCCAGCCGACATCCCCGATGTCATCGCCGTCGAACGCGCTGCCTATACCGCCGGCTGGCCCACCACCGCCTTCGAGCGCGAACTGACCGCCAACGCCATGGCCCGCTACCTCGTCGTCCGCGCGGACAGTGCCCCCGCCTCCCCGCTCGTCGCCTTTGGCGGCCTCTGGCTCATGGTCGACCAGGCCCACATCGTCACCGTCGCGGTGCGGCCCGAACTCCAGCGCCGCGGTTACGGCCGACTCGTCCTCCACGGCCTCATCGAACTCGCCAACGCGGCCGGCATGGACTCCGTCACGCTCGAAGTCCGCGTCTCGAACGACGCCGCCCGCGCCCTCTACCGCCGCTACGGCTTCTACGAAGTCGGGGTCCGCAAGCGCTACTATGCCGATAACCGCGAAGACGCCATCATCATGACCACCGAGGCGCTCGCCTCGCCCGCCTACCAGCAGCGCCTCGAACGCCTCCGCGCCGAGCTCGCGGCCCGCTTCCCCGGCGGCTTCATCTCCCGCCACCTCGAGGCCGTCCGCACCGCCTGACGCCGCCAGTACGCCCCCGGAGCCCGCCCTGTGACAACCATCTACTACACCGCCGTCAGCCTCGACGGCTTCATCGCCGACCAGCACAACTCGCTCGACTGGCTCTTCCAGTTCAACCTTGCTGAGCCGCCCGACTGGCCCGCGTTCATCGAACGCATCGGCGCCCTCGCCATGGGCGCCACCACCTGGAGCTGGCTGCTCGACCACGAGCTCCTGCCGCCCGGCGGCGACCCCAAGCCCTGGCCTTACGTCCAGCCGGCCTGGGTCTTCACCCACCGCGCCTGGCCGGCCCCCGCCGGCGCCGAAATCCGCTTTGTACAGGGCGACGTCCGCCCGGTCTACGCCGAAATGGCCCGCGCTGCCGGCGGCCGCGATATCTGGCTCGTCGGCGGCGGCGACCTCGTCGGCCAATTCTGGGACGCCGGCCTCCTCGATGAAATCATCGTCGATGTCGCCCCCGTCACCCTCGGTTCCGGCGCACCGCTCCTCCCCCGCCGCGTCACCGCTCCGCCCCTCCGCCTCGCAGGCGTCCGCGAACACGCCGCCGGCTTCGTCCAGCTCCGCTACACCGTCGAACGCGCCTAGCACTCCCCTGCCGCGGGAAGCCCGTGCCTCAGCCCGCCGCCGCGTCCAGCTCCCGCACCAGCTCCTGCAGCACCCGTTCCGCCCGCTCCAGCCGCGCGAGGATGCCCCACGGCCCGTGGATGTTCAGGGTCATGTTCTCCGCCTGCCCGCGCACGCCCGGCAGCCGGCCCCGCTTGCCCGCCGCTTCCTCGTACCGCCGCAGCTCGGGCGAACCCTCGCCATAAATCGCCGTCAGGATCTCCACCGTGCGGTCGTCCCAGAGGTCGTAATCGAACGGATTCGGCCCGCTCCCCCGCAGCCGCCCGATCTTCTCGATCTGCCGCTGGATCCGTTCCTTCGCCCGCGCCGGGTTCGCCACACTCGTCATAGCCGCGAGTGTACCCCCTCCCGCGTCACCGGCAACCGCTCAGGCAGCCTGCTGCGCGCCCTGCAGCTCAAACGCCAGGTCGCCCAGCCGCACCAGCGCCACCAGCACCTCTGCCCTGCCCCCCGGCGCCAGCCGCAGCGCGCCCTCGAGCGCCTCCGCCAGCCGCGCTTCCGCCTCGCCCCCGTAGAAGGCGCCCGGCCGCACCACCCCAAGGCTTGCGCTCGCGAACACGCGCCCCCCGCCGTCGCGGCAGGCCAGGGCAACCGCCACGTGGTCCACCCCGAACGGCCGCCGCATCGTTGCCATCTCCTCCCGCGCCCACGCCGCCACCCGCACCGCGAGGTCCGTGCTGTCTTCCAGCCGCTCGACCGTCCACGTCCGCTCCGAAACGCCGACTCCCTCGCGGATCAGCTGCGCCACCCGCCGGCGTGTTCCCCAGCGTCGCCATCGTCCCAGCATCACCCATATCGTCGGCAACCCCGCCTCCCTGCCGCCCCGCCCGGCGCAACCTGTCACATCTCCGTCACTCGCCAGCCCCTCCCGCGCCCCCTACAATCACAAACGCCGTGGACAACGATTTCAGCGTTGACCTGGACGACATCATCGCGACCATCCGGTCGCACGACGTCGTAATCGCCCGCTTCGTCACCGTCCACCGTCGGCTCCTGTTCGACTTCCGCGCCACCTCCTCCGAGCCCCCGCTCGTCTGCGCGGTCGACCCCCTCCCCTCCATCGAGGCCCGCTACCGTCACCTCCGTGAATTGCGCCCCGGCCTCGGTGCTCCGCCACGGCTCGTGACCGTCTTCTGGCCCCGCTACGTCGCCTCCCTCGCCGGCACCGCAGCCTGGCAGGCAGTCCGCGACCGCCTCATCACAGCCGGCCACCCCGGCGCGGTCGCCCGCGCCGAGGCCGCGCTCGCGGAACTCATCGCCCTCGAGCGCGACGCCCAGCGCGAAGCCATCCTCGGCGGGCGCGCTTTCCGCACCATCTGGAGCGCCTCCCCTTCGCCCCGCTGATGCGCGTCGACCGTAAAACCTTCCGCCGTCTCGTCCGCGAGGCCGTCGCCTCGCTGCCCCCGGAGCTCCTCGCCCGCGTCCACAACGTCGATATCGTCATCGAATCCCGCCCAACCGCCCGCGACCGCAAGCTCGCCGGCATCGGCCCCAACGACCTCCTCCTCGGCCTCTACCACGGCATCCCGCTCACCCACCGCGGCGAGAACTACAACCTTGTCGCCCCCGACAAAATCTCCATCTACCACGAGCACATCGAGGCCATCTGCAACTCCGAAGACGAGGTCCGCGAGCAGGTCCGGAAAACCGTCCTGCACGAGCTCGGCCATTATTTCGGCATCGATGACGACCGCCTCGAAGAGCTCGGCATGGGCTGACCGCCCCGTTGCCCCACGGCAAGGTTCCGCAAACCCGCCGATTGACCCTCCCCGCAACCCGCGCGTAGCTTGGACCGTGTGACAGGTCGCGTCGAGCGCTCACCCTACCCGCCCGCGCGCGCCGTCGCCCGGCCCACTCGAGCGGCGCGCCCCCTCCTCTCCCCCTCCCAGCGCTTCCTTTTTGTTCTCGCCCTCCTCACCTTCGCCTTCGCCTCCTTCTACTCGAGCCTCGCCCTCCTCGCCCGGGTCACCCCCGCGCTCTTCCCCGGCCGCTCCCTCACCGAACTCGGCATCATCCGGCCCCTCGCCAGCCTCAATACCCCGATCGTCGCCATCACCGACCCCGGCAAAGACAGCGTCCTCCGCAAGCGCATCAACCTCCTCGTCCTCGGCGTCGACAAGCGCCCCGGGTTCCAGTTCGACGATAACCCCAACAGCGGCTACCTCACCGACACCATCATGGTCGCCACCATCGACCCCGTCGCCAAAACCGCCGCCGTCCTCAGCTTCCCCCGCGACCTCTGGATCGACGTCTCCAACCCGAAAGCCCCCGAGAGCCAGCGCCGCATCAACCAGTCCTTCGGCGACGGCGTCCGCGCCACCGGCACCATCCGCGGAGGCGTCGAAGAGCTGAAAGCCGACCTCAAGCTCAACTTCGGCATCGAAATCGACCACTACGTCATCCTCGATTTCGAAGGCGTCGAACTCCTCGTCGATGCCCTCGGCGGCGTCGACGTCGATATCCCCCCCGACCTCGCTGTCCCCGCCTGGTTCTACAGCAACGACGATATCCACGGCGTCTGGGTCGAATTCCCGCCCGGCCTCAACCACCTCGACGGCTACCACGCCGTCGCCTTCGGCCGCCACCGCGAGTACGACTCCGACCTCAAACGCGTCAAGCGCCAGCAGCTCGTCCTCCAGGCTGCCCTCAACAAGGCCTTCCAGCTCGATATCCTGCGTGACCCCGCCGGGCTCTGGAACGCCTACGCCTCAACCGTCAAGACCGATATCCCCTACGCCAAATTCCCCGGCTACCTCGACCTCCTCCGATCCACCGACGGCCGCCTCAAAACCTACTCCCTCGGCGACCCGGTGAACGACGTCCCCACCGTCACCGGGTTCACCACCGCCGCCGGCGCAGCCGTCCTTGCCTGGAACCCCGAAAACGTCCAGTACTGGCTCAACCAGGTCTTCACCAAGCCCGCCTACAGCGACAGCAACGTCGAAATCCAGAACGGCTACGGTCCCGATGGCGCCGCCCGAGCCGCCGCCCTCGGCCGCTACCTCGCGTACGTCAAAGGGCTCCCCACCGTCTACTACGGCCCCGATGCCCCGCAGCAGCCGCACACGACCATCACGCTCTACCACCTCGAACGGCGCGTCCTCGCCGAGGACATCGCCAAATGGCTCGGCATCCCCGCCTCAGAAATCGTCGTCGTCCCCACCGACGACACCGCCCTCCCCGACGTCGTCATCACCATCGGACGCGACTTCAAAGTCCCCGGTACCTGAGACGGCTAAGCAGCGCCCGCCTACTCCGCCGCCCGCGGCGGCTCGAACGCCCCATCGAGCGCCCTCCGCGCCAGCTGTTCCAGCGCACGGTCCTCCAGCGGCGGATTATGCAATGGCGCCCGCACATCCCGGAAATACCGCTCCAGCGGCCGGGACCGCTGCAGGCTGACTCCCCCCACCACCCGCATCGCCAGCTCCACCGCCTCGATGCTAGCGTTCAGCGTCTCCACCTTCGCCACCGCCACCCGGTCGATGGGCGGCATCCCTTCTGATGTCTGCCCCGTCCATGCCCGTTCGGCATCGGTCATCAGCGCACGGCTCCGCTGGAGCAGCAGATCCATCCGCGCCACCTTGCTCCGCACCCCGGGCAGCTCCCGGATCGGCCGCAGGCCGTTCGGCGTCCGCTCCCGCGCGAACCCGACCGCGTAGTCCCGCGCCGCCGACGCCACCCCGATCGTCACGGCGCACAGCCCCAGCGCGAACCACGCCAGGCCCGCCCCCGCCCGCGGGTCCGGCGAACCCGCCTCCCGCTCGTTCAGCAGCCGGTCCGCCGGGAGCCGGACCCCCTCCAGCACCACGTCATGGCTGCCCGTCGCCCGCATCCCCAGCGCATCCCACGTCTCAACAATGCGCAGCCCCGGCTCGCCCCGGCAGACGAGAAAGTTCCCAATCCGCGGCCAGTCGCCGCTGCGGCCGTCCTCAATCCGCGCCAGCACGATGAAGTGGTGCAGCACCGGCGCCAGCGTGGTAAACGTCTTCCGCCCCTCCAGCACCCAGCCGTCGCCCTCGCGCCGCGCCACCGTCTCCGGCACCCCGCCGCCCGACGGACTCCCAAGCCCCTCCTCCGTCGCGACCGTGTTCACCAGCTCCCCCCGCTGCACCGCCCCTTCGCACAGGTGCGCGAACCACCGCTCCGGGTAGCTCGGCGCCTCCCGCTCCTGCCCGAACGTCTTCAGGTGCATCATGAACGCCAGCGCCGTCGAACCGTCTCCCCGCGCCAGCTCCTCCAGCACCCCCAGGTAGACGGCCAGCGGCGCCTCCGCGCCGCCGTACCGCTGCGGCACCGTCAGCCCGTAGAACCCCGCCTCCCGCAGCTCCGCAAAATTCTCGAACGGGAACGAGCCTTCCCGGTCGTGCACGGGTGCACGCTCCGCGAATCGCTCCGCGAGCGCGCGCGCCCGTCCCACCCAGTCAACCCTCATACCGGGCAGTCTACCCGGTTCACCCGGCCGCAGCCGTTAGCGGCCGCCTGCCGGCGCCCCGGCAATCTCGCCCTCGGATGGCGGAGGACCCTCCACGTGCAGGTTCGGGAGCAGCCGATCGAGCCACTGCGGCATCCACCAGTTCCACCGGCCCAGCAGCTCCATCGTCGAAGGCACCAGCAGGATGCGCACGATCGTGGCGTCCACGAAAATCGCGGTCGCCAGCCCGATGCCGAACTCCTTGATCACCCGTTCCGGCCCCAGCACGAACGCGAGGAACACCGTCACCATGATCGCCGCCGCCGCGGTAATCACCCGTGCCGTCGCCGTCAGCCCGTTCGCAACCGCCAGCCCGGTATCACCCGTCTTCAGGTACTCCTCACGAATCCGGCTGATGAGGAACACCTCGTAGTCCATCGAAAGCCCGAACAGGATCGCAAACATCATCATCGGCAGGAACACCTCCACCGGTCCCGTGCCGACCCCGATCAGCTCGCCGCCCCAGCCCCACTGGAACACCGCCACCACCACGCCGTACGCCGCCCCGATCGACAGCAGATTCATGATCGCCGCCTTGAGAGCCACCACCACCGACCGGAACATCGCCGTCAGCAGGATGAAGCTCAGCCCGATCACCCCGATGAACAGGTACGGCATCCGCTGCGAAATCCGGTCACTCGCGTCGATCTGGCCGGCCGTCACCCCGGTTACGTAGAACCGATCCCCATTCGCCTCGGCCCGCCGCAGCACGTCGGTCCGCAGCCGGTGCACCAGCTCGGTCGTCGCGTGGTCCTGCGGCTTCGTCGTCGGGATGACGGTGATAACCGCCGTGTCCCCCTCCGGGTTCAGCACCGGCTCGGTCACGCTCGCCACCCCAGGCGTCGCCCGGAGCAGCTCCACCGCCTGCTGCAGCCCGCCGTTCCCGTTCCGCGCGTCTGCCACCACCAGCAGCGGCCCATTCGTGCCCGGGCCGAACCCCTTCGCAATCAGGTCATACGCCTTCCGCGAATGCGAACTCGGCGAGCGGTTCCCGGCATCCGTGAACCCCAGCTGCATATCCAGGATCGGCAGCGAAAGCACCACCAGCAGCCCGCCCGCTATCAGCGCAAACGGCCACGGCCGCGCCTGGATCGACCGGCTCAGCCGGTACCACGGGCTTCGCGGGTCCACCCCCTCCGACTGGTGCAGGAACGGCACCCGCAGCCGATCCACGCGCGTTCCAAAGACCGCCAGCAGCGCCGGCGTCAGGGAGAGAGCAATCGCCACCGCCACCAGCACCACCACCGCGCCCGCAGTGGCCAGCGTCGCCACGAACGGCAGCCCCACAACGAACAGCCCGAAAAACGCAATCGCCACCACAATGCCCGCAAACATCACCGCGCGGCCCGAGGTCGTCACCGCCTCCACCACGGCCTCCTCCACCCGCTTCCCCGCGTGGATCGCTTCCCGGAACCGCGTGACAACCAGCAGCGAGTAGTCGATGCCGACACCAATGCCGATCATCGCCGCGAACTGCGACGAGAAGCTCGGGAAGCCGACCCACCGGGCCGCGATCGTAATCAGCGCAAGCCCGGTGCCGAGCCCGAAGAGCGCCGCCCCGATCGGCACGCCCATCGCCACCACTGACCCGAAGGCGATCAGCAGGATAAAGACCGCCGCAATCAGCCCGTAAATCTCCGAGCCGAACTCCGCCTGCTCGTTGAACTGGATGACCCGGCCTCCCGGCTCTACCGTGAAGCCCGGCCGCGCAGCCTCTTCCGTCAGCCGAATCAGCTGTACCGCCGTCTCGTGCGGCACCTTGTCCGCATCGAACGTGAACCGCACCACCGCACGGGCAATCGTCCCGTCCGGCGAAATGTAGCCCGGACGCTCGAACGGCGACTCAATCGCCGCAACGTCCGGGACTTCAGCCTGGATGCGGGCCAGCACCTCCTCAATTTGCGGCCGTGCACCGTCGATGCCCGTCGGCACCTCGAAGACGATGTCCGCCTCGCCGCCCGCCTGCGCCGGGAACCGCTCCTTCAGCAGATCGGTTGCCCGCTGCGATTCCGAGCCCGGCAGCGTGAACTCCGTCTGGAACTCGCCGCCGAAACTCCGCGCCGCCGCGCCGCCGGCCACGAGGATTGCCAGCCACGCCGCCAGCACCAGCAACTTCCGCCGGTGGACAAACCGCGCCCATCGCTCCATCACGGTCACGTCACGTGCTCCCTGTTCAGCCATCGTGCAAACTCCTGTCGCCGTGCCCGCCGCTACCCCGCGGGACACAAACCAGTGTGAAGCGGAACTCCGGTTCCGATCAACACCAAATTCCTGTATCTTCGTTATCGAACATGGCAGCACCAGCACCCCGTTCCGAACGCGCCGACGCCCGCATCAACCGCGAGCGGATCATTGAAGCCGCGCGAAACCTCTTCCTCGAACACGGCACCGCCGTCGAAATGCGCAACCTCGCCGAGCGCGCCGGCGTCGGCATCGGCACCATCTACCGCAACTTCCCCGCCAAGTCCGACCTCGTCGCCGCCGTCGCCGCCAGCGTCCTCGATGAAACCGACGCCGAGCTCGAGGCCGTCTTCGCCATCGACGACCCGGTCGAGCTGGTTCGCCGCCACATTGCCACCCTCCTCCGCACCTTCTCCACCACTGCCCCCCTTGCGATGGAGATGATGTCGGCCCCCACCTTCGAGACCATGCGCGGCCGCGTCCTCGCCTGGCTCACCGACCCGCGCCTCGATGCCGCCATTGAGCGCGGTATCCGCCGCGGCTGCTTCCGTGCCGACCTCGATGTGGCCACAACCCGCCTCTTCATCGCCGGCGCCGCCGACCCGCTCGTCGTCATGGCCGCCTGCCCTCCCCTCGTCCCTTCCCGCCTCGAGGTCGAGCTCGCCGACCTCGTCCTCCGCGCAATCCTCGCCCCCGGCCAGCCGCTCCCGGCCGACCTCGCGCCCGCAGGCCAGAAAGGGACTTAACCGGCCCCCTATCCGCCGGCGCTATAATCCGGCCAATCACCCCGGGGCATCCTCCACCCCCGTGCCCCGGCCCCCCGGAGTCGGCCCGTGGAAGACCCAAGGATTGTCGCCGAGCGGATCATCGCCAACGTCGAAAAGGTCATCGTTGGCAAAACCCGCGAAATCCGCCTCGCCGTCACCGCACTCATTTGCGGCGGCCACATGCTCATCGAAGACGTCCCCGGCGTCGGCAAAACCATGCTCGCCCGCGCTATCGCCGTCTCCACCGGCTGCACCTTCCGCCGCATCCAGTTCACTCCCGACCTCCTCCCCTCCGACGTCACCGGCGTCTCCATCTACAACCAGAAAACCGGCGACTTCGAATTCCGCCCCGGCCCCATCCTCGCCCAGGTCGTCCTCGCCGACGAAGTTAACCGCGCCACCCCCAAGACCCAGTCCGCCCTCCTCGAAGCCATGGAAGAGCGGCAGGTCACCGTCGATGGCATCACCTACCGCATGCCGCAGCCCTTCATGGTCCTCGCCACCCAGAACCCCATCGAATACGAAGGCACCTTCCCCCTCCCCGAGGCACAGCTCGACCGCTTCCTCATCCGCATGTTCCTCGGCTACCCCTCCCCCACCGACGAGGTCCTCGTCCTCGATAACCAGCAGACCCGCCACCCCATCGAAGCCCTCCAGCAGGTCACCGACGCCAACGAAATCCTCCAGCTCCAGCGTGCCGTCCGCGAAATCTACGTCGACCCGCTCATCAAGCAGTACATCGTCCAGCTCGCCAACGCCACCCGCGAGCACGAAGCCGTCTACCTCGGCGCCAGCCCCCGCGGCTCCCTCGCTCTCTTCCGCACCGCGCAGGCCAAGGCCCTTCTCGAAGGCCGCGATTTCGTCATCCCCGATGACGTCAAAGACCTCGCCGTCTTCACCCTCGCCCACCGCGTCATTGTCAGCCCCGGCGCCAAGGTCAAGGGCGTCACCCAGGCCGACGTCATCGCCCAGTGCCTCCAGCGCGTCCCCGTCCCCGGGGCCCGCGCCCGCGCCTGACCCGCCATGCGGCGCCCCCTCGCTGCCGTCCTCGCCCCCGAACGCCGGACGCTCTCCCTCGTCCTCGCCATCCTGCTCGTCTGCGTTTTCGTCGCCTTCGCCACCGGCTTCTGGCTCCTCTTCCGCCTCGTCTACATCATCGCCATCGCCCTCCCCCTCGCCTGGCTCTTCACCTGGTGGAACACCCGGGGCCTCCAGGCCAACGTCGACCGGCGCACCTCCCGCGCCCAGGTCGGCCAGGAAGCCCTCGAGGTCATCGAGGTCCGCAACACCACCTTCCTCCCGAAGATCTGGCTCGAAGTCGAAGACCCCTCCGGTCTCCCCGGCCATCGCTCGCGTCGCATCCTCAATATCCCGCCCCGCCGCTCCCGCAACTGGCTCGTCACGACGCCGCTCCTGCGCCGCGGCCTCTACGAATGGGGCCCCCTCACCGTCACCGCCGTCGACCCCTTCGGCATCTTCCGCCGAACCCGCACCTTCGGCGAAGCCCAGCAGATCCTCGTCTACCCGCCCGTGGTCGACCTCCCCCACTTCCAGGCCCCGCCGGCCAACCTCCCCGGCGAAGGCCGCTTCCGCCGCCGCACCCACTACATCACCCCCAACGCCGCCGGCGTCCGCGAATACGCCCCCGGCGACGCCTTCAACCGCATCCACTGGCGCTCCACCGCCCGCACCGGCGAGCTCATGGTCAAAACCTTCGAACTCGACCCCGCCTCCGATATCTGGGTCATCCTCGACCTCGAACGCCGCGTCCACGTCGGGTCCGGCGACGACTCCACCGAAGAGTACGCCGTCCGCATCGCAGCCAGCGTCGCCCGCCACTACATCATCGCTAACCGCCCTGCCGGCCTCCTCCAGTTCGGCCGCGACCTCCGCATCCTCGAGCCCGAGCGCGGCCAAAACCAGCTCACCCGCATCCTCGAAACCCTCGCCACCGCCAGCGCCGTCGGCGATGCCCCCCTCGGCGCCCTCCTCCTCGAAGAACAGCGTCGCTTCGGCCGCCACACCACCCTCGTCATCGTCACCGCCGCAACCGATGACCACTGGCTCACCGCCATCCAGTCGCTGACCCAGCGCGGCGTCCGCGCTGCCGTCGTCCTCATCGACCCCTCCACCTTCGGCAGCGACCGCTCACCCCTCCTCCTCTACGGGCAGCTCACCGCGTCCGATATCCTTACCTACGTCGTCCGCCGCGGCGACGACCTCTCCCTCGCGCTCGGCCCCGCCGGCGCAGGAGGTGGCGCATGGCAGGCCTGAACCCCTCCATCGAGCGGACCCCGGTCCGCACGGTCGGCTCGGTCGCGCTCAACCTCCCCCGCATCGTCATGAGCTGGGAGGACTGGCTCACCTTCGCCGTCGCCGTCATCACCTTCGTCGCCATCGCCCACTCCCTCGAACAGGCCAACTGGGTGGAGGGCATGCCCCCCTTCATCCCCACCGTCCTCCTCGGCCTCGCCATCGGCATGCTCTCCGCCCGGGCACGTCTCCATGCGCTCGCCATCCACCCCGTCGGCCTCGCCCTCGGCGCCGCCGTCGTCGTCCTCGTCGCCCAAACCTACGCCGATGGCCCCACCCTCGCCGACCGCCTCGCCGACTTCCGCGTCCGCATGGTCGAATGGTTCCACGTCGTCCGGGCCGGCGATATCAGCAACGACAACCTCCCCTTCGTCACCCTCGTCCAGGCCCTTGCCTGGCTCGCCGCCTACGCCGCCGCCTGGTGCCTCTTCCGCTGGCATAACGCCTGGCTCGCCCTCCTGCCCGGCGGTTTCATCCTCCTCACCAACATCTCCTTCCTCGATGGCCAGCCCACCGGCGACTTCGTCGTCTTCCTCTTCGGCGCCATCGTTCTCCTCTCCCGCGTCCACCTCCAGAAGCACCTCGCCCGCTGGCGCGCCGAGGGCATCGACTACCCCGAATTCATCTCCGTCAGCCTCATCCAGCTCACCGTTGTCGTCGCCGCTGCCCTCGTCGTCATCGCCTGGCAGCTCCCGCTCGGGAACCAGGCCCGCGCCGCCCAGTCCGCCTTCGAAACCCTCACACGGCCGTTCACCTCCCAGTCCGACCACCTCCTCCGCCTCTTCCACAACATCGACTCGCGCCGCGGCACGAACCTCCACACCTTCGGCAACACCCTCCCCATCCAGGGCGACGTCACCCTCGGAACCCGCCGCCTCTTCGAAGTCAACGCCGCCGAGCCCGGCCTCCTTCGCGCCACCAGCTACGAGGTCTACACCGGCGCCGGCTGGAAGGCCGGCCCGCGTGACTCCTCCCGTGTCGATGCCCGCGAACTCGCCGTCGACGCCCAGTCCGCAACCTACCAGGCCCGCACCGTCGCCATCCTCCGCGTCAAACTCCTCTCGTCCGAAAGCACCATCCTCACCCCCGGCGTCCCCCTCGCCGCCAATGTCGATACCCGCATCGATGCCGCCCCCGGCCAGGCCGGCGATATTGAACGGATGCGCAGCCGTCGCGCCCTCGGGGCCGATGATACCTACAACAGCTTCGGCTCCATCTCCCGGGCGACCGCCGAGCAGCTCAACGCCGCCGGCACCGCCTACCCCCAGTGGGTCACCGACCGCTACCTCCAGCTTCCGAACGACCTCCCCCAGTCAGTCCGCGACGAGGCACGCCGCATCATCGCCGAAGCCGGCGCGACGACCCCCTACCAGCAGGCCAAGGCCATCGAAGCCTACCTCCGCACCTTCCCCTATGACCTGGCCGTCCCGGCCCCGCCGCCGGGGCGCGACGCCGTCGAATTCCTCCTCTTCGACCTGAAACGCGGCTACTTCGACTACCAGGCCAGCGCCATGTGCGTCATGCTCCGGACCGTCGGCATCCCCTGCCGCGTCGCCGTCGGCTACGTCCTCACCCCCGGCACCGGCGAAGAAACCCTCTACACCGTCCGCAAGAGCGACGCCTACTCCTGGGTCGAAGTCTTCTTCCCCTCCTACGGCTGGGTCGAATTCAATCCCACCTCCGACCGCCCCGAGGGCGGCGCCGGCGGCCTCAGCCAGCCCCTGGTCCCATCCGACCCCTTCGTCGAACCCTCCCTCGAAGACCTCTTCGGCCCCGACCTCGTCGACCCGACCGGCGGCGCCAATCCCGTCCAGGAAGCCCTCGCCGAAGACCCCATCCTCAACGACAGGTTTAACTGGATCCTCCTCATCCCCGTCCTCGCCCTGCTCGCCGTCCTCGCCGCTGGCGCCGTCGGCCTCCGCCTCGCCTGGAACTGGGGCCTCTCCGGGCTCGACCAGCGCGCCCGCCTCTGGGCGCACACCCAGCGCCTCGCCGCCTGGGCCGGCCTCGGCGCCCGGGAGGCCGAAACCCCCCGCGAATGGTCCCGCCGCCTCGGCCGGGCCATCCAGCGCGAAGAGCCCGCCGAGCGCCTCAGCCAGGCCTACGAAGAATCCCGCTACGCCCGCCCCGGGCAGCAGCGCATCGCCGATGACGAGGCTGCCGCCTCCTACCGCTCCCTCCGCAGTGCGCTCCTCGGCCGGCTCTTCGGCCGCAAAAACCGGCAGGCCCAATGACCGTCCGCGCTCCCGCAATCACTGCCAGCCTCCCGGCCGCTGTCATCGAAACCGACCTCGGCTGGGCAGGCATCGCGCTCGCCCCCGGCGGCATCCGCCACGCCACCCTCTTCCACCCCACCCGCGATGCCGCCCTGGGCGAACTACGCGCCTTCGGCGGCCGCGAAGCCGACTCCGACGCCCTCCGCCAGGCCTGCGCCCGTCTTCTTGACTATGCACGCGGCGACCTCGCCGCCCTCGCAGCCTTTCCCGTCGACCTGCCCCCGGAGCTCCCCATCGCCTCCCGGCGCGTCCTGCTCGCCCTCCGCGATATTCCCCCCGGCGAAACCCGGAGCTACGCGTGGCTCGCCGCCCGGGCCGGACTCGGGTCCGGGGCAGCCCGCGCCGCCGGCGCCATCATCGGCGCCAACCCCGCGCCCCTCTGGCTCCCCTGCCACCGCATCGTCGCCGCCGACGGCACCCTCCACGGCTTCGCCGGCGGCCTTGCCCTCAAGCGCCGCCTCCTCGAACACGAAGGCGCCCTCCCCCGCTCCCTCCTCCCCTGACAGCCGCGTCCTCCCGTCAATCCTCCGCGTAGGGGCTGCGCTTCCGCCTCACCGCAGCCGCGTCACCGGCCGCAACGACAGCACAGCCGCCATGCCGACCGCAATACACAAGGCGGTGCTCGTCACCAGCGTCGGCCGCGCGCCCCACAGGCTCGCCTGGATACCCGCCTGCAGGTACCCCACCGGCACGCTCGCCGTAAACGCCAGGCCGTACATGCTCATCACCCGGCCCATCATCGCCCGGTCCGCATGCTCCTGCAGGAGCGCAACGGCGAAGTTGATGAAAATCGCCGGACCGGCGATACCGGCCGCGAACAGGAACACCATCGCCGTCCCGGTGTTCGGCGCCAGCCCGTAACCAAGGGTGAAGAGCGGGCCGCCCACAAGCGAGCCCGCCAGCAGCAGCCCCCGCCGGGGCACCCGCGCCACGCTCAGCAGCAACGACCCCGCGACAATGCCCGCGCCGAACGACCCCCACAGCAGCCCCACCCACCGGTCCGGCGCGCCGAACTCCTCCCCAACCATCAGCACGACTGTCACCGCAAACGGCCCCATGATCAGCACCCCCGGCACCGTTCCGAGCGCAAGGATTCCCCGCAGCGTCGGCTCCCGCAGCACGTACCGCACGCCCGCAGCCAGGTCCGCGCGCACGCTCCGCCCCGTCGGAACCGGCCGGTCGGTCGCAATCCGCCAGAAGAGCAGCGCCGCCAGCCCGAGCAGCCCCACCTCAGCCGCAAATGCGACGGGCAGCCCGGCCCCGTCTGCCAGCAGCCCGCCCGCCGCCGGCCCGGCGAACTGCAGCGTCGCCATAAACGCCAGCGTCCCGAAAATCGCCCCGTTCTGGATCTGCTCCTGGTCGAGAATCTGCGGCATCATCGCCTGCCGCGCCGGGTTCGTGAACGCGCCCGCCGAACCCACAATCGCCGCCAGGATGAACACCGGCCAGGCCCACCGGACATCCGCGCCCGCCAGCACCACGTAGACCAGCGACACCGCCGCCGCAACCAGGTAGGTCCGGATCAGCACCCGCCGGCGCTCCACCCGGTCCGCCACCACCCCGCCCAGCAGCGCGAAGACCGCCCCCGGCAGCGTCTGGCAGATGAGCGCCGCCGCGATCGCCAGCGGCAGCCGCTCCGAGTCCACCCGGTCGCGGATGAACAGCGGCACCGTCACCGCCTGGATGCCCACCCCTGAGCCCGCCGCCACCGATGCCAGCCACCACGCCCGGTACTGCGGCACGCTGAACGGATTCCGCGAGACCGGCCGCGCGGCCTGGCCCCCCGTCGCTGCCTCCTGCGCCATGGCGCGGCAGTCTACGGCCAGGCTCATTGGGTTGCAATTTGCAACGCTTCGGCCCGTCCCTATCCCTCTTCGTGCGCGAACACCACCGCGCCCAGCGGCGGCAGCACAATGTGCAGCGACCACGGCCTCCCGTGCGCCGGCATCGCCTCCGCCTCGACACCCCCGAGGTTCCCCATCCCGCTCCCCCAGTACTCCGTCGCGTCCGTATTCAGCACCTCCCGCCACGTCCCCCCATGCGGCACCCCGATCACGTGGCTCACCCGCGGCACCGGCGTGAAGTTTAGCGCCACCGCAACCTCCCGCTTCCCGTCCGGCGAACGCCGCAAATACGCCAGCGTGCTTTCGTCCGCATTGTCACATTCGATCCACTCGAACCCCGCCGGGTCGTGGTCCGTCGCGTGCAGCGCCGGGTACTCCCGGTACAGCCGGTTCAGGTCAGCCACCAGCCGCGCCAGCCCCTCATGCCGGTCGAAGCCCGCCAGCCACCAGTCCAGCTCCCGGTCGTGGTTCCACTCCGCCCACTGCCCGAACTCCTGCCCCATGAACAGCAGCTTCTTCCCCGGCAGCGTCCACTGGTACGCGAACAGCAGCCGCAAATTCGCGAACTTCTGCCAGTCGTCCCCCGGCATCTTCGCCAGCAGCGACCCCTTCCCGTGCACCACCTCGTCGTGCGAAAGCGCGAGCACGAAGTTCTCCGTGAACCCGTACAGCGCCCGGAAGGTCAGCAGGTTGTGGTGGTACTTCCGGTGCACCGGGTCCTTCCGGAAGTAGAGCAGCGTGTCGTGCATCCACCCCATGTCCCACTTGAAGCCGAACCCCAGCCCGCCCATCCACGTCGGCCGCGAAACCATCGGCCACGCCGTCGATTCCTCCGCCACCGTCTGCGTGCCCGGCGCCAGCAGGTAGACCGTCTCGTTCAGCTTCCGCAGGAACCGGATCGCGTCCAGGTCCTCCCGCCCCCCGAACACGTTCGGCTCCCACTCTCCCGGCTTCCGCGAATAATCTAGGTAGAGCATTGAAGCCACCGCATCTACCCGCAGCCCGTCCGCATGGTACACGTCCAGCCAGAACATCGCGCTGCTCAGCAAAAACGAGCGCACCTCGTGCCGCCCGTAGTTGAACACGAGACTCCCCCAGTCTGGGTGGTAGCCCCGCCGCGGGTCCGCGTGTTCGTACAGGTGCGTCCCGTCGAACCGCGCCAGCGCGAACGCATCATCCGGGAAGTGCGACGGCACCCAGTCCAGGATCACCCCCACGCCCGCCTGGTGGAGCGTGTCGACCAGGTACATCAGATCCTGCGGCGACCCCCACCGGCTGCTCGGCGCGAAAAACCCCGTCACCTGGTAGCCCCACGACCCGTAGAACGGGTGCTCCATCACCGGCATCAGCTCCACATGCGTAAAGCCGTGCCGGACCGCGTGCTCCGCCAGCAGCGGCGCAAGCTCCCGGTACCCCAGCATCGCCCCGTCCGGACCGCGCCGCCACGACCCCAGGTGGACCTCGTAGATCGCGATCGGCCGGTCGTGCCGGTTCACCTCGCCGCGCCGGGCCATCCAGTCCGCGTCGCCCCAGGCGTACTCGAGCCCGGCCACCACCGACGCCGTCGCCGGCGGAAGCTCCGCCTGGAACGCAAACGGGTCCGCCTTCCACAGCACTTCGCCCGTCTCCCGGTTCCGGATGACGTACTTATACCGGTCGCCCGCCTTCGCGCCGGGCACTACGCCCTCCCACACACCCGAAGGACCCAGGCAGCGCAGCTCGTTCGCCGCCGGGTCCCACCCGTTGAAATCCCCCGCGACCGCCACCTCGCCGGCGTTCGGCGCCCACACGGCAAACCGCACACCGCCTGCCACCGGGTGAGCGCCCATCAGCCGGTACAGCCCGGCGTGGTTCCCCTCGTTGAACAGGTGCAGGTCCAGGTCCCCGAACGCCGAATCCCTCTCACGCTTGCTCACAGTCCCTCCTGTGCCGCCGAAAGCAGCAGCCCGCGGAGCGGAATCTCCGCCCAGCCCGGGCGATGGTCGAGTTCGTACGCCAGCTCGTAGAACGCCTTGTCCAGCACAAACGTATCCAGCAGGAACCGCTGCTCCTCAGGGCTCCCGCCCGGCAGCCCGCTCGCCCGCGCCACCGCGAGGTACCCCTCGAGGTACGCCCGCGCCGTCCACAGGTACCAGCCCAGCGCCCACCGCTCGAGGTCCGTCCCGGTGCCCGCCGCATGCCCCTCGACAACCTGCCGCAGCGCCGCCCTGCTCGCGTAATGGAACGACCGCACCATCCCCGCCACATCCCGCAGCGGCGAACGCCGCAGCCGCCGCTCCCCCAGCGACCGCGCCGGTTCGCCCTCGAAATCGATGAACACCGGCTCCCGTCCTGCCACCAGCACCTGCCCGAGGTGCAGGTCGCCGTGCACCCGGATGCGCAGCCCCTCCAGCTTCCGCGTGCCCACCTGCTGCAGCCGCGCGACGAACGCGTCCTCCTTCTCCAGCACCAGCCCCGCCAGCTCGACCGCCTCCGCGGGCAGCGAAGGCAGGCACCGCCGCAGCGCCCTGAGCGCCCGGCGCGCCTGCACCCGCAGCCCCTGCGCCAGCGCCCGCTGGTAGAACGGCGTGTACCGCTCAGGTACGAAGTCCGGGTGGTCAATCCCCGCCAGTGCTGCGTGCAGCTCGGCTGTCCGCCGGCCCAGCGTCTCCGCAAACTCCAGCCACGGCCCGGCATACGCCGCCAGCTCGGCCGGTTCCGGCCCGCAGGTCAGCGGGTGCTCGCTCTCGGCCACCCGCGGCGGCTCCAGCCGCGCTGCCGCCACTTCCTCCAGCATCCGCTCCAGCTGCTCCGTCGCGAACGTCCACCCGTCGTACTGGTGCGGCACGGCCGCCTCAAGCACGCCGACGACCGCCGGCCGCTCGCCTCCTCGCACGTACTCCACCCGCCCGGCCAGCTTCGGCACCATCGAGGCTGCCCGCGTCTTCGCCAGCAGCTCCCCCAGCTCCACCTGCGGATGCGTCCCCGCCTCGATCCGCCGGATCGCCTTGAACACGAACTGCCCCGGGAAATGCACCGACGTGTTGCTCTGCTCCGCCCGGCTCACCGCCGGTGTCCCCTCGACCCCGTTGAACCGCACCCCGGGCTCCGGCACAAACACCAGCGCCCCGGCCTCGCCGGCCAGCCGCGACCGGCTCCGGAACAGCCCCGGGAGCGCCGCGCATACCTCCGGCAGCGCCAGTCCGTCGACCAGCACCCAGCGCTCTCCGCCCGCCGAGACCACCGTCGCCAGCACCGCCCAGCTCGCCGCCGCCTCCACCGCAGGCCGACGCTCCTCCGGCGCCGCCGAGAGCAGCAGCCCGAACCGGTCCGGCTCCCCCTGCTCGTACTCCACCTGCACCACCGCAAACACCGTCGCCGGCACCCCCCGGGCCCGCAGCGGCACCCGGTCCACCACCCGCACCCGCCGCGGCCGGCGCGTCAGCCCGCCGAACCACCGCCGCGCCGGGACGTACTCCGCGAGCACCCCATCCAGCGCATCCCGCCGGCCGTCGAACAGCTCCTCCGGGCTCACCCCCACCCGCAGCTCCGGCAGCGTCGGCTCAGGCCGCCCGTCCGGCCCCGGTGTCGCCAGCTCGAACCAGAAAAACGAGTGCGGCCCGAGCGACAGGAAGTACGGCTCGCTCCCAACCCGCGGGAACCGCACGTGCCCGAACAGCTCCACCGGCTCCGCACCCGCGTACGCCCCCAGCGAGAGGTGCGCCGCCTGCGCAAACCGCGAAAGATTCGCCACCACCAGCACCCGCTCCCCCTCGTACTCCCGCACAAACGCCAGCACCCGGTGGTTGTCGCACTCCACGAACTGCAGACTCCCCCGTGCAAACGCTGGGTGCCGGCGCCGCAGCCCAATGAGCCGCCGCATCCACCACAGCAGCGACGACGGGTTCGCTTGCTGCGCATCCACATTCACCGACTCGTAGTGGTACTCCGGGTCGATAATCACCGGCAGGTACAGCTTCTGCGGGTTCGCCCGCGAAAACCCCGCGTTCCGGTCCGCGCTCCACTGCATCGGCGTCCGCACGCTGTCCCGGTCGCCGAGGTAAATGTTGTCCCCCATCCCGATCTCGTCGCCGTAGTAAATGACCGGCGTCCCCTTGAGCGAAAACAGCAGCGCGTTCAGCAGCTCGATCAGCCGCCGGTTGTTCGCCAGCAGGGGCGCCAGCCGCCGCCGGATCCCGAGGTTCACCCGCGCACGGTCCTCCGCCGCGTACACCCGGTACATGTAGTCCCGCTCCTCGTCCGTCACCATCTCCAGCGTCAGCTCGTCGTGGTTCCGCAAAAAGAGTGCCCACTGGCACGTCTCCGGGATCGGCGGCGTCTGCTCCAGGATCTCCGTGGTCGGGAACCGGTCCTCCATCCGCACCGACATGAACAGCCGCGGCATCAGCGGGAAGTGGAACGCCATATGGCACTCATCGCCGTCCCCGAAGTACGCCACCGCATCCTCCGGCCACTGGTTCGCCTCGGCCAGCAGCATCCGTCCGGGGAACTTCGCGTCCACATGCGCCCGCAGCTCCTTCAGGAATGCGTGCGTCTGGGGCAGGTTCTCGCAGCTCGTCCCCTCCGCCTCGAAGAGGTACGGCACCGCGTCCAGCCGGAAGCCATCCACCCCCAGCTCGAGCCAGAAGTCGGCCACCTCAAAAATCTCCTGCCGCACCCGGGGGTTCTCGAAATTCAAATCCGGCTGGTGCGAATAGAACCGGTGCCAGTAGTACTGCCCGGCCACCGGGTCCCACGTCCAGTTCGAGCGCTCGAAATCCTTAAAGATGATCCGCGCGTCCGCGTACTCCGTCGCCGTGTCGCTCCAGACGTAGTAGTTCCGGTAGACGCTCCCCTTCGGTGCCCGCCGCGCCCGCTGGAACCACGGGTGCTGGTCGCTCGTGTGGTTGATCACCAGCTCCGTAATCACCCGCAGCCCCCGCGCATGCGCCTCCCGCAAGAACACCTTGAAGTCGCGCAGCGTCCCGTACGCCGGGTGAATCTTCCGGTAGTCGGCGATGTCGTACCCGTCGTCCCGCAGCGGCGACTCGTAGAACGGCAGGAGCCAGATCGCCGTCACCCCCAGCTCCTGCAGGTAGTCCAGCTTCTGCGTCAGCCCGGGGAAATCGCCGATGCCGTCGCCGTTCCCGTCGTGGAACGCCCGCACGTGCAGCTCATAGATCACCGCGTCCTTGTACCAGAGCGGGTCCCCGGTCAGGGCCGCCGTCACTGCAGTCCGTGCGCTCGCAGGCCGGGTCATCGCACCTCCACCGATAGCAAAAAACGCGCAACCGTCGTTTCAGTTTCCCCCGGCCGCCCCCATCGGACCAATCCGGCCCGCTACACTCCACCGGTGCTCACCCGCATCGACCACCTCGTCCTCCCCGTAGCCGGCCTCGACGCTGCCGCTGCCGCCTTCGAGCGCCTCGGCCTCGTCCTCACCCCGCGCACCGCGCACGCCGGCCTCGCCATGCAGCTCCTCGAGTACATCGCCCGCCCCTGACCCCGCCCCGCAACCCTCCCTCCCCGGAACTGCCCCCGTACGGGTTTTCCCCTAAGGCGAAAACCTGAATAGAGCATCTGCGCTGCCGCGCAGCTGCGGGGGCTTCTCGATGGACACGCGACCGGTCTCGGGCCTCCTCGGCGCCGCTGCCTACCGTCCGTTCCTCCCGGGCAACGGCAGCGCACTCGTGCGCCACCCGCCATCGGCCGCCGCCGAGCCCGTCGATGTCGTCGAACTCTCCCCGGAAGCCCGCGACCTCGCCCGCCAGTTCGCCCAGCCCTTCCCCCGCGACGCCTACTGGGACCAGGTCCGCTACGACCCGCCCCACACCGACGACCCCGACTTCCCCTGGGAGGTCGCCCACCAGGAGTGGATGCAGATCGTCGACCGCGTCTTCAGGCGGGACGATCCCGGCGGCCGGCCCGGTCAGCCCGGCGAAGGCCCATCCTCCTCCTCACCCCGCACCTGACCCGGCCGCGCCGACGAACGAGAACAGCTCCGGGTACTTCTTCAGGCTCGCGCCGCCGTCGATGTACAGCGTCTGACCCGTCATCAGCGACGACGCATCAGAAGCCAGGTAGAGCGCCAGCCCGGCAACGTCCTCCGGCTCGCCTGCGCGCCCCAGCGCCGTCTCCGCGATGAACGCCGCCTCCAGCCCCGGCACCGCGGTCATCGGCGCCGTCGCCGGCGTGTGGATTAGCCCTGGCCCAATCGCATTCACCCGGATTCCGTGCCGGCCCAGCTCCAGCGCGGCCACCTTCGTCAGCATGGCCACCCCCGCCTTCGCCGCGCAGTAGGCCGCAAACCCCTCCGCCGGCTGGATGGCGTTCAGGCTCGCGATGTTGATGATGCTCCCGCCCTTCCCCTGCGCCATCATCCGCGCCGCTTCGTGCTTGATGCACAGGAACGTCCCCGTCAGCGAAATCCCCACCACCCGGTCCCACTCCTCCAGCGGGTACGCCTGGATCGGCGCAAACCCGCCGACCCCCGCGTTGTTCACGGCAATATCCAGCCGCCCGAACCGCCGGACCGCCTGCCCCACCATCCGCTCGACTGCAGCCTCGTCTCGCACGTCCACCTCCGCCCCGTCCACCTGGTTGTGCCCCAGCTCCCCGATCAGCCGGCCGATCCCCGCTGCGTCCACGTCGCCCACTATCACCCGCGCCCCTTCCCGCACGAACGCCTCGACGATCGCCTTCCCGATGCCCGAGGCGCCGCCCGTCACGATCGCCACCTTGCCATCCAGCGCGCCCATCGCTCGAACCTCCGTCGCCAAACAAAAAGCCCCGGCTGCGCCGCCGGGGCTTCCAGCGTCCGCCGGGATTTACAGGTACTTCCGGAACCAGGCCAGCGTCTTCTCCCACGCATCCTTCGCAGCAGCCGGGTTGTACTGCGGCTCCGGTTGCTCGTCGTTGAAGAACGCGTGCTGCGTCCCCGGGTACGTAATGAACTCGTGCGGGATGTTCCGCTTCTCCAGCTCCGCCTTGTAGGTCGGGATGTTCGGGTTCACGAAGTCGTCGTGCTCCGCCCAGATCCCCAGCACCGGTGCCGTCAGGTTGTCCCAGTTGTACTTCACAGCCGGGTGCCCGCCGTAAAAGTCGACGCACGCCCCCACATCCCCATCGCTGTTGCACGCCGCGAACAGGCTCAGCGCCCCGCCCATGCAGAAGCCCACCGTCCCCACCGGGCCGCCCGTCATCTCCTTCAGGTACGCCACCGCCCCCTTCAGGTCCGCCTCCGCCCGCTGGATGTTCAGCGCCATCAGCAGCTTCCCCGCCTCGTCCGGCTCCTTGGTCACCACCCCGTGGTACAGGTCCGGCGCCAGCGCAACGAAACCCTCCGCCGCGAACCGGTCCGCGATCCCCTTGATGTTGTCGTTCAGCCCCCACCACTCCTGGATCACGACCACGCCCTTGCCCGAACCGGATGCCGGCTTCGCAAGGTACCCACTGCAGGTCCCGCCGTTCGCCGGGAACGTCACCATCTCACCCATGGTCCTCACTCCTTTCCCCCGTGAGTCCGGGGTCAAACTTCGCGCCGATAGCCTACCCTGTCCGTGTTCGCGCGTCAGCCTCCTCCAGCGCCAGCGCAATCTCCTCGCGCACCCACGGGTCATCCTCCGCCGTGAGCCGCCACGTCAGCAGTTCCTGCACGTCCGCACCGGTCCGCGCCGCCAGCCGCCCGAGCGCCCACGCGGCATGGCCCCGCACCACCGCCGACCCGTCCTCCAGCGCCCTCGCCAGTACCGGCGCCTCCTCCGCCGACCCCACATTGCCCAGCGCGATGCACGCGTTCCGCGCCATCCCCTCCCGCTTCGCCCGCATCAGCGCCGTCCCCCGGTAGGCCGCCTCGAATTCCGCCTGGTCCATCTCCACGAACGCCCGCAGCTCCGGCCACGCCCGCTCGGCCGACGCCGCCTGCAGCTCCGGGTCCGCCTCCCAGCGGCTCGCCCCAACCGGGCACGCATCAAGGCAGTCGTCGCAGCCGAACACCCGCGCTCCGATCGCCGCCCGCAAGTCCCGCGGGACCACCCCTCGGTGCTCAATCGTCAGGTAGCTGATGCACCGCCGCGCATCCACCACCCCGCCGTCCGGCGCAATCGCCTGCGTCGGACACGCAACAATGCACCGCCGGCAGCTCCCGCAGCTCTTCCGCAGCGGCGGGTCCGGCTCCAGCTCCAGCGTCGTCGCGATGACCCCCAGCAGCACCCACGGCCCGAACCCCGGCGCCAGCAGCATCGTCGACTTCCCCAGCCAGCCAAGCCCTGCCGCCGCCGCATACGGCCGCTCGAGCAGCGGGCCGTAGTCCACGGTCGCCCGCGCCTCCGCCCCGAACTCCTCCCGGAGCCGGCGCACCGCCTTCCGCAGCCGCCCCTCGAACACGCGGTGGTAGTCCCGCCCCCGCGCGTACCGCGCCACGAGCCCCCGCGCCCGGCCGTCCGCCGGCCGCGGCGGGTCCGGCGCGTGCGCCGGCAGCGCAACCACCACCAGGCTCCTCGCGCCCGCCAGGAACCGCCCCGGGTCGGTCGCCCGTTCAACCCAGTCGGCGTCCATCCACCGCATCTCCCCGAACAGGCCCTCCGCCAGGGCCCGCTCCGCCGCGGCCCGCGCCCCGCCCGCCGGCGCAGCCCGCGCCACCCCCGCCAGCGGGAACCCAGCCTCCCGGCAGACCGCCAGCACCCGGCGCTTCAGCTCCCCATTCATCGCTGCACCATTCTGGCAGTCCGCCGAACCCTGCGCCGGTGCCGAATTCTTTCGCATACAATGAAAATTATTGTGAAAGTCTTCGCTATCGCCTCGCGATGATCGCGGAAGCGTCGAGGCGCGTATCTTTGCCGCCAGCCTGCGACGAGCGGCGCGCCGTCGCTGCGCGGGCGACCAGCCCCGGTCCGGCGCGGACGTCCCGCCTCACCGCCTGGACGCCGTCGCCGGTTTGACAATACGAGCACCATGTCTGAGCACTCCTGCCTCGACCTCCTCGACCCAACCCGCCGGGCCATCCTCGTCGCCCTCAAGCGCCTCCACGCCGCTACCGTGGAGGAGATCGCCGTCCACTGCTTCCTCTCCGTCGGCGCCGCTCGCCAGCACCTCCAGACCCTCGCAGCCCAGGGCCTCGTCAGCCACGAGCCCGAGCGCCGCGGCCCCGGCCGGCCGCGCCACCGCTACCTTCTCACCCCCCGCGCTGAGGCCCTCTTCCCGAAGCTCCACCAGCAGGCCCTCATCAACCTGCTCGAGGCCCTCGCCGCGGAACCCGCGGAGGTCCGCGAACGTGTCCTCGAGCGCCTGGAAGCCAGCACTATCGAAACCTACCGCGCCGCGTTCGAGCGCGAATCCCGCGGGTCCCCCCTCCGCGGCGTCGTCGCCGTGTTTGAGCAGGCCGGCTATATGCCCGAGGTCGACGAGCGCGCCGGCGAAACCCGGCTGGTCCTCCACCACTGCCCGGTCGCCGCGGCTGCCGCCGTCGACCCGCTCCTCTGCGAAGCCGAGCAAAACTGCCTCGCCGCCGCCCTCAAAGAGACGCCCCTCCGCCGCGTCGCCTGGCGCCCCGCGGGCGACCCCGTCTGCATCTACCTCCTCGAACCTGGCGACGGCTGACCCCGGGCCGGCCCCTGCCCCCGGCACGGGACCGGCCCGCACTCTGCGCGCGCAGCGCCTCAGGCCACGCCGAAGTCCCAGCTCGCTCCGTCGTGGTACACCTTCAGCACGTTCTTCGCGATCAATATCCGGTGCACCTCATCCGGCCCGTCCGCGATCCGCAGCGTCCGCGCCCCCGTGTACATCCCGGCCAGCGGCGTGTCGCCGCTCACGCCCATCGCCCCGTGCACCTGGATCGCCCGGTCCACCACCCGTTCATGCGCCGCCGGCACGTACACCTTCAGCGCCGAGATCAGCGTCCGCGCGTCCTGCCCCGTGTCGATGACCTCCGCCGTGTGGATGGTCATCAGCCGCGCCGTCACGATGTCGATGTACGAGTCCGCAATGAACCCCTGGATGAACTGCTTCGTCTCCAGCTTTCCCCCGCGGACCTCGCGCTCTATCGACCGCCGCACCATCAGGTCGAACGCCCGCCACATCTGCCCCACGCTGTTCATGCAGTGGAACACCCGCCCGGCGCCCAGCCGATCCTGCGCCGCCTGGTGGCCGCTGCCCGTCCGCCCAAGCTGGTTCGTCACCGGCACCCGCACGTTCCGGTACTCCACCTCGCAGTGGTTCGACTCAATCCCCCAGACCTTAATCTTCCGCACAATCCGGAAGCCCGGCGTGTCCGTCGGCACGATGATCTGGGTCATCTTCTCCTTCTGGCCGCCCTGCCCGTCCGGCTCCTCCGTCCGGCACATCACGATCGCAAAGGCCGCCCCGTCCGCACCGGTCGTGAACCACTTCCGGCCGTTGATGACCCACTCGTCGCCGTCGCGCACCGCCCGCGTCTGGATGGCGTACGGGTCCGAACCCGGCGCGTCCGGCTCCGTCATCGAGAAGCACGACCGGATTTCGCCCCGGATGAGCGGCTCCAGCCACTTCTTCTTCTGCTCCTCCGTCCCGTACTTCAGCAGGATGGTCTGGTTCCCCGAATCCGGGGCCACCACGCCGAACAGCGGGTTCGAATACGGGCTCCACGCCAGGATCTCGTTCATGTAGGCGTGCTTCATGAACCCGATCCCCATCCCGCCGTACTCCTTCGGCAGGTGCGGCGCCCACAGCCCGGCCGCCTTCACATGCTCCTGGATCTCATGCCGCAGCCGCTGCGTCTCCGGGTTCCGGTAGTCCCCCAGCCGGTCCTCGTTCGGGATGATGTACCGGTTGACGATGTTCGCCGTCGCCTCCCGGATCCGGTTCGTCTCCGGGTCCAGCGTCGGCACGGGTGAAACCTGCATGCCTGCACTCCTCGTTCAATGCGATGCGCGCAGTCTACCCCGCCCGCCGGCACATGCGTGGTGCGAACGGTCCCGGTGCAGGCCCCGGATGGCCCCCCGGCGGGGCAGCTAGGTGATGGGCCAGCGCGCGCTCGCCTCGTAGGCGTGCGCAATCGTGTGGTGAATCCAGATCTGCGCCACCAGTTCCGCCTTCTCCATCTCGTAGCCGCCCAGCTTCACCACCTTCGCAAGGTCCGCCTCGTCAAGCGTCTCCACGAACTTCGCCGATGCCTCGTGGCCGTCGAGGATCGCCTGGATAATCTCCTCGCGGCTCTTGTCCTTCAGCCCGGCAATCGCCGCGGCGTTGTTCTGCGCGATCCGCTCCGCACCGATGCCCGAAAGCACCCCCGCATCCAGCAGCGGGTACAGCCCGGCCGCCCCGCCCGCTACCGCTGCAATGTGCCGGAAGGCGTCGCCGCTCGTCCACTGGTGCCCGAGCTGGTAGTCCCAGTCCTTCGTCCGCTCAGCCGCAGCGGCAGCCCGCCGACCGGCGAACCGGATCCCGTCCGCAAGTTCCTGCTTCGAAATCATGCGCTTCCCCCTTCAATGTTCGCGTGCGCGCGCCGGCGAGCCCGCCGTGCGCCGGCAGCTTACGCGAACTCTTCGTCTTCGTCGCTCTCGACGTCCACGTCCGGGGTCGTCTCGAGGTCCTCGCCGGTCTCGCTCCAGCCGTTCTCCACCTCGTCCTCGATCTCCTCCTCTTCCTCGTAGCCCCACTCCTCCTCTTCCTCGCGCCGAAGCAGCCCGCGCCGCGTATACGGCCGGATGTCCGAAATGCGCGACTGCGGGAAGCTCACCTTGTCGATCATCGACGGGTGCTTGAACGTCTCCCGCAGGATGACCTTCGGGTGCTCGCCCGTGCTCACCATCGCCGCGCTGTACCGGTTCCCGGCCTTCATCATCCGCGCCAGGCGCAGTCCAATCCGCGGTTCGATCATCCCCACGTACTCGCCGCGCACGGTCAGCACGTTCACCGCGTTCCCCTGCACCTCCAGCTGCACGATGTCGCCCGCATCCAGCACCGCGGCCACCTTCGGGTCAACCGCCTGCAGCGAAGCGACCGCCGCACTCCCCGTCTCTTCGACGAACAGCCGCGTGTCAACGTGCGTCGGCGGCGCATCCACCGGCCGGTCCCGCAGCGCGGCCAGCCGGTCGATGTTCCGCTTCGCGATGAGGTTAGTGGGATCGAGGTCCAGCGCCTTCTGGTATGCATCCAGCGCATCCTGCACCTGTCCCAGCTCGCTTAGCGCCTTCCCCAGGCGGTTGTACCCCTCCGCCTCGTTCGGGAAGAGCCGGATGTACTCGCGGTTGACCTGCACGGCCTCCTGCCATCGGCCGTTCACCGCCAGCTTCACCGCCTGGTCCGTCAGCTGCTTCTTCAGCTTCGCCCGTGCCTCGGGCGTCATCTCGTCGTGGGTCGTCTCGTTCGTCATCTTCCGTCGCTTTCTACCCGCCCGGCGAAGCGGAAAGGATACGGCCGCGCGCCCCCACGGGCAAACCCCCGCGCCATGCTCCCGCCCGGCGTACGATCACAATATGCCCGCCCCGCCGATCGATGCCCCGGCCCTCGAATCCCGCATGCGCGCCGCCTGGCAGGCTGCCGCCTCCCGCTTCCGGGCCTACCATCTCATCCTGCCCGGGTCGCCCGCCTTCGTCTGTAAGACCGATGCCTGCGAGGCCGCCTGCTGCCGCGTCTTCTCCGTCGCCATGCACGACCGCGACGTCGACCACTTCGCCCGCACCACCGGCCTCCAGCCGGTCCAGTTCCTCGAACTCGAAGAAGGCCAGCCGGTACGCCTCCCGCTCGCCCAGCCCTACCTCCTCGCCCGCGACGAAGGCCGCTGCCGTTTCCTGCAGCCCGCGCACCACTGCGGCGTCTATGAGGCGCGCCCCACCGCCTGCCGCCTCTATCCCCACTTCGTCGTCTACTGGAACGTCGAAACGGAGCGCCCCGTCTACCAGTCGCTGCCGCCCCTCGAAGCCGCTGCAGCCTCCGGTCCGGTTGTGCCCCTCCTCCTCGGCCACGACGATTGCCCCGGGTTCACCGGCCCGCCGCTCGCCCCGGCCGACTGGCTCCACCTCCTCCGCGAAACCGACCACCTCCAGCGGAATCTTGCCTGACGGCGGCCCTGTCCCGCGCAGCCCCGGCGCTCTACGCTGGATGCACCCTGTTCCGCGTATGACCACCCGCCACATCCTCACGCTGGCCCTCCTCTCCGTCGTCTGGGGCGCCTCCTTCCTGTTCATCAAGGTCCAGCTGGACGCCGGCCTCGACCCGCTCGGCGTCGCCAGCGTCCGGACTCTCCTCGGCGCTGCCGCGCTCGCCCCGTTCGCGGCCGCTGCCGTGCGCCGGGCGCGGCCCGCCCCGCGCGATGCCGTCCTCCTCGCCGCCCTCGGCGTCACCAACTTCGCCGTCCCCTGGACGCTCATCGCCCTCGCCGAGCACCACATTTCGAGCGGTATGGCCTCGATCGCGAACTCCACTGCGCCGCTCTGGGCTGCCGTCCTCGCCGTCGCCTTCCTCCGCGAGGAACGCGTCAACCGTACGAAGGGTGTCGGTCTCGTGCTCGGCTTCTCCGGCATCGTCATCCTGGCCGGCCCGGCATCCCTCGTGCACCTCTCCAGCGATGCCGCCGGCGTGGCTCTCGTCCTCGCCTCCACCCTCAGCTACGCCGCGTCCGCTATCGCCATCCGCCGCGCCCTCGGCCACCTCTCGCCGGCAGTCATCGCCTTCGGCCAGGTCGCCGCCGCGGCAGCCGCCCTTTTCCCCGCAGCAGCAGCGACGGGCGCCTTCGCCGGCGTCGACTGGTCCCCTCATGTCGTCGCCTCGGCCGCGACCCTCGGCATCCTTGGTTCCGGCCTCGCCGTGGTCGCCTACATGGGCCTCATTCAGCAGATCGGCGCCGTTCGCTCGGTCCTCGTGACCTACCTCATCCCGCCATGGGGTGTCCTCTTCGGCTGGGCCTTCCTCAGCGAGGCCATCAGCTGGAACCTCCTCGCCGGACTCGGCGTCATCCTCGCCGGCGTACTCCTTGTCCAGGGCGTCCTCCGCCTGCCAGGCGCCCGCCCGCCCGAGTCCGCCGGCTCCGCTGCGCTCGGCAAGTAGCCCTCGCCCGTACCTGCTAAGCTCCCGCCATGGCAACTGCCAGCCTCCCGCCGGTCCGCCCCGCCATCCGCGCCCTCGCCGACCGGCTCATCGCCGACCGGCGCCACCTCCATCAGCACCCCGAATGCTCCTGGCAGGAGCACGAAACCCAGCGCTACCTCCTCCGCCGCCTCGCCGAAATCGGCCTCGCCGATGTCCGCCCCATCGCCCGGACCGGCGCCACCGCCCTCGTGCAGGGCGGCCGCCCCGGTCCCTGCGTCCTTTGGCGCGCCGACATCGATGCCCTCCCCGTCCCCGAAAAAACCGGCCTCCCCTTCGCCTCGCAAAACGACGGCGTTATGCACGCCTGCGGCCACGATGCCCACATGGCCATCGCCCTCGCCCTCGCCGCCTGGGCCCAGGCCGAACGCCACCGACTGCCCGGCGCCATCCGCTTCGTCTTCCAGCCCGCAGAAGAGGCCTCCGGTGGTGCCGCCGCCTGCATCGCCGATGGCGTCCTCGAAAACCCCCGCGTCGCGGTCGCCCTCGGCCTGCATATCAGCGCCGATATCCCCATCGGCGCCATCAACCTCGCCCCCGGCCCCTTCTTCGCTGCCCCGACGGCCATACGCATCGAAATCACCGGCCGCGGCGGCCACGCTGCAGCCCCTCACCAGTCCGTCGACGCCGTCGTCGTCGCCGCCCACGCCGTGACCGCCCTCCAGACCGTCGTCAGCCGCTCACTCCCCCCGTCCGAGCAGGCGGTCCTCACCATCGGCAAAATCCAGGCCGGCTTCCGCGGCAACGTCATCGCCGAATCCGCCGTCATGACCGGCACCATCCGCACCTACAGCACCTCGGTCCGCGACCTCATGATCCGCCGCACCGAAGAGATCCTCGCCGGCGTCTGCGCCGCCTTCGGCGCAACCTTCACCCTCACTCACGAAACCTCCTGTCCGCCCCTCGTCAACGACCCCGTCGTCACCGCCGACGTCCTCGAGCTCGCCCGCGGCTACTTCGGCCCCGACCGCATCATCGGCGTTCCGACCATGGGCGCCGAAGACATGTCCGTCTTCCTCGAAGCCCGGCCCGGCTGCTACTTCTGGCTCGGTGCCCGCAACGAAGCCAGGGGCATCGCCGGCCGCCACCACGACCCCGGCTTCGTCATCGACGAAGACGCCCTGCCGCTCGGCGCAGAATTTGCCGCCCGCATCATCGAGCACTTCCTCGCGCGCTAGCCGCCCAGCTCCGCCAGCAGCCGCGCGATCGCCGTCCGCACGTCCGCCTCGAACGAAACGAGCCCCCGGTTCGCGCGCGAGAGCAGGCCGTCCTCGCAGGCCCGGTCGAGGAACTGCCGCAGCCCGTCGTAGTACCCGCCCACGTTCGCGAATACCAGCGGCCCCGCATGCAGCCCCAGCTGCCGCCAGGTCACCATCTCGAACGCCTCGTCAAGGGTCCCGTACGCCCCCGGCAGCACCAGGAAGCCCTGCGCCAGCCCTGCCATCAGCGCCTTCCGCTCGGCCATCGTCTCCACCACATGCAGCTCCGTCAGCCCCGTATGGGCCAGCTCCAGGTCCACCAGCTGCCGCGGGATAACCCCGATAACCCGCCCGCCGGCCACCAGGCACGCGTCCGCCAGCGCCCCCATCAGCCCCACCGACGCCCCGCCGTAGACGATCGTGACGCCCCGCCGGGCCAGCTCCCGTCCCGCCTCCCGCGCTGCCTCGAGGTGCTGCCGGCGCTGCCCTGCGCTCGAACCGCAGAACACCGCCACCGCCGGCGCGGGCTCGCTACTCAGCGACCCACCGGTCGACATCCCGGTCCCAGCTCAGCAGCTCGTCCGGTGCAAAGAACAGCGCCAGTTCCCGCGTCGCGCTCTCCGGGCCGTCGCTCGCGTGCACCAGGTTCCGCCCCTTGTCCAGCCCGAAGTCTGCGCGCACCGTGCCCGACGCCGCCTCCACCGGGTTCGTCGCCCCGATGGTCGCCCGCACGACCTTGATCGCGTCCTGTCCCTCCCACGCAATCGCGATGACCGGCGCGCTCGTAATGAACTCCACCAGCCCCGGGAAGAACGGCTTCCCGACATGCTCCGCGTAATGCCGCTCAGCAAGCTCCCGGGTAACCCGCAGCAGCTTCATCCCCACAATTTTCAGCCCGCGCCGCTCCAGCCGCGCGATAATCTCTCCCGCCAGCCCCCGCTGCATCGCGTCCGGCTTGATCAGGAACAGCGTTCGCTCCGTGGTTTCCAACAGGGCCCTCCTTACCCGGCCGTTCGCTGCCGCCGGGAGATGGTGATCGCAGGTTCGCGCAGGTAGAACGGTTCCGCACCCGTCGCAAGTTCGCCCCGCCGGGCGGCCGGCGCCAGCCGCTCCAGCATGGCAGCCACCCGTTCGCGCGGGCCAACCTCCAGGCCGCCCAGCGCGCCGGCTCCTTCGCCTGCAAGCCGGTCGCCCCCAGGCAGCGCCGCCACAAGGGCAATCTCTCCCGCCGGCTCCCGTCCCGCCCAGCGCTGGACGCCCCACTCCCCCCGGCCTGCCGGGTGAATCGCCGTCACCGCCCCGTCCCCGCCGGCGGCCAGCGCAATCGCTTCGAACGTCCGGACCCCATAGAGCGGCGCGCCCGTCGCCAGCGCAAGGCCCTGCGCCGTGGCGATGCCCACGCGCAGCCCCGCGTACGAGCCCGGGCCCGTCACGACCAGGATCGCTGCCGGCCGCTCGCCGCCCAGCAGCCGTTCGATGGCCGCCAGCAGCCCCGTCGTATGGCTCCGCTCCTCCTCGGCCACAACGATCTCCCGCTGGCCGACGCGGTCGACCCCCACGGCAAACCGGTCCGATGCTGAATCAATGGCCAGGATGGTGCTCACGCTGCCTTCAGCGCCTCCACCAGTTCACGGCCCCGCGCACCCCGGGCGATGAAGCGAAGCCGCCGCGTCCGCGGCCCCTGCTCGCCCGGGCGGAGTTCAACCACCAGCCCGTCCCCGGGCAGCAGCTCCGCCCCACGCTCCGGCCACTCAATCACCAGCACGCCCTTCTCCGCGTAGTCCCATAACCCCAGCTCGTCCAGCTCCTCCACGTCCTCGATCCGGTACAGGTCGACGTGGTAGAGCACCTCACGTCCCGCATACTCGTTCATCAGCACGAACGACGGGCTGTTCACCTGCCCGCGGCAGCCGAGCCCCCGGCCGATGCCCTGCGTCAGGCACGTCTTCCCGCTGCCGAGGTCCCCGCTGAGCAGCACAACGTCCCCGCGCCGCAGGTGGCGCCCCAGCCGCTCCCCCAGCGCCCGCGTCTCCTCCTCGCTCGAAGAAGCCAGTTCGATTGCCACCTCTTCTGCCATGAGGCCAGTATAGGCCCCCGTTCGCTAACGCCCTAAGCCCGCCTTCGCTGCCATCAGCACCGCCATCCGCAATTGCGCAACCTTATGCGGCTGATTGACCACTAGGTAGCCGCTGGCTACCTTGTCCCTGCAAACGCCTCGGCCACAGCCCACGGCGCCCCTATTCCACCGTCCCTACACGGAGTCCTGCACGCATGATGAGAACGTCCTCCGAAACCGGTAAGCCCCCTGTCTCCGCGAGCCTCGGGAGCCGCATCCGGGCAGCCCGCCGCGATGCCGGGATGAGCCAGGGCCAGCTCGCCCAGGCGCTCAACACCACCCAGAGCGCCATCAGCCTCTACGAAGCAGGCCAGCGCTCTGTCGGCATCGACATGCTCCTCAACGTCGCCCGCATCCTCAATCGCCCCCTCCACTACTTCCTCGGCGAAGAGGGCGAGATGCTCTACGTCAAGGACAGCGAAATCGCCCAGCTCATCCAGGAACTGGAGCGCCACCCCGAAGACCTGCCCGAACTCCTCCAGTACTGGAACTTCCTCCGCTGGCGCCGCATGTCCGCCAACGGCTCCGGCCGCCACTGACCGACAGCCGGCTCACAACACCGCTGCGACAGCCGGGCCCCTGCCCGGCTGTTTCGCCGTCCGGCCCAGTACCCTCACCGGAGGCCAACCCATGCGCCGCCTCTGCGACCCCGCCGATGCCCGCCGTCTCCTCAACCCCGGCCCCGTCGGCATCATCACCACCGCCTGGCGCGGCTATACCAACGCCGCCCCCATCGCCTGGATGACGCCGCTCTCCATCGACCCGCCCCGCCTCGGCGTCGTCGTCGCCCCCGAACGCCACACCGCCGCCATGATCCGCTTCAGCGGCGCCTTCGCCATCAACATCCCCGGCCCGTCCCTCCTCAAGCACACCGCCTTCCTCGGCTCCCTCACCGGCCTCGAAACCAACAAGCTCGAAGCCGCCGGCCTCGAGACCTTCGCCCCGCTCGTCATCGACGCGCCACTCATCCGCGACTGCCTCGCCTGGATCGAATGCCTCGTCCAGGACGCGATCAAGACCGGCGACCACACCCTCTTCGTCGCCGAGCCGGTCAAAGTCCAGGCCGACGACGAAGCCTACGCCGGCCACTGGCTCCTCGCCTCCCGCGAGAAAAGCCCCCTCGTGTTCATCGGCGGCAACCGGTACGCCGTCATCGGTGACCCCCTCGAGGCCGTCATCCACGTCGATGAACACGGCGCACTCATCGCCGAAACCCCCGAGGAGCGCGAAGCCCGCCTCGAGCGCGAAGCCCGGGAGGCCGAGCTCCGGCGCCTCGAAGGCGAGGAAGGCTACCGCCAGCGGCTCCAGGCAGAATCCGGGTGAGCCGTGCCCCGCAACAGCGACGCGAGGCCGGCCGCATGCGACCGGCCTCGCGGGCTGCTCGAAGTCTCCGGAGCTACCGCTGCTCGAGCGGCACGTACGGCCGCGGGTCCGCGCCCTCGTAGAGCGCGTTCGGCCGCACCAGCCGGTTGTCCGCATACTGCTCCAGCAGGTGCGCCGTCCACCCCGCAATCCGCGACATCGCGAAGATCGGCGTGTACAGGTCGCTCGGGATGCCCAGCATCTTGTAAACCGACGCGCTGAAAAAGTCGACGTTCGGGTAGAGCGGCTTTCCCTCCAGCTTCTTCGCCAGGTAGTCCCGCAGCTTCAGCGAAAGGTCGAAGTACTTCCGGTCCGGCGATGTCGCCGCCAGCTTGTGCCCCAGCTGCTCGAGGATGATCGCCCGCGGGTCGGTCGTCTTGTACACGCGGTGCCCGATGCCCATCACCCGCTCGCCGCGGGCCAGCAGGTCGTCCACGTACCGCGGGATATTCTCCTCCGTGCCGATAGCCTCCAGCGTCCGGTAGACCGCCTCATTCGCGCCGCCGTGCAGCGGCCCCTTCAGCGTCCCAATCGCCGAGGCGATCGCCGAGTACATGTCGCTGAGCGTCGACGCGGTCACCAGCGCCGAGAAGGTCGAGGCATTCATCTCGTGCTCGGCGTGCAGGATCATCGCCACGTCGAACACCCGCGCCTCGAGCTCGTTCGGCTCCTCGCCCTTCAGCATCCAGAGGAAATTCGCCGCATGCCCGAGGTCATCCCTCGGCGGCACAGGGTCGAGCCCCTGCCGGAGCCGGTGATACTGCGCCAGCACCGTCGGCATCCGCGCCGTCAGAAGCGCCGCTGTTTTCTTCAGCTGCTCCTGCGAAAGGTCGCTGGACTTCGGATCCAGCGCCCCCGCGATAATCACCGAGATCTCCAGCGCCCGCATCGGCCGGATTTTGCCGACGATCTCCCGCTGCACCCTGGCGTTCAGGTCCGAAAGCGGCCGCTCCCGCCGAAGGTCCGCCTTCAGCTGCTCCAGCTCATCCCGCGTCGGCAGCCGCAGGTTCCACAGGAGGAACGCCGTCTCCTCGAACGTCGAATGCTCTGCCAGGTCGAAAATGTTGTACCCGGCGTAGATCAGCTCGCCCTTCTGGCCGTCGATCCGGCACAGCTTCGTCGCTGTGACGTTGACGCCTTCGAGCCCCCGTGCAATCACCTCGGTCACGTGCCTACCCCCTCGCGGCGGAACCCGCAGATTGTATACACTCGTTGCCGCACCGATCCTACCACGCCCGCACCCCGCCGTGCGTAATCCGCTCAGCGGTACTTCGCGGCCAGCGGAAGCCGCCGGTCCCGCCCGAACGCCCGCGGCGTGATCTTCACGCCCGGCGCCGCCTGCCGCCGCTTGTACTCATTCCGGTCCACCATCCGCACCACCCGCTCCACCGTCGCCCGCTCGAACCCCATCGCCACAATCTCGTCCACCGTCCGGTCGTCCTCCACGTACGCCTCAAGGATTGGATCCAGCACCTCATACGGCGGCAGCGAATCCTGGTCGAGCTGCCCCGGCCGCAGCTCAGCGCTCGGCGGCTTCGTAATCGACCGCTCCGGGATCCACGGCTTCCCCGCCCGCGCGTTTCGCCACCGCGCCAGCCGGTACACCAGCGTTTTCGGCACATCCTTCAGCACCGCATAGCCGCCCGCCATGTCGCCATACAGCGTCGCGTACCCCGTCGCCATCTCGCTCTTGTTCCCGGTCGTCAGCACAATGGCGCCCGTCTTGTTCGAAAGCGTCATCAGCACATTCCCGCGCTGCCGCGCCTGCAGGTTCTCCTCCGCCGTCCCCGGGTCCGATCCTTCGAACACGTCCGCCAGCATCTCCAGCATTGCCGCATGGGCCGGCTCGATCGGGATCGTCAGGAACCGGATGCCGAGGTTCTCCGCCAGCGCCCGCGCATCCGCCTTGCTGTGCTCGCTCGAATACCGGCTCGGCATCGAAACGCCAATCACCCGCTCCGCCCCGATCGCATCAACTGCAACCGCCGCAACGACCGCCGAGTCAATCCCGCCCGAAAGGCCGACGATCGCCTCCCCGAAGCCCGTCTTCCGCAGGTAGTCGCGCGTCGCCAGCACCAGCGCCGACCACACCTCCTCCTCCTCACCCATCAGCTCCGCGACCGGCCCCCCGGCGGCGGGCTCACGGCTCGTCTCCAGCGCCGTCCGCAGGTCCACGAACTCCGCGCCTGTCTCCCAGTCCCGCGCCCGAAGCTCCACGCGCCGCCGCGGGTCGTGCAGCCGCCGCTGCGCCACCTCGTCGAGGTCCACGTCCACCACCAGCAGCTCCTCCGCAAATTGCCGCGCCCGGGCCACCACCCGCCCCTCCGCGTCCATCACCACCGACGCCCCATCGAATACCAGCTCGTCCTGCCCGCCCACTGCGTTCAGGTACGCCACCGCAATGCTGTTGTCGGCCGCCCGCGTGGCGAGCATCCGCTCCCGCTCCCGCGCCTTCCCCCGGTGATACGGCGAAGCGTTGATATTGATGCACAGCTCGGCGCCCGCCAGCGCCATCGCATCCAGCGGCGCCCCCGGGTACCAGATGTCCTCGCAGATGCTCACCCCGAACCGCACTCCGCCCGCCCGGTACACCGCCGTCCGCCGCCCGGCCCGGAAGTACCGTTCCTCGTCGAACACCCCGTAGTTCGGCAGCCGCTGCTTGTCGTACGTATCAACCCACCGCCCGTCTGCAAACACGGCCGCCGCGTTGTACGCGTCGTCGTCCCGCCAGTCCACAAACCCGACCACCGCCACCAGCCCGTGGGTCGCCTCCGCCAGCTCCGCCGCCGCCTCGCGCGACGCCTCGCAGAACGACCGCCGCAGCACCAGGTCCTCCGGCGGATACCCGGTGACCGCCAGCTCGGGGAACGCTACCACGTCGCAGCCCGCTGCCCGCGCCGCCGCCAGCTGCTCCCGGATCTTCGCCGTATTCCCCTCGAGGTCTCCCACCGTTGTGTTGATCTGCGCCAGTCCCAGCCGCAGCGCCTTCATCGTCGCCTCCTCGCCGCGAGTATATGCCCCGGCCACCCTGTGGGCCGGTGCGCGCATCCGGGTCTCTGCCGCCCCGAATCAGGGTTTCGCCTAGGCGCTCCTCCCGATTCACGCCGGCCCCCACCTCTGCCAATCTCAAACCCGGCGGGGTTTCGAGGTAGGGAGATGACTCGAAACACCAGTTCCTTCAGCCCCTGCCCGCTCTGCGGGCGCCAGGCGCGCGCACACTCGCGCATCCTCATCGCCGATGTCGAACCCATCGGCACGCGCCGGACCAGCTACGCGACCGTGATTTGTCGAGATTGCGCGTTCGCGATGGTCCTCCGCTCCGAGGCAGCAGCTATGCGCGCCAGCTAACCCGGGCCCCTCGCAGGCAGCCGGTCCCCGGTTTCGGGGGCCGGCTGCCGCCCGTAGAATGGGTCGTAACCCCGGCGGCAGGAGGCAGCCCGTGAACGACGTCCTCGCGATGATCCTCGCCGGCGGACAGGGCGACCGGCTCTCCATCCTCTCCGAGCAGCGCGCCAAGCCTGCCGTCGTCTTCGGCGGCAACTACCGCATCATCGATTTCGTCCTCTCCAACTGCGCCAACAGCGACATCAGCAAGCTCGCCGTCCTCACCCAGTACCGCCCGCGCTCGCTCTTCAACCATATCGGCGCCGGCAGGCCCTGGGGCTACGACACCCCCGAGGGCGGCATCCAGATCCTCCAGCCCTACCTCGGCAAAGCCGACGCCGACTGGTACCAGGGCACCGCCGACGCCGTCTACCAAAACCTCTACGTCATCGAAGAAGCCCGCGTCCGCGAAATCCTCATCCTCGCCGGCGACCATATCTACCTCACCTCCTACCGCAACCTCGTCGCCTACCACCGCTCCCAGGGCGCCGACGCCACTGTCGCCGTCTACAGTGTCCCCCGCAGCGAAGCCCACCGCTTCGGCGTTCTCGACCTCGACCCCTCCGGCCGCGTCATCGACTTTCAGGAGAAGCCCAAAGAGCCTCGCGGCTCCTGGATCTCCATGGGCATCTACGTCTTCAACAAAGATGTCCTCGTCGAACAGCTCCAGGCCGACGCCGACCTCGGCGAAGCCAGCTCCCACGACTTCGGCAAAGACATCATCCCCCGCATGTTCCGCACCCACCGCGTCTTCGGCTACCAGTACCACGACTACTGGCGCGATGTCGGCACCATCGAATCCTACTGGGCCGCCCACATGGACCTCCTCCAGCCCAACCCCCCGCTCGACCTCGAAGACCCCGACCTGAAGCTCCGCACCGCCGGCTCCATCCCCCCGCCGGCGCGCTTCGGCCCCAACGCCCGCGTCACCGAGTCGCTCATCTCTCCCTCTGCCCGCATCGACGGCGAGGTCTACCGCTCCGTCATCTCCCCCGGCGTCGTCATCGAACCCGGCGCCGTCGTCCGCGAATCCATCATCCAGCACCGCTGCGTCATCCGCTCCGGCACCGTCATCGACCGCTGCATCCTCGATAAAGAGGTCTCCGTCGGCGCCGGCTGCGTCATCGGCACCGGCGACCCGAACATCCCCAACCGCGAGCGGCCCGATATCGTCAACACCGGCATCTCCATCATCGGGAAGCGCGCCACCATCCCCTCCGGCCTCCGCATCGGCCGCAACGTCGTCGTCGGCCCCGGCGTCCACGAAGAACTCGCCGACCTCAAAGAACTCGAATCCGGCGCCTCCGTCCACCCCACCCACATCCCCCTCCACCTCTTCGTCTGATGCCGCCCGCCATGCGCCTCTTCACGCTCGAAGAAGCACGCGCCACCCTCCCTGAGGTCATCCCCATCCTCGAACGGCTCCGGCAGGCCTCCCTCGAACTCCGCGCCATCGCCGCCGCCCGGGCTGCCGCCGCCCGCGGCGCCACCGCCGACGGCCACGACCTCGCCGCGCCCTTTGCCGCCGCCGAGTCCGACCCCGCCGGTCCCCTCCGCGCCGCCATCCGCGCCGCCATCGAAGCGCTCGAAGCCCGCGGCATCGAACTCAAAGACCCCGCCCGCGGCCTCATCGACTTCCCCCACCGCCGCGGTGACCGCATCGTCTACCTCTGCTACGAGCTCGGCGAACCCACCATCACCAGCTGGCACGACGTCGACGCCGGCTACGCCGGCCGCCAGCCGCTCTGACCGTTCCCCCGGACTCCCTATAATCCCGCCAACCACCCCGCGGGAGCCGCAGCATGTCCACCGTCTACCCCGTGCGCGATATCTTCGTCCAGGCGAACGGCCTCCGGCATCACCTCCTCGCCCGCGGCGCCCCCGGCGCACCCGTCGTCCTCATGATCCACGGCCTCGCCGGCCAGGCCCACACCTTCGACGCCATCGCCAACATCCTCGCCGCCCGCTACCACGTCTACTGCCTCGACGTCCGCGGCCGCGGCGAATCCGAATGGGGCCCGCCCGACCAGTACAACATCGACACCTACGTCGAAGACCTCGAAGCCGTCCGCGAGGCCCTCGGCCTCCAGCGCTTCGCCCTCGTCGGCACCTCCATGGGCGGCCTCATCACCATGCAGTACGCCCCACGCTTCCCCGAACGGGTTTCGCGCGCCGTCCTCAACGATATCGGCCCCGAAATCGACCCCGCCGGCCTCCAGCGCATCCTCGCCTACGTCCAGAACGCCCCTGAGATGTTCGCCGACCTCAAAGCCGTCGTCCGCTACTACCGCGAACACTACGCCCCTATGGTCGCCCACCTCAACGACGACCAGCTCGCCGAGTTCGCCCGCTACAACGTCCGCCGCTCCGATTCCGGCGTTTACGTCTGGAAGATGGACCCCGCCGTCCGCACCGCCCCCCCGAAACCCCCGGCCCTCGACCCGTGGGACGCCTTCCGCGCCATGGAGTGCCCCGTGCTCATCATCCGCGGCGCCCAGAGCGACGTCCTCTCCGCCGAGACGGCCCGCAAAATGCTCGAGGCGAACCCCCGCGCCCGCCTCGTTGAAGTCCCCGGCGTCGGCCACGCCCCGCTCCTTGTCGAGCCGGAGGCCCGGAAGGCCCTCGAAACCTTCCTCGCCGAAGGCGCCTGAGGCCGCCCTCCCGTTGACAGCCGTCCGCCGCCGTCCTACCTTGAGCACCTCAACTGAAGAGCAGGCGACGAACGGGAAAAGTACCCTGCGAAGCGAGCCTCCAGAGAGCCGGGGCAGCTGAAAACCGGCGGCGGCGCAGCAGGCGAATGGGCCCGGGAGCCCCGCAGCCCAACCCTCGCACCCCGCGGGGCAGTAGGTTGCGGCGGAGTGGCACCGTTATCACAGCCATGGCCCTCGCGGGCATTCGCCCGCGGCGGCTGAAGAGTGCCCCGCCGGCGCAAGCCGCGGGGAACAAAGGTGGCACCGCGAGCGACCCCTCGTCCTTTGGCTGACGAGGGGTCGTTTTGCTTCGCAGGCCTCCGCCTGCATCCCGCATCACCCGCATGGAGGGGACTCCCATGGCAACCCGCAAATTCCTCCTCAGCGACGACCGCATCCCCACCCACTGGTACAACATTGCGGCCGACCTCCCCACGCCGCCCCCTCCGCCGCTCCACCCCGCCACCCACCAGCCCATCGGCCCCGAAGCGCTCGCCCCGCTCTTCCCCATGGAGCTCATCAAGCAGGAAGTCAGCACCGAGCGCTACATCGAAATCCCCGAAGAAGTGCGCCGCATCTACAGCATCTGGCGCCCCTCGCCGCTCTTCCGCGCCACCTTCCTTGAGCAGGCGCTCCAGACCCCGGCCCACATCTATTACAAATACGAAGGCGTCTCCCCCTCCGGCTCCCACAAGCCCAACACCGCCGTCGCCCAGGCCTACTACAACAAACAGGAAGGCGTGAAGCGCATCGCCACCGAAACCGGCGCCGGCCAGTGGGGGTCCTCCCTCGCATTCGCCTGCCAGATCTTCGGCCTCGAATGCAAGGTCTACATGGTCCGCGTCTCCTACAACCAGAAACCCTACCGCCGCTCCCTCATGCAGGTCTGGGGCGGCACCGTTGTCCCCAGCCCCAGCCCCGACACCGAAGCCGGCCGCAGAATCCTCGCCGAAGACCCCGAAAACTCCGGCTCCCTCGGCATCGCCATCTCCGAGGCCGTCGAAGACGCCGCCATGCGCGAAGACACGAAGTACTCCCTCGGCAGCGTCCTCAACCACGTCCTCCTCCACCAGACCGTCATCGGCCAGGAGGCCATCGCCCAGATGGAGATGGCCGGCGAATACCCCGACGTCGTCATCGGCTGCGCCGGCGGCGGCTCAAATGCTGCCGGACTCATCTTCCCCTTCATGAAGGACCGCCTCGCCGGCAAAACCGCCACCCGCTTCCTCGCCGTTGAGCCCGCCTCCTGCCCCTCTCTTACCAAGGGTGAATACCGCTACGACTTCGGTGATACCGCCGGGCTCACCCCGCTCATGAAGATGTACACCCTCGGCCACACCTTCATGCCCCCGGGCATCCACGCCGGCGGCCTGCGGTACCACGCCATGGCCCCGCTCATCTGCCACCTCTACGACCAGGGCTACATCGAAGCCCGCGCCTACCCCCAGAATGCCTGCTTCGAAGCCGCCACCCTCTTCGCCCGCACCGAAGGTATCGTTCCCGCCCCCGAAAGCTCCCACGCTATCCGCGCCGCCATCGACGAAGCCATCCAGGCCCGCGAGGAGGGCCGCTCCCGCGTCATCCTCTTCAACCTCTCCGGCCACGGCCTCCTCGACCTCCAGGCCTACGACGACTACCTCGCCGGCAAACTCATCGACGACTTCTACCCTGAAGAGAAGGTCCGCGAGGCGATGAAGGACCTCCCCGTCATCTAACGCCCGCGCCAGCTATCCTGAAAGCACCACACCCCAGACCACACCCGGAGTACCCGCCGTGTCCATGCTCGCCGTCTCCACCGAATTCGAAGCCCGCCTCAAGGCCGTCCTCGAGGCCAAGTCCATGCTCAAGCACCCCTTCTACGTCGAGTGGACCCAGGGCACCCTCCCCATGCACAAAATGCAGGAGTACGCCCGCCAGTACTACCACTTCGAGGCCGCCTTCCCGCGCTTCCTCTCCGCCATCCACACCCGCACCGAGAGCCCCAAGATCCGCCAGCTCATCCTCGATAACCTCTGGGACGAAGAGCACGGCGAACGGAACCACCCAACCCTCTGGCTCGAATTCGCCCGCGCCGTCGGCGTCGAACCGGACGAGGTCATCACCGCCGAGCTTCGCCCCGAAACCCGCGCCCTCGTCGACCACTTCCGCCAGGTGACCTCCACCGCCCCCATCGCCGAGGCGCTCGGCACCCTCTTCGCCTACGAAGGGCAGGTCCCCGCCATCGCCTGGCAGAAGATCAAAGGCCTCACGGAGTTCTACGGCTTCGAGCCGAAGCAGTTCGAATTCTTCTCCGTCCATCTCGTCGCCGATATCGCCCACTCCGGCGCCGAAATGGAGGCCATCGCCGAGGCCTGCACCGATGAAGACGCCGTCATCCGCGCCGTCGACACCGCCTGCGACCGCCTCCTCGCCTTCCTCGACGGCTGCTACGCCGCTGCCGCCTGATATGACGTCCGCCGACCACCACGACATCGAGGCCTGGAACACGGCCATCCGGCTCGCCGCGTCCATCGGCCGCCTGAAGATCGGCTCGAACTTGCGCGCCTCCCAGGAGGCCCACGAGCGCGCCTTCGAGGCCGCAGGCGAAGCCGCCGCCCGCATCGCCGAAGCCGGCGCCCGCGAGGGGCAGGCCCAGGCCGCCATCCTCCGCGAGGCGCGCGGTGCGCTTGCCGCTTGCCGCTCCTGGCTCCACGTCCTCGCCGCGCTCACCAACGAGCCCGAAACCGTCTTCGCCGATGAGCTCGAACTCATCGAACAGGCCGGCAAACAGATCAACGCCTACCTGCGCGTCGCCGAGCGCGCCGGCGCTGCCGGCGCTCCCGCGCGTCAGCCCGCCGCCGGCCGCCCGGCCCCCAGTCCGGCACGGGCCGCCCGCCCGGCCGCCTCGGAGGCCCCCGGTGACCGACCGCAAGCGGATCCTCACCGGCATCCGCCCCACCGGCGCCCTCCACCTCGGCCACTACGCCGGCGCCCTCGAAAACTGGGTGCGGCTCCAGCACGACTACGAGTGCTACTTCCTCATCGCCGACTACCAGGTCTCCGACTACGCCGACGACATCCCCCGCGTCCGCGAGGCCGTCTGGGAGGTCGCCCTCGACTGGCTCGCCGTCGGCCTCGACCCCGAAGGCTCCGCCTTTGTCATCGAAAGCCTCGTCCCCGAACACGCCGAGCTTGCCACCCTCCTCGGCTGGTTCCTCCCCGTCTCCATGCTCGAGCGCAACCCCACCCTCAAGGCCGAAATGGCCGCCATGGAGAACCCCGAGGACGGCTCCACCGAGCGCAAGTCCGTGCCCGTCGCCTTCTACACCTACCCGGTCATGCAGGTGGCCAACATCCTCATGCCCCGCGCCCACCTCGTGCCTGTCGGCGAAGACCAGCTCCCCCACATCGAACTCACCCGCGAAACCGCCCGCCGCTTCAACCGCCGCTTCAAAGAGGTTTTCCCCGAGCCCGAAGCCCTCGTCGGCCGCGTCCCCCGCCTCGTCGGCATCGACGGCAGCGCCAAGATGAGCAAATCGCGCGGCAACACCATCGACCTCAAAGACGACGCCGAAACCGTCGCCCGCAAGGTCCGCGCCATGTACGGCGGCCCGCCCCGCGCTGCCAACGAACCCGGCCGCTGCGACGACAACCCCATCTTCCTCTACCTCCGCGCCTTCGACCCCGACACCGAGGGCCTCGCCGAACTCGAGCGCGAGTACGAAACTCGCGGCGTCCCCAACAAAGTCCTCAAAGATCGCCTCACGAAGGTCCTCAACGACCTCCTCGACCCCTTCCGCGAGCGCCGCGCCTACTACCAGGCGCACATGCGGCTCGTCCGCGATGCCCTCGCCTCCGGCTCCGAGCGGATGCGCCGTATCGCCCGCGAAACGATGGACATGGTCCACGACGCCCTCGACCTCAACTACCTCGAGAAGTACTGATGCTCCGCCCAACGCTCGACGAGGTCCGCCAGCTCGCCCAATCCGGCCAGGGCAACCTCGTGGCCGTTTACCGCGAGGTCACGGCCGACCTCGAGACGCCCGTCTCCGCCTACCTGAAGGTCGCGAACGGCCCCTACTCCTTCCTCCTCGAATCGGTCGAGGGCGGTGAGCGGCTCGCCCGCTACTCCTTCATCGGCACCCAGCCCTACCGCGTGCTCCGTACCGGCCCCGGCCAGGAGTGGGAGGGCGACCCCCTCATCCCCGTCGAGCAGGAGCTCGCCCGCTTCCGCCAGGTCGTCACCCCCGGCATCCCCGCCTTCACCGGCGGAGCCATCGGCTACGTCGCCTACGATGCCGTCCGCCACTTCGAGCCGCGCGTCCGCCCGCCCGAGGTAGATGAAATCGGCATCCCCGAGTCCATGTGGCTCTTCACCGATGCCATGGTCGTCTTCGACCACATCCACCACACCATCAAGGTCATCGCCCACTGCCGCCTCGACGGTGACGTCGAGAGCGCCTACCGCCAGGCCGCCTTCCGGATCGACGCCATCGTCGAGCGCCTCGAAAACCCCACCGTCCCTCTCCCCCACCAGGACATCGCCGCCGTCCTCCGCACCAACGGCCAGGCCGAGTCCAACGTTGGCCGCGAAGGCTACGAGCTGATGGTCGAGAAGATCCGGGAGTACATCATCGCCGGCGACGCCATCCAGGTCGTCCCCTCCCAGCGCCTCCGCCGCCCCACTGCCGTCCACCCCTTCAACATCTACCGCCAGCTCCGGACCATCAACCCCTCGCCCTACATGTTCTACCTCGACCTCGGCGGCTTCCAGGTCGTCGGCGCCTCGCCTGAGCTCCTCGTCCGCGTCGAAGACGGCATCGTCACCACTCACCCTATCGCCGGCACCCGCCCCCGCGGTGCAACCCCCGAAGAGGACGAACGCCTCGCCGCCGAACTCCTCGCCGACGAAAAGGAGCGCGCTGAGCACATCATGCTCGTCGACCTCGGCCGCAACGATATCGGCCGCGTCGCCCGCCCCGGCACCGTGCGCGTCGATAGCCTGATGCACATCGAGAAGTACTCCCACGTCATGCACATCGTCTCCAACGTCTCCGGCCAGCTCGCCCCCGACAAAACCCGCTTCGATGCCTTCCGCTCGGTCTTCCCCGCCGGGACCCTCTCCGGCGCCCCCAAGGTCCGCGCCATGGAGATCATCGCCGAGCTCGAACCCTCCCGCCGCGGCATCTACGGCGGCGCCGTCGGCTATGCCAGCTTCGCCGGCAGCCTCGATACCTGCATCGCCATCCGCACCATGGTCGTCAAGGACGGCGTCGCCTACCTCCAGGCCGGCGGCGGCATCGTCTACGACTCCGTCCCCGCAACCGAATACATGGAAACCGTCAACAAGATGCGCGCCCTCATGCGCGCCATCGACCAGGCCGAAGTCGCCGCCGCCCAGCTCAAAACCGGGAGTATCGGCTACGGCTGACCAACGGAGCCGCCCCATGTCCGACCGCCGCCCCGACCGCGTCTACGGCATCCTCGTCCGCCCCGGGCAGGTCTTCCTGCGCGACGTCAACGGCGCGCTCGGCCTCCCCGGCGGCGTCTTCCGTCCCCTCGCCGAAGACCGCAAGGTTGAGCTCCGTGCTCACCTCTGGGACCAGCTCGGCATCGAAGCCTCCGCCATCTGGGCCCAGGGCGCCTTCGACTACCGCGACCCCGCCGAAGAGCGCCCCTGGTTCTCGGGCTTCTACACCGTCTGGCAGTGGCAGCCCGACCCGCCCCCTTCCGCCGGCCGCTGGCTCGGCCGCGACGACGTCCTCCGCGCCGACCTCCCCCCACCGCTCCGCATCCTCCTCCTCTCCGTCCTCGATACGATCGCAATCAAAACCACATGAAACAGCACATCACCATGGCCGCCATCCTCGAGCGCGGCGGACGCATCTTCCTCGTCCGGCCGCAGCCCGGCGCGCCCTGGGAGCTCCCCTCCGGCCCCCTCCCGCCCGGCGTCGACGACGTCGACGAAGAAATGGACCGCATCCTCCAGCGGCTCGGCGTGCACGCTCCCGCCGTCGAAGAAGACTTCCTCCAGACCCACTACTTCCCCGCCGAGGACGGCCAGGTCGTCTACAACCTCTACGCCCCCACCGGCTGGCAGGGCGAACCGGCCCCCCCGCCCGGTGTCGGCAGCGGCTGGTTCACCCTCGACGAGCTCGACGCCATCGACCTCCTGCCCGGCGTCCGCCAGGCCATCCTCGAAGCCTTCGGCCTCGTCCAGCCGCCCGACCGCACCGGCGAAATCCTCGCAGCCCTCGGCGCAGAGCTCGCCGAAGCCGTGCGCGAACCAGCAGCCCCCGCCTCCTCCGCAGCACGGGCTGCGGGCCTCGACGTCCTCCGGACTCTCGGCGGCCGCGACCCGGGCGCCGCCTTCCAGGACCTCCGGCGCACCGCCCCCGAACTCGCCGAGGACATCGTCGACTTCGCCCTCGCCCGCGGCTGGTCCAGCCCCGTCCTCGACCGCCGCACCCGCAGCCTGCTCGTCATCGCCATGCTCGCCGCCCAGGGCCGTACGGGCAGCCCGCTCCGCTCACACGTCGAAGGCGCCCTCAACCATGGCGCATCCCCGGCCCAGGTCATCGAAGTACTCCGTATGGTCGCCGTCTACGCCGGCTTCCCGGCAGCCCTCGAAGCCTGGCCGGTCATGGAAGAGGTCTTCGCCCGCCGCGGCATCCCCCGGCCCGGCCGCACGGAGGCCGCCCCGTGAGCGCCATCCTCTGGGACCTCGACGATACCCTCCTCGAGACCCTCCCCGCCCGGATGGCCTCGCTCGCCCACGCCCACCAGGTCGTCCTCGGCGAACCCGTCGACCCCGTCGAGCTCTGGCGCTCCAACCGCGGCGGCACCCTCGAAGACCTCGCCCGCCGCCTCCTCGGCGACGACTACCAGCGCTTCACCCGCGCCTACCGCGAGCATTACTACGCCCCCGGCCGCCCTGCGCCCCGCCCCTTCGAGGGCATCGAAGCCGTCCTCCGCTCCCTCCACGCCGCCGGCATCCCCATGGCCGTCGTCACCTCAAAGGTCTCGTACGGCGCCGTCGAAGAACTCGAGGCCGCCGGCCTCCTCCCATACTTCCGCGCCGTTATCGGCTTCGACGATACCGAACGCCACAAACCCGACCCCGAGCCGGTCTACGCCGCGCTCGACCGCCTCCTCGCCGACTACCCCGAACGCGCCGTCATCGTCGGCGACAGCCCCGCCGACATCTGGGCCGCCCGCAATGCCGGAATCCGCTCCGTCGCAGCCCTCTGGGGCAGCATCGATGCCGCCGCCACCCTCGATGCCCTCCCCGACTTCACCGCCCGCACCCCGGGACACGTCCTCGAGCTCGTCGTCGAACAGGGGTTCGGCCGATGAGCGCCCCCTATCCGCCCCTCCAGAAGTACATCGCCCATGTCGCCGTCCGCTTCTACCGTTCCGGCGGCGTCGAGCTCGCCCTCGTGCCGCTCCTCCGCGAATCCGCACCCTTCACCCGCTCCGCCGGCGACGGCTACTTCCTCGTCGCCCTCATCGGCGAGCCCGGGACCGCCTACCCCCTCGACCTCCGTTCGCCGGCCGCGCTCGACCCCGCCTACCTCGCCGCCAAGTTCCGCCTCGACCGCCGCGGCTACGGCTACACGCCCGAAGAGCTCGCCGCCGTCCTCCGCCTCATCGCCGATGATCTCCACCGGGAGGAAGCCCTCGACCAGTGACCACCCTGCTCATCGATAACTACGACTCCTTCACCTACAACCTCTACCAGTACCTCTGCGAACTCGGCGCCGATGTCCGCGTCTTCCGCAACGACCAGGTCACCCTCGAGGAGTGCCTCGCGCTCGAGCCCGACCACGTCGTCATCTCCCCCGGCCCCGGCGACCCCGACGACGCCGGTATCTCCCGCGATGTCATCCGCGCCTTCGCCGGCAGGGTCCCCGTCCTCGGCGTCTGTCTCGGCCACCAGTGCATCTACGACGTCTACGGCGGCACCATCGCCGGCGCCGGCGAAATCAAGCACGGCAAAACCTCGCAAATCACCCACGATGGCCGCGGCGTCTTCGCCGGCATCCCCTCGCCCTTCGAAGCCGTCCGCTACCACTCCCTCTGCGGCACCCCCGAGACGCTCCCGCCCGAGCTCGAAGTAACCGCCCGCTCTGAATCCGGCATCATCATGGGCGTCCGCCACCGCCGCTACACCGTCGAAGGCGTCCAGTTCCACCCCGAGTCGATCGCCACGCAATACGGCAAGGAGCTCCTCGCGAACTTCCTCCGCATGGAGGGTGGCGAATGGCCCGCCTGATTCGCCACACTGGAACCTGCATCCCTGCCCGGGGTCCCGCCTGATGGCCGTCCAGGAAGCAATCAAGTCCCTCGTCGACGCTGGAGACCTCCCCCCGGCGCTCGCCGCCGCCGCCCTCGAGGAGCTCATGACCGGCGCCGCCACCCCCGCCCAGGTCGGCGCCTTCCTCGCCGCATGGCGCATCCGCGGCGAATCAGCCCCCGCAATCGCCGCCTGCCTCGAGGTCATGCTCCGCCATGCCGAGCCCGTGCCCGCCGCCGGCACCATCGACATCTGCGGCACCGGCGGCGACGGCATCGATACCATCAACGTCTCAACCGCCGCCGGATTCATCGTCGCCGCCTGCGGCGTCCGCGTCGCCAAGCACGGCAACCGTGCCGCCAGCTCGAAGTGCGGCAGCGCCGATGTCCTCGAAGCCCTCGGCGCCCGCATCGACCTCGATGGGCAGGCCATCGCCCGCATCATCGATGCCTGCAACTTCTGCTTCCTCTTCGCCCAGCGCATGCACCCCGCCATGCGCCACGTCGGCGGCGCCCGCCGCGAAATCGGCATCCGCACCGTCTTCAACATCCTCGGCCCGCTCTCCAACCCAACCGCGCCCGCCCGCCAGCTCGTCGGCGTCGGCGCCGCCCCCCTCGGCCCGCTCGTCGCCGAGGCCCTCGCCCTCCGCGGCGTTGAATACGCCCTTGTCGTTCACTCCGAAGACGGCCTCGATGAAATCAGCCCCGCGGCCCCGACCCGCGCATGGGTCGTCGCCGATGGCGCCGTCGCCGAGCGCACCATCAGCCCTGCCGATTTCGGCCTGCCCACCGCCCCACTGTCCGCCGTCGCCGGGGGCGACGCCGCAGCCAACGCCGGCGACATCCTCGCCATCCTCGATGGCGCTGAAGGCCCGAAGACCGACTTCACCCTCATGAACGCCGCCGCCGCCCTCGTAGTCGCCAGCCGCGCCGCCGATTTCCGCGAAGGCGTCCGCCTCGCCCGCGAGGCCGTCGCCTCGGGCCGCGCCCGCGAAGTCCTCGATACCTACATCGCGCTCTCCCGGGAGGCCGCCGGTGGGTAGCCCCACCATCCTCGACACCATCCTCGCCCGCCGCGAACGCGACGTCGCCGAGGCGAAGGCCGCCGTGCCCCCGTCCGAGCTCGAAGCCCGCCTCGCCGAGGCTCCGCCCGCCATCGACTTCATCGCCCGCCTCCGCCGCGACGCCCCCATCGCCGTCATCGCCGAGGTCAAGCGCGCCTCCCCCAGCAAGGGCGACATCGCCCCCGGCATGGATGCCGCCGCCCAGGCCCTCCGCTACGCCCGCGGCGGCGCAAGCGCTATCTCCGTCCTCACCGAACCCACCTGGTTCAAGGGAACCCTCGCCGATATGGCCGCGGTCCGCGCCGCCGTCGAAGAACTCGGTCCGGACCGTCCCGCAATCCTCCGCAAGGACTTCATCATCGACGACTACCAGCTGCTCGAAGCCCGCGTCCACGGCGCCGATGCCGTCCTCCTCATCGTCGCCGCGCTCGACGACGCCCGGCTCCGGCACCTGTACGCCGCAGCCGTCCGGCTGGGCATGCAGGCCCTCGTGGAGGTCAACAACGCCGACGAAATGTCCCGCGCCGCCGAACTCGGCGCCGCCCTGGTCGGCATCAACAACCGCGACCTCCGCAGCTTCCGGGTCGACCTCGCAACCACCGACCGCCTCGCCAGCCTCGCCCCGCCCGGTGCCACGCTCGCCGCCCTCAGCGGCATCAGCTCCCGCGCCGATGTCGAACGCTTCGCCGCCGTAGGCGCCGCAGCTGTCCTCGTCGGCGAATCCCTCATGGTTGCGCCGGACCCCGCCGCAAAGATCCGCGAACTCCGCGGCGTCCCTGCAGCCGCCCCCGGGGCCGCCCCATGACCCTCGTCAAAATCTGCGGCATCCGCGACGCAGCCACCGCCCTCGCCGCCGCCGATGCCGGCGCCGACTTCATCGGCCTCGTCTTCGCCGAGTCCCGCCGCCAGGTTACCCCGCAGGACTGCCACGACATCGTCGAGGCTATCGCCGGCCGCCGCCGCACTGAAACCCCGCTCGCCCTTTCGGGCCCCGCCCTCGGCGAAGTCTCGGCCCGCAGCTGGTTCCCCGCCTGGGCCGACGCCATCGAACTCGCCCTCGCCCGCGCCCGGCCCCTCCTCGTCGGCGTCTTCGCCCGCATGACCTCCGACGAGGTCAACGACATCGCCGAGGCCGCCCGCATCGACCTCGTCCAGCTCTCCGGCGGAGAAGATAACGCCTTCGTCCGCGCCATCCGCCGCCCGGTCCTCCGCACCATCCACGTCCGCCAGGGCGATGACCCCGCCGACATCACCGAGCGCATCGTGCCCGGCCTCGCCGCCGGAACCCTGCTCGATACCGCCCACGACACCGCCCTCGGTGGTACCGGCCTCGCCTTCGACTGGTCCATCGCCGAAGACGTTGCCGCCCGCTTCCCCATCATCCTCGCGGGCGGCCTCACCCTCGAAAACGTCGCCGAGGCGGTCCGCACCGTCCGCCCCTGGGCGGTCGATGTCTCCTCCGGCGTCGAAACCGGCCGCGTCAAAGACCCCGAGAAAATCCGCGCCTTCATCCGCGCGGCGAAAGGTGCCAGCCGTGATATCTGAAACTGCGACCCAGCTTCCGCCCCGCTTCGGCGAATTCGGCGGCCGGTACATCCCCGAAACCCTCGTCGCCGCCCACGAAGACCTCGAAGCCGCCTACCTCGACGCCCGCAGCGACCCTGCCTTCCAGCAGGAGCTCGACCACCTCCTCCGCCACTACGTCGGCCGTCCCACCCCGCTCTACTTCGCCGAGCGCCTCACCCGCGAAGTCGGCGGCGCCCGCATCTGGCTCAAGCGCGAAGACCTCGCCCACACCGGCGCCCACAAAATCAATAACGCCCTCGGCCAGGCACTCCTCGCCCGCCGCCTCGGCAAGACCCGCATCATCGCCGAGACCGGCGCCGGCCAGCACGGCGTCGCCACCGCTACGGTCTGCGCCATGCTCGGCCTTGAATGCGTCGTCTACATGGGCTCCGAGGACATCAAGCGCCAGTCGCTCAACGCCTTCCGCATGAAGATGCTCGGCGCCACCCTCGTCTCCGTCGACTCCGGCTCGAAGACCCTGAAAGACGCCATCAACGAAGCGATGCGCGACTGGGTCACCAACGTCCGCACCACCCACTACATCATCGGCTCCGCCATCGGCCCTCACCCCTTCCCTACCATCGTCCGCGACTTCCAGTCCGTGATCGGCCGCGAGGCCCGCGCCCAGATGCTCGAGCAGGCCGGCAAGCTCCCGGATGTGGCCGTCGCCTGCGTCGGCGGCGGCTCCAACGCCATCGGCCTCTTCCACCCCTTCATCGACGACCCCGTCCGCCTCGTCGGCGTCGAAGCCGGCGGTGATGGCGTCGGTACCGGCAAGCACTCTGCCACCCTCGTCGCCGGCCGGCCCGGCGTCCTCCACGGCACCCGCACTTACCTCCTCCAGGACGACAACGGCCAGATCCTCGAAACCCACAGCATCTCCGCCGGCCTCGATTATCCCGGCGTCGGCCCCGAGCACTCCTGGCTCAAGACCAGTGAGCGCGCCGAGTACGTCGCCGTCGACGACCGCCAGGCCCTCGAAGGCTTCCAGGCCCTCACCCGCACCGAGGGCATCATCCCCGCCCTCGAACCCAGCCACGCCATCTACCACGCCATCTGCCTCGCCCGCGAGCTCGGCCCCGGCAAGGACATCCTCGTCGGCCTCTCCGGCCGCGGCGACAAGGACATGCACACCGTGGCAGCCGCCCTCGGAGTGACCCTCTGAGCACTGGGGCCCGCCGGTCCCTCATCCCCTGGGGGCCCCGCCAGGCCGTCGCCGGCCTCGCCGCGTTCATCGCCCTCATGGTGCTGACCAACGTCGTCGCCCTCGGCGTCGCGCTCGCCCTCGACCTCGACTTCCGCACCCGCGACGTCGGCGACACCTTCGAAAAGGCCGCCCGTATCGCCGCCTACGCCGATGAGCGCCTCGCGGCCTCCTCCCGCGGCGACCCCCTGCCCGCCCCGCCGAACCTCCTCGCCGACCAGGCCAGCCTCCAGGTGCTCTTTATCGTCACCGCCGTCTCCCAGGCCGCCGTCATCGCCATCGTCGGCATCAGCACCGGCCGCTCCGCCCGCGACCTCGCCCGCGCGCTCGGCCTCCATCGCTTCGACTGGCCCGGGGCCTGGCTCCCGCTGGCGGCCGTCTTCTTCGCCTACGCCGGCACCTATGCCTGGGTCCAGTTCGTCGACCGCCTCGGCATCACCTGGCTCGAACCCCGCAGCACCGTCCCCATCGAGATCACCCGCGACGACCTCACCCTCAGCATCGCCGCCGCCGTCACCCTCGTCGGCGCCCCCTTCACCGAAGAGCTCTTCTTCCGCGGCCTCGTCTTTGGCGGCTTCAGCCGCTGGGGATTCTGGCCTGCCGCCGCCATATCCGGCATTCTCTTCTCCCTCGTCCACTTTGATCCCGGCAGCGTCGTCCCCTTCTTCGCCATCGGCGTCGCCCTCGCCTGGCTTTTCTCTCGCAGCGGTACGCTCTGGTACCCCATCCTCTTCCACTTCGTCTTCAACGCCGTGAGCTTCTCCATCCTCGCCTTCGGATGACCACCAACCGCCTTCGCCCCGCGCCCTGGAACGAACTCAGTGTCCTGCTCGGCCTCTGGGCCGCTGTTGCCGCCTACCTCCTTCCGCTCGCCCTCATCGACCCTATCGCCCGCCTGCTCGGCGCCGAAGCCAGCTTCCGCGACGCCGGCGACGCCTTCGAAAAAGCCTCCCGCATTGCCGCCTACGCCGACCTCGCCCTCGCCCGCGCCGTCGCCGGGAACCCCCTCCCCGCGCCGCCGCGCCTCCTCGCCGACCCGGTCGCCGTCCGCGTCGCCTGGGCCATGGCCCTCGTCAGCTCTGCCCTCTTCCTCGGCGCCCTCCTGCTCGGCGCGCGTCAGCATCCGCGTCAGCTTGCCCGCACCCTCGGCCTCGACCGCTTCGACGCCGGGCGCCTCTGGCTCCCCGCCCTCTGCGTCGCCATCAGCTACCCCCTCACCGGGGTCTACGCCGCCGCCGTCGAGGCGCTCGGTATCGGCCCCCTCGTCCCGGTGCCGTCCCCCGCCACCGTCGAACCAGTCCTCCGCGACCCTGCAGCCCTCGCCCTCTACGGGCTCGCCACCGTCATCGCCGCCCCGCTCAGCGAAGAGGCCGTCTATCGCGGCCTCGCCTTCACCGGCACCCTCCGCTGGGGCTTCTGGCCCGCCGCCGCCTTCAGCGCCGCACTCTTCGCCCTCAGCCACCGCGACCCCGCCACCCTCCTCCCCTTCTTCGCCATCGGGCTCGTGCTCGCCTGGCTCTACTGGCGCGCCGGCAGCCTCTGGGATGCCGTCGCCTTCCATGTGCTCTTCAACGGGCTCAGCTTTATCCTGCTCCTCGCGAGGTCCTGAAACCGCCCATGTCCCAGCGTCTCCGCGAAACCTTCGCCCGCGCCCGCGAAACCGGCCGCAAGCTCTTCGTTGGCTACATCACCGCGGGCTACCCGCGCCGCGCCGATACCGTCCCCATCCTCCTCGCCATGCAGGAAGGCGGCGCCGACGTCATCGAACTCGGCGTGCCCTTCACCGACCCCCTCGCCGACGGCGCCACCATCCAGCACGCCAACCAGGTCGCCCTCCAGCAGGGCGTCACCCTCGCCGATTGCTTCGCCTTTGTCCGTGCCGCCCGCGAGCAGGGTCTCACCGTCCCCGTACTGCTCATGGGCTACTACAACCCCATCCTCGCCCGCGGCGAAGCACGCGCCTGCGCCGAAGCCGCCGCCGCCGGCGCCGACGGCTGGATCGTCGTCGACCTCCCGCCCGAAGAGGCCGGCAGCTTCCTCCAGGCCTGCCGCGCCCACGACCTCAGCTTCGTCCCCCTCGTCGCCCCCACAACCCGCGACGAGCGCATTACCCGCATCGCCAGCGTTGCCGATGCTTTCCTCTACTGCGTCTCCGTCACCGGAACCACCGGCAAAGGCAACGTCGCCCTCGATACCCTCCCCGAGTTCATCAGCCGCGTCCGCGCCCGGACCAGCCTCCCGCTCGCCGTCGGCTTCGGCATCAACACCCGCGAGCAGGCCGAGGCCGTCCGCCGGGTCGCCGATGCCGCCGTCGTCGGCTCTGCTATAATCACCGCCATCGACGCTGCGGAGGAAAACCACCGCGCCCAGCGCGTCAGGGAGTTCGTGGAGGATGTCTCCGGCCGGTAGCGGACAGGTGATCGCGGCCCACAGACGGCCGGCTGCGCCTCAACAGGCGTGGCCGCGTCCACCTGTGGGCCGTGCATATGGCAGTCCCCCGGCCGGGGCCTTTGGCGCCCGCCCGTCCTGAAGCCTGCCATCCCACCCCCAGGAACACCCAGGAGGACCTGCGCGTATGCCCGTCCGCGGCGTCCGCGGCGCGACGACCGTCGACCGCAACCAGAAAGAAGAGATCCTCGAGCGCACCCGCGAACTCCTCATCCACATGGTCGAGGCCAACGGAATCCGCATCGAGGACATCGCTTCCGCCTGGCTCACCACCACCCCCGACGTCTACGCCGAATTCCCCGCCGTGGCCGCACGCCAGCTCGGCTGGACCCTCGTCCCCCTCATGCAGAGCCACGAGATGTCCGTCCCCGGCATGCTCCCGCGCTGTATCCGGGTGCTCCTCCACTGGAATACCGACAAAGCCCAGAGTGAAATCCGCCACATCTACCTGCGCGAGGCCGCTCGGCTTCGCCCCGACCTCGCGTCCAACGTCCCCTAGCACAACCCCAACCACAAACGGAGCAGCCTTACCCGTGATCATCGTCGTCTCCCCCGAAGCCACCCCCGATGACATCGACGTCATCATCAAGCGCATCGAAGAAACCGGCCGCCAGGCCCACCTCTCCGTCGGCCAGGAGCGCACCATCATCGGCGTCATCGGGTCCGATGAACCCGGCCTCGAAGACATCTTCCAGGCGCTCCCCCGCGTCGAATCGGTCCACCGCGTCACCCGCCCCTACAAACTCGCCTCCCGCGAGTTCCACCCTGCTGACTCCGTCATCGATGTCGGTTACGGCGTCAAAGTCGGCGGCACCGAACTCGCCATCATGGCCGGGCCTTGCTCCATCGAAAACGAAGAGCACATCTTCGATTCCGCCCGCGCCGTCAAAGCCGCTGGCGCCAACATCCTCCGCGGCGGCGCCTTCAAGCCCCGCACCTCCCCCTACACCTTCCGCGGCCTCGGCGAAGAGGGCCTCCGCTACCTCCACGCCGCCGGCAAGGCGCATGGCCTCCCCGTCATCACCGAGCTCATGAGCGTCCGCGACATCGACGCCGTCTGCCAGTACGCCGACATCATCCAGATCGGCGCACGCAACATGCAGAACTTCATCCTGCTCGATGAAGTCGGCCGCGCAAAGAAACCCGTCATGCTGAAGCGCGGCCTCTCCGGCCAGATCGAAGAGTGGCTCCTCGCCGCCGAGTACATCATGGCCCAGGGCAACCCCAACGTGATCCTCTGCGAGCGCGGCATCCGCACCTTCGAAACCGCCTACCGCAACACCTTCGACGTCAACGCCATCCCGCTCGTCCGCGAGCTCAGCCACCTCCCCATCATCGCCGACCCCTCCCACGGCACCGGCAAGGCCTCCCTCGTCACACCCGTCGCCATGGCAGCCATCGCCGCCGGCGCCGACGGCCTCATGATCGAAGTCCACAACAACCCCGACCACGCCCTCTCCGACGGCGCCCAGTCGTTGACATACGAACGCTTCGCTTCCATGATGCGCTCGGTCGGTGCTGTCGCCGCTGCAGTCGAGCGGACGCTCCCGGGGGTGTGGGCGCCTGCCAGCGCGTAACAGCACACACGGTCGCAAGACCGTACCGGCGCCGCCTCAGCGGGGGGGCATCGCGCCGGCAGGAGCTATGGCAGAAATCTCGCTGCCCGTCTTCCAGGGGCCGCTCGACCTCCTTCTCCACCTCATCGAGAAGGACGACCTCGATATTACCGCCGTTTCCCTCGTCGCGGTGACCGACCAGTACCTCGCCGCCATCCACAACGGCGAAGGCTTCGACCCCTCCGCACTCGCAGAGTTCGTCGCCGTCGGCGCACGCCTCGTCTACCTCAAATCGCGTGCCCTCCTCCCCCGCCCCCAGGGGGAGGAGGCGCCCTCCCTCGAAGACGACGACGTCGGCGCCGAGCTCGTCGAACTCCTCCGCGAATACCGCCGCTTCCTCCAGGTCGTCGAACTCCTCGAAGAGCGCCAGGAAGCCGGCCTCCGCATCTACACCCGCCTCGCTCCCCCGCCCGCCCTGCCCGAAGCCTCCCCCCTCGAAGGCGTCAGCATCGAGCGCCTCCACGCCCTCATGCTCAAGCTCCTTCAGCGCCGCCCCCGCGAAGCACGCCCGCGCGCCATCCTCCCCCGCGATACCACCATCACCCTCGCCCAGCGCCTCGAACAGTTCCGCGAACGGCTCCGCCGGCGCGGCCGCTTCTCCTTCCGCCGCGCCATCCTCGAGTGCGCCACCCGCGTCGAAGTCGTCGTCTCCTTCCTCGCCGTCCTCGAACTCCTCCGAACCGGCGAAGCCGATGCCCTCCAGGAAACCCCCTGGGGCGATATCCAGGTCCTCGCCCTCGCCCCCGCCGCCTGACGCTCTCCCCCGCATCTTCCGCGACGACAGCCCGCCTGCTACCCTTGCTGCAAGCGTCAAGAGGGCGTTCGTGCCCGGCAACCTGGTTATGCCTCCAAGGTGCCAAACCGACGCGGCCCCGCGGCCTCGGCCGCACGGGCAACAAAAGGCGGGCTTGCGGGAAGGCCCGCCCCTCGCCGCCAATCCCACCGGCGCGAGGGGATTTTTCATGCCCGCGCGAAGGCAACTCCATCACCGAAAGGGCAGCACGTGTCCGAACGCAAGCTCCTCACCTCCGAGTCCGTCACCGAAGGCCACCCCGATAAGCTCTGCGACCAGGTCAGCGATGCCGTCCTCGACGCACTCCTCGAGCAGGACCCCCAGGCCCGCGTCGCCTGCGAAACCGCCACCACCAACGGCCTCGTCCTCGTCATGGGCGAAATCACCACCTCCGGCTACGTCGATATCAACAAGCTCGTCCGCAAAACTATCGTCGATATCGGCTACGACTCCTCCGTCAAAGGCTTCGACGGCCACACCTGCGGCGTCATCACCTCCATCTCTGAACAGTCCCCCGATATCTCCCAGGGCGTGAACAACAGCGACCCCCGCAACATCGGCGCTGGCGACCAGGGCATGATGATCGGCTTCGCCTGCCGCGAAACCCCTGAGTTCATGCCCCTGACCATCTCCCTCGCCCATCGGCTCACCCGCCGCCTCGCCGAAGTCCGCAAAACCGGCCTCCTCCCCTGGGTCTGGCCCGACGGCAAATCCCAGGTCACAGTCGAATACGACGAGCACTGGAACCCCATCCAGGTGGACACTGTCGTGATCTCCACCCAGCATGCCCCCGATGTCGAAGACCAGGAGTTCATCACGACCCAGGTCAAAAAGCACGTCATCGAACCCGTCGCCGGCCCGCTGCTCAGTAAGGACGTCATCATCCACGTCAACCCCACCGGCCGCTTCGTGATCGGCGGCCCCCGCGGCGACGCCGGCCTCACCGGCCGCAAGATCATCGTCGATACCTACGGCGGCGTCGCCCGCCACGGCGGCGGCGCCTTCTCCGGCAAAGACCCCACCAAGGTCGACCGCTCCGGCGCCTACGCCGCCCGCTGGGTCGCCAAGACTATCGTCGCCGCCGGCCTCGCCAGCCGCTGCGAATTCATGCTTTCCTACGCCATCGGCGTCGCCCACCCCACCTCCATCGGCGTCGAAACCTTCGGCACCGGCCTCATCCCCGATTCCGAAATCCTCGCCGCCGTCCGCAAAGTCTTCGACCTCCGCCCCGGCGCCATCATCGAAGACCTCCAGCTCCGCCGGCCCATCTACCGCCCCACCGCCGCCTACGGCCATTTCGGCCGTACCGACCTCGACCTCCCCTGGGAGGATACCTCCCGCGCACCCGACCTCCGCGCAGCCGCCGGTCGCTAGCCACCGTGGACGCCATCCTCTTGGTCGGCGGCCAGGGCACCCGCCTCCGCCCCCTCACCGCACGGCGCCACAAAAGTCTCGTGCCCGTCTGCAACCGGCCCGCCATCGAATACCTCTTCGACTGGCTCACCCGGTCCGGCATCCAGCGCGTCGTCCTCGCTCTCGGCCTCGCCAACGAAGACCTCGCCCGCTGCTACCCCGCCGGCCCCCGCGGGCCCCTCGAACTCCTGCCAGTCATCGAAACCACCCGTCTCGAATCAGGAGGCGCCATCCGCAACGCCGTCCAGGTCGCCGGCATCAATGACCGCTTCCTCGTCCTCAACGGCGACGTCTACCTCGATTTCGATTTCTCCGCTGCGCTCGCTGCCCACCTCGCCCGCCGCGCCGACCTCACCGTCGCCCTCCACGAAGTCGACGACCCCTCCCAGTTCGGCGTCGCCGTCTGCGACGCAGACGGCTTCATCACCGGCTTCGTCGAAAAACCGCCCCCCGGCGAGGCCCCCGGCCGCCTCGTCAACGCCGGCGCCTGGATCTTCGAGCGCCGCATCGTCGACGAGATCCCCCCGGGCGCCGTCCGCGTCGAGGAAACCCTCTTCCCCTCCCTCGTCGCACGGCGCCGCCCCGTCCTCGGCTATCGCTTCGAAGGCCATTGGGCCGACCTCGGCACCCCGGCGCGCTACCTCGCCCTCCATCGCGCCCTGCTCGGCGCAGCCAACGCCATCGACCCCGCCGCCCGCATCGCGCCCGGCGCGCGCATCACGGGCACCGCCGTCGGCCCCGGCTGCGACATCGCCCCCGGCGCCGAACTCTCTGCCTCCGTCCTCTGGGAGAACGTCCGCATCGGCCCCGGCGCCGTCGTCCGCGACTCCGTCATCGCCGATGGCGCCACCGTCGGCGAAGGCGCCATCCTCGACCGGTGCGTCCTTGGCCCCGGTGGGGCCATCGCCCCCGGCAGCCGGCCCCCCGCGGGGACGATCGTTGACGCAGGTGCCAGCTATCATGAGCCCCATGCCGGATAACCCCGTTCGCTTCGGCACCGATGGCTGGCGCGCCATCATCGCCGATACCTTCACCTTCGAAAACGTCCGCGCCTGCGCCCGCGCCGTCGCCGAGCACTTCGCCGAACACGGCGGCACATCCCGACCCCTCGTCGTCGGGTTCGATACCCGCTTCCTCTCGGACCACTTCGCCCGCGAAGTCGCTCGCGTCCTCGCCGGCGCCGGGTTCACCGTCCAGCTCGCCGCCCGCCCCGCCCCCACCCCAGCCATCAGCTACCGCATCATCGAAATCGGCGCCGCAGGCGGCGTCGTCGTCACCAGCTCCCACAATCCGTTCAACTGGAACGGCATCAAAGTCAAACCGCACTACGGCGGCAGCGCCAGCCCCGAAATCGTCGCCGACATCGAGCGCCGCGTCCCCGAAATCCTCACCGACCCTGCGCGCATCCGCCTCGCGCCATCCGCTTCCGACGCCATCACGCCTTTCGATCCCCTGCCCGGCTACCTCACCGCACTCGGCCGGCAGGTCAACCTCCAGCGCATCCGCGCCGCCGGCCTCAGCGTCGCCGTCGACCCCATGTACGGCGCCGGCGCCGGCCTCTTCGGCGAACTGCTCTCCGGCGGCTCCACCACCGTCCGTGAAATCCACAGCGAACGGAACCCTCTCTTCCCCGGAATCCGCGCACCAGAGCCGATCGAAAGCAACCTCTCCGAATTCCTGCTCCTCATGTCCACCGGCCGCTACGCCATCGGCATCGCCAACGACGGTGACGCCGACCGCGTCGGCCTCGTCGACGAACAGGGCCGCTACGTCGACCAGCTCCGCACCTTCGCCCTCCTCATCAACCACCTCCTCGGCGAACGCGGGCTCCGCGGCCCCATCGTCCGCTCCATCACCACCACCCGCATGGCCAACCTCCTCGCCGCCCACTATGGCGTCGAATGCTTCGAGACCCCCGTCGGCTTCAAATTCATCGGCCCGCTCATGATGGAGAAAGACGCGCTCATCGGCGGCGAAGAATCTGGCGGCTACGGCTTCCGCGGCCACCTGCCCGAGCGCGATGGCATCCTCGCCGGCCTCTTCCTCCTCGATTACGTCGCCGCCACAGGCAAACCGCCCTCCGAACTGCTTGAAAACGTCTTCGCCATCACCGGCCCCCATTTCTACGCCCGCGACGATTACGAGCTCGAACCCGGCCAGCGCGAGCTGGTCCGCGCCGCCCTCGATGCCGCCGCACCCGCCGAGATCGCCGGCCGTCGGGTCACCGCCTCCGACCGCACCGATGGCTGGCGCTATCTCTTCGATGGCGGCTGGCTCCTCTTCCGCCTCTCCGGCACCGAGCCGCTCCTCCGCATCTACACCGAAGTGACCGACGAAGCCCTCGTCCGGCCCGTGCTTGAAGCCGGCCGCGCGATCGCCGGGGTCCCTGCGTGAGCCGGCCCGCCGGCCAGCCCCACGCCGACCCCTCGCCCATGTGGCGGCACATCGCCGCCTTTGGCGATGTCCTCCGCGCCGAATGGCGCCGCGCCGCCGACCTCGAACTCCCGACCAACCGCGAGCCCGACCACCTCGTCATCGCAGCAACCGGCGGTTCCGCCGCCGCCGGCGATATCGTCGCCGGCCTCGCAGCCGCGACCAGCGAGATCCCTGTCTGCGTCGTCCGCGGCCGCCAGCTCCCCAACTTCGTCGGCGAACGCTCCCTCGTCGTCGCCGTCTCCTGCTCAGGCAACACCGCCGAAACCCTCGCCCTCTACGACGACGCATGGCGGCGCGATGCCAGCCTCCTCGCCATCACCCGTGGCGGCCGCCTCGGCGAACGCTGCGCCGACGACGGCATCCCGGTCTGGGCCTTCACTACTGATGCCCCGCCCCGCGCGGCCGTCGCCCACATCCTCGCGCCCCTCCTCCGCATCCTCGAACGGCTCGGTCTCTACGTCGTCACCACCCCCGCCGTCGATGCCGCCGGCGCCCTGTGCACCAGCTACGCCGAAGCGCTCGCCCCCCGCATCCCGGCAGACCGCAACCCGGTGCGCGCCGCCGCCAAAGCACTGGCCGGCCGGGTGCCGCTCGTCCTTGCCGGCGCACGCCTCGCCCCGGTCGCCGAGCGCGCCCGCAACCAGCTCGCCGAAAACGCCAAGACCCTCGCCGCAGCCGCCATCCTCCCCGAAGCCGCCCACAACCTCGTCGTCGGATTCGACCCCCTGGCTGCCAGGCACTGGGCCATCATCGCCCTCGCCGCTGCCGGCGACCCCGCCGCACCCTACCTCGACGCCGTCGCCGACCTCGCCGCCGACCGAGGCATCCCCTGGCAGCAACTCGACATACCTGGTGCCGATCCCTTCGAGCAGGTCCTCGCCGGCCTTGTTGCAGTCGACGCCCTCTCCCTCCACCTCGCCATCGCACGCGGCGTCGACCCCCTCCCCATCCCCGAGATTGACGCCATCCGCGCACGCCTCGGCGGCCTTCCCTCCGCCGAAATATCGACGTAATCTCGTATTCTGCGGAACGAACGGAGGGCAATCGGCTTACCGGCCACCCCTCCCGCCAGCGCCCACCCCACGGGCAGCCGCGACCGCACGGCGCGGCAGGCAGCCGGCTTCCCCACCGGGTTCAGCCGGCTTGAGCGTTCGCTCCGCGGAAAGGGTTTCCCATGGCGCGCATGACAGGCGCACAAATGGTGCTGGAAGGCCTCCAGCGCGAAGGAGTCGAAGTCATCTTCGGCTACCCCGGAGGCGTCGTCCTCCCCCTCTACGACACCCTCCCCCAGTACCCCGGCATCCGCCACGTCCTCGTCCGCCACGAGCAGGGTGCGGCCCACATGGCTGATGGCTACGCCCGCGCCAGCGGCAAGATGGGCGTCTGCCTCGGCACCAGCGGCCCCGGCGCAACCAACCTCGTCACCGGCATCTGCACCGCCTGGATGGACTCCGTCCCCGTCTTCGCGCTCACCGGCAACGTCAGCCGCACCCTCCTCGGCAAAGACGGCTTCCAGGAAGCCGACATCACCGGCATCACCCACTCCATCACCAAGCACAACTACCTGGTGATGCGCGCCGAGGAAATCCCCCTCACCATCCGCGAGGCCGCCCACATCTGCCGCACCGGCCGCCCTGGCCCCGTCCTTGTCGATATCCCCAAAGACGTCTTCCAGGAAACCGCCGAGTTCGACTGGCCCGAAAAGATCCACCTCCGCGGCTACCGGCCCACCTACGAAGGCCACGCCGGCATGATCCGCCGCGCCGCCGAACTCATCGACCAGTCCCGCCGGCCCATCATCATCGCCGGCCACGGCGTCATCTGGTCCGATGCCCAGGCCGAACTCGTCGCCCTCGCCGAAAAAGCTGAAATCCCCGTCATCACCACCTTCCTCGGCATCGGCGCCTTCCCCGAAGCGCACCGCCTCTCCTACGGCTGGCTCGGCATGCACGGCATGTTCTACGCCAACATGGCCGCCGATAACGCCGACCTCGTCATCGGCGTCGGCATGCGCTTCGACGACCGCGCCATGGGCCGGTTCAAGGACTTCAACCCCGGCGTCAAAATCATCCACATCGACATCGACCCCGCCGAAATCGGCAAGAACTTCCCAACCGCCGTCCCCATCGTCGGCAGCGCCAAGAACGTCCTCCCTCGCCTTACCGAGCACGTCCGCGAGGCGAAGCACACCGAGTGGCTCAACTGGATCGACCAGGTCCGCGAGGAGCACCCCAGCCTCCATATCCGCGAAAGCCGCCGCATGCTGCCCCAGTACGTCGTCCGCACCCTCTACGAAGAGACCGAGGGCAACGCCACCATCGTCACCGGCGTCGGCCAGCACCAGATGTGGGCCGGCCAGCACTACTTCTTCAAGCGCCCCCGGCAGCTCATCTCCTCCGGCGGCCTCGGCACCATGGGCTTCGAACTCCCCGGCGCCATCGGCGCCCAGATCGCCGTCCCCGATGCCGAAGTCTGGGCCATCTGCGGCGATGGCGGCTTCCAGATGACCATGCAGGAGCTCGCCGTCGTCGTCGACGAGAACCTCCCGCTCAAAATCGCCATCTTCAACAACGGCTACCTCGGCATGGTCCGCCAGTGGCAGCAGCTCTTCTACGACCGCAACTTCGTCGCTGTTGCCATGACCCAGCCCGACTTCTGCAAAATCGCCGAGGCCTACGGCATCCGCGCCATCCGCGTCGAAACCAAAGCCGAGGTCGCACCCGCCATCCGCGAAGCCCGCGCGTACCGCGGCCCTATCCTCCTCGACTTCATGATCGACCAGGAGGAAAACGTCTGGCCGATGGTCCCCGCCGGCGCCGCCCTCTCCGAAACCATCGAAGCCCCCGCTGAGGAGCTCGCACGGTGAACCCCTCCAGCAACGGCCACGCCTCCCGCAAACGCGCCAACCACCACACCGTCGTCGCCATTGTCGAAGACAAGCCCGGTGTCCTCATGCGCGTCGCCTCCCTCTTCCGCCGGCGCGGCTTCAACATCGAATCGCTCACCGTCGGCCACTCCGAAATGCCCGGCCTCAGCCGCATGACCATCGTCGTCGATGGCGACAGCGCCCCCGTCGAGCAGGTTGAAAAACAGCTCTACAAACTCATCGACGTCGTCAAAGTCAGCGACCTCAGCCAGGAAGACATCGTCGCCCGCGAACTCGCCATGATTAAGGTTCGCTGCAACAACGTGAACCGACACGAGCTCCTCGACATCGCCAACGTCTTCCGCGCCGACGTCGTCGATATCGCCACCAACTCCATCATCCTCCAGGTCGTCGGCGACGAAGACAAAATCGACGGCCTCATCAAGATGTGCGAGCCGTACGGCATCCGCGAACTCTCCCGCACCGGCCGCATCGCCATGGTCCGCGGCACCAAGACCACCACGGTCCACGAGCCCGTGCCCGAGCCCATCGCCCGCATCCACGAAAAGCAGGGCCGCCGCGTCGAGGGCGAACTCCCGTTCTCCAGCGACTGAGCGCCGGCACCGCCATTCGCCCGGGTCCACGCCGAGGGCCCCCGGACTGCCGGGGGCCCTCGCTGCGTCATCGCCCCCGCGCACGTCAGAGCGGATGGCCCGGCCCGCTCACCCCGTGCTTCGCCCGCTCCTGCTCCTGCAGCGCGCCGATCGTCTCCGCTGCCCGGTTGTAAATCTGCGGCACCTCCCAGCCGTTCAGTCCCGCATACGTGTCAATCTGGCTGCGGTGGTGGATGTCATGCTCAACCATCATCATCAGGATGCGCCATCCCGAAAGCGTCCCGTCGCTGTCGATCATCGGAATGCGCCGCTCGAGCCACGCGTCCGGCGTTCCTGCCAGCAGCTCCCTGAACTCCGCGAAGCTCGCCTCCAGCGCCGGTACCCACAGCTCCCGCCGGCTGACATCCGGCGGTGGCGGGCTGATCCACCCCCGGCCAAGGTAGGCGCTGGCAAAGTACAGCCGCGAACCGCACATGTGCCCCACCAGCTTGTTGATGCTCCACGCCCGCTCGCCGTCCCCCGTCCGTGGCGTCCAGCCGTCCGCCTCGGGCGGCAGCGCGCCGATATCGCGCACGGCGCGGCGGTGCACCCCCTCGAAGTACCGCAGAAACGCATCGACCGATCGGAACACTCCCTCTCCTCCAGTTCGCATTGCACAGTTCCCCGCTGCCCCCGCATCCTACGCTACATCCCCGCCCTGGCGGCGCCATGATTCGCCTCGAACTCTCCTTCCGCGGCATCCTCGCCATCGCCCTCGTTCTGGTTGGCCTCTGGTTCCTCGTCCAGCTCTGGCCGCTCCTCCTCATCGTCACCACCTCCTTCATCTTCATGGCCGCCCTCCTGCCCTACGTCGAGTGGATGGTCAGGCGCGGCATCAACCGGGTGGCCGCCGTCGTCATCATCCTCGTCGCCATCCTCGCCGTGCTCGGCTCCATGATTGCCATCGTCGCACCGGCCGTCGTCGACGAATTCCGCGACCTCCGCAACAACCTCCCCGAGTACGCCCGCGACGTCGAGACCTTCGCCTCCGACCTCGGCTTTAACACCGAACGCTGGGACCTCCCCGAGCGCGCCGCCGAGATCAACTGGAACCGCATCATCTCCGGCAGCCAGGTCGTCGACTATGGCCAGCGCGTCCTCGTTGGCATCCTCACCGGCCTCACCGTTGCCGTCATCACCGCCTACCTCCTCGTCGAAACCCACCGCCTCCGCACCTTCCTCTTCCGCTTCATTCCCCCGGACCGCGAGGCCGATGCCCACCACTTCCTCCGCGCCCTCGAGCGCGTCGTCGGCGGCTACGTCCGCGGCCAGCTGATTACCTCGCTCATCATCGGCGTCTACACCACCGTCGTCATGCTCCTCGTCGGGGTCCCGAACGCCATCGCCTTCGGCGTCCTCGCGGCCTTCGCCGATATCATCCCGCTCGTCGGAGGCATCATCGCCGTCGTCCCCGCCTCCATCGCCGCCTTCCAGGAATCTCCCACCCAGGCCCTCATCGTCCTCGTCGCCCTGCTCGTCTACCAGCAGTTCGAAGACCGCCTTCTCGTGCCCCGGATCTACGGGCAAACCCTCAATCTCCCCGCCCTCGTGGTCCTCCTTGCGGTGCTCGCCGGCGCCGAGCTGATGGGCGTCGTCGGCGTCCTCCTGGCACTCCCCGCCGCCGCCGCTGGCAGGGTCGTCCTCGACTATTACCTCGACCGCCGCGCCAATGGCCGGCCCGCCCCCGACGAAACCGTCGAGGTCCTCGCCCCGGACGAGCCCTCGGCTACCCGGTGACGTTCGCCCGCAGCATCCCCAGCTCCAGCGCGTACCGCTCAAACGCCGGGAAACGCTCCTCCATCGTGTGCACAACCCCGGCCGGGTCCCCGCCCGCCAGCCGCCAGCCGATGAGCAGCACCGTCACCTGCCACAGCAGCCACGCCCGCACCAGCGCAGGCAGCAGGCCGAACTCCTGGTTCGAAACCGGTCGAACGGTCGCGTACCCCTCGAACAGTGCCTGCGCAAAGGGCAGCTCCAGCGGCCCATCCGGCATCAGCAGCGGCGCCAGGTCACACATCGCCGCGTCGCGTCGTGCGAACTCCCAGCCAATGACGCCGGTCAGTTCACCCCCGGTCCAGAGCAAGTGCCCCGGCGAAAAGCTCCCGTGGATCGGCTGCTCCGGAAGGTCCGGATAGCCCAGCCGAGCCAGCTCCCGCAGGTTCCGGTACCGCTCCCGCCGGACCGCTGCCGCAACCTCGGGATACGCGTGCCCAAACGCCGCCACCAGCCGGTTGAATGTCCCGGCTCCCGCCGCCTCGGTCAAAACGTCCAGCTCCCAGGCCTTGCCGAGCCCCGGCCGTTGCGTCCCCGGGTCCGCCCGTGCAAGGTCGCTGTGCAGCCGCCCCAGCAGCCGGCCGACAATCCGCCAGCCCGCCACCGACCGCACCTCTCGCCGCTTTCCGGGCAGCCACGTTTCGCACGTCCAGGTCGCGCCCCCGGCTGCTGCCGTCACTGCTGCCGCGCCATCGACTGTTCGAATGATCTCCCCGGCAGGCCAGCCGGCCGCTGCAGCCAGCCGCCGCAGTTCCGCCTCCCACTCCGTGCCGGCGCCGTTCGCGGGCAGCCGGCGCCGTTTCACCACCACCGGCGGCTCCGCACGGACCGCCCACGCGTCGCCGCCGTCCAGCGGCGTCGAGGGTGCCCCGGCGAGCCCGTAAGCGGCGAGCACCACGTCCGGCGGTTCATTCGCTGTCACAGGGACTATGGTGCGGCCCACGCGCCGCCCCGTCGACCGCGGCGCCCACCACTTCCGCATACGGAACGGGCCCCTCGCACAGCGAGGGGCCCGAGCGTGGCGCGTCGTGCAGAGCGCGCTTACTTCTGCAGGATGTGAATCGTGCAGGCCGAGCAGAGGCCGATAACGTGGGCCAGGCCCACCTTCGAGCCCTCAACCTGCCGCGCCCCGGCCTGGCCGCGCAGGTGGAAGACAATCTCCGCGATGTTCGCGACACCGGTCGCCCCCAGCGGGTGCCCCTTCGAGAGCAGCCCGCCGGAAACATTGACCACCGCCTTCGTCTTCGGCTGGTAGGTCTTGTCCCGGAACGGCGCCACGTCCTCCTCGTACTTCGTCGGGACCTTGTTCCCGAGCCACGGGATGCCGCTGGCGACATGGGCCGCCGCCTCGCCCTCGCCGCAGAGGCCGAGGTTCTCGTAGTGCAGCAGCTCCGCCGTCGCGAAGCAGTCGTGCAGCTCGACCTGGTCCAGGTCCTCCGGCCCAATCCCGGCCTGCTCGTACGCCAGCTTCGCCGCGTTCCGGGTCAGCGTATTGATGTCCGGCAGCGTCAGGTCCCGCTCCGTGAACGGGTCGCTGGTCAGCACGCTCGCCGCAATCTTAATCGGCTGCGTCGTGAACTGCCGCGCCTTCTCCATCGTGGTCAGGATCGCCGCCGCTGCGCCGTCGCCCGTCGGGCAGCACATCAGCAGCGTGTTCGGGTAGGCGATCATCCGGGAGTTCAGCACTTCATCCAGCGGCGATTCCTTCTGGTACTGCGCCAGCGGGTTCATCGTGCTGTGCCAGTGGTTCTTCACGCTCGCCAGCGCGAAGTGCTCCTGCTTCGTACCGTACTTGCGGGAATGCTCCATGCCCGCCATGCCGAACACCGCCGGCATCATGTACGAGCCGACGCGCCCCTCCAGGCTCGTCGCAGGGTCGCCCCGCGAGCCCAGCAGGCCCTGCTTCCCCATCTGCTCCGAGCCGACCGCCATCACCACGTCGTACGCGCCCGAGGCCACCGCGAAGTACGCCTCGCGGAAGGCCGTCGAACCCGTCGCGCAGGCGTTCGCCACGTTCACCACCGGGATGCCCGTCTGCCCCACCTGCTGCAGGATCCGCTGCCCGGAGCCCGAGGTCTGGTACAGGTTGCCGCTGTACAGCGCCTCAATCTGCTTCATCTCCATGCCCGCGTCCTTCAGCGCCTCCAGAACGGCCTGCGCCGAAAGCTGGGCAAAGTCCCGGTCCGCATAGCGGCCGAACTTGATCATCGAAACGCCAACAATTGCTACTTCGCGCATCCTCGTACCTCCTTCGCGCGCCCGGGCCTACTGGCCCTCCTCGATCGGCTTGAACCGGTAGGCAATATACGAATTGCCCTCTTTATCCTCCGAAACCTTTTCGGTGAACATCTTCACCCGCATGCCGAATCGCATGTTCTCCGGCTTCGGCTCGATCCCCACGATGTTCGTATTGACGCTGCCGCCCCCGTCCAGGTCGACCACCGCTGCGATGTACGGCACCTGAACGTACGGCGTCGCCTGGTGAATGATCGTCCAGACGTACACGCTGCCCGTGTCCGCCAGCCGAACCGTCTCGAACGGCCCGTCGCTGCTGCACACCCCGCAGAACAGCCGCGGCCCCACGTACTTCGTCCCGCACTTTTTGCAGACGGAGCCGTTCAGGTAATCCTGATCGCGGGTCTCACCGAGCGTCAGGTGTGGCACCAGTGGGCGAATCTCGCCCTGCGTTGCTGTCGCTTCTGCCAATCCTCGACCTCCTTCTTCTGCGCTGCCCGTGAGTCCTTCCGCTCACAGCGAACACGCCCCGGGGCCAGGGCCTCGCCGCACCGTATTGTTCGCCTGCCGAAAAACGCTGTCAACGAAGCTTCACGAACTCCCCGCCGCCGCCCGCTCCCCGGCCGGCGCCATCGCCCGCAAAATCCGCACCAATAGCGGCATCCATCCCTCCCCCGCGCCCACCCGGTCCACCCGGACCTGCCGCGGACCTACCAGCACCGAGCGCAGCCCCAGCCGTTCCACCCGCGCCCGCAGCTCCGGCGTCGTCCCGCCCCGCACGTAGAGGTGGAACATCTGCTCATCCGTCTTGATCGCTTCGACCCCCGCCCGCCGGGCAAGGTTGCGCACCAGCGCGACGTACAGCAGGTTCTCAACCGCCGGCGGCAGCGGCCCGAACCGGTCCCGCAGCTCGTCGTGCATCTCCGCCACCTGCTCCGCCGTCTGCAGGTTCGCCACCCGCTGGTAGATGTTCAGCCGCGCATGGACGTCGGCCACGTAGCTCTCCGGGATGTGCGCGCTCACCGGCAGGTCGACCACCGGCGCCGGCGGCTCCGGCTCCGCAGCCGGCGCGACAGCCTCGCCCATCCCCCGCTTGAGCGCCGCCACCGCCTCAGCCACTAGCTTCGTATACAGCTCGAACCCCACCTCCGCGATGTGCCCGCTCTGCTCCGTGCCAAGCACATTCCCGGCGCCCCGGATCTCCAGGTCGCGCAGCGCCAGCTGGAACCCCGCACCCAGGTCCGATGCCTCGAAAATCGCCTCCAGCCGCTTCTGCGCCGCCTCGCTCAGCACCCGGTCCCGGTCGTACAGCAGGTACGCATACGCCCGGTTCGCCGACCGCCCGACCCGCCCGCGCAGCTGGTACAGCTGGGCAAGCCCCAGCCGGTCCGCCTGGTCGATGATGATCGTGTTCGCATTCGGGATGTCCAGCCCGCTCTCGATGATCGTCGTGCAGACCAGCACGTCATGCTCCCCTGCCTGGAACTCCAGCATCACACGCTCCAGCTGCTCCTCCGGCATCTGCCCGTGGCCGATCGCCACCCGCGCCTCCGGCACCAGCTCCCGCACCCGCCGCGCCACCCGCTCAATGTCCTGCACCCGGTTATGGACGAAGAACACCTGCCCGCCGCGCTGCAGTTCCCGCTCGATCGCCTCCCGCAGGATGGTGTCATCCCACGCGAGCACATATGTCCGGATCGGCTGCCGCTCCTCCGGCGGCGTCATGATCGTGCTCATGTCCCTGATGCCCACGAGCGACATCTGCAGCGTCCGCGGGATCGGCGTCGCCGAGAGCGTCAGCGTGTCCACCTCGGCCCGCATCTGGCGCAGCCGCTCCTTGTGGCTCACCCCGAACCGCTGCTCCTCGTCAATGATCACCAGCCCAAGGTCCTTGAACGCCACGTCCTTCTGCAGCAGCCGGTGCGTCCCAATCACGATGTCTACCTCGCCCGCTGCCAGATCCTCCAGGATCCGTCGCTGCTCCTCCGCCGACCGGAACCGCGACAGCACCTCCACGCGCACCGGAAAGCCCGCCATCCGCTCCCGGAACGTCGCCCCGTGCTGCTCGGCCAGCACCGTCGTCGGCACCAGCACCGCCACCTGCTTCCCATCTATCACCGCCTTGAACGCCGCCCGGACCGCCACCTCCGTCTTCCCGTAGCCCACGTCCCCGCAGATCAGCCGATCCATCGGCCGGGCCCGCTCCATGTCCGCCTTCACCTCCGCAATCGCCGCCAGCTGGTCATTCGTCTCGACGTACGGGAACGACGCCTCCATCTCCATCTGCCACGGCGTATCCGGCTTGAACGCGTGCCCCGGCACGAGCTGCCGCTTCGCGTACAGCTCCAGCAGGTCGTGGGCCATCTCCACAACCGCCTGCTTCACCCGCCGCTTGGAACGCGCCCAGTCCTGCGTCCCCAGCCGCGTCAGCGCCGGCGGATGGTCGCTCGGGCCGACGTACCGGCTCAGCGCCTCCAGCTGGTCCGCCGGCACATACAGCCGGTCGCCCTCGGCGTACTGCAGCTCGAGGTACTCCCGCTCGACGCCGTCCATCGAGCGCCGCACCAGCCCCCCGTACCGCGCAATCCCGTGGTCGGCATGGACGACATAATCGCCGACCTCCAGCGTCTCCAGCAGGTCTGACTTCACCGCGTGGTGGGGGCGCGTCGGCTTCCGCCGCTTCCGGAATCCGAAGATCTCCGCATCGGTTAGCACTACCGTCCCGGCCGCCGTCACGATGCCGCCCGAAACCGCTGCCGGCACGAGCGTCACGCTCCCGCTCTCCGGCGCGCTTGCCAGCCTGCGCGTCTTCGCACAGGCGACGCCCTCCTCTTCGAGCACGTCAGCCAGCCGCAGCGCCTGCAGGGAGGCCGCCACCACCCGCCGCCCCTCCCGCCGCCACGCCTCCGCCTGCTGCGCCACCACCCGCAGCTTCCCGCCGAACCCCGGCGCCGTGCTTACCGGCAGCTCGCGCGCACCCCGTTCCGATGTCCCAAACCGCTCCAGCACGTACGCTGCCCGCTCGAGCAGCCCGGCAGCCGCCGCCCCAGGCTCCGCCCGCAGGTCCGGAAGTCCCCGTGGAATCGCCCCGCGTGCCTCCATTTCGGCCCGGGCCCGCCGCTCGTACTCCAGCGCCTGCTCGAGCGCCTGCCTCCCGTCCTCCGGGTCGATGACCACGACCAGCGCGCCCGGTCCGAGGTGGTCGAGCACTGTCGACGTATACAGCATCGGCTCGAGGAACTGGTGGTACTCCGTCCTGCCGCCGGCGGCCACCGCCTCCACCTGCTCGATCACCGCCTCCGACTCCGCCCCGGTCGCCTCCAGCCGCTCCGCGAGCGCGCGCGCGGCCGCCTTCCCCGCGCCCAGCGAGGTCGACACCGGCGGCACGAGGAGCACATCGAGCCGCCCCGCGCTCCGCTGCGTGGCGAGGTCGACCAGCCGGATGCTCTCCACGGTGTCGCCGAAGAACTCAATGCGCACCGGCCGCTCGAACCCGGCCGGGAAGATGTCGATCAGCCCGCCCCGCCGCGCCGCGGTCCCCGGCGCATCCGCCAGCGGCTCCATGGCATACCCGGCGGCCTCGAGCCACGCCGCCACCTCGCCCGGCTTCGCTGCCGCGCCAGCCTCCAGCCGGAGGTCCTCGGCTTCAGGGGCCGGCGGCGCTACGTGCTCCGTCACCCCGGCCCACGAGCCCGTCACGATCGCCGGCGCATCACCGGCCAGCGCCCGCAGCGCCCGCGCCCGCTCGACGCCCGCCGAAGCGTCGTCCCGCACGAACTCATACGGCAGGGCGTCCCGCTGCGGCAGCCGCAGCACCGGGCGGTCGCTCAGCAGTTCGAGGTCGTCCGCAAGCGATTGCGCCGCCAGCGGCGTCGGCGCCACGACCAGCACCGGCCCCGGGTGACCACTCGCCAGCGCCGCCGCGATGTACGCGCGCGCCCCCTCCGGGACCGAAAGGCGCACGCTCCCCTCCCCGCGGCGGAGCAGCGGGGCCAGCTCCTCGGCGACCGCGGCCGTCACGCCCGCGAGTTCACCAGCCAGTGACGAACCCTCGGCGGCAGCTGCCGCCTCCACCTCCACTCTACCTCCCGGTCGGCCGCCCGGCCATGCCGGCCTCGGCCGAGGCCAACCGGCGCCGCGGCCGGTGCTACCATGGGGTCGTGGCAGCCGCGCACACCAGCCGCCGGGCGCTCCTCCTCGGGCTCTCGCTCACCCTGCTCTTCGCCGCCGCACAGGCCGTGGTCGGCGTCGCCTTCGGCTCCATCGCCCTCGTCTCCGATGCCGGCCACATGCTCACCGATGCCCTCGGGCTGGGCCTCGCCTTCGCTGCCGCGACCATCGCCGCGCGCCCGCCCGATGCCCGCCGCACCTTCGGCTATGCCCGCGCCGAGGTCCTCGCCGTCCCGCTCCACGTTGCCCTCCTCGCCGGGATCGCCGCCTTCATCATCTACGAGTCCCTTGGCCGGCTCGACGGCGCGCACGACATCCGCACCGGTCCGGTCCTCGCTACCGCCGTGGCCGGCCTCGCCGTCAACCTTCTTGTCCTCCGCATCCTCCATGGCCACAGCCACGACAACCTCAACATCCGCGGCGCCGCCCTCGAAGCGATGGCCGATGCCCTCGGCTCGGTCCTCGTCATCCTCTCCGCCGCCGCCATCGCCCTCGGCGCCACCCCTGCGCTCGATGCCATCGCGGCCCTCCTCATCGCGGCCCTAATCCTCCCCCGCGCCATCAGTCTCCTCCGGCAGGCAGCCGCCATCCTCCTCGAGAGTGCGCCTCCCGGCCTCGACCCCCGCGCCATCGCCGAAGCCGCGCGCGATGTGCGCGGCGTGCTCGACCTCCACGACGTCCACGTCTGGAGCATCGCCCCCTCCTTCCCCGCCCTCAGCGCCCACGTCGAACTCGCCGATGCCGGCTGCACCGAGCACGTCCTTACCGACCTCGCCGCACTCCTGCGCGAGCGGTTCGGCATCGTCCACGTCACCCTCCAGCCCGAGACCCCGGCGCTCCACCTCGCCATGGAATGTTGCTCCGCCCCCGACGCGGCCCTCTTCGACCCCGGCCACTCCCACGAACTCGCCCGCCGATGACCCGGCTCTCCCGCCGCGCGCTCCTCATCAGCGCCGGCTCGCTCGCCGGGGCCGGGGCTGTCGCCGGCGCGGTCGCAAAGTCGCGCCGGCGCCGCCCCGGAGCCCCGCCGCCCCGGCCCTCGGCCGCGCCGCCCGCCTCCGGCGCCACAGCCGCCACACCCGCCCATACGCCGCTTCCCCGCGGCGGCCGCCTGTCCATCGCTGCCCCGGCCAGCTTCGATTTCGACACCTTCGACGCTGCCCGCTCCGGCGAACCCTCCGTCGTCGAACTGCTCGGCCGGGCGCACGCCCGGCTCATTCAGTGGGCCGACCCCGCCGCTGCGGTCCTCGGCCCCGACCTCGCCGCGGCCTGGGAGCAGCCCGACCCCCTTACCCTCGTCCTCCGTCTCGACCCCCGCGCCCGCTGGCACGACGTCCCGCCCCTGGCCGGCCGCCCCGTGACGGCCGCCGAGGTGCAGGCCCACCTCGCACGGGTCATCGCCATCGCCCGCGCGGGCGATGCCCCCCGGGCGCATCGCTCCGCTGCCCTGCTCGACGTCGCCCGCGTCGAAACGCCCGGCCCCGCCGCCGTCCGCCTCGCCCTCGACCGCCCGTCCCCGCTCCTGCTCCCCGCCCTCGCCGGAGAATTCGCCCTCGTTCAGCCGCCGGACGTCCTCGAAGGCCCGTCGGCCCCCTCCGACCCGCTCGACCCATCTCTCCTCGCTGGATGCGGCCCGTGGGTCTTCGCCGGCTTCGATGGCCCCGCGGCCCGCTTCCGCGCCCACGCCTCCGGCCACCGTTCGCCCCTCCTCGATGAGCTGGCAATCAGCCCGCCGCTGAACGTCCTCGAACGCTACCGCGCCGGCGAACTCGACGAATTCCCCGCCATCGACCCCCGCGACGCCGCTGCCGCGCGCGCCCTCCCCGGCATTCAGGAGCTTCCCCGCTACCATCGAGAACTCGTCCTCTCCACCTTCACCATCGCCGGGCCGCCGTGGTCCGACCCCCGCCTCGTCGAGGCCGTCTCGGCTGCGCTCAACCGCGGCTGGCTCACTCAAGCGCTTTTCGCCGGGCGAGCCAGCCCCTCCGGTCCTCTTCCCCCATGCTGCACCGCTGCACTTCAGCCCTCCGGCCTCGCGCCCTTCCCCGGCTACGCCGCCGACCCCGCTGCTGATGCCCGGGCCGCCCGCGAGCGCTGGGAGGCAGCCGGCGGGCCGTCGCTGGGCACCGTCACGGTCGACATCCCCTCCATCTTCGACCCCCGCTATGCCGCCAGCGCCATCGTCATCACCCGCCTGAACGACGTGCTCGGGCCGCAGTTCCGCCCCGCAATCGAGACCTACACCACCATCGCCCGCCGCGTGCAGGAGGGTGCCTACGGCAACGGCCGCGCCGCCTTCTGGTTCGGCTGGAGCCCGCCGCTCCCCTCCCCCGACCCGCGCGAACTCCTCCTCCACCTCTACGGCCACGCCCTGGCTCTCGCCGAGCGCTCGAACCTCCTGGCAGCCGACCCCGCCGACTCCGCCGCCTTCGCCGGGCTCCAGCAGGCCATCCTCCGCGGCGGCTTCCGCGGCGTCGTCCCCTGGGTCCAGCAGGTCGGCGAAACCTTCCGTCGGCCCGGCACCGTCGGCCCCGTCCCATCCCCGTTCTGGGATGGCTACCGCGACGTTCAGCGCTACCGGCTCCCCTGAAGCTCCGCCGCGGTTCCCCGTCGACGGCTGCCCGGTGATACTGGGGTACGGATGGACCTCCTTTCCCTGCTGACGTTCGTCGCCGGCATCGCCATGCTCATCGTCGGCGCCGAAGGACTCGTGCGTGGCGCCGGCCACCTCGCCGTCGCCATGGGAATTTCGCCCCTCGTTGTCGGCCTCACCGTCGTTGCCTTCGGCACCAGCTCCCCCGAGCTCGCTGTCAGCGTCTCCTCCTCCCTCGGCGGTACGCCTGACCTGGCAATCGGCAACGTCGTCGGCAGCAACATCTTCAACATCCTCGTCATCCTCGGCGCCTCCGCCCTCGCTGCACCGCTCATCGTCCACCAGCAGCTCGTCCGCTTCGAAGTCCCGCTCATGATCGCCGTCTCGTTCATCGTCATGCTCTTCGCCCTCGATGGCAGCATCCAGCGGTACGAAGGCGCCCTCCTCTTCGCCGGCGTCGTGGCCTACACCTGGTGGGCCATCCGGAAGAGCCGCAACGAGTCACGGGAGGTCCAGGACGAATACGAAGCCGAAATCGGGCGCCGCCCCGTCACGCCGCGCACCGTTGCGCTCGACATCGTCCTCGTCGTCGCCGGCTTCGGGCTGCTCGTCCTTGGCTCCGAATGGTTCACCGCCGGCGCCGTCGACATCGCTGAAGCCCTTGGCGTGAGCGAACTGGTCATCGGCCTCACGATCGTCGCCGCCGGCACCTCCATGCCCGAGCTCGCAACCTCCGTCGTCGCAGCCGCCCGCGGCGAGCGCGACATCGCCGTCGGCAACGCCGTCGGCAGCAACCTGTTCAACCTCATGGCGGTGCTCGGCGCTACCGCAACGGTGTCCTCTGGCGGCATCCCCGTCGCCGATTCCGCCGCCAGCTTCGACCTCCCCGTCATGACCGCCGTCGCGGTCGCCGCCCTCCCCATCTTCTTCACCGGCTACATCATTACCCGCGCCAACGGCGCGCTCCTCCTCGGCCTCTACGCCGCCTACGCCCTCTACCTCTTCCTCGACGCCAGCGGCCACGACGCCCTCGACACCTACAGCCTCGTCATGCTCGGGGTCATCCTCCCCATCATTACCGCAGGAACGCTCGTCCTCGCCCTCCGCTACTACCTCCGCGAACGGAAACGCCAAAACGCCGGGGCCTGAGCCCCGGCGGCCGTTCGTTGACCGTCTCGCAGCGTGGCGCTACGGGACCTCGACGACCTCCAGCCCCCACACCGGCCGGAACCGCCACGTCCGGATGCCCGCCACCGAAATCTTGTGCTTCTTCAGCAGCTTCTTCGTCTCCGGCACCATGCCGACCGGCACGTACAGGTAGAGCGGCCCAATCTTCGACATCGGCAGCCAGTCCTGCACCGCCGATTCATCGTTCACCGTGTCCGGCATCTCCACTTCCGCCATCATCCGCAGGAAGAGGCCCGGCTTGTGCACCACCACGATGTCCGGCACCAGCTCACGGCCGTTCGCCTCGCCCACCGAAAGCCGCGGCGTCGGCACATTCACGATCGTCTCGTAGTCCGGGAACTCATCGTTCGGATACGGGAACTTGACCTTCGCAATCTCCGCCACCGTCCCCTGGTGGCGCAGCCGGCTGAGCTCCTTGACGGTCACGCGATACCGACCTCCGCTGTGGCGCTGCCTCGATTCTACGGAGGCTCCCTCCCTCGGTCGAACCGCCCCGCCGCTCACGGCCCGGCCGCCGCAACCTCCGGCCGCACCAGCGAACGGAACTGCTCGAAGTTCGCTGCAAACCGCTCCGCCAGCCCCCGGTACACCCGGTCGTACTCCTCCGGGTCGGCCCACGCCGCCCGCGGGTCCAGCAGCCGCGTATCCACACCCGGCACCCGCAGCGGCACCTCGAACCCGAACACCGGGTCCTTCCGAAACTCTGCGCCGGCCAGCAGGTCGTTCAGCACGGCCCGCACCATCTTCCGCGTCTCCTGGATCGCAATCCGCTTGCCGACCCCGTACTTCCCGCCGGTCCAGCCCGTGTTGATCAGCCACGTCTGCGCCCCCGTCATCCGCAGCCGCTGCTCCAGCAGCTCCGCGTATACCGTCGGGTTCAGCGCCATGAACGGAGCGCCGTAACACGGGCTGAACGTGACCTCCGGGTCCTTCAGGCCCACCTCCGTCCCGGCCAGCTTGCACGTATACCCCGAGAGGAAGTGGTAGAGCGCCTGCTCCGGCGTCAGCCGCGCCACCGGCGGCAGCACCCCGAAGGCGTCCGCCGTCAGAAGAATCACGTGCGACGGGTGCGGCGCGACCGGCTCCAGGTAGACATGCTTCAGCGATTCCAGCGGGTAGCTGCCCCGCGTGTTCTCCGTGATGCTGTCATCGTTCAGGTCGACCTCGCGCGTCTCCTCGTCGAAGATGACGTTCTCCAGGATCGTCCCGAACTCGTGCGTCTGCTCGAAAATGTCCGGCTCCGCCTCTTTCGAAAGCCGGATCGTCTTCGCGTAGCACCCGCCCTCGATGTTGAAAATCCCCCGCTCCGTCCAGGCGTGCTCGTCGTCCCCAACCAGCAGCCGCTCCGGGTCCGTGCTCAGCGTCGTCTTCCCCGTGCCCGAAAGCCCGAAAAACAGCGCCGACTTCCCCGTCCGCGGGTCCACGTTCGCCGCCGAGTGCAGCGAGAGGATCCCCTCCAGCGGCAGGTAGTAGTTCATCGCCGTGAACACGGCCTTCTTCATCTCCCCCGCGTATGCCGTCCCGGCGATCAGGATGATCCCTTCCGTCAGGTTCAGCGCCACCACCGCATCGCTCCGCACACCATCGGCCTCCCCTCCAAGATGCAGGAACGGGCAGTGAATGATCGTGATGTCCGCCTTCTCGTCGAACGGCCGCTTCTCCGATGGAATGAACATCGTCCGCGCAAACAGCGAGTGGTACGCCTGCTCCGTAATCACCCGCACCGTCTTCCGGTGCGCCGGGTCCTGCGAGACCACCGTGTCCTGCACGAAAATCTCGCGGCCCCGCAGGTACTGCATCGCCTTCGCAAGCAGCCGCTCAAACGTCTCCACCGGCAGCGGCTGATTGTGCTTCCCCCACCACACGTGCTCCGAAATCTCCGGCGTCTTCACCACGAACTTGTCCTGCGGGCTCCGCCCCGTTCGTTCGCCGCTGAACACCGCGAACGACCCGCCCTGGAGCAGCTTCCCCTCCCGCCGCCGCACGGCGTATTCGTACAGCACCGGGACCGAAAGGTTGTGATGGACCTCGGCAGCGTTCCCGATGATTGCGCTGCCTGCATTGCTGGGTGCCGGGGAAATCGCCATGGCTGCTGGATCCAAACTCGCGTCGGAGGAATGAGACCCCTAGCCTAGCCGAAGGTCTCGAGAATGTGAATAGCTCAACCTCGAGCTATAGTCGAAACTGATGCATTTCCCCGCATCACCCGATGCAGCCTATGCCGCCCGCACTCCCACCGGCTCCCCGGTGACAAGCTCCATCAGGGCATCGACCTGCTTCATCAGCTGCGCAAACTCCGGCGCCGGGACCCGCACCGTCCCCGGCTCCGGCGGCAACACGTATCCCGGCAGCAGGCCGTGCTCCACGACATACCGGTCCGCCATCGCCACGCAGCCCGCCAGCGTCTGGTTCGTATCCAGCGGCTCATGGTGCCGCCCGATCGCCTCGCAGATCGCCTCCGGCAGCTTCCACTTCCGCGCCAGCAGCTCGCCCGCCGCCGCATGGTCGAACCCGAGCTCCGCCTCCACCTCCTCGAGCGTCCGCCCTTCGGCCATCGCCCGCGCAACCGCCTGGTCGACCAGCGCCGGGTCGCGGTAGAACAGCGCCAGCCTCCCCATGTTGTGCACAATCCCCGCGGTAAACGCGCTCGGCACATCCACCCGCCGCCCCTGCCCTGCCAGTTCCGCGGCCTTGAACGCCACCGCTAGCGAATGCCGCCAGAACGTCTCGATCCGGAAGAGCGCGTTCAGCGCATCCGGCGCGTATGCGCCCGCAATCGCCCCGCTCAGTGCCAGGTTGCGCGCCTGGACGAACCCCAGCGTCACCAGCGCCTGCTGCACCGACGTGACTTCCCGCATTCGCCGGTACGCCGCCGAGTTCACCACCCGCAGAATGCGGCTGCTCAGCCCGGGGTCCGCCGAAACCACCAGCGCCAGGTCCGAAGCCGACGCTTTCGGGTCCTGCGCCACCTGCATCACCCGCAGTGCCACCGCTGGCAGCGGCGGCAGCGCTTCAATAGCGGCAACCACATCCACGCCCACCTGGCGAGCCTCCGGCATGGCGTACCTCCTGCGACGGACCCGTTCTCGCCACAGTGTCGGGGCCCGGCCACCCCGCCGGCATCGGGGAGTTCCCCGCTTCTCGCGCTGGAGCTTCCCCCAAAACCCGTCCCGGCAGCCTGCCTAGGCCTACAGCGGAATGTTCCCGTGCTTCTTCGGCGGGTTCCGGTCTGCCTTGTTCTGGAGCATCTCCAGCGCACGGATGATCTTCGGCCGCGTCTGCCGCGGGTCAATCACATCATCGATGAACCCGCGCCCCGCCGGGATGTACGGGTTCGCGAACTTCTGCCGGTACTCCTCGATCAGCTCTTTCCGCTTCGCCTCCGGGTCCGGCGCGTTCGCAATCTCGTCCCGGTAGACCACGTTCGCCGCGCCGTCCGGCCCCATCACCGCAATCTCCCCGGTCGGCCAGGCAAAGTTCATATCGCCGCGCAGGTGCTTCGAAGACATAACGACATATGCCCCGCCGTACGCCTTCCGCAGCACCACCGCCACCTTCGGCACCGTCGCCTCGCTGTACGCATACAGCAGCTTGGCGCCGTGCGTGATGATCCCGTTGTACTCCTGCGACGTGCCCGGCAGGTAGCCCGGCACGTCGACCAGCGTCACCAGCGGGATATTGAAACAATCGCAGAAACGCACGAACCGCGCCGCCTTCCGGCTCGCATTGATGTCGAGCGAACCCGCCAGGTGCATCGGCTGGTTCGCCACAAACCCCACACTCCGCCCGCCCATCCGGGCAAAGCCGATCACAATGTTCGGCGCGAACGCCTGCTGCACTTCCATGAAGTCGCCGTCGTCAACAATCCGCTCGATCACATCCCGCACGTCATAGGGCCGGTTCGGCTCCGCCGGCACGATGGTCAGCAGATCCTCCTCCGTGCGGTTCACGTCATCATTCGTCGGCACAAACGGCGGGTCCTCCGCATTGTTCGATGGCAGGAACGACAGCAGCCGCCGCACCTCCGCCAGCGTCGCCTCCTCGCCCGCGATGGCGAAATGCGCCACACCGCTCCGCGATGCATGCACGTCGGCGCCGCCAAGCGTCTCCTGCGTTACCTCCTCCCCGGTCACCGACTTCACCACGTCGGGGCCCGTAATGAACATGTAGCTCGAGCCCTCGGCCATGAACACGAAGTCCGTGATCGCCGGGCTGTACACCGCGCCGCCCGCGCACGGCCCCATAATCACGCTAATCTGCGGAACTACCCCGCTCGCCAGCGTATTCATCGCAAAGATCTCGCCGAACCCCCGCAGGCTGTCCGGCCCATCCTGGATGCGCGCCCCGCCCGAGTCCTGGACCCCCACGATCGGCGCGCCGGTCATCATCGCGAGGTCCATCACTTTCAGAATCTTCTCGGCAACCGCTTCGCTCAGCGACCCGCCGGCCACCGTAAAGTCGTACGAGAACACGTACACCGGCCGCCCGTCGACTTTGCCCCAGCCCGTCACCACCGCCTCCACGTTGCCGCCCGCCAGCGAACCCCGCGGCCGCATCAGCATGTCCAGCTCTTCGAACGTCCCCGGGTCCAGCAACAGGTCGATGCGCTCCCGCGCCGTCAGCTTCCCGCGCGCGTGTTGCGCTTCGATCCGCTTCGGGCCGCCGCCCAGCGCGGCAGCTTCCTTCAGGGCGATCAACTGCTGGAGCTTCTGCTCAGCGGTCAACTGTTCGGTCATCCTGGCCTCGGCTCGTAGGGGGATTCGGCCCGCTCTCCGCGGCAGCACGGGCCGCGGGCCTCGTGGCCGAAGATACCATCCCCGGCTTTCCCGGGCGATTTACCGGGCCCCGGCAGCCTCAGCAGGCGCAGGCTCCGCCCAGAACCGCCCGTTGTTCCGTGCGTTCCGGCCCGGCCGACGCGGCCCTTCCGCCAGGATCCGCACCACCTCCGACCACGCGCTCGCGAACCCCAGCGGCGCCCCCAGCCCCGCCTCCGCCTCCTCCACCGTCATCGAATCAAGGAACTTCTCCCCAAAGTAGTCCAGGCTCGGCCGCGGCAAAATGTAGCAGTCCGGCGCCCGCTCGCTGCGGACCTGCTCCACATAATCCTGGCCGCACACCAGCCCGCTCACGTTCACCCGCTCCCCGAACACCCGGTTCGTCACCCCTCGCACCTCCACCGCTGCCCCCGTCAGCTCGGAGAACTCCCGCGCGATCGCCGCCAGCGTCGGCGCCATCAGCCGCGCCGTTCCCACCACCGCCCGGCGGCCTGCCACCCCCGGGGGCACGCCCCGCACCTGCAATCGCCGGCGCGTCCGCGCCCAGTCATCCAGCATCCGCCGCACCATGCCGATCCCGTTCTCGTACTGCGGAAACCCGTCGTAGGCCCGCGCCGGCGGCACCGGCAGCCCGGCGGTCATGTAGTACTCGTCGCTGCACTGCACAATCGTCGCGCCGAACCTCCGCCGAAACTCCCGCTGGAATGGGCGGATCAGCTCGATCACCTGCCGGGCATAGCCCGGCGTGGGCCGCTCGAGCGGGATGCCGTCGCGCTCCAGCGCCCACTCCTCCAGCCGCGGGCTCGCCCCCACAGGCACCACGCTGATCGTCAGCACCGTCGGGTACAGCGCCCCAAGCTCCGCAATCGACCGTGCGAGGTGCTCCCCGTCGTTCACCCCCGGGCAGAGAACAATCTGCGTGTGCGCCTGGATGCCCAGCTCCCCGAGCCGCCGCAGCTGCCCGAGGATGTCCGGGGCATCGGGGTTCGCCAGCATCCGCCGCCGCAGCTCCAGGTCGGTCGCGTGCACCGACACATTGAGCGGGCTCAGCCGCTGCTCCTCCAGGCGCGCCCAGTCGTCCTCGGTCAGGTTGGTCAGCGTCACAAAATTGCCGTGCAGGAACGACAGCCGGTAGTCGTCGTCCTTCACGTACAGCGTCTTCCGCATCCCTTTCGGCAGCCCCTTGAGGAAGCAGAAGAAGCAGTTGTTGTTGCAGAGGATCACCTCGTCCCAGGTCGCCCGCTCGAACTCCCACCCGATGTCCTCATCAATCTCCTTCTCGAACACAATCAGGTCGTCGAGGCCGTTCGCCTTCCGAACGAGCACCTCCACCTCCGCCTCGGCAGCGTAGAACTGCACATCCACCACGTCGCGCGGCACCCGCCCGTTAACTCGCACCACCGCGTCGCCCGGCTCGAGCCCGGCGAGGTCCGCCAGGGAACCCGGCCGAACGCCGCTGATGATCCCCGGCGCTGGTGTGTTCCTCACAACACGATTATGCACGGTGCCCTGGCGAGGCCGCCTGCTCCCTACGCTCCGACCAGCTCGCGAATGCGCGCCTCAACCGCGTCGACCGAGAAATCGGGCGTCGAAGCCCCTGCCGTTAGCCCGATTCGCTCCACGCCCGCGAACCAGTCGGCCTGCAGCTCCTCCGGCCCCTCAATGTGGTAGGCGCGCGTCCCCTGCTCCTCCGCCACCTCCCGCAGGTGCCGCGTGTTCGCGCTCTTCTTGCCGCCCACCACGATCATCACATCCACCTCCTTCGCCAGCGCCGCGGCCGCCTCCTGCTGCCCCGTCGTTGCATGGCAGAGCGTATTCACCACGTGCAGCTCGAAGTTGAAATCCCGCCGCAGCAGCATCAGGTTCGCGACAAACCGGGCGAAGTCCTCCATCTTGTGCGTCGTCTGCGCCATCACCCCGATCTTGTTCGGGAACCCCCCGGGAAACTCCTCCACCAGCCGGCGCAGGCTCTCGTAATCCGACTGTGGCACGACGGTCGCTCCCGGCTCACCGTCCTGTCCGAACGTCCACCCCAGGATCCCGCGGACCTCCTTGTGCCCCGGGTCGCCGTAAATCAGCACGTGCCACCCTTCGCGGGCGAACTTCTGCCCGTAGCGCTGCGCTCGCGTCACAATCGGGCACGTCGTGTCGATAATCTCCAGCCCGCTCGCCTCCAGCTCCCGCACCACCCGCTCGCCCACGCCGTGCGCCGTAATCGCAACCCTGCCGGCCTTCACCCGCTCGGCCGTCGCCTTGCCGATATCCCCCTCGACCTCGTCCGGGCCCGGGAGCTGCACGACGCCGCTCCGCTCCAGCGCCCGCACCACGTGCGGGTTGTGCACGATCTCCCCCACGCTGAACACCGGGCGTTCCGGCGACGCTTCGCTCTCCATAATCTGCACGGCGCGCCGCACCCCCATGCAGAACCCCATGTCACTCGCGCGGATGATCTGGACCATCGGTCTCCCCGGGTGCTGAACCCTCACCGCCAGTATAGGGACCGCGGTACCCGGGCGGTAAGAGCGACCGGATCGCCTCCGCGATCCGCTCCGTGAGGGCGCTCACCTGCTCCTCCGTCGGCCGCTTCACCGCCTCCACCCGGATCGGCTCACCAATCGTCACGGTGAACCGCGGCCGCCGCAGCAGCACCAGCGGATTCCGCAACTTCTCGGTTCCCGTCACCGCACACGGCAGGACCGGCGCCCCCGTCCGCAGCGCAATGAGCGCCGTCCCCGGGTGCAGCGTGCCGAAGTATCCCGTCTTCGACCGCGTCCCCTCCGGGAACATCCCCAGCACGCCGCCCTGCCGAAGGATGCGCTCCGCAGTGAGCATCGCCCCGAGGTCTGCTTCGAACCGCCGCACCGGGAAGGCGCCCCACAGCCGCGGGATCACCCCGAACGGATACCGAAACAACTCCACCTTCGCCATCCACCGGATCCGCCGCTTCGCGACGCCGGCCCCCACGATCGGCGGGTCCGCATTGTTCAGGTGGTTCGACACTACAATCAGCCCGCCCTCCATCGGCACGTGCTCCCGGCCGCGCACCTCCCAGCGCACCACCAGCCAGAGCGCGCCCCGCAGCAGGTACGTGCACGCCCAGTAGAACGGCGGGACAAACGTCTCCCAGCGCAGTTTCGGCAGCTTCAGTCGCATCCCAGCAGCTCCAGCGCAAACCGGATGACCTCCTCCAGCGTGAGGTCCGTGGTGTCAATCACAACGGCATCCGCGGCGGGACGCAGCGGGCTCGCCGCCCGCGAACTGTCCAGCCGGTCCCGCTGCTCGATGTCGCGCCGGGCCTCCGCCGCTTCCTGCGCCATCCCCCACTCGTGCGCCTGCCGGCTCCGGCGCGCCGCCCGCGCCTCCGGCGACGCCTCGAGAAACAGCTTCACCGGCGCATCCGGGAGAACCACCGTGCCAATATCCCGCCCCGCAAGAATCGACGGCCCCTGCGCCGCAATCGCCCGTTGCGCCGCCACCATCGCCGCCCGCACCGACGGCAGCGCGCTGTAGGCACTCACGTGGTGCTCCACCTCGGGCTCGCGCAGCCGGCCGGTCACATCCCGCCCGCCGACGAAAATCCGCGTCTCGGCCCCTGCCTCCGCCCGGATGTCGAGCGACCGCGCAAATTCGCCCGCGGCTGCATCTTCCGGCGGCACGCCCGCCTCGAGCGCCGCCAGCGTCACCGCCCGGTACATCAGTCCCGTATCGAGGAACAGGTAGCCGAACCGTCGCGCCAGCGCCATCCCGAGCGAACTCTTGCCCGAGGCGGCCGGCCCATCGATGGCGATCGGCCACGGGATACATGCGTCCTGCTTCATCGCCGCGATGGTAGACGACCGCTCCGTTCCGGCCCATCGGCCGCCCGCTCGCCGGCCGCCTGCGCCGCCCGCCCTGCCCGGTAGAGCGCCGCCACCTCGTCTGCCGTCAGCTCCCGGAACGCCCCGCTCCCGAGGTCGCCCAGCCGCAGCGGCCCCACCCGCAGCCGCCGCAGGACCACTACCTTCCGTCCCAGCGCAGCGAGCATCCGCCGGATCTCCCGGTTCTTCCCCTGCCGCAGCGTCACCAGCAGCCACGCGCCGGCCCCGGCATCGGGCTCCGCGTCGCCGGGCGGTTCCGCCGGCCTAACCGACGCCGCGCGCAGCCGCTCGCCGTCGACCGTGATGCCCCGCACCATCCGCTCGATGTCCTTCGCCGGCACCGGCGCATCTACCCCAACGAGGTATTCCTTCTCGACCCCGTAGCGCGGGTGCGTGAGCAGGTCCGTCAGGTGCCCGTCGTTCGTCACAATCACCAGCCCTTCGCTCTCCCGGTCGAGCCGCCCCACCGGGTGGAGCTGCACGTCCCCGATCGGCACCAGGTCCAGCACCGTCTCCCGGCCCTGCTCATCCCGCGCCGTCGTCACGATGCCCCGCGGCTTGTTCAGCATGAAGTACCGGTACCGGTCCCGCCGCACCGGCTCCCCGTCAACCAGCACCTCATCGACGTCGAGGTCCGCCCGCGCGCCGAGCGTCGTCACCACCTGCCCGTTCACCTGCACCCGCCCGGCGAGGATCAGCTCCTCGGCCTTGCGCCGCGACGCCACGCCCGCGTTCGAAAGGATCTTCTGGAGCCGTTCCTGCACCATGGCTCCACTCCACACTGCTTTCGGGCGCGGCGCAAGCGGGCGCCGACCCTGCGTCACCGCGCGATGAGCGGCGCCGCGCCAAGGTGCGCCCCGGCATCCACAATCAGCAGCTCACCGGTCACCAGGTCGGCCCCCTCAATGAACCAGACCGCCGCCTGCGCCATATCCTCCGGCGTCCCCGCCCGCCGCAGCGGTGTCGTGCGCTCCTGCTGCGCCAGCGCCGCTTCGTACGCCGCATCGCCGAGCCCGCCCCGCAGCCACCGCCCCTGGATGAACCCCGGGCAGATCGCGTTCACCCGGATCTCCGGACCCAGCGCCCGCGCCAGCGAGAGCGTCATGGTGTTCAGCGCCCCTTTCGAGGCCGCATACGCAATCGAACTCCCAATCCCCATCACCCCCGCAATCGACGAAATGTTCACGATGGCGCCCCGTCCCTGTGCCTTCATCTGCGGCGCCACCGCCCGGGTCATCTGATACGCACCAACCACGTTCACCGCGTAGATCCGCAGGAAATCCTCCGCTGTCAGCCCCTCCAGGTCGGTGTGGTTTACGAACTTGGTCGTCCCGGCGTTGTTGATCAGCCCGTCGATCCGCCCCCAGCGGTCGATCGCTGCCTGCGCCATCCGACGGCAGTCCACGTCGTTCGCGACATCCGCCTGCACCAGCAGCGTCTCGACCCCGAGCGCCTCACAGGCCGCCTGCGTCTCCCGCGCCTCCGCCTCCGACTTCGTGTAGTTGATGACCACGTTGCAGCCCTTGCTCGCCAGCAGCTTCGCACACGCCGCCCCGACCCCTGTGGCCGACCCCGTGACGATCACCACGCCCCCGCGGATATCCATGCCAGCTCCTCCTGCGTTTCCGGTCCCGGCACGCCAGTGCGCCCGGCCGCCGAAGTCTACCGGCGCCAGCTGCCTCCGGGGAAGCCGCCCGGCACCCCGGTCCCCGCCGCGGGCCCGCACGCCGCTCGCCGGCACCGGCTTGTCGCCGTTCCCGCTGTTCTCCTACAGTTCCCCCACCTCTTCTCGTGGCGGGAGGAACCCGGATGCCGCGGAGCGGACGAACCATCCTTCTCCTGCTGGCGTGCCTCGCATTCGTCACCGCCTCGCTGCTGCCTGCCGGCCCCGGCGCCCGGCGCGCCGCAGCCGGGGGCAACCTGCTCGAAAACCCCGCCTTCCAGCCGCCCGTCGATGACGCCTGGAGCCTGAACGGGCTCGAACCGGACGGCGACGCCTTCCGCCTCACCCTCGACCGGGCCACCGTCTCCCAGGTCGCGCCTGCCGAGCCCGGCAACCGCTACGACGCCGCTGTCCGCCTCTCCGGCCAAACCGGCGTCACGGCCCGCCTCCGCCTCGAGTTCTGGAAAACCGAAGGCCCAATCGCCGCGGCGACCGTTTCCTCCCCCGAGTACCAGCTCAGCGCGAATCTCCGCCTCGATGTCATGACGCCGTCCGCGCCCCCCGGCACCCTTTTCGCAATCTTCGTCATCGAGCTGCGCGGCCAGGTCGGCGCACCCGTCGGTCTCGTCGAAGCCAGCCTTGTCGAATCAGCCGGCAGCCCGACACCGACGCCGACGGCAACCCCGACGCCCACCGCTACCCCAACCCCGACCCCCGCGGGTGATGCCGGTACCGGCGCCGGGGACGGCGCGTCCGGCGGCACCCCGCGCGCTCCAACCCCGACCCGGACGCCAACGCCGACGAAAACCCCGACCCCCACCAAAACCCCGACGCCGCCCCGCCTGAGCACGCCCCGGCCGACGCCCACCCTGCCCCCAACCGCCACCCCCACCCTGCCGCCCGGCTCCGCCTCCGGGGGCCTCCTCCGCAACGGCGACTTCGAGGTGGTCCAGTCCGGCAGGCCGGCCTACTGGTCCAAAGTCGGCGGCGAGCTCCGCGCCTCCTCCGATGCCTACGAAGGCCGCTACGCCGGCTGCCTCGATTCCGATACCTCCTCGACCAAGTGGCTCTACCAGTCCGTACCCGTCGAGGGCGGCGCCTGGTACGAAGCTGCCGCCTGGGCCTCGGCCACCGGCGGCGATGCCTTCATCCGGGTCACCTGGTACACCTCCGCCGACGGCTCCGGCACCGGCGGCGACCAGTCCGATAGCGAGCCCGCCTCGGGCAGCTGGGTACGTCTCGCGACCGGCCCGCTCCAGGCGCCCGCCGACGCCCGCTCCGCCCGCGTCCGGCTCATGCTCCGCCCCGGCAGCGCTGCCGCAACCGCCTGCTTCGACGACGCGTGGTTCGGCGAGGTCGACGAACCCCCGCCCACGCCAACGCCCGCGCCGCGCGCAACCGCCGCTCCGACGAAGGCGGCTTCTGGCGCGGCCTCGACCCCGAAACCCTCCCCGACCCCACGGCCCTCGAGCCGGGGCCAGTCCCCCGCGCCGCCGCCCGCCCAGGCCCAGGCTGCCGGTCCGTCGCTCGGCTCGGTGCGCATTACCGAGTTCATGAGCGACTCGCCCGAATCCGGCCGCGACGCGCCCTACGAATGGGTCGAGCTGTTCAACCCCGGCCCCGGCGACGTCGACCTCGCCGGCTGGGTCATCGCCGACGCGGCCTCGTCCGATACCCTCCCCTCCCTCGTCATCCCTGCCGGCGGCTACGCCGTCGTTGCCGGTTCCGCCGCAACGTTCGACCCGGCGGTTCCCGTCGTGCGTGTCCCCGACGGCGAAATCGGCAACGGCCCCGGCAATGCCGGCGATGTCCTCCGCCTCCGGGACCCCTCCGGCCGCATCGTCGACGAACTCTCTTTCGGAAGCCGTACCGACGTCTTCGACCCCGCGCCGCCCGCGCCGGAAGCCGGAGAGACGCTCGGCCTCCGCGATCCCCTTGCCGAACCCGACCCAGGGCTCTGGGCGGTTACCTCCCGCCCGACTCCCGGCGAGCCGAACGCCTTTCCGGCCCGGCGGACCGGGGCGGTCGCCGGCGCGTCCTCGGCCGGCACCGCCGCCGGCACGACGTCCCCTCCAGGCGCGCGCCCGGCGTCCAGCATCCAGGTCGACGAAAGCGGCGACGGCGGCTCCGTCGTTCCCTGGATGGTCCTCGGCGGCCTCGCAGGTGTCTCCGTTGGGATGATCGGCGCCGCCCTCGCCCGCCCCATCCGCCGCTTCCTCGAGCGCCGGCGGAAATCGCCGCCCCCGCCGGGGTCCGGCGACCCGCCCGCGGCCACCTGAACCCTCCGCTCCCTGCTACACTCCCCGCCATCTCCACCCGGAGGCCCCAGATGGCAGCGCTCGACGGCATCAAAGTCCTCGACCTCACCCAGTACGAAGCCGGGACCACCTGCACCCAGTACCTCGCCTGGCTCGGCGCCGAGGTCGTCAAAGTGGAGCGCCCTGGCGTCGGCGACCCCGGCCGCAATGTCGCCGGGAAGGGCCGCGACTCCTACTACTTCCTCTCCTTCAACAACAACAAGAAGAGCGTCGCCATCGCCCTCGATACCCCCGAAGGCCGCGACCTCTTCCTTCGCCTCGTGCCGAAGTTCGATGTCGTCGTCGAAAACTTCACGCTCGGCACCATGGAGAAGCTCGGCCTCGGCTACGACGTCCTCAGCGCACGCAACCCCGGCATCATCTACGCCACCATCAAAGGCTTCGGGACCTCCGGCCCGTACGCCGGCTACAAGTGTTTCGACATGATCGCCCAGGCCGCCGGCGGTGCCTTCAGCGTGACCGGCGACCCCGACGGCCCGCCTATGCGCCCCGGCGCCACCTTCGGCGATACCGGCTCCGGCGTCCACGCTGCCCTCGGTATCCTCGCTGCCTACGTCCAGCGCCAGCGCACCGGCCGCGGCCAGGTCGTCGAAATCGCCATGCAGGAGGTCATCGCCAACTTCATGCGCGAGCCCATGTCCCAGCGCGAGTGGCGCTCCAGCCCCATCCAGCGCCGCGGCAACCGCACCGTCGTCCCCACCGACCTCTACCCCTGCGCCCCCGGCGGCCCGAACGACTACATCTACATAATGGTCGTCACCACCCGCATGTGGGACGCCCTGGTCGCCGCCATCGACATGCCCGAGCTCGGCATGGACCCCCGCTTCGCCACCGTCCGCGACCGCCACGCCAACGGCGACGCCCTCTGGGAGATCATCGCCGGCTGGACGCGCCAGCGCACCAAGTTCGAAGCCATGCAGCACCTCGCCGCCGCCGGCGTCCCCTGCAGCGCCGTCTACGACACCGAAGACCTCCTCGCCGACCCCCACCTCCGCGCCCGCAACATGATCCGGACCATCCAGCACCCCACCGTCGGCGAGTTCCAGCTCCTCGCACCGCCGATCCACCTGAGCGATTCCGAGGTCGAGCTCCAGCGCGCTCCGCTCCTCGGTGAGCACACCCGCGAAACCCTCGCCGCGGAACTCGGTCTCAGTGAGGCCGAAATCGAAGCCCTCGCAGCCCGCGGCGTCATCCAGCTCGGCGCCCCGGCAGCCAGCCCCCTGGCGCCCTGAAACAGCCCGCTGGCGGCATGCCGCCGCCTCGGCGAAGATCACCCCGTGGCCGAATCCGTCGCCGGAAAGCTCCTCGTCGCCTCCCTCTCCCTTGTCGACCCTAACTTCTTCCGCACCGTCGTCCTTGTCTGCATGCACGACGATGATGGCGCCATGGGCCTCGTCCTCAACCGCCCCGTGATGGAGGCCCCCGTCGCCGACCACCTCCCCCAGTTCGCCGGTCTCGCCGCCGACCCGCCCGTCGTCTTCCAGGGCGGCCCGGTCGAACCCACCGCCGCCATCGCACTCGGCCGCTTCCGCCCCGGGGCAGCCCCGGCCAATCGCGTCGTCGGCGACGCCGCCCTGCTCGACCTCTCCCGCCCCCTCGACGACTACCAGGCCGACCTCGCATCGGTCCGCGTCTTCGCCGGCTACTCCGGCTGGAGCCCCGGCCAGCTCGACCGCGAAATCGCCGAAGAAGCCTGGTTCGTTGTCCCCGCCCTCGAAGGCGATGCCTTCGACCCCGACCCCGCCACCCTCTGGCGCCGCGTCCTTCAGCGCCAGCCCGGGAGGCTCAAGCTCTTCGCCTGGGCCCCCGCCGACCCCCGCGTCAACTGACCTGCCGTTGACGTCCGCGTCGCGCCGTCGCACGCTCCCTCCATGAGCAGCGAACGCATCTCCTGGTTCCCCGTCCTCGAGCGCGACCAGCTTTCCGATGAAGCCCGCGCCCTATTCGACCAGATGGAAGAGCGCATGGGCTTCGTCCCCAACGTCTTCCGCGCCCTCGCCTGGCGCGGCGACCGGATGCTCAAGTGGTACGCCCACTACCAGTCCGTCATGGAGCCCACCCCCGGCCTCGGCAGGGCCGAGCGCGAAATGATCGCTGTCGTCGTCTCGATGCAGAACCAGTGCCTCTACTGCCTCACCACCCACGGCTTCGCCCTCCGCGCCATCCTCAAGGACCCCGTCCAGGGCGACCGCATCACCCTCGACTACCGCAAGGCCGGCCTCTCCGAAAAGCACATGGCCATGCTCGACTTTGCCGTGAAACTTACCCTCGACCCCGTCACCGTCACCGAAGACGACATCGACGAACTCCGCGCCCTCGGTTTCTCCGACGAAGATTGCTGGGACATCGTCGAAGTTACAGCCATGTTCAACTTCACCAATCGGCTGATGAGCGGCGCCGGCGTCCTGCCCAATCCGGAGTTCCACGGCATGGCCCGCTGACGCCGGCGCCCCCCACAGGGCAAACCAAACGCGGGGGCTCCGGACGGAGCCCCCGCTGTGTGCTTCCGGGAAACCGGGCCTTACTCCGGGATGAGCACCCGGTCGATCACATGGATGACGCCGTTCGTGGCCATAACGTCCGCGGTCGTCACCGTTGCGTCGTTGATCATCACCGTGCCGCCCTCGACCTTGATCTGGAGCTTCGAGCCCTCGACCGTCGTCGCCTCAGTCAGCTTCGCCACGTCCGCCGAGGTGACCTTCCCCGCCACCACGTGGTAGGTCAGCACCTTCGTCAGCTCATCCTTGTTCGCCAGCAGCTGGTCAAGCGTCCCGGCCGGCAGCGCAGCGAACGCCTCATCTGTGGGCGCAAACACCGTGAACGGCCCTTCGCCCTTGAGCGTCTCCACAAGGCCGGCCGCTTCGAGGGCGCGCGCCAGCGTCGTGAAGTTCCCGGTGGCGACTGCCGTCTCGACGATGTCCCCGGCCGCTGCCGGCGCGGTCGGCAACGGCGTCGGCTCCGCATCGTCATCGTCGCCGCCGCACGCGGCAATACCGGCCGCAGCGACTGCCGCACCCGCCAGCAGCATCAGCGACCGCCATCGAAAGACCTTCATGAGAACCCCCTGTACAGGTAACTTCCGGCCCCGGTCTCCGGGCCGGTACACTCAGTACGGAACACAGGTGCAAATTCGATCCCCAGAGCAGCCAGCCTGCTCCGGGTTCCCTTACCCGGCCTTTCCCGTCAGGCGCAGCGGCCGGCGCCTATAATTTGATCGAGGAGGTTAGCCATTTCTCGAAAATGAACTTCCTGAAAACCACCATCCTGCTCGCTGCCCTCACCGGTCTCCTCGTGGCCGTAGGCGGATTCATCGGCGGCACAGGCGGAGCCATCTTCTTCCTGCTCCTTGCCGGCGTCATGAACTTCTTCGCCTACTGGTTCAGCGACCGCGTCGCACTCGCCATGGCCGGCGCCCGCGAAATTACCGAAGCCGAACACCCGCGCCTCTTCCAGATCGTCCGCGAGGTCGCCCGCGCCGCGGGCATGCCCATGCCCCGCGTCTACATCGTCGAAAACGCCTCGCCGAACGCCTTCGCAACAGGCCGCGACCCCCAGCACGCTGTCGTCGCTGTCACCACCGGCATCCTCCGCCTCCTGAACGAGCGCGAGCTGCGCGCCGTCATCGGCCATGAGATGGGTCACGTCAAGAACCGCGACATCCTCACAAGCTCTATCGTCGCCACCATCGCCGGCGCCATCTCCATGATCGCCCAGGTCCTCATGTGGTCCTCCATCTTCGGCGGCCGCGACCGCGACCAAAACCCGCTCGTCGCTCTGCTCGTCATCCTGGTTGCACCCATCGCCGCAACCCTGCTGCAGCTCGGCATCAGCCGCTCCCGTGAATACGCCGCCGATGAGACCGGCGCCCGCGTCACCCGCGACCCCCTCGCGCTCGCCAGCGCACTCGAAAAGCTGAAGATGGGCATCGCTGCCGTGCCGATGGAGCCTACCCCTGCCCAGGAGGCCGTCTCCGCGCTCTACATCGCCAACCCGTTCCGCGGCGAAGGGCTCGCCAACCTCTTCAGCACCCACCCGCCGCTGGATGAGCGGATCCGCCGCCTCCGCGCCATGGCGGGCCGCATCTAGCCCCTCCTCCGCGAATCAGCTGTGCAGCCCGCCCGGCATCCCTCGCCGGGCGGTTCGCGTTTTCCCGGGCCGCTCCGGCACCATGCAGACCATGGAATCGCACCACCGCATCCCGCTCGCCGGCGCCGGGGCCATGCCCGCCTTCCTCGCCGCGCCCGATGACCCGTCCCCGGCGCCGCGCCCGGGCATCCTCGTCATCCACGAGGTCTTCGGCCTCAACGACGACATCCGCGCCCAGGCCCGCCGCGCCGCCTCCCTCGGCTGGGTGGCCCTCGCCCCCGACCTGCTCGCCGCCCTCGGCCCCCGGCCGCTCTGCATCATGCGCGCCTTCCGCGACCTCTCCCGCGGCGCCGGCCCTGCCTTCGAAGCCCTCGAAGCTGCCCGCGCCTGGCTCGCCGCCCGCCCCGGGGTCGACCCGGCCCGCCTCGGCGTCATCGGCTTCTGCATGGGCGGCGGCTTCGCCCTCCTCCTTGCTGCCCGCGCGCCGTACCGCGCCGCAGCCGTCTTCTACGGTTCCGTCCCGAAGGACCCTTCCGCCCTCGACGACGCCTGCCCCATCGTCGCCGGCTACGGCGGCCGCGACCGCCTCTTCGCGCCGCAGGGCCGCCGGCTGCAGGAGCACCTCGAACACCTCGGCATCCCCCACGACGTTGTCATCTACCCCGACGCTGGCCACTCGTACATGAACCGCCACAGCGGTCTCATCGCGAAACTCGGTGCCTGGGGCCCCATGAAGGTCGCGTACAATCCCGTCGCCGCTGAGGACAGCTGGCGCCGCATCGCCGACTTCTTCCGGGAACACCTCGGCTAGCCGGCTTAATCCCCCTCCAGCCGCTCGAACGCGACGGCCGCCGCGCCCAGCAAGCCCGTGTTCTCCCCCAGCTCGCCGATGCGCACCAGCGCCCCCGATGCCGGCCCGTACGCCATCGACCCCATCGCCTCCCGCATCGGCCCCAGCAGCATCTCGCCCATCGCCAGCAGTCCGCCCGAGAGCGTCACCGCGTCCGGGTTCAGCACGTTCACGAGGCTCCCCAGCCCCAGCCCGAGGATGTGCCCGCCGTTCCGGATCTCCGCCTCGCAGGTGCGGTCCCCCCGTTTCGCAGCTTCGAACAGGTGCACCGCGGTCGGCTCCGCGTACCCCACCAGCTCCTTCAGCACCGCCGACTTCCCCTGTTCCAGCAGCTTCCGCGCCCGCGCCGCGAACGCCACGCCGCTCACCAGCGCCTCGAGGCAGCCGCGCGACCCGCACGTGCACCGCGGCCCCGCCGGGTCGATGATGATGTGCCCGATCTCCCCCGCCAGCCCCTGCGCGCCGCGGTACAGCCGCCCATCGATGACGATGCCGCCCCCGATGCCTGTCCCGAGCGTCGCGTGGAGCAGGTGCCGCGTCCCTCGTCCCGCCCCAAACCGGTACTCCCCGAGCGCCGCCGCCGACGCGTCGTTCTCGATGTACGCCGGGATACCCAGCCGCTGCGCTACCGGCGTCGTCAGCACCACGTTCCGGAACCCCGCGATGTTCGGGGCGAAGATGACCTTCCCCTCGTTCGCGTTGATCAGCCCCGCCGTCGCGATGCAGGCCGCCGCCGGCGCTGCACCTGACGCCTCCACGGTCCGCGCCAGCAGGTCCACCACCAGCTGAACGGCTTCCCCAGGGCTTGCCTGCGGCGGTGTCGGGTGGTCCTCCCGGAACAGCACCTCGCCCCGCTCATCCACAATCGCCGCCCGCAGGTGCGTGCCTCCGAAATCCGCCGCAAGCACTAGGCGCGTCATGCCCGCACTCTACCCCATCGCCCTCATTGACCGCATTTCGCTACCCTTCCGCCATGCCCGGCGCCCGCCTCGGCCCGCGCGAGCGCGCCCTCCTCGCATCCGAACCGGTCGCCCGGCTCGCCACCATCAGCAGTGACGGCCGCCCGCACCTCGTCCCGGTCTGCTTCGCGCTGCTCGATGAGCCGGCCGGGCACGTTCTCGCCATGTCCGTCGACGAAAAGCCGAAGCGCCCCGGCAGGCTCGCCCGCATCGCTAACCTCCGGCGCGACCCCCGCGCGGCCCTCCTCGTCGACCGCTACGATGCCGACTGGTCGCGCCTCGCGTGGGTCCGCCTCGATGTCGACGCCGTCGTCCTCGAACGGGGTGACTGCTGGCCCGAAGCGCTCGCGGCCCTCCGCGCGCGCTATCCGCAGTACCGCACGATGGACCTCGAGGCCCTGCCCCTCGTCCGGTTTGTCCCCGTTCGCATCGTCTCCTGGTTCGCCTCCGGCTGAGCCCCGCAGGCGCCGTTCCCGAGCGCCCTGTTACGATCGCCGGGGCACGTTCGCCCGCGGAGGTTGTTCGATGGTCCTGGAGTTCACCATGCAGCGCATCGACGGCACGGAAGAGCCGCTCGAACGGTATCGCGGCAATGTCCTCATGCTCGTCAATGTCGCCAGCAAGTGCGGCCTCACCCCCCAGTACGCCGCCCTCCAGGCCATCTACGAACGCTACCGCGACCGCGGCTTCGAAATCCTCGGCTTCCCAGCCAACGACTTTATGGGCCAGGAGCCCGGCACCAACGAGGAGATCGCCGCCTTCTGCGACCTCAACTACGGCGTCACCTTCCCCCTCTTCGCGAAGATCTCCGTCAAGGGCGAAGGCATGCACCCGCTCTACCGGGCTCTCACCTCGCTCCCCGCGCCGCTGGGCGGCGACGTCCTCTGGAACTTCCAGAAGTACCTCGTCGACCGCGACGGCAACGTCGTCGCGAAGTTCGACCCGCGCACCCCGCCCGACGCGCCCGAGGTCATCGAAGCGATTGAGCAGCTCCTCTGAGCGGGGCTGGTCTCAGACTTCCACGCCGTTCCTGAGGATGATCTGCGCGTACAGCTCCGCCGACTTCTTGGGGATCCGCGCCAGCGTCCGGTAGTCCGTGTACACGATGCCGAACCGCTTGCTGTAGCCGAACGCCCACTCGAAGTTGTCCATCAGCGACCACTGGTAGTAGGCCCGCACGTCGCAGCCGTCGGCAATCGCCCCGTGCAGCCCCGCCAGGAAGCCGCGCAGCAGCTCCTGTCGCGTGGTGTCGTCGATCACGCCGCTGGCGTCCGGCTCCGTGTTGTCGCAGACCCCGTTCTCGGTGATGGAGATCCGCGGCCGGTCGTACTCCCGCGAAACCCACCGCACGAACGCCCCGAGCGCATGGGGCGCCGCCTCATACCCCATCGGCAGGAGCGGCAGCCGCGGCGGCGCGTACGTGAACCCCACGCTGTTGTTCGCCGGCTGGATGAGCCCGCGCGAGTACAGGTTCACCCCGAGGAAGTCCGTCGGCGTCGCGATGACCTCCATGTCGCCCGGCTCAATCGGCAGCGGAACGCCCCGCTCGGCGAAATGCTTCACCACCGTCGCCGGGTACCCGCGCCCGAAGACCGGCCCGTGGAACAGCCGCGTGTCGAAGTCGCGCGCCCGCTCCACCGCTGCCGCAGTCTCGGGCGAGTCGTCCGCCGGTTCGTAGTACGTGTTGGCGTTCGTAATGCCGATCTCCCCGCGATACCCGCCCTCGCGGAAGACCCGCACCGCCTTCCCGTGCGCCAGCAGCGCGTGGTGAATCGCCCGCGCATACGCCCCGAGGTCCCGGATGCCCGGCGCCATCACACCCGTGCGGTGCCCCATCTCCGTGAACACAATCGGCTCGTTCAGCGTAATCCAGCGCGTCACCCGGTCGCCGAACCGGTCGAAGGCCGTCTTCGCGTACGCCGCGAACGCATCCGTCGTCTCCCGGTTCATCCACCCGCCGAGGTCCTGCAGCGCCTGCGGCAGGTCCCAGTGGTAGAGCGTGATCGCCGGCTCGATGTTCTTTTCGAGCAGGGCATCAATCAGCCGGTCGTAGAACGCCAGCCCCTGCTCATTCACCGCGCCCCGCCCGAACGGGTAAATCCGGGACCATGCCAGCGAGAACCGGTACGTCTGGATACCGAGGCTCGCCATCAGCTCGATGTCCTCGCGGTACCGGTGGTAGTGGTCGCACGCCACATCCCCCGTGTCGCCGTTCTGCACGCGCCCCGGCTGCCGGACGAACGTGTCCCAGATCGTCACACCCCGGCCGTCCTCCCGGACGGCGCCTTCGATCTGGTACGCCGCCGTCGCGACGCCCCACTGGAAACCCTCAGGAAACGAGAGAAACGCCATTCGCCGGATTCTAGCCGCGCCCTCCGCCGCAGGGAATACCGTCCGCCTCCCGTTTACGCGCCGCTCCCGCTCGCGTATCGTTCCCCGCGCACAAACTATCCCGCGGAGTTGGCCCCGTGACACAGGAAAAGACGCCGCTCATCACCGATGAGATGCGCGCCCACGTCGGCAAGGAGTCCGAGCCCTTCACCCTCGAGGTCGATAAAACCTCCATCCGCATGTTCGCCCGCGCCGTCGGCCACACCGACCCCATCTTCTACGACGAAGCCGCCGCCAAAGCCGCCGGCTACCGCAGCCTCGTCGTGCCGCCGGGCTACCTCGGCACCCCCGTCTACAATCCGCGCGCCGGCGGCCGCCGCGGCTTCGACATCGGCCCCCAGCCGTCCCGCCCGCTCACCCGCGTCCTCAACGGCGGCACCGACATCGAGTACTTCGACGACATCTGCGCCGGCGACGTCCTGACCGCACGCTCCCACGTCGCTTCCTACGAAGAGCGAGAGGGCAGCATCGGCCAGATGCTCATCACGACCACCAAAACGGTCTACACCAACCAGGATGGCAAAGTCGTCGCCATCATGACCGGCACCAGCATCCGCTACTAACCCGGAGGGGCATCGCAATGGCAGCGAAATGGGACGAAATCACGGAAGGCATGGCCATCCCCGAACTCAAGAAGAACTGCTCCACTCAGCAGCTCGTCCTCTGGGCAGCAGCCTCCGGGGACTTCTACCAGATTCACTACGATAAAGACTTCGCCAAGAGCACCGGCCTCAGCGACATCATCGTCCACGGCGCACTCAAGCATGCCTTCCTCGGCCAGCTCCTCCACGACTGGCTCGGAGGCAACGGCAAGATCAAGCGCTTCGGCTGCAGCTACCGCGGCATGGACTACCCGAACCAGGACATCCTCTGCAGGGGCATCGTCACCCGCAAATACGAAGAGAACGGCCAAAAGCTCGTCGACCTCGAGATCTGGACCGAAAACCCCGAGGGCAAGAAGACCACCCCCGGCTCAGCCACGGTCATCATCAACAGCTGACGGCGCCGCTGATTCCGCCGCAGAAGGAGCACAACCCATGGGCAACCTCCTCGAGGGCAAAGTCATCGCCATGACCGGCGCCGGCCGCGGCATCGGCCGCGAGTGCGCCCTCCTCGCCGCCTCCGAAGGCGCCCGCGTCGTCGTCAACGACCCCGGCGTCAATCCCGACGGCACCGGCCACGACGATGGGCCCGCCGCACAGGTCGTCGAGGAAATCAAAAAAATGGGCGGCGAAGCCGTCGCCAACTTCGCCGACGTCTCAACCATGGAGGGCGGGGAAAGCGTCATCCGCACCGCCCTGGATACCTGGGGCCGCCTCGACGGCCTCATCAACCTCGCCGCCATCCTCCGCGACCGTATGATCTTCAACCTCACCGAAGAAGAGTGGGACGACGTCATCCGCGTCGACCTCAAGGGCCACTTCACCACCATCAAGCCCGCCTCCGTCCTCATGCGGCAGCAGCGCTACGGCCGCATCGTCAACTTCAGCTCGGTCTCCGGCCTGCAGGGCAACTCCGGCCAGGCGAACTACGGCGCCGCCAAGGCCGGCGTCGCCGGTCTCACCCGCGTCGCCGCCCGCGACCTCGGCCGCTACGGCGTCACCGTGAACTGCATCGCGCCCGGGGCCGCCACGCGGCTCACCGCCACCGTGCCCCAGAGCGCCCGCGAACTCCGCGCCCAGCGCGGCATCGCCGCCGCCGGAGGCCCGCCGCAGGCCGCCGCCAACCGCGCCGCCGAAGAAGCCGCCGCCATGCGCACACCCGACATGGTCGCCCCGATGACCATCTACCTCCTCCTCGACGAGGCGTGGAACATCAACGGCCGCATCTTCCAGGTCGCCGGCGGGCATATCGGCCTCCTCGCCGACCTCTATCCCCCCTTCCGCAACATCTACAAGCACGGCAAATGGACCCTCGATGAGCTCCGCATGCTCGTGCCTACCCAGCTTATGGCCGGCATCGCCAACCCCGCTCCGCCCGCCGACGACATCAAAATCCCCGGCCGCGACTTCTAGCGGCAACCCCTTCCCGGGCCATCGAACGGCCCGCCGGCACCTCCCGGCGGGCCTCTTCTTCTGTCGAGCACCTGCCGATACTCAGAGCAGGAACCCCAGCATGACCAGCCGAGCCGCTCCGCCACCGGGCACGCCCCGCACGCTCCGCGTCCTCATCGTCGATGAGGACATCGCCCACATCCGCACCCTGCGGAAGCTCCTCGAGGCGTCGCCCCGCCTGGTGCCCCACGCTGCGCGCGACGTTGAGGAGGCCGGCCGCCTGCTCGACGGCGGCGCCTTCGACGTCGCGCTCGTCTCCGCCCGCCTCTGGCACGACCCGGCCGCACCCCTGGTCCGAGCCCTCCGCGAACGCCGGCCCGACGTCGCCGTCGTCCTCCTCCTCGACCAGGACCCCGCCCTCGAAGCCGTGCCCTCGCTCAAGCTCGGCGCCCACGACTTCCTCACACTCAGCAGCCTCGATGAGGCCCAGCTCACCCTTCGCCTCGCCGTCGCCGTCGAAGAGAACCGCACCCTCCGCCGCCGCGACACCATGGTCCGCTGGCTCGAACGCGAAGCCCGCACCGACCACCTCACCGGCCTCTTCAACCGCCACGCCTTCGACGAGCGCCTCCGCGAGGAGTGCCGCGCACGCCGCGGCACCCGCGAGCCGGTCACCCTCATCCTCGCCGACCTTGTCGGCACCCGCGTCGTCAACCAGTCCCACGGCCACGACGCCGGCGACGACATGCTGCGCAGGGCCGCCGCCGCCATCCACCACTGCATCCGCGGCGGAGACTTCGCCGCCCGCATCGGCGGCGACGACTTCGGCATCATCCTCCCCGGCGCCGACCTCACCGTCGGCCGCCTCATCGCCCGCCGCATCGCCCAGGAGGTCGAGCGCCGCAACCTCGACGAATGGGCCGACCTCGTCCCCATCTCCCTCGCCTTCGGCGTCGCGACCGGCGTCGACTGCGATGCCGCCGACCTCTTCGCCGCCGCCGACCGGCAGCTCGCCGACCGGCCCCGCGGCGCAGCCGTGGTCTCGCTCCTCCGCCGCAACGGCGACAGCGACGGCCCCTCGGTCGCCTAGCCGGTCTCGCCGGCCAGCAGCGCCAGCGCCTCCACGATCGCCTGCGTACCGTCCCGCCCGCGTCCCCTCGCCTGCAGCATCTCGAACAGCTGCCGCACCAGCGCCGAACCCGGCAGCGGCGTGTGCGTCTCGTGCGCGGCGTCCAGCACCAGCCCCAGGTCCTTCTGCATCAGGTCCACCATAAACCCCGGCGCAAAGTCGCCCGCTACCGCCCGCGGACCCAGGTGCTGCAGCATCCACGAACCCGCCGCCCCCGCCGACACCACCTCGAGCATCTTCGCCGGGTCCACCCCTGAACGCCGGCACAGGCTGATCGCCTCCGCCATTGCCAGCAGGTTCAGGCCGCCCGCGACCTGGTTGCAGAGCTTGACCACCTGCCCGGCCCCCGGCGGCCCCACGTGCACAATCGTCTTGCCAATGGCCCGCAGCACCGGCAGCGCCCGCTCGAACGTCTCCGCATCCCCGCCAACCATGATCGCGAGCGTCCCCGCCTTTGCGCCCACATCGCCGCCCGAAACCGGCGCATCGAGCGCCGCAACGCCCCGCTCCGCCAGCTGTGCATGCACCTTCCGCGCCGTGGCCGGGGCGATGGTCGAGCAGTCGACGACGATGCTGCCCGGCGCCGCCCCGTCGATGACACCGCCCGGCCCGAGCACCACCGCCTCCACATCGGCCGACGCCGTCACACAGGTGAACGTCAGCTCCGAGGCGGCGGCCACCTCCGCCGGCGACCCCGCGACGCGCGCCCCAGCAGCGGCCAGCGGCTCGGCCTTCGCCGCCGTCCGGTTCCAGACCGTCAGCTCGTAGCCGGCGGCCAGCAGGTTCGCCGCCATCGGGCCGCCCATAATCCCCAGTCCGATGAACCCCACGCGCCGGATGGTCATCCAGCCCTCCTCTGCCGGTGTGCTCCGCAGATCATGCCCCGGCCGGGCGAACGGCGCCTGCCTGCCTCAGCGCAGCGGAGCATCCCACGGCAGCACCGACCGCCCCGGCTGGAGGATCGGCTTCACCACACCGTCGGCAATCACCGCCAGGATGTCGAACCCCGCGTAAAGTGTCGGGTCCATGCCCCGCAGCGCCCACGAGAGCTTCTCATCCTCGGCGTACGTTGCCGGCCCCAGCACGACCAGCGCGCGCGCATCCGCACCCGTCGCCGGGGCCTCGTTCGCCGCCTTCACCAGCCGGCGCAGATTCCGCCGCAGCGACGCACTCCACGCGTCGTTCTCCGGCGCAGGGGTCCCCAGGATGCACGCCCCGCCGCCCCCGAGGTCGTTCGCCGTCCAGCAGTCCCGCGCCGGCACCACCACCGTGTCATCCACCTCCGGCTGCTGCGACGCCAGCACGATCCGGTCAAACAGCTCCTGCCGCTCTTCCTGCGAAGCCGGCAGCCGGAACAGCTCGTTCGAATTCAGCTGGAACGTCCCCGGCACGCGGTTCGTGAACTGCGCCCAGTGCCCGGCCAGCCCGCCCAGCGCCGTCACCACCGAGCCCGTTGTCGCCACCCGCCGCAGGTAGAGGTTCACCGGCCTGCAGAACTCCAGCCGGCCGTCATCCAGGCGCCTGGCCCCGTCGAGGCTCAGCACGAACTGCGAGAGCCCCGGCTCCTCGGTCGGGAAGCTGGCCCCCCGCGGCACCCAGACCGCCAGAGGCCGACCTTCCGCATCCAGCCGCCGCTCGAGCGCCGCCCGCGCCGCCTCCCACGCCACCGTCGCATCGGGCCCGAACGTGTTCACCA